>NZ_BFAQ01000012.1:0-56195 GCF_002933855.1 Vibrio penaeicida
AAATTGATTTCACTTGGTCTTCCTTACAAGTTTTTTAGTAAAGATTAATACTCGATTTTAAGAAATATCTTATTCAATTAAATCACATTCGTGATATCCATTCCTCCATGATAAATTTTAAATAATTCGGATGAAATATGCGGATTTGTTTATTTGCATTTATAAAAACCTCCAATCATATTATTACGACCACTTCATTTTTTATTATACAAAGCACAAGTTCTTATTTAGGGAGCGGGTGCCTGTATGAGTTGTGTAATGCTAAATATTCATATTTATTCAAGTTACGGAATCCTTTTGAACTGGGTTGTTCGTGGCTTTCGTTTTTATGAATCTATTTATGTTAGACATTTTAATTGGAAGTGGAATCTAAAATATATGGAGATAATAATGAAACTTAACGTAGTAATTCCAATATCCGCATTGGCGATGACTCCACTCATTGCTCTTGCAGCAAGTGAAACCGATGTGAATGCAGGTGTACCGACTATCGATACTCAGCAAACTCATATTATAGGAACAAATGATCTTGTTTCTTACGATGTTAAAGCGCTAGAAAACGGTAACACCGCTGTCTTCCAAGGCGATATCATACTGGGTAATGCCAAAGATGTTCAGAACTTGGGTGTTCAGCCCATGCGTTTTGCTGATGAAGGTGAAGTGACGGGATATGCATCGTGGAGTGGTCACGCTAAGTGGCCAAATGGTGTTGTTCCATACACCATCGCAAGCAACATTCCTGCCCATGATGTTACTTCTATTAAGGAAGGAATGCGTTGGATAGAAAATGTATCCAAAGTCCGTTTTGTTGAAAGAACCAATCAAGCAGGTTACGTACGCATTATTCGCGATAACGGTTGTTACTCACAGGTTGGTTATACAGGGAGATCTCAAAACTTATCTATTGGTCGAGGCTGCGGAACACCAGGCATTGCCGCTCACGAATTTTTGCATGCGTTGGGTTTTTGGCATGAACAATCGCGTGCCGACCGCGATCAGTATGTGAATATTCATTGGAATAATATTGAGCAAGGTAAAGAGCATAATTTCCAGAAGAAGGGAGCGGTGACAACATCGGTTGGTCCATATGATGTTCGCTCTATCATGCATTATTCTTCGGGTGCGTTTGGAAATGGTCGAGTCACTATATCGTCTAAGGATCCATCAGTACCCAATAGCCAACTTGGGCAACGTCAGCGCTTAACGGAGCATGATATCGCTGCGCTGCAAGAAGTTTATGGGGGAGGAGGTACGACACCACCGCCTACCGGCGGACCAGACCCAATCAATGAAACCCTTACAAACGTGAGCGTAGCGCAGGGCGGATGGCAGCACCACGTTCAGGAACTCGCCAGTGGTTATAAAACGCTGACCATCACCACATCTGGTGGGCAAGGGGATGTGGATTTGTATGTAAGAAAAGGCGCTCAACCTACTCTAAACTCATACAATTGCCGCCCATGGCGTAATGGTAATGCAGAAACTTGTGTGATCAATTCACCTGCAGCAGGAAAGTGGCATATAGGGGTAAATGGTTATCGCGCCAGCTCTGGCGTAACCGTGACGATTAAAGCGGAGTAACGATTCTCTCACTTAATCTGTCTATACAAAAAGCCAGCTTCGTTTTGATGAAGCTGGCTTTCTTTGTTCATGATACTTACTTTTGAGCTGACGACTGCTTTGAGCTGGCAAACTGTTTTGAGCCGGCAGACTGAATACACGAGTGCCGTTTAAATCTTAGATACGTTATATCCAGACTCGCGCAGCAAATCTCTTTCTTGTTTTATCAGTTGTGCTCTATCTTCGATGAGCTCATGAAGTGCTTGAGAAGGCTTGGAAGCCAGTTCTTTAAATTGATCAAAAGAAGAGGCTTGCTCAACGCTTTTAAGCATTTTGCTTACAGCGTTACGCGCTTCACATGGATCAGTTTCTGTTTTGAAATAGTCAACGCTGTGTACGGCTTCTTTCATTTCGGCAAGAAGCTCGGCTGGGCTATTGTCTAAAGCAATTAACATGTAGTTATCGAGAACACGTTTAGCAAACAACAGCTCTTTCAAGGGAATATCGCGCCCACTTACAATTAGGGACTGGCTCAGAATGGGACTAGAACTCATGGTTTTTCCTTAAACGAAAACAAAGGTTGGGCTAGGCAAAGGAAGCAAAAGTGAATAGATTTGTGCTTCATTTCAATATTTATACAGTGTTTGAGTCGATGTCAAAGGAAATGAACGGAAAAAGAAAATTTTTTCTGATTGAAGGGCGGGGGTATCCTTTCCCCCTAGAGACGTTACCTGACCGTTAAGTCGAGTTTAGGCATATAGACTAACGAGTTACCAACGATTACCAGCGGTAAGGGTAAGCAAAGATTTCGTTAATATTGTAACGTTCATCGACAGGTTTCACTTTTTGTTCCACGCTCCACTGCTCAACAATTTCCCCTTGATTATTGAAACGGAAAATATCGATGTAACCCGTACCTAGATCGTTTTCGATATCACGATCCACCTGCTTGGAATGGACAAGTACCATATCACCCATCGCAATGGTTTGAGCGGGTGTACGGACAAAACGCTTCCCATTTTGCGCCATACCTTGAAGGTGGTTGATAAAGGCTGCTTTACCATTTTGCGCTTCAGGTGTGTGCCCAACGAAGTTAGCACCGACAAAACGTCTCACATCTTTTAGATCGTTGAGGTTGTTGTAGGTATCGATAACTCGAAGCGCTTTTGTGCGATTGAGATCTTGGTTCTGTCTTGCGTACACATCAACCTCAGGACCCGAAAGCTCTGTGCTAGGCTCTACGCCTTGATAGTGATCCCAGTGCTCAACCAATTTACCATCTTCGACACGCCAGATATCAACATAAACATCTGTACTGCCGTTGTTCGTCCATGCCGAGTGAATGGCAACGTATTCTTTTTCTGCAATTGTTCGCAGAATGTCTACTTCAATGTTTGGGTTGTCGTCTAGATACTTCAAGAGCTCGACGCGTAGTGGTTCGGCACCATCTGGGTAATCAGGTGCATGCTGAACGTAAACTTCACCAATGTAGTCGTAGTAAGTGTTGTAATCTCTGTTGATCAACGTGTCTGTATAGAAACCTTCAGCAACATGTACCGACTCCATTGTTTGGAAGAAATCCTGACGAGCCTTAGATTGTTGATAGCGACCCTTATAAGATTGAACTGCATAAGAACGGCTCGGGAAAACGATGGCATTTTTTTGTGCTTGAGAATGTTGAGGAAATTGAATCGAACGTTGTTGTTCATTAAATTCACCTGGGAAAACGATCGCTTGTGAATTTTGAGCAACAGCAGCACCTGAAAGGGATGCCATAATTAGACTTGATAGTATGAGTTTTTTAGACATTTTGTCTTCCTTCTTATCTTCCTGGGAGAAAACACATCCTATTGACTGTCTGAATGGCGAACAATATGACCATATGAATAGGTAATATGCACAAAACCGATTATTTAGCGATAGATGGCAAGTTGCTGACGCAATTTCTCGCCATTTACGATTTTCAGTCTGTATCGCGGGCTGCCCAGCATTTGAACATTAATCAATCTTCAGCCAGCCATGCACTTGAGAGGCTCCGAAAAATTCTGGATGATCCACTGTTTGTTCGAAGTGGGAGAGGGCTTATCCCCACTGAAAGAGCAGATACAGTGGCGCTGGATGCAAGATTAGTCCTTGCCAAGTTAGAAGCCATGTCGACAGATATGACTTACGATCCTTCTACTGATAAGGGGGAATTTACGATCATGGCGAATGATTACGAAATCGAACATATCTTAAAGCCCGTCTTTCCTCTTTTTCAGCAGCAAGCACCTGAACTGACGATTCGAATTATTCACGCGATTTCTGGTTTGGATATTCCAACCGCACTGAGGGAAGGAGTGGCGGATCTTGCAATAAACCCAGACATTGATATCGACGCCACTGATATACGTCAAAAGCGTTTGATTTCAGATTTTGATGTTGTTTATTACGATCCAAGCCATCGCAGTGCGCCAAGCAGTGTAGGGGAATATTGCAATGCAAGACACGGCATCATTGTGTTGGGAGACATAAAAAAGACTGAGGCCGACAACCAGCTAGTGGCTCGCGGTAAGGAACGGAAAATCGCGATTAAAACCAGTTCTTTTAATGTACTGGCTAGTCTAATTCGTGGCACTGACATCATTACTACCATGCCTTCTCGACTTTCAGAATCCATCTTTAACGGTTTGGCTCAATGCCCTCCACCTGTTGATCTTGCCCCGTATTCCATTGTGCAGCTATGGCACCAGCAAAACAGCCACTCCGCTCGACATAAATGGGTGCGCGAAACCATACAATCTCCCTTTTAGCCAGCACCTTTGAGTGCGCTTTGTGAAAGGAAAAAGTACTGAATGTGAGCATCACGATGTTCATTTCTTTAGATAGATGACATCAGTTTCATACCATGTACACTTTGCCGTTTACCGACAAATCAAAGGATTGTTTAATGAAAGTTGCCATTGCAGGTGTCTCTATTCTTATGCTGGCTGGGTGTGTGAACCAGCAAAACGTTGAAAAAGCACCACTCACTCCAGCTACATGTGAAGGAAGCGTAGAGCTGCCTGCACATCTCGCTGATCACTTTGAAGCAGTGGAAGATACAGCTTTACTAGAAAGCGCGTTAGGAGCACCTGAAGAAGGTAAGTTGTGCCAAGGTAAAGTGTACATGAGCAAGGAAGTCTCAAACGTTACGCTCTTCCGAGCATGGAATAGTACGAATCCATACAGCCAATTTGGCCAATGGTGGGCACATGAAGTTCCTGCGGGAAATGTCGCCAAATACCGCGAAAACTATGAGATTTGTTATCAATGGTCGCCATTGGATAAGCTGGTGACGTGTAATTTAAAGCCGGGAACAAAAGTAGTCATAGGTACAGGTCAGAGCGCGAAGTGCTCAGAATATCTCACCTACGATGTTTCCGCCTCTCAGCAGGTTTACATTGAAAACAGTGCCGATGTGGTTGCAAACTGCAGTGTGAAAGACGGCGTATTTGAATGGAAATGAGCCCTGTTCCTGCGCTTTAGCGGAGTCACTGACAGAACCTGACACAGCGATGTGGTATACCTTCTCGATTCTAGTGACCACCAAAAGTAAAATAGCAAGCAGGAACATATACATGGAAAGGTTGAGAGATCTAAAAGGGTTCGGGCCAAAGAGTGAAGAAATCCTTGCGCAAGTCGATGTTCATTCAGTCGAAGACTTTCTTAATACCGACAGCTACGAGCTTTACGCGCGACTTAAAACCAAAGTGAAAGGAACGGGCTTAAACTCCATTTATGCCATTATGGGCGCTAAAGAAAACGTTGATTGGCGCGTTATCGCTAAATCCAGAAAAACGGAAATTTTAATGCGGCTAGATGAAATGGGATTGGCACCCAAATAAAGGTAACAAGACACAAAAAAAGCACTTGAACGGTGCTTTTTTTGTGTTTGGTCACAATGTATTTCTTTTCCCGGAGTTTCATTTTGTTCTGATGTCTCGACTCAGGCAAAGTTGGAAGATAAATTGAATTTTCAATGCGGTAAAGTAGTGAAACAAACCATCTTAGGGCTCTTACTGGCAACCTTCGCTTTTCCTTCAATGAGCAAACCGAGCACGTGTTATGGAACCACGTCGAATGGGTATTTGGAGAACGGGGTAAAATTGCCATTGTATGGCGACAATTTCGAATCCTATAGCCTACTCGCAAGCGCAGCAGGGAGAACGTATGTGCATTCCTCAGTCAGTGAAATCATGCTCTCTGCGTATCAAAACTTAGTGCAATCCCACCCCGATAAAATCTTCAAATATGCCGAAACGGGATTTGAAGAAGGCGGGAAATTTAGCCCTCATAAGACCCATCGTAATGGGTTATCAGTCGATTTCATGACTCCCATGATCAATCAAGATGGAGAGTCCGTGCATTTACCAACGAACCCACTGAATAGGCTGGGGTACGACATCGAGTTGGACGCGAAAGGACGATACGACGACTTAGAGATAGACTACACTGCTCTAGCTGCCCATCTAGTCGAGCTCCATAAAGAGTCGAAAAAACGAGGTCATGATTTATGGCGCGTTATTTTCGATCCCAAACTGCAATCAGGGTTATTCAAAACCACCTACGGCCCATACATCAAGGAAAACATTCGGCTTTCCAAAAGACGTTCATGGGTAAGGCACGACGAACACTATCACGTCGATTTTATCATTCCATGTGAAAAGTAATGGGCTGTTTCTGTATAGCTGGTTGAGCTATATCAAAATAAGGAATAAACAACTTAACAGTTTGTTGTCCTATTAATTTATATGAAAACTTATGAATGATTATTATAGAAAATTACATTGTATGATTTTTTTGCTTTGTTTCAATCCCCTAAATATTTATACCAAGTTAATTTGGAATTTCTTATTATTTGAAAACGTTCACCAATGCCTAACCTAGACATTATTTGATCTTTGTTCATATTCTTATTTTTAAGACGGAGGATGATGTTCTAATTTAGGGTCGTTTGTGTTTTATGTCTTAGGTGTGGATTGTTCCCCTATAATATTGTACGCATATAATACTAAAGAGTGGTTATTATGTTGGGTCTCTAACGACTTTCTCACCTTTAAACTCAGGATTTTCAACTATGTTAAAAACGGTTTCTACTTTTGCTCTTTCTATGTTCTCTATATTCAGTTATGCCGCGTCGTGGACGAATGGGGATCAAACCGTTAAAGATATTGTCTGGGCACCTGACCAGCATGGCTTTTACGTTGAAAACGAACAGTTTCATGATCCTGAACGATGCCGTTGGTCGTCGAAAGAGAGCTTGTATTTGTTTTCCTCTAACTTTGAAGTGACACAACCTCAGGCTGTAGAACGCCTTTTCTCACTGATTTTAGAGTCTCAATCCTCTGGAAAATCACTCGCTGTGTTAGTCGATGGTTGCGTTGGTCAGCATCCTAAAATTGTTGGATTGAAACTAAGCGCTGTTTAAAAAACGCTAGCGTATCAGTAGGGGGAGAGCAGCAATGTCTCCCTCAGATTAACTGTTTCACAGTGAGTGGAACATTCCATGAATAGAATGAGCAGTCATACAACTACAGAACTTTTTACCTGATAGTAATTAAGTATTTACCTTGAATTATATAAGCGACTAATTATTGTTGTAAAATTCTTGTATTATCTAACTATTTATTTTATACAGTGTATTATTGCTTGGGCTTTGCTTTCAAAAACATTTGAAAATAGCGAGTTATTCAAATTTATTTTTATTGAATTCTACTTTGATAAAATACAATGAGACTAAATGAATATTGAATTATAACTCGAATTTCTAAGGTTTTTATTCATATCAAACGTTATTTCCTCATGTCTTGAGGATTTATTTCCCACTTGGGAACTTATTCATCCGATTTTCGGTCGGATGAGTGTATTTTTTTGTAAAATTTTCGGAAGTCATAAACAGTGAAGTATTGGATCTTATTCATCAGTGTGATTGCCCTTTTAGGGTACGGGGTACACTCATATCTCAATTCAAATCAAGATACACCAACCCTGCCCATTCTGATCGTAGAGAAAGGAACAATCAAAAAAAATGCAGTTGCTGTGGGAAACATCGTCCCAGCGCACTCCGTTTCAATTAAATCTCAGATCAACGGCATTGTCGGTGAACTGTATGTTCAGGTAGGTGACCGTGTCTCTGAAGGTCAGCCTTTGCTTAAAGTAAGGCCTAACCCTACACCTCAGGACCTGACTGAAGCATCAACGACATTTATGCAAGCAGAAGCTGAAATGGAATCAGCCAAGCAGGAGTACGCCAACTTGCAGAGTCTTGTCGAGCAGAAGGTGATCCCAACTAATTACAGCGACTATGTGAAAGCGCGTTCTGCTTTGAAATCCGCAGAAGCGAAAGTGCTCCAGACTAAACAAAACCTTGCGTTGATTCGCAGTGGTGAAGCATCGGTTGGTAGCGCTCAGCTGACTTCTATAATTTATTCCCCAATTAATGGCACCATATTGAATAAAAAGGTAGAGGTAGGAGCGCCAATAATCTCTACCGAATCCAATCAGACAGCGACGGAAATGATGTCGATTGCAGACTTACAGCAGATGGTATTCAAAGGCAGTGTGAGTGAGCATGATGCAGCAAAGCTTCTTCCTGGTATGCCTGTTACGCTTACCATTGCTCCATTCCCTGATACTGAAATTCACGGCGTGCTTTCTAACGTAGCAATACAGTCTGAAAAGCTGAATTCCCACTCAGGCTCAGATAACAAATCCAAGAGCTTTAACAACGGATTTGAGGTTGAAGTCGACGAGTTAGTCATTCCTGATACAGTCAGGCTTCGTTCAGGCTTTTCTTCCACTGCAACCATTACGCTGAAAACAGCAGAGAATGTGTTGGTGGTGCCTGAGCGAACACTACAGTTTGAAGGAGAAGTTCCCCATGTACTGATACAAGATGAATCCGAGTCAGGATACCGAACTCAAACGATTGAGTTAGGTATGTCTGATGGCATTTTGGTTGAAGTATTGAGCGGGGTCAGTGAGTCCGATGAGATCATTGACGCGAGTATGATGGGAGTACCACATGGCTAACAAAAGACTATGGGTCTTGAGCTGTATCGTGGTATTTGGTCCAGTACATGCTCTTTCGATTGAGGAAGCTTGGCAGGCGGCGAAAGCGAATAATCCGGAGTTTGAGAAAGCTACGCTCGCCATTGCAAAGAAGGAGAATGCTCTTGCGTTAAGCCGCAGCGATAGATTGCCTTCACTCAATGTCTCGGCTGACGCGAGTTGGCGTGAAGGTAGTTCGACTAGTTATAGTTTAAACACAGCCCTCAACTGGACAATTTGGGATAGCAGTCTTTGGGCAAAATTAGACCGTGACGAAGTGGAGGTTATTATCTCCCAACTTGAGTTGGTGAAAATCCAAAATAAGCTTGCTAAACAACTGGTTGAGGCTTATCTCAATGTGGCAAGTGCGCAGGGAGATTTGCAACTGGTTGAAAGCAAATTGAAGGAAACACGCAAGCAATTGATCATTATCCAGCAGCGATACAAAGCTGGGAGAGTAAAGTCTATCGATGTGGAACAAATGTTTGCCAGTGAAATTTCGGACAAAAATAATATTCTGATTAACCAGTCTAAACTTGCTCAAATGCGATTAGAGCTGGATGCCTTGATTCTTCGTCAGGTGGATGAAGTAGATCAAATACGCAACGATTCATTGAACGAACCTGAAAGGCTTGTGCAGTTTGAGTCGGACTGGATTGAGCTGGCAAAAGATAGCAGCCCGGCACTCTTGATTGCAGCTCAAATCGTACAAGCTCGGAAACATGATAAAGAGGCTGCAATAGGTGGCTATTATCCTAAGTTGACTGGCAACTTTGGTGCTAGTCAGAGTACTTCAGATTTATCTGATAATGACGTTAATGCTGGGTTGAGCTTAAGCATTCCAATTGATCTTAACGGAACCATACAAAACAAAGTTGATGCCACGTCTCTCAGCGTCCGAGATGCTGAGTTGGATATGCGAAAGCTAGAAATCGACATTCGAAAAAAGGTGCAACTCGCGCACTCTCAGGTCGAGATCAAATGGCAGCAGGTGTTGGCGTCCAAAACTCTGATTGGCTCTCGAGAAAAGGTACTGAAAATGCAGCAGACACTGTATGACGCGGGGATGAGCGACACATCAAAACTCATCGATGCACACAATGAGCTGTATGACGCTAGGCATAAACTAAAAAACAATCTATATCAGTACTGGCGTCAGAGAGTTGCGCTACTCGCCATTGCTGGTCAGTTGGACGACGATACTATGATGTTGATTTCTCAAGCTCTAGAATCATGAATTCTCTACTTAGCCAAACTTGGCAGACTCTGATAGCTCATAAAATTAAAAGCCTGTTAGCTATTCTTGCCATCGCCTGGGGTGTGATCGCTGTGGTGGTGTTAATTGCACTGGGTGAAGGCTTTTATCGCCAACAAAGCCAGATGTTTTCACAACTGGCTGGTGATACCCAGGTAGTCTGGCCATCGCAAACCGGTAAGCCTTGGAATGGATTGCCCTCTGGTCGCGAAGTGCACTTTCAGGAAAGCACATTAGAGCAGCTCTCAAAGGCTGTCTACATTGATCGCCTTGCCGTGGTATATGAGCAATGGGATGCAAGTATCTCCAATTTGCAAGGGCATCAACTGACCAGTTTTCTTGTTGGGGTAGATGAGAATTATTTTCCATTGTCCTATCTGAAGTTTCAGCCGGGCTCACGTAATTTTTCACCACTAGACCAGGTTAATCACCGAAGGGTGGTCATTATTGGTGAGGCTATTGCCATGATGGGCGGTATCCAGGTGGGTGAGTTTATAAAAATCTCTGGTATTCCGTTTAAAGTGATTGGAGTCCTAAATCGAGAAGATGCAACCCAATCTTTTGGTGAGCACCGTAAGGTAATGATTCCGAGATCTACATACTTGGATATCTGGTCGGGCAATCCTAGCCGTTTATTAGTAAAGCCAACAGCTGAGGTGAGTGCAGGTCAACTTCGTCAACAACTTCTGAATTTTTTTGCACTTAAAATGCAGTTTGACCCGTCGGACCATCAGACGCTCGGCATGCCGGATTACAGCGGAAGCGTTGCAACTTTCAACAGCATTCTGAGAGCCATTCAAGCTTTTTTGGGAATAAGCGGTGCGATGACTCTGGCTGTAGGGGCATTAGGGGTTGCAAATATTATGTTCTTGTCGGTGACTGAACGCACCAATGAAATAGGTGTACGATTAGCCATCGGGGCTACTCAAAGAGCCATTCTGATTCAGTTTTTAACAGAAGGTCTGGTACTCGTACTCACTGGTGCGGTTGTTGGTCTGCTTGTCTCCTATGGTGTCGTGATGCTATTTGAAACAAACCACTTCCTATTACCTGAGTGGATTGGCATTCCAACCATCACTGCAAGTTCAGTGGCTTTATCGTCTAGCGTCGTAATTTCAATGGCGCTACTGGCGTCGTTTTTTCCTGCGAGAAAAGCGGCCCGTTTAACTCCCGTTATCGCGCTAAGTTCGAGGGGGTAAACATGCAATTACCAATGAGACAGATCTTTCAGGAAATGGCAGCACAAAAGTTGAGGCTTGGGCTGACGATTCTCGCGGTGGCTTGGTCGACACTATGCATTGGTGTGATGTTGTCTGTAGGGGAGGGCATTCGACAAGGGGTGATCAGTACGGCTGAACGGGGAAACGGTCAGCTTATTTACGTTACCGGAGGGATTGCAACCGTCAACAACAACCAGTTTTTTCAAGGCAAAGCACTGGATCTGGAATTAGAGGACGCTGACATAATTGCTGCGCTGCCAACTGTTGAACGTGCTCTACCTACAGCTCGATGGGATGAAAATCTACAGACTGAAAAACGCACGATATGGTCCCAGCCCCTTGCAGTTCGACCGGAGTATGCAAACCAAGTGGGGTTCGAACTATTAGCAGGAGGTCGTTGGATAAATCCTAATGATGAAGATGAACTGCGTAACGTCATTGTATTGGGGTATTTGGCAGCAGCTGAATTATTTAATGACAGCGTAGAAATGGACTGGTTTGCCTCGGTGGAGCTAAATACCGATCCCGTTGGTAAAACCGTTAAAGTTGGTTCTCAGACATTTACCGTTGTGGGGGTACTGGCAAAAAACAGTGCTCGTATTGAACAGGGCAACTCTATTGATTACGCCAGTTTTGTTCCTTTGGCTAGTTGGAAGCGCTTTCATCCACACGAACCCGTACGTGCGATCAATGTGCAACCGAAAAAGTCAGTCGACAGAGTTCAGCTTGCAAGCGTGATTCGTCAAATACTTATACGCAAACACGGTGCGTCCTTACAGGATGAGCAAGTTATCCAAGTAGACGACATGTATCTGAATCAAAAGACAATGCGCCAGTTTTTAGTTGGTTTACAAAGCTTTTTAGGGCTTGTGGGGCTGCTGACTTTGGTTGTGGCGGGTATTGGTATTGCCAACATTATGTATGCCATGGTCAAAGGGGCGACACGCAACATTGGCGTCAGGATGGCAGTTGGGGCAACCCCAATGGCGATTCGAATGCACTACCTTACACAATCCATCATGACCATGTTGATTGGTGGCGGATTGGGGCTGTTACTGACTTTTGCGGTGGTGTCACTATTCAGTGCGCTGAATCTGGAGGGAAATATGGTGTACGAAGACTTAGGTAAACCCGTACCAGAATTGTCCTTCATTGTGGTGAGTGTTGTAGTCAGTTCTTTGATGGTGATTGGTGTGTTGGCGGCTTGGCTACCAGCAAATCGTGCCGCTAGCGTATCGCCTTTGGAGGCTCTTCACAGTGAATAATAACGAAAGTTTTGGAAATAAAATGTCTGATAGTCCTTTGGTAAAACTGAAGAAAATCTGTAAATACTATGCTAGTGGAGAAACCGAAGTCAGGGCGTTGGATGGTGTGGATCTTCGTATAGAAAAAGGTGAGTACTTGTCTATTCTGGGTCCATCTGGTTCAGGAAAATCTACATTAATGAACGTGTTGGGGTGTTTAGATATACCGACAAGCGGAGAATATAATTTGGATTCTGATGACGTGTCGTCATTAACCCCCAATGCATTGGCTGCTATTCGTAACCAGAAAATTGGCTTTGTATTTCAGAGCTTTAATTTACTTGAATATGCTACTGCTCTGGATAATGTAGCACTGCCCTTAGTGTATTCGGGGATAAGTGCCAAAGAGCGGAAGAAAAAAGCCGCGCACTTACTTGAACAGGTGGGGTTAGGTGAGCGTTTGCATCATAAGCCAAGCCAGCTTTCTGGTGGGCAAAAGCAGCGAGTCGCCATTGCACGTGCGCTGGTCAACGATCCTCAGATCTTGCTCGCGGATGAACCTACCGGTGCTTTGGATTCAAACTCGGGGACGGAAATAGAAAAGCTGTTCAAACAATTGCATTCACAAGGGCGTACCATTGTTGTGGTGACTCACGATCAGGCGCTAGCCTACCGAACCGATAGGATCATCACGATAAAAGATGGGCTGATAGTTTCAGATCAGATCCCCCATTCCACAAGCCTTTAGTGCAACGCAATGATGCCGACTTCATCATTCCATGTAATCGCAAAAAGTAACATCATATTTATCTGAATGGGGTCCAATATTTCATTTGCATTCATTGGCTTGATGAATCGGTATGTTAGTGTTTTCTACTTCATAAATTCTAAAAACTAGGTTCACAAAGATGATAAAGGCAAAATGTACTCTGTGGTTGCTAATGGCGATGCTGCCGTTCAGCACTTGGGCTGCGCAAGATCGAGTTCATGTTCCAGGCACTTCCGCCAGTATGGAGCAACCAAATGGGTTTAAATTATCGGATTCTTTCGCAGGCTTTATTAACGCAAAAAACAATTCCAGTGTTGTGGTTATGGAGTTACCGCTAGAAGCATTTGACCAACTATCAGCGTTATTTAGCGACCTCGACATGGCTAAACAAGGCTTCGGGAAACAAGGCCTTGCTGTGCTTGAACTGAGCTCTGTGGAATTAGATGGATACAAAGCGCCAATTGTCATCGGTACACAAGCGATATCTGGAGTGAGTGTGGGCAAATACATCGCCCTATTCAAAGGTCAGAAAACGGTGATGGTCACTTATAATATTATGGGTAAAGATGCGCTGAATAAAGCGGCGGTATTGAACTCAATCAAGAATATTCAAATCGGAAATGCCGCTAGCGTTCCTGAAAAAATAGCGTTGCTTCCTTTCACTTTTGAACCAGAAAGCCCCTTCAAAGTAGCGGACGTAATGGGGAATTCCACCGTCTCACTCACCACATTTGATGGTATGGATAAATCGGGTGAGAAACCATTATTGATCATCGCAAGTTCAATATCTCAAAGCCAAATTCCAGATCAATCCAAACACGCCAAAACACTTTTAAAGTCAATCAAAGGGTTTGAAGGACACAAAATCATATCTGAAGACAAGGTCAGTTTTGCTGGCAAAAATGGTTACCGAACGGTAGCAAAAACAAACAACCAAACCGTTATTCAATACATAGGTACGCTAGATAATGGCTATTACATTCGTCTGGTCTCCATGGGAAGCCCTGAAGAAATCGAGAAAGTGACGAAAACGGTCGATACCATTGCGAAATCGGTGACGCCGAAAAAGTGATCATCAAGTATCGGAGTTCAATAACTTGTTTAGCTAAAGAATCTTCATTATTTTTAATGTATTAAAAATGAACCATAAAATATAATTTATTTGCTTTATGTGTTATTTTTAAACTATTATTTTTTAGTTTGTACTGTTATCTCTTTATCATCTCATTTCAATAAGAAAAGGTCGATTTATGTGTTGATAGTGCAACATAAAGCTCAAGATATGGTTACTATGTTACACAAATGGCACGTTAAGGTTTTGATGTGAAGTATTCAAATATGTCTGCCTCTGCTCTAGCTGAATTGATTGGCGAGCGCATCAGGCAATATAGGCTAAACAATAACGTCAGTCAGGAAGAGTTGGCGGACATCACGGGTGTATCGCGTCAAAAAATAGCGCGAGCCGAAAATGGCAAAGGTACTCTTGAAACTATCTTGTCATTGATGTTGGCGCTTGAAGTGGTGGATCATCTCGATCAATTTCTTCCTCCTACCCCAATTTCACCAATACAATTGGCGAAATTGCAAGGGAAGAAAAGGCAAAGAGCCTCAAGCCCAAGAACTCAAAAAGACACCGATTCTAACGAGGACGATCTGGGATGGTAAAGCAGTTCATTGAAGTTGAATACAATGGTGCATTTGTTGGGGCAGCTAGCTACGACACTGAAAACCAGCAAAGTGCGTTTGAATACGATAAAAGCTTTATCGATTCAGGAATCGAGCTTTCACCACTAATGATGCCGCTTCAAAAAAAAATCTACACGTTTCCGAACCTAGACCATGCCACCTTTAAGGGGCTTTCTGGCTTATTAGCGGATTCATTACCGGATGACTTTGGTAATAGCGTTCTAAATGCATGGGTTGCTCGCAATGGTCGTTCACCAAATAGTATTACTCCGCTAGAGCGGCTCCAATATACGGGTAAACGAGGTATGGGGGCGCTCTCCTATTCCCCTCCAACTAAAACGACAGGGTTTGATAAATCGAACGAGATAGAGATCAGCTCGCTCGTTTCTGTCGCTCAAGAAATATTGAATGAGCGCCAAGATTTTGGAGTAGGGATCGATAGAAAAGGCTGTGAAGACAAAGATGCCATGTTAGCACTTATGTCTGTGGGGATGAGCGCAGGCGGAGCACGCCCTAAAGCCGTTTTAGCTTTCAACGACAACTTCAGTCAAGCGCGTTCTGGGCAGGTTGAAGTGCCAGATGGCTTTTCTCATTACTTGATGAAATTCGATGGTGTTAGCGAGCACAATAAAAATGAAGAAACATTTGGCGATCCTCTTGGTTACGGTGCAATGGAGTACACCTATTACCAATTGGCGCATAAGTTTTGCGGCATTAACATGATGCCAACGTTGCTTTTAAATGAAGGAAATCGAAGGCACTTTGTGACTAAGCGTTTTGATCGCATAGGAAACAAGCGAGTACATACGCAGACTCTTAATGCAATGGCGCATGTAAGCTACAAAAAAGCCGGAGAGTATTCATACGAAGAGCTGTTTAGTATCGCTCGGCAGCTGAGATTAAAAGCAACGGATGCAGAAGAACTGTTTAAACGCATGGTGTTCAACATAGTCGCACGCAATCACGATGATCACTCCAAAAACTTTGGATTTACAATGAGTGATAAAGGGGAGTGGTCTTTAGCACCAGCTTACGATATTGCTTATTCTTACAAACCTGGCAGTAAATGGGTTGCGCAGCATTGGATGACGCTGAACGGTAAACGGGATAACTTTACTCGCGACGACTTTTATAGTTTGCGCCGGTTGAGTCCGAAGTTTAGTAAACAGATGGTTGATACTATCATTGAAGAAACTATCGAGCATGTATCCAAGTGGCGAATGCTGGCGACTGAAGAAGAGGTTCCGATGAGCTTGATTGATGAAGTAGAAGCCAATCTTCGTTTGAATATTTAACTTATCCAACCTCTAGTTAACCACAGCTCGTATCACACCTTTGCGTACAAAAGAAAAAAGCCAGTCGCAATATAGAGTGCGGCTGGCTATACAATTGTGAACAAATCTATTCACTAACAACGTCAGTTGGCTAGGTGACCCCGGCTTAAAAGGGTCACACTTACTAATACAATTCGCATGCCAATTTTAAACCCTTGAAAATACGCTGACGAAAACGTTTGCTAACCACTTTGTTGCATATTTGCATTTTCAAATCGCAAAGTAATTGCAAAATGCAGTAAGCGCGTTGGTTTCTTGTTCGAACAACCCGTCCATCAAACTCGATAAACCATATTCAGTACCATAGGTTGGTTTCTGAGTTGCCTCGCAAAATACTAGAAAAATTAAGAGCCTGTACAATCTATACCTAGTGCAATGGTTATAGGTGCGTATTATGTCCGCCCCAATTTTAAAGCTCACATATCGCAGGTGAACTGCGTAAGCAAAAAAAAGGATTTGAAGATGAAAGAGCGTTACCCAGTTATTGAGCCATTTAATTCAGGAATGATCGAAGTCGGTGATGGGCATCGCTTATATTGGGAAGAAGTCGGAACCCCTGTTGGAATACCCGCGCTTTATCTTCATGGTGGTCCGGGAGGCGGTTGTGGAGCAGGCTCAAGGCGCAGTTTTGATCCAAAAGCCTATCGAGCAGTATTATTTGACCAACGTGGCTGTGGGCGCAGCCGCCCGTTGGCATCGGAGCCAAATACTGACTTAAGCACAAACACCACGGATCACCTCATTGCCGATATAGAAGCCTTACGTGAATACCTTAATATCGATCGCTGGGTTGTAGTGGGCAGCTCTTGGGGTGTTACGTTGGGTTTGGTGTACGCCCAGCGTTATCCAAACCGCGTACAAGCCATGGTATTGGGGGCTGTGACATCGGGCACTCGACAAGAAATAGAGTGGATAACTCGAGATATTGGGAGGGTGTTTCCCCATGAATGGGAACGTTTTTGTTCGCATGTACCCGAAGAAGAAAGAGGCGGCGACTTGTCTGCCGCGTATGCTCGCTTATTGTCAAACCCAGATCCTGCCATTCACAGCAGAGCAGCGATAGAATGGTGCTTGTGGGAAGATACCCACGTTTCCTTAACACCGGGTTGGGCACCTTCACCCCGTTATCTAGAACCCGAATTCAGCCTAATTTTTGCTCGCCTTGTGACCCACTACTGGAGTCACGGTTGCTTTCTAATAGATGGCGAAATCATGGCTGGAATGCACCGCATAGCAGACATACCTGCGACCTTAATTCATGGTAGGTGGGATATTTCTGGTCCATTGGATACCGCCTTAACCTTGCACCGTGCTTGGCCAAATAGCGAGCTGATTGCTTTAGAAGAAGCAGGTCACGGCGGTGTTGGCTTCCCTGAAGCAATGACGGCTGCGTTAAATAAATATCGAGATTAGAAATGTGGGCGACCAATCCAGTGGACGCCCAAAGGCTGAATGATTATCTAACTGGCAACTAAAGCGTGCTTTTCACGTTCATCAAATAAACGAAACGTGAAGAATACTATTAAGCCAGTGGGACCATACAAAAATGTCAGTGGTAAGCAGGGAATTAATCGCCATTTGGGTAGGTTAGCGCGTGTAACCTCATCAATCATCCAGCGACCAACAAACAAGTCAAAAATAAGGAAGTGAAGCCAACCTGCGGCTAAATTTCCTTCTGATTCAAACAGCTTACTCACCCCGATTAGGCTAGAAAAATTCCCCTCTGGTGAACTGCCCCAAAACCGAAATACTAAAAACAAGTAAAGGCCCGATAAGACAAGAGGAATAATTCGCCCGCCGAAAAGTAGTACCCCATAACGAATCCGAGTTGATGAAATGAAGATCCCCAACACTAAAAATAGCCAACCTAACAACGCAATACCGCTACCTATTTCAAAGGTTAAATGTGCCATCATTGAACCTCTCCGTGAGCGTTTCTTGGTATCACTACTGCTTGTTCGCCATATTTCAACACTTCACCGCCATGTTGATCGGCATAAGACTGAGCTTCTTGTTCCGATGAAAACCAGAGATTCAAAGTCGAAAGAACTTTCCTACCAAAGTCAGGCGTGTGAGAGGTGCCATCCTTTTGTGCCATCAGTACAGGTTTATACGCTTCCCAGCTTTGATAGCCCGCTTCAATGGCTAACAACCGTAAAAAGTGTTTACGCTGCAAGGTGCGACGTTCGTTATATAAAGAAGAAATGGATTGACCAAAACACACGCCCGCTTTTTCGATTCTGCGGATAATGGGCATGGCTTCTGAAACACTGCCAGATTTAGCGACACGGTGTAACCTTCGAGCCTCACGCAGCAAGGATTCGACAGCAGGAATGGTTTTCGGAGATTTCAGTGATTTGGCATCACTAGGGGATTTTTGATTACGCATACAAACTCCATCGAGTGGCTGGTCTGTCTCGTTTAGGACCATAGATAAGAGTCAGTAATTAAATTGTCTTATTACACAGGTGAGTGAACTTTCACGAGCTGGGCGTCCTGCAAACCCGCGAGAAGAATAGCAACACATGGCATGAGTTGTAAATGGGTTTTTATTATTAGACTGTTGCGTTTTACATGTTGGTGTTCGCTCAGGAGGATGAAATATTAATCTGGGAGCTGATGCCTTGACTCCCAGATTGATGTTTGTCGAGTAAAGCTAATTACTCTAATTCAGCAGAAGGCTTACCTTTTTGCTATCGATGTGTTCAAATTTGTTTAACGTCCAAGTGACTGCCTTTAGGTATTCTTCAATGAGTACTTCGTTATCAGTGTTAGGGCGTATTTTATAGATGAGCTCAAAGGGGGTAGGTGCAAACTCAATATCTTTCCACATACTTCTTTTGATACTCGCTTCCAGTTTAGAGTCCAATTCTCCTGAGTTGATAAGAGATTCGATAACTGAAAAATTGCTAACAGCCCACAATTGTCTGTAGCTTACTTCCAGAGTATGCAGATTCGAAAGTAAATGACCTTCACTTGATGCGAAATATGCCTTTAATATTTTAGATGTACTGTCTATCCATAATGCTTCAGGCAGCTTAGTTTTTAACTCTGCGAGCTGCTGTGGAATGAAGAATGTGAATTCATGCTCCCTAACTGCAGCTAACAAGCTGGGTATATTGCCTAAGTATTGTTCAACCGTATTTGTATCTAAGTTCTCTTTTGAAGAGTTTTGAATCATTCCACGCACGAAACCAAAATAGCCTAGCGCACAGTAAGAGATGTCTCGGAAATTACTACTTATGGTTTCAGTCACTTCTTCCATCAGCTTTTCCTGTCCTTTTAAATCGGTCTGAAAAATTAACTGTGACAGGCTGAAGTACCCATAAAAGAGAGAGTAGGGGGAGTTAACTTGCATGGCTTGTAATAGCGCGAAATACAAATCTTGAGATACGGACTTTTTCGAATTGATAAGGTACGCAAGTATACTTTGTATGGGCTGTACTCCATTTTGAAGTCCGTTCGGGCGATACTTTCCGTTATTCACTGATGGAAGAAGGTCGGTTGCAAAATCAATGTCATCAAGAAGCAGAGCGACTTCGATCAAATCACATCTTTGGATGATGTTTTTTTGGAATTTCTTCAAAGACATCGACTTTTGAATTGATGCTCTTAAGCCTTCGTTTTCGGGGTGCTTCTTAAGCAGTTGATAAAGGTCTTGTGCTGTTTTGCAACTTTTAACCAAAAGATCTGAATCAATATCTTCTATGTTTTGCGATTTGCACGGGTCAATTGGCAGAGATGGTTTTTCACATACGGTGAATATTGGTCTTTTCGCGTTATTGCCACGTTTGTAAAAGGGAACCCAATCATCACAAGACGTAGGGTTTCCTAGATCATTAGCAAGGTTAGCTACCTTAGACAGTTCGTTTTTCTCAAAGTGATGAAATATTAAAGAAATCAAAGCCGAATTGTTTCCCATCTTTGAGTGGAATTGTTGTGCTTGGTCAATTAAATTCGGGGTTAAAATAGGAAGAAGCTGCTCTGTGAATGATCCTCTGTCGTCCCCTTCAGGGTAGGCACCAAGCAAGTAACTTATTGCACGATGGGGTTGAGCTGAGAAGCCATAGGCGGCTCCCTCAACCAATGCAGATTTCTTATCTTTCTCTGGTACTTGCTCGAGCAATTGCGCTAAGTGATTATCTGGTAAGCAAAGTTTACACCCCATAACAAAGACTCTTAGCTCTTTTCTATAGACATTTTGAGGCAATTCTTTAAGTAGAAGGCGCTCTTCGACTTTATCTTTTACATCTTCTCCCTTGATGACGGAACGCGCCAACATATATTCGTCGTAACAAGCTTTTTCTCGTTCATCTACGAGGTGTTTATATAGCTGAGAAATATCTGGGGATTTGTCTTCCCACTCTATACCGATGAACTTTGCGTGTTTTTTCAAATTTGAAAGGTCTTCGTCACCTCTCGAATACTTGGAGAGTTTTAAGGCAAAATCAGCAGAGTTTTTTAGGTGAGGTTCCACCAAACTAGCGAATAAAGATTCAGCAATTGCGAACCAGCCATCGTGGTTAGTTTCTCCCGCTCGCCATGCAGAAGAGACGATCGCTAAAAATACACCATAAGAGCTCTCTAAGTTGTACTTTTTACTGTAGGAAATGAACGTGAGATTTTTAAAGCTTTTTTGCACACAAGGGTGGTCGCTATCCAACCCCATGGAGCAAAAGGTTTTTATCGCAACACCATGCGCATAAGCTTCTTGATGACCTTCAGCCACCATTGGTCTTGCCAATCCGATTGACGCGAGTTCGTCAATATAGTCATATGCAAATGGGTCATACATCATTCCATTGACAATCTTTGCCCAAGAATCTGCACGAGTATCAGGGAAATTATGATTGAGGCGATACGCCAGAGGAATAGCTTCACTGTAGGTTCCCGTTTTACAGTGCTCTTCAATCACTTCTGAAATCAGAGAATCCCCGATGAAGTAATCGTTAAGGGAGACAATATCGTCTGTGTCTAAGTGGATACCAACGATGGAAACCCATGATTTCAATATTGGAGTACTGCATGACCCTCGTACGGAATTAACTGGGACTTTCTCTCGCAGTGGTATTATGAAATCTCTAAGCTCTTCTTTTCCACCTTCATTTTCTATCCACTTTATCGATAATAAAAGTATGATGAAGAAGTATTGGATCTCGTTGAATTCCTCTATTTCAGAGAGTGCTTTATTGATATTCAGATTTTCGATATGTTCAAAAGCTCGAAGAATCTTCTGGTTGTTTTTTCCACTGTCATTTTCAATAACCTCTTTGACAACCTCATACCAATCAACACTAGAATACTGCATCACCAAGTCCTATAACCATGAAGGATAAATTGCAAGTTACCCGCATATTAACTTATGCACCTCAGTAAGTTATAGAAAAATAAATGTATTAATATCGGTTATATGAACTGTCTGGATTTGACAGTCAACAAGCCTGCTTTACCGCATCAATCAATACGTCCAGCTCTTCTTTTACCTCTTTGGTGAGTTCAAAGCCAAAGTTAATCCTTAAACAGTTGTTGTAGAGGGACAAGGTACTGAATAGGTGACCTAAACGGATATCAATTTTTTTTTCTTCCACAAGTTCAGCGAACTTGGAGGCATTAAGGGTAGGGACTTGTAACCAGAGCACCATTCCCCCTTGAGGGTGGCTGATGTTAACGTTTTCTGGAAGGCGTTCAGTCAAATAGCTGAGATACGTCTGCCTCAAATTAAGTAGAGTATTGCGTCGACGTTTGAGTTGTTTTGTGTAATGACCTGACTCAATGAAATCTGCCATAGCAAGCTGCATAGGAAGGGATATACCAAAGCAGGATGCTGCATGCTTTTGGCGATAACGATCCGTGTAACGCCCAGGCATACACCAACCTAAGCGGTAGCTCGGCGACAAACTTTTGGAGACAGAACCACACCAAAGAATATAGCCACCTTGATCATAATATTTAGCGGGTAAGGGCGTGTGGTCGGAATAAGAGAGTTCTAGATAAACATCATCTTCAATGATGGGAACCTGGAAAACGTTAGCCAGTTCAGCCAATCTTTGTTTTTGCTCTACAGACATGGTTATCCCTTGTGGGTTCATGTGCGAGGTACAAAATACCCCCGCTTTAACCACGCCTTTCTGCAAATGTGTTTCAAGCTGAGACAAATCGATCCCATCATCTAAAGAAGGGATCTCGACAATCTTTCTTCCCATCTGCCCAAGCAAATCCAAAATGCCACTAAAACAAGGCGAGCTGATAGCAATGGCATCGCCCACCTGAGTACAAGACTCCAGCGCAGCTTTAATGGCGGGCATACAACCCGATGTAATCACCAGTTCATTGGGGTTTATATGCAGCCCAAGTTTCGAGAAATGATCGCTCAATGCATTACGCAGTAGGGGGTCGCCTTGTGTATTCGGGTATTGATTGAGGCGGTTACCTATCCGTTTGCTTGCTCGTCGAAAACTGCGTTCCAGTTCGTTCAGAGATACCACGTCTATATTGGTACTGGAAACGCCTAGCGGACCATTATGTAGAGAATGAATGGCGAAGTTTTGAGTCACCGAAGACACCTTGCTCTCAAAGCGCGCCCACTCTGGAGCGTTATGCTTGCTCAGTTGTGGAGAAACGTAATACCCAGCTTGGGGGCGAGCATGTATCCAACCCTGTGATTCCAGTTCTTGGTAACAGCTTACCGCCGTCGACATGCTCACCGATTGCTGCTTTGAGAGCTGCCTAAGTGATGGCATTCGGCTGCCTTCAGGGAGCTTACCTACCTCAATTTCTCGTATAAACCGACTGGCTAATGTTCTGTACATACTCATAGACATAACTGTACTGCTTTTTGTGAGAATAATTGTATCTGTACCGATAACTGTACTCGAGTAATACTCTTTTTCAAGAGAAAAGGAGGACAGTTATGAAAAGAAACGATCTATTGTTGGCAGTCTTTGTCATGGCGATATGGGGCTTTAACTTCTCAATGATAAAGATGGGCATTACCGATGTTCACCCATTACTGGCAACCGCTGCCCGTTTTACTTTGGCAGTGATACCGGCCATATTTTTTATTCGTAGACCAAACGTAGCATGGGGTTACTTGACTGGTTACGGCGTCGTATTCGGTGTAGGGGTATGGGGAATGGCATCTTGGTCTATCACGGCGGGGCTCTCTTCCGGTATGTCTTCGGTACTGCTTTCATCGAACGCGCTAATCAGCATGGCAGTTGGCGTGTTTATCCAAAAAGATACCGTTTCAAAACGCAAAGTCATTGGTGCTGTCGTTGCATTGGTCGCCTTGTTGGTATTGATCTCGGCAACCAATGGTAACCTTACGGCGGAAGGTGTGTTTCTTATTATGATCGCCGCTGCCAGCTGGACAGTGATGGGCTTGATCGTGAAAGCATCGAAAACCACTCAGGCATTTGCCTTTAACGTATGGGGGATGTTCTTTGCACCGATTCCACTGGTGTTGTTCGCGGTGAGCATTTATGGTCCCAATATAGTGGCACACGCCTTTGAAGTATGGGATATGAACACCACCATAGCGGTTGCATTCCAAGCTTACCCAACCACATTATTTGGTTACTGGGTTTGGAGCAATCTGTTAATTCGCTATCCGCTTAGCACTACCGCACCTTTAACCTTGTTAGTCCCAGTATTTGCGCTCATTTCTGGTTATTTTATGTATAACGAGATGCTCAGTACCGCACAAATGATTGCCTGTGTATTGTTCCTAGTCGGTATTGGTTTAATAGTGAAACCTGCGACAAGCAAAAGCGTGTTAGAACCTAAGCCAGTAGTGAACTGAGATATCCGCAACGTGACGAGTTGAGGGATGACTTAACCTTTATAAATCCGAGCCTAAAAAGGGAAGGGGACTCACGAAATGTAGTCCCTTTTTTAATCATTACTTCGCGAGTAGCGCCTTGATTTGTGGCATTACTTCTTTTGCGGCAAGGTAACCTGCCTCAATGGATTTCGCTCTATCATTAAACGACACGTCGCTGCTTGGTTCGTAGTTCGGTGTGATGAGCACATCTGCGCTAGCCATCTCTTGTTGCGACAGCCTACAGCTCTGCATTCTGAACGTCGCCAGCAACACTTTACTTACAGTCAATTCCGGTGCGGGTTGATTGTGGCAAAAAATATCGACCGCGATGACCTTTTTAGCACCGAGATCTTTTGCGGTATAAACCGGCACAACACTGAATACGCTGCCATCAATTAAGATATCACCTTGGTTTTCAACGGGAACAAAAGTACCTGGCACAGTGGAAGAGGTTTGTACTGCATGCCCAGGGTTGCCAGAACGGATAACCACAGTCTTACGCGTCGTCATATTGGTGGCAGTCACCGCTACAGGGATGGGCATGTCTGCCAGATCGTTATACCCGACATGCGCGTTGATCCAGTCGGATAAGCGTTTACCATTTACGAACCCTTTGGACGAAAGCACAATGTCCGCTACGTCAGATACTCCGAGCTTTTCAATGGCGGCTTCCATGTCTTTAAAACTCATTCCAGAGGCATAAAGCGTCGCCGCAATCGAACCTGCAGACGCTCCACTGACCACATCCGGCTGTATTCCTTCTTCTTCCAACGCTTTCAACACGCCTAAGTGCATAAAGCCCCGAACACCGCCACCTCCAAAAGCGACCCCCAATTTATGTTCCCCTGCGACAATGGGCTCAGAAACATTCAAATCGTTGTAGACATTTGGCGATGAGCAAGCCATCAGCAATAGCGATAAAGAGGCAGGAATCAGTGTTTTCAACATGGGAGGCTCGGTTTATTTGAACAGATCAAAGCGATACAGAATCCAGTTTCGGCGCGTATTTTCAAGTGATTTATCCCAAAGCATGATGGATATCGCGATATCACACGCACTTTAAACTTGTAATTGGGAGGAGGGATTTTCTTGAGCTGAAAAAAGAAACTGTGAACAAGGTGCTCCAAAACATTCCGGTTAGATTGACAAATATAACCTTGATAAATATATTCAACCGATTGATAGGTCATTCGTCGTTTAGAGTTGGCTCTAACCATTAGAACTGCAAGATAAAAACGACATGCTTAGCCTTTAAATTTTTTGAAAGCCCACAAGATTACAATTAACGCGGAGATAGATAATGAGTCATTGGACAGATTTTTTCCCTTATGTAGCTATGGCGATTAAGGTCATCGCGTTAGCCGTGGCTGGATACTTCGCTATCAAATGGCATTTCGACCAAGATAGGAAGTTGAAAAAAGAAGCCGAGGAAAAATAAAACTTTGGGCGATAAGCTAACCCGATTCTTAACGAATTCGTTAAGAATCAATAAACACCGCTTATCGCTTGTATTCAAAAGAAAGCGGGTGTCGAGCTTCTGATTACTCGATTCTCAAAAAGCGTTCTTTTCTTGAGCTCTCTTCATTAACTCCCATTTTCAGTAAGTTTTTAATTCTCCGCCCACTTAACAAATAAGAACACTTTTAAAAAGCTACTCTTACAAATCCTTAATTCTTCGTTCTTATATTCGGTTACTCTATTCTTGATGAGACGCTTATAACCGCATAATAGATCGCTTGTGCATTGCTCTTTATTTGTAGTGAACTAACCGAAAAACTCGCGACGATATAGTTAATAGAATGAGTTACGTGATACGCACTTTGATGTCCATCTCAAATACATCGGTGATCGTGACTTTAGTAGTACGTTAAATTGACTAATAATCAGAGAAATTCGAAAATAAATGAAGAAGAAATAATATTATTGTCAATATATTCAGTTTGTTAGGTTTACATATGTCAACAGCCACATCAATTAGAACGTTAGAGAAACTTGAAAAGCCACTAGACTACAAAGTTCAGATAAGTAAGTTTGTTTAAGAATCTCCAAAGTCAGTGTTTACCAATCTAGGGTTGAATCCAAATAAGTTCGTGTTGGAACTTAGGGATAGAATTGAAGCTCCTTGGAAAATCAATCAGGGAGCTGCTTCACTATGCAGTCCAAATGCTTTCATGACTTGTGTTGCGGCAAGACATCCCAATGCATACGCAAGTTATCTTATACAGCTTTGGAAACATGGAGAAGCGTACTTAGGTGGTCTTAAAGTTACGCCGTCAGCAAAATGTTTGTCAGCATCAGTTTTATCCTCTTCTGGTGGAAAAGGTGAAGCAATTAGAGCAATAGACTGGATGGCACTCGCCAGCTTACGAGACTCTTCCAATAAATTTTTCAATTACGATCATTTTAGTGATCAGATGGGAGGGATCACGTTACCAGAATCTTTAGCCGGGTGGTTCAAGTCCACTTTGTTTGGGAGTGCCGTTAACAAGACAAGTATTTCATCTCCCAGAAGTATTGAAAACCTTCAAAGTGCCCAACGTGAATTCACAGCAAATAAGAGTGTATGTCTATTTATAAGTACAAAAGTGACTAAGGGTTCATTTAAAATTCAAGCAACACCCAATCACTGGGTAGTTCTGTCTCAACCTATCAAGCTTGATGGAAAACCTCTACATTCTTATACGCTTAGCCAGCTTGAAGAGAATATCGACAAGCCTATCGAGGTGTATGTCATGACTTGGGGTTACCCTAATGGGCGTTATCCTCTACATGGAAGAAATTCTCAAAAGAAACTGTCTCTCAAAGATTTCCTAAATTTCTACTACGGGTTTGTAGCAGCATGATAAAGAAAACTATTTACACTCTTATATTTCTCGCCTTTTCTTCGGCTTGTTCTGGCGAGCTAAAAAAGGTAGAAAAAATCAGTGTACTTGAACATGATTTTCAGAATTATGGTCAAACCATACTTCAGCTTTCACAGCCCTCAAATGTCTCGGTCTTTTTGGCTAAGTACTCTAATAAGGTCTTACTGATTGATGACAAGGAAACAAAAGTCTTAGAGTTGGAGCATGAGGTTTCCAGTTATGCTTCCAACAAGAGCAAAGTATTTGTTGTGGATATTAAAGGGCAGCTACTCGAAATAACACCGGAAGGCGATGTCACAACACTTCTTCAACACGAAGATATACGCGGAAGAGACTTTCGTATTTCTTCTGATGGAGAGCTCCTTTACTCAAGAGGGCTTGTTATTCATTCCCCATTTAAAAGTGTTGAAGATATTGTAAAGTTTGATGATCTCTATCCCCAGTTCTTAGGATCATCTTTTGGAAAGAAAATCGGTGTAACTAGTGGTGCAATGAAGCTCTTTGCCGATCAAGATACATGGTTGGATATATGGGATTCTAAAACAGGGCGGAAGATAACAAGCTTCGATACTTTAAATAGCTATGTGTATGCCCCAGTGATTGTTGATGATTCAGAAGGGATTGTAATGTTCCAATGGGTTGAAAGGCTCACTCTATGGAATTATAAATCTGATGAAATTCTCTCCAAGCAAAGTATGGAGTATGGTCTTTCAGAGACTAATAAAGTCGGCGATATTTATCGTGCATACGGTCCAGACAACATCCAACACTTGAAAGTTGTAGATAACAAAATTGTTAGAACGCTGCTTTGCGAGTTTAAGGGAACCTCCATTCAATCATCTCCCCAATACACTATGGATGGAAACCATGTACTTATAGAACAGCTGTCTGGCGAGCACTCAAGGTTCGTTATTTACGAGATTTCAGATAAAGGTTGTTCAAAAATATTGGAGCTCCCAGAAAAACATCATAACTACACACTTCACCCTTCAAATCGCCAATTGCTCACCTTCAACAGCAAAGTGATTAGCATTTATTCATGGTAAATATGTAGCTAAGAGCGGCCTCAGAGAGTTACTGAGGCCCGTTATGCATTTGGAACCATCCAGTATCAAACCAAGAAAAAGCCGATGAACTTACAAAACATTCTATTTCTGGCTGTCACCGCTGCTTTTGGCAGTGGTTTTTTGAATGCGAATGAAGCAGCTAAGAAAGAGTTTCATATTTCAGGAACAAAACAAGTGCTTTCAGGAAAAGTGGTATCAGAAAAAAACACCGATATTGTTTACGCGGATATCACGAAGGTAGATCTTAAAGAAGAAAGCCTAAAGGCTTATAGCCCGTGGGATGAGCTTTATCAATGCACGGAAACAGGCAGTTTAAAAAATGAAGCTATTTTTGTGCCCGTCGGAGATAAATTTCATGTGATGCAGGCATGCGATGCGTTAGGTTTTGACCTGGATCTAGAGCTGTCGGTTGTAGATGCAGCCATATTGAATGGCGAAGCGTCAGATTTAGCGAAATCGGCTAGCCAAATAATACTTGTCCCGACTCCTTCTTCAGACGAAACCTACCTTTATTGGAATGGAAACAAATTCAAACTGTTCGTTCCAATGCCTTTCTAAAACGCCTAAATATGAAAATCAAAGCCCCAAGCGTGGACTTTAGAGTTTTTGATAGGTATTAAAGAAGATTGAAAATGTTTATTCGGGTAAGGGTTATAAAGTTTAGTTCATGCTTATTAACATAGTTCTCACTTGCCTTACTGGTATTCCTACTAGATGATTGCGTCTCAGTTATTATAAATTGATAAGAAAATCACTATCCAAGGGGGATAAGTGTTATTTTCAGATTTAGGAAATGTTAGAGTTTAGGCAATATCATTTGTACAGGATTAAAAATGAAGAATTTGAGCTTTAAAGGTCTAATTATAGCCTTTGTTGTTAGTACTATATTAGCGGCAATATTTGGACTTCTTAGTGTTGTTTTGTTTCTTGAAAACTTTAACGATGCAACAGTTGAGGCATTTGAAAAACAAACTAGTTTCTTAGTATTTATGACTATAGTTGGATTATTGCTCTCTGTATTAGGCGGGTACATCTCGGCTAGGTATGGGAAAGAGGAACCTTACAAAAATGCCATTGCATATGGAGTAATAACAATCATTTTAGGTATTTTTGTAGCAGAGTATGACCCGTTGTGGGTTGATGTTGTGGCGTATGTGACTGCAATTCCATTGGCACTGCTTGGAGGTCATTTATTTAAAATAAGCAATGATAATAAAATTAATATCGAGAATTCCATAGCGAAAGAGAAAGCTCAATAATAGTCTTTTCGCATCGCTGTAATGGTACATTATTTGTTAGTCAATTTCACTTTCCCTTCACGAAAGTGAAATTTTCCTGTTTAGTTTAATAAACCGAATTTATATGAAATTTAATACTCTGCTTTTATTAACTTTTTTATTGTTGACGAGTAGTTGCACTACTGAAGGAGAGTTACTCACTTTTGATGATATTCAAGGGGGGTGGCTACTAGAAAGAAGTGATGGTAAGGCTTTTTCTTCACATTTCACAGTGGTGGGAAACGGGATATATCAAGCTGGGTTTAATGGGGATGTAACGATTCGTGAAGGGACTATGTTTAGTACTATAGTCGATAGCACAACTAGTGAAAACCAAGATACATATGAGTTTAAAAAATCATCTAAGAACACTCTGATAGGTAATCAGAGAAGATTGTTTTTTGGTTCTCGGTTCGATCGAGAAATTATTGCTTATGGAGGACTTGGTGAAAAAATTACTCAAGAGACTATAAGCAAGAATTGGATAGCTTGGTATGAAAACTACTCATTATCTCTCAATATTTACGGGGAGTTTGAAGATATAAAGGTGAATGAGATTGGCTGCTATCTCCATGGAAAAATCACTCACAAATTTAAAAATGTATTTGATCTTGAAATCCATATGCATAGTTGTTCGAAAGATGCCTATAATGGCTCTCTTAAGGGGTATGCCTCTTACTTTTCAAAAAGCGACTTGCTAACTATACCTTCAACCAAAGACAAGAGAGAACGTTTGATATTCTCTGTCTATGAACATTCAAACCAAGATCTTGCAAATATCGATTTCATAAATATTGCTTCGAGAATTGTTTTTTACTTTTCACCTGAAAACGTACATTAAAATATCGAAGACATAAATTATTTGTAAAGACTTTATGCCAAAATCGCCCTCAACAACGTTGAGGGCGATTTCAATTTATCTGTATTTTAAATAACCTAAATTAACGGTTTAGCATTCCACAATCACTTCGCGTGAAAAATCTGCTCGGTTTCCAAATCGGTCATTGCACGGATTTGGCGCCATACGTAGTAGAAAATACCAAACATCATCAGCATGCTTGGCACTGCAATGGCAGGGTAGCTGTAAAGCGTTAGCTTACCCAACTCTTCATTAAATTCCGCGGTGCCAGCTGGGCTTGTCACAATCCAAGTCGCTAGGAAATAGTTCATGGCGGAAGAAAAGGCAAAGGTGCTGGCGAACAGGTAATTCGACGATACCAGGCAGCGCTCGAATGCTTCTGACTTGCCTTTCTCTTTTAAACGTTCATGAATCAAAGAAAGGTTAAACAAGCTGTCGTTCAAAATCATCTTCTGCATGAATGGGTAACGCGTAAAGGTGGAGCCCAAAACGCCTAAGCCAATCAAGCCCGGAATCAAGGCTTCTTTAAAAGCTAACCAGCGCGTATCGAGCTCTAATAAGCCAATACCGCCCGTCAACAAAATACTGACAAAGCCAAGTGCCGATATGAAGTTGAACTTCTTGTTGCGGATAAGATCCATACCACCATAACCGATGGGGAACATCAACGCGACGACAAGTGCCATGGCTGTTCCTAGGTGCTCATCGCCACTAAACTTCATCAAAATGAAGGAAGGAATGATAACGTTAAAGAGGATCTCGAATAGGGGGTTCGACTTTTTCGGTGCCGTGTTACTCATAATCTCTTACTGACTCTACTGTATCGGGTACTATTAACTTCGAAGGGCAGTGTTCTACGCTTGGCATCAGATGTAAAGGGTTAAATCGCGAGTTCTGTAACGACTTATGAAATAGATCGACCTCTTTTGAGTTTTTGAACAAAATTTAGTCTTAAAAGATAACTAGCGTGAGCACTATTAGTTAGTACGCCAAATCACACTTAGTAACATCAAACCCAACATATCTGAACTTCAATAGTCTGCCCTTGAATCCTATTCTGTTATCATCGGCTCGGTCTCAATTCAGTTAGAAGTATCAAAAGGAACAACAGAATGGATCTGAAAGGTCTTGAAAAATATCTGGCGCTAAACCATATCGATTTTAAACCTCTAGACAAAGAGAGCGTGCTGATCAATCTGGGTTTCTTAGTTGGAAGAGTGCAAGTGAAGTACGTACCCGAGACCCAGCAGTTTGATTTTAATGATAAGCCTCGTTGGGTTATTCAGGTTCTATTGATGGCGATGATGCTGTATTTTTTGGCGACAAACTTTCATGTGTATTCGCCACTTCAACTGAACATGTGTGTGGGTGTCACCGTCGTGATGTTAGGCATTTTTGGCTATAAAGAAACACGTATTAAACGGTTGAAGCAGGACATACAGAAAGAAACTCAAGCCACCCAGTAAGGGTTAGGTATTGGGTTATTTCTTCTTAATCACTTCTGAAAACACCACATGCAAATCATTCGATTTTACTTGTCCGTCTAGGTTCAGCTTCGAGCGAATGTGGTGAAGATGTTCTTTCATTAACTTCAGTGCTTGTTTTTGGTTTTGGCTTTCTATGGCATCCAACAGGCACATGTGTTCGTCTTGAGAGCAATTAGAATGGTTATTGCTCTCGAATTGGGCAATCAGCAGTGATGATTGCGAAACCAAGCTTCGTTGAAACGCTAGCATGGGTGAGTTGTCTGCCATTTCCGCTAGCTTGATGTGAAACTCGCCAGAAAGGCGTAAACCTCGACCGTAATCCCCATTTTTAAACGCTTCGTTTTCTTGCTCAACCAGCGCTCGGCATTCTTCTATTTGCGCTTTGGTTGCATTGTCTACCGCTAATTCAGTAATGGCGATTTCTAATACTTCTCGCGCTTTTATGATTTGCTTGGCTTCTTCTTTACTTGGCGCGGCTACCATAGCACCACGGTTAGGGCGAATATCCACGACTTGTTCTATCGATAAGCGGTGGAGCGCTCGGCGTATGATGGTGCGGCTGACGCCAAAAATGTCGGCTAGCGCTTCTTCGCTTAATTTGGTGGAAGGGGGTAATCTTTGCTCTAGGATGGCATCAAAAATATGACCGTATACCACGTCGTCCTGAGTCAGACCGGGTACTTTGGTTTTAATTGGATCGGAATTGCTGTTTTTCAAACTCGCCATGATGTCCTATCGGAGTGTAACAACTCTTTGTATTTTTTATTGTATACCCAAATTGGCTTAGGGTGCTATACCCAAGTCATCTCAGAATTCTGCATCTTGAGGTCACTTGGGTATAGGTGTTTCGGATAGGACAGCGAGTAAGAAGGTGCTGTGAGCTTCACAGCACCGTTGCATTGCACAGGTTACAGCAAATGGTAGCTCGGTAAGGTTAAGAATGTAGCAAACTGCTTATCAGTCGAGAGCCGATAAAAAAGCTCTGTGGTTTCTGGGAAGCGGCGTTGCTGGTAGGTGTCGCTGCCAATTTCACTTTCGATAGTCGTAAGTTCTTGCTGTAGCCAATCTTTAAAAATGGCGGCGGTAAATACGCTGCCATCATCAAGTGTAATGCCATGATGAATCCACTGCCAAATACTGGCACGGGAGATTTCTGCTGTCGCGGCATCTTCCATCAAACCGTAAATGGGTACGCAGCCTTCACCACGGGTCCACGCTTCCATGTAGTACAGCGCAATACGAATGTTTTTGCGCACCCCTTCTTCGTTTCTAGGGCCTTCACAAGGTTCAAGTAATGCCGCTTCGCTAATGTGGCTAACGTCAGGCATATAATCGAGCTGGTTCGTCGCCCCTTTTAAATGTTCGTTAAACACATTGAGGGCGATATCCACTAAAGCGGGGTGGGCGACCCAAGTACCGTCGTGCCCGTTTTGGGCTTCACGGGATTTATCTGCGATAACTTTGCTCGCCACTTGTTCCATTTCAGCTGGGTCTTTACTCGGAATAAATGCCGACATTCCTCCCATGGCAAGTGCGCCGCGTTGGTGGCAAGTGTGTATGAGTTGCTTGCTGTAAGCTTCAAGAAACGGTTTATCCATGCCCACGCAGTGCCTGTCGGGTAAAATACGGTCTTGGTGATTTTTTAAGGTTTTAATGTAGCTGAAAATGTAATCCCATCTTCCGCAGTTCATTGCCACAATATGGTCACGCATGGCGTAAAGGATTTCATCCATTTGGAAAACTGCAGGCAATGTCTCCACAAGAATCGTCGCTTTAATAGTGCCCGTTGGTACCCCTAAATACTGCTCGGTTTCGCTGAATACATCATCCCACCACTGGGCTTCTTCCATGCTTTCAAGTTTGGGTATGTAATAGTAAACGCCTTCACCATTTGCGCGTCGCGATTCAAGGTTATGGAAACAGTACAAGGCAAAGTCCATTAAGCACCCACCAATGGGTTCACCATTGAGCTGAATGTTTCCCTCTGGTAAATGAATGCCTCGTGGTCTGGCGATGAGCAACGCGGGATCGCTATTTAATGTGTAATGTTTATTTTTACGAAGATCTTCAAACGCAATGCTGCCATTGTTGGCGTCTCTCAAGTTGATTTGCCCCTGAACCATGTTGTCCCAAGTGGGGGACGAAGCATCTTCAAAGCAGCACATGAATACCTTTGCCCCAGAATTCAGCGCGTTGATCACCATTTTTCGGTCAATAGGACCCGTAATTTCAACACGTCTGTCTTGAAGGGAAGGAGGAATGGGCGCTACTCGCCAGCTTATATCTTCCCTGATTTGGCGAGTATCGTCGCGATACCCTGGGAGTTGGCCTGCATCGAATAGGGTTTGTTTTTGAGCTCGCTCATCCAGCAGTTGCTTGCGTCGGGTTTCAAACTTAGCGGCAAGGTTTTCTAACAAATCCAAAGCCTCTTTTGAAAATATCTCCTGATACCCTGATTTTTTTAAATCACCAGTGACGGTGAGCTTCGGTTGCGAATTCCTTTCCATGACAAACTCCCTAATGTTTTATTGATTGTATACAATAATGTATTTTTTATATGGCATTTTTAATCAGGAAGCAAAGCGTTTTTGCACAAAATTACCGCAATTATGCGGTTGCGCGACCGCGAATTGGGCTGTGATTCGCTTATTTGTGGTCAAATTGCTGTGGTACAATCAAGCACTTACTTTTCTTTTTACTTAGCTTTTTCATGTCTAGAATTCGTAAAAAAAATCACGATCTTATTATCTCGGTTGCGGGTGCTTGCTTTGCTCAAAAAGGGTATGAAGCCACCAAAATTATCGATATTGCAAAAGCGGCAGAGGTGCCAAAAGCGAACGTGTTTTACTATTTTAGTAATAAAGAAAAGCTGTACGACGCCGTGCTGAACACCATTACCAAGCCTTTGTTGGAAGCGTCTAAGCCGTTAGAAGAACTGGATGACCCAGTTGAAGCGCTCACGCAATACATTCATACCAAGCTCAGTATTTCACGGGATCACCCGAACGCTTCTAAAGTGTTTGCAAATGAAGTGATGAGTGGTGGAAGAATGCTGCCAAAAGAAGTTTCTGAGAAGTTATTGCAACAATCGCGAGATATGGTTGAGAAGTTTTCTTCATGGAGCGAAAACGGGCTGATGGATGAAGTATCGCCTCAACACTTGATGTTCATGTTGTGGGCGTCCACCCAAACATATGCCGATTTCAGTTGGCAGATTTGTACTGTGATGGACAAGCCTGAATTAGAGGAAAAAGACTTCGAGCAGGCAGCTGCGTTTATCGCCCAAATGGTGATTAAAGGGTGTGGAATCCGTTCATCGTCATCCTAAAAACATCACCAAGAACAATTAACTTCCGCGATACGTAGAGTAGCCAAATGGCGACACCAATAGCGGTACGTGGTAGTGGCTGTCTTCATCGTCTAACCCAAATCGAATGACCACATCATCTAAAAAAGGGGTATTACCGAGATCGATACCTTGATCTTGATAATACTGAGCAACTTGAAAAACCAATTCGTATTTTCCGCTTTGAAAGGCTTCTCCATCTAACATGGGTAAGTCGGTTCTTCCATCACTATTGGTTTGGACAGATTTGATTAACTCAGACCCATTTTCCACTCTTCGGTATAGATCTATCTGAACGTGTTTTGCGGGCGTCCCGTGTGTGGTGTCCAGAATATGTGTTGTTAATTTACCCATCTCCAATTTCCTTTTTGTACACAATGTAGCGCCTATTAAAGGCGAATTGGTGCCAATCTTCAGCGAGGATTTTGTCATTTCGTGAACTCACGCAGATTGAGAAAGCTCAAAATTGCGGATAAATCCATCTAACCTCTTCAAATATAGCTGCTATTCTCAAAATAAGTGATGAAGAAATGTACTCTTTACTTTTTTATCAGTGAATTGTATACAATTATATAGCGATGATATAGAAATCGAGAAATGTGGTAGGAGGCGAATCGCCAGTGAATGATGATGCTTACCCAAGGGATTTGATTGGCTATGGTGCGTGCCCTCCCGATCCGAAATGGCCCAACGGGGCGAAACTGGCTTTGTCCTTTGTCCTCAATTATGAAGAAGGGGGCGAACGTTGTGTGCTGCATGGGGATGGTGAATCGGAAGCGTTTCTTTCCGAAATCCCTGCTGCGCAGCCCATCGAAGGGCAACGTCACATCAGCATGGAATCCATTTACGAATACGGGAGCCGTGCTGGGGTTTGGCGTGTATTAAGGTTGTTTGAACAGCACCAGATCCCACTCACGGTATTTGCGGTTGCGATGGCGCTAGAGCGGCACCCTGATGTCGCAAGAGCGTTTGTGGATGCAGGGCATGAAGTATGCAGCCATGGCTATCGTTGGATCGATTACCAAAATATGGCACCCGAATTAGAACAAGCAGATATGCTCAAAGCCATATCGATCATTAAAAACTTAACAGGCGAAAGACCACTGGGGTGGTACACGGGACGAACAAGCCCAAATACGCGAAGGTTAGTGGCAGAAGAGGGTGGGTTCTTATACGACTCCGATGCCTACGACGACGATTTGCCCTATTGGCACACCGAAGGGGAAAAGCCGCAATTGGTGATTCCGTACACGTTAGATGTCAACGACATGCGGTTCGCCACCCCACAAGGGTTCAATAGCGGTGAGCAGTTCTTCCAATATTTGAAGGACGCGTTCGATACCTTGTATGAAGAAGGGGAAACGACCCCCAAAATGATGTCGGTAGGGTTGCATTGCCGCCTTATTGGCAAACCCGCACGCATTGCTTCGCTGAAGCGTTTTCTTGAGTACGTTCAGCAACATTCGGATGTTTGGCTTTGCCGGCGAGTCGATATCGCCAAGCATTGGCATCAACAGCATCCTTTTGTGGAATCGCATAAATAAGAGGACGTCCCATGGCGCTTTTTAAAACCTGTAAACCTTCTTTGCTTTCAAAAGACGGTTTCATACACGCTTTTGCCGATATTTATGAACATAGCCCTTGGGTGGCAGAGGAAACCTATAAGCAAGGCATTACCCCTGCGGATGATCACGTAGAAAGCTTACATAAGAAAATGGCAGCGGTTCTATTAAGGGCTGATAAAGCCTCTCAGCTAGCACTGATTTTGGCTCACCCAGATTTGGCAGGCAAAGCGGCAATCAATGGCGAACTGACGCAAGCTTCTACATCAGAACAAGCTGGTGCAGGTATCGACCAATGTACTGCCGAAGAATTTGAAATGTTTAACGACTTCAATCAACGATACAAAGAGAAATTTGAATTTCCTTTCATCATGGCGGTTAAAGGAGCGAACCGCTTTCAGATTTTAGATGCGTTTGAACATCGACTAGACAACGCTGCGGAGACTGAGTTTTCAACAGCATTGAATGAAATCAACAAAATAGCGCTATTCAGATTATTAGAGATGTAGTATTTACCAAAGGAGGGATAGGGATATGCCCTTAAATATCAATAATTTTGTCAACTTAGCGGATGAGAAGTTAGGGGCGAAAGCGATTTACGCTACCGATGATTTCTTCGCAGATAAGAGCCGGCTAATCCAGCGACAAGAGCCTGTTTGGAAAGAAGGGCTGTACGACGACAACGGAAAGTGGATGGATGGCTGGGAGAGCCGTCGAAAAAGAGAAGAAGGGCACGATTACTGCGTGATCCGGCTTGCAATGGCGGGCGAGATTTCAGCGGTAGACATCGATACGCGTTTCTTTACGGGAAACTATCCGCCTTCCGCATCCATTGAAGCATGCTATTGCCCGATTGGCGATCCAGACGAGCATACCTATTGGGCTGAGATTCTGACTTCTGTTGGGCTGCAAGGCGATCAGCAACATCTGTTTCCTATCGAAGCTGGCAGCAATTTTACCCATGTCCGTTTGAACATTTTCCCAGATGGTGGCATCGCACGTCTCAGAGTGTACGGTTTGCCTGCGGTGGACTGGAACCAGATAGACGTACTACAAAGTATTGATTTGGCTTCGGTTGCCTACGGAGCAAGGGCGCTATCTTGCAGCGATGAGCATTACGGTAATAAAAGCAATTTATTGGGTCCTGGTCGTGGCGAGAATATGGGAGACGGTTGGGAAACCGCCAGACGAAGAACGCCAGGTAATGATTGGGTGATTGTGGCGTTAGGTCATGCGGGAAATGTTGAAAAAATTGTTGTGGATACCGCACACTTTAAAGGTAACTACCCCGATACGTGTTCTATTCAAGCGGCCTTCGTTAAAGGGGGAACTGACGAGCAAATAGAAACGCAAAGCCTTTTTTGGCGCGAGTTGTTACCTTCACAAAAACTCAGTGCGGATGCCATTCATGAGTTTGAGTCGCAGGTTAACCCAATTGGACCCGTCACGCATATCCGCCTTAATATTTTTCCGGATGGAGGGGTGAGCAGGTTGAGAGTGATTGGGACAAAAGCGGGAACATCATGCCAGCTTGCAACGGGGCAAAGCTCGGCTGGCTTGTCTCATGCGGTTGAAAGTGATTGATATGCTGAGCACAACAAAGGCAACGAATGAACTCAAAATCGAGGTGCTTTCAAAAGAAGCCTTTGCCCCTTTTGGTGATGTGATTGAAGCCGATAATCGTGAGTTTTTCTTTATCAATAATGGCTCTACCAAGCGGTTTCACCAGTTAGCAAAGGCAGACACAGAAACCTTTGGTGGAAATACGATCATCAGTATTTTTGAAGCCACCCCACTCGATTACCCTTTGCAGATCAGAATGCTAGAACGGCACCCTCTGGGGTCGCAAGCGTTTATGCCTTTGCTTAGACACCCGTTTTTAATCGTTGTCGCCCCTTTCGCTGAGACACCCGATCCAACAGCTATCAGAGCATTTATCAGCAATGGCAAACAAGGGGTGAACTATCATAAAGGTATATGGCATCACCCAGTCTTAGCGCTGAACTCAGATGATCAATTTTTGGTGGTCGACCGAAGTGGGGAAGGGGATAACTGCGATGAGTACTTTTTCCCTGAATCCAACATTCGAACGTTATCGCTTTCTTCCGGAATATTACCGAAGTAACTCGCGACTAAATGACTACTGACCACAAAGGAGTGTGAGATGGATCCACATGTAACAGAGTGGCTGAACTTAGTGATTCGCTGGGTTCACATGATTGTAGGCATCGCATGGATTGGTGCTTCTTTCTATTTTGTTTGGCTTGAAAACAACCTCAACAGAATCAACCCGAAAACGGGGTTAGCTGGAGATTTATGGGCGATCCACGGCGGCGGGATTTATCATCTAGAAAAATATAAATTAGCGCCTCCACAAATGCCGGAAAAACTGCATTGGTTTAAATGGGAAGCGTATTTTACGTGGATAACGGGCGTACTTCTCCTCGCGATTGTGTACTACCTAAACGCCGAAATTTATTTGATTGCGCCCGGTTCTGGGCTCAGTTCCATGCAAGCCATTGGCATCGGTGTGGGCGCACTTGTGGCTGGTTGGTTTGTTTACGACGTTTTGTGTGATTCACCCTTGGGGCAAAAACCGTTGTTGCTCGGCATCATCATCTTCGTTTTGTTGGTGGCATCAGCTTACGGTTTAACACAGGTGTTCAGTGGACGAGGTGCTTACATTCATGTTGGGGCGATAATCGGCACCATCATGGTGGGTAACGTATTTCGAATCATCATGCCTGCCCAACGTAACTTAGTAAGCGCGATAGAGAAAGGCGAAACTCCCGACCCTAGCTTACCTGCGAAAGGGCTGCTTCGATCTCGTCACAATAACTACCTAACGCTGCCGGTGCTGTTCATCATGATCAGTAATCATTTTCCTAGTACGTACGGTTCTAGCTGGAATTGGCTGATTTTAGCTGGGCTTGCGGCATTCAGTATCTTGGTTCGCCATTACTTTAACACTCGCCATGGAAGTCAAAAGTTTGCGTGGACTCTGCCTGTTGCGGCAGTTGGGATGATCACCTTGGCGTTTGTTACATCACCAATCAGTAAGCCAGTCTCTACGCCATCTGTTTCGCTAGAGCCGTCCGCTACGAAAGAGCAGTCCGCTACGGCAGAGCAATCGGCTGCTAATCCCTTGAAAGTAAAAGAGACAATGTTCACCAAGGTACATTCCGTGATACGCGAGCGCTGTACGGTGTGTCATTCGGCTAACCCAACACACGTGGCGTTTCAAACGGCACCCGCAGGGGTGATATTGGATACACCGAAAGAGATCCAAAATAACGTTGACCGTATTGTGGCGCAAACTGTCACGACACAAGTGATGCCGATAGGGAATTTGACTCAAATGACGGATGAAGAACGCACCTTGATTGGCGATTGGGCTTCAAAGGGGGCTCAAATTCACTAGGGTTTACTGAGTTTTCACGGCTAAATTTACTTCACTTCAGTGATATAGCAGGGTTAGGCAGTAGCCAAGCGTCGGCAAGATGCTATATTACTTGAATATATTCATATTTATTCAAGTGAGGGAGTGGAATGATTTCTAAATGGGCGCAGCGTTTTTTCCAAATGGCGGAGCTGGTGGGGTCTTGGAGTAAAGATCCGTCAACGCAAGTCGGCGCTGTGATAACAAAGCATAACCGAATTGTTTCAGTTGGCTTTAATGGTTACCCACATGGTATTTCAGACAGTGCAGGAACCGATGAGCGCGACATGAAGTATTTGAAAACACTTCACGCCGAAGAAAACGCGATTCTATTTGCAAAACGAGATTTGGACAATTGTGAAATTTGGGTGACACATTTTCCGTGCCCTAACTGCGCCGCCAAGATCATTCAAACGGGCATTAAAGCAGTACATTGCCCTGAACAAACAGAAGATTTTCTTTCGCGTTGGGGGGATAAAATCCAAGTCAGCCAAGGCATGTTTGAAGAAGCCGGGGTCGAAGTGGATTGGCTACCGCTTAATGACCTGAATTTAAAAGACTAGGGTCTGTTGATCTTTCGAGATGATTTTTGCAGCAATTTGTGGGTTATTTATACAAGGCAGAGCTTATTCGGTGTAGTCGCTCTACATCAATAGGCGATAACGCAGTAGAAATAGGCCACAAATGCTGCCCGAAGGGTTCGCTTCTATGCACTTTACTCTTTGTTGCAAGGTATTTGCTTAGAATGACTAGGCTACACACCTTGCGCCGCGATTAAAATGCATAGAAGTCGAACAAAATTTAACCGCGAAAGTTCAACAGACCCTAAAAGATTCTTAACAGGTTAAAATATTCTCAACAGAAAAAATGCGGCTATGAAGCCGCATTTTTTGTATCGTGATTTTTACGGAGACTCTTTCTGAACATAGTCAAACAGTTGTTCTGCTAAACGAGTCAGCGTACCTTTTGGTGGATTGGTGTGGGAAAAGGTACGAATGCCGTAAATGCCCATCACCAAAAACTCCGCTATTTCGTTGCAGTCTCGTTTATCAGCAATCTCACCGTGCTTTTGAGCCTGTTCGAGTTTCAACTTAATAGCGCTTTGCCATTTACCCATTAAACCTGAGATAACGCTTTCTACTTCTTCATCTTGCTGAGAAAGTTCGCTGAGCGATTTTTGTAGTAAGCAATCTTTAATTTCTTCGCGTTCACATTCATCAACGACCGAAGCCAAATATCCTTTCAACGCGTTTAGTGTCGAGCTTTGCCCTTCAAAGTGTGCTTCAAAAGATGCTTGGCTCTCGACACCGTATTGATCCAGTGCGGCCAGCAGCAATCCACGCTTATTAGTAAATGCGCAATAAATAGACCCTGGGTGCAGCCCCGTTGCACTTTTTAAGTCTTGCATACTGGTTTTGGCGTAGCCCTTAGAAATAAAGACTTCCATTGCCGATCGTAATACTTCCTCACGATCGAATTCTGCACTGCGCATCTTGGTACTCATAAAAAACGTAATAGGCGCATTCTAATTGACTTTGAACAATCATTCAAAAAAATACTTGAACAATTGTTCAAGAAAGTACTTGAATGAATGTTCAAGAAAGTACTTGAATGAATGTTCAAGAAAGGCTAACTTGAACGCGTATTCAAGAAAGGACAGAGCAATGACCGAGAAATTATTCGAATCGTTTCAACTAAATAGCACGATTACCTTACAAAACCATATCTTGATGGCACCGCTAACTCGTTGTATGGCAGACGACGAATTAGTCCCAACCGACGCCATGGTGGAATACTACGCAAGGCGCGCTAAGTCGGGTTTGATCATTTCAGAGGCAACAATCATTCGACCGGATGGTCAGGGCTATCCAAACACGCCTGGAATTTACACGCCGGAACAAATTCAAGGTTGGCGCAAAGTAACAGATGCGGTGCATGCAAAGGGTGGCAAAATTTTTGTTCAGTTGTGGCACACCGGCAGAGTGGCGCATCCGTATTTTTGGGGTGGTGAACATGTCCTCGCCCCTTCAGCAATTGCTGTAGAAGGCACAGTGCCTAGAATGCGCGAGCTTTCGTATGTCGTTCCTAAGCCAGCCAGTAAAGATGAGATCAGCCAGCTTGTAGAGGATTTTGCTCAAGCTGCATCCAATGCGATTGATGCGGGATTTGATGGAGTGGAGATTCATGGCGCAAATGGCTATTTGATTGACCAATTCCTACATTATTCCAGCAACACCCGAGAAGATGAATTTGGCGGTAACGCTGAAAACATGGCACGTTTCCCACTGGCTGTGTTAGATGCGATTTCAGCAAGAATTGGTGAAGACAGAACGGCGCTTCGCGTTTCCCCAGCGGCATATTTCAACATGGATAGTGATCCACGAGATCGCGCTGTGTTCGATTATTACCTTGCAGAGCTAGATAAGCGTGATATTGCTTACCTGCATATTGGGATTTTTGATGACAGCACAGAGTTTGATTATTTGGATGGAACGCCAACAGCTTATTTAAGAAAACACTACGGCAAAACGTTGGTAGGAAATGGTAGCTACAGTGCGGAATCGGGCAGTGCTGCTATTAAAGCTGGGAAATTTGATCTAGTAGCAATTGGTCGCCCATTCATTGCTAACCCAGATTATGTGGAGCGTGTGGAAAGTGGAGAAACGCTGAAGGAGTATTCAGAAGAAATGCTGAGTACTCTTTATTAAAGTTATCTATTAGCGCTAACTGTAAAAGCTTTCTATTAGAGTCATTTTCTAATGATTCCAAGAACCGTTTGCTTTCCTGCAAACGGTTCTTTTTTATCTGCTCTTTGAAGCATTATGAGAAAAAAAGCGATGAACATTTTTTTGATGCTTTCAAGTCGTCCCATTTTTAGGATCTAGAATCCAAACCTCAGAATTTTCCGCAACTTGGAGATATATTGACTATCTTGAAAATGGTAGATAACCGTTAGTAAGTTAGGAAGAGCAACCAATGGAAGCATTAAAACTTTCGTGTCAATGTGGCAAAGTGACAGGGAAAATAAATCATATTACCCCAAGGCTAGGTAACCGCTTGATTTGCTATTGTGCAGATTGTCGGCAATTTGCTTTAGAGATGGATAGCGAAGAAGAATTGACCTTAACAGGCGGTGTGAAATTAATTCAAGTGCCTTTAAACCACTTTGAATTTGAGTCTGGGCAGGAGCATGTTGCTTGCTTACGTTTGTCTCGTAAAGGCTTGTATCGATGGTATACCACTTGCTGTAACACAATGATGGGTAGCACACTCAAACCAGAAACCATTCCGTTCATCGGTATTCTTGAAACATTCGTTGATGACAGCGAGGATATGAATCAAAAAGCTGGACCAATGTTGGGCGGTGTAAACATTAAAAGTGCATTGGGCGACCCTTCATCCGAGCTTGTGGGAATGAAAGGGGAGTCGAGAATTTTGATTCGCTGTATCCGAAAAATGCTGGGATGGAAATTAACCAAGAAAGGGCACCCCAACGTGCTGTTTGATGATGAATCGAAAGCGATTGTGAAGCCTAAGATATTGTGAAGCCTGAGATATTGTGAAACCTAAGGTATTAAGCTAGTTCAGCTTTTCGCTCCGCGAGATTTAGTGCACTGGAACGCTTCTACCCAAGGCAAGTAAAAGGCTTGCCATTCATCTTCACCGCCAAACTGTTCTCTAAACTCGGAATAAGACCAAACCCATAGTTCGGTCGGTGTCATGCTTTCCATATTGAATGGTGAGGGTTGATTGCGCAACGATTCGGTAACGGGCCACAAAAAATCCTCATCAGAAAAAAAGGCAATGTTGTGTTCGTCTTTGTTCTCGTCTCTAGTGAATAGCCGCAATGTTCCACTTCTAACCCAAATCACAGTTAGCCAGCGATTTCCAGATGCCAACAAAAGCTCACCAGTAGTCAAACGCCGATGCTGGGCTAGGGCATAAATCTTGGATTGTGTTGGTTGAGGTAAGCCACAAAAGTGTGGGCAGTGCAGCAAGAATGTGTCACCCATAGTCGCTCCATGCTTGTGTAAGGGCTAACCTAAGTGTGACACATAAGGTTGAAATTTCCTGTGATATTGATGTTTTTGTAATTTTTGAGAGGTCTAAGCCTTAGTCATTATATCTGATAGCGACAAACAAACATTTCAGCGGATTCTTCAGCGATGATTCGCATTTCTTCTTCAGATAGCACGCTTTTCATACCCATCAACTGAGGCCAAAATCCACTGCCTTTAATGAGGCTATGAAGCTGACTATTCGCGAATTCGACATCCAGAGGCATTAGGCGTTTGTCTTCTACAGCGGATTTTATCCAGCGATGTATCGCCGTTTCCTGAGCGGAAATCTTTTCGATTTCTTTTTGGAGTTCTTCGGAGTTGTAGAATAGGTGCCCAAAGGCAACACGAGACAAATCTAAATATTCTCGTGATCCAATGAATTCTAGCTCCATATTAAGCAGCGCGACCAATTGCTCTTTCAAAGGCTTATCTGATTGGTATTGAACTTGGATATCAACCATGGCTCTTTGCCAAAGATCCGACACCAAATGCATCACCAATGCTTCTTTAGATGCAAAGTGGTTATAAACAGTGCGTTTCGATACTCCTGCAATCTGGGCGAGTTTGTCCATGCTGGTGGATTGAACACCAAATTCTTTGAATGCGCTTGTGGCGGCTTCTAATATCGCTGCCCGTTTTATCTCGCTGCGAGTCTTCTTTTTTTCAGCCATGTCTTTTCTTCTCGATCATGCTTTTGTCGTACGAAAGTGGGAATTGAAATTATTTTACACTGATCAGTTTACTTTTTAAATCTTCATTAGTAAACTGCACCGTGTAGTTTACTTTTGTTTGAGTATGTTTGGTATTCCAATATGAAACGTAGAATCTTATTAGTTATAGGGGTAATAGTTATGGCAACTGCTGGCATTACAATCATGTCGTCGAGTAATGAAGATGGGAAATTTGTGAATACGGATACTCGCTATGAAACGGATTCTTCGAACATTTGGCAAATCACCAAAGCGTATGTAAAAGCGAATCGAATTACGCCTACGCCGTCCACAGAAATTCCGGTATTACCAGTAACGCCAGAACAGCTAAGTGCATCGCATGACGCTATGTACAGGCTGGGTCATTCGACTATTTTGATGAGGTTAAATGGCAAGTTGATTTTAACCGACCCAGTGTTAAGCGAACGCGCTTCACCAGTGCAATGGGCGGGTCCAAAGCGTTTCCATGAAAGCCCGATTAGTGGTGAAGACTTACCTGAAATTGAGGTCGTTGTGATAAGCCATGACCATTACGATCACTTAGACAAAGATGCAATCAAACTGTTAGACAGCAAGGTAAAACGTTTTCTGACACCACTTAAAGTCGGTCAGCGAATGATTGAATGGGGTGTTAACCCAGATAAAGTGATCGAAATGGACTGGTGGGATGAATACACCTTTGAAGGCATTAAGTTTGTGGCGACACCGTCGCAACATTTTTCAGGAAGAGGATTGTTTGACCGCGATAAAACATTGTGGGCAAGCTGGGTGATTCAGAGTGAAAAACGCAATCTGTTCTTTAGTGGAGACAGCGGGTACTTCAACGGCTTTAAACAGATCGGTGAGAAGTACGGACCGTTTGATGTCACCATGGTCGAGACTGGTGCGTATAACGAACTTTGGAGCGACATCCATATGATGCCAGAAGGGAGCATGCAAGCTCACCTAGATTTGAAAGGTCGCTATATGATGCCAATACATAATGGCACCTTTGATCTGTCACTCCATGATTGGTACGAACCGTTTGAACGTGTATTAGACTTGGCAACACAAAATGATGTGACGCTTCTAACACCAAAATTCGGACAAGAGATTGCGCTAGATGACGTACCGACCACGCCGCATTGGTGGCGAGAAGTAGAAGCAGAAAAACACTGGGATGAAGGTGAAGTCGCGAAAAATACATTAAGTTTCAATTAATTTTGGTTTATTGATTCTATTCAATCGGTAATTCAGACAGGCACTTTCTACATAGGCAAGTGCCTGTTTTCGTTAACGCACTGGTGTCTCTTTTTTCTAATTCGAAACACCAGCAATGTGAACCACCTGCACTGATTTCACAAAATGTTGAGCTGCCACATTGGGCACACTCGTGTGTGGTTTGCTGACCCGACAGTTTATCCATCACATCGGATCGTTGTTTCTCTGATTTATCTTTCCAACCAATAATTTCATCGATTGTTCTTAAACAGCCGCTGCAAATTCCAGCATTATTTTTGCAGGCTGCGACACATGGTGACTTCATTTTTATTTTCTTTTTGTATGCTCAGGGCGATCGATTGTTTGCTCAAGGCTATCGGTTAAAATGCTAAGAGCTATTGATTATTTACTCACGTCGCGATTATATACCGAGCGTTGGCTTGGTGCGAGGTCGATTCGGTTGTTTAACTTGTGCAAGTATGACAATACTTAGTCTGGCTCAAGCACAGGCTCAGGCTAAATAGATAGGAAAGGGCTATTTATCGTCGTGTATTCTTTCCAGTGCCTCCACACGTCGAATTTCTGTTTCGGAGAACGTTTGGCTTCTAAGCAAGGCTATCGATTGTTGTTTTTCCGCTTCGTTGCTGGGGTTGCTATTAATGGCGTCGCGCTTGGCAAGATAATCCTTCATTCTGTTGTCGAACTGAGCTCTTTGAGAGTCTAATTTTGCTAATCGGTTAGCGGCTTCTTCCCCAACCAGTTCTACTCTCGCTAAGTGTTTTTTTTGATCGGAATAGCCATCGAGTGCATTTAATCGTTGAACCAAGGCGGCATTTTTTTCGCTTCGTTGGATATAATCGGGTTGGTTGGCTAGGTATTGCTCCCATTGACGGTGAAAGTCGGCTTCACTTGAGGCTTGTTTTTGCAGTTTTAATTTCTCTAGCGCCATTTCGCGAATGAGGTTTTCGTCGGCAAAGTAATCTTGCTGTTCCTCTTCACTAAACAAGCTGTTTTGAACTTCTAAAACCTGCTGATGAATCGCAAGTAATGCATCGTAATTTAGCTGATCAAACTCTAAAGGTTCTAACTGGCTGAGAGCCTCTTTGTAAGCAATGAATTGATCAAATGAATCACCGTTCACTTGAATACTTGGGTCTAACGTCGAAAATTCAGTGCTGCTTTGTTTTATATCCTCTAATGGTTGTTCTCCCATTGTTGCCAAGAAGTAATCTATGACTTTACGGGACGATTCTTGGTCAACTTCAGTACCTTGAAGTGAGCCAAATTTCTTGTTTACTGCATCGTTACCCTCTCCTATATCTTGAGAAAGAAAAAAGACCGCCGCCAGACTCCCCGAGGCGATTATTATTGCGATGAATAAGGCGATCTTTTTCATAATTAGGTACCTTTTTGCATTAGCGTTTACTTTCTTCTTATCGAGAGCACGAGTTACAGCCCTTGATTCTTCAACCTGTTCGCTTGTTGCCGATATACAGTAACAGGGTCGGTTTCAAAGAGGTGATGAACACCCAGCAAACCGTTAACTTCATCTAGGTGGTTCATTCTGTAGTTGTCTCTGATAACTTTGCCCAAGCGGCTGCTGCATCGTCCTACTAGCCCATCATTAGGTTCACTAAACGCTAACCCCAATACACCTAAAACCGCATCGGATGGATCCAACACATTGGTTACCGTTGAGGTCCCACTCCATGAATAGTAATAAACACCATTCCTCGCGCGTTTTGTACCTTCACCACAGCGAGATGTGGGTACGCCTTCAGGGTAATGCCTGTTGAATTTTAAAGAGCCTCTTGTGGTAAGCGATGCCAACGAACCCAATGGATCTTGTGGGAGTGATGTTCCACCAGACAACACACTAATTAGGCCAGAAAGCCCTCTAGCAATTTTCACTGCTAATGCTTCCGAAATAGAGCCTGATGGCACTGTACCTCTAACAATATCGGCAATCGTCGAACCCTTATTGACCCCACCAACGCTGGTGACGGAAGCCACCATGTCGGGGCGGACGGAGGCCACATAACGTGAAGTAGGGCTGCCGTGGCTATGTCCGATCAAATTCACTTTTTGTGCGCCAGTTACAGCCAGAATAGCTTCTACCTGCGACAAGAGTTGCTCGCCTCGCGCTTCTGAACTGTTGGTTGCTGAAACTTGTGCGACATAAACCTTTGCGCCACTTTTGGTCAACGCTTGAGGGACGCCGAAGAAGTAATCGCCCCCCGCCAGTCTGTCGAATCCAAACAAGCCATGTACAAGGACTATAGGGTAGTGAGTTTGTGTATAACCGGATTGGGTTGCCCCTCCGGCGCTAGCACCAGCCCAACTGAATGCGCTAGCGGAGAGCAATAGAGCGATTGTGAGTATCCTTTTCACTTCGTTTTCCTCTACAAGTTAGACCTCGGATGAGTTAATAAAATGTATATAAATTGTTAATGAAAGTTTGTTTTAAAAATGAGAACTGTGAACGAGACTAAATTTTTGGCGAGTAGAAGCCGGAATATTTCAATGAGAGTGACAATACAAAAATAAATTTATAACAGTGAGTTATCGACTTACTTAAACGTAATTGGGTAGATATTCGCCAATAATGCGTGTTCGAAGATAGGAAAAATTGAGCTAAAAAATAAAAACCTACTGGCAATGTCGTGTTTGAAACATCACCAGTAGGTAGAGAATGTGAACTCAGATTAGCGTTTATAGGTGGCTAGCAGCGTTATGCTCCTAGCAACAGCTTGATGTAGAAGACGTGCACTCAGCCTTTTTAATACTAAAAGAAGGTTGGGCTGGGCAGCAATCGCTGTCTTGCGTGCAACATTCTGCGCCTTGATCTTCACAACACGCTTCATTTGGATTACAACATACTTTTTTACCTAACTCCGTTTCATCAGATAGATAAAATTGAGTGAACTTGTTCAGGAAATCATCAGCGACAGACTTTTCTGCCAACCCCGTTTCCATAAGTGCTTTTTGCCATTTTTGTACGTGTGGCAGACCACTCAAAAAGTCAAAGCGCGTATGTTGTTTCACAATGTCGGCACGGTGCAACAGAGGCAACCATGCGATGTCTACGTTACTTAACTCTTTACCATTGAAGAATGCACCATCAGATAATGCTTTCTCAGCAGATAGAAACTTCTCGGCTTTTTCAAACACCGAAACGAGTTTTGAACCACGTTCTTGCAGTGTTGATTCGTCTTTGCTTCTCATTGTGCCGCATTGAGTCAGGTAGTGTTTTGTTGCTTGGTAGCTCCATGCGCGGTTAATGGCTTTTTGTTCTGGTGTTAATGTTGGTTGCAATGGTGCCTCGATATCGTCGATGTACTCTGCTATCGCATCAGACTCAAACAGCGCTTGGCCTGAATCTGTAACCAGCAAAGGGACTTGCCCATTAGGAGATAGTTCTAGAAACCAGTCTGGCTTGTCTTTTAAGCTGATGTATTCGATCTCATACGGTAATTTTTTCGCTTCTAAAAGCGCGGTAACACGTTGAACAAACGGGCAAATAGTGAAGCTAATAATTTTCATATAGTTGACTCTTTTCTGATTAGTGGGTCGAGAGACCCTAAACTTGTATATCTAAGACGAACAGGTTTCAGAAAAGACGAAAAAAAGACGATTTTTTAGAAAATTAAATTAGGTCAACAGACCCTAGCAACTCTTACAACCTTTTGATTTTGAATCACAATCGACTAGACCCCCTTGTTTGTTCAACGTGAGGTGACAGCAATCTTCAAATTGTTTCCTGAGTTCTTGGCGTGCTTTCGATACTCGTGACTTTAATGTGGAATAACTGAGGTTTTGCGAAAGAGCGACCGCTTTTTGAGATTCTTGCTCAATGTCCACCGCCCAAATTAATTGGGCACTTTGCTCGGGTAAATTTTGTATAAATGGTAACAAGCACTTAGAGAACTCTTTTTGCATTTGATCTGTATCTTGCTCATACCAAAGGTCTTTTTCTTCTATTGCTGACTGGCGCTTTGAGCGACGGTAGAAATCCATGATGGCATTATTGGCAATTTGAAATAACCAAGACTTTAAGCTGTCCCAGTTTTGGACTTTATCCAAATTCTCATGTGTTTTAATCAGCACATCCTGCAAGATGTCATCGACATCATCAGGGTTAGGTACTCTGGAATGCAAAAAGGCTTTTAACCCCTGCTGATATTCGTGCCAAATCGTTTCTATATTCTTCATTTCAGTATTCACATTTTGAGTGCTTAAGGCTAACGGCTTCTAGCTTTCTTGAACGGGCTCAAAGTCATTTTTTGTTCTGTTCGCAAATGCAACTAAAGAGAGCATAACGGGCACTTCGACCAATACACCCACGATAGTGGCTAATGCTGCCCCCGAATGAACGCCAAACAAGCTGATGGCGACGGCAACAGCCAACTCAAAAAAGTTTGATGCTCCAATCATTGCGCCTGGCGCTGCAACACAGTGTGGCTGACGTGTCTTCTTCATCCAATAATACGCGAGAGCAAAGATAAGATACGTTTGAATGAGTAACGGAACAGAAATGAATAGGATGTCTACTGGATTACTTAAAATGGTGTTCGCTTGAAAACCAAACAGCAAAACAACGGTGCCGACTAAACCTAAAATTGATAAAGGTTTAATGGCTTTGCCAAGCTTATCTACTTTGGTCGGGTTATTGAGCACTTTTCGAGTCATTGCCCCCGCGACCAATGGCACAATGACGAAGAGAGAAACAGAAAGCAGAAGTGTGTCCCAAGGCACCGTTATGTCTGTCATGCCCAGAAGAAGGGCTGCTATCGGTGCGAAAGCGACGACCATAATGATGTCATTAATCGCGACCTGGACAATGGTGTAATTCGCATCCCCCCTGGTTAGTTGGCTCCACACAAAAACCATGGCTGTGCAGGGGGCGACGCCAAGCAAAATCATACCTGCGATGTATTGTTCTGCTAAATCCGAAACAATCCAGCTCCCGAAGACATAGCGCATGAAAACAACGGCAAGCAACGCCATAGTAAAAGGTTTGATTAACCAGTTAATGACAATGGTGATCAACAACCCTTTTGGTCTTTTATGAACACTTTTGACTGATGTGAAATCGATTTGCATCATCATTGGGTAGATCATTAGCCAAATGAGAACAGCAATAACCATATTAATTTGTGCATACTGCATGGCGGCTAGATACGAGAAAAGCTCTGGGAATAGGTACCCACTCACTATGCCCAGAATCATTCCTAGACCAACCCAAACACTTAAAAATCTCTCGAAAATTCCCATGGTGAATCACTCTTCTTTAGATAAAACAGACGCGCATTTGCGTTTTACTACGCAGGCTTACGTTAGACGAACTAAATGACAATTTGATGGTGTCTGGGGACATCTCAACATGCATCAGTATGGCATCTACTCATTTGTTAAAATTGCATATATGTATATCCATATATTATGCTTATCATATTGCTTGTCAAACTTTAAATGATGACGTGATGATGTCGTATGCTACTTGACGATAAGTTTGTATTTTTCGGTATTTTGAAAGGAGATCTGCCTTGAAGGTGTATTTCTTCTCCCTTGTCATAAAAGATTAATAATTTTTAATAAGTTAGCGTGAGTCTATAAGCAATAAGGATTTTTGGGCAATAAAGGTCTGCTCATGCGGGTCTCATCGGCATGAGCACATTTGCAAAATAACGATATTGTAATTACATTGAAATCATCTTGTAATATTTAAATGGGTGGGAAAATGCAGCATCAAGAAATGATCCAACATTCACATTTTGGCGTGATCAGCCGAACCGTTCTGTTTTCACTCATATCAGTCATCGGTGTTTTGACGCTTATATGAGTCTAGAAGAAAAGTGAAATGAGATTAGAAGAGAAATAAACCCCAGACTTCGATATCGAGCTCTGGGGTTTTTTATTGCCTGTTACTTTGAATACCGCATACGCATTAAGCCCAGTAGTTATTTGCAGCGGCAACCGTTTGAAAGTTTATTGCAATAACTTGAGAGGCGGCGATTAAGTTCTCGGCATTGTCAGCGTAGACAGGTCGGATCTTTTCTCTTACTTCTTCGGACGGTTGCGTGTACTTAACCCCCATCCTCGACATTTTTATTGCAAGTTGGTAGCCATCTTCAGGCGTACTCGTTTTTAATGTCGCTAACCATTTATCACTCATCACTTCTTCCTTTTTGTATTCATTTTGCTCGCTTACTATATTGTTAGTGTGCGAACAGTTTGTCAACTAATAATAAGCTTGCGAATATTTTGTCTATGATAGTGTGCATGCGTATAATGATGGTTACGAATGAAAACTTGGAGAATCGGGTGGCAGTAGCAGAATTAGATAGACAACTGTGTTTTGCTCTATATTCAACATCCAATAAGCTGACATCAACGTATAGGGAGTTACTTGAACCTCATGGTTTAACCTATACGCAATTTGTGGTGCTGATGGCATTGTGGAAAGAAGATGAGATTTCAATTAGTCAGCTAGCGAAGACAACAGAACTCAGCAAGGCAACCATGACGCCGCTGTTGAAACGAATGGAAGATAAAAACCTTATTCGCCGGGAGCAGCTTGCGAACAATGAACGCCAAAAATCCATTGTACTAACGGATTTAGGGAGGGAGCTTTCTCAAAATAGCTCCGACATTACAGATAAGGTTTTTTGCTCAACCGGATTAACTCAGGAAGAGGCAAATTCTATGATCCAGCTGTGTAAGAAGGTCAGAATACAATCGAATGAATAGAATTTGCTAATCGATACAGGCGTATTCAATTGCTGCCCGTGCTAAAAGCCGAGTGGAATCTAATGTTGGGAGCGGGGAGTTTTCGTCGCTCAGTACAATGGGAAGCTCGGTGCAACCCAAAACAACGGCTTCACAACCCTGAGATTTAAATTCTTCAATCACCTTAAGCAAGTATTCGGTGACATGGCTTGGAGTATGACCAAGTACCAGTTCATCCATGATTAAACGGCCAATCTCTTTTCGCTGCAATGCATTGGGCAATACCACGTCTATATCTACGCTTCGCATGCTATTTGGGTAGACATCGCTTTCGGTTAGCCATTGCGTGCCTAAAACGCCGACTTTACGGTAGCTTTGATGTTTGGCGTATTGAGACACCACATCCGCAATATGTAACCAAGGAAGTGATGAGGATTGCTCTACCAAATCGAAAGCTTGGTGAATGGTATTGTCCGGACAAATAACAAAATCAGCGCCAGCGGCCTTGAGCTTTTCAACGGAAGTTAACATAAGGTCGGCAATGTGTTTCTTCGACCCTTGATTCAGAGCATCAACATATAAAGATAGAGAAGGGGTGTGCATCGCGATATCTGGATGTTGATAATGCCCCAATTTGGCAATGCTTTCGCTACAAATCGTTGTATAGCAGAGCGCAGCGCCTTCTGCTGAGCAACCAACAATTCCAATGCTCTTCATTTCCGATCTCCTTCATTGATGTGTCTTTTGCCTATAAACAGACATGGGGATGTGTCGTTTATTTTCAATACAAATGGGCTAACAAGGTATTAATCTAACGTTCTCAAACAAGCCTGAAGGAAAAGAAAATGAAATTTAAATATACGATTCTCTATGTAGAAAATGTGGCAAAAACACTGGCGTTTTATGAACGCGCCTTTGGGCTTTCACGTGCCATGCTTCATGAGGGGGGAGACTACGGCGAGTTGGATACGGGCACAACGACCTTATCATTTTCTTCGCTTGATCTGATGAATAAGCTTGGTAAAGGGGCAGTATTACCCAAGCGAGAACAACCAAGTTTCGAAATAGCATTTGAAACGGATAATGTCGCGGACTCACTGCAAAAAGCTTTGGACGCGGGTGCAGAACTTGTTCAGCCCGTAGAGCACATGCCATGGGGGCAAACTACGTCGTATGTACATGACATCAATGGCTTTTTAATTGAAATATGTTCACCTGTACAGGGGGCTCACTGAGAACTTCTGCTTTAAAAACAACAGTATAACAACCATCTATTCATGTCCCCCAGATGGTGGTAGGATTTATGTGACTATTTTATAAATTGGCTGTCGTGTGATATGAAGTTAAAGTTGTTTTTATTTTTTATCGGAATACTCGTGGTACTGGCTGCAATTGCTGATGAACACTATTGGACTGCCGTTATAATTTTTGGGAACATCGCTTATTATCTGATGAAGCAATTTCAAGAACGAAATGAGAGTTAATACCCATCATCAAAAAGCTGTGCTTTGATGTCTTCTCGATTAAAAAGCTGAGTTGGCGTAACACCTAACCAGCTTTTAATCTCACGGCACATATGGGCTTGGTCTGAATATTGATAATCGTAGGCGATGTCGGAATGATTTCCGGTCAATATTATGGCTTTGGCACACTGGCGAACTCTAGCCAATCGAAACCAAAAGAGCGGTGTTTGATCTGTGTGCTTTTTGATGGTTCTTTGTAGAGTTCTAACATTCACACCGAGCAGTGATGCTATTTGCTCAATGCTTCCCATTTCCTTACGAATACATTCAAGTGCTTCAGCAACGTTTGGGTTAACTGTGGTTGCTGATTCTATTCTATCAATAAGCTGATTCTTTGAATCCCAGCGTTGCATCAGCCTATCTGTCTCAATGTTGGAAACATTGCATCCTGGTTGAAGCCGAAACCCCACCATAGTAGTTCCGGCTGTTATATCGATTGGTGCTGTGTGCGTATAAAGAGGAGAGACATTGATTTGGGCTGGCGTATGATTCGCAAGGGTAATGATGACATCCTGACACCCATCAGGAATGATGAAAGCTCTTTTATTTTCAACGGCTTTTGATTGCCATGTGTCTATAATGTGAGAAGAATACATACGTTTTTTGGGGTGTCGACTGAACTATAGTAAGGTTAACACATCATTAAGCCTAACAAAGAGATAACGTAAGTGAGTGACGATATTGCAGTGATCCACGACATTCAAGCCAAAGAATTTCGAATTGAAGTAGCCCCAGAGAGTTGGGCGAAGATAACCTATCGCCAAGAAGGAGATGTCTTCTTTGTCGATCATTCCTCTGTTCCTGAATCGTTGAGAGGTCAGGGTAAAGGCTCGGTTATGATGGAGGCAGCATTACCGGAAATTGAAAAGTTAAATGTGAAAATAGTGCCGGAATGCAGTTACGTCAGGCACTATGTAAACAAGCATGAAAACTGGCATCATTTACTGGCTGAATAAACCGACCCTATTTTACTTTAAAGGGGCAGTTAATTGAAAAAGGATGGCAGTGCCATCCTTTTTTGTCTTTCAAATGTCTTGTTTTCCTAAGCTTCTTAATTTCCGAAGTTGTTTAACTTTCGAAATCACTACAATGTAAGCAGATAGTCCAATCCGCCCTTAATTGAGGCGACTTGCGCATCATTGCATTCTTCGTCGGTCACCTTTGGGCTGTCGGGGTATACTTCCGTTGTGGTGCCGTATTTACATCCAGTAAAACCGCTGCACAGCCCGAGTTTACTGGTTGGGTAATTGATCACACCATGTTGTACGACAGGAGAACCGATAATGTTTCCATTGCTGTCTGGTGGCGCAATATGAGTGACTTTTTCGACCGCTTGGATGATGGCTGTCTGGAAACCTTCGCTTGGATTTTCTGTATCGCCAACTAAGTAAAAACCATCTGGAACAAGGTCCTCGATGTAATCTAAGCCATCGCGCGCGGCAAGGGCGGGGCGGAACTCAGATTCGTCGGTGTCTGTGGTTTCATGCAAGTCGATGTGCGCATAGATTTCTACCCCGAGCGATTTTACCATCGATATAAGGTTTGCTGATTCTTCTGCGGGTGAGTTGTCATAAAATGAGCGGTTAGGATCCACTGCATTTGGATTCCAACGGTTTATAGTTTCGTAACCCCATGGGCTGACACAAGGGGCAACAACAATATTAAAGTGCTTTTCGTATTCATTGCCGAGCAGTGCTAGGAACTTAAGTGCACCATGAACGCCGCTTGTTTCATAGCCGTGCACACCACCAGTGACTAAAATGGTCTTGCGGTTGGCATCCCAAGTTTTACTTTTTACTGCGTATAGCGGGAATTGCTCTGGGTTATAGCTTAATGCGCCATATTCGAACACATCGTATTGATTACGTAACGCATCAATTTTAGTGACGACGTCACTTTTGTAACTACGCTTTATCGAAACTGAATCTAGCCATGCTTTTTTTTCTTCTTTTCCCCAAGCTGTTCCTTGAGTGCCAATAGGGTATTGGTAGCCACTTTTCATTGTTCACCTACACGTTTATCACGATTCATTTGTAAGCTAACAAGTATACTCAAGCCACCTCAAGATACTAGGTATATACCTCAGCTCCACTTTACAGAAACGCCCAAT
>NZ_BFAQ01000012.1:56244-235621 GCF_002933855.1 Vibrio penaeicida
ATTGGGCGTTTCTGTAAAGGAATAGCTGGGAAAAGCAACACTTCTTAGAAAGCCAGAAAGCCAGAAAGCCAGAAAGCCTATTGAGTCACTATTTGGTAGGTAAGTAGCTCTTTGTGAGTCATATAATGCATATTATCTGCGTCAGCCGATTCAAGAGTGAAGAAGTAAAATGCTTCTGGCTTCGGAAGCTCAATGAGTTTGTAAAATTGAATATAAGGTTGATGGTCGCGGTGAGTTTGAGGTAGCTCATTACCCTGATAGTCGCCAGACGCCCAACTGTGAACGCCAATATAAGCGTTTTTGTCTGCGGTTCGAGTTGTACCTGCTAAAAAGAGGTCCGTTCCGCCTGAGGCTACGCCACCTCGAATTACATAACCTTTATCGTCTTTTTGATTTAGTGCATCAGAAACATGTGTGTGCAGCTTTAAAGAGTGGATCAGTGTTGCGAGCTTCAAATTGGTTACATCGTCTACCGAGCCACCTACGTCTAAAAAGATCAGTTTGTTCAAGTTAGGGTGGTCATCCAACATTTCTTGTGCAGCCTGTAATGTTCCATCACATATTACACCTGTTATTTCGGCTGTTGAGCCAGAATCCATAACACGAAATACCGTGGCATCTAAATTACTCATCCCAACTTCTTCTAATAACTCTTGCGTACATGTAGACGCGTATTCTTTGGGCGCTAATTCAGCGGATGCAAAGCCAGATAACCCAAGAAATGAAGCAAGGATGAAAGGGCGTAAGCGCAGGGGGTTTAAAGTGCGCAGGGGGTACAAGGTGCGTAGGGGTTTCAAGGTGCACAGTGATTTCATGATGAATATCTTCGTCTGATAAATGAACAACTGTTTTTTTAACAGATCACAAGGAGAGAAACTATCAGCGGGGTGTAAGCCTTTGTCAGGATTCCAAGCAATTTGGTTTTATACTCAAACAAATTACTCAGAAATACGCATCTTTTGGGTGTTTGAGTATAGATTAAGAAGGCAGCTACGGTGCTGCCTGATATGAGGAGATACGATCTCTGTTAAACATCGTAAAATGGTGCAGGATCGACTTCGATATCTTTGGGGGAGATAGCACTTTCGATTTTGATATTGCCGCTTTTAAGATCCACAAATGCGACATCGGTAAACCGCTTAAATTTACGAGAATAGAAACATTTAACCACCGGTTTAAGGGGCTGTTGGCTGTTTGATGTCCAAGTTATACCCACTCGACCATCGCTTAACTCTACTAACGATCCAACCGGGTAGACACCAATACAGTTGATGAACTTGTACACCAAATCTTGATCGAGATGAAAGGGGGTCAAGCTCAGTAATATTTTAAATGCCTCGGCTGAACTCATGCCGGCTTTGTAACAGCGATGTGCAGTGAGAGCATCATAGATATCAACAATACAACTCATTCTGCCGTGAATAGGAATCTCATCGCCTTTCAAGCCATTTGGGTAACCATTGCCATCAAGCTTTTCATGGTGCATTAGGCAAACGTCTCTGCTGACTTGATTGAGCCCTTCGACATTATCAATAATTTCACCAGCATAGACTTGATGAAGCTTCATATGCTCAAATTCTTCAGGCGTTAATCTGGCAGGTTTATGGAGGACTTTATCATCCACTTTGATTTTGCCTACATCGTGTATGATCCCGCCAATCGCCATGTCACGAAGCATCACTTTATCCATGCCTAGAGACTTTCCAAACGTCACCAGTAAGCATGCGACGTTAACGGAATGTTCGAGCAAGTAAGTATCTTTGTTTCGAAGTGCAGAGACACACTTAATGGCATCGGAATCAACTAAAACGGTTTCAATGACATCGTCGGCCCACTCTTCGAGTGCATCAACTTCGAAACTGTTCCCTTCAAATGTCTCGGCCAACAATTTCTGAGCCAAGCCTTTAGCTTCGGCGATCAGTTTTTTTGCTTTGTTTTGTCTAATCTCACGGCTAGGCATTTTTTTTGCGCGTGTAGATTGAGCGTCAGTTGAGGTTTTCTTTTCCTCTGAGTTGTTTGTATTGGCAACGGGCTTGAAAACACAATTGCTCGCGGATAACTTTTCATCCACCCAAGCAAAACGAACGCCACTGTCTACCAGTTGAGCAATGGCTTTTTGAGTTGAAACACGACCAGCATTGGAGAGGTTTACCCGCTCACTTTGTTCAATTCCCGTGACAAACATCCCTACATTTAGATGTTCGATGGCGATCTTTATAGAATTTTCAGGTTTGTATTGCATCAATTGATAACCAATAATCGTCGTATAAATTTAGAAAAAATACATGTTTTGAAATCAGTATTTTTGAGGATCTATTACGGCTAAGTTGAATTTTTTTGAATTCCGAGATTCCATGCTCGGTACATGATCAAGTTTAGGTGATCTTCCGCAATTTTGGAGAGAGCCATTACAAAAAAACAAATCTTTATTGAGATCTACATCTTGTTTCTCATATATGTGATGAGCTGATTAATAAAAACGAAACAAAGTAACGGAAATTTACTGTTGTTATAAGCATTAATATAAGCAGCAGAAAAGTCACATGTTTTACATGGTTATATGCAAAATTGCTGTTTAAATAATGTTTATCTAATGTATTTGGAGTGCATATTTACGTACCAGTGGTGAACTTTCCCATCACTTTTGGGAACCCAAAGATCGTTGTTATAAAGCTCTATTTTACCTGTCACTGAAATATGTATGGTGCTTTCATCAAATGTATTCAATTTAACAAAAGGATCGGCGGTGATTAAGAAGGGTTGAGTATCATTGACCAAATCACCATCAACAATCAAATCACCATCAACAATAAAGTAGTGGTAAATAGGGTCGATAGAAGGGTCACTTGATATAACTTTATACCCAACGAATGAAAAAGGCTGTTGAAGCGGTTGATTCGCAACTTGTTTGTCTAACCTGTTGGTTGGTGGAAGAAAAAGCCACACAGAGATTAGACTTATGACCAAGGCCACCAAAGAAAGCCCAATTTTTAGTGAACGCATTGTTTAATTACTCAACGCTTTCAGATGTACTAAGACATCGTTCAATGAGGGCATAACATGATGTCCCATGGCTTTTATTTCTGAACAAGGCTGTACCAAGTCTGGAATTTGGAAGGTACTCATGTTTGCTCCAACAGCGGAACGCACACCGTTATTGGAATCTTCAAATGCGAGGCATTGCCTAGGTTCGACCGCAATTCGATTTGCTGCTAATAGGTAAATCTCTGGATCTGGCTTACCATTTTTTACTTCACAGCCTGTCGTGACGTTTTCGAAGTATGTATCTAACCCTGCCAATCGCAGTTTAACCTTTGCTACTTCTTTACCTGTCGATGTTGCCACAGCCAGCTTAATATCTTGGCTCTGAAACCACTCTAAAAGGTCGATCACCCCTTCCTTGACTGGGATAGCTTGATGCAGGACAACGTCGTCGTAGTGTTTTTTCCATTCACCATGCAACTTGGAGTATTCGACATATTGGTCATAAGCTGCACGTAAAGTTTGTTCAATACCCGCTGAATTTCGCCCGATGATCGAGAGGTAAACTTCGTCAAGAAATGGGATATTTAATGTGTCACACGCTTGTTTGAAAATGGACATGCAAACTCGCTCTGTGTCTAGAAGGAGCCCATCCATATCGAAGATTGCAGCTTGGTAATTCATATATGATTGAGTTAGTTGGGATTGAAGTCACATTGTGACACAGAATATTACAAAACAGCAGAAAAAAGTGACCTATCACCATAGGGTGTTGATGACCTTTTCCACACCTTTAACACTTGGTATAGAGCAATAAATACCAGCGTAAACATATACCCGAATTCAGGTGGTATGTGCAGGTCTTCGAATTTGTACCTCAAACTTGTATTTGTCGGCGCGGTAGAGTGTTTTACAAAATTCAATGGGGGTGTTGTTGGCAGCCATCATTTTACGTTCTATCAATAAGCCAGCACTATAAGGGGCAACATTGAGTAGAGCGGCTTCTTTAGGCTCGACGACCGTTGCTTCAATAAACTGATCAGCTTGATTTAGAGACAATTGGTAGTCGCGCTCCAAAATGGTATAGAGCGATTCGGACGTAAGGCGTTCTGGGTCAAATTTAGGCAAAAGTTGGCACGGAAGATAGACGGTCTCCATCGCCATCGGCAGTTCATTCGCGTAACGAATCCGTACCACCTTATAAACCAATTCTGAAGGTGAAACATTGAGCATTTGGCTTATTTTTGCACCAGCAGAAATTGTTTCGGTGGAAATGATTCGGCTTGATGGTTTTAGCCCTTTTGCCAGCATTTCTTCCGAGAAAGAACGCAGTGAAAGCTGTTTTGTTTCAGGTCGGTCTGCTACGAAATTTCCTGCTCCAAGCTTTCTTACGATCCGCCCCTCAGCTTCCAATTCGAGTAAGCAGCGCCTTAACGTCTCCCTTGCCACATCAAATCGCTTGCTGAGTTCACGCTCGGAAGGCAGCCGCATACCCGGTGAACTATCCGCAATAAATTTCATGAGTTCGTTTTTAACGTTCGCTCTTTTAGTCATCAATTTTCCCCTGAATCGGTATAGACCAATAACTTCATCCTAATGAACGTTAGCGCATGTCTCAACCCAATAATCACCACTATTTCGTGAAAACACCAATTAAAGTGATTTTTGTATCAATAATGAAACATCAAAGATATGTAAAGGGATTGTAAAAATAGACCATATGAACTAATTCTATAGGTGAGGTATTGAGCAATGTGTTGTAAGTGAAGCTCAATATGCAACCTACAATTAGGGTTATGGACGAAAGGGAGAATGGACATGATTCGTAAATCAGTAATGAAAATCGCCACACTTTCTCTGGCTGTTATGTGGGCCAGTCAGGCTTCAGCGGCAGTCACGGTGCTTGGATGGCCAGGTGGCCCAGAGGAAACGGCGTTAAGAAAAGCCATTGAAATGTATAACGCGCAGAGCGGAGTGAGTGAAAACGACAAAGTTGAAGCGTTATTCTTCAACCGCGAAGGGTTCTGGGATAAGTTGCAATCCGATCTTGCTGCCGGAACCACAGAGTTTGATATCAATCTTACTGCGACCTATTCACTCGGTCGATACTCACCTTATATGGAACCAATTACGCTAACCACAAACGAAGCGTACGACGATAAAGTGCTTGCCACCATGCAATACGAAGGCAAGCAATATGGTGTTCCTACCGACCTTTCGCTTCATTTCATGTACTACCGCTCCGACTTAATTGACACATTACTTTCGAACGAAAGTTGGAAGAAAAAGTACCGCGCACTGGCTAAAGAAGAGTTTGGTAAAGAAATGGACCCAGTTGCACCGCAAGATTGGAATTGGGACGACTATAAAGTGACAGCGCAGTTTTTTGCAAAAAGACAGAATTCAAAGAGCCCTGTTCGCTACGGTACGGTTTTACAAATGAAAAACCTATTGTTCAACATGATGGTTTGGCATTCGGCGGCCAAAGCGTATGGCGGTAATTGGTTAGATGCAGACGGAAACGTAGTGGTGAATTCTGCGGGTTACCGCAGTGCGCTTAAGCGATACCGAGATCTTTACGATGCAGGTACGTCTCCAAAAGATTCACTTTCTTACGAATATGCAGAAGCCAACGCTGCGTTTGGTGCAGGTCAAGCGGCGACAATGCTCCAGTGGAATGCAGCGGCAGGTGACCTAACTGACGCCAGTAAAAATCCAGCCATTGCTGACAAAGTAGGCATAGCGCCACCACCCAAAGGACCAAATGGACGATTCACTCATGTTCATGGTCTTGGTTTCGGTTTGAACAAAGCGTCCACCAACAAACCTGGAGCACTTAAGTTCCTAAATTGGCTTGCGACGGCAGAAGCTGCCAAAGCCTATGCATTGGCAGGCGGTAACCCTGCACTGAAAGAAAACGTTGTTGACGACATCGTTGCACAAAGACCGGATCTGAAAACTTTGGGTGAATACGCGGGCAGTTACGGCTTCGTAATGAATGGCGGTACATCTGGCAACGCGCTGACGGTCTATGAAGTGCAAGCAAGGGAGTTTACAGGGTATTGGGCTGATCAACAGAGCTTGGACCAAGCCTTAGAGAATACCGAAAAAGCCATGAAAGAGCTGCTTAAGTAGCGAATAATCGGAGGCAGATCATGCTGTACTGCCTCCCAGAATAAGAGTGGATAGTATGCTTCAAGCCCCTAATCACGATAAACAAAGCCGACTGTTTACGTTGCCTTTGGTGTTGTTCCTGATTTTATTTCTGGGATTTCCTTTGGTTGCCGACCTCGTATACAGCGTGTCGAGAGTAACATTTGAAAACCTTCGTTCCCCCGAATTACAAGGTTTTAAGAATTTTGTTGATGTTGTTAACGACCCGCTGTTTTGGAAGGCGACCCATTTTTCATTCAAATTTGGTTTTGTCACTGCACTCATTGAATGCAGTTTGGGTTTGTTCCTTGCGGTGTATTTAGCCCCATTGCTGAAAAAGCACCCCTGGTTGATGGCAATACTTATGATGCCAATGATGGCAGCGCCCGCGTTGGTCGGATTGATGTATCGCCTAGTGTTGCATGAGTTTGTTGGTCCTGTTCCGTTTTACCTGTGGGAATGGTTTGGCGATAGCCCTGCATTCTTAGATGCAAACAATGCCATTTACACATTAATGACCATCGAGATCCTGCAATGGACGCCTTTCGCTGTTCTTCTGTTTCATGTGGCGTATCAAGCCATACCTGAAGATGTTCGCAAGGCAGCCACATTAGATGGTGCCCATGGTCTGAAATTGTTTTGGAACATCGAATTACCCTTCATGAAACTTGCGCTATTTACTGCGTTGTTTGTTCGGTTCATTGATGGGTTTCGAGTGTTCGACAACGTTTATGTGTTAACGGGAAGTGGTGCAGGGGGCTCGACCACTAGCCTTTCCATTTACGTTTACCTCGCGTTCTTTAAACAAGGCAATATTGGTAAAGCCGTGGCGGCTTCCATGTTGCTACTGTTTGTGACTTTTGCGGTGCTCTTTGCACTGAACTACTTCTCTTCGAAGAAGAAAGGAGCGCAGTAATGATAGGTCGTTGGATTATATTTATTGTCGCAGCGCTTCTGATGAATTTCCCCGTACTGGTGACGTTGCTGACATCGTTTAAGTCGAATGCAGAAATCGCAAGCAATGCGAGCCTTTGGGTGGAAAGTTGGACAATGGAAAACTACGTTCAAGTTTTTGCTATTTCCGATCGTTTCGACGTTATCGCTTATTTAATGAATAGCGTTGTGGTTGCAACTATAGGAGCGGTGTTGCCGTTGCTGTTTTGTTTTCCTGCTGCTTACGTAATGGTGCGAAAAGGATATGGCACACGCATTCTCATGCCTGCTGTGATAAACCTGAGAGCAGTACCGCTTATTATTTTCGCGATCCCACTTTATATGATGTATCAACCTTTGCATTTGCTCGACAGCAAATTGGGATTGGGTTTGATATTGGCGATTGTGAACTTGCCGCTAGCACTCATGATGTCGATAAATGCCATTCACGACATTCCAGCCGAACTTGATAAAGCTTCTTTAGTGGATGGTGCAAGCCCATTTACCTTCCTGAAGAGTGTTGCCATTCCTATGTCCAAGCCCGTGTTAGCGACCACGCTGATTTTCGGCTTTATTACAGCATGGAATGAGTTTCTGTTTGGATTAATGCTGACAACCAAAGATGCCGTACCGTTAACTGTGGGCGCCTCCTTCTTCTTTGCTGCCGGAGGCGGTGGTGTTCAATGGGGAGTAGCCGCAGCCGTTATGGTTATTGGTACTTTGCCTCCGACTTTATTGGGGCTTTTGATTTATAGGCAAATTGGTCAGTCCGTTATGGGCGGCGCAGTGAAAGGATAACAATATGAAAAAGGATCATAGTGAAGCAGTACCTGTAATAAATGCGCTGCGCGGTGGATTGGTCGTATCTTGTCAGCCAGTTGAAGGTAGCCCAATGGATCGCGATGACATTGTGCTGGCCTATGCAAAAACGGCGATCTTGAGTGGTGCGAGTGGGTTGCGAATAGAAGGTGTAAGCCGCGTTGAATTCGTACGCCCTCATGTTGAGGTGCCAATCATCGGAATTGTTAAGCGCGATTTTGAACAGTACCCAGTGCGAATTACGGCAATTGAAGAAGATGTGGTCGGCTTGATCAATGCCGGTGCAGACATTATTGCGATAGATGCGACGTTACGTAAGCGACCAGTCCCGTTTGCGGAACTTGTCGCGCTTGTTCAATCGCAAGGGAAGCGCGTAATGGCGGATTGTTCTACGTTTGAAGAAGGCGTAATGGCTGCGGAGTTGGGATGCGATCTCATTGGTTCTACATTATCTGGATACACCACAGACATTGTCCCAAGTGACCCCGATATTGCCCTTGTAGAACGTTGGGCTGAGCAAGGATTTAGAGTGATGGCTGAAGGGCGTTATAACTCTCCAGATGTTGTCGAAAATGCGTTAAAAGCAGGTGCGTGGAGTTGCACGGTTGGCACAGCGATTACCCGACCAGAGTTGGTGACGGAATGGTTTGTTGCGCATGCTCGTTCAGGGTATGAACAAAGACAAAACAACCAGCAAGCCAATTCGCCAAAAGGTTGAGCTGTTATACGATTTAAGCAGCCATAAATTAGGTCGCCAATAGCACGAGCAGCCAATAAAAAGAAGTAAAAGGAAAACAGGATGTCATCACTTCGATTGCAGCAAATTAGAAAAACGTACCCCAATGCGGAACAGGAAACGCTTAAGGGGATCAATATCGCCATAGAATCAGGAGAGTTTCTTATTCTGGTCGGTCCTTCTGGTTGCGGAAAATCTACCCTGATGAATACCATCGCAGGGTTAGAATCCATTAGTTCTGGTGAAATTTTTATTGATGAACAGGAAGTGAGTGCAGTCGAGCCGAAAGACCGAGACATTGCCATGGTCTTTCAGTCATACGCGCTTTATCCAAATATGACGGTGTTCGACAATATTGCTTTCGGGCTCAAAATTCGCAAATGGGAAAAAAGCCGAATAGAAACGGAAGTTCGACGTGTTGCCGATATGCTGCAAATCGAACATTTATTGGATCGTAAACCCGCGCACCTATCAGGTGGTCAGCGCCAGCGAGTGGCGATGGGGCGCGCACTAGCACGTAAACCCAAGCTCTACCTGTTCGACGAACCTTTATCAAACCTAGATGCCAAACTTCGTGTGGACATGCGTACGCAAATTAAGCGCTTACACCAGCAGCTGCAAACCACCATTGTCTATGTAACACATGACCAAATTGAAGCCATGACGCTGGCTGATCGCATTGCGGTGATGAAAGATGGCGAAGTGCAGCAGCTTGGCACACCTAAGGAAATCTATAAACAGCCTAACAATCTGTTTGTGGCCGGATTTATGGGATCGCCTTCGATGAACTTTATTGAGGTGACAGTAGAACTTGATTCGTCTGATAATCCGTTGTGCAAGCTTAACGGAGTGCAAGGCAGCAACAATCATATCCCGCTACCTGTTGGGCTCCGAAAGTATGATGGTGAAACACTCATCATGGGCGTGCGCCCGGAGGACATTCAAGCTGTCGAACCTAGCGCTGTTAATGCGTTGTCGCTAAGCGTTGAAGTGTTAGAACCAACAGGGCCTGATGTACTGGTAACGTCAAAGATCAATGAAATGGAAATCATTGCACGTTGTCCTGCGGAAGCCGATGTGAAAATGGGCGAAGTATTTTCAGCGGTATTGGACATCAGCAAAGCGGTGTTTTTCGATAAAGCGACTGAATTGAGAATCGAAACCTAATGGATATAGGTGATACATGCGTGTCTCTTGAGCAAAACGTACAAGAGACACAAGTATGATTAAGTGCTACCTACAAATGCTTTTGTACGTATAGCCTTTGAAGGTAAAGCTTTAGTATGTATCAAAAAGCCCTGATTGATAATCTCGGATGGTTTGCTCGATTTCTTCCATCGAATTCATAACAAAAGGACCGTAGTGAACAATCGGTTCGTTAATAGGCTGCCCTGCAAAAATTAGTGTTCCTGTTTGCCCTTGCGAACGTATTTCCACTGTTTCCCCAGCAGACAACAATGCCATGTCACCTTGCTTAACAAGACGCTCACCAACGGTAACGTCTCCTTTGTAGGCATAAACCATCATGTTAAATTCAGCAGGCGTTGCCAATGTAACGGACGCGTGCTGCGGGGCGCGCCAATCCGCTACAGTTGCAGGTACACCGGTTTTACTGAGCGGACCTTGTAACGCTTCGCCATCCACAACCAAATCTCCAGCAAGCAGCCGAATTAGGCTTCCATTCTCTGCATCAAACTCTGTCACCATTTCGGATTGGAAGTCGAAATATTGAGCGGGTTTCATTTTGTCTTTCGATGGCTGGTTGATCCAAATTTGAAAACCATGCAAGTTACCATCTTCCATAATAGGCATTTCACTGTGTATCACGCCTCTACCGGCTGCCATCCACTGTGCTCCACCGCTTTTTAGCTCACCGACATTTCCCATGTGATCTCTATGCTGGAAATGACCTTCCATCATATACGTAAGTGTTTCAATGCCTCTATGCGGATGCGGGGGAAATCCGCCAACGTAGTCTTTTTTGTCGTCGGACTTTAATTCATCAACCATCAAAAACGGCGAAAATGCCTGATTGTTGAATCCAGCTACACGGCGAATTTTTACTCCATCTCCATCGGATGTTGCCTTTGAAGAAATGATCTGACGAATTTCTCTGGTGGACATATTTCACCTCATATGAACTGCGATTAATGCTGCCAGTATAAGGTGCCCACATCATCAAGATGATAGGAAGACTTTGAGAGAGTTGTTCGAAAAATTTGAATGACAAAGAAGGTCTTGTCATTCAAAAAGTGCAGTGTTTGCTTTCTATTTCCTGCTTCTTGCTTCCTATTGCCCGTTTCTTGTGTCCTATTTTCTGTTTATCCGCCAAACCGAAAAGATAACTAAACCCATGCCTATCGCATGATAAATTGTAAAGGCCTCGTTGAGCAGCGTGATAGCAAACAGGGCGGTAATGGATGGACCGATGTTGCTGGTTACACTCAAAATGGAAGGGGTTAAGCGAGCCATGGCTGCCGCCATAAAATAGGAAGGCACTACAGTGCAGAACACCCCTATAGCAATACCAAGAACAATCAGTTCTGAGCTGAGTTCAGACAGTGCAACATCTTGATAAAAGTGCTGACCCATAATGGCGACACCCGCGCTTGCCATACCAACACTATTGAAGAGTTGGCTACCCATATTGCTGATGAGCTTTTTACTTAGCACTAAGTAGACTGCAAAAATCAGTGCTGAACCCGCTGCCATCAAACTCCCCAACCAGACTTTATCCCCCATGTGCTGCATATCGTGGGTCACGATAAATGCGACACCGACGTAACCCAACAAAATAGCGGAGAGTGTTTGCGGCTTAGGTTTCTCCTTCATAAATATCCAGCTGATCGCGACAACAAATGAGGGGAAAAGGAAAATCACTAAGCGCTCCAGTTGTGCAGAAATGTATTCAAGAGCAAGGATGTCCAGTAGGGCAGCAAAGTAGTAGCCAAGCACGCCGATTAGCGCGGCTTGCCAACCAAATTGTCTAAGAGATTGTCGAGACGTTTGGTTGCGACACAGCCAGAAAAGAATCACCAAATACAGAGGGAGAGAACTCAGCGCTCGAAGGCTCATAATAGACGTGGCGTCGCCACCAAAATCATAAGCGAGTTTGATTAAGACAGGCTTAATTGAAAACATAGCGGTGCCCGCCAAAGCAAACATAATGCCTTGTCGATACTGTATGGATGGTTCTGCTGTAGCTGTGTTGCTCATTTCTCTTTCCCTAGTGTAAAAACGTTCCCGAATGTAAGGACGTTGGGCTGTGAGAAATGGCGCTTGATTCCGGCTGCGTCGCTCACAGCCAGACATAGAAAACTCTACCGACTGATTGGCATTAGTGAAAGGAGCCAGAGTGATAGAGTGCAAGGGTTCATGGGTAATAGACCTTAATGAATAGTCACTTTTTAACCTACCGAAGCCCATTCATGATGGCAAGTGTTTTATGCAATGTAATTAACTTGTTGCACAGTAAAGATCAAACAAAGGCCACTGACGCCGCCTTTTTTTCTCGTTACTATAAATCTGCGCTTAAGTTATTGAGCTGATTGCGTAATACCCATAAGGGTATATAAATAAAACACAGGTAATTACCGATGAATATAACTAAAGAAGAGCGGGAAGCCGTTTACAAAACCATTTTTTGCCGCCGGGATGTTCGCAGAGATTTTAAACCAGATACGATTCCTGAAGAGGTGCTCATGCGTGTGCTTACGGCTGCGCATCATGCCCCCAGTGTGGGTTTTTCACAGCCATGGGACTTTGTATTGGTTACTAATCCGGAAACAAAATCGGCGATAAAACGCGATTTTGAAGAAGCGAACGCATTCTCAGCGGAGCAATTTTCTAAAGATAAGCAGTCGCAGTATAAATCGTTCAAGCTGGAAGGAATAATGGAAGCGCCAATGGGGATATGCGTGACCTGTGATAGAGAGCGAAATGGACCAACTGTGATTGGTAGAACGGTTAAACCAGAAATGGATCTGTATAGCACTGTATGTGCCGTTCAGAACCTTTGGTTAGCTGCACGAGCTGAAAACCTGGGGGTAGGGTGGGTGAGTATCCTCAATGATGCTGCCTTAAGGGAGACGCTTTGTATTCCTGAAAGAAAAGCCATAGTCGCCTATTTGTGTATCGGTTATGTCGATAAGTTTAAAAGCAAACCAGAGCTAGAAACCGCGGGTTGGCTGTCTAGGAGTAGCTTGGAATCTGTTATTCATCGTGAACATTTCAAACGTTAGTTTAGATAAACAAACAATGTGAGCTTTTAAGATAATAAAATACGGGGTTTCTCTGTGTTTTATTATCTTATCCTAGCGGTATTAACCACACTTATACCCTGCCAAGCTAAACCGCAGATGCAATGTCATCGTTTGGCTTTTCCAATTCCAAATGCAGTGGAACTTGAATTGCAAAATGAGCACCTTGTTTTTGTTCAGTTACGCATTGAATGTTGCCTTTAAGAAGTTGGACAACCATGTTGTAGATAATGTTAGCCCCTAATCCACTGCCTCCACCTCCTCGCTTGGTGGTGATGAAAGGTTCAAATACTTTATCTTTCACTGAATCTGCAACGCCTTTCCCAGAGTCTCGATAGTCCATGTTGAGCTGCTCACCTTCTACGGTGATATTAATGAAAATGTTTCGTGGGCCGTCCCAATGATCGAACCCATGGCGGATACTATTGGTGATCAAATTGGTGAATATCTGAATGTATGAACTTGGGTAACTTTCTATGTCTATGTCATTTGGGCATTCAAGGTGCACGGCCACTTTGGCTACTCGAATCTCGTGAGACAAAGACAGCAGCAGCTTTTCCAAAATGTCTTTCATATTGAACTGATACGCTGTTTGGCTGGTTTGGTCTACGGCCACTTCTTTAAAACTGCAGACGAGTTTTTCTGCTCTTTGAAGGTTGGTTGTTAATATTTCAGTTGACTGCTGTAACGACAACAACACTTTAGAAAACTGTGCTTTTGAGAGGTTGCCCGATTCAAAGCCTTTAAGTAAAGATTGAACATTTTCTTCAAGGAAACTGGTTGCTGTAACACTGATACCAAGAGGGGTATTAATTTCATGGGCAATACCGCCGACCAAGCCACCGAGTGAGGCCATTTTTTCAGCTTCGACTAGGTGTTGCTGCGTTTCTTGCAGTTTCTTCAAGGTAAATTGGAGTTCTTCGTTTGCCGTTTCTAGAGACTGGGTGCGTTCCCTAACTTTCTTTTCTAGGCTTTGGTTGAGTGATTCCAATTCGAGTTGAGTTTCATTGAGTTGAGTAACGTCTGAACCAAAGCACAGAACTCTGTTGGATTGATCATCGAGGCTGACAAATCGCCAATGAACGGTCATAGAGTTGCCGTTATGGTCTTGGTTGGTGACGTCAAAAACATCGGAAGGCAGTTTTACGATGATCTGGTTTTCCTCCTCAGGCGTCCAGTAGCCGTCGGCAAAAACACGAAACCAATTTCTAGCCACTACGTCATCTTGTTTACGTCCACAACGCTTGAATGCTTCTGGGTTTAACATTTGAATATTAAATTCAAGCCGATCAACAACGCAGAGTAGGTTAGGTGAGTTATCAATGATGGCTGCGTTGTATTGCATTTGTTGAATGAGGTTTTGCTTATCTCTGATCTGTTGGGTGACATCCGTGAAAACATAGCATTTGCTGCCACCTTCCAAATCCAACTCTTTGAAACCGATGAACGTGTCTTGTCTCACTAGTAGGGAGTGTGGCTCAAATACTTCTTTTGATGTACTGCCGGATACAAACTGGCTAAATTCTGGGCAGCGTCGCCAACCTAAATCACACAAACAATCCACAAGACCAAATGGCTGATTCTGCAGTAACCCATCGATTTCGCTTAATCGTTCCCCAACAATTCGATGGAACGGAGGGTTACTCGAAACGAGTTCTCGCTCGGTATTTATAATGGCAATTCCATGACCGATAGAATTGAATGTTGTATTGAGATATTCCTGAACGCGCTGTTTTTCTAGCTCTGTCTTTTTTAAAGAGGTGATTTCAATACCACTCATAACAACACCTACTTGGGTGCCTTCTGTATCCAATCGGGGTTGGTATTGAATATTAATGAATCTTTTATTGTCAGTTTCGGTAGGTAACTCAACTTCGAAACTGATGGATTCGCCATTCAGTGCTCGCTCAAGCAATGGAGCGGCATTAGCGTAAACTGGGGGAGGCAATGCTTCTTTTACAGTTTTATTGAGGACTTTTTCGCTGGTGGAACGAATAAAGTCCAAATACTGTTGGCTGACAACAATGTACCTTAGGTCGCTATCCAATACTGCAACCATAATAGGGATGCTGTGAAATACGCTGGCAAGAAGTGGAAAGCTCATAGAGCTATCGACAGCATCCGTTGCTTTTGGCGGCATAATATTCCTTAATCCCTAAATGATTCATCGATCTAAAATGTACATGTACCTAAAGATAAAAGTTAGTCGACGAATTAAGGTTATACAACTTGATCAAGAGAATGAGCATGGATTGGATTACAACATCCCCTCAGTAATGATGAAATCAATAATAGTGTCTAACCCTATGCCCTGTTTAAGGTTAGTAAATACGTAAGGTTTGTTAGGTCGCATTCGCGATGTGTCTTTATCCATAACCTCCAACGAAGCACCCACATAGGGCGCTAAGTCTATTTTATTGATCACCAATAGATCCGAGCGAGTGATCCCAGGTCCGCCTTTTCGAGGGATTTTTTCCCCTTCAGCAACATCAACGACGTATATGGTCAGGTCGGCTAACTCTGGGCTAAATGTTGCGCTGAGGTTATCGCCCCCGCTTTCTACAAACACCACATCAAGGTTTTTATGTCGCTTGGCTAACTCATCCACGGCTGCCAAATTCATAGAGGCGTCTTCACGTATCGCCGTGTGTGGGCAACCTCCCGTTTCGACTCCGATAATTCTATCTGGTGATAGTGCTTCTGCTTCGGTCAGTATCCTTGCATCTTCTTGGGTGTAAATGTCATTAGTGACTACCGCGATGTTCAACCTGTCGCGAATGTTTTTACATAGAATTTCCAATAAGGCCGTTTTTCCCGAACCTACAGGTCCGCCAATGCCTATTCTTAATGGTTGCTTATAGCTTTCCATATCGTTAATTTTCCTTGCTGTTTTTCGCTTAAGAGCGAAATAAACGGGTGTATTGCGTTTCATGTTTAGAGCTCGCAACGGCCAAAGCAGGAGTACAAGCTGAGATGTCATGGTCTTCAATTGTGTTTGAACGCTCGATGGCATTAGGGAACGCACTTGAAAGTTCAATCAAAGCTTCTTGTCCAGCAGTTTGACCGAGTGGGATAAGCTTTACGCCAGCCATGACTGTGTTTTCAGCCCATCCCCATAAGTAACCTTGAAGTAGTGCTTCTTCTTCAATTCGCCAGTGATGCGCCGCTAAACAAAAACCGTGCAGCTGATTAGGGTTATCTAAAACGGAGTCTTTCGTGACTCCGAGGTTTCTTAGCAACGTGAACAATGCTTCTCCGCGCTGGCGCTCTTCAGCCCTGAATTCATAAGTCTCACGACACGCGAATAGATGGGCATTCCAGTACGCAACCGCATTGTGGTCTTGCTGGGTTACTGCACGGAATAGACGCCGAAGAACAGGGAGCTCTAGGGTCGTCATTGAATGGCTTAGAACAACGCTTAGCCAATTCACCATATCGTGCTTGCTCTTTATCCAATTCGCTTCTACAGCCCATTCGAGCCCTTGGGAATACGTAAAACCACCAATAGGTAACGAAGGGCTGAAGAGTTGAAAAAGTCGATAAAGTGCAACGTTTCCCGAGTATTCATCAGTTGGCGAGTGTTCATCATTTGACGAATTTTCTTTAATTGACATAGGCTTATGCTGACTTAGCTTAAAGCGACGAACAAAAGGCTGCCCGCTGCAATACTCCACGATGCCCAGCGAGACGAGACCACACCCCCAATTCGGTGAGATAGCACAATCAACACGGCAGCACTAACGAACATTCCAGCGCCAAAACCAACAATGTGGCCAGAGGCTTCAACACCGTGCGCGTACCCATGCATGGCAAGCAAACCAAAACAAAGCGCGGTCAAGCTGCTTGACCAAGGCTTAAATGTGTTTTCAGGCGAGCAAAGGAGTACGGCTGAAACGACGAGTGAGAGTGCGATCATGATTTCCATGCTGGCAAATCCGCCAAACAAATACCCAGCGCCTAACCCTATAGTTAAGTTCGCCAGCGCAATGGTAGAAAGCGTGACTTTAGCCGTGGTGGCCAGTTGACGTGCAATTAACAACCCCATTGCAGCGAGCATCAATAAATGGTCGATGCCGAGAATAGGGTGCAATAAGCCGCTAAAAAATGATGATGAGATTGTCATATGCTCAGTATGAACGGCGTGTGCAGAAGCCGGAGCCGCCACAAGTAAACTGGTTATAGCCGCAAGCGAATAAAGTATTTTCATAATGTAAATCCTTTTAATTAGAGCTGGTTTTAAAATGAAATTGTTGGGTTTAGTGCTGGTGTGAGCCATGAGATCCGTGCTGATGCCCACTTGATGACCCTCCGTAAGCGCCATCTTCTGGCTCAAATGGCGCCATTTCTGATTGCACTTTTCCACCGAGCCCTTGGATCATGTCGTCGAGGACATGGTCATGCTGATACCGGAGCCAGTTTTGTGTCACTTGTAATGGCACATGGCGATTCCCTAAGTGATATGCCATGCGAGCGAGGAGCAATGGGTCATCACAATAAATTGTGGAAACAGGTTCCGGCGCAGCCTTGATTTCCACTACTTTTCCACATTCGCTTTTTAGCTGCATGCCATCTCTAAGCGTGTAACCGCGAGGTATAAAAAGACCCGCTTCAGAACCATCATCCAAAACAACGCGTAGGCGGCTTTTGATGCGCTTTTCAATGGGCAAGCTGAGGAAAACATCTGGGGATTCCGTGAAAGTGTTGTTAAAATGGGTTAGCTCAATCACAAGATATATCCTTGATTAAAATAAAAAATAACGCTGAGCCATCGGCAGCTCGCTGGCAGGTTCACAAATCAACAATTGTCCGTTTGCTCTGACTTGATAGGTTTGGGAGTCGACTTCAATATTGGGTTGCCAGTTGTTAAGTTTCATGTCGGCTTTTTTGATAGATCGACAGTTTTTCGCGATGCCGATCTGGCTACTGAGAGAGAGCCTTTCATTGATGCCTTCATCAGCCGCTTGTTGAGACACAAACAACATGGATGTGGAGCTCGCCGCTTTGCCATAACTGGCAAACATAGAACGATAGTGAACCGGTTGAGGGGTAGGGATAGAAGCATTCGGATCGCCCATTGGTGCCATCGCAATCATTCCCCCTTTGATGATTAAGCTAGGTTTCACACCAAAAAATTGCGGCTTCCAGAGCACTAAATCGGCGAGCTTACCCACTTCAATCGATCCAACTTCGTGCACCATTCCATGAGTGATTGCTGGGTTGATTGTGTATTTGGCAATGTAGCGCTTGAGACGAAAATTGTCGTTGTGATCGCTATCTTCAGCTAAAGCGCCTCGCTGGACTTTCATTTTGTGCGCAGTCTGCCACGTACGGGTGATCACTTCCCCAACTCGCCCCATTGCTTGGGAGTCGGAAGCAATCATTGAAAACGCACCTAAGTCGTGAAGAATATCTTCTGCCGCGATGGTTTCGCGGCGAATACGCGATTCGGCAAATGCCACATCTTCTGCAATGGAGGGCGAAAGGTGGTGGCAAACCATTAACATGTCCAAATGCTCATCCACCGTATTGATGGTGTAAGGGCGAGTAGGGTTGGTCGAAGAAGGCAACACATTGGATTCGCCGCATGCACGGATGATGTCTGGAGCATGTCCACCACCAGCCCCTTCTGTATGGTAAGTGTGGATCACTCGATCGCCAATCGCATTGAGCGTTGCTTCTACAAAACCGGACTCGTTCAAGGTATCGGTATGAATGGCCACTTGCACGTCCATTTCTTCTGCGACGTTCATGCAATTGTCGATGGATGCGGGTGTTGTTCCCCAATCTTCATGGAGCTTCAAACCAACCGCGCCCGCAGCAACTTGTTCTCGTAATCCTTCAGGTTGACTGGCGTTACCTTTACCCAATAAACCAAAGTTCATAGGAAAAGCATCCAAAGATTCCAGCATGCGATGCATATTCCAAGGACCGGGTGTACACGTGGTTGCGTTGGTTCCGGTGGCGGGTCCTGTCCCTCCGCCAATCATGGTGGTGACTCCGGATGCAAGGGCTTCTTCAATTTGTTGTGGGCAGATAAAATGTATATGCGAGTCGATACCGCCTGCCGTTAAAATCGACCCTTCACCTGCGATAATTTCCGTTCCCGGACCGATGATGATATCCACATTAGGTTGTACATCTGGATTGCCTGCTTTACCTATCGCGACAATTCGACCTTCTTTCACGCCCACATCGGCTTTTACTATGCCCCAATAATCAAGGACGACAGCGTTGGTGATAACTAAGTCGGGCGTTTCTGCCGACGGACGCTGGCTTTGCCCCATTCCGTCGCGAATGACTTTTCCGCCACCAAATTTCACTTCATCGCCATAGGTCGTGAAGTCTTTCTCTACGGCTAGCCATAAATCGGTGTCGGCGAGTCTTAGCCTGTCCCCAATTGTTGGACCAAACATTTCTGCGTAGGCTTGCCTTGAAATCGTTGCCATTAGAACTTCCTTGTTTCTTGTTTTTCTAATACCTAAGTATTTAGATGTCACTTGGGTATTTAGAGGTCACTTGGGTATTTAGAGAACATTTGAGTGTTTGAGAACACGTGGTTAAATACTCGACCGCTTACTTGACCGCTTACAAATTTAAACGCGCCCCATCACTTTGCCTTGGAACCCATAAATGGTTTTTGACCCCGAATACTCGACAAGCTCAACGGTGCGTGACTGGCCAGGCTCAAACCGAGTAGCGGTGCCCGCAGGAATATTGAGCCTAAAACCGAGAGTGGCTTCGCGGTCGAAGTGAAGGGCATCATTCGCTTCATAGAAATGGTAGTGAGAGCCAATTTGTATGGGGCGATCACCGTGGTTTTGCACGTTGACAGACACCGTTTTTCTATCGTGGTTGATCACCAAGTCTTCGTCTGGGGTTTGTTGTTCACCCGGTATGATTTCATCATTGGTAATGTCGGGCAGGGCTCGCTGGGAAATTGGGTCGTGTACCGTAACCAGCTTGGTGCCATCTGGAAATGTGGCTTCAACTTGTACATCGGGAATCATTGAAGGGATCCCCTCCATCACGTCTTCGACCGACAATAGTGTGCGCCCAAAGTCCATTAATTCGGATACGGTTTTCCCTTCACGCGCACCTTCCAAGATGGCGCTACTGATAAACGCGATGGATTCTGGGTAGTTCAGTTTTAGCCCTTTTTCTTTGCGCTGAGATGCCAGCATTCCAGCACAGAAAATCAGCAGTTTATCCTTTTCTCTGGGGGTGAGTTCCATTCTTATCCCTTTTCATTGTTAACCCTTAGGTTTCTTTCTTACATCGCCCAAATCCTTGGCACGACAGAGGGTTGTAGCCCCCAGTGTTCTCTTACCAGTGCCCTCACTTGTATAAAGGTACCCATAATGTCTTCAGACCATTTACCCAATGCGCGTACGACCATTAAATCCTCTAAACACGTAGCAGCGATAATCAAGGTGTTGGGCTGATTTTCCTGCTCTTCTTCAATGGACTGGAGCAAGGCTTGTACCAACTTGAGCATTTCATCGTCTGCCCCTGAAATATACAAACTCCCCATGGTGGGGTTTCCTTGTAACCCATTGTTATAAAAAAGCTTATCTCTACCTTGATAATCAAGTCCTTCGATTAAATAGGGTTTGTTATTGATTAATATCTCAGTTCTTCCTGATAGTTTTCCTTTTAGGAATCCCTCATTCAGTGCAGGGCGACCAAAACAGTGCATTTCCCATCCCATAAATTGGGCATTTTCTTCAAGTTCTATTCGGGTATTTAATCGGGCAATGGCGCCGGAAAAATAAATGTTCTCTAAAGGAAACCACTCTAAGGTTGCACCGTTTTCTACTTTCAGATGAAGGATTTGAGTCGCTGTATGTTCATCTGATAGGTAAAACTTTGTCGCGCCTGGTGTGGTAATTAGGGCGTGTGAGCCCGATTCGACGTGAGTGCTAATGGTGAGCGAATCGCCACCCACCACACCACCGGGTGGGTGAAGTAAGTAGCAGTGACAAACCTTACCTTCGGGATAGAGGGGGCGCTGAACAGCAAGCGGCCCTCGTTGTTCGCGATGGCTCAAAATGGTTTTGTTTTGGGTGGGGGAGAAAACCAAATTCAGGCTGGCTTGCCAACCCGAAGAGGAGGGTCGCGTTATAGGATCCTCTGTCTTGTTAGAGACCCCTGTCTTAAGAGAAACGTTTTGGTCGAATACAAGCGTCATACAGTCAGGTACTCCGAAATCAGTTTATCACTGAGACCGTCCATATTGCCGGACGCGACCATTCTTCCTCTATCTAACAATATAAACTGGTCACCTACTTTTCTGGCGAAAGGCAGTTTTTGCTCTACAAGCAGTACGGTGAGCCCAAGCTTTTCGTTAAGCATGCGTATGATGTCGCCAATCTCTTGCACGATGTTGGGTTGAATGCCTTCCGTTGGTTCATCCAATATTAAAAGCTCTGGGTTGACTACTAAGGCTCGCCCAATGGCAAGTTGTTGTTGCTGACCTCCGGAGAGATCACCGCCTCGGCGATGCTTCATCTCTTCGAGTACGGGGAAAATTTCGTAGATGAAGTTCGGTATTTTTCGGTCACTTTTATCCCGAATGGGAAGGCCGACAGACAGGTTTTCTTCTACGCTGAGCATTGGAAAGATCTGTCTGCCTTGAGGCACATACCCAATGCCTAGCCTTGGCCTATCTTCGGCGCTACGCTGGGCAATGCTTTCACCATTCAGTTCAATATCACCGCTTCTGATAGGGGTAAGCCCCATAATGCACTCCAATAGCGTACTTTTACCTACGCCATTTCTGCCCATCAAGACCGTGCACTCACCTTTGGGAATGGTAAGGCTTAGATCCCACAAAGTATGGCTTTCACCATAGTATTGATCGACGTTTTTTATCTCTAACATTATGACTCCCCCAGATACACTTGCTTTACTGTTGAGTCCGACTGTACTTTGTCCATACTGCCTTCTGCCAAAACATGCCCCTGATGCAACACCGTTACGTGCGATGCGATAGAACGAACAAAATCCATATCGTGTTCAACCACCACCACCGAATGTTTGCCAGCGAGGCCATTCAATAGCTCAGCGGTTCTGTCCATTTCTTGGTGAGTCATTCCCGCGACAGGTTCGTCCACCAGTAAAAGCTTGGGGCTTTGCATGAGTAACATGCCTATTTCTAGCCATTGTTTTTGCCCATGAGATAGGTTGCCAGCAGAGAGATTTGATTGATCTTTTAGGTGGATAAGTTCCAATACGGATTCAAGACGATCAGCTTGCTCGGCATTCAGTTTTGCTGTGAACGTGCCCCATAAACCTCGAACACCGGTCATCGCGAGTTCTAAGTTTTGCCAAACAGACAGACACTCAATTACGGTGGGCTTCTGGAATTTACGGCCTATGCCTGCGTTTGCGATGTCGGCTTCATTCATTTTGAGCAGGTTGAGATTGGAACCCAGCCATACCTGCCCACTGTCTGGTTTGGTTTTGCCCGTGATGATGTCCATCATGGTGGTTTTTCCCGCTCCATTTGGCCCTATGATGCAGCGTAACTCTCCCTCTTTGATGTAGAGGTTTAGATCGTCAATGGCTTTAAACCCATCAAAGCTTTTGTTGACACCTTCAAGGTAAAGCAGAATATTATGAGTCGTGTCGACGAGTGGGTGGATGTTCGGCTGCATAAAGCTAAACACTTTGTCGCGGCTCATCAGTTCAGTGGTTAGCATTAGGAGGTCTCCTTACTGGCTGTAAGTCGTTTTTTTAATGAGGGCAATTGCGCCAACGCACCGACCACGCCTTTAGGAAGATACAAGGTGGAAAGAACGAATAATCCCCCAAGGGCAAACAACCATATTTCTGGGAATTCGACGGTAAACCAGCTTTTGGCGTAGTTGACCAAAATCGCGCCAGCCACTGCACCGTAGAGTGTTGCCCTTCCACCGAGTGCCACCCAAATCACGATTTCGATTGAGTTGATAGGCGCAAATTCACCCGGATTAATGATGCCGACTTGTGGAACGTAGAATGCGCCAGCTAATCCTGCGATCATGGCAGAGAGTACAAAAATGCCGAGCTTGATGTTGTCGACGTCGTAACCCATGAAGCGGGTTCGGGATTCGGTGTCTCTAATGGCTAAAGCGACGCGTCCCAATCTGCTTTGAATGATCACTTTACATAAGATGTAACAAGCAATAAGAGCGATACCTGTACACATAAACAAAGCCAGCTTTGTGGCGTCTTGCTGCAAACTGAAACCGAGAATGTCTTTAAAGTCGGTCAGACCGTTGTTTCCACCAAACCCCATCTCGTTTCTAAAGAATGCCAGCATCAAAGCGTAGGTGAGTGCCTGTGTCATGATCGAAAGATAAACACCCGATACACGAGAGCGAAAAGCAAGGTACCCAAAGATAAATGCCAGAGAGCCAGGGACAAGAAGTACCATGAGGGCAGCGAACCAAAACTGATCAAACCCTAGCCAAAACCAAGGCAGTTCTTGCCAGTTTAAGAAGACCATAAAATCGGCTAATACCGGATCACCATAGACACCGCGGTCACCTATCTGCCTCATGAGATACATACCCATGGCGTAGCCACCTAGAGCAAAAAAGGCGCCATGACCTAAGCTGAGTATGCCGAGGTACCCCCAAACTAAATCGACAGACAGAGCAAGTAATGCGTAGCTGAGGTACTTACCCATTAATGAAACGGTAAAGGTTTCGATATGCAATGGGTGTCCTTGTGGCAAGACTAGGTTGCAAAAGGGCACCAGTATTAGAAGCAAAATAATGGTACCAAGTGTGGCTTTGCTGCCCTTGTCGCTGCTCAGTGCATTCCAAATGATGGAGTTAGATGATGATGCTGTACTTGAACTCATCATAATGATTACCCTTCAGCCGCACGGCCGCGCTGTGGAAATAATCCGCGTGGACGTTTTTGAATAAAGAGAATAATAAAAACCAAAACCAGTATTTTCGCGAGTACGGCACCCGCCCATGGTTCCAGTATTTTATTAAATACGCCTAAACTTAGGCCCGCGACGAGTGTTCCCCACAAGTTGCCAACCCCGCCAAAAACCACCACCATGAAAGAATCGATGATGTAGGCTTGCCCCATGTTAGGACCAACATTCGTAAGTTGAGACAAAGCAACGCCTGCTATTCCAGCGACACCCGATCCCAATCCAAATGTCATGATATCGACTCTTTCTGAGCGAATACCCATTGCTTTAGCCATCGGACGGTTTTGAGAAACGGCGCGCACTTGCAAACCTAGTGGCGTTTTCTTCAAAATCATCATGAGACCTGCAAACGCTGCAATACAAAATAGGATGATGTAAAGGCGGTTGTAGGTTAGGGCGAGCATGGGGTTGATTTCCAATGAACCGGACAGAAATTCCGGTGTGGTGACAGATCGATTGAGCGGTGAAAAAATAGAGCGTACGGCTTGCTGTAAAATGAGGCTGATACCAAAAGTCGCCAGCAATGTTTCTAAAGGTCGTCCATACAAATGACGAATAACACTTCGTTCAATCGTAATGCCGACGAGTGCTGAGACCATAAAAGCAGCAGGGATAGAGAGGAGCAGCGCTATTCCTGGGTAAGAAGGCATGATTTGTTGAATGACGTAAGTCGTGTAAGCGCCAATCATGATCAATTCGCCATGCGCCATGTTGATTACGCCCATTACCCCAAACGTAATCGCCAATCCAATGCCAGCAAGCACCAATACCGAACCCAAGCTCAAGCCAAAGAAAAGCGTCTCGATGCCTGAATACAAACGCTGGCTTTCTTGATATTGGTTTATTGCCTTGTTAGTAGCTTCTAAAACAGCAGCATCAGTATTTTGATTTTGCAATTGATTGAGGACTTGAAAAACAGCATCTTGCTTGCTTTCTGCGATTTTTTTAATGGCTTCAAGTTGGTGCTCGCCTTTTCCATTTTTCGCCAGATCTAGGTTCAAGTTGAGAGTTAAAAGCTGTTTTATCTCTGCGTTTGTCTCTATTTTTTCTTGCTTGGAGATGAGGGCGATTATTGATGGATCTTTTGTTCCTATTAATCTTTTACTGGCAGCTAGGCGAATATCATCATGTGGAGAAAGAAGATCTATTTTAGCCAATTGCAGACGCAGATAACTTCGAAGCTTGTTGTTTAGTTTTGCTTTTTTAAAATCCCGTTTGTTTTGGATAACCGTTTTTTCACCATTGGGAATCTGAACGGCTGTTTGCCCTTTTTTAAACGAGGTGATGGAATAGAGAGAGTGAGAAGAGGGCTGGACGTACAGTGAGCCTTTAAGCCATTGGCTTAAAACGGGTTTGGCTAATTCCGCTTGGGTTTCAACCAGCCAGTCCGCGGCACTTTTACGTTCTTCATATTTTCGGCTGAGTAATTTAGGTGTCAGTTCGCTGAACGCGCTCACCTCTGTACTCGCTATACTTTGCGCTGAAGATAAACACATCAGCCCAAGTAGAAAGTATCGGAAAAATTGCATTATTGTGTCCGTGCTAAGCAAATAGACCCCTCACAAAGTGTGAGGGGCAAAAATAAATTAATTCGTTCCTGAGCATTTCTTAGTTTCAACATTGAAACTGCCGCACGAGAATGGTTGCAACCAGCTGGAGTAAAGATCCTTAGAACCTGGCAAAAAGTCGGACCATGCGTCGCCCGCAACTAACCCTGTGGTTTCCCAAACAACTTCAAATTGACCGTCGTCTTGAATTTCGCCAATCAGGACAGGTTTGGTGATGTGGTGGTTTGGTAGCATGGTGGAGTAACCACCACTTAAGTTAGGGACGGAAACGCCAATTAAAGCGTCTTGAACGGCTTCAGGTTGAGTGGTGCCCGCATTGGTGACCGCTTGCGCCCACATGTTGAATCCGATGTAATGCGCTTCCATTGGATCGTTAGTGACACGGTCCTCGCTTTTAATAAAGGCTTGCCATTTTTCTACAAAATCATCATTGGACTCTGTTTCTACGCTCATGAAATAGTTCCAAGCGGCAAGGTGTCCGACTAAAGGAGAGGTATCCATGCCAGACAGTTCTTCTTCTCCCACTGAGAATGCAACAACTGGGATGTCTTCGGATGAAACGCCTTGAGCGCCTAGCTCTTTATAGAAAGGTACATTTGCATCGCCATTAATGGTGGAAACTACGGCTGTTTTTTTGCCTTCTGCGCCAAACTTCTTGATATCAGAAACGATGGATTGCCAGTCGGAATGACCAAAGGGTGTGTAATTGATCATGATGTCTTTTGCGTCGACACCTTTACCTTTTAAGTAGGCTTCTAAGATCTTATTGGTGGTTCTTGGGTAAACGTAATCGGTGCCAGCGAGTACCCATCGTTCCACATCGAGATCATTCATTAAATAGTCAACAGCAGGGATGGCTTGCTGGTTAGGTGCCGCTCCTGTGTAGAACACGTTTTTTGATGACTCTTCACCTTCATATTGAACGGGATAAAACAGGATACTGTTGAGCTCTTCAAAAACAGGTAACATGGATTTACGCGATACGGATGTCCAACCTCCAAAGACGACATCGACTTGTTCTTTTTCAATTAACTCGCGGGCTTTTTCTGCGAAAAGAGGCCAGTTTGAAGCGGGATCTACAACGACAGCTTCCAGTTTTTTACCAAGTAACCCACCTTTTTTGTTTTGCTCCTCAACCAACATCAATACCGTATCTTTCAATGTCGTTTCACTGATCGCCATCGTGCCTGATAGAGAGTGCAGCACGCCGACTTTAATGGTATCGGATGCTAATGCTTGGGAAGAAAGTGATATGAGGGTGCCTAACGCAGCAAGCTTCAATTTGAACGTCATGTTCTTCATGGTGTATCTCCTTATTGTGAATGGTTTTTCAACAACAAGAAGTGTGCCAAATAAAAATCTAGGTGATATTTGGTGGTAATGTATTGATAATTAAGGATTAAGGTATTTTCTCTCTTTATGTTTGGACTTGCATATAAATTGATTAACTTTGAATGCTTTTGGTGCAGTTGCACTGATAGGTTTCACCAATGTTGTGAATTAAAAGCTAAAAGCAAGCTGTTATCGCGCGGCTGTTTTTGTTATGAAGTTCGTTGTAATAATACGCGATTATTTCGTCATATAAGCTGGACTGCTTTAGGCTGATCAGAGTCTGATTAATGGCGGTGACAAGTTTTTCAGCTCTTGGTGATCGCTTCGATATCAAAAAATAAAAACGGACGTCATCTTCATTGAGTGGCTGACAAACAACATCGTTAGGTAGGGTTACCTCACCCGTTGCAATACTGCCAGCGATAATGGGGGCGGGGATTTCCATAATCTCGCAGCGACCATGTTTTAGCATCATGATCATGCTACTTAGCCCTGATTTGTGTATTGAAATGATCTCGTCTTCAAGATGAGTGCGCTTTTCGATGTAATTTTCAATAACACGCCCACCTGATTCGCAGACATCAAAATGTTTCATTTCACGCAGCGTTGTTAACCTGCCCCCCGACAGTGGATTGAATAGCCCTTTTGGAAAATCGTCTTCAGAATAAAATATGGCGCGAGAAAGGGTGTATATGGGCCCTATGAAATAGAATTCTTTTGCTTTCTCTTCACTGTATGTAATGTCTGTGGTGATTTCAAAGCGGCTCTCGTGACCAAATTTCTGTGAGTTATGAAGGCATCGCTTGTTAGGCATGAGCCTATACTGGAATTCAAACTGATGCTGATTTGCAGTGGCTTCCAATATATCTATATTGATGCCAACGATGTTGCTAGTTGGCCGTTTGTTCTCTTCTTTTACTACTGGCTTCTGTGATACTTCGTAGTAAAAAGGCGCCCAAGACTCACTACAGACTTGAACTGGAAGCTGATTGTTTAAGTTAGATTCTGTTTCGAAAGTATCGTCAGCGTTCGCATGGTTCTCTGCGTTCACGACGTTGAAAAGATTCAAAAAAACAACACTGATTAAAAAATACTGCCACAAATGCCGATGCATTTACCTATCCAATAAAAAGGTATTGACTTAAGTATAGTCAACCTACCGAGCTGAACGTGAAATAATCCCTGGTGATACTCTTGAAGAGAGAACAAAACCAGAAAGATTTGCCTGATGGAGCAGGTTTGCAACTGCTATACCTCAAAAGTGACTCTAAGAAGAGACTATTGGTAATGTTTCTCGTGACTTCTTTGGGTTTTGTCTATTATTTAATCAGTTATGGAAGTGATCAATTGGAGTGGATGATGGAACAGACACCGCGACACATTATGATGGAACTTGGGTACTTAGGGCTTTTACCCTTTCTTGGTTGTTTGGTACTTATGGTGGCGGATATTTCGCTATTTGGGCATACCCCACTGGGGCTTTTTGTTACTTATAGCGCGATTATTTTGAGCTTTTTATCCGGTGCTTTGTGGGGAAATGCGATTGATCATTTCTCTCACGCGTTGAGCCGTAATGGAATGCTATTAAGCAATTCTTTCACCTTTATTGCGTGGGCGGTTTTATTGCAATCGCCGGAAAATCATTGGATTTCTCTGTTCATGCTGGCTTTTGGGTATGTAGCGGTTTGGTTCACTGAAGCCACGTTACGAAACTCTGAAAATGAAAATAATGCGAAAGGTTACAATGCCCTTAGAACAAGGTTGACCATCGGGGTCGTCGCATTTCATGGGGTTGCACTAGTGGTATGAATATAATTGTAAATGATTCTCATTGAGTTTTGTTGCTGTATTGGTATTATCTGACGGCTTTTGGTTATATTCAACTAACCTCAGCCAAGGATGAGAACAAACCTATTGCACTTAAATCGAAGTAGCGATGTTTGAATAGAGTGTGGCTGCTCAGCTTATCCCAAACTGAGGTGCATTCAGGTAAGGAAACCGCAATGAGCCAAGTTTGGCACCCACTCACCCATGCTCAGCAATCTTATTGGGATGAGTTCTTAAATCACCCTGATAGTTCAGGATCTGTTGTAGCCCATCGTATTGAAATTAATGGTCCCTGTGATCATGAATTATTGTTGCGGGCTATTCGCCAAGCTGTTGATGAAGCTGATGTATTAAACCTTTCATTCAAAGTCGTGGAAGGTGAATCTTACCCACGCCAGTCCGTTACCCCTTCGTTGTATTCGAATGTAGAGGTTATCGATCTAAGAACAAAGCCAAATAACGAAGCGTCGGCTAACGAGATGATGGTAGCTGATGCAAGTACACCTATTGACCTGACCAATTCTGCCATTTCTTTACAAAGGCTCTATCTGTTATCTGATGAAAAACGAATTTGGTATTCTCGGGCGCATCATATTGCGGTAGATGGCTACAGTATGAGTTTAGTTGAGAGCCGGTGTGCAACGTTATACCGCTGCTTTTTACTAAAAGAAACACCACCTGCGGCACATAAAAGGCTCGATACATACATAAAAGAAGATCATGACTATCGTACAGGGAACCGATTCGGGAAAGATGAAGCGTTTTGGCAAGAATATATAGAGAATTCCGATCTTGAAAAAATAGAGAGTGGTAGCTTGTGCTTCGATACGGTAGAAAAAAGGTTAGAGTTACCTGATGAATTAGGTACGGCATTACTAACCTTATCTAAAAAGCTCATAATTGGGTGGACAGATATTTTACTGCTGCTAACCTCTGCGTACTTATACTCCGACTTCCGTAACACAGAAGGGCAAAAGGAGGATTCATTACCAGTATGGATCCCTTTTATGAATAGAATGGGAAATCCTTGCGCGAATACACCTTCGTTAATGGTAAATGCCATACCTTATAAAGTTTGCGTTAAACAAAATGAGAGTGTCGAAGATTATATTCTTAGCTCCGTAAAAGAGTTAAGAACGCTCTATTCACATGGTCGATATAGGCTAGAGAGTAAAAATATATCTGAAGGTCATCACTATTTCTTATCCCCCTTTATTAATATATTACCTTTCGACCCACCTGAATTTCATTTATGCCAGACAAACCACCAAGTCGTTGCTGGTGGTATTGCAGATGGTTTTAATATTACCTTTCGATCTTCAAAGGATGCCTCAGGAATGAGCTTATTTATTGAAGGAGAGTCGGCACTTTATCATCAGTCTGCAGTAGACGTGCATGCCAAAGGGCTAAAGGATTTTTTGCATTCCACATTGCTCAATTGTTCTACCGACTGACATCCATCAACCTTTTCAAATATACGATTTACTTTGCTCTATAAGTTATGCAGGGGCAGTCTCTGCATAATTTTGATTTGTCGATATAGGGCACTTACTCTTATATAAACGTCTTATTGATAATAATAACTATTACTAAATATAAATGAGAATGCTTTACATTTGTATGCGCTATCGATAGAGTACAAACCTAAATTCGTCAAGCTACAGATAGAAAAAATTTGCAAGCATCTGCATATTAATTTGTGATGCTTTTTTACTCTGTCTGAGAAGCGGTTTTTAGTCGGAATATTCGCTCTCAAATACATAACGTAGTGGTTAATGGGAGTCACAAGGAAGTCTAGTCGAATACTCAGTTAAAGAGTCCATCGCCTTTTCACTCATTTGAATAGCTTCCAGTTTGGCTTTTATTTTTTGATAAATCGTATTTGGGTGCATCAATTGTTAATGCTTAGTTAAGGAGAATTTTAAATGACAGCATTACGTCCAGCGCAGATGAATGTAATAGGAAACAAAACATTCAAATTGCGCACCTTATCCGCAGTTATTATGGGACTCTGCGTGGGTGGTCAGGCATTTGCAGAAACAAATAATAAAAATGAAGCAAATTCTGGAGAAGGTACTATTTCTGTTGTCACCGTAATTGGTGAAAAAACAGAGCGCTCCATTTACGACACTGGCTCAAGTGTTGAGGTTTTTGATGAAGACCGTATCAATACCACTCCAGGTGCCACTGAGATTGATGATCTGCTTCAGTTAACGCCAAACATCGTAGACTCAGGCCAGGGTAACAACCTACCATCGGTTCGTGGTGTGGATGGCTCAGGTCCGTCCATTGGTGGGCTTGCTGCTTTTGGCGGATCTATGCCAAGGTTGAACCTCTCAGTAGACGGGCGTTCAATGGGGTATACAGAAGTTGCCTTTGGTCCTAGTTCACTATGGGACATAAAACAGGCTGAAATTTACCTTGGACCACAAAGTTACATTCAAGGTAGAAATGCGTCTTCAGGTGCCATTGTCATGAAATCAAATGATCCTACCTATCACTTTGAAAGTAAGGTTAAAGGTGCAATTGGCGAACAGAACTATTCTCAGACAGCAGCAGTAATATCCGCTCCAATTTTAGAGGATGAACTTGCGTTTAGATTGAGCGTCGATCAGCAAAAGCGCAAGAGTTATGAAGATCTCACGTCTTACGAGCCAGCCGGTGATCCTGGAAGAATCGAGATGACGACTGCGCGCGGAAAATTCCTTTACGAGCCATCAGGGCTTCCAGGCTTCAAGACCACTGTAACTGTTGTTCATATGGATACCCGTTCACCACAATCTGAAGCTATTCAAGGGGCTACAGACGACAATCGTGCTGTCTATGAAACTCAATCGACTAGTGGTATATGGGATGTTTCATATACATTATCTGAAACTTTAGTGTTAGAGAATAACTTTATCTACACAGATCGTTCGTACGACAGAATCTCTGATCCAGCAGCATTTCGTGGAAAGAAAGATGTGAAATCTGATGGTAAAGAAATTCAAGTTGAACCAGTTGTTCGATTTAATTCAGTAGATGGAGATGTTTCGAGCTTATTTGGATTGCGTTACTTTAAGTCAAATGACGATGATGTCTATGAGCAAACTGGGTTATCTACTCCAATGACAGGTGAAAACAGCAGTGTTTCTGCTTTTGGTGAAGTAACGTATGCGGTAACCCCAAAAATAGAGCTTGTCGCAGCAGGTCGATTTGAGCGCGAAAACAAAAAACGTTTTATCAATACATCTAGTTACTCCCTAGATTACGATGAATCCTCTGGTGTATTTCTACCTAAGCTAGAAGTTAGTTACAAACCTGGAGAAGCACAAACAGTGGGTGTCCGTGCAGCTAAAGGATTTAGTTCAGGAGGCGCTGGATTAGGGTTTAATGGAATTAATTTTGTTGGCTTTACTCCTTATACCTACGAAAATGAATACGTTTGGAACTATGAGTTATTCACTCGTCACAGATTGTTAGGTGATACTCTTGAGCTAACCTCTAATGTCTTCTACAACGATTTTGACAACTTCCAGGTTATTCAAACTTCGACAAATGGTGATGTGCAAATAGACAATGTCGACGGCGCAAATACGTATGGTGCTGAGCTAGGAAGTCGTTGGTTGACAACATCCGATCTAGAGTTTTTTGCATCACTAGGCTTGTTGAAATCGAACTTCAAAGATCCTTCAGACAAAAATAAAGAGCTTCCTCGCGCACCTTCTTTAAACGCAAAGCTAGGAGCGCTGTATAATTTTGCTGATGGTTTTGAATTAAGTGGGAACGCAAGCTACTCTGGTGGCTATTTCAGTGACATTGAAAATACCGAAAGCGAAAAAGTTGACGCATACTGGGTTGCCAATGCTCAGCTAGCTTATGTATTCGACAGCGGTCGTGTTGCACTATTTGCGTCCAACTTGTTTGATTCGCAAAAAGAAACGTTTTATTTTGACACAGCTGTAACAAAACAAGCACCTCGCCAAATTGGTGCTTCTGTAGAACTGAATTTCTAACAATTAAGTTTGACCAAAAAACGCCTTGCAATGACGCAAGGCGTTTTGTTTAGAAACAAAAAAGCAGCTTAGGATTTATACCAAAGCTGCTTGATTTTTAATTCCGATGGTTATGCAGGTACTTCATTTGATGCGATGATTTTTTCCCAAGCTTCTAATGTTGGGTTTTCCATTAGCTGCGCAAAGTTGAGATTCAAGCCTGCATTTCTATATTGCCCCGTCAGACGCATCATGCTGATTGAGTCCAAACCGAGTTCAATAAGATTTACATCAGGTTTTATTGAATCAGCTGAAACGCCTAAAAGCTGGCTAACTGTCTCTAATAAATCAATATTCGCTTCTTGCTTTGACAAAATAATATCCTTTTTTTCGGAAGCTTACCTTTTACTTCCAATGTTTGATTCAAAATCGTTGTACACAATATCATTACTTGATTGTGGTGTTCAAATGATTATTATTACCATTTAGAAAAATGCTGCGCATAAGTTGCAGTGAGTGTGTTTGATTATCTTTTTTCAAGCAAATACTCTCGTCATCAGTACAGAAACATTAGGGAATGAGATGGACATCGTACTCAAGGAAAATGAGGTACAACAAGATTTGCTTTTCGGTTTTGTTGAACAGTCTGAAAGTCAATTTAAAAAATTTCAAAATGCCAATATATGGCTTAACACACCTTTGTGGGGGATTTTATCTGAGGGAGTAGATAAACACCCAAAGAAGATCGCGGTTGAAGATTCTCATGGCGTGCTTTCTTATAAAGAGCTGCAACTTGAAGCTGACAAAATAGCAGCTGGTTTAAAGGAGGATGGTTTAAAAGCAGGTGATAGAGTCGTTTTCCAAATTTCGAACAGTCTTTTTTTTGCAAAGGTTTTTTTTGCAATACAAAGGGCAGGTTTGGTTCCGGTACTGGCTTTGCCTGCACATGGTGTTGTCGAAATTCGTCATTTCATGAAAATTTCTGGTGCAAAGGCTTATTTTGGCTCCAATTTAGAAAATGATGGCAAAGCGCTTCATATTTCAGATTCACTTTCTAAAGAATTCCCTGAACTGAAACATATCTATATCGCAGGCGATTCAGGGAAATACGGCTCTATGCCTATGGGTGAGGTTAATCAGTTTATACCCGAAGAATCAAATCCCGATTTTCCGGCTCTGTTTTTGGTCTCAGGTGGGACAACGGGCCTTCCTAAGCTCATTCCAAGAACACATAACGATTATCGCTTTAACATTCAGAGTTGCGCCGACGCGAGCGAATTATCAAATGAAGAGGTTTATCTTGCGGTTCTACCAGCAGCACACAACTTTACGTTAGGGTGCCCTGGGTTACTTGGTGCACTTCAGTGTGGCGGAAAAGTCATCTTTAGTACAAACCCTAGCCCCGACTATTGTTTCGATGTTATTGAAAAAAATAAAGTCACTTCTACAGCATTAGTTCCTGCGTTAGCTCAGTTATGGACAGCAGCTAAAGAATGGGAGAATGCTGACACATCCAGTTTGAGACTTATCCAAGTGGGTGGTTCTAAACTTGCGCATTCCGATGCTCTAAATGTTCAACAAGCATTTCCTGGTGCACTTCAACAAGTCTTTGGAATGGCTGAAGGTCTGATTGCCTGCACTCGACTTGGTGATGATGATGAACTCGTTGCAACTAAACAGGGACGCCCTGTTAGTCATTGGGATGAGGTGCGTGTTGTTAATGCCGAGGGGAAACTCGTTTCGGTTGGAGAAGAGGGGGAGTTGCTCACTCGAGGTCCGTATACATTAAGAGGTTACTACCGAGCTGCAGAGCACAATGAGCGTTCTTTTACTGAAGATGGGTTTTACCGAAGTGGCGATCGCGTCATCGTGGATGAAAATGGCTACATTGTGGTGACGGGTCGGATCAAAGATGTCGTAAACCGAGCTGGCGAATGTATTGCTACAGATGAATTGGAAGAGCAGTTGCTTGCCCATCCCAATGTTGCACAAATCGCAGTCGTTGCCGTACCGGATAAGCATTTGGGGGAAAGAATAGGCGTAGCGTTAGTCAAGAAAGGTCGAGTGCCGACGCTTCAAGAATTGCGAGTTTTCCTTCAAGAACAGGGTATCGCTTCATTCAAATTACCAGATGAGCTAAATGTTGTGTCGAGCTTGCCTAAAACGGCTGTTGGCAAGATAGATAAAAAGCGCGTTCCTGGTCCAGATGGATCCCCTTGGGTTAATACTCCAATATAAAGAAATTCAGGCGACGAATACGTGGTCTGATTCCACGCTAAAGCGACGGTATACTGATTGAATATTTATTGATAATAAGATACATTCTTATTTCGTTTTAAGGACGAAGAATTTCTATTTTCCCCATATTCTTCAATAACTAAGGAATAACTCAGAAAGTAGGAAGTTGAAAGCAGACAACAGGGAATGAAATTAAAGGAAATTAACGTGTCATCTTTAAAGAAGCCAGAAGCTTGCGAAAGTCTTAATGATATTCGTATAGGAATAGATACCCTTGACAAAGAGATTATTCATATTCTTTCAAGGCGAATGGGCTATGTAAAAGCAGCAGCACAGTTTAAGCCTAATGAAGAGAGTATTCCAGCCCCCGAACGTGTCGTTGTAATGTTGGAAGATCGAAAAAAATGGGCCGAAGAAGCAGGGATTTCAACAGAGTTTGTTGAATCGATTTTCCCTAACATAATCGATTGGTACATTAACCAGCAAATACAGCACTGGCGCAATGAAAGAGGGCTTTCGACAGAAGAGTCCGAAAATACAGCAACGTGATAATAACTTTTTAAAATTATCAGTTGGGTAAGTAATTAGAGCGCGACATATTATCAACTTATATGTTTTTACTTTAGTTGCTAAGCGCAAAAGATCTGATTTATCAGAAGACTTAATTAGGAACCTTAGGCGCTAATTAGAGTATTAAGGACAATCACAAATGGCTATACCTAAAATTGCGAGTTACGACTTGCCGGAACACAAAGAATTTCCAGACAACAAGACGAATTGGAAAATTGACCCTAGCGAAGCGGTACTGCTGATTCACGATATGCAGGAATACTTCGTGAACTATTATGAGATGAACGCCTCACCTATGGCTGAAGTTCTTAAAAATATACAAGAACTTAAGAAGAAAGCGAAAGAAGCGGGGATACCTGTTGTTTATACTGCCCAACCCGCTAATCAAGATCCAAAAGACCGTGCTTTGTTAACAGACTTTTGGGGACCTGGGTTGAATGGCGATCATACTCCAGTTGTTTCTTCTCTCACGCCTGAAAAAGATGATATTGAATACGTCAAATGGCGTTACAGCGCGTTCAAGAAAACCCCATTGCTTGACTACATGAAAGAGAATGGTAAAACCCAGCTGATCATTTCGGGCATTTACGGGCATATTGGCATTTTATCCACAGCACTTGATGCTTTTATGCTGGATATAAAGCCGTTTATTGTGGGTGACGCCATTGCTGATTTCTCTCGTGAAGACCATGTTCATACATTGAATTATGTTGCTGGTAGAGCGGGGAGTATTAAAAGCCTGAGTGAGGTAATTGGTGAAATCCAGTCATCCAAAGGTAGTGTATTAAGCCTAAATGTTCTGCAATCTGATGTAGCAGAAACGCTAGGGGTAGCTGCACAAGATATTGATGTGAATGAAAACTTAATTTTTATGGGATTGGATTCTATTAGGGTCATGACACTTGTAGAGAAGTGGAATAAGCAGGGTGCCGATGTTTCGTTCGCCAAGCTTATGGAAACGGTTTCCTTACAGGAGTGGTGGAGAACGATTGAGACCACTCTAAATAATAAGAAGGAAGAAGTGTCAGCGTAACGACTCGTTAAATTGACTCTAATTTCAATAAATATCCATAAGAGGTAAACCGATGAGCGATAATCCAGAGCGCTTATATCCGATGTTATTAAGCTTCGTACGTAAGGAATACGTATCTAAAAGCCTTCTACGAGTGACGGTAACAGGTGAAGACTTAATAGGGTTCCCTGAAGATCAAGGTGGTACCCATATAAAAGTATTTTTTCCAAATAGGGAAAATGGGATATTGCAGCTCCCGTATAGGGAAGGTGAAACGGTTGTATGGCCAGAACATAAACCAGTCCCTAGAGCATATTCAGTTAGAAAATACCGTGCGGATGTGAATGAACTTGATATCGATTTTGTGACTCATGGCGAAAATTCTCCTGGTGGTGGCTGGGCGTTAAAAGCGAAAGAAGGTTCTCAGATTGGGCTCGTTGGTCCAGCAGGACCCGACCCATTGATTGAACCCGCGGATTGGCACATTTTTGCTGGTGACCTTACCGCTGCCCCAGCTATTAGCGCTATTTTAGAAGACCTTCCGTCTGATACCGTAGGTTATGCATTTATCGAGATTGATGAGACTGAAGATATTCACGACATAGAGCATCCGGAAGGTGTTGCCGTGAAGTGGATTCTAAGGGAACCAAAAGATGGTCATGCTCAGTTGAGTAAGGCGATCAGTGGTCTTACACCTCCTGGTAGCGCAGAGAAGCTTTCTGCTTTTATTGCTGGTGAGAATGAAAGTGTTCTCGCTTGCCGAAAAGTGCTCAGAGAAGAATATAAACTGACTAAGAGAGACATGTATGCAATTCCTTACTGGAAACGAGGTAAGGATGAAGAGGCATATCATGATGAACGCCATGAGGTAATGGACGAAGAATACTAATTTCTTCACCAGAACCTAGCCTATCCGACAAAAAAACCGACTTCACTGAAGTCGGTTTTTTTATTCTTATACTCAAACCACCTCAAGGTGCTAGGTTCAGCGAGAATTGCTTGGTTTTCAGGCAAGGAGCCGATTTGAAGATCTAGTGGTTCTAAATCTAGAATCGGTAACGCGGCATGAAAACCAAGCAAACTCGCCCTTGGGAGCTCATCTTCTGTCCCATTTCATCGTCAAAGAACTTGGAAAGGACTCGTCATTCCACTGCGTTCTTTTCCTTGAACTGAAACAGAAGATAAAGCTCTGAATCCTGCATCTTGAGGTGGTTTGAGTATATTGAGGAGAAAGGCTTATATTTAGGCCGAAGTGTATTCCTCTCGAAGCTTTTTCTTGTTGATTTTACCAACGGAAGTTTTTGGTAATGATTCGACAAATTTAATGAGGTCAGGGATTTTGTAATCCGCTAAGCCGCATTCGCGCAAGAAGTATTTAAGTTTGATCGGGTTTACTTCGGTCCCTTTTGCCTTAACGACAACCGCACAACTGCGTTCACCTAGATAATCATCGGGTATGGCAATTAAAGCGACATCATGGATACACTCATGACGTAGCAACTGGTTCTCGACTTCTTCTGCTGCAATTTTTTCGCCTCCTCGATTAATCTGGTCTTTATCTCTCCCCGTTACAACGATGTTGCCATCTTCGGTGAGTTTGACAATGTCCCCAGTACTGTAAAAACCTTCGTTATTAAATGAGCGGCGATTATGCTCTTCTGCGCGGTAATAGCCACGAATGGTGTAAGGTCCTTGAGTAAGAAGGAAACCCTCGTCTCCTACTGGCACATTAGCTCCATTTTCATCTACGACCTTTACTTGGTCATGCTCAGAAATAGGTCGACCTTGGGTAGAGGTAATCACTTCGATAGGATCGTCTAGGCGAGTGTAGTTAACCAGCCCTTCAGCCATGCCAAACACCTGTTGAAGTCGGCAGTCCAGTTTGTCTGGTAACTCCTTCGCAGCTGTCTCGCTAAATTTTGCGCCGCCCACCTGAACGAGTTCAAGACTTGAGAGGTCATGGGTTGTGGACTGAGCTTGATCCATCCACAGCAAAGCGAGCGGAGGCACCAAGCCAGACACGGTTACTCTGTGTTCTTCGATCAGCTCAAACGCAGAATTAGGTGTTGGGTCTTGAGTCAGAACCACGGTTCCACCTGCGAAGAATACCCCTAAAGCACCAGGGGAACTTAACGGGAAGTTGTGGGCGACAGGTAGCGCGCAAAGGTAACGAGTATTTTCATCAAATTCGCAAATGACGTTGCTGCCAATAACGCTGTAAGCATAGTCATTGTGAGTGCGGGGAATCAATTTTGGAGTCCCCGTTGTTCCACCGGACAATTGAAAGAATGCTAAGTCTGATGCATCTGCGGTTTGAATATGATCCGGTTGCCCCTCGATATCCTCTAATGCGGTGAATCTATCGTCCTGAATACTTGAAGTATTGCCACGCACAAGCACGTGCTTCAGCTCATTATCTTCATCAAGTACTTGCGTTGCTAATCCTTGGTAGTTAAACCCTGTATGTTCACCATCGATAATGTAAGCTTTCGCTTCAGCATGTTTACAAAAATAAGAGATTTCAGACAATCGATGAGCAGGCAAAGCTAAAACTGGTCGAATGCCTTTCTGCAGCAATGCAAAGTAGCAGAGGTAGAATTCCGCTACGTTTGTCATCTGCAATACGACGTTGTCACCTTTGACTAATCCTAGTGACTGAAAACCAGATGCCAGTTTGGAGATACGCTCGGCTAGTCCTTTGTAGGTGAATTGGCGCTCACCGCATACCAGTGCAATCGAGTCACCATATTGGGTAACAGAGTGCTGAAAATGGTCGAAAAGCGTTTTGTCTAACCAATACCCAAGTTCTCTATATTGCGTGTCCAGAGATTCTGGCCACGCTGTAAAATCTATTTGATTATTCGAACCCACAATTCCACCTAAGCAGTCAGCATGTCTTTAAGTTGGATCCCTGCCGCAGTCAAAATGGTGTTCATCTTCGCACCTGTTTCATCCAGCTCGCTTTGCGGTTGAGATTCATCAACAATACCTGCACCAGCAAATACTTTCATTTGGCGCTTCTGCACTTCTGCACAACGGATGGTGACCACCCACTCGCCGTTACCTCTTGAATCACACCATCCCACCATGCCCGTAAAGTAACCGCGATCGAACTGCTCCAATTTTCTGATTGCATCGTAGGCTTTTTCGCGAGGATAACCGCAAACCGCTGGGGTGGGGTGCAGCTCTGCCGCGACCTTTAGAACATTGATTGCAGGGTCATTGACTTGTCCTTCTAGAACAGTGGAAAGGTGCAACATAGTCTTTGTTTCAATAACCGAAGGAATCATAGGCGTATAAAGGTTGTAGCAGTACCTACTCATAATGCGTTCAACTTCTTCAACGACCAAACCGTGCTCGTACAAATCTTTATTTGTATTCAGTAGGGAATCGACAGATGCTTTATTCAGTTCTTGAGATTCCGATCTTGGACGAGAACCAGCAAGGGGGTTAGAAACTAAGTGGCTGCCTTTTTTAGCGACAAGAAGCTCGGGGCTTGCCCCCATCAGTTTTTGGTCTTCACTGATGTTTGCAGCAAAGGTGTACCCCTTAGAATTGATCGATAAAAGATTGCGAAGCAAAGCTTGCTGCTGAATATCCGTGTCTGTTGCAACTTCAATTGCACGAGAAAGAACAACCTTTGAAAGCTCGGTGTTAGCAAACATATCGAGCAGATCGGATACCCCTTGTTTGTAATGATTACCACTTGGTGAAGAAATCACTCTTGCGTCAGAAGATGACTGAGAGTTAGGTCTTAGCGCTCTGGTGCTACTCGAAACATACAGTTTCTCTGGAATGATAAATTTAGTTGGATTTTCTTCATTAAACGGCACAACACCAAACAAAACCGGATTATCCGAATCCGACTTCTTTGCTGCCTGAAGCATTTCGTTGGCTTGAGCCGCTAACTGGGTAAATGGAATGGATTGATGAAATTCATTCTCGATACCTTTACCCATCATGGTGTTATCTGGAGAAGCGAAGAAAAACGGAGAAGACAATAATTCACAGTCCAATAGTTCACTTTCCATTTTTGAATAGCCAATCACTTCACGTTTCATAACAGATCCCTCTTGAAATATAGATCGTGATAATGGGACGCCGTACCAAAAAATCAGAAGTTATATCCTGTCTAAGGCGGAGCATCTTCATCGGGTTGCTTATTTTGGGAACTAAGATTACAGTTACGAACGGTTAAATGCTAATGATAATAATTACCATTTGGTGTTAATTCTCATTATTAAACATTGATCACAGTTATTGCCTCTTTCCTTTAATTAAATGTTAATAAGAGTGCTTTTTTGATTGTTTTTCATACGGTTATTTTCATATATGTCAAAATTTCTTGAGGGAAGTCACGTTTTACTGACGGGTGCTGCAAAAGGTATTGGGTTTAGCACACTAGAGAGTTTGCTCGAAGCAGGGGCGAAGGTGATAGCAACGGATATAGATGAGGATCTATTAGCCTCTAAATCTGATTTTCTTTCTACGCAATATCCAGATCAGCTTCAGGTGTTCAAACTGGATTTGTCCAAACCGGATTGTGTTAAAGAAAGTGTTCATCAATGGATCAGTGAGTATGGGGAGTTTGACCATTTAGTCAGTTGTGCAGGTGTACTACACTTAGGTGCCTTGTGTGATATGGCTTTAGAACAGATCGAGAATACCTTTATGGTGAATACGTTTGGTGTTCTGTCTGCAATGCAGGCTGTATCGGCGAGTATGAAAGCGCGACGCAAAGGCAATATTGTGGTCGTGGGGTCAAATGCAGCAAATACACCTCGAGCAAATATGGGAGCGTACGCTGCTTCAAAATCGGCGCTGCATATGTTTGTGAAGTCGGTAGGTATTGAGCTCGCACCATTGTGTATTCGATGTAACATTGTCAGCCCTGGCTCAACCCGTACCGAGATGCAGTTACAGCTTTGGAATGATGATTATGGTGAAGAGCAGGTGATTGCAGGAGACGCAAAACAGTTTCGATTAGGCATTCCACTAAATAAAATTGCCGAACCTAACGATATTGCCCAAACCATTTTATTCTTGATGTCTGACGCAGCTAATCACATCACTATGCATGACCTCCGCGTTGACGGTGGTGCAACGCTTGATAACTGATCTGACATCCTGAGCTCTGGTTGTTTTAGATTTTGAAAAAGAAAATGGCGCTTGATGCGCCATTTTTTGTTGTGTATTTTCATTTGCCATCTGTTATCACTTACTACTTGTTATCACTTACCATTCAATCTAACTTGACGACTGTTCTCTCTTAATGAGCGTTTTAACATCCGTAATCGATTGCTTAATTGGGTAAGGTTTTAATTCGCTAGGCAACAGTTGAAAATTTCTTACGCTCGGCTTCTGCTTTTGCATTCGCAAAAATATCGAGAATTGCTACTGTATCTTCCCAGCTGAGGCATTCATCAGTAATAGATTGCCCCTTAGTGAGTGGAAAATCACCAATGCTCTGTGCTCCTCCAACTAGGAAGCTTTCAGACATCACTCCAGCAATGTATTGCTCACCATCGATGATTTGCTGCGCGATATCTCGGGCTACATTGAGTTGGTTTTTCGCAACTTTTAGGCTATTTCCATGGCTACAATCAACAATTAAGTTTGGGGTCAAGCCGTTCGACTCTAGCTGCTTTGTTACTTCACATACGTGTTCGTTGGAATAGTTTGGTTTTTTCCCGCCTCGCAGAATAACGTGTCCTGCTGGATTACCTTTGGTCATTGCGGCAATAGGTGCTTCACCGAATCCTGAAACGCAAATGAGGTGGGATGACTTAGCGGCATGAATCGCATCTATTGCGATATTGATATTACCATCTGTACCGTTTTTAAACCCAATAGGGCATGGAAGTGCTGAAGCCATTTGCCTATGTGTTTGGGATTCCGTAGTTCTAGCTCCTATTGCACCCCAGCAAATCAAATCAGAAACGTACGGGTAAATGGTCGTATCCAAAAATTCAGTTGAGGTAGCCAGCTTTAAATCGATGACGTCTTTTAGGAACTTTCTTGCGACAAACAGCCCTTTTCTCATATTGTGGCTGTCATCCAAATCAGGGTCGACAATGAGTCCTTTCCAGCCCACTCGGGTACGAGGCTTTTCAAAATAGGTTCGCATTATGATTAGAAGTTGGTCGCTATACTTGCCCTGTAGATCCGCTAACTTACGGGCGTATTCCAAACCAGCTTCTGGATCATGGATCGAACAAGGACCAATGATAACCAGTAGTCGGTTATCTTCCCCGTTTAAGATTTGTGAGATTTCTTTTCGCTTCTCACTGATAAACAGTTCACTCTCTGAATTCAAAGCGATTTCGTTCACCACATCTGGTACTCGTGGCAGTGAACCGATAGGGGTAGAGTGAATCAGTTTTTGTAGCTCTTGCATCCTTCCTCCTACAAGAAGTGTTCCTTGATGCTTTACCTTTAACGAAGTTTAATCCAGCTAGGATCTAGCAGGACGAAATTAAACAAATGATAATCATTATCATTTTTGATGGAGGATTATTAAGATATCAGCAGCATAATGTCAAGCCTATTATCTGAGGGGAATTCGACGCTCTTAGTAAGAAAATCAACTATATGTCAGTAAGTTATTCAAATACTCATTAATCTTCGTTGATATACAACTATTCCCATTATCATTAAATGATAATAATTATTATTAATGTTTGAGTTTAGTGCCGACCTAGTGTATTAAATTACCCGATTTCGCCTTGTGGCGCGTTTAATGGATTAAATAGTGTGGAAATAGAAATGAGAGAACTGACAACGGTACAAACCGCTTATCTAGTTGGCAGACAGTCACGGCAATCTATGGGAGGGGTAGCAGCTCATATTTATGCTGAATTTGATGGGGAAGACATAATCCAGGAGCGATTGGCCCTCGCGGTAACGCAACTTTATGCTTCTCACCCAATGCTAAGAATGAAAATCACTTCTGAAGGGCAACAAACTATCTCTCCTTTGTCTTCTATTCATAGGCTTGTTGTTGATGATGTGAAGCACCTAAATGCAGAAGAAACAGAGTCTTTTTTAATTGATAAACGCGCGGCTAAAACAGATCAAAAGCTCGATTTAGAAAATGGCCAATGTATCGAAATTAGTGCCACTTTCCATTCTCAAGGTAAATGCCGCTTGCATATCGATGTGGATATGATTGCAGTTGATGCTCAGAGCTTCCGAATTTTAGTGGAAGATCTAGCCAAGTTCTACACAAACGAGCAGTGTAGAAAAGAAGCATCAGAACGGGTGCCTTTCTTCGATTATTTAGAGCGACAATCGTCAGATAACTATCTTATTTCAAAAAGAAAAGAAGATAAAAAATGGTGGAGAGAGCGTTTGACCAGTATCGCGGATGCCCCTACATTCCCTTATGTTAGCGAAAGCATCGACCGACAACATGGACATAGCCAGCGATTTACACATCTATTCACGCCCGACGAAAGAGCGTCCTTAGAAGATCTTGCAAGAAAACATCATTTAACCCTGACTCAGCTTTTCTTAACCCTATTCTCGCAAGCAATAGGGAGCTCTTGCGCTGCGCCGAGCTTTCGACTGAACGTACCCACTTTCCATCGTGGGTTTTACACAGAGGATGTTGATGCTGCCATTGGAGATTTCTCCAACTTGTTGATTTACAGCGCCAGCTTAAAAGCGCAAGAATCAACTCTTAATCATTGTCGTCGTACAGCCAATCAGCTTAACCAATTACTTAGCCATGAAAGCTATTCTGGTGTGACGTTAATGCGTGATTTGTCTCGTCATCATGGTACGGTTCAAGCATCACCGGTTGTATTCACTTCGGGCATGGATTTCGATGGTGATAATCTGTTCTCTGACGAGGTTACCAACGTATTCGGTAAGATGAATTGGGTGATCTCACAAGGTGCTCAAGTGACTTTGGATGCGCAGATAGCCCCAGCTTATAATGGAATATTCGTGAACTGGGATGTACGGATGGATGTGTTCCCAGACGGCTTTGTTCAAACTCTTTTTGATAAGTATATCGCTATAGTAGTGTCACTCGCTGCCAATCCGGAAAGCATCCATCACTCTCTGGAACAGACATTGGTAAATCTTGGATTTGACTGCCCATCACTCCCACTGGAAAGCTCATTACCCCAGCCTTTGACAGAACTTCAAAAATCCTATCTCTTAGGTCGCTCGACTCAGATCCCGATGGGTGGGACTGCGATGCATGAATTCAGGGAATACCGAGGCAAGATCGAATCCGATCTTGTTGAATCCCGCTTAGAAGTGCTAGTGAAAAAATATAATGCGCTTCGAATGCATATAGATGAGATTAAACTGGTGCAGTATGTCTCTCCCAAGGTGGGGATTAATTTCCAATCTCATGATTTTAGGTCTCTTGCTATTGAGCAAGCTTTGAAAAAAAGTGAAGAAATTCGCGTTGCAAATAGCCACAATATGCACGACCTTTCGAGATCACCTTGGGCTGTGTCCGTTATTCAATTACCGGAATCAGACTTAACGTATCAAACCATTGTATTCACAAGTTTTGATGCATTAATTGTGGATGGAAGAACACATACTCTGATTCTTTCTGAGCTATTGAAAAAGAACAGTGACCAACTGCATCATATCAGCGTAAGTAAAGCGCCTGACTTAAACGAATTCGCTTTAAAGCAAAATAGCGAGCAAGCTACCGCTAAAAAGCTTACAGACGAAACCTACTGGGAAAACAAGCTGAATCCAGAGTGCGTACCACCATCACTTCCTTGGAAGCAAAGAATAGAAGATATTAAAGCCTCGCACTACCAGCGTGAAAGCATCGTGTTTGAGAAATCTATATTAACTAAGCTCACTATGGCGAGTGCCGAGAACAGTTTATTTTTGAACTCATCACTGTCAGCATTAATTCTTGAAGGAATGTCGTACTGGACTACTGAGCAAGAGATGAGGGTAGGGTTTCCTGTCGCTATTCCGCAAAGTGGTCGCCCAATGGGGAATGATTCTACCTTTGTTATTTTGGAATACCGGAAGAACGAAGGCACGTTATTAGAGCGAGCCCAAAGCATTCAGAATGATATGCTTGAAGCACTTGACCATTTGGATTTCTCGGGTGTTGATATTAATCGACAAATCATGAGCTCCCGTTCGACCTCATTGGCGTTACCTGTAGTGGTTACTAATGGTTTGGCATGGGATACCTTATCTGAGGAAGACGATTTGGTGTTCTTCTCCGGTGTGACTCAAACGCCTCAGGTTGCCCTCGATATTCGTCTAAATTTCGATGAAAGTAAGAATCTAGTATTGAGTTTCGACTACGCTGTTGACGCCTTGGACAAGCAAGTTGTTGTTTCGATACTCGAGTCAATAGAGCGCCACGTGCTATCTGTGTGTGAGAATAAACATTTCGATGTCGCTCCACGCGAGGTTGTAAACCTTGATCATTACAAGCTGAACTGCGACCCGTCGGATTTTGAATGCTCTAGGTTTTTAGCCAAGATTGCAAAAAATTTGGGTGGCGATGCTTCGAGTGATATCGCGGTTATTTGTGGTGACAGGCAGATAAGTTATAAAGCCTTTGGGGAAGATGTACATAAAGTGATGCAACATATTGCTCACCTTGGTTTGAAGCAAGGTGATGTGTTGGCGATCTGCTTGCCAAAGAGCCCTGAACATCTAGTTATGACCATCGCATGTTCGCTGTCTGGTATCATTTGGGTGCCTATTGATGCTTCATCACCAGAAGAGCGATTGGATTATCTATTGAGCAATTGCAATGCAAGCTTGGTGGTAAGCGTTCAGCCTTCTGGTCGAGCACACTCCGTGACCTATGAGTCGCTTTTGCAACCTGTCGATGAAACCTACGTTTTGCCTTCCAACGATGAGTTAGAAGTGTTGAGTAAAAGTGAGCATGGCTCTTACTACTTATATACCTCTGGAACAACAGGAAAGCCCAAATGTGTAGTGATGAATAGCCGAGCGACCTCCAATGTCATTGGGGAAACCTGTAAAGCGTGGGAAATTACTTCTGACGATGTTTTGATGTGTGTGACACCTTTCCATCATGATCTTTCTGTGTTCGATATCTATGCGGCATTCTCGACGGGCGCCACCATTGTATTACCGGCAGCAGGAGAAGAAAAAGACGCAATCAGGTGGAATCAGCTGGTAGAGCAGCATGGCATTACCATCTGGCAATCGGTGCCAGCCCTTATGGAAATGCTGCTTTCCTGTATGCAGGGTGAAAAACTGAAATCTTTACGACTAGTTTGTCAGGGTGGAGATTACGTTAAGCCTAAGACCATTGAAGAGCTCCGAGCGTTAGAGCAAGATATCCGTATGGTTTCCATTGGCGGACCAACAGAAACGACCATATGGAGTGTATGGCATTTTGTGACAGACGAGGACATCACCGTTATCCCATATGGTCGACCATTCCCTGCAAACCAATACTTCATTATGGATGGCTTAGGGAAACACGTCCCACAAGGGGTTGTCGGTCGAATCATGACAGTCGGGGCAAACCTTGCATCAGGCTATTTGGAAGATGGTGAGTTGAAACAAACTGACTATGTAACGATAGTGGACGATCAAGGCAATAAAGCCAGAGCCTTTAGAACAGGGGATTTAGGTTATTACCGTGAAGATGGGAACATCATTTTTGCCGGACGAGTTAACGGTTACGTTAAGGTTAGGGGAGTACGCGTCTCGCTTCCTGACGTTGAGAAAGAGCTAAATCGATGTCCTGTGGTTGAACAGGTACTGATCGTGGATTACACAGAGCGTAATGGTGACATTGCTTTGGGTGCGATTTATACCGTTGCCGAAGGTCAATCTGCAAATACGGCAGATATACGTGAATTTGCCCAGCAGTGCTTACCAAATTCTCACGTTCCTTCTCAGTTACTGGAACTGGATAAGCTTCCACTTTCGCGAAATGGTAAGTTCGATCGAAATCAAGCAAGAGAGCAATTGATTCTCTCACTTGGTCAAACTGAACCAAGTACAGGTCAGGTTAAACAAAGCGCCAGTAAGCAGAGTACTTCTAAGCAAAGCAGCTCAATCGTTTCAGCGGTTGAACCGAACTTCGCAAAGATCATAGAAGCTTATGAACAAGTGATTGGGAAGCGTCTTGAAGGTTTTGATGAGAACAGTGCATTTTTATCGTTAGGGTTAAAGCCGTCTCATCTTAAGGAAGTGTCGTCTCAACTTAGCCATGTCTATGGTCATAAAGTGTTCGCTCGTAAGCTCATTAAATGCAGAAATGCGAAAGAGGTGAGTGAGCTAATATCAGGCTGAGTTTCTATCTATTGCTAAAAAGAGCCGAACTCAGAGGTTCGGCTCTTATAGTGAGTTCAATGTAGAAATCAGTCGAGTAAAGGTTTTCAATTCTGTTATTACTGCATTATCAGCCATTCTTGGTTACTCAACGAGCGGCTATAGCCATGCAGGCGGAAAGCGGTTTGTTTATTTGTCCTGCCCTTTAAAAGCACCTTGATTGTGTTTTGGGGGGCGTAGGTAGGTTTTATCTTGATTGATCGGTATGAAAATAGTTAGCATATGGTCAATGACTTACTGCATCACCGTTACGTATTCATATCGGGCTAAAATCCACTGGATCAATACATTTTATTTCACCAACCGCCAGATTAAATTTAAGTGATAAGAGAAATGAGAATCAATATTATTTTTAAAATCATTGCTGTGATTTTAATTTCAGTTTCGACGTCGGTTATTGCTAAACCTTCATCAACGACCCATGGATCTTATCCAAGAACGTTTGTAAATGCTGATGGTTCTGAAACAGCTATCCCCGCAAAACCAACCCGAATACTTTCTACATCTGTAACGATTAGTGGAACATTGCTTGCTATTGATGCTCCTTTGATTGCGAGTGCTTCTAATTACGAAGGGACGTTTTTCAAACAATGGGCAGATTTGGCTGAGAAACGACACGTTGAAAGTGTATGGCCAGCAGGGAGCGTCGATTTGGAGTCTGCGTATCTTTACGAGCCTGATTTAATTGTTGTGGCATGGCGAGGAGCCGATTCTGCGAGGGAGCAACTGGCTGAATTTCAACAAATCGCTCCAACAATTGTGTTGGATTATACTGCTCTATCTTGGCAAGATTTAGCCATCAAGCTTGGTGATGCAACTGGATTGGAAAATCAGGCCCAGCAACGCATAGATGAATTTGATCAGCTCGTTGCAGACAGCAAAAGCAAAATAAAGATCCCAGATGGAGAAACAAACATTGTTGCCTACTATGGTGCCGGGTCAACCAATGCTGTCGCTCTGGAAACAGGGGTTCATGCTAAGCTGCTTTCAGATCTTGGATTTCGTATGGAAGCACAGAATCGTCAATGGCATGATAATAGCATTCCACTTTCCGACTTTTTGCGAGTACATTTCGAGTTGCTGACTCAGCTTAAGGCGCAAACCACATTCCTGTTAGAGGCGAATGAAGAAACCGCTAAAATGTTCATGCAAGATCCTATTCTCGTCAACCTTCCGGCGGTGAAGAAGAAGCAAGTCTTTGGCTTGGGTATGAATTCTTTTCGAATAGACATGTACAGCGCAATGGAAATTGTTAATGGTATCGTTGAAAAATTTGGCGAATAACCTAATGCTGAACAATGAGAAAAAAGGTTTTTTGGAATGACAGCCATTGTCCATCCCGCCCCTAAAGATATCTGTAAAGAGCGGAGAGATACCAAAAAACGTATCTGGTTCTTTGTTGGATTGGTGTTGTTATTCGTAGTTTCTTGTTTCAGCATATTCATTGGAACACACACTATCTCACCCAGCGTGACAATGGATGCCATCTATTCGTTTGATCAAAGCAATAGCGACCACCTTTTAGTTCACCACCTACGAATTCCCAGAACACTTCTTGCAATCATTGTTGGTGGAGCGTTAGGCGTATCTGGCGTTATTATGCAAGGGTTAGCTCGTAATCCGCTGGCTGATCCTGGAATCCTCGGGGTCAATGCTGGAGCAACGGTAGCCGTCGTATCGGCGATAGCATTTCTTGGCGTCTACGATGTCACTTACGTGATGTGGTTTGGTTTGTTGGGAGCAGCTTTGGCAGGGGCAGGTGTGTTTGTGCTTGCTGGTATTCGAAAAGGTGCCAATCCAGTCAGGGTAGTGCTAGCCGGTACAGCATTATCCGTCGTATTACTCGCGTTAACTCATATGATTACAGTTAATAGTGACGAGATGGTGTTTGAACAGTTTCGTCACTGGTCAGTCGGTTCATTTCAGGGGCGTGGTTACAATGTGGTGATTCCTACATCATTGCTAATTGCAGTAGGCTTGATCGTTGCGTTCTCACTGAGCAAAGCTTTAGATACTGTATCACTTGGAGAAGACATAGGTCATGCGCTTGGGGTTAATCCAGTGAAAATATGGAGCTTAGCGTCTATTGCCATTGTTATCTTGGCTGGCGCATCTACTGCGGCAGCAGGTCCCATCAGCTTTGTTGGTCTTACTGCACCTCATATCGCGCGAGTAATTTCCGGTCCTGATCATAAATGGCTATTACCATTTTCGTTACTTATTGCATCTACTCTGGCGGTTGTGGCTGATGTTTTAGGGCGAGTCATTGGCTACCCTAATGAGATTAGTGTAGGAATCATGATCGCATTGATAGGTGGTCCATTCTTTGTTTTCTTGGTCAAGCGCTGGAAGATTTCCCAACTATGATTAATCCACGTACTCCTGTTCGCATGTCGGGTAACGGGCATGTCTTGCGCTTCGGGTCGCTATCGTTGCCCTATCAACTTTTGCACATAGTTGTTGCTTTAATATTGTTTACATTCGTTTGTGCAATTTCTACGTATTCTATGACGTTGGGTAAGTTCAATATTTCCTTGGTCCAGGTTGTCGACGCTATTCTCGGAATGGGTGAAGGTGGAATAAAAGAACGGGTAATCCTCAACATAAGGTTGCCGAAAGTATTGACCGCCATTTTTGTTGGTGCAGCTCTGGGGATATCGGGTGCGGTTTTTCAGTCAGTATCCCGAAATGCTCTAGGTTCTCCAGACGTTATCGGTTTTACGACTGGTGCTGCGACTGGTGCCATTGCACAGATTGTCTTGTTTGAACAAGGCGCATTAGAAGTTGCTTTGGCTGCCATCGTGGGCGGGATTCTTACCGCCGTTATCGTTTATCTGCTTGCTGTAAAAGCGGGAGTAGTGGGAGGCTATCGCCTAATACTGACAGGTATTGGCATTGGGTCTATTTTGAGTGCACTGAATGGGTTAATGCTCGTGAAGGGTAACTTGGATAGCGCAATCATGGCTAACCTTTGGCTTGCTGGGTCTCTTCACGCCAGAACGTGGACGCATGTTTACCCAGTGCTCATTGGCGTGGTGGTGTTGCTGCCTGTTATGATGATCTTAAAGCGTGCACTTTCAATGATAGAAATGGGGGACGATATTGCCACCCAGCTAGGAATACGTGTTGAGAGAGTTCGTCTTTCCATGATTTTCTTCGCCGTTGTGTTAGCAGCATTTGCGACAGGTGCGGCAGGACCTATTGCATTTATCGCACTCGCTGCTCCTCAGTTAGTCGGTAGATTAAGGCAGTCACGAGCTTTGTCACTTTTCTCCTCCGCACTAATGGGGGCGCTGTTGGTTTTAATGGCGGATGTACTGATTCAGTGGTTGCCATTTCAAGCCAGTGTCCCGATAGGTCGAATGACTGGCATTGTGGGCGGTATCTACTTGATTTGGTTACTTACACGGTCTCGTCAGTTTTAGATTCCAGTCATCAAGAATAATAATACATCCAACGCAAATGAGAATGCTTTACATTAGCCTTTATTGAGAATAAAGTAACCCACTAATTTTTATTAACCCAGAAACAAATCCACTAGGAGTGGTCTTTGTTTTTGTAAAAAAATGGCTTTGGCTCCCTAAAAGGACAGTTCTGAATTCTTTCAGACTAGGAGAAAGGAACATGACAAGTAATAAGCTCCACTTGCAAGATAAAAGTGGACGCGGCAACGCAGTAACGGAATTTGAAGAACAAGTTTGGATGCACCATCAGCAAAGCGAAGATGGGACAACTCAGTATTCAGCGGCTTACCATCTCACAGGAAAAACCAATATTGGTAGGCTAGTTGCCTCATTAAGCAAGCTTCCTCAATTCGTACCGTCTCTTAATGTGTGCTATCAGTTTGACGAAGATGCCGGATTACTAAAATCAGAAGGCAATGCTGCTTCTCAAACCATCAACATTGAAGCCGTGGATTCTATACAGGACGCGATTTCTCATCTTCAAAACAAGCAATCAACTCCTATCGCTCTAGAAACACATTCCCCAATCCAATTCATCGTCTATATCTGTGAAGAGAGTGAAGTGGTTTTGGGTGTGATTTCGCATCAAATATTAAATGGTGAAGTTTCTTGGAAAGAGATTTTTGAAGTTCTAAGTTCGCTCTATAACCATGGTTTATCGGCGATAGAGAGCCAAGACCGATCTGAGCACGTGATTGGTTTCACTCCTCTTCAGAAATTAAACAACCTTTCAGAATCTTACTTGCCTTGGATTAAGCGCTCTGCACAGGATATAGACCTAGTTCAGACTGGAATCAATGACGATATTTCTTCTTATCTTCATGCAGCAATACCTCGGAAATTTTCAACGTCTATCCAAAGAAATACCTATGAAAAACGTTTTGGAAGAACAATGAATGACGTAGAAATTCTTTCTGCTACTGCGGTTCTTTTTGCTCGTTACGTCACAGAATCTAATGGCTTAGATAACTTGGATGTGTTTGTACCCTCCGATACTAGCCAGCAAGCCTTTGAGATGAATGGATCCATGATTGAGTCGGGATTAACTCATCTAACCCTGGGCAATACAAATACAGATCTGGGTAAGGCTATTACCGATGTTATTGCACACCTAACAACTGCACAGAATTCCAGCGAAGAAGAGGTGTTTACGGGTTCAGCGGCATTGGTAACTTGGCTTGTTGATCCTTCAAGCTATTTGTCGCTTGAAGAAATTGAAGCGAAGAAACTGCCAATGGCACCACTTCATCCAAAATTTGAAATTTCTTTAGGTGTTGGTGTTAACCCACAGGGTGAGTTGTCTCTTGAACTTGTGACAGGTTCAACCATTTCGCCACATGTTGGCGCGTATTTTTTTGAGCAATTCATCGGTTACATTGGAGGAGAGCCAGTCGCTAAGCCAGTGATACAGGCGCAGACCATTGTCTCGGAAACGTTGCCAGTGCAAGTTGAGGAACAAACTCAATCGATTTTGGATGTGATTTTAGCTGAGTTCCGCGCTGCATTAGATCTAGAACACTTGACCAAAGATGACGACTTCTTTGATTTCGGCGGGCATTCTCTTATCGGAACCAGAGTCATCGGTCGGTTGTTAAAAGATCATGGGATTGAAGTACGAATTGATGACTTGTTTACCTACAGAACGGCTGCCGAGTTGGCAAAACGTGCCAAGAAGCAGGAACATGTCGAATCGATGGGTATCCAGGCTGAAGAAGCAGAATCTACGTTAGACTCCGTTGCGGATCTTATCTTAGCCGAGTTTAAGGAAGCCCTAGCGTCCGAAACAATGACAACAACAGACGATTTCTTCGATTTCGGAGGACATTCTCTTATCGCGACTCGTGTTATAGGTCGACTGTTGACGCACCACGGTATCGAAATCAGCATCAACGATTTGTTCAGTAATCCGACTGCTCGCTCATTGGCTGAGCAAGCCGCTTTACAGGTTTCGGCACAAACTGAAGAGACGACTGCGATAAGTGAAGCTGGCTCGTCCATCGCACCATTGTCACTGGCTCAAAACTCTCTTTGGAAGGCGATTCCGAAATACGCTAAATTTGGGTTAAACACCATTTTCAACTTACCGTTTGTATTACGTTTCCTGGACGAGCTGGACGAAGTCGCGTTTGGGGAAGCATGCAGGGATCTGATTACTCGACATGCAGGGTTACGAAGCCATTTCTTTGAGGATAACGGTAAACCGTGTCAGCAAGTGATTGATGTGAGTAGCCTTGATAACTACAAATGGTTTTGGACTTCTGGTGAGTGTGAGATTGAAGACAGAGATGAATTTCTAAAGCAAGAAGCCATTCATCCTTTTGACTTAAAGAGTGAGTTGCCTCTGCGAGTACGTTTTATCCGCTGTAAAGAGTCTGGGCAGCAATTCCTATCCTTCCTGTTCCACCACATCGTACAAGACGAGTGGTCAGTGAACTTGATGATGGATGAATTGAATTACGCGTATAAACTGCGTGTACAAGGAAAGTCGCCAGCTTGGAGACACGAAGCCCTTCCAATGCACGAATATGCACGTATGCAGAAGAGTTCGGGAACGCATCAAAAGCATCTAGACTACTGGTTAAACAATCTTAAAGATGTACCTTGGTCCACACCTATCTTCCCTAAAGATCATCCACTATCAAGTAATGTTATAGAAGCGGGACCGAAAGGCGGCTGGATTATTGTTGAGATAGAAGACGATGTGAGAGATGGTCTATATGCTCTTGCTAAAGCGCAAAGTGCATCTTTGTTCAATGTGGTTTATGCATCTATTGCAGCTGCTCTGAATGTGCTAGGTGCACCAGATAAACTTATTGTGGGTACATCTGCTTCTGGTCGACACGATGTTGAATACTACGACACGATTGGCTATTTCACCACGGTCGTTGCCCACTTGGTTAACTTTGGTGAGGCTAAGACCGTCGCCGAATTGGTCGCCCAAGTGAAAAACACAATCAACGACTCCATGCCGTACGCAGACATGCCAATCGATCTTATTGAAGAGGGTTTAGTTGGCGGTGAACCCGACGTAGATGGTCACATGTTTGAAGTCTTCATTCAGCTCCATGCCAAGAGTAAATTCAGCGGAGCCTTCGAATTGTCTAATGGTGACAAAGTGAACTTCCAGCAAGTTGACTCAGATAGAAGTGAATCAGGTTTAGGTCTGCAGTTTGAAGTTTTAGAAGAAACGGTGAACGACGAGCAAGTTCTGCGTGTGATGATGAGTTATCTCAAAGAGAACTACAGTCAAGCACAGGTGAAACTTTTGTGTGACACATTAAGCGCTCTGTTTGCTGAGTTTGCGAAATCCGCAAAAGGTGACCAATCGCTTGAAGCCATCAAAGGACGAGTTATCGAATCGGAAACGGTGTAACGCTCGTCGTACATTGGCAATGATACAGTAACAAATCGTTGCGTTTGAGCAGCATTGAGGGGAATATACTCTCAATGCTGCTTTGTTGTTTATATATCGTTAAATCAGGAAGTTATGATCCAAACCACTGCATCTCCATTAAATACGTTGTCTCGGCTAAAAGGCGAGAACCTCAAACTCGCCTATGAAAATCGAGTCATTTGCGAAGATCTGGAACTCAGCATTCCAGATGGGAAATTTACTGTGATTGTTGGACCTAATGGATGCGGCAAATCGACATTGCTTAGAAGCTTATGCCGATTGCTCAAACCTTCAGAAGGGCAAGTGTGCCTAGATGGAAAAAACATACAGAAAGTACCGGCAAAAGAGTTGGCTAGAGAATTAGGTTTGCTGCCTCAAAGCTCACAAGCGCCAGATGGTATTCGAGTGGTGGATTTGGTGGCACGTGGTCGATACCCACACCAAAAGTTATTTAAGCAGTGGAGCCCTGACGATCAAGAAGCCGTCTATCAAGCCATGGAAGATACAAGTGTAACCGAATTAGCAGAAAGGCAAGTGGATGAGCTTTCAGGTGGTCAGAAACAACGTGTTTGGATTGCCATGGTCTTGGCACAGAAAACGCCCATCGTATTACTCGATGAACCAACCACATTCCTAGACGTGGCGCACCAGATCGACCTTTTAGAGTTATTCAGAAGCCTCAACAGAGAGAAAAACCACACGATTGTTGCTGTTCTGCATGACTTGAACCAAGCCTGCCGATATGCGGATCATTTGATTGCGTTTACTGGTGGAGAAATCGTTGCACAGGGTGAACCCAAATCTTTGATAGATGCTGCGTTAGTAAAACAAGTATTTGGTTTAGATAGCGTTATTATTGATGACCCAGTAAGTCATACTCCACTGATTGTGCCCCTTGGGAAGTAAGGGGTTATGTCTTTTCTATCTGAACTGGAAGTTCGCACACTCGGTCCACACAAGCTTAGTCCGCAAGAGCTGGGTTCACAAGAGCTGGGTTCACAAAAGCTTGGCCCACAAAAGATCTGGCAACGTCGGTTTGATGTAAAAGCGTACACAGATCTTGCTCCTCAAGCACTGAACATTGTGTTACCCAAAGAAATGGCGCGCGCCGTACCAAAACGAAAAGCGGAGTTTGTAGCAGGAAGAACCGTTGCGCGAGAAGCACTTCAAAGTGTGGGCTGCAATTGTGCCGAATTACCCATTGGGGAACACCGAGCCCCCATTTGGCCAAAAGGCTGGATAGGAAGTATTTCACATACAGATGATATGGCGCTAGCGACGGTAGGTTTAACGAGTGAAGTGAGCATGCTGGGGTTAGATGTGGAAAACCTGATTGAAGAAACTCAAGTGGGTTCACTTATGCCAATGTTTGTTAGCCCCATAGAGCTTGATCTGTTGCCCGCGACAAAGTTGTCACGTCAGGCATTCGCAACATTGGTATTCTCGGCAAAAGAGAGCGTTTTTAAAGCCATTTACCCTTATGTGAAGACTTACCTAGAGTTTACCGACTCTATACTTATCGATATTGATATGGTCAGAAGGGAAGCACACTTTAAGTTGTGCGCACAAGGCGAAGCCGAATTTGGGCAAGCATTAGAATTGCGTGTGTATTTCCATTTTGAAGGCAGTAAAGTTTATACCCTCGTATGTGATCATAGAAAACATCGATTGATTCGATAGAAACTACCGAATTTATACCTATTCCTTCCAGCGTTATTCTGTTGATGTTCCTATTTTGCAAGTCATTTGCAATCAACAGATCCTAGAAGGTACTTAGGTATGACGGCACAAAAAAACATATCAGGTAATCGAGCCCTTATTGTTGAAGGCGGCGCGATGCGCGGCATATTTGCAAGTGGCGTTTTGGATGCTTTTCTTATCGATAATTTTCAGCCGTATGATTTTGCCATCGGCGTCTCAGCTGGAGCATCCAACCTTATTGGGTATCTTTCTAAATACCCAAAGCGCAGCCAAAGAGTGATTGTGGAATTGGCTACGCAGAAGCGATTTTTCAATCCGACTCGATTCGTTCGAGGAGGCGATTTGGTGGATGTTAAGTGGCTGTGGGAGCAAGCGAATTCACTATACCCCATCAATGAAAAAACGTTATTTTCCTCCATTCCAATGTTTGCTGCTGTCACCAATGCCATTACAGGCAACGCTGATTATTACAGAGTGAAACCCAGTAATATCGCGCATGTTATGGAAGCGACTTCTGCACTGCCGATTGCCTATCGAACAACGCCGTGCTTTTCCGGAGGATGTTATACCGATGGTGGTGTTGCGGATTCTATCCCTGTTAGAGAAGCGTATAGGCGTGGAGCGCGTGATATTACGGTAATTTTGTCACACCCCTTGTCTTACACCATGCCTGAAATGAAATTCCCTCGATTGATGGATCAGCTTCTGAAACGTTATCCCAATATGGCTGAAGCGATGAAGCAACGCGCTCAAAACTATAATGAGTCCCTAGATTTTATTCGAAATCCCCCTAAAGGTTGCGTTGTTAGGGTCATCGCACCTGATGAGCAATTCAAAGTGGGGCGATTTACCATGAAGCAAAGCGCGCTACTGTCTGGGTATGAGAAAGGTATTGATGCTGGGAGAACCCATATGGAAAGATTATCGGGTACTTATGGGCTGACAGAAGAGGACTGTCATTTCTGTGTGTAAGATAGAGTATAAATACGATCTATCATAAAAGCGGTTGATTGAAAAAAGCGGCGTTTGCCGCTTTTAGTGTTCAGAGTTAAGCTCGGTCTAATTTTTGTGGTTTGGATTGATTCGAGCCATGTGAAGAACATTGACAAATTCGCCTTCTCGAAACGCACCATCGACCGCTTCACCCTCCACTTTGAAACCAAATTTTCGATACAAAGCCAACGCAGCCTCGTTATCGCAGTTTACATCCAACTCGATTCGTCTTAGGTTCAGCCATTTGTCGGCTAGATGAATAACGGTTTCAAGCAATTTACTGCCAACACCCATGCCATGATAATCATCATGAATACCTAGCCCGAATCGACCCACGTGCTTTAATCGAGGTCGCTGCATGTGCTCGAAGCCAATATTGCCAACGACTTTTCCATCAACTTCCGCCACATAGGTGTATACATGTTCCGGAATATTACTAAGTCGTTTATGCCACATTTGAGGTGAAGGTAAAGGGAGCTGTAGGGTTTCTCTGTGCGCTTTCGGCTGTGTGTAAATCTCGCACAATGCGTCTACGTCTTTTAATTCTGTCGGTCGGATATTAATGTCCATACTGCTCTCCTTTTTACGCTTGTCAGTTCATTTTTTAGTGTTTTGTTTTATGGGTGAACCTTCAAAATAACGAAAAAAGTTAAGTAAAATCAATGATTAATTTTGTTAGAAATTGAAGCAACAACAATGCCATGATCGCTGCTCATCGAATCTTCATCATAATTTGGTTGGACAAGATGCTTATCGAGAGTTTTATGCTGGATTAAACAAGAGGTGAACTCCTGAGATAGCAGAATATAATCAAGAGTATTTCCTTGGTCACCATAATAATGTGACGGTGTTCTGATAGATGTTGGTGAAGATAGCTGCCAACTATCAGAAAGGTAGAGCTTATTTTTTTCTACCTGAGTATGTTCTTTTAGTAGCGGCTCAACCAAGCATTGTATTGAAGGGCTGGTCAGGTTCTGATTCATATCACCCATTAAAATCATAGGGCGGTCATACTCTGATTTTATTTGTCTCAACTGGTGGCGCAAAGCCATGGCTTCTTCGTTTCGCTGTTGGCTGGATTTTAATGATCCAATAAATTCATCTGAGTAACGAGAGTAATGGTTTTCTGGGTTTTCTACGTCCATCGGGCGCTGAGATTTCAAATGAACCACAACTACATCTATCGTTCCAAGCGTTGGTGTTTTTATCACAGCGTGAAGTGGCATTCGAGAATAGTTGAATGTTGCGGGTAAACCCAAGGCATGTCGTGTTTGCTTATCTATCGTCAAGCCTTTGCTTTGTACGATAGGGTGCCTTGACGCCAGCCCAGTCACTGGCTTGAAATGTACATAATCACTTTCAACATGAGGTTGATCCACTGTCGTGAAGTTCATTAGACCGGACGAGTGACAGATTTTTTCCAGTGGTTGTGAACTGAAAATTTCTTGAAAGCCAACGAGGTCAGCTTGAATAGCCAGAAGTTGGTTTGCGGTCCAAATACACTTTTTCTTCCACTCTGAGTCGGTGTAAATGTTATCGAATTCGTAAAACGCGTTAGGCGGCTCGATGAAGTTGAATAAATTAAATGTAGCGATTTTGAACGCATGATTCATGAGCAGTTAAAGGACCTATTTTTAAAAGTGACATGACTTATAACCTAAGGTTAAACTAAATCTAACAATTAGGAACAACAGAACCTAACCACATCTAATCTAGGCTGTATATGGAAAATTCTAACCCGCTTAGCGGAAAACCAACCACATGGAAGACGCCACATAACTTTCTGATACTCATCTCTATAGTGGTGCCTATTGCTTTCTCGAGCTGGCAGGCACTGCTGAATAACTTTGTTATTGAGAAGGCAAACTTCGACGGCTCCGATATTGGTTTGCTACAAAGTGTGCGTGAAATTCCCGGATTTCTCGCGTTTACTGCCGTCTTTGTTCTGTTATTCCTACGTGAGCAACGTTTCATTATTTTATCTTTGGTCATGTTAGCGGTGGGCACAGCCATTACCGGCTTTTTTCCATCTGTAGCGGGTTTACTTTGTACTACGTTACTGATGTCGATTGGCTTCCATTACTTCGAAACGTTAAAACAATCCTTATCACTTCAATGGTTAACAAAAGACGAAGCGCCAGAGTTTCTTGGCAAACTCATTTCCATCGGTTCTTTGGCTGCTCTGTGTACCTATGGCGGCTTGTGGGTTGTGCTAGAGCTGATTGAATTGGATTTTAAGTGGGTATATTTGCTTGCTGGTGGCTCCGCCCTCGCTATTGTTATTTTTATTGCAATGTCATTTCCTGAGTTTGAATCGCGTACCCCACAGAATAAATCTTTAGTGCTTCGAAAGCGTTACTGGCTCTATTACGCCTTAACGTTTATGAGCGGAGCTCGTCGCCAGATCTTTGTGGTTTTTGCCGGTTTTCTTATGGTCGAAAAATTTGGCTATAGTGCGGCAGACATTACGCTGCTCTTTTTGATTAACTATCTATTCAATTGGTTGTTTGCAAAGAAAATAGGTCGGCTAATCGGTCAGTTTGGCGAGCGTAATGCACTTTTGTTTGAATATGCGGGGCTAATTTGTGTTTTCGTCGGTTATGCTTTTGTCGATTCTGCGGAGTGGGCTGCAGCTCTTTATGTTGTTGATCATTTGTTCTTTGCATTTGCTTTAGCCATTAAGACTTATTTTCAAAAAATTGCTGATCCTGCAGATATGGCTTCGACGGCAGGTGTAGCATTCACAATCAATCATATTGCCGCCGTTGTGATTCCAGTAACATTCGGCTTTTTGTGGTTAATTTCCCCAGGTAGTGTTTTCTTAGTGGGGGCCGGTATGGCACTGATTTCTGCTGTTCTTTCTTTCAATGTGCCAGAATCACCGGAAGAAGGTAACGAAGTGCGTTGGGGGCAGAGCTTTTCTTGATTGGTTTGTTAGTAATAAGATTTTGAAACAAAAAAGCAGCCTCAAATGAGGCTGTTTTTTTGATCCAGAGCATAAAATTTCATGTGCGGGTATATACCTGAAATCATTGGCTATACTTAACATTATATTTCGAGTTCTAATGAATATTTTCTTGGCAAAAGCGAATTTGATTCGGAAGATACGTATTTATTAAGGTTTTTTTTGCTGAGTTTCATAATGAATAGTGGTTTAATCTGTTTTTTTGCTTAGTACTCTAAATATTGTTATTTTACGCATCTAGTTAAGAGAGGAAGGAAACTCAATGAAATTTAAAATGACCGCGCTAGCGTTATTGTCTTTAAGTGCTGCATCTACAGCTTACGCTGAAGAATGTGGGGATGTCGCTATTGCCGATATGAATTGGAACTCTGCGAGTCTTATCGCCAATATCGACCGCTTCATTCTGGAGCATGGTTACGGATGTGATGCTGAGCTCGTGCCTGGTGACACAATGCCAACAGGTACATCCATGATCGAGAAAGGTCAGCCAGATGTCGCTCCAGAGCTTTGGAGTAACAGCCTAAAGACAGCTCTGGATAAAGGGGTAGAAGAAGGGCGTTTGCGTTATGCCGGTAAAGCACTCGTAGACGGTGGTGAAGAAGGGTTTTGGGTTCCATCTTACTTAGTAAAGAAATACCCAGAATTGGCAACAATCGAAGGTGTGAAAAAGCACGCGAAATTATTTGAACACCCAGAAGACCCAGACAGCTCGGCCTTCTATACCTGTCCAGCAGGTTGGAACTGCCAAATTTCATCAGGTCACTTGTTTAACGCTCTGGGGCTAGATAAAGCGAAATTCAGCATCGTTGACCCAGGGTCAGGTGCGGGTCTTTCTGGTTCGATTGCAAAAGCGTATGAGCGTGAAGAAGGTTGGTTTGGTTACTACTGGGCACCAACCGCTATTTTGGGCAAATACGATATGGTGAAAGTGGACTTTGGTAGCGGTGTCGATAAGGATGAGTTCGTAAATTGCACAACGTCTGAAGAGTGTGCCGACCCTAAAGTCACCATGTATCCACCTTCTCCTGTTCACACAGTAACAACGGAAGAGTTTGCGTCACGTGCACCAGCAGCTTATGAATATTTCACTAAGCGTGGTTTCACAAATGCAGACATGAACAGTTTGCTGGCTTGGATGGAAGATAACCAAGCTGATAGTGAAGAAGCTATGACGCACTTCTTAGAAGAGTACCCACAAATTTGGCATAGCTGGGTATCTAAAGAAGTTGTCGCGAAAGTGGAAAAAGCACTTTAAGCAAATCTTAGCAGAAATGTTATTTAGATTAGCTTTTAACTTCGATTGTCTTTCATAAGGCAATGTTGGTTTCGGTAGATTGTTTGCTGAAACCTAAGCAATATAGGTCTGTTCGACAATGCAGACCGTAAAAAGATGTACATCGGGGCAGTCTAGAATCGTCTAGCTGCCCCGGTTGGTAAAGGAAATATTATGTCTGACAGTAGCTGGTTAACCAGTTTCCCAGAAATGGATCGCGCTGACCTTAGAACGATTCGCAAAACATTAGATGGGGCTTACAAAGAGTTTTCCCGTGAATACGGTGACTTGATTGAAGCTATTTTTGACCCTCTTCTCTCTTTTCTAATCTGGTTTGAAAAACTCCTCATCTCGACCCCATGGTTTGTTGTACTCGCAGTGTGCACAGGGCTGGTCTATCTCGCGAGTCGTTCCTGGAAGTTAACGATAGGGTGCGCCGTTTCGCTCTTGCTTATTGGGTATTTCGGCATGTGGGAAAACACCATGCGAACACTCAGTATTATCACCGTCTGTACGGCGCTCGCGATTATAATAGGTATACCGATAGGTATTGCTATGGCACGCTCTAACAAGGTGCAATCGGTCGTTACACCACTTCTTGATGTTATGCAGACGATGCCTGCATTCGTTTATCTCATTCCTGTCGTTATGCTTTTGGGTATTGGTAAAATCCCGGGTCTTATTGCCGTAATTATTTACGCGATACCACCCGTTATTAGGCTAACCAATCTCGGTATCCGTCTTGTGGATAGCGAAGTGTTGGAAGCGGCTACAGCCTTTGGTGCGAACCGCTCTCAACGTTTATGGGGAGTTCAGCTTCCGCTAGCGATGCCAACAATTATGGCCGGTATTAACCAAACCATCATGATGGCACTTTCAATGGTGGTTATCGCTTCGATGATAGGGGTTAAAGGATTGGGTCAACCTGTTCTTAAGTCGATTACCAACCAGTACTTCACTTTAGGGCTTCTGAACGGCTTTGCCATCGTTGCCTTGGCCATTCTGTTTGACCGATCTTCACAAGCTTATGCAAAACGTACCCAAGCACACCTAGGAGGGCTTAAGCATGACTAAGCCACTCATCGAAATCAGCGATTTGTCGAAAGTTTTTGGCTCTAACCCAATGTCTGTGGTTAAGCGAGTTGAAAATGGTGATTCAAAAGACGACATCTTAGCGGAAACCGGTCACACCGTTGGTTTAAGAGACATCAACCTTAAGATCAACAAAGGCGAGATATTCGTCATTATGGGGTTATCTGGGTCGGGTAAATCCACACTTATTCGTCACTTCAACCGACTGATTGACCCTACACAAGGGAAGATCATGGTAGAAGGCATCGATGTGATGAGCTTAGATACCAAAGAATTAGAAGACTTCCGTAGGCATAAAATGTCGATGGTTTTCCAGCGTTTTGGTTTATTGCCCCACAGAACCGTTGTTGATAACGTCGCTTACGGTTTGGAAGTACAGAAAGTTGATAAAGCACAACGTATCGATAAAGCCACTGAATGGCTAGAAACCGTTGGCTTAAAAGGGTACGAAAAGCAGTATCCTGCCCAGCTTTCTGGTGGTCAGCAGCAGCGTGTTGGTTTGGCTCGCGCGTTATGTACCGATGCTGAAATCTTGCTGATGGATGAGGCTTTCTCTGCACTCGATCCGTTGATTCGTAGTGAAATGCAAGATCAGCTTATTGAATTACAAGAAAAATTGCACAAAACCATCATCTTCATTACTCATGATTTGGATGAGGCACTTCGCCTTGGCGATCGTATCGCTATTCTAAAGGATGGCGTGCTCGTGCAAGAAGGTGCGCCAGAGGAAATTCTTCTGCACCCAGCAGATGAATACGTTGAAGCCTTCGTAAAAGACGTTAACCGTGCTCGTGCGCTAACCGTGGAAACCGTGATGCAGCCGCCGGCTTATCGTGTTTCTGCCAAAACGATCGAAGAAGCACTCATTCAAATGAAACAGCTTAAGAATGAATATGCTTACCACGTAACGGATGAAGGCTATCAAGGTTTACTAACCCAAGAAGGTTTGAAAGACGCTGCTGCTATGAAGGACAGAACCGACATTTGTGAAGAAATCTACGAATCGGTGCCTTCTATATCTCCAGATGCCATTATCGAAGAAGTACTTCCAGAAACGATGTGTTGTGATTATTCACTGCCAGTTGTTGATGATGAAGGCAATCTGAAGGGAGAATTAGAGCGAAGCGCAGTTGCCGATATTTTTTCAGAAGCGTCTGAAGAAAATGGGTTACAAGAACGCAAGTTAGCTGTGAACCTCTAACTGTTCGTTCAGGTACATTTTTAATGTTCTAACGTTTTAAGATTAAGCCGACGCATTTGTGTCGGCTTTTTTTCGTATCTCAAAAATGCAAAAAAATTCTTTGGCGAACGTAATTGTTCCAAATTCCGGTCTATATTTGTATTGATAAGTTTATTATGGAAAGCTTATATAGACGAGGGCGAGGATGTATTCAAATATTTACAAAACAGCCTTAAACACCCTTCCGGATGGTGTCTTGATCACAGACAGTACACGAGCTGTCATTTATTCGAATGCCCGATTTGCACAAATGTGGGGTATTCCGGATCAGATTATCCAAACCAAAGATGACGATCAAATGTTGGACTTTGTTATTGGCCAACTCGAAGATCCCAGCGCGTTTATTTCTGAAGTTAACCGGCTTTATGATTCACTTGAAGATTCACAGGACTTCCTAAAATTCAAAAATGGCAGAACGTTTATGCGTCGCAGCCAACCCTATGAAGACGACAATATGGGGCAAGGAAGAATTTGGGTATTTTCCGATGTCAGCAAACTTTTAGAGTTAGATCAAATCGCGTATGTAGATTCCTTAACGGGGCTACATAACCGAAGGATGCTGGATGAAATGAGCCAAAGCTTGTTTGATCGCTTTCTACAGTCTAAAAAGTCGTCTTGTATTGTTTTGTTCGATTTAGATGGATTTAAAGAGATTAACGATAATTTTGGGCATCAAACGGGTGACAAGCTACTGTGGCTTTTAGCCAAAGCAATAGATGAAACATTGCGATCGAAAGACATTGCTTTTCGTCATGGAGGCGATGAATTTTGTCTTGTGCTGAAAGCAACCGGTGTTGCAAGCGTAGAGGGTGTGATGCAAAGGTTATACACCGCATTTGAACAATTGCAGAAAGAAACGCTAAACCTCCCAAGTCCGATCAGTTTTTCAGGGGGATGCGTTTGTTTTGATGCAAAAGATAACTCCCCAAGAGATGCCTTGGCACGTGCTGATGTGCTGCTTTATCAAGCGAAAAAGCAAGGTAAAGGCAAGATCATTTATGGAGATTGTGTTCGCTGCGCGTCATGATTTTCTTAGAATAATGGTGAAATCTTCTTCCATGTAATCGTCAATCACTTGTACCTCATCGGTTAGTTGACGACATATTGAAATAACATCGCTCAGATTATGGGCTTTGAGTAGCCGATCTTCTCGAAAGTATTCACTGTTTAGCAGATTGAATCCAAACGCCTCGTTGCTGGCTTTATATCCGGCATATATGGCTTTTTGAAGATAATGTTTGTCGCTGCTTTGGTAGTTGAGTGAGCCTGAAGCAATGGCGATATCGTGCTTTGGCAGCTTCATTTGGGAAAAATTACCATGCTGGAAGTGCATGGTGTTACTTGCTTCTAATTTAGCCTGCTTAATAAAGCTTTTATGAAAGTCGACGCCAGTATAGTGCTTTAAGCGTTGCTTTACGTTCAGAAAATGGGCAAGGTCGCCATAACCACATCCCAAGTCTAGAACAGACTTGTTTTGAAAGTCCAATTCGCGTTCAAATACTGTAAACCGCGTAAATTGCGATTGTTCGCTACTCCAACCCAAAATCCTTGCAGGATCGTGATGCCATTGCTTTTCTCGATCTGAGTGATAAAAATAAACATTTAAGCGTTCAAGAAAATTCACGTTTGTCCGGTCTAGTATTGTATGTGAAATGTGTAAACAGGGTTGCAGTACTCAGCCAATCTACGCGAGCCAATGGAGCTAGTGTAGGTTAGGGGTATGCTAACACTCCGATATTCTTAGGGTATAGCTGTTTTTAACCTGTACGGCAACAAGGAAATTTAAGGAAACGAATCGTCAAATGATTGAAATAGAGCCTCTAACACCACACATTGGCGCCAGAATTCATGGCTTAACACTGTCTCAATGCAGTGATGACGAATTTGAAATGCTATATCAAGCATTCTTGCAGCATCAAGTTGTCTTTCTAGAAAACCAAACGTTATCACCAGAGCAGCATTTGAATTTGGCATCACGTTTTGGAGAGTTAGAGCCTGTCCATCCATTCTTCCCAAACGTTGCAAGCCACCACCAAGTGAGCGTGATAGAAACAACGAAAGGCAATGCACCTTTCGAGAGCCTTTGGCATACCGATCTTACATGGAGAAAGCGCCCGTCTAAGTGTTCTTTGCTGCATGCCCAGCATCTTCCACAATGTGGTGGTGATACCATTTGGTGTTCCATGAGCTCGGTATATGAATCATTGAGCTTGGATCTAAGGCAAAAGTTGAAATCGTTTACAGCGACGCATTCCTTGGTAGCTTTTGAAGATATTGATCCTGATCTTGTTGAATTGGATTGGCATAAAGATGTGGTGAAAACCTCAGAAGAGAATCCACCTGTCATTCACCCAGTTGTCGTAACCCACCCTGAAACAGGTAAAGAGACTCTCTACATTAATGAGCAGTTTACACGCTCTATAAATGAACTCGACCGCAGTGAAAGCCAAGCGCTCCTAAATGAATTGTTTTCAGTCGCAAGACAACCTGAGTTTCAGGTGCGATTTAAATGGAGCAATAACGCAATGGCGATTTGGGACAACCGAATTACTCAGCATTATGCTGTGATTGATTATGGTGATACGCCGAGAAAGTTACACCGAGTGACGGTGACTTAACCTTATTGAGTGCTTTGCAATCAAATAAACCAATATAAACACAATTGACAACCTAAAGTATGGATAATTGATCTTGTTTTAATATAACATTCGGCTCCCTTGTCAATTGCTAGCTGATTCATGATTGATTTATCCATACTTCCGGTGTATTTAACAGCGGTTCTCGCCTTACTTTTGATCCCTGGTCCTGACATGTTGCTTATAGCGACCTCAAGTATGAGCTATGGTCGGAAAGTTGGGCTTTTTGCCAGTTTAGGAAATGCAACTTCTGGCTTGATTCTAACGCTTTTAGCGGCAATGGGGGTATCGGCTCTTATTGCGATGAACCCGTTGTCACTATCGGCGCTTAACCTAATTGGCGGGATTTATCTGCTTAAGATGGGTTGGGACTGCGTAAAGTCGAATGTGTCCGAGACACCAGACTTGGATGATCGTAGTAAAATGGCGACTACCTTTTACCAACGCGCTCTCCTCAGTAACTTGTTAAACCCGAAAGCTTTGATGTTTTTTGTACTGTTTTTGCCTCAGTTTGTATCGGGAAAAATAGAAGCCAGTTCTGGTGAGCAAATGATGGCACTCGGATTTCTTCTTAATGTACTTGGGCTCTCTTTTAACCTTGTTCTGGTTGGGCTGGCTGGTACGCTTGGAAAATCTTTAATTGCTAGTAAGAAATTCAGACTCTATCAACATAAAGTCATGGGCGGTGTTTTTGTCTTGCTTGGCATATGGATGCTTGGTCAGCTTCTTTGATATGACTTAGGCATAGGGTTAGCCTGAGAAAATAGGGTGAATTAAAAACAAAAAATGCCGATGAATTCATCGGCAAAGGCAAGATATAACACGTTACAACTTACAGCTAAGGCTACCCATTTTTTGAGGGGACGAAAATGGGCAGCAACAGGAAAAATGCTTATCTAATATCTTCTACAGCGATGTGGTCCATATCGGTGAACGTTTGATTTTCTCCAACCATGCCCCAGATGAACGTATAAGCCTGTGTGCCGACGCCAGAATGGATTGACCAACTCGGTGAAATTACCGCTTGCTCATTATGAACCAGCATGTGACGTGTTTCTTGTGGCTCACCCATAAAGTGGAAAACAGCCGCGTCTTTATCCATGTTGAAATAGAAATACACTTCCATACGACGGTCGTGAGTATGGCACGGCATCGTATTCCACAAACTGTTCTCTTCAAGTTTTGTTAAACCCATGAGTAGCTGACACGTTGGCAGAACATCCGGCACAATGTACTTGTAAATGGTACGTTTGTTACTGGTTGCAGCGTCACCTAGCGTTACTGGAGCCGCTTCTTCTAGCGTGACTTTTTTGTTTGGGTAATGCGTGTGTGCTGGTGCGCAGTTGTAGTAAAACTTGGCTGGGTTCGCAGCATCTGTACTAGAAAAGGTGACTTCTTTTGCGCCTTGCCCAATGTACAACGCTTCTTGGTGGTTAATAGTGTAGCTTTCACCATCAACAACAATCACGCCATCACCACCTACGTTGATTAAGCCCAACTCTCTACGCTGAAGAAAGTAGTCCACACCGATTTGCTCACCTAAAGCCGGATCGAGTGCTACCTCTTGACCGACAGGTTGAACACCGCCAAAAATAATTCTGTCGATGTGGCTGTAGGTCATCGTCAATTGATCCGCTACGAAGATGTTTTCAACCAAAAACTCGTCACGCAACTGCTGTGTTCCTAGTGTTTTCGCGTGTTCACTGTGAATAGCTTGACGTACTTCCATTCTCTACTTCTCTCTTGTTTCAATTGAAAGGAAGGCAATACCTCCCTAGAAGAATGCCACCTTATCACTGACCTATCTGTGAATAAATTTTTGAAACGCTATTTTATAATCACCGTCACATAATTTAACTTGTCTAGTAAAAATAAATGAAACAGCTTTTTAAAAATGTTGTTGGTATGGTTTTTCTTCGTATAATGAGCGAAAAGCAGCCTAAGCTCTGAATGGAAAACCCCCATAACGAAAAAAGGCATTGTATGAATTTTTTTGGGCAAGTTCTGCCAGAATGAAAATGAAGTAGCGAGAGCGAAAATGAACAGTTTGGCTTGGTTAATTCAGAAGTGTTGCCCGTTTATAAAATGGGCGAAGGGAGTCACACTCTCTACACTTAGAGCGGACTTTTGGGCTGGTTTAACGGGTGCCATCATCGTGCTGCCACAGGGCGTCGCTTACGCCATGATCGCTGGGCTTCCACCTGAATATGGGCTTTATACTGCGATTATTCCAGCCATTATTGCCGCGTTATTTGGATCATCTCAACATCTAATCTCAGGTCCTACTGCTGCGCTTTCTGTCATTGTATTCACCACCATTAGTCAGTTTGCTGCACCTGGTAGTGCGCTATATATCCAGTTGGCTATCACGCTCACACTGTGTGCTGGCATCCTTCAGCTGGCGTTTGGGTTACTTCGTTTTGGGGCAGTGGTGAACTTTGTCTCACATTCGGTTGTACTAGGCTTTACCGCCGGTGCGGCTGTGGTCATCAGCGCCAGCCAAATCAAACATCTACTTGGGCTGAACTATGCGTCTGGCACAACTGCGATTGAAAATCTCTCGCTTGGCTTTCAGCACGCCTCTGATTTTCATTTAGCATCTTTGCTTATTGGTTTTGTTACCATTTTAACGTGCGTGGTTTTGAAGGAGCTGTGGTCAAAGCTCCCGCATATGCTTATCGCTATACTCGTCTCCATGGGGTTGGCGTATAGCATGAACAACGCGGGGTTCGAAATTCAGCTGGTGGGTGAGGTGTCATCTGGGCTACCAGTATTTTCTGTCCCAAATTTAAGTAATGTACCCTTCGAATCTATGCTGAGCGGCATTGTGGCAGTTGCGCTGCTGGGGTTGGTAGAAGCCATATCCATTGCTCGCTCGGTTGCACTGAAATCCAAACAGCACATAGACAGCAATCAAGAATTCATTGGGCAGGGGCTATCCAATATTGCAGGATCATTTTTCTCCTGTTACGTGTCGTCGGGTTCGTTTACCAGAAGTGGGGTTAACTTCAGTAGCGGAGCGAAAACGCCACTGGCCGCCGTTTTTGCGGGCCTCTTCCTAGCGGTCATTATGGTCTTTTTTGCTCAATACGCTGCTTATATTCCTATTGCAGGTATGGCAGGCATTCTATTGGTTGTAGCGTTCAACCTCATTGATGTTCCCCATATAGCCGACATCATCCGCCACGACAAAAAAGAAGCGGTTGTTCTGCTGCTTACTTGTATTGCTGCGATGACAATGCACTTGGAACTGTCCATTTATGTTGGCGTTGGAGCATCGTTATTTTTCTACTTACGCCGAACATCACGACCTGTTGTGGACTATCTGGATAATGAAGATCTAGCCATAGATAGAGAAATCTCGGGTTTGGTGCAGGTTGTTCGCATCAACGGTTCCATATTTTTTGGCAGCGTTCAGCATCTCCATAGCGAACTGCAAAGTATTACCGTACCTAACGTGATCATCTTAGGGCGAGGGATTAATTTTATTGACCACCTAGGCGTTAGGATGCTCGCGGAATTTTCTCAATCCTCAGGGAAACAAGTCTTCTTTTGTCGCTTTAAAAATGCACCGCGGGAGCACCTACTTAAAGGGGATAAGGTGTTCAACGAACGGCAGTTTTACCCAAGTCTGACCCGATTAACGTCTGAATTCTCTTCGATTATTGACCAGTCTCATCGAAATACGCAGGTTCACATTTAAATGGAAGCAGTAATGAACGAAATGTTCTCCGAATTTGATGCTACCGAGCATCCGCACCGACGATTTAACCCGCTAACGCAAGAGTGGGTGTTGGTTTCACCCCATCGCGCTAAACGCCCATGGCAAGGTCAGCAGGAAGAACAAGGGCAGGAAAGGCTACCCAGTTATGAGGCTGAGTGTTTTCTTTGTCCGACTAACGTGCGGATAAGTGGTGACAAGAATCCAGATTACGCAGGAACGTTTGTATTTAAAAACGATTTCGCTGCGTTAACACAAGATGTTCCTTTTGCCGACACGTCAAGCGATCCACTGTTTAAATTACAAAGCGCGACGGGCGAGAGCCGAGTGATTTGTTTCTCGCCAGACCACAGCAAAACGCTGCCTGAACTTTCAGTAACAGCGATTGAAAAGATCATTGATACGTGGAACGAGCAGCTTAGAGAGCTAGGTAAAACCTACGCTTGGGTACAAGTTTTTGAGAACAAAGGTGCCACTATGGGGTGCTCTCAGCCACACCCGCATGGTCAAGTTTGGGCGAACAGTTTCATTCCTACTCATGTAGCGAAAAAAGATCGATCACAGCGCGAGTATTTCATTCAGTATGGATCCGTGATGCTTCACGATTATGTTCAGCGCGAACTGATTTCAAAGGAACGCATTGTCGTTGAAACCGAGCATTGGGTAGGTCTGGTGCCTTACTGGGCAGGTTGGCCATTCGAAACCATGTTGTTGCCGAAAGCGATAACCCATTGTCTGACGGCTATTTCTGGAGAACAAAAAGAAGATTTAGCAGTCGCGATAAAAGAGTTAACCAGCCGATACGACAATTTGTTCCAGTGTTCGTTCCCATATTCTATGGGGTGGCACGGCGCGCCAGAACAATCCGAAAACCCTGAACACTGGCAAGTTCACGCGCTCTTTTACCCTCCGCTGTTGCGAAGTGCATCGGTAAGAAAATTCATGGTGGGGTACGAAATGATGGCAGAAAGCCAGCGAGACTTAACGCCGGAACAAGCGGCAGAGAAATTGAGAGCGGTAAGCGCGACGCATTACTTATCCTGAACGGAGACTGCTTAGCGTCGAACCTACGATCTCTAATGTATTTGATAGAGAAACGTTAATAATTTAATCACATATCCGTTATTTATATTTTTTTGCCTAAAAACTCGAATGAAACGTCGTTTCAATATGAAATCTTCCAAATTCATTTGTTTTTATGAATGCATGAGAATCGGATAACTATAAAAATAGGAAGAAGAACATGGTGTTAGATACCTTTAACCTGAAAGGAAAAGTTGCCCTAGTCACTGGCTGTAATACAGGTTTAGGACAAGGTATGGCAGTTGCACTGGCTCAAGCAGGCTGCGATATTGTTGGCGTTAATTATTCCGATCCCGAGAATACTCCAGCATTGGTCGAAGCGACAGGGCAAAAATTCTATTCAATTATTGCCGATCTAAGTAACAGCGGCGTAATTACGCAAGTTGTGGATAAAGCCATTAGTATGGCAGGTCGGATTGATGTACTGGTGAACAACGCCGGTATTATTCGTCGAAATGACGCGATAGATTTCACTGAAGCTGATTGGGATGACGTGATGAACCTGAACATCAAGAGCGTTTTCTTTATGTCGCAAGCCGTTGCCAAACAATTTATAACGCAGGGAGAGGGAGGTAAGATTATCAACATTGCGTCTATGCTTTCTTTCCAAGGGGGGATTCGTGTTCCTTCTTACACGGCTTCAAAAAGTGCGGTAATGGGGGTGACCAAGCTTCTGGCGAATGAATGGGCATCTCAAGGTATTAACGTTAACGCGATTGCACCGGGTTACATGGCAACCAACAACACGGCGGCATTGCGCGCAGACCAAGATAGAAACCAAGAAATCTTGGAACGCATTCCAGCCCAACGCTGGGGGCTTCCAAAAGACTTAGCAGGACCCGCTGTGTTTCTTGCGTCACAGGCTTCTGACTACGTAAACGGTTATACGCTTGCAGTCGATGGTGGCTGGCTAGCGCGATAAAGAAGATATTAGCCAGAGCACTTACGTTCAAAAGAACCTAGGCGCTCTGGCTTTCGTCCGCAATGCATTGAATGCTCATCACGGCGCTCATTTTTTCCCCTTTGGCGAGGCTGACCAGACCCGGCTTTTGAGGAAGATTGAACGCATCAACAGGGTGACTCACGGGTTCTAAACAGAAAAACTCAGCTTCACTGTCTGGAGAATAGATAATCAAGTAGGACAGCAATTCTGTTCCTTTTACGTGAATGGTGAGGTTGTCTTCAGGCTGAGTAATTGATGCCGTCCCTGCCCATTTGAAGTAGGCGTTATTGATCCAATCATTGGGTAAGCTCCTTGGGGAAGCGAAGTTCCAACTCGGATTATCAAACACACAAAGAAGTGTTGTGGGGAGGTGTTGGTGGTCTTCTAGCCACACGCCTTGAGAATCAAATTGAACTTGCGTGTTTTTATGGCGGTAGAACCAAGGGTGAAAACCCAACCCGAAGGGTAACGTAGTATCACTGGTGTTGGTCACGGTCAGTTTGCAATGAAGCGTATTGCCTCCCAACGTGTATTCAAGTTCTGCGTTATACCGAAAAGGTGAACATAACGCCTCAAGCAATTGATAAGTAATATGTGAATCAGACTGATCTTTTATGTTCCACTGAGATTGCCACGCGTTACCATGAATAGGGAATGCCTCGGCATCAACATTTCGTTTCATGCTGTGGCGAACACCATCGTAGCTAAAACCACCCGTCGAAATTCGATTTGAGAAAGGCGCAAGTACATACATTCCCGTGGGGTTAATTTTTCCACTTTGTGGTTGATTGGAATAAAGAAAGGGAACCCACTTGTCGTTCACTTTAACAAACGCCTGAGTAATCGCTGCGCCTTGGTTTGCTAAAAAGCCTAATTTCAGAAATTCGTTTTCCAAGTGCTCCATTAAGACCATCCACCATCTATGCCAATATTTTGCCCCGTCACCATACTAGCGCAGTCGGAACACAAAAAAGCGACCAAATGTGCGACAGATTCAGGATGGATGCGAACTTTTAAACATTGTCTGTCTAATACCCAGTCGCTGTATTCTTGAGCTTTGTGCCCAAATACCCGAGCTTCCGCTTCTGAAACGATTGCCCCAGGGGCGATGGCGTTAACGGTAATGCCGAATTCCCCTAACTCACGAGCAAGGGATTTGGTTAAACCTAACAACGCGCCTTTTGATGCAACATAAGGCACATAGCCTTCAACCTGTCCGTTCAAGGTAATGGACGTGAAATTGATGATTCTTCCCCAACGGTTGGACTTCATATGAGGGACTACGCAGGAGAGCAAAGCAAAAACTGCGGATGAATTAACTCGAATTTGGCTTTCATATTCTTCCAGAGAAAATTCTTCAAACGGACGGTTGATGATCAAAGCCGCATTGTTGATTAGGATATCGACGCCACATTGCTTGGCTATGTAACTAGATACGATTTGCTGGGATTCCTGCAGTTGGCTTAAGTCGCAGGGGATGAGTGTTACATCTGGATTTTCTAAAGGGTGGGCATCGACAAGTTCTGGTAAATCGAGAGCCAATACATGAGCCCCTAATTCTGTGAGCTGCTTGACCTGAGCTTGCCCAAGTGTTCCTAAAGCGCCTGTCAGTAAAACGCGTTTTCCTTGTAATGAAATCATGTTTCCTCCTTACTATCAGTCTTAGCTAGGCAACAGACCCAAGAAAGCTGGGTTATAGCACCGACTGAACTTCGTCTATATTGGTGTCTTCCACTCGTTTATCCAGCACGATTTCCCCACGTGCCATGGCGACAATTCGGTCGCAACAGGCAAACACGTGATGCATGTTATGGCTGATGAAAATACTGGTGATGGATTGGTGTTTGAGCCCAGAGACAAAGTCGATAACCTTATTGGTTTCTTTTACCGAAAGGTGATTGGTGGGTTCGTCCAGAATCATCACTTTGGACTTAAAATGCATGGCTCTGGCAATTGCGACGCCTTGCCTTTGCCCACCGGATAACTCTCCAACCAAGGCATCGGGTGACCTCAAATGCAAATCGACATCGGCAATGGCTTTCACGCTTTCGGTGCGCATTTTCTCCTGATCGAGAATACCAAAGCGCCCAACGGCGAACTTAAGCGGTTCCCGCCCTATGAATATGTTTCTAGCGATGCTCATGGTGGGCACCATGGAGTTGTATTGGTAGATGGTTTCTATACCTTTATCCATCGCATCTTTGGGTTTTCGAAGCGCAAGAGGGCGCTGATCCATATACAATTCGCCTTCATCAGGCACTTGAGTGCCCGATAAGATGTTGATCAACGTCGATTTTCCTGCCCCGTTGTCGCCGACCAAGCCGACGGCTTCATTGGAAAAGATATCCAAGCTCACACCACGTAAAGCGTGGACACCGGAATACCATTTATGGAGGTTTTTGCACTCTAAAATGACGGGCTGCATGTTATAACTCCACCTTCATTGATTTAGCGCGCTTTCGTAACCAAGCGTTGAGTACAACAGCAATAATGGTGAGCAAGCCAATCGCCATTTTGAACCAGTTGGCATCGACTCGGCTGAGCACTAAGCCGTTATCAATCACCCGAATCAACACGGCTCCGACTATTCCGCCCAAAATTGTCCCAATGCCACCCGTAAGTGCGGTTCCGCCAATCACTGCAGCGGCCACGGCTTGCAATTCCATGCCTTCACCGATGGAGGGCAAAGGGGCTCCAAGCCGCATGACTTGTATGCAGCCAGCAAATCCGGCAAGCAGTGAACATAATACAAAACAGGCGATTTTCACTTTAGCTGTAGGAATCCCCATGGATTGCGCCGCAGGAAGAAAACCGCCAGTAGCGCGAATCCAATTCCCTAGATTGGTTCGAGACAGCAGTACGGATACCAATATCGCGATAGCAACGAACCAAAATACCGACATCCTAAAGAAATCGAAGGGACCAACATAATCGGTAAATAGCCATTTAGGCAGAACGCCCAAAGGTAATAAGGGAGGAAAACCACCGGAAATCACAATAGTCAGGGAGCGAACCACAAACAGCATACCCAATGTGGCAATAAAGCTAGGGATATCGAAGCGAATGGTTAGCAAGCCGTTGATCAGCCCAATCACCATTGCCATCACCAATCCGAGTGGAAAAGCCAAGCTGAACGACCAACCTTGCTCTAACAATACCGCCATAAACATCGGCGCAAACGCAAATGTAGAGCCCACGGAGAGGTCAAACTCTCCGCTGATCATTAGCAAGGTAACCCCTATGGCGACCAACCCCATTTCTGGCAGTAATCCCAATATGCCTCTGAGGTTTTCGGTATTGAGAAAGGCACCATTTGATCGAACTTCGAACACGATACCAAGCAGTATGAGAAATACGATCCCAACGAGCTCAGGTTTTTCCATACAGAGCTTTATCAATCTTTTCATTGTGATATCCGGTTAGGTTTATGAGCAGTACTCTGGCGTACTGTTAACGCAACCCTTTACGGGCCAAGTCCCATAGCTTTTCAACATCTTCTTTCACAACCAAGCCTTGTCCGGTATCGATGTCGGTCGGTGACAAGCCGAAGTTTTTCGCAAGGTAAGCTTGCATCACTGGCATGAATCCTTGCATGTAAGGTTGTTGGTCGACCTGTACTTGGATATATCCTGCTTTCATCTGTTGAAGCACTTCTGCCACAATATCAAAGCCACCCATTAGAACTTTGCCTGGGGGAACACCTTTATCGGCAAGTGCTTGAGCAACGTACGCATGCCATAGCCCAGTGTCGAAGTAGACGGTCGTATCTGGATTAGCATTGATGTATGCACCTACGCGTTCCGCCACCACCGCGCCGTCTGTGCCTGTGTCTAACCGAACAATGTTGACCTTACGAGACGGGTTAGCCTCTTTGAATTCGTTTAGGAAGTTAAGTACGCCAGCCCCACGTTGCTCCGACCAATTCTGACCCGGAGCAGATATACCAACAACGGCGTGAATAGGCCCTTTTTCAGGGAAAAACTCCGCCATTTTCTTCGCTAGTGAGTAACCTGCTGGGGCAAAACCTTGACCAATAAAGGCTTGCCTTGCGTTACCACTCGCACCTTCCAAATCGTCCACGTTCGCTGCCATGACGATGGTGCCATTAGCGCGAGCTCGAGCGATGATTTCATCAAACGCGTTGTTATCCACGATAGAGGTGATGAGAACATCCGGCTTCGCGGCTAATGCTGCAATCATGTTGCCCGCTTGCTGATCAATTGCCCCTTCGGTTTGGGTGAAAATCATTTGGCATTTCGCATCAATCTTGCCGCAGGCATCATCAAATCCTTTTTTGACGGCTTGCCAGAATGGGTTAGACGCCGAGGAATGGTGAGTAAACACAATGTCCAATGGCTTTGACCATGCAGCACTTGCGAGTAGTACCGCGCTTAACGCAATCAGTGTTGTTAGTTTCCTCATTGTGTCCTCCTAGTTGACGTTCATTGGGAAACGTTGGGTTACCTTTAGATCAACCGACCTTAAGTAACCTGCTACCGTTTGCTGAATCGGCGTGAAACGGTAAACGCCTTATCGAGATCGGGATTGAGTTCTATCCCCAAACCGGCTCCCTGCGGCACAGCAATGGTGCCGTTATTGACGGCGGGTAACGCCGTGACTAAATCTTGATACCAAGTGTTGTAATACGCCCGCACACTCTCTTGAATAAGGGCATTGGGCGCATTGAGTGAAAGGTGAGTCGAGGCCGTTAGCACAACTGGTCCGGTGCAGTCGTGTGGAGCAATAGGCAAGTGCCAGGTCTCTGCCATGGTGGCAATCTTTTTGGCTTCGGATAAGCCACCACACCAACTGATGTCGAGCATGACGATTCCAGCTACACCCGTTTGCAAATAGTCACGAAATGCGGCGCGTCCCCCGAGCGTTTCAGACGCGCATATTGGTGCCTTTGATGCGCTGGCGTAACGTTTTAAATCGTCGAGATTTTCCATTTTGATAGGGTCTTCATGCCAGTAGGTATCGAACTCTGCCAGTTCTCGGGCGATTTCCATCGCAGGCAATAACTGCCACATGGAATGAAACTCCACCATGATGTCGATTTTGTCGCCCACCGCTTTGCGAATTTTCTCGAACGGGATTAACGCCTGCTTAAGATCGGTTTTGGAGATCGACAGCCCACGATTTTTCTCTGCCGCTATATCAAATGGCCAGATCTTCATGGCGGTGATACCATCATCAAGCAGCGATTCTGCCAGCTCGTCTGCCCTGTGCAGAAATCCATTTAGGTCGTCATATGCATGGCTTTTTCCAGCAAGACCATAGTTTTCAGTTCGTTGCCCTTTGGCTTCTTTCATGTATTCGATACCAGCACAGGTGTTGTAGGTTCGAATTTCATTTCGGGAAAAACCACCAAGAAGCTGGGCGATGGGCTGGCGTGTTAACTTGCCAAACAAGTCCCAAAGGGCAATGTCAAAAGCGGAATTACCGCGCGTTTCGACGCCCGTAGAACGAAAGCCTAAGTAAGTGGAAATAGACTGGTTGAGTCGGTCAATCTGACGAGGATCTTGTCCCAATACCAAGGGCGCTAACGTCTCATGAACATACGCTTCAACTGCTTTTGCGCCGAAAAACGTTTCCCCCAATCCAATAAGCCCAACATCGGTGTGAACCTGAACCCAAAGCAGGTTTGGGTGTTCGGCAACAGTGATGGTTTCCAATTGCGTGATTCTCATGTCGCTCTATATTCCTATTGAATGCCCGCTTCCAGCAGCGCTTTAATACTTTCATCAAAATGAAGCGCCATGTTTTCATTCGCTATTTGTGGGTTACCGCGTTGAATGGCTTCTGCAATGTTTAGATGGACATAGAGCATAAATTCTTGCTTTTGCGTGGACTCTCGGCTTTTCCACCCTACCGGCCACGTGAGTTTGGTTACACCTTCAAACGCGCCAATGATTAATGCGAAAATGGGATTGCACGATGCCAACGCGATGTTTTGGTGAAAGGCAATGTCGTGACTCATGATCAATTCAGGTTCATTTTTATGCAGCGTCATCGAGCGTGCATGAAAAAGAATGGTTTCTGCCTGCTCATCCGTGCGCCTTAACGCGGCTAAGGTGGCCGTTCGCATTTCAATGGTGCGTCTAACGTCGTACACCTGCTGAACGGAAATCTGTTCGGTATGAATGCCGTGCTCAATTACAGGGGAAATGGTGGAGTAATCCAACGCCGCTACTTCGGCCCGCTTGCCTGCATTCAGCTTAATCAGGTTTAACGCCGCCAAAGAGCGAAACGCTTCACGCACTACGGTTCTGGATTTGTTTAGCTCGCGTGCAAAGTAAGATTCGCTGGGTAACTTGTCGCCGGGCGACAAATCCGCCCCCCTCATAAACGCGGTGATTTCTCCAATCGCTTCGCTCACTAAGCTGCTGTTTGTGCTTTCGATGTAATTCATGGCAATAACGGAAAGTCGCACTCTAAATTCTGCAATTCATACGACTACCTTCTGCCAATAAGTAAAAACCTGTCATACAGGTTTGTAGCCAGTTGTGAACTGTTGCTCAGAAATTGTGCAGCGGGAATGGATGGAGTTGCTTAATGGTGTAGGTGTTTTGTTGCTTATTTATAAGTAAGATATTCGGTAAATTAGTTTTAACATGGAGTTTTATATAGTGAGTGCTTTTTCTTTAAATATTAGTGAGTTGTGTAGTGAATTTTTTTCTCTTACTTGCTCCCTACGTACGATACTTCTTCACCAATTACTTCTTTCGTCCACATTTTTAGGCGCTTTTAGCTTGAAAAATGCTTGAGATCATTGAAAGGTGAATGGGCTGATTAACAATTGCTGTGTAGTGATTTTTAAATTATATCCTTTTTATATATATTTGAACTCATATAGAAATTATTATAATATTGAATAAAGTCAAAGATTTACCACTGGTTGTTATGTGTTTTTGGTTTGGTTTTTTATTTAGAACTGTTTAGTTCGTCTGCAGTAATATAAAAGGTAAATAGATGAAACAGTCTTTAAGTGTGATAGCACTAGCTATTTCGTATTTTTCAAGTTTTTCAGCATTTTCGGCACTCGAAGGAGAGATTGTTTATAATGGAAGGGAATACAAAAATGTTTCTGGTATGTGTAGAGTATTTGGAATAACTGGGCACATATATAATATAGGGAAAATTGGCATTGGTTATGGTAGTAGCAAGAAAGAAGTACAGCCAGGTGAATATTTTTCATCAGCAGATTCCGTTCGCACATCTTCGTTTTGCCGAAGCAGCTACCCAAGTCGTGAAAAAATATATTTTTCAGGAACATTCGGATTTAATTATTACTTAATGAATAATCCCGATATACAAGTATTAAACTGGTATGATGAGGTTTATACGCACTGGCAATCGCATGGGATTGATGAAGGTCGCGTAGCAGCTCCAACCTTTGATAGTAAATTTTACTTGAAATATAACCAAGACGTGGCGGCTTGGGCTGGGTCTAACAATTATCGAAAGGCAATAGAACATTGGGCTAAGTATGGTCTAGATGAAGGCAGAGTTGCTTCAAGTGCTTTTGATGTTAATTTCTATTTGCAAAGATATGGTGATCTTATTGGTGCGTTTGGTTCAACTGGTTACCGAAATGCATTTGAGCACTGGAATAGTCATGGCATCTACGAAGGTCGAGTAAGCTCTCGTACGTTTGACGTAAGTTTTTATCTTAAAAGCTATAGCGATTTGATTAGTGCGTTCGGAGCGGGTAGCTATAAATCTGCATACGAGCACTGGTTAAGCTATGGAATCAACGAAGGGCGACGAGCTTCTAGAGAATTTGATGCTAAGTATTACTTAAACCAATACTCAGACTTGCGTGCAGCGTTTGGAACTGACTATAAAGCGGCGTTGGAACATTGGATTTTGCATGGTATTAAAGAAGGGCGCCGCGGATCTCGAGAATTTAATGTTGCTTATTACTTGAATCGTTACCCTGATTTACGTTCGGCTTTTGGGACTGACTACAAAGCCGCATTAGATCATTGGATCTTCCATGGTATTAAAGAAGGACGTCGTGGTTCCGAAGACTTTGATGCTGTTTATTACTTAAACCGTTACCCAGACTTGCGTGCTGCTTTTGGAACTGACTATAAATCTGCATTGGATCATTGGATTCAACACGGTATTCATGAACGTCGTGATGGCGCGGCTGATTAATTGTAGTTAATATCTTCTTTAAATAAGTGAGATAGATTCTTTAAGGAGAGGTTAGAGAAACCGTGCTTTAGCCTTTTCTTTTTTATTATTGCACCCATTTAATCAAAGTGTTTGCTCTCTCAAATTTGAATCATGCGAACTTAGTCAATCGATTTGTGATTAAATAAGTCTTCTTGTATAAGTTATGGAGATTAAAATGCATAGTTAGAGGTTTACAAAGTGTGTATTTCGTATACATTAATTGATATTATTTTAGAGTGATTTGCCAGTTGGGTATCATGCATTCAGTACAGCACATTGTCACCAATAAGCTAAGCCCTATATGCGATGAATTTATAGGGCAATATAATAAATCAGCCTCGCTAACGGGTTTAGACTCTGTTGGTCAAGTTCCATCTTTTAATAGTTGGATTGATGTCTCTTTGATGATTGTTAATTTTGCCAAGCATCGTGGTTTCCAAGTCGTTGATATTTATTTAGTAGGTGGTGTACTACGGAGGAGAACGGTAAAGCCAGATAAAGATATGGATAGTGTAATAGTTGTTGGCTCAGGTCAATCTATTCGCGATCTAGTTAAATTGCGATTTTATATATCAAGTTGGCTTAACGAACTTAATATAGATTCATGGTATCACTATAAGTTAATAGATGTCTGTGAGCTTAAGCGAATGTCTCAGTATGATGGATTCAGAGTGCGTGAGTTTCAGTTAGCTAATTTCTCTCTTCTAAACAGCAAGTTGCTCAAGGCTTTAAAACCAACATTAAACGGTCAGTCATACTCTAACTCTTTAATAATTCAGTCTGTCTATGAAACGAATGATCCTGATTGTACTCTAGGAGAGCAGCCTAATATCCATAAAAAGATCCAAGAGCGATTAATTCGCAATTTTAATATATGTGGTCATATCCCAGACACTGTCGCTGAGTTATGGTGGGGGTTGAGTAGTTCTTTGTTTAAAAGTGAAGGATGTGTTATTCCAAGTGCCATATTAGAAAATTACTACACTCGATTTCCTCATGAATTTATAAATAAAAAATGTAAGTACTCGGTTAATACAGTTTATAAACAATTGCGGGGTTAGTTGTAAAATGGAAAATGGCACATTAGCTAAATATCCGAGAGTTCTGTTCTATGGCTCGTTTAATGCTAAACAAGAGAATCTAACTGAGTCCAATATAAACTTAATCAAGCTTCTTACTCGTGAGGTATTAGGTAGGGGAGGCTCAATAATAACTAGAGAAGGAATTAATTCCGCGCTGATTGTTGACGTGTTACCAGTTGATAATATTGTATTAGAAGAAGCCGAATTGTGGTGTAAAGAAAACAAGCAAGAGATGTGGAAAAGAGTTAGCTCGATATGCTTACGCGAGAGCATCAAAAAAAATCAGCACTGTAAAATTGATAGAAGTATGACTATGATTTGTGAGCCAAGCCGACTGAAATATTACCGAACATTACTTGAAGAGGCTGACCTTGTAGTTTTCGCTGGTGGTAGAGAAGGTGTGGCTCGTTTAGGTTGGTTGCTTATGATTGGTTCCATTAAACGACCGATACTTCCTTTGCCAACAACTGGTGGAGCGGCAGAAGAAATGGTTCCGTTAGCGATTGAAGAGCTTTCCTTAAATAGTGATGAAGCGCTAGCTATGCAAACATATACAGATCCCCCAAGTCTAATAATGGTAAGTGATCTACTGGACATGGCTCTAAAGCAAAAAGTAGGAAGTGGAATCAAAGAAGTCTTTGAACCTGAAGTTGATTTATCGAAGATAGGCTTGGGGAAGTTGTTGTCCATGATTTCAATCCCACAAATTTGGAAATTGGTTTGTACATTGACCGTGATTATTGCGGCAATTGCCGGAGGTGCGTATAGCTTAGGAAAGGGGCAAATACCTTGGCAAGCCGAACCCAATGTGAAGATTGAATCGAACCGAAATAGCAACAGCTAGGTGTTTTTCGATGCTATTTGGCATTTCTAATTTACGAATTCTCAGCTTGGGTTCATTTAACTACTTAATCTCATTGAATTTTAAAAAGTAAGTCTAGTTATTAGTTGAAGGAATATTTTGCTAAACAGCGCTTGACCTATTCCTTTGTGATACCTACCATGTCTCCATTATTTGAATCCCGTTGCTCACTTCTCTCCATACTTCGCCTTTTCAGGGCATTTAAATTTTCTCTTGAATCCATCAAAAAGAGAAAATGCTTATGAGCCATTCAACACAAAACACAAATCCACTTTTTACTTCAAGAATTCACTATCCAGTCAATTTCGATGGTCACCGTGAATCAAACATATCTTACGACGAAGATCCTTCGCTAGTTATGGATGTTTATTACCCTAACTCTCTGAAAAGCGGTGGTCCAGTCGTCATTTTCGTTACTGGATATCCTGATTTTGGCTTTGAACAGATGACGGGAATGAAGCTTAAAGATGTGCAGCAATACATATCTTGGGCACAGCTCTTTGCTTCGTCTGGGATTGCGGCAGTCACTTACACAAATGTTAATCCTGAAAAGGATATTTTCACCTTGATCCAGTATCTGGACGACAATGCTGCCGCCCTTGGTATTGACACAAACAAAATCTCTATTTGGTCTTGTTCTGGGAATGTACCAAATGCGTTATCTGTTCTCGCTGAAAAGACTCAAGTCAAATGTGCGTCTTTCTTATATGGCTATATGATAGACGGGGGCGGTTCACAGGTAGTTGAGCACGCCTCGAAATCATTTGGATTTGTTCGTCCAGTCAATGGGGGGATATTAACGGAGCTGCCTCCAGTATTAGTTGTAAGAGCAGGGAAGGACGAAATGCCAGGGCTAAATGATTCAATTGACTCATTTATGTCGCAATGCTTGAGGCACAATGAATCTTTAACCTTGCTTAACTTGCCAAACTCTAGTCACGCATTCGATGTCGTTGATCACCAATTGTGCACACGGCAAGCAATACATATGATATTGGGATTTTTTAAAGTACACCTTACTTGCTGATCTAGCCATTTCTGGTCCAATAGCTGTAGCGAATTCCTTCTATAAGCTGTTGGATCATATTAGCTACCTTGTATTGTCCAATGAAATAAACAAGTGTCTTAGCATAAGTGGCGCAAAGTGCGTTAAGCTAAACTCACTCACTTTGATTGCTACTTATGCTGTATCAACAGTACAGATCGAAATAGAGCAGGACTAGATGGAATTACTGTACCAATCACGGATAGACAGGGTTATTGACTACATTCAGGCAAACCTTGATGAGGACCTTTCTGTAGAGCAACTCGCGAAATTGGCGTGTTTTTCTGAGTTCCATTTCAACCGAATCTTCAAGCAACGTGTTGGTCAGAATGCTTATCAATTTGTGCGACGTCTTCGTGTCGAAAAAGCGGCAAGGTTACTGATATTTGAATCGCGAACCATTACGGACATTGCATTGAGCTGCGGTTTCTCCAACTCGGCTTCATTTGCCAAGTGCTTCAAGCAGGTATTTGGCAAAAGCGCGACTCAATGGCGCGATGATTACATAATCCAGCTTGAAACTGGGAGAAGCCAAGTACATCTTCCAGATACTAACGAACCTTCTTCCCCCGTTCAGATAGAACAATTACCCGGACTCAGAGTGGCTTATGTAAGAAACATTGGCAATTTCGTCTCTAACGGTCAGTTGTTTGAAGAGCTATATCGCCGGCTTATGCAATGGGCACAGCCAAGGCAGATTGCATTATCACCCTCTTATCATCTTTACCACGACAGCCCTTTTATAACGGACAAATCCCAGCTTAGGGTGATGGTTGCAGTTCCGATAGAACAAGAGATAAAAACCAGCGGAGACGTCAGTTCTACAACATTGAGTGGTGGCTTGTACGCTGTTCGAACGTTTTACCTGACTGGCACGGAGTTTTCCTACGCTTGGGAATGGATGGTCTCTGTTTGGCTACCGAAATCCGGATATCAAATGGACAATGAACGCGAAGCGATAGAGCGGTGCAATGATCCGGTCGAGCACGAAGGGCAGCGCTTTTTCCTCGTAGATCTTTGTGTGCCCATTATTCCAGCAAAATAGCTGTTTTGGACAAACGGTTCGCAGGAATGGAAAAGCCTCTTTTAGTAGCTTGTAGATAATGAAACTTATCTCCCTACAAAAAGGCGATAGCCATGAAAATACAATCTATTGGTCTGGTCCACGCTGAAAATGGCACATTCCAGATTCAAACCCAGCCTCAATATCGAAAGGGTTTAAAGGGGCTCCAGTCTTTTAGCCACCTCCAAGTTTTATGGTGGGGTCATCATTCTGGTGCTGAAGAGTTAAGGCAAACCTTAACCTGCACCAACCCGTATCACGGTGGACCCGATACACTGGGTGTATTCGCCACGCGCTCTCAATTTCGTCCCAATCCGTTGTTGCTTTCCATTGTTGAAATTCAGAGTATTGATGTAGATGAAGGCGTGATTTCACTCAATTGGGTCGATGCAGAACACGGCACGCCAGTCCTAGACATTAAACCATATCTTCCCTGTTCTGATCGCGTTAAAAATAGCAAGGTGGCGGAGTGGTGTGAAAACTGGCCAAGGTGGTACGAAGACTCTGCCCATTTCGATTGGAATAAGGTATTGGTTAACTAGCGTGACTATTGATAATAGCGGGGAAGTTACATGGAATACATCTCATTGACTCAATCGAATATATCTACAGAGCATATATGTTGTGCTATTTCAGACAGAAAATGTAAAGAGAGCTATGAAGCTAAGAAATCGTGGCTAGCGAATGAGCTCAGTAAGGGGTATGAATTTATTCGGTTAAATGAACGTGCAAAGGTGTTAATTGAGTTTGGCCCTGCCGAAAGTTCATGGTTACCAATAAAAGCGAACAACTATCTTGCGCTCGGATGTTTTTGGGTGTCGGGAAAATACAAAGGTGTTGGACACGGTAAGCAGTTGCTCAACAAAGTTAAACTGGCGGCTGAAAAGCTTGGGAAGAGTGGATTGGTAACGGTTGTTGGTAGGAAGAAAAAGGGCTTCATGAGTGATACAAATTGGCTTAAAAAACAGGGGTTTTCAATATGTGATGAAGCGCCAAATGACTTTGTATTACTCTGTTTACCGTTAAATACTGAAAGAGAACAACCTCGATTCTTGCCCCATGTTCAATCCCCACGTATAGAATTCAACGGATGTGTTGCCTTTTACTCGAACCGCTGCCCATTCTCTGAACATCATGTTTTGAACTCATTAGTTGAAAGCTGTAAGAAGCGTGATATTCCATTGAAAATCATCAAGCTTGATACTTTAGAGAAAGCACAGAATTGCCCATCACCCGCGACAATATTCAGCCTATATTACCGTGGTTGTTTTGTGACCACCGATATTAGCGCTTGTATGGATACCCGATTCGATAAGTACATAAAAGAGTAAGCTGCATTGTTGGTGCCGTGAGGAAAATTATCCCCAATTATGGCGGGCGGATACCTAAATTTGGTCTTACCTGCAAATAATAATGATAATCCTTATCATTAACTCTTTTAATAGAAATATATAACTTGTATATTCAACGGGATGTATTTCGATATTTTGATTTGGAAATCCCTATTATGAGCCCCCTCAAGCAATTATTTATATTAAACGCGGTTTGCATGACTGCAATGATGTCCATCATTCCAGTGATTGGTCCTATCATTCGAGAAGTAGGTTTGCTGGAATGGCATGGTGGCTTAGTAGTTGCGATGTCAGGCATTACTTGGCTACTCAGCGCAAAAAAATGGGGCTCCATCAGTGACAAGAAAGGGCGAAAGCCTGTGTTGCTGATTGCCACTTTTGGCTACGCCATCTCCTTTATATTGATGACGATATGGCTGGATTTATCACTACAAGCGACGTTTAACACGTTTGTGATCCTTGTGGGCATGATAGTCGCTCGCGCATTGGTTGGCTTATTTTTAGCGGCTATTACGCCTGTTAGTTCTGCGTTCGTTGCGGATATCACCACCGCTGAAGAGCGACAAAGCGCGATGGCAAGCATTGGGGCAGCAAGTGCTATAGGTTTGGTTGCGGGGCCTGCGCTGGGAGGGTGGTTGTCACAGTACTCCCTTACACTACCTTTGTATGTATTGGCGGCATTGCCTGTTATTGCGTGGGTGTTTATTAAGCTTCTACTACCAGAAACGAAAGCACGTGTCGCACCTTCAGAGAGTACCATCAGCTTTTTTGACGCCCGATTACGCTTCCCTGCATTAGCCATGTTCTTTTGCATGTTCGCCGTTATCACCGCCCAAATCATTATTGGCTTTTTTATCTTAGATCGTATCCGCGACACAGCGGAAGAAACGGCGCAACTTTCAGGCATTGTTTTAACTATTACTGGAGTCACACTGGTTATTACCCAAGGCTTTTTAGCCAAAAGTAAGAGTGACTTGCTGCTTAAAAGCTGCATGATCGGTCCCTTGGCTGCGCTCGCTGGTCTGTGTATTTCATCGTTCGCGCAATCGGCTGTTGTTCTTATTATAGGTTATGTTTTTATGGCGGTGGGATTAGGGCTTCTGTTTCCTGCGATACAAGCTATCACAGCTAACTCAGTGGGTGAGGATGAACAAGGCGCAGCAGCGGGTACCATCTCCGCTGTTCAAGGGCTATCTTCCATAGTGGTACCGATTGTCGCCACTGTCTTATACCAAACTAATCAAAGCTTCCCTTATTGGTTTGCAGCGTCGCTTATGGTGGTGTTGTTTTTACTTGTGCTTTCCAATCAAACTAAATTCAACTCTCAGCAATATCAGCCCGACTAGCTGTTTAAAGATCGGCTGCAGTAAGAAAAAGCTAAAGAGCAGAAAGGCTAAGGATAGGATTCTTTAGCCTTTTTTGTATTTCTTTGCTCTTGTTCATTTTATCATTCTTACAATATTTAATTTTGAAACGATGTTTTAAAAATGTGAGCGAGCTGCATTTTTCTTTCCCTGATCTCAAGTACTATTCGATTTATCAAAAACACCGCCACTTGATGCTGTGTAAAGTGAAAGATAAGAGAGTAGTAACTTCATGACTGACAACGTTATTTTGCCGGAGCTGCCTGCAACGCTTGATGAGCAGCGCGTGTTGAATCATCTACCTGTTGTGGTAGAAGCCATCAAACGAAACATCCCAAAGATTGGTGAGCGAAACCCTAAAATCGGTACTGAAGAAAACCAATGGCAGTATTGTGATCAATTTGATTGGGTGTCCTCTTTCTGGACGGGTGAACTTTGGCTTTGCTACCAGATGACTGCGCAAGAGCAGTTTAAAAACAGCGCCAAGCTGCGTAGATCTTACTTTGCCGACATGTTGCTTGACCCGTTTTGGCTGGATCATGATTTAGGTTTCCAGTACAGCTTAAGCTGCGTAGCGGATTACAATCTAACAGGTGATGAAGAATCCCAAATGATGGCAATTCGCGCCGCAGACCATTTAATTCATCGTTTTAGAAAGATTGGCGGTTACATCGTTGCGTGGAACGATACGCACCCATTAGGGCCAGAAATCACCCAAGGCAAGTCGATCATCGATTCACTACAGAATACCGCATTACTATTCTGGGCTTCCAAGGTGACAGGGTCGCCAGTCTATGCACAAGCGGCGAAACGCCACAGCGAAACCTTAGCTAAATACATTATCCGTGACGATTACTCTACCTATCACTCCTTCAATTTCCACCCTGTGACTCAGGAGCCGATTAAAGGTGAAACCTTCCAAGGTTACGCAGACGACTCATGCTGGGCTCGCGGTCAGTCGTGGGCGATTCACGGTTTTGCTCAAACCTATCTTTATACTGGTGAAAAACGTTTCTTAGAATTGGCGAAAAAGCTTGCCAAATACGCGGTAGAGCATATTACGCCGGACGGCGTCCCTGTTTGGGATTACTCATTACCAGCAAATGAAATTCAATACAAAGACAGCTCCGCGGGGGCAATTACTGCAGCAGGGTTGCTGTTGATAGCGCAATGCATCGATGATGAGGAAGAAGCTAAACCTTTCCGAGATTGGGGTATGTATATGCTTCAAGGTTTAATGGATAGCTGTGATTTAACGTCAGATGATAATGCACTTGGTTTACTTGCACATGGCGCTTCTTTTGTAAAAGTTGGGTTGTGCGACAACATGCTTCCTTATGGCGATTACTATTACCTTGAAGCATTGATGCGCGCGAACGGATATCAAAAATTCTTTTGGTAATAAAATTCTTTTCGTAATTGAGTTCGAACGGGTAAATGCAGCCCGATTATAAGCGGTTTCTATAGGGCTCTGATTGAGCCCACAACCAGATTCGATCCGATAGTTTTGGAGCCTATGATGACAACACATGCCTCTCGTAAAGGCCATATGACCCTGCCTGTTGAAACAGGTCAGGAAGACGTGGTTTTGGATTTATTTCAGCGCTGGCAGGCCGATGCACTTCGCGATAGTGATGGCACGACGATGCCGGATTCTTTGGCACAGCAAGACAGCGATATTTATTCTGTGATGTGTTTGGTACGAGCGGATCAAGAATTTGCCAACCGACACCCGGAATATCTTCATCGAAAATATTTGATGTCGTTCCCTGTAACGGCGATGTCTGAAGACGTCGTTATTCAGCCACTCAATGGGTACAGCAAAGACAAGTATGAACTTGATGATGACAGCGATCCAAAAACATGGTGGGAAGTACGAAATCGCACTACGAACGAAGTCGTCAGTCCTGATCTCTGGGCGTTTGATGCGGTGACGCAGCAAGTCGTTATCAGCGAAGCGACCCTATACCATGAATACGCCGTAACCTTTATGGCTCGCCAAGTCTGGGACAGTGTTTCAATGTATAACGCACTGACTAACGATTGGAAAGGACCGAGAATTAAGAGCCTCGACCCTTATCACCCAGAATGCAGAGCACATTTGATCAAGCATTTTGCCCATTGGCTTGAAACGCATCCTAATACCTCAGTCGTGCGCTTCACCACGTTCGCATTTCTGTTTGTTATCGATACAGGCGAAAAAAATCAGGACATATATCGAGACTGGACGGGGTACGGCGAAACCGTCAGCCCGAGAGCTTTACAGGATTTTGAAAAGCGTTTTGGTTATGCATTAACACCGGAAGATTTTGTCGATGCTGGCTACTATAACGGGACGTACAAGGTCCCTTCAAAACGCTACCAAGACTGGATGACATTCGTGCAGGGCTTTGTGGTGGATTTTGCTGGCGAACTAGTGGAAATGGCGCATCAAGCAGGCAAAAAAACGGCGATGTTTCAAGGTGACCATTGGATTGGCACGGAACCTTTCTTAGAGAGTTACCAGAAAATTGGCTTGGATATCAATATCGGTGCGGTTGAAGACGGTGTCGCCTTGCGCAGGTTAACCGATTCGTCAGGAGAACAAGTTCGCGAAGCCCGTTTTTACCCATATTTCTTCCCAGATGTGTTCCGTGAAGGAAACGATCCGGTTATTGAATCAATGTCGAACTGGACCAAAATCCGACGAGCGATGCTGCAAAAACCGCTGGATAGAATTGGCTATGGTGGTTATCTCTCGCTCGCAAACAAATTTCCGCATTTTATTGACCACGTTACCGAAGTATCTGCGCAATTTGGCGATTACCTAGAGCATACTCAGCGAACTGAATCGCAAAAACTTCCCGGTAAAGTTGCCATATTAAGTGCATGGGGCAAAACGCGCAGTTGGTTGCAAAATCAGGCCAGAGACCAGCGTTTCTATGTCCCGCCTCGCCCAGATGTGATGGAGTTTGTAGGTAATAATTTACTTGAGTGTCTATCTGGTTTGCCATTCGAAGTGGAATTCATCAGTTTTGACGATATTGCAGAAAAAGGCATCTCTAGTGACATCAAAGTCATCATTAACACAGGTGATGCGAATTCAGCATGGAGTGGGGGAGAACACTGGGACAAGCCCGAAGTGCTGGTGACATTGCGTAAATTTGTAGCGCAAGGTGGCGGGCTATTGGGCGTATGCGATCCTTCTGCGTATCAAAAAAACGGGCGATACTTCCAGTTAGGCGATGTGTTTGGGTTGGAAAAGGAGACAGCACTGACAATGGGGCGTGTCGCCATGCCAGTACAAATAAATCGAGATCATTTCTTGTTCAAGCAGCTAAATGGCAGAATGGATTTCGGTAACCCAAGCTATGTTTACCCTCAAGCGGAAGATATTGATGTGATAGCGGCCCAAGGGCAACATTTGGCGTTAACGGCGCGCGAGTATGGGCAAGGTCGTGCTGTATATCTTGGTAACCTTCCATTTACGATGGACAACGCTCGCCTACTTCAACACATTCTAGTTTGGCTAGGTCAAAATGAGCATGACGACCATCCTTGGTTGTCTTCGCATCCTGATGTCGATTGCGCCTATTTCCCATCAACAGGTAAAGCAACGGCGGTGAATCTCAGTAGTGAACCTCAGTCCCTAGAAGTGCGTGATCATTTGGGCAATCACAGGTCAGTTCAGCTTGAACCTTATGAGTGGCGTTGGTTCTCGTAACTCACATACCATCTAAGATCGTCTTTTCAAGCAAGCTCAGCCCTGAGCTTGCTTACATTTTATTCCTAAAAATCGCGGAATGTTTTGTCTCATAGTCGAGATGAGTTACATCACAAAATACCACTCAATCAAGATCAAAATTCCATTTTTTATATTTTGAAATGGTGTTTCTTTATTGTGTTTGGTAATGTCTCGATTGAACTCAAGCCAGCAGTATTGGCATGAGATAACAATACAATAACTTCATAAAATTAAATCGAAACAAGTTGGCTTCTTAGGCTGTTTTCTAATGGGAATTCAGCACCAATGTACCCTACAAATCAGGAAGCACTAATGATAAATACACTCGCCTCCAAGTACATAAAACACATTTGTATCGTGCCCGCTTTACTGGCTAGTCAGCTGGCATTTGCTAACGATATTTCCATATTGAAACAACGTGTTGCTCCCGATTATGCCGATCTGGAATTTGCTTCCGCCAGCAGCAAAGGTGAAACGCTGTCGGGATTGGCTCAACAATACATCTCAACTCAAAACAGCGATGGCAGTTGGTCCGATATTGATTACAGCATAATGGCAACGAATGAAAAACCGATTCGTCAGCATTTAGATCGCTTGAAAGTGCTGGCAGCGGCAGATTATTTGAACGTTAACCCGCAAGCGTACCAAGCCGTAGTTAACGGGTTAAACCACTGGTATGCCGTCAACCCTGTGAATTCCAATTGGTGGTGGAACGATATTGGAAAGCAACTTCGCCTTGGTCCAATTGCCATGATGCTGGGTGACCAGCTTCCATCAGATCTTGCTACTAAGATTGCTCAGGACATGCCAACCAGCCCGAGTAAAACGGGAGCCAATCGTACCGACCTTTCCAAAGGTGTTATTTGGGGAGGATTGCTAAACCAAGACTCAGCCCAAATAGGAAGAGGTTTAGATGGCATTGAAGAAACTATAGTGGTGACCAGCGCTGAAGGGGTTCAGTCGGATTACTCATTCCAACAGCATGGACCGCAGCTTTATACGCGTGGTTACGGGGAAGTGTTCTTTGACGCTGTGTCCTTCTGGGCATATCAGGTTCGCGACCTTTCTTGGAAATTCACACCTCAGAGCCACGATCTATTAGCGAATTACTTTCTTGAAGGGGTGCGTTGGTCTAACAGCAAAGGCACGCTCGACTACAATGCAATGGGGCGTGGTATTGCGAGGAAAGTAACGCCGAATATGTACAAGCTGCTTAAACAGACAGATTACATTGCGGCATTAAAACCAGAACGCGCATCTGAAGCTCAGGCGTTTAAACAGCATATTCAAGGCGGCGATTCAGGGCTAAACGGATTCAAATCGTTTTGGCGGTCCGACTACTCCACCAAGATAGGAGCGAACCATTTCATTGGAATTAAGATGAATTCCGCCCGCATTGAGCCTACAGAGGCAGGTAATGGTGAAAATCTTCTGGGTTATTGGCTTGGGTTTGGTAGCACGTTCATCATGCAGCGCGGCGATGAATACCACAACCTGTTTCCGTTGTGGAATTGGAAACTTGTACCTGGTGTGACGGCGCCTGAATATGAAACCAAACCGGCTGATTGGGGCAAGATTGTACAACAAACAACGTTTGTCGGCGGGGTTTCAAATGGCAAGTACGGCGTATCTGTGATGGATATGGATGTGCTGAATACGCAAGCTAAGAAATCGTGGTTCAGCTTTGATGATGAATTGGTGGCGTTAGGGGCTGGGATTTCATCGACTCGTTCAGAATACGTCAATACAACCGTTAACCAAACTCGATTAAATGGACCGGTAACGGTAGATGGGCAAGCCTTCGAGAAAGGGAGCCGTAAGCTGGTGAATTCCAGTTGGGTGCATCACGACAACGTGGGTTACGTGTTCCCAGCTAACTGGTACGGTCACATGAACAATGAGACTAAATCAGGTAACTGGCATACCATTAATACTGGGCAAGAAGACAAAGTGGTAACCGATGATGTTTTCATGCTGCGTATAGGGCACAGTTGGCAACCGACCAACGCAACGTATCAGTACATTATTGCTCCGAATAAGACCGTTTCTCAGACTGAACAATACGCATCAGCAGTCCCGGTTTCAGTATTGAGTAATACTTCCTCAATCCAAGCGGTTCGTCACAATGGGTTAAACGTAACAGGGATTGTGTTCCACAATGCAGGCTCATTGGAACTGACGAATGGCTCGACGGTCACGGTGACAAAACCAAGTGTTGTGCTGGTTGATCAGTCAGGTCCGGTTGAAAAAATCACGTTATCTACACCGGGAACCAGTACTGGTGTTGGTATCACTTTCAATAATGGGACTTCATCTAAATCGACCACTGTGTACACGTTTGGAAATGCCAATCAACTTGGACAGAGTGTAGACGTAGACTTTAATGCACCTGTCATTGTACAACCAGTTACGGTCAATGTAAGCGCAGACGCGTTTGTTCGAGACGGAATGTATGCTGGTAACAGCTATGGTGCAAACAGTTATCTAACCGTTAAAAAAGATGGGGTGAACTACAGCCGTAAAGCTGTGTTTAAGTTTGATTTGTCGGCACAAGACATTTCACCTTCGTCTAAAGCGACATTGCGACTTCACGTGAAAAATGTGAACACTGACGCTAACCGCACTCTTACGGTATCGCGCTTAGCAAACAGTCAATGGCAAGAAAGCAACGTAACGTGGTCTAATTTACCTTCAGAAGCGAAAGTTGGTTCGCAAATTCGAGTACAGCCCACAGACAAAAACTTGTGGATTGAGGTGGATGTGTCTGATTTGCTCCAAAGTACGTCGCTGAGCTTGGCAGTTGAAAACAAAGGTAGCGCCAGTGGTAAATCAGATGTGGCTTTTTCTAGCCGAGAAAGTGGGTTAGGCGCTCAACTTATTGTTACTCCCTAGAAGCGATGCAACTCAAGTCTTAGTAAAAGATTAATTCTTCTTACTCAAAAAAGCCCCTTTGCCAAAATAGCGAAGGGGCTTTCATCTTTTCGTCAATCCATTAGTGTTGCAGCGTAATACTGACCAGCCAACGGACTGCTTTCGTTTTTATGTATTTTACTTCTTGTTACTTACTTCACTTCTACAGAGCGACCAACACGACCATTTGTTGCAACTGTACGAACTTTAACGCCCGCAGTTACAGAAGGTTGGTTAGATGCATCGTAGTCAGCCCAAGTTGTGCCATCCACAGAGTACTGGATAGTTACGCCAGGGAAGCTAGAGTTAGCAACCAATTTACCTGCTTCGATTTTCGCACCTGGTACAGGTAGACGGTAGTAGACGCCAGCCTGATCAAGTTTCGCAAGTTCTTTGTAGCCTAATGCGTTTGCAAACGTTTCCCACTCAGCATCACGTGTTGCTGTATCAACGTGAGAAGTACCTACAAATCCATCAACGTTAGATTTGAACGTTGTAGAAGCATTGTAATCCAATTCCCAATCTGCTTTCGACCATGCACGCTCAGCCATTGCAAGAACACGTGGGAATGCCATGTAATCTTGTTGACGAGCTGTACGGATTGTTTCAGACCATAGGTGACCTTGAATACCTTTGAAGCTTCTGTTCAGTGCAACACCGCCAGCAGCGTACTCCATTGGAGCGCCCATACGGTCAAGCAATGTTTCAGAGTTTGCAGGTAGGTTTTCAGGCATGAAACCAAATACTTCACGAGTATCAGTTTCACGAGAACCCCAATAGTATCCTGGCTCCGCAGGGTCAACTTCGTATGGGAAGTCGAAGTAAGTGGAATCTGGAGATGAAACAACCACTTCGTAACCCGTGTTAGCGATTGTGTGTGTTTCGTCTGCGCCACCCCAGAACAATGTGCTCCAAGCGTAAGCCGACGTTCCTTCACCCGCTAATGTGTGTGGGTTGATGTATTCGCCGTGCTTCAATCCATCGTTCCATGCAGCCAGAGTCAGGCTGTATTTCTCAAGGATCCAGCTGATGCGTTGGATGAAGTATGGACCAAGATCTTCAACGTTGTTGATACCGTTCCACTCAACTGCAAACATCTCTTTACATAGAGGAGACTCAACCCAAGCGCCAGCTGTTTCATCTGCACCGATATGGTAATCAGTAAGAGGCTGGCCAGCATCACGGTGTTGATTAACGATTTCGCCAATCACTTTATCCATGAACTTGAAGCTAGATTCCATACATGGGTTGATGGTGTTGTTTGTGTAGTTCTGAACAGAGAAGTACTTAGTGGTGTCGTTCGGGTCGGTAAGCAAGTACTCTTCGGCTTTCACCAAATCGCCTTGTGCTGCATAAGTTTTGTAACGCGCTTCCATTGCAACAACCGCTGCTTTGGAGTGACCTGGCATATCCATAGATGGAATTACCTGGATATTACGTGCGTTCGCGTAAGCCAAGATTTCTGCATAATCAGCGATAGAGTAGTATTGCTTCTCTGCTGCTTGATCAGGACCTGAGCCCAGCTGAGGAAGTAGACAGCTTGTTTCGTCCAAATCGTGACAACGTTTTGCACCAATATCTGTTAGCTCAGGAAGCCCAGGGATTTCCAAACGCCAGCCTTCATCATCTGCAAGATGGAAGTGGAATTTGTTCATCTTGTATGCAGCCATTTGATCTAAGAACTTAAGAACCTGTTCTTTAGTTTGGAAGTTACGAGAAACGTCCATGTGCATACCACGGTAGTCGAAGCGAGGTGCATCGTAATCTACCGTTACTTTTGGAAGCTCAGTACTACCAACAGTAACCAGTGAAGCAAGTGATTGAAGACCGTTGAATACGCCGTAGTTATCACGCCCAACAATAGTTACGCCATTCGCATCTACTTGTAACGTGTAAGCACCTTTCGTTTCGCGTCCAACAAATGCTTGGTGACCTGCGTTGCTGATTAACTTAACTTCAACACCAGCGTTCGTCGCTACACCGAGTTGAGAAAGGCGAGCATTCACTGCATCAACTTGGTCAGCGCGAAGTGCGTTGTTCACCACTTTTAGGTTAAGACCAGCAGCAATATCGATAGAACCAGTTTGAATGGTTAACTCAACAGGCGTAGGAATAATGGAAGCAGAAACTGCAGACTGACCTAGGTCGGCAACGTCTGAGTTTTTATCAAAACGAGATTGAGTAGTTGCAACGTTAGTTTGGTCGCCAGCGAAACGACGCCACTGATCCGTATCTGCTGGGTTGTTGCTAATTGGCGTTAAGAAACCAGATAGGTCTTCAAAGCCAGTGTCAGCTTCTTTAACCGCAGTGTTTTTAATTAAAACGCCTTCCAAACCTTCAGATGAAATATAATAGTTCGGCATGAAGTCGCTATTTACGATCTGCCAGTATTCAGCATCGTATTCAATAGTTACAGATTCACCTGGTTGTAAACCTTTAAATTTTGCAGTTGGAGAAATCCGGTGCAAATCACCATCGATATGAGTAATAGTAAATAAATCTCCGCGAGTATCTAATACTCGGTGAATACTAGGGAAGTACATATCCCAATCTGTATTTACAGCATTGGTGCTTGTATTTGTAATTGTAACTTCTGCACGGTAGCAAAGTCCCCAAGGACACTCTGCTTTCGAGTCTGTAGGTTGGTTAACGACAAGTGAAGTGGATACATTCAGAGAATCGGCAGTGGCTTGAAGACCTTGCTGTGTTTGAGCGTAAACGCCAGAACTAGCAAGGGCTAGAGCCATGGTCAAAGCAGTTACTTTAAAGTTCAAAACTCAATCCTTTATGTTTTCATACGTGTTGAAACAACGTCAGGCTACTACTCAATCCTGTTACCAAGATAAACCTGATAATATTGATGAGGTTGTCATTGCAAACTCATTCCTACTTCCTATTTAGTTAAATTATCAAGAGACTTTCAATCGTTTAATTCGCGAAGCGAAATAAAAATATTAAAAATATGGTGTACAGCAAATAAAGGAATGAAATTTGTAATTGATATTAATGACATTAAAGTATTGGGTTGATTTATAACAATTTCCGCAGAATATTGATATTAATGTTTGTAATATTTAATGTTTATAAAATAAACATAACTGTTAAAGTTTCCACATCAAAATATTAGAGCGTAGCTCATAATATTTTCATTTTTATTATTTTATTACCTTGTTTGAATAATATTACCGAATGCGTGATTCTATAAGGAGAAAGCTGACTGAATCTCACAATTTTATATGGCAATTATTATGAGAGTTGTTTCATTTAATGAAATAGCTCGCAAACTATAAAAACAGTTCTTTCTTATGACATCGAATACAAATGTTGGTTCTACGCTTACTTTCGAATTATTTTGAAAGAAGGAAATTCAATGAAACGTTTAATAGGGTCTCTAACGTTAGCACTTTCATTCTCGTCGGTCGCTTTGGCGGCTGCACCACCGATTGTTACGTGGGAACCGGGTAAGACAACAGTAACGAATGGTGATGTCGTCATTCATAACAACGTTTGTTATGAAGCGAAAAACAGCCCTGGCGCATGGGATTCCCCGGGAACCAGCGCTTGGTTTTGGACAGAAGTGCCTTGCGATGGCAAACCACCTGTCGATCCAATTGATCCGCCGAACCCCGATCCAAATGGGAAAACTGTGATTCCAGACGGAAAAGGTGGTTACCTGATGCCACGCTCTGAATTACTGGCACGTGAAACCAGTTTAACAAGCACACCACTGTTTGAATTGGTTCGTGCTGATATCCAAACGTTGGACAACGCATCTGTTGAAGCGGTATCGCCACTTCTTTCAACAAACCCAGAAAACGTACAAAGAGTTGAATCGGTAGTGAATGAAGCGATGTGGGACTTTTTATTCCCAATTCGTAATGAAAAATACACTTACGTCAATTTCTTAAAAGGCATAGCCAAATTCCCAGCGTTCTGTCGAACTTACACTGATGGTAGAAATTCAGACGAAATTTGTAAGCGTTCGCTTGCCACTATGTTTGCGCACTTCGTTCAGGAAACGGGGGCACACGCTCCTGGTTGGGATGGTGCGAAAGGGAACCCTGAATGGCGTCAAGGTTTGTACTTCCTGCGTGAGCGTTACAAATCCGAAGACGTTTACGATGGTACCTACAATGCTTGTACAGGATGGCCGGGTGAACGTTGGCCATGTGCACCACAAAAAAGTTACTTTGGACGTGGTGCGAAACAGCTAAGTTGGAACTACAACTACGGTCCGTTCTCTGAAGCCATGTTTGGCGATAAAGATGTACTGCTTAAAAATCCTGCTTTAGTGGCTGACACATGGCTGAACTTGGCTTCTGCGGTGTTCTTCTATGTGTATCCACAGCCGCCAAAACCTAGCATGTTGCATGTTATAGATGGTACTTGGCAGCCAAATGCAGCAGACAAAGCACAGGGTATTGAACACGGTTTTGGTTCTACCATTCAAATCATTAACGGTGCATACGAATGTGGCAAAGGCACAACAACGCCTCAAGCTGCGAACCGTATCAAGTACTACAAGCAAATCACGGCAACACTCGGTTTAGACATCACAGGTGAAAAACTGGATTGTGCAGACATGAAAGCGTTTAACACCGATGGTGCAGGTGCGATGTTGATTTACTGGGACAAAGATTGGGGTTGGGATGCCAATACTCCGGGGAATCATAGCTTCAGCTGTAAGCTAGCCGGCTACCAAACTGCATACAGTGCGTGGTTTAGTGGTGATTACGAAAATTGTGTTGAAAAACACTTTAACGTAAGAGCGACAGATGCGAATGGCCAAGTGATTCCAGACGGTCAATAATCAAGCCCATATGTTATAAACACAAAGTTGGGGTAGGGATATTTTTCCTACTCCAACATTTCTTTTATTAAGAACAAGATATTTACTTCATTCTACGATTTGAAGACCAGTCTTTTATTAACCTCCTTTAAATTACCCATCATTTAAACAAAACCTCCAATATGTTCAATTCATATATTTAATATCTACCTTTTATTTTCAACCTAAGATTACGCTAAGTACTTTTGTTGAGTTAAATCTATAAGAGTAAAAAGTTAACATTCCAAATATAAACGGTATTATCAAACTGTTAAAAATATTAATTACTGAGATGTCTTGATGGTTTTTTGTTCTATGTCATTTTTATTTCCATAGTTTCGTCAATATTTTGTCAGAGTTAGGTCATTATTTATGTAAGGTGTTTTTGCGTTTTAACTTGTTGAATTGTGGTGGTTTTGTTGACATTTGATCAGGTTTTGTAAGTGTATATTGCTGGTTCTTACATATAAAAATGTGAAGTGCGTTGAATAAATCTGCTGTGTCAATAAAATGAACACCAATTACCCAAATCATCAATAACTTCTTATTGATGTTCATTAATAAGGATAAACAACATGCTTACTAAACTATTTGTTAACGCACAACTTACACTAGAAAAAATCAAAAAAGACGAGCGCGGTGTAACAGCAATTGAATACGCAATTATTGCAGTTGCGATCAGTGGAATTGTCTTTACTGTATTTGGTGGAACTAACACTGGGCTAGGAAAAGCGCTAACGGACGCGATGGCGAAAGTTACAGCTAAATTGCAATAAAAGGTTTTAGTGTGCTCTTCAATAGGGCACACATTTTAATATCTAAAATAAAGGTTTCTTTTGAAAAACAAAATTATCATTGCTACAGCGTTTCTTTTGATCCTGTTCGGTCTCTATGGGTTGGCAGGAAGCTTGAGTCAAAGCGACGAAACGACCGAAGTCGCCAAGGTCGAAGAAGCAAAAGTGAAAACGTGGGTGCTCAAGTCTTCGGTAAGCAAAGGTGATTTTGTTAAACAGGACCTCCTTAAAATCCGCTACATCCCTGAATCCGAAGCACTTGAATATGGAGTGTCTGAAGATGTGGAGCTAGACCATGTGATTGGGTCGGTTTTCCGCTCTTCCATGCCAGCCAATCAAATGTTGTATAACGCCGACATCATTAATCCAGAAGATGATGGTTATATCCACTATGTCATTGCGGCGAATCGTGTGCCTTATGCGATTGAAGTGTCGCCTTCCGATGTGATTGGCGGAGTGATCTCACATGGAAGCATGATTGACGTGGTTGCTTTGTCACTCCCAGACAGTGAATTGGCATCGAACAACTCGCTTCGCAGAACCATGTCCATAACTCCGGTGTTAATTGGGGTTAAGGCATTACAAATCAAAAAGCCGATTTCTACTCAATCTGACGACGTGGACAACTCCGATATACAAAAAGTCAGCGTTATCTTAGAGCTAACACGCAAGCAGGTTGCCAAACTGACGGTTGCCAAAAGAATTTCAGAACTTGAAGTGCATAAATCTATCGGGCAATACGCTCCAGAAGATCTTCAAGCCGATGCGGGTGACGTACTCGCAGACTTTCGCTCTATCACCGAATTCCGCGCTGGCGAATCTGCCATTAAATAAGGGAATACCTCAATGCTTTTAATGCTTAAGCGCTTCGCGCTTATCTTTGTGGCTTTGCTTGCCTCATTTCCCGGACAAGCTGCCCGTATCTGGAACCTCGCTGAAGGTGAAGCCAGAAGCTTATCTACTGAACAAGAAATCACATCAGTCTTCATTTCAAACCCTAAAGTGGCGGATTATCAAGTTATTGATAAACACAAGGTAGTGGTATTTGGTAAATCCCTTGGGTCGAGCTCTTTGCTTGTATTTGATGAAACGGGCAAAACCATTGCTAGCCGTAACTTAGTCGTAAACAAAAGCTTGGTGCACATTCAGCAACAAGTTCAGCTTAAGTACCCTCACGCGGAAGTCACCATTTATAATCTAGGCGAACAAGTCGTGCTTAGTGGTGTGGTAGCGACTGAGCAAGAAAAAGACGAGATCAACATATTGGTTGGCGAGTTGATGGGCAAAAAGTCCGAAGACTACCAGCTAGAGTGGGACTTAGGTGACAACCAATACGAAATGGAGTTTATGAAGCGCCGTCATTTTGAGGGCATCGTAAACAATATTGAAGTCGCCTCAACCAAGCAGGTCAACGTTAAGCTTTCCATTGCAGAAGTATCGCACTCGTTTTTAGAAAAGTTTGGTGTTGAATACGGCAGCTTAGGGCATACCGCGGGCAACTTTGCCGACATGATCAAGAATTTCAGTGCGGATGATATCGTTTCTATCATCAGCGCCAGTGGTGATGACACCGTCGGGCAGATTCTAGCGGAACCCAACCTTTCGGTTATTTCTGGTGAAAGTGCCAGCTTCCTTGTGGGTGGCGAGTTGCCTATCGTTTTGGTGCGTGATGGCACAACCGAAGTTCGTTTTAAAGAATTTGGTATTCGTTTGGAGCTGATGGCAAAAGTACTGCGTGACGAGAAAATCAAATTGTCCCTTATGCCGGAAGTGAGTTCACTCGATACCCAATATTCAAACGACAAATACAACCTGCCAGCACTAAAAACACGTCGCGCAAGAACCACGGTAGAGCTTGGCGACGGTCAAAGTTTTGTTCTTGGTGGCTTATTGAGCACAGAAGATATTGAATCGCTGAGAAAAATTCCTTACATCGGCGACATTCCTGTATTGGGCTCGCTGTTCAGAAAATCCGACACCAAACGCAACAAAACCGAGCTGATCATTGTGGCGACTGTGAATTTAGTGAAGCCGATTCACCCATCTCAAGTTCAGCTTCCAACCATGAAGAAATCCAGCACCTTGTCTCGCTTCTTTGCGTTAGACAAAGAGTACCAAAAGGCGAGCGAAACATGGGCAAATGAAATTCTGGCTACCGGAGGCTTTAAGCAATGAGAAATCTAGGATTAGTCGCAACAATCTTTCTTTTTTTAAGCGGTTGTGCAGACAAAGCAATTGAACGCTCAGGCTCCGATATTCATGTTGTTCCAGTAACGTACTCCATTGCGCTGAACATTGAAAAAAACAAGAGAAAGAGTGCGCAAAAGAAGCTGGATGAATTTGTAAAAGAGCATTGGGACGTCATTGTTAACCAAACCGTTGAGCTTAGCTGGCGAACGCGTGAAGGCAAAAAGTGGGCACAAAAGACGCAAGCCCAGCTTCAAAAGCAAGGCGTATCGCCAGAGCAAATCCGCATCATTCAAACCGATGCGGGGTTTGGCGAGCGTTTTGATTTTGAATTCAAAACGGTGGTCTATAGAGCGCAAGTGGAAAGTTGCGATTACGAGCAAGTCGGTTCTTATGGTGGAGTGAAGTATGGTTGCTTTGCCGAAAATGCGCGCTGGCAGTCGATGGAAAACCCAGAAAAAATGTTGACCAATTCACCACAAAAAAACGGTGAGGGTCAGTAATGTTTGACTTAGTTGATCTGCTTAAAACAGATAAGGCACCCGTCGAGCAGGAAGAAAAAATCACCTCTGTGCTCTTCCATCAAACCCAAGAATGCAAAAACTTGGTGGAAGAAGCGTACCGCTTTGAAGGGATCAGTGCGCCAGCAGTGTTGGAAAATACCGACGCTGAAATACGCAAGCACATTCGTGAATCGACCATCGAAATCGTCATTGTAGAGCTTAATATCAGCGACAATGTGACGGAAGATATGCGCCAGATCAGTCACTTATTACCTAACCATGCGTCGGTTATCGTAATAGGCAGTGAAGATGCGATATCAACCATTCGACACCTCAAAGACATGGGGTTCTATTACCTGTTTTGGCCGGTGACTAAACCGGAATTGATCGACTTTGTTCGAAACGTTAATGACAACCGTCATCGAAATAGTGGCTTAGGCAAAAACAGAAGCGCCAAGAAAGTCGCTGTTGTTGGGGGAAAAGGAGGGGTAGGTGCATCCTTACTTTCTGTCGAAATGGCCTATGAACTGACCACCAAAAAAGACAGTAACTGTGTCTTGGTTGATCACAGTTTCTTTGGCGGTAATCTCGATATTTTATTGGGGATGAAACGTTTTAAAAAGCGTTCCATTTCATTGGGTGCATTGAGTGCCAACCTTGATGCATCGTACGCTCATAGCATGACCACAACAGTCAACCCAATGTTGTCGTTGTTGTCTGTGGATTCGGATGAGCTGAACGAAACTCAACTAAAAGAGTACACGCGGACGTTGTCGGATCAACTTTCAGATCAAAACAATTTCATCATTGAAGATTTATCGCGCTCGTCGTTCAGTAAAGCCGATATGGATTACATGGCAAGTGAGTGCGATATCGTTGTTTTGGTAATAGAACCGACCGTTTCGTGCCTAAGAGCTATGGCTTCGTTGGTGGCGAAAATGGAAACGTTGAACTCCACTGCGCGTTTTATCACCGTTCTTAATTACACCATGCCTGAAAAAGCGTCCACCGTTAGCCGCCAAGATGTAGTGAAGTTCCTTAAACAGCCCATTGATGTGGAATTCCCTTATGAACCGAAAGCGGGCGAATTGATCCTAGATGGCAAGCGACTGTGTGACAGTAAGCTGGGAATCAGTGGGAGCATTCATAAGCTAACGTCGCTGATGTTGGGTGAATCCGTAGTGTCGCAAAAGAGCAGCATATTTAAACGCCTAGTGAAGAGAGCGTGATGATAGACCAATCCAGATCCATATATATCGCTATTCGTGAGCAAATCTTCGAAGCGCTAGAAGCCGAAGCGGTGACCACATTAACGAAAAGCCAACTCAGCAAACAATTAGCGAACGCCATAGATGTACTGATCGAACGTCAGAACCTGTCTGTTGCCACTATTGTTCGCGAAGAGTTTGTGAAAAGCCTAGTTGATGAATTGCACGGGTTAGGACCATTGCAAACGCTTATGGATGACGAATCCATCAGTGACATCATGATCAATGGCCACAAAGACGTGTTTATTGAACGAGGCGGGCTTGTAGAAAAATCGCCAGTCACGTTTATCGATGAAACCCAGTTGCTTAATATCGCCAAGCGTATTGCGTCACGCGTGGGTCGCCGAGTGGACGATTCTTCCCCGACGTGTGATGCGCGATTAGAAGACGGAAGCCGAGTCAATATTGTTATTCCACCTATCGCGATTGATGGCACGTCGATTTCCATTCGTAAATTCAAGAAACAGAGCATTGGCTTAGAACAACTTGCTGGCTTTGGGGCAATGAGCGCGGAAATGGCAAAGCTTCTGATGATTGCCTCGCGTTGCCGACTCAACATTTTGATTTCTGGTGGTACGGGTTCGGGTAAAACTACCATGCTGAATGCGCTGTCTCAGTTTATTTCTGAGAAAGAGCGCATCGTTACCATTGAGGATGCGGCTGAACTTAAAATGATGCAGCCGCACGTAGTCAGGCTCGAAACGCGAAAAGCCGGTATTGAAGGAACAGGGGAGATTGATCAGCGAGGGCTGGTGATTAACTCTTTACGTATGCGCCCCGATAGAATCATCGTGGGTGAGTGTCGTGGTGGTGAAGCGTTTGAAATGCTTCAAGCGATGAATACAGGGCACGACGGTTCCATGTCTACATTGCACGCCAATACTCCACGCGATGCCCTTGCTCGTGTTGAAGCCATGGTGATGATGGCAACCAATAACCTGCCACTGGAAGCTATCCGGCGCACCATTGTCAGTGCCGTAGATTTGGTTATCCAAATCAGCCGATTGCACGACGGAAGTCGTAAAGTGATGAGCATTTCCGAAGTTGTTGGTTTGGAAGGCAGCAGTGTTGTTCTCGAAGAAATTTTCCGCTTTCAAGCAGCAGGCGAACATGCCGACGATGGGAAAATCAAAGGCAATTTCATCACAGCTGGTTTGATGCAACGTTCTGTTTTGGTGGAAAAGGCGCGATTTTTTGGCCTAGAAAGCCAACTGAACGAAGCCTTTCAGCTAGGGCAACTGTCATGATCTATTGGATAGCGCTTTTGGTTGGTGGGGTATGTATTATCCTGCTCAATCGTAACCAAACGTCTAAATCCAATCCATATTTGGAAGAATTAAACCAAACCATTTTGGTCTCTTCCATGGATGGCGATAAGCAGGCGGTCAACCTAAATTCATTAACCAATGAATCCATCTCAGAAAAGCTCCGCCGCTATGTAAAAACAACGCGTAGGCAGCTTGGCGCCTTACCTGAAATTAAAGCGATATGCTTTTGTATCGTATTGGTTCTGGCCGGTTTGTATTTCAATCAAAACTTTGTTCGAGGCAATCAATTGATTGTGATTGCCGTTGTTGAAGTGGTAGGGATTGCGTTTGGTCTCCATTGGTTACAAAAGAGAGAGCGGAACCAGTTTGAAGATTCCTTCCCTGACGCACTCAACATGTTAGCAAGTGCGGTTAGTGCGGGTGAAAGTATCATGCACGCTATTTCTTTTGTGGGGAAGAACTTAGAAGGGGAAGTGGGCAGAGAGTTTAAAGTGATGGGGGAGAGGCTACAGCTTGGAGAATCGCCAGACACGGTTTTTGCCAAGTCGTGTAACCGTTTTCCGTATCCGTCGTTCTACTTCTTCGTTATTACCTTGCGTGCCAACATGCAACGTGGTGGTCAATTAAAAGACATCATTATGCGCCTCAACAGACTGATGTTTGATGCGCGAGCAATTGAAAAGAAGAAGTTTGCTTTGACGTCCGAGGCACGAACGTCCGCCAAAATTGTTGCAGCAATTCCATTTATCTTCATTTTGATGCTCAAGTACATGAACCCTGAAAACTACGAGTTTGTCATGTTCAACCCAGAGGGACGCCCCATTCTCTATTACGTATTGGGTAGCGAATTTATTGGGATCACCATTGTTTGGATACTCATGAAGGCGGTGAAATGATGTTGAATTCTCAGCTTGAGCTTTTTCTGTTTCTCTCTTTGATTGTGTTTGGTTTGGCGTTTTCTGCTTACGCTCTATATAGCCATTTCGATAAATCCAAGCGAATGAAACACTTTACGACCATTGACGAACCTTTAGCAAAGAAGCCGTTATTTGTAGAGCTATTGGACAAGGTCGAATCTCTTTTTTCTAAAAGCGATAACGATGTCGCCGACAAATTTTATGCGGCAGGTTTTTATCATTTCAAATACGCAAACCTCTATATTCCAGCCAAATTTACCCTATTAATTGGTGGCGCTGCTGGTTTTTATTTCCTTTCGAGGCATCTAGGTTGGGAACAAAATTCAGGCTTTATCGCCATAGGGGTATGGGTTGTATTTTGTTTGATCGCACCAGATGCGTATCTCAATTCCAGAATGAAAGCGCTAAGAGAGAAATTGTCGAGTCAACTCCCTTACTTGCTTGATTTGCTAGCCGTTTGCGTTCAAACCGGTATGACGATTGAAGCCGCCATGACGTACTTATCGAAAGAAATGTCCGGTTTCGATAAAGACTTAGCCCAGTTGCTGAAAAATACCAATGACCGTTCACGCATTGTTGGCTTAGATAAAGCGCTCGACGAGCTGTACGACCAAGTACCGACCAACGAAATGCGCAGCTTTACCATGACATTAAAGCAAAGCCTGCATTACGGTACATCTATCTACGGTGTTCTCACGACATTAGCGGCCGATATCCGCGATGTCACCATGCTTTCTATGGAAGAAAAAATCGGCAAGCTCGCCGCCAAAATGTCGGTTCCCCTAATCCTATTTATTATGATGCCAGTGGTGATTCTGATTGCCGCACCTGGTGTGATGAGGATGATGTCCAATGTTTAAAAAATCCTTTGCTCGTGTTTGCCACCATAGCCGTGTAACGGTGTGTCTATTGGCTATTTCCGTGTTGTCTGGATGTGCTACCCAGCCCGAGCCAACGTCACTGATTGAAGAAGAAACGCTGCTAATACAGTCGGGAAACCATGAAAAATTGGTGGAGTACTATAAAGCGCAACTTTCCAAGAGTGAAAACCGTCAAACGCGCATGAAATTAGCGCTGGCTTACTTAAATTCTGGTGATCCGGAATCGGCACTTTTCTTTGTTTCGCCATTAAACATGGGTCAAGAAGCCCATGCAGAACCTCTTCTTATCGAAGCGAAAAGCCTCTATTCCCTTGGTCAATTTCGTAAAGCAAAAACTCAGGCATTAAAAGCTTATGAGTTGAAACCTAACAACGCTGAAATAGAGAACTTGTTGGGCATGATTTGCGCGGCAAATTCCGACTTGAAAGAAGCAAGGCAATACTTCACGTCTGCTAGAACCAACTTGTACGACGACATCAAAATTAAGAACAATCTGGCTGTTTTAAACATCGTTGAAGGTCATTACCAAAAAGCGGTGCAACTGCTATTGCCTATCTATTTAAAAGGCAAAGCGGACAAACAGATAGAAGCCAACTTAACGTTAGCCATGGCAAAGATTGGCAATGTTTCTTACATCAAGGATATGTCGAAAGGCGAGCTATCGGATCAAGAAATATTCGAGCGCTACCGTGCGCTGAAAGACAGCAAGGCTATCGGAGAATTTAAGGCGGATGACGTCAAGGTGAACGATGCCAAGGTGATTGATTCCAAGGTTAGCCATACCAAGACGAGTGAAATAAGCCATGAAGGGTAGCAAGAAGCGAATACGAGGCGTTGCGTCTATCGAGTTTGCGCTTGGTTTCATGGCGTTTTGGATGATGTGCATGTTCTGGGTGGAGGTGAGTTACATGTCCTTTGTTTCTGCTGTCACCGATATCACGATTTCGGAAGCCGCGAGAGAATCCAAAAAGAGCGAGCAGAGCTACGATAAAGTTTTCCAGAATGTCATCAATAATAGTGGCAGTGTGTGGGGAAAAGTGATCGACCAATCCAAGCTGCGAATGTCTGTTCAATATCTGTCATCCGTTAGTGATTTAGAGCGTCACAAAGCCCCTTGTAAGATCCCCAAAAATACCCCACTGGCAACTTGCGGAAAAGAGAGCAACAGTGCCATTGCCGTGTATCGATTGGATTATGAATTTTCGCCAATCTTCACTTTGTTTATGGACAACAGCTCGTTGTTTCGCCGGGAAGTTATTGTTATTCAGGAATACGAACGTGACAAATTTAAAATCTAAGCAGAAAGGCAATTTTTCTGTGGAGTTTGCCATTGTTGGTGCTTTTGTTTCTTTGTTATTGGTGTTTAGCGCTGATGTGATTTTAAAGATATCGGCAAAAGGAAAGCTAGATAGGCTTTCTTACTCCTTGGTCAACGTCTTGAAAGAGCGTACGCAGCTATACGGAAACAACTACAAAATCACCCGTTCTGAAGCGAATGCCATTGTCACTATTGGTCGAAATTCCTTGAGTCGTACCATGGGAAGTTTCAATGAAAACCAATTTGGGGCGTTAGTAGAAGAGCTGACTTTTAAAGGCATTAAGAAACCGAACCCATTAAAAAGATATGCCATCGGCGGTCAGGTTTGTAACGTCACTCAACCACTTAGTGAACTCTCTCATTTGTCTGTCGTCACCTCGTGGGAACGTCAGGCGACGTTGTACCGCATTACCCTATGTTACGAAACGGACAATTGGTTTGGTTCGATTATTGGCGACAGTTTTACTACGGTGAGTTCGTCTTCCGTCATGCTGGGTCGTTAAATCTAAATATTGGAAACAGTGAATGAAAACTCATTTTCTCTGTGCTGGCTTGCTCACTCTGTTGGCCACAACAAACGCATACTCTTCCGAAACCTACATCTTTATAGACGGAAGCAATGATACTCAAAAAAACTGGGTGGAAAATCTTAACTCTTTATTTCTTCAGGAAGATTTGGAGACAAAAGAGATTGTTATTGTTGATATTTCGGACAGTCAGCAAACATTTACGGGTGAATTTGATTACATCCATGATCGCGATGGTGTCTATATGGCGACGTATCTTCCACGTCGGATTCCAGAAGTGATCGAAACTCAGCACACTTTTAATTCTCATTCTAAGCTCGAAGATTTTGCGGCCAAGTTGCTGAAAAAGATCGATAGCAATACCAAGGAAAAATAATCATGACACAACTTCTTACGCCTATCTTCGCTGCGACTATTTTGTCCATTTCGTCCCTGGCTGCGAATGCAACTGAACGTGAAACTCACGCGTTAAATTTCTACTGTGGTGGAGAGAACATTGAGTACGAGAAAAAGATTGAAGTTGGGCAGGGAACACGGCTAGCGATCAATCAGGGTCCCTTCTATCAAATTGAACAGCTAGACCAAGAGCCTGCGACTCAAGCATTTATTACCCAACAAATTGTGTCTAGCGGCATTGATAAAGAGTGCAGTGAATATTTGCTGACCAATAGTACATTGCAATTCGTGAATGAATCTCAGGTAATTGCTCGGGTTTTCTTTGGTTTTGATCAGTTTAAATTGACGCAGAAATCACGCTACATTCTCAATACCATCGCCAAACAGATTTCAACAAACCAAAGTAGCTTGGTCGTAGAAGGGCACACCGACAATATAGGCGGTGAAAGCTACAACATGACATTAGGTTTGAAACGTTCTGAGACCGTCGCAGAGTATCTCGAAAATCAAGGTGTTGATAAGTCTTTGTTAACCTTAACGTCTAAAGGCGAAACCAAACCTGTTCAAAGTAACCAATCTGACAATGGCAGAGCGTTGAATCGACGTGTCGAAATCAAGCAGTAGTCGCTTTCATCTGTTAATCGCCCCATACATCACTCCAATCAATACGAGTCAGTTATGCGTTCATCATTACAACAACAGCGCGGTCACGCTGCTATTTTATTTGCGATTGCCCTTCCTGCCCTTTTTGGGCTCTTTGTGCTTGCGACAGACGGCGCTTATGCATTACAGGCCAAAGCACGAATTGATAACGCGACGGAAGTGGCTGCATTAGCGTTAAGCGCCAAAGACGCAAGTAATAAAGACAGTGCAGGAGCCGGAAGTGGGAGTGCTGTTAATCGCAAGATAGCTACCGATTATATTGGGGCATATATGGGGGATACCACCAAAGTTAAAAACCTCAAGATCACGCGTTTGGAGTGCGAGCAAATTCCAGAGTGCAAAGCAGGCATTAAAAAGGGCGAACAGAGGTATATCCAATTTCATGTGAGAGCGGATTATGATCATACTACTTTCTTCACAAGTGGCGATCCCGCAAGTGGGTTCGATGGCAAAGTCATAGTGAGCAGCGCTGCCACTTCACAGAAGTTTGAAGGGGACGCCGTAGACATTATTTATGCAGCGGATTTTTCTGGTTCAATGAATAAGGGGTGGAGTGGCGGTAACAAATCGAAAGTGGAAGATTTGAAAGATATCATTGTAGAAGTGAATGAAAAGCTGAAAGACTACAACGATAAAAACAACCGAAAGTACGTGAATACAGTAGGTATCGTGCCCTTTCGGTCTGCGATCAAAGCTAAAATTCGCGGGACAAATCGCTACTGCGAAATGAGTCAGCTGGTTAGGAAAAGCAAGCGCTATTCGTGGGAAAAGTTAAGACCACATGAAATCAACTATTCAAAAACCGCCAAGCAAATTTTTGTAGAAAAAGGCAGTTCGAATTGTGTTCACCAACCTAATTGGGCACGAGACAAAGAAATCGAATTGACACCAAAATTCAGTGATTTCAATTCTAAGTTAAACGGCTTTGTCGCCTATTGGGGAACGGCTTCTTACCAAGCCATTATTCGTGGGGCGCAGCTGTTGAAGGAAGGAAAAAATGCCAGGCGCTTGATTATCGTCCTTTCTGACGGTGATGATTCCAATATTGCCAATATCAACAATGCTACGGTTCACCAGAAGTTGGTTGATTTAGGTTACTGCGACACCATCCGAAAAGAGCTCTCTAAAGGGAAAACAAAGGACGGTAGAAAGATTAAATCAAAGATAGCCGCAATAGGTTTTGCGTACGATGCTGAGAAAAACCGCGCCCTTAAGGAGTGTGTTGGTGCCGACAATCTTTATAAAGCTGAGAATAAAGCAGAAATAAAGAGTAAAATCCTCGACTTGATTACAGAGGAAATCGGACACCTTAAATAAGGAACTTTATGAAAACCGTTTTGATCACAGGCTTTGAACCCTTTGGTGGAGCCTCAATAAATCCAGCTTTGGAAGCCGTTAAACAGCTGGAGGGTAGGGAACTCAACAAGGGGCGAATTGTTACCTGTGCGGTTCCTGTTGTGAGATACGAATCGGTCGACATGGTGAAGCAGGCTATTCAAGCACATAATCCAGACATTGTTATCACGGTAGGACAAGCGGCGGGGCGGGATGCCATCACACCGGAAAGGGTAGCAATTAACGTTGATGATTTCCGTATTCCAGATAATGGTGGTTTACAGCCGATAGATGAGCCCGTGGTGGCAGACGGCCCTGATGCGTATTTTTCCACTCTGCCCATTAAAGCAATATGCCAAGTTTTGAATGAAAATGGTGTGCCCGCGAAAGTATCGAATACAGCAGGAACGTACGTTTGTAATCATCTCTTCTATGGGGTTCAGCACTTCCTTTCTGACTCGAATATCCGCCATGGCTTTGTTCATATCCCACTCTTGCCTGAGCAAGCGGAAGAATTAAATATGCCCGGCATGCCTTTAAATACGATTGTTGAAGGTTTGGCGCTTATGGCGCAAGCGTGCATAGACCATACCCGGGACATTAAAGTGTCGGAAGGAACGATTTGCTAGTTGGTCTGTTAACCTTTCAAGCAATATCTAACGCGTCCGCCATTTGATAGAAAATAAAAAAATAGAAAATAGAAAATAGAAAAGCCAGCTGTTTGAGCTGGCTTTTGTGTATCTAAGCATGTTGCTTAGATTAAGGTCAACAGACCCTAGTAGTTAGAATGCTTTTGCTATTGAGCATAAGGCTCCAACATCAAGCGAATCGTTGTCGCAAAGTGTTAACAAGGATGAGAGAAACTCATTTGCAATAAGATTCGCCACTTCTTCACTGATTTCAGTGGAGTCAAAGAAGAGGTTAAACGACATCGCATGCCCCGAAGTAACGGACATGATGACTTGGTGGTTTGTGCCACTCACGGTGCCTAATTGTTCCGAGATTAAGTTTTTCGTTTGGGAGGAGGTTGGCTGTATCTCGCGACCTGTTTGGCTATTAAAAACAAACAGTGTTCCACCATGTATGGTTGGCACCCATTCTTCATCGTATTCATTTAAATCTAGAAAGCCATACTCCAATCGATCTGCGCTGGTTTCGGCGATATGCGACAGCGCTTTCGATACATCACCATTGACATTAATGCGTAATGGAGGCGTTGCAGAAAAGACACCAATCATACGGTCAATATCAGGGATGCTGGACGGTCTCTTTGCGAGAGTCGTATTAAATACGATGTCTTTTTTCCCTGTAATTTTACTTAAGGTATGCGCCCAGCCAAGTTGGCACATTTGATTGGTGGTCACGCTATGTTCCCGAGCTCTTGCGACTATCTGTCCGCTCTCCATATCGGTGAGCTGCATGTTGATATTTTGCATACGAATCGGGTTATCACACAGCGAATCAGCTGATCTGGGTAGACGCAGATTTTTTGGTGCGCCTTTCAGGTAGTTTCGCCAAAATGCTCGTGCTTTGCTGTCATTCTGATAGTCATGAATGTAATGAACAAAAGGTTCAAAGCTCAATGGTGTAATATCGGGTTCACGCCCTAGCAGTAAGGATTCATAGTCTCTCATTATTTCGGCGAGGAATGACTGCATAGACCATTGGTCGAAAAGCACTTGGTGATAGGTAAAGATCATGGCATGTTCGTCATTACCAAAGTTGCCTAACCATAAACGCATCAACGGTGAGGACACCTCACTGATTTCTCGTCTTCTTTCTATCACGAGATGTTGTGTCATTTCTGCATCTTTGTCATCTTCAGAAATGCTGGTGCAATCTTCATATTTTATCGGCATCTTGCTGTTTTCTGGCACGATGACCAAGGGCTTGCCCTTTTCGAAGGCGTCACAAAATACGGCCCTTAATATGTCGTGACGTTTTAACGCAATATCCCAAGCTTGTTGAAAAGCGCTTGTGTTTAAGGTGCCAAATAATTTGAAATATTCCTGACCAATTTGGAAATCGCGATTGACTCTATTGGAGTAAAGAAGCTCACGTTGAGCGTGCGTTGCTGGGTAAATAGCGCTGAGAGAACCCAGTTTACTTTCTATGGTTTCAATATGTTGCTGATTCAACGTAACGTTCTTTAAATCAGAAGGCGTTAATGTGTTCTTGGTCTCTGTGTCGGTACAGTGGGCGACAATTGCTCTAACTTCATCAGCAAAATTCAACATCAACGAAGTTAGGTTTATCTGCAAGCTGGTGACTTCAAACTGAATGTGGAGTTTGCCTTCCAAGATCCAGCACACCACTTCTATTTCTCTTAGTGGTTTGTTCCTCTCCCCAACCATATAGCCTAGGTTACAGAGTTCCATATTCCACTTATTTGGGTTGTCGCATATAGAGTTGTATTGCCCTAGGTATTTGAAACTTATGGAAGCATTTAACCTGCTTTGTAGACGGCGACGAATACCATTGTCAGGGTGATGATAAGCAAGATGAAGATAGTTTGAGCCTTCTTCAGGAACGCTTCGGAAGCATTCCTTCACGTTTTTAATTTGCTGGCTGAAGTTGGTTTTCGTTGATGGCAGTTTTAATGGAAAAATACTGGTAAACCAACCAATGGTATCGTCCACTTTTACATTGCTCGCGAGCTCTTGTCGGCCACACCCTCTCATCAGAACTTCGGTATTTTCACCTCTTTCAATCAATATATTTGAAAGTGCCGTCAGCAGTAATTCACGAGGGCTAGTTCGATAGGGTGTATTTGCATCCGATAACAACTGCGCCGTGACACGTTCATCGACCGTAATGTTCTCAACGCGAGATTGAACGTTAGGTCGGCACTTAGGGCTGAAACTGTCACTTTTAAGCCAGTATGGCGTTTCATTTTTGCAAATTCGCTCTAACTGGGCATTTAAACTTTGCGCAAAAATTTGCACACCGGAGTAGTTAGGCAGTTTGGTATCACAGCCTCCATCGTACAGTGCTTGAAGATCTCTAGCGATGACGTGCCAAGAGGCTGAGTCAACAATTAGATGATGGGCACACAAGTACAGATAGATAGTGCTTTCGTTTCTAATACGATAAAGCACGGCTTTGAACATAACGCCTGCACCGGATTCTAGGTCGAACGTTTCATTAAGCCCCGCCAAGTAGATATCGAGTTCTTCGTAATTGGCGAACGATTCCTCTGCGAATGAAAACAAGTCTTCATGAGTATCGATGAGTTCTTGTTTACCCGTTTCGAATGTTTTGTTGAATCGAGTTCGGAAGATGTCATGGTGCTCTGTTAACCGTAAGAGTGCTTGCTCCATACGAGCGCAGGAGACATCAGTTGGCAGTGAAAGTGTAACCGCGTGATTATAGTGGTTTGGTTGCATGAAGTTTTGTTCAAAAAACCATTGCTGCGCGGGTAATAGATCAATGACGCCGGTTGTTTCTCCGCGAACGATTTGTGTGAGCGCTTCATGTTTAATGTGTTCTGACATTTCTGAAAAAACGGTATGTTTCATTATATCTATGGTGTCGAGTTTCATGCCGATAGACTCCATTTCAACGGATAGTGTTATAGCAGAGACAGAATCTCCACCTCTGCTTACAAAGTCATCCTTAATGGATAAAGAGGTAAGTTGTAAGACAGAGCATGCCTTCGACAAAAGTTGTCTCTGGATGCTGGTAAGGTGACGTAAATCATCGTCAAATTCTGTGGTAGGGATAGGCAAAGCCTTGCGATCGACTTGGCCATTTTGTGTTAGTGGTAAAGCGTCGAGTTGCACCAAAAACGCTGGCTGCATATACGTAGGGAGTATGTTTTCAAGAAGCGTTTTGATTGAAGTGGGGGGAATTGGAGAGTGAGCAACGTAATAGCCCGCCAATACCTTTCTGTTTTCTTGTGGGAGTAAAGTGGCAACCGCTGAAGCGATGCCTTCTATTCTTTCCATCGCGGCTTGAATGTCATTCAGATTAAAGCGGTGTTCTTTGTATTTTATTTCATCATCTTTTCTGCCACAGAAGTAAAGATAGCCGTCTTGCCCCCAATAGGCGTGATCACCCGTTTTATAGACTCGAACTCCACCCACATTCAGCTCAGGAATATCCGTGACTATGAAACGGGAAGTGGTGAGTTGAGGTTGCCCTAAGTACCCGTCTGCAAGCCCACTGCCGCCAATGAGGATTTCTCCCGTGACGCCTTTTGGCACCAATCGGCCCTTTTTATCAACCAAATAAACGCAGGTATTGTCACAGACTTTCCCAATTGGAATTCGTTGTTGCTCTGCATGGTGAGGTTGGCATGTCAAAGCGGTAGCGTAGACGGATGTTTCTGCTGGTCCGTATAGATTGATGATATTGGGTATATTGTTGTCCAAAGCTTTGGAAACGGCATTAGCTGAAACCGCGTCTCCACTAAACACAAGTGTACTGATGCTTTGAAAGAGGTCGTCCGGGTAAGACTGGATATACCGTTCCATCAACCCTGTTGTTAGGTATAGGTGATCAATTTTATAGGCGTTGATGACCGATTTTAGTTTATCGGGGTAGTGGATTGTTCGTCTTGCCGATACCACCAATGTTTTCCCGTGAGTTAGAGCTGTCCAGAGCTGTAATGTGGCGGAATCAAAGGCTTCATTAGAAGAGAGAAGAATTCGCTCACCAATGGGTACAGTGGTTGAAGGGATGATGCGGCTGAGCAGAGCTTCATGTGAAAGAGCGATACCTGTTGGTGAATCTATTACGCCAGAAGTAAAAATAAATTGGCTTACATTACTTGTAGGGAATGAATCGGGTAAGGGCAGGATGACCGCCTCTAGATCGTCTTCAATCGGAGAAATCCAAGCTTGAGTTTTGTTGTGCTTATCAAGGTGTACGCTGTTTTTCCCAAGAATCGTCATTGGACATAGCAGCTCGACGATAGCTCGTTTGCGCTCGTCCGACTCTTCCCTATCGAGGCACGTATAAGGTAGCCCGACATATTGAGTGGCGACGATTGCAATCACCGTTTCAGATAAGCTATCTAAGTCAATCGCAACGGGTCTTCCCCAATGGTTGAGCGGTCGAAATTGGTTAAAGTATCGAACATATGCGGCAATACTTTGGTGGAGTTCTCTGTAGGTGTACTTGCGCTGGGAAGTATCATCAATAAGAGCAACATTGTTTGGTGTTTCTGTTATCCACCTGTGTACGTGCTTAGCCAATGAAACGCTAGAAACGGATTGTTCCGTCTTGTTCTGTTGTTTGAAGAATTGATGTTCGTGTTCTAGCAAGATGGATACGCTGCCGACTGATTTGTCCATTGAAATCATGATCTGATGGAGTAGATATTCAAAGCGCTGCAAAAAGTTTTCAAATACCCCACTTTCAAACTGAGCTTTTACGTAGTCGAATCGGAAGCTGAAACGCGAATCGTTGGAATCACAAAAGAGCAATTGAATACTGGTGTTAAGCTCCATTAACTCGTAGTTGAAGGCGAGAGTGACTCTGTCTGCAAGTTCAAAATTATCATTGATGCCCATTGTTGAGCCGAAGGCTACGTTGGTGGGTTCTTTTACATCTGTTTCAGAAGACTCATTCAGCTTATTGATCAGATCTCGGTAGGGGAGCGCTTTATAGGATTGAACTGCTTGGTTAAACGATTTTACATCATCAAAATACGCTTCAAGGGATTGGCTTTCTTCGAGATCATAAATATCGAGACGAGTATTAACAAAACAACCGAGGGTTTGCCTCGATTCTTCGCCTCTCATATCCATAGGTGAAGTCACACCAATGAGGTTCTGATCCGCTAGCCGACCAATTAGCAAGGCGTATGCCGCTTTGAAAAATAGGTGAGGTGTTAAGGCGTTTTCTCTACAAAACGATTTAATTTCGTCGCTGAACTCAGAAGGTAAGGAAAGAATACTGGTTTGAGTTAACCGGCTGGTCGTTCTTGATAAGACAGGGAAATTAGCTGTGAGCGAACGAGAGAGGACTTTTTGCTCCCAAATTTTGCAGGCATCGTCCTTTTTATCTTCTGATAGGTGAAGGTATTGGCATGAGCAGCTAGCGTCTAATTCAACATCGCAGTCGATACAGTTAGTTTTGGTTTGCCTTTGGTACTCGTTTTTAATGATGTCGAGAAACAGCGCGAAACCTGTACCATCTAGCGCTATTTGATGGCACATGGTGATAACTTTGAAAGTCTCATCGGCTAACTTCAGTACACAGGCTTTATATAGCCTTCCTTCACATGGGTCGATTTTATTGAAGTAGTAGTGATCCAATACGATTCGGTATTCTGCATTAGGATCCCGTTTATTGGTGAAGTCGTAAAACTCAATGCTGACTGGTGAAGATATTTGAGTTTTATAGAGCTTGTTGTTTTTGAGCTGATAATGGCAATGGAAGTTTTCAGCTTGGAAAGCCGTACGTATCGATTCAATCAAAGCTTGTTGGTCTACGTCGCCTTGCAAATCGAACGTAACAAACGAATTGGATAGCATGTTGCTTGGTTCGTTTTGTGCCTCAATGAAGACATTCAGCTCGTATGGCGTTGCAATCGATTTCATGCGTAGCTCCCCCTAAGTGACAAATTGAAGAACTTGATGAGAAACTTCGCGACGCCATCGTTTGCGTTGCTTTGCGTAAATAAAGGATTAGGGAGTCGACGAGGCAAATCTGACATGGCATTTTGCATTACAATACCAAGCGCTGCGGTTTTTAATATGGACTCATCACTCATACCGTCACCAAATGCTATCGCTTCTTTTTCTAGGTCGATGCCCTTCAAGGATAAATGCCGATCAGCGGCGGTGGCTTTCGTTACGTATTTTGGGCTGATTTCAAGAGAGTGATCAGCCGAAAGGGTGATTTCACATTCATTTTCGAAAAGGCTTCTTAGTTTTCTTTCTACCTCTATTGAGTCATGAGAGGTGGATACAAGAAGCTTATTTGCTTTTAAAGAAAGAAGATGCTTTGGTCGGTGAAGAAAATAAGGGAATTGAAATTTAGAAGAATAGGCACTGACGTTGTGATTGACTTCACTGACGTGCCAGCCATCAGTATCAAATACACTAACATGAGTATTTGGACCGGACAGAAACCTTAAGAGTTGTTGATATGTCGAATGAGGAAAGGTAATGTTTTGTGCGTAAGCCAATTCATTCGTTTGTGCTTCTAATGCACCATTGCAGCCTAATATTGTTGGTGAAAAATCAAGTGGCTTTAGCGGCTTGAAAGCGTCTCTTGGATGCCTCCCCGTTGTTAATATAACTTCAATACCACTGACGTAAAGCCTAGTTAAAATACAGCTTGTATAGTCTGTAATTTCCCCCGTTGGGTCTAGTAATGTGCCATCTAGATCCGTAACTATCGCTTTAATTGTGTTGCCGTTAACGATCATAATAATAAACCTGTAGATATAGTTATCCTTCGCCAGTTGCAATGTACGCTTAGCGGTGGTGGTCATTGACCTTATAATTTTGCAATCCCAATTAGGATTAAATTAATACGTGGCTTGTTATTTAACTCGTGAACCAAATCGGAAATTATTCGAGCTACAAAATAAATATTTGTAATTATATGATTTAATAAGGTTTTTTATGCACTTAATTTCGTAGCGCTTTTTATTTCAGGAGATAGTAATCATATTTTTTGCTGAAAAAAATCCCTAAATAGCACTCTGTATAACTTGGCTCAATAATGGGAATAATGAACATGTAATTCCAATATTTGAGTATTTAAAATTATTGTCATTAAAGAGATTGTTTATACAGTCTTGCATTCAGCATTTGATAGTGCTCTTATAAAGCTATAATTATTTGACCTATATCTTGAAAGTTATTTCTTATTTAGCTCGATTTCATTCTCTTAATGTTTTCCTACAGTGAACAGCTCATTAATTTTAAATTCGACACCATATAATGAACGATATTATGTAATGCGTTGATTTTTATTTTAATTATCCAATTATACTCGCAAGTTAAATATGAATTAATGCGCTAACTTATTGTGAATAAAGCGTGTGCCGTTTTTTTCTTTGAAAAATCAATAATAATTTATGATATTAGACTCATATTATCTCCTAAATAAAGAAATGCATGGTGGGTTTTAAGAAATTGGAACAGATGCACGTAATGTTTTTTCCCATATTCAATTTGACATTAAATCGGTTGAAGCGAAGTCATAATGATTTTGAGGAAGCAAAAAAAAGACACCTTTTCGGCGTCTTTCGATATTTTTTATAGGTTAAGTAACCTAAAAGCGTAGGAGTTATGCCCAAGCTAGCTGCTTGGACATGTCACTTAAAAGCTAGGCTTGGGAAGCTTCTGAGGAAATATCCGCTTTGGCTGTTTGGTTGTATACCTTTTCATCTAACTCGCCTTCGCTTTTACCGACAAGCGTCGAGACCATTAGGTCACCACACACGTTTACGCTTGTGCGAGCCATATCTAGGATACGGTCGATGCCTGCAACAATGGCTAAGCCTTCAAGCGGTAGACCTACGGTTGTTAGAACGAGTGAAAGCATAATCAATCCAGCACCAGGGACACCTGCCGTACCAATAGATGCCAGAGTTGAGGTTAGGATGATCAACAGGTAATCGGAGGTTTCAAGTGTGACACCAAATGCCTGAGCAATAAATAAAGCACAAACACCTTGGTAGAGTGCTGTACCATCCATGTTGATTGTGGCACCTAAAGGCAATACAAAACTGGATACGCTCTTTGAAATGCCAAGCTCTTCCTGCGCAGACTTAATTGTGGCTGGTAAAGTGCCGGAGCTACTAGTGGTGGTGAATGCCACGGTTGCTGGGTTAACAATGCCTTTCAGGTATTGAATAGGGCTTAATCTGCCTACAACGGTAATCAAACCACTGTAGAACACAACCACGTGAATAATACAGCCGATGTATACGGCCAATATGACTTTTCCTAACGGCAGTAACACATCTAACCCATATTTCCCCGCAACCCATGCCATAAGGCCAAAAATGCCAAAAGGAGCAAGTTTCATAACCAATGAAGTGAGCTTATACATGCCTTCGGCTAAACTTTCGAATACTCGAATGGCAGGCTCACCTTTTTCACCTATCAAAGTAAGAGAGACACCAAGCCCAATGGCAAAGGTAATAATTTGCAGAATATTGCCAGAGGCCAGCGCATCGACTGGGTTTTTGGGAATAATGTTAAGCAGCGTTTGAACCAATGACGGCGAATCTTTTGCCGCACTTACTGCCTCGGTTGCGGTGATATTGATACCAGCACCCGGAGTTAGAAGGGTAGCAAGCGCCAACCCGATCGAGATTGCAATTGCGGTCGTCGAGAGATAGAGGATAACGGCCTTTCCGCCAATTCGACCCATCTTTTTTGTGTCTTTCATTGATGTAATACCTACAATCAATGAACAGAATACAAGTGGCACGATCAGCATTTTGATCAAATTAATGAATAGTGTACCGATAGGCTTTAGAACCTCGGCACTTGGTCCAAAAATTGCGCCAACTGCAACTCCGGCAACCATTCCAATCACAATTTGTTTCCACAGGTTTAATCCTGATGAGCCGTTGTTTGTCGTTGTATTCGACATGTTTATTCCTTGTCCTAAAAAATTTGTTTTATATCGTTATATACCCAAGTATTTTGAGATTACTTAGGTATTTGGGTAGAAACCCATTACTCACAGTGGCGAGCTCAAAGTGTGAGCTCAATAGCATATGAGTAAATCATAATGCAAATGAGATGCAGTGATATCTGTACCATAATTTATAATTCACGTATTTATGTATTTAGTGGAAACATGCTGTGAATCTAATAATTTATAAAGATTCATTGCATTAGAAATAAGTGAAATAAATGGCTTAAAAACAACCAGACTGGGTTTATTAGAAAAATTTGAACATATCCTTCGGAGTGTATGGGTATACATAATAGATAAGGTCAATCAAAATAGTATCAGTGACCTCAAGGTGTAATACTCAATGATTTTGACTAGAGCACGAAGTAGTTAGGTCACTAGGTAATTAAGATGTTGGGTAGTCGGCTAGGTAGTTAGGAGATTCATATGTTTCACGCGCACGTTTATTTTGGTTTGAACAACCTTGCGAAAGCCGACGCTTTACGCAAGAAAATACGAAAGGAACGCCAAGACGTAGTTGCCGTTTTTGAGTTGGTAGAGAAGCTCGTCGGCCCTCATAAGATGCCAATGTTCGAAATCCATTTTAAAGATGATAGCGATGGGATTATCAATTGGCTTGATAAAGAACGCGGAGACATGTCGGTTCTGATTCATCCTGTTAGTAACGAACACTTACTTGACCATACTGAACGAGCCATATGGTTAGGAAGAGAGCTTGGTGTTTTTGAAGAAACACTATCGCATTAGAAGCTCGGCGATTACCGAGCCTACCTTGATACTTTGAGCTATCGATCTATCTTGAGCGGTTTTTTTTGATGACGTTAGCCAATTTCAAAGCCAACTCATCGACTTTGTCAGGCATGCTAGCTGCTAGGTTTTTGAGCTGCCCTATATCATCATGCAAATCGTATAGTTGTGGCTCAGGCGTATTCCCTTTTTCGTTGCCAGTGTATTGGCAAATAAAGTCGTCATCATGCGGGGGAATATAGGCGTATTGTTTGTCTCGGTACACTTTCTTATATTGCATACCTTCTAACACCATATCGTTACGTCCTTCTTGCGTTTTGCCTCTTAGCGCATCAAGTAAGTTATGGCTGTCTGGAGCTTCCGCCTCTGAAAGCGACTGCCCTGTGAGGGCGGCAAAGGTGGCGTATAAGTCGACTTGGTTGATCAGCGCCTCGGAATCACCCTTTTGAATGCCATTTGGCCAGCGAACAATAAAGGGGACTCGTGTACCGCCTTCAAACAAGCTGTACTTCCCGCCACGCAGAGGACCGACCATTTTATGGTGACCATTCAAAGTCACGGCTTCATCCTTGTAACCGTCATTCAATACCGGTCCGTTATCGCTGGAGAAGATAACTATGGTGTCGTCTTTTAAATTCAATTCGTCTAACTTATCTAGAACCTGTCCGATGCACCAATCCATTTCGACTATTACATCACCGCGGACACCATGCGGGGTAGTGCCTCGAAATTGTGGGTTTGGAATGCGTGGAACATGTGGCTGGTGTAGGGCGTAGAACAAGAAAAAAGGCTCATTTTGGTTTTTTTCAATAAAGGAAATGGCTTTGTTTGCGAACACTTCACCCATTGTTTCGTCATTCCAAATGGCAGATTGCCCGCCCTTCATATGACCGATACGGCTGACACCATTGATAATCGTGCCATCGTGTCCGTGATCGTACATCACATCCAAAAGTTCAGGGTTCTCTCTTCCTGTCGGAATACCCTCATACGCTTTATCCCAATCGTAAGTGACTTCAATAGGGTCGTTAGGATCCAAATTTTCGACTTCTCGGTTATCGATATACACGCAGGGTACACGGTCGTTGGTAGCGGCCATAATGTAGGATTCATCAAACCCCACATCGTTTGGCGTGCCCTCAATCGGCTGGTTAAAGTTCAAGTCTCCATTCCCCAAACCTAAATGCCATTTCCCGACGATACCGGTTTGATAACCCGCCTTTTGGAACATTCTTGGCATGGTATCGTCTAGCTTACCAATGATTTGTGGCGCGTCTCCGGGGAGAACGGCCGCATCTGGGTTCCTCCATGGGTAAGATCCGGTAAGCAAACTGTAGCGCGAGGGAGTACAGGTTGCGGCAGTGGCGTAACCTTGATGAAACTTTAAACCTTCTTCAGCCAGCTTATCGAGGTTAGGTGTTGGGATCTCATTTGCGCCGTAGCAACTAATGTCGCCAAATCCGAGGTCGTCGGCGTACATGATAATGACGTTGGGGGTGGCTTTCTCAGTCATGGTTGGTCCTGCAAGTATTAGAGGTAAGGGACGGGTAGTTCAGAAGATCTGGCAAAATACAAAGCTCCGCCCATGGGTCTTGAATGCGCTCAAGCTCAAATGCCATCAGCGTGAGCAGTTTCTTTTCTCTTGTTTCTTCCGGCATAAAAGAAAGGGGGTGAAGTTGATAGGGATCGTTACGGTTATCGAAAAATTGAATGCTCTCTAATTGATGGTTACGGTTAATGGTTAAGGTGACGCTGTAGTAGTCTGTTTTTATGCCACGAGCGATGGGGAAGTAGCTGGTGACATTGCCTTCTGTGTTTGTATCCCCATCGACATTTTTGATGTAGAGAGCGTGGCGATAGGGTTGAGATTCCTGTTGGGTAAGGTACGGAGCGAGGTTATGCCCGTGCAGTAATTTTGGAATGTTGGTTTCAAGCCCTAACAGATCCAGTACTGTTGGCATAATATCGGGGCTACTCAAAAACACATCACTGATTTGAGTGTCTGATTGGAAAGGGCGCTTTATTAAAAAGGGAACATTAAACGCTTCGTTGTAGAGCGTGTTTTTCGCGTCGTTTAACCCATGTGAACAAAGCGTTTCCCCATGATCAGAAGTAAATACGATGAGCGTATTCTCCCACTCTCCGCTGTCTTTTAATGCCGTCAAAATTCGCCCAAATTCTCTATCTACACCCGTTACGTTCGCAAAGTAAAAGGGGGCAGCGGCGGATTTTGGCATTTTATCATCGGCGTTAACTCGCACCAGTAGCGTGTCGTTAGGGCTTGATGCGTAGAGGCTTAAGTCTTCGCTTGTACAATCATCAAGTGAAGAGTAGGGACTATGCGGCGGATTCATTGATACAAATAATGCGAAGGGTTTTTGTTCGTCGCGTTGATTTTCGCTGTTGTTCAAATAAGCGATCGCTTTGTCGGCTTCATGCTTGGCGGACCATTCTTTGGGTTCATGGCGCTTTCCCTGATTATCGTAATAATGAGGGTTTTTGTGCTCATCGAACGTACCATAGCCATACCAATAGTCGATGCCATGTCGTCTTTCCGTTTCAGTGTAAGAGTCCCAAGCAGGGCGGTTCGGGTCTACAAATTGTCCGTTATTCTCTGGATCGTTAGGTGTCGGAAAATCCAAATGCCATTTGCCGATGTACCCCACGTTATATCCAGAGTGAGCCAGCACATCCGTAAAGCAGACTTTATCTTTAGGTAGATCTGAATTTAACCGGCCAGAGTGGCAATTAAGCGGTACGCCACTTTTGTTGGGGTACATACCCGTTAGCAGGCTACCTCGATGCGGGCTGCACAATGGGCAATTACTTACCGCGTTAGAGACTATGGTGGCTTGTTTGACGAAATTGTCGATATTGGGTGTAAATACTGGGTCAGCCACACCGGGTAAAAATGATCGAAAAGGTTCTTGTTGCCAAAACCCCATAGCCATCTGGCGAAATTGATCAGGGAAAACATAAAGAAGATTAGGACGACGCACAATTACCTCGCGGTATACAAATAAATCGGTGCCCAAACATGTCATCACAAACAAGCGAGCACAAAAATTTACCGAGATGATAATTTGAAATGCCGTTTTAAAAATTTACAAAGATCACATTTATTGACAAATCAAAAAGGCGTTTCAAAAAATATATTGTATTTTGTTAGGCAATTAATCGTTGAATAACTGATTTTGGGTATATGCCTAATCAAACCAGAGAAAACAATGAATGCACTGATCACAGCCCTAAAGAGCCCACACCCGCTGCGAATAGAAACACACAAACCTAAAGCAGCCAGGCCTTTTCATGTGCTGAGCAAGCCTATAGGACCGCTGTGCAATCTCGATTGTGAGTACTGCTTCTATTTAGACAAAACGGAATACTATCCAGGTCAAAATCGCTTTGATATGACGGATGCGGCATTAGAAGTACACGTCAGAAATTACATCGACAGCCAGCCTTTAGGCTGTAAAGAAGTGGTGTTCGGCTGGCAAGGTGGAGAACCAACCATGCGAGGCATTGAGTTTTTTGAACGTGCGGTAGCGTTTCAAAAAAAGCATTCGCGCAAGGGAATGATCATCAGTAATACGATACAAACGAATGGTGTGCTTATTGATGAACGCTGGGCGTGTTTCTTAAAAGAAAATGATTTCTTGGTAGGGGTCAGTTTGGATGGCGATGAAGCGCTTCATGACCATTTCAGGAAAACACGCAGTGGCAAAGGATCATATAAACAAGTGGTTTGCGGGTTAAACACCCTTCTTAAATACGGTGTTGAAACCAATGTACTCACCGTTGTTCAAAGCGATAATGCGCAGCACCCACAGCGGGTATACGAACACATAACCAGCCTCGGCGTTCAGTTCATTCAATTCATACCTGTGGTTGAAGCCGAAAAAGGCAAAGGGATTTCTCATCGCAGCGTCAGCGCCGAACAATTTGGACGCTTTATGATTGAAGTGTTTGAAGTTTGGCGAAAGCGGGATTTAGGGCGAGTGTTCATTAGCCACTTCGATAATGCACTCGGAATGGTATTAGGCATGCCGTCCACTAACTGTGTGCATTCCCCTCAATGTGGTGAAAACTTGGTTATGGAGCACAATGGGGATGTTTACAGCTGCGATCATTTTGTCTATCCAGAATTTAAACTCGGGAATTTGAATCGGCGTGATTATCCCGACTTGATTGAAACCCCAGTCCAACAATCATTTGCTAAAAGAAAGCCCGTTGGTGCGGCGCTGCACTGCGTAAACTGTTCCCAAAGAGATTTATGCCATGGTGCATGCCCCGCTCAACGTATTGATGAAGTTGGTGAGCTATCGATTACTGCTAAACATCGATTATGTGAAGGTTACTTCGCGTTTTTTTCCCATGTTCGGCCGTATTTGAAAGCCATGGGAGCGTGCCTAAAGCGCGGTTGGAGCCCAAACCATTACCTAAGATTTTTGCCGTCAGATAAGCACATTGGTTAATGATGCCTCTATCAAAAATGTGAACCTATCCAGCTATCAGATATAAAAATGAAACGTAGTTTTGATCTGAATAGCATAAAAATGAAAAAGCGTTTTAAAAATGATTTTAAATGGGTTTTAATCTGACTTAAAGATGAGATACACCCGTTGCATAGCGCTGTAAATAGTGCAGTAAGAGGATGAACATGAGCATTCAGTTAGCACAATGGCTACCGGAAGATTCGACATTTACTAGCAGAGATAACACATTGAATGTGGTTAAGTTCTTGCTCGGTAAACAGTCTATTCTGAATGCGACAAACAGCGAGTGTAACCCACAACAAGATTGCGCCGCACATTATAACGATGAAGCAGTTTCTGTAGAGCACATTGCCCGATTAATGTGGGGTTCGGTTCCTGCAAACAATGAGCTCAAACACGAAAATGAAGCGCTAAGGCAAGCGCTCTTAAATGGCATTTCAGACAAATATAAAAACGCTTGGTCAAATCTAGTGAACTACGATCAGAAAACTGTCGAGATGAGTTCGTTCGCTGTTGCGATTGTCGACGCACCTGACACGTATTGGAATCCTCTTTCTGATGCAGAAAAGCAAGCGCTAATAGATTGGATGATGCCAGTTCAAGAACTGGATATTCCACCTAACAATTGGCGCTGGTTTCGGGTACTGATTGTGTTTGCGTTAGAGCGAATGGGTGCTGAAATTCAACACGACAAGCTAAAACAAGATTTGGATTTTATTGATAGTCACTATATGGGGCAAGGCTGGTATCAAGATGGTGAAGCCGCCGTCATGGACTATTACAACCCATTTGCATTTCATCTCTATGGTCTTGTGTACGCTCGTTGGATCCGTGATTCCCGCTTAGATGAAAGCGAGAAATACGTCAATAGAGCGGTCGAGTTTGCTCGAAGCTACCAATATTGGTTTGGCGAAAATGGCGCTCAGCTGTGTTACGGGCGCTCACTAAATTATCGATTTGCCGGAGCGGGCTTTTGGTCTGAGTTAGCATGGTTTGAACCTAAAGGGATCGCCATGTCCTCACTTAAATCACACTGGGTGTCCTCTATGCGCTGGTGGGCTGAGCGACCAATATGGGGTCAAGATGGGCATCTATTATCTGGTTTTGGCTACCCAAACTTATTAGCCAGTGAGTTTTACACCAGCCCAGTTTCTCCTTTATTGGCGTTCAAAGCCTTTTCAGCGCTCAGATTAAGTGAAGATCACGCATTTTGGCAGACAGAGAGCCAACCTTTAGAAACGACCCTGAAGCCAACTTGGGTATGTGACCAACATTTTCTTTGGCGTGATAGAGGAAGTTATTTGCTGACGAATGCGCCGCCAAGTGGCGAGTTGAGACATTGCTACGACAAGTATTCAAAATTTGCGTACAGTTCGGATCACGGCTTATGCGTCGAGAGTGAACAATGGATAGAGCAGGGTTTTGCAGGCGACAATATGCTGGCATTTCAGCACCCAGAAACCCAATCGTGGCACGCTAGAACCAAGAACGAAGAAGCGTGGCGCGAAGGCGAAAAGCTAGTGTCTGTCTGGTCGCCTTTTAAAGGTATTCGAGTCATTACGACTCAGTGGTTGAACGAAGCCGGTATTGAAGTTCGTGAGCATGACATTCAGTGCGACTCCGATTTTAACTATTTGATGACTGGGCACGCTATTGATGTTTGGACACCTTGGTTCAGCCACTTAGAACAAAAGCCTGCACGAGTCGAATCCGAACGCTTGTTCAGTGAAATTATTCTGGAATATGGGGCAGGCGAGAGCGCTGTTTACCCCTGTGCTCCAAATACCAACTTGTTGTATGCCCATGCCAGTGTTCCCGCTGTATCCGGGAAAGTAAGAAAAGGCAGCTCCACCCTCAAAGCGCTTATTTTGGCTGGGCGTACAACATCCATCTCTGAATTTTGATGTTCAGGGGCGTGCGTCTTCGGGAAAAGACGACAAATTTAATAAATAGAAAACATCAGGGAGTGACTGATGAAACACAAAATGAACTTACCTCTATTCGGCAAAGTGGCGGTTGCAATTGCAGCAGCGGTATCGATGTCGGCTTACGCAGAATCCTACAACGAAGCGCCAGCACTTGCAGAACTGGTCAAGCAAGGAAAACTACCAGCGGTAGAAGAACGTCTTCCAACCGAACCGTTAGTCGTGACACCATTTGAATCCGTGGGCAAGTACGGCGGGACGTTGAATTTGGTCGGCAAAGTTGTGGATAATGGGCACCGTATTCGTACTATCGCCTACGATAACCTGTTCAATTTTGATGTAACGTATTCGAAAGTCATCCCTAACTTGGCGACTGGCTTTACATCGAACAAAGAAAACACCGAATTTACCATTACCCTGCGTAAAGGGGTGAAATGGTCGGATGGTCATCCTTTCACAGCCGATGACGTTGCGTTTTACATCAACGATGTATTGGGTGACGAAAAACATGCAGGCAACCGCCCATTAATTTTCCCATCGTTTGATTCGGCTAGCGCAGAAGTCCTTAATCCTCATACTGTAAAAATTACGCTGAAACAGCCAAATGGTATGTTTATTCGCCATCTCGCAACGGTGGACAGCGAAAGCTTCACAGCGTACCCCAAGCATTACTGTTCTAAGTTCATGCCTGTGTTTAACGACAAAGCGGAAGCAAACGCGAAAGCAGCGGGCTTTGATTCTTGGCGACAATTCTCAAACACAAAATGTAATGCGCATTACTTTATTGAGCATTACAACAATGTAGATCGCCCAGTACTGACCGCATGGAAAGTGAAGTCAGCTCCTGGCCCTAACGCGAGCTTTGCAGAGTACGTACGTAACCCGTATTACTGGCAAGTGGATACGGAAGGTAACCAATTACCTTATCTAGATAGCGTTCGCTGGCGTTACAGTGAAGATTTGGAAGAGATGGTGTTGCGTGCAGCGAACGGTGAAGCGGACTATCAATACCGCCATATCGGCACTCCTACGCACCGACCTCTTCTTATCGACAACGAAAAGAAAAGTGGCTACACCTATGAATTCCGTCCGAGTACGTTGAGTTCAGAAATGGTGATAGCGCTAAACCAGACAGCAAAAGACCCAGTTAAGCGTGCTCTGTTCGCAAACAAAGACTTCCGTGTTGCTCTTTCTCACGCCATTGATCGCGATGAAATCAGTGAAACGGTTTATTCGGGCGCAGTCGGTCCATACCAAGCTGCACCTTTGGAAATGTCGCCTTTCTATGATGAAGAAATGGCGTATCAATACACAGAATTCGATCAGAAAAAAGCAAATAGCATTTTAGATTCTCTTGGGTTAACCCAGCGAGACAAAGAAGGCTACCGTTTAATGGAAAACGGGAAACGTCTGCGTATTGAAGCGGTATCGAAAGTCAGCGATAAAGGTGTAATTGCGGATTCATTGGAATTAGTGAAAAACCAGTGGAAAGACGTAGGTGTGTTCTTAGATATCCGTGTGATGGAGATTAACCACGTCATCAACCTGCGCCTAACAAACGACTACGATATGATCCCAATTATTGGTGACGGCGGTGTAGGTGTGTTGGATGAAGCGCGCCACTACCTTCCTTTTAGCCCTGAGTCGACATGGGGTTTGGGATACTACAATTGGGCGAAAGGTCGTGACAATGCGGTTGAACCACCAGCGCATGTGAAAAAGCAGGTCGCTCTGTGGAAGCAACTTGAGAAAACATCGTCACAAGATGAGCAAGTAGCCTTGATGCGTCAAATTATGGAAATCGCCAAAGAGAACTTCTATGTGATTGGCACAGTGGAATCTCTCCCAGTGGGAGTTGTGGTTAACAACAAGCTGAGAAATGTACCAGAAAACATGCCTCAATCTTGGACGTTCCCGACCCCAGGGCCAATGCGCATGAGCCAATTATGGAAAGCTCAATAATGCAGGCTTAAGTTTGAAAGACCTTAAAAATAAAGCAGAGCCTTTGGCTCTGCTTTCGTTTTTATGTTTGAAACTGCATCGAGAAAAGCATTTAACCGTACGGTGAACTTTCATAATTTAGATCCTCGTTCCACTGAGTGCAATGAAAAAAACAAAACTTTATCTGTATTAAATTTGAGCTAATTTATATGCGTTTGGGTGAATTTAAAAAATTGCTCCGGATTCGTCAAATCCCAACATATTGTGTTTATTAAGTAATTTAAGCTTTCTATATAGTATTTTTGAGTGATCTATTTATAGCTCTGTTTGTTTTCTTATTGGCTCATTTGAATGTCCGAGATATGTCATTATCAAACCTGGATCAATTTATTGACAGTAAGAAACTGTTTATGGTTGAGTGATAATTGTTAATCCTACAAAATGCCGCTGGGTACACAGTAATTCTTCAGGGATAATGATGGTACAGATGGATGCGGGCATCGAGTGGCTGAACCGATCACAGTCATTTCGAAGCAATATGTTAAAAGGGGTGTCCCTCATAACCCTCGTTGCCGGTCTTATCTATGGATTTCTAAACCTATTCGTATTTGAGCAAAAGTGGTTAGGCGCTGTTGAGCTGTTTTTTGCTATCTATTCTGCTTACCTTTTTTGCTATTCAACCACTCAAAAGTACCTTCTTCTTCAATCTTCCGTTTACGTATCTTCACTTTTTCTCATTGTTTTTATGGGCATCTTTGTAACTAATACCCAAAGTTCGCTATTTGTCTGGTTATTTCTGTGCCCTATCGTAGGTTACCTGTTGCTTGGGAAATCGGCGGGGTTAAAAATCAATCTTGTCTTTGTTCCTATTGGCGCGGTGTTGTATTACTGGAAGTCGACTGTTCCTGAGGCCGGATTGCTCACGCATTCGCTGATCAATGTTTTGGCTTGCTTAGGGGCTATTTGGGGAATGGCGCATGTTTACGAGTACAACCGAGAAAAAACCGAAGAACAACTGACATCACTCGCCTTGCTTGATCCGCTCACAAAAATAGATAACCGTCTGAGTTTGGCTTTCAGTTTCGAAAAAATGGTCACCATGCACCGACGTAAGTCTGATTTATTTAGCATGCTGGTGGTGGATTTGGACTTCTTTAAAGCCATAAATGACCAACATGGGCATGATGTTGGTGACGAAGTACTTAGGCAAGTCGCTAAGCTTGTTAAAGATTCGGTTCGAAGATCGGATACGGTTTATAGGGTAGGGGGAGAAGAGTTTTGTGTTCTTTTACCTTACACAGAAAGAAAAGTGGCTTGTGCTGTCGCGGAACATATACGTAAGGTACTTTGCCGCAATACATTTCGAGTTGAAGACAATCGAGTGAACATCTCCGCCAGTATTGGTGTTTCTGTGTATGGCGAAGATGGTGCACAGTTAGATGACATGTTCAAAGTGGCTGATGATCACCTCTATCATGCGAAAGGTTCCGGCAGAAACCAAGTCGTTTACGGCGTTTGATTTTCGAGTTTGTTTTGAACCAAGATATTCTTAATACGCGCTTTTATTGATGGTGCTTCCTTTCTAAGTGCGATCTTAAAAAGCCTTTTCACATCCGGCAAATATTCTGGGTACTGCTGGCTTAACACAAACAGCGCATTGTACGCCCAAGCTCGAAGAAATTTGTTTCTATCTCCAAGGCAATGACGAACAAACGATTCCACATTAGGCTTATTTTGTTCGGAAATGGGCATGTAAGGCATAGCCTGAAGAAGATGGAGGCGTGCTTCCCAGCCTTCTATATTGTTCAGCTTGCTATAAATAGCGTCTATTTCTGAATCGGTGAGTTGTTCTTCTTGCTCAAAATGGTTCTTAAGCAGCCAAGTCGATCCAGAAGCGAACTCTTCTTCGTCCATTAAATCTATGATTTGAGAGATAAAGTAAGGTTCAAAATGGTGCTCCTGATAAATCAGGGAGATGGCGTCGGTGTCTTTGCCGTCCCATTGTTCGAGCTCTGTCTTCAATTCCACTATGGTGCCCTTAGTTTCCGCATTTCCTCAATTGAGCATAAGTCATTCGGCAAAGTTTTCCATTCGATTTGATTAAGATTTAATCGAATCCATTTGTTTTGGTCAAAGCTCAATGAAAAAGAACGCTATCCCATCGTTTTATCCGGTTACTTTAGATGTTATTGGAGCTCCATTGAGAAAGAAAAACTACCCAAGCCAAGTTATTAGGGTCTGTTGACCTTTCGAGATGATTTTTGCAGCAATTTGTGGGGGATTTATACAAGGCAGAGCTTATTCGGTGTAGTCGCTCTACATCAATGAGCGATAACGCAGTAGAAATAAGCCACAAATGCTGCCCAAAGGGTTCGTTTCTATGCCTTTTACTCATTGTTGCAAGGTATTTACTTAGAATGACTAGGCGTCACACCTTGCGCCGCGATTAAAAGACATAGAACTCGAACAAAATTTAACCGCGAAAGGTCAACAGACCCTAGAATAACGTGGCTTGAGTAGCCTCAAATTATAGGGTCAAGCTGGATTCAACACCGCTTTCTCGCGCGAAGTATGAGTCGTGCGTAACCAAAACAAACCCTGCGGAATAGTCACGTAGAGTGTTCGCGAATATTCTTTTGCTGTTGAGGTCTAGATGGTTATCAGGCTCATCTAACAGCAGTAAGCAGGGTTCTGCTTGATGACTGGCAATAAGCAGTGCCAATTTCATTTTTTCCCCTCCACTGAGTTGGTGGCTAATTCTGAACACAGAGTCGCGTTTGAAGCCAATGGCAGCAAGCAGATTTCGAATTTCACCGTGTTCTAAGTGGGGCAAATGTACGCTAACGAGATCCAGTAAAGGGCGGGCTTCGCCTAGTAATGAAAAGTGTTGGTCTACATATAGGCTTTTCTTAGCGCTGCACTGACCAGAAGTGAACGTTAGCTCGCCAAATATGCACTTAAGCAGCGTTGATTTTCCCTTGCCATTGTCGCCTTCAATCCGCCATTTATCGCCTAGGAACACTTCCAAATTGATTGGTTCGTCAGTGCCATAGGGCAGTGCGCATTGCTGGAGATGCAATAACCTTTGATTTTTCTGTAGGTGCGATTCAAACGATAAGGTGAGAGCATGAGAATTCGATTGCTGTGATTGGAGATGTTTTTTTAACGCGCTCAGTTCAGCCTGCCTCTGTTGGTGCATTTCCCGCTTTGCAGAACTCGACTTCTGTGCGCTGTTTTTTGCAGCATCGAGAATCAGTTTGTTTTGGCTGCCAGACTTTCTTAGCTTGTTGCCTTGCGCCGCACGTTTTTGCGCTTTCTCATGATCCGATTGCGCTTTTTTAGCGGCTATCTTCTGTTGTTTTTCGGTTTCTTCCAGTTTTCGAGCAATTGAGGCTTGTTCTCTATCTCGAATTTGAACATAAGCATCGTAGTTGCCGCTATAAAATTGGATTCCTAATGAAGACAGCTCGAAAACGCCGTCAACCGTATTAAGCAATTCTCGGTCGTGGCTCACAACGAGCGCTTTGCCTTGGTATCGAGTTAACTGATTACAGAGCCAACGTTTTCCGTTGGCATCAAGGTGATTGCTTGGTTCATCCAAAATAAGAATATCCGGGTTTTCGAGGAACAAGACCCACAACCTTAGCCGCGTTAGTTCACCACCGCTCAATGTTTGAATGCTGCTACATGGATCGGGTGGTAACCTAAGTTCGGTCAACTCTTTTGATAGCTCATTTCTCAAATCCCACCGGTCGTTGACGAGATCAAAATCGGTTTGCTCAACACTTCCTTTTTCTATTCGTTCAAGCGCAAGAAGCGCGGATTCCAAACCTAAGTACTGAGCAATAGACTGGTCGATTGTGTTCGAATCGTGTTGTTGATCTAACCAACCGACTCGCCCTTGGATTTCGATGTTTCCCAAAGTAGGGGAGTTTTGCTTTAACAGCAACGAACACAGCAGGCTCTTGCCGCTTCCATTGTCGCCCACTAAACCGTATACGCCTTGCGCAAGAGAGAACTGAAGCGATTTAAACTGCCAGTCCCCATCTGGGTGTTGGTAAGAAAGGCGATTAGCTCTTAAATAAGTGCTGTTTTGATAGCTATTGTTTTTAAAAGAATTATTTTGATGAAATGTGATCATAAAGACTCCGACATAGTCAGGGTCTGAGGCGTGATAAATCTGAATTCATTAGATCGCGAAAAGCGATATGCAAAAAGCGATTAAAGCAAGTTTTGACGAAGACACGCCTACTAACCCTGTATTCCAAAATTAAGGTGTTCAATTGGACATAAGGGATTAGTTGTTCATTTAGGCGTATTCTCCTGCAGAAGTGATGGCGAGATTCTATACGTATTCTCATTCAAGGTGCAATATCGTTTTTATTTTTTATGAGCTTGATCGCGCATGCTTCGTTGGCTTCTTAGTGAACTAATCCTCTTTTAAAGTTCATTGGCTTCTTTTGCAGCTTATCTGCTCACGTTTTTCCCACGTTGTTACATCGCTCTTGTAATAATAGTCGTATAGTTTTTAATAACTGATTGAAAAACATACAAGGTGAATGTTGTGGATGAAGATATCAAAAACGCGTGTATCGCTTTTTCTTGTGGGGATGTAAATGAGATTATCCCGTTCTTAAACGAGAAGACTCGCTGGACGAATGTGGGCAAAGAAGACATTGTTGGGACGGACAATATCCGCTCGATTTGTTTTCAAATGGAATCAGAATCGGTGTCTCTAAATGTAACTCAAGCACTTGAAGCCACGGATCACCTTGTTGTTCAAGGGCACGGTGATGCGCAGCAAACTTTTTATTTCTGTGACATTTTCCAAATTGAGTCAAGCTCCATTAAACAGATAACCTCTTATCTTGTTGCTGGTCAGAAAGAATAACGACGTTTTTGGGTGGGATTGTTTGTGGATGAGAAAGTTTGTGGATGAGAAAGTCTGTGGATATAGCCCAACACACCGAGATTAAGTGTGAGCTGGATTATAAAATAATCACTTAAGAAGTTTTTTTTAGCAAAGTATTAAAAATGAAGCAATTAAAGGTGAAACTTTGTACTAAAGTTTGAACGGGAAAGGTTTTTTGTTCAACCTGATTTGGGCTCAAAAATGAAACTTTTAAGATTTGCTCTAATTCTGATGTTGGTTTTAGTAGGAGCGAGTGCAAAAGCGCTTGAGCTTGAGTACGGCCGTTACAACGTTAATGCCTACGCGCACCCAGACTGTATCGATACGGTCTGCCAAGTTAATTTCGAAAAAACGTATGACACCGTTCCTCTCGTATTCTTCATGAGTACGATTTCATTTCTCAACGAGCAAGACTCTCCTTCTGCAATAAAGGTTCTGGAAGTAACGAAAACATACGTTAAGTTTAAACAGAAAATTGCGCCCGCATATCGTGCACCCGCAGGCATGGAAGATGTACCGATGAAGGTGATCGATTATGTCGTTATGGAGAAAGGGGTTCATGACTTTAATGGCGTGAAGATCATTGTTGACGAAGTTTCGACTCAAAAATACATGTATCGATTGAGCACTCACAGCAGCGGAAACGGCAATCGGAACAAAAAAGAACGGATTTATTTCAATAGCTACAATGGACAAGGCTTTACTTCATTTAGTGGAACTCCCGGAATCATTCACCAAGTACAAAGTATAAATAACGGCGAGGACTTCTGGCTGACCTCAGCAGTGACTGCTGTTAATTCGTCTTATATGGATATCTCTCTGGAGCGGCATGAAATCGACGGATACAAATCAAAAAATTCCCGGCAATTCCCTACGCAGCAAGAGCGAATCGGCTTTATTGCAGCCTACGGCAGCGGTGAACGAGATGACATAAAGTTTGCGGTGAAAAACCAGATGACCATTAACTCGTATGATACTGGTGACCCTGTGTCTACGGGTTGTGAGACCTACGCTGATTACGACGAAAGCTACGATGTCGTACCTATTATTGTGGCGTCAAAAAACACGCGTTACGGTAATAACGGAGGCTGGTTACGCCGATGCCGTTTGGAAACGGGCAAATCCAGCTTTATGGTGGAAGAAGATCAAGACACCGACTCCGAACGTAAGCACATTGTGGAGCGGTTGGGTTACATCATTTTTGAGGTCCCATTCAATGTGGAGCAATGTACTCAGTTTACTGGTCCTGCTCAAACTTGGGATACGTCCGGTAGTATAGAAATTAAAGGCAGCGCCAAAATATCAGGTGCGGTTAGTGGTACTCAACTTGGTTATTTTGGTGTAGATGCCCATACCAATAACAGCTGTACGGTTGGGAATTGTGTCGCTGATAGCAGCCTTTTAGTTCCTCTGTTCAATTTCGCAAGTTTTACTCCAGGGCCTAATGACATCAGCTTTAACAACGGAACTCATACGGTGTCTCCGGGACAATACGACGAAATTAACATCTTTGGCGACGCAGTGGTCACATTCACGGCAGGGGACTACTTTGCGGATGAAGTTAATATCTACGGTGATGCAGAAATTAAGGTCAGTGGGCAGGTTTACATTCACAGTAATGGGACTGAAATAAAAGGCTCAGGTAAGGTTAATTTAACGGGTGTTCCTAATGATGTTTACTTTGTCGTGCATGGAAGCAACGCTGAATTTTCTATAAAAGGGGCTGCACGAGCAACCGCGTTTGTAATCTCAGAAAACAATATCGAGTTAAAAGAGAGTGGTGTTTTAGACGGCGCTATTGCCTCGCTGACTGCTGAAATGAAAGGTGATGCGAGGCTGAATGGCGACATTTCTAGCTGTAATCAACCTGTGTATCAACTGCAAATTACACCATCCTCTGCTACTGAATTGATTGAGCACTCAATCCCCATCACGTTTAATATTATTAATAGTGCAGGCAATGTAGATACTGACTACATCGGTAACTTAAATATTACGCCGTCTGGTAATGCAAACACTTGTTGGAAATCGACAGCAAGCATTAACGCAGATTGTATCAACGATACGAGTACTATGCAGATTCAAGGGGGGACAGCGACCTATTATTTGTACAGTAGTGTAGTAGTAGAAGTTGCGACGGTAACGGCTTACGTTGTAGGTTTCCCTTCCATCAATGCCTCTGCAGGCCCTTATACATTCAATAATTCTGGTTTTGTTTTTGAACCATCTCCACTCAAAATCATCGCGGGTAAGCAAACCGATGTCACTATAAAGGCAACGCGAGAAACTGCGAGTGGAACAGAAGTCATGGATGGCTACGATGGAACCAAAACACTGGCGATCACATTAACCTCTTATATCATCCCAAGTACTGGAACAATTCAGCCTTCGTTGGTGAACAGTAACGTCACGTTTGTGGATGGAGTCGGCACACTGAGTTTGCAATATAACGATGCGGGTCAAATCAATGTAACAGTCAGGGATAATGCGAATGATATTGAAGGAGTCATGGTGGTGGAGGCTCGGCCGGACAAACTCGCACTGTGTGATATTTCGGTTCAAAACTCAGTAAAAGCCCACAATGGCACATCGTCTGGCGGTCCTGCATTCGCTCGATCTGGAGAAACCTTCACTGTACGAATTAAACCCATTATTTATAACATCTCTGAAAGTAATCAATGTAATCGTGCGACCACGCCTAACTTTTATTCAACCACTGGTCATTTCGCTTTAGCCGAGCTCAACTATACGCTTCATTCCCCAAGTGGGGGGAGTTCCGGTACTTTGACACAAGAAGGCAACACTTATACACCTAACAATATTTACAACTTCACGACAACATCGTTAGCCGCGAGCGGCATTGTGGCATCCATGAATTGGAACGAAGTAGGAAGCATTAACTTAACGGCATCTAACAGTAAATATGATTATGGCGAGGCTACTGGGATTGATAGCGACACTGCCACGATAGGGCGTTTTTACCCATATCAATTTGAACTGACAAACAACTACGTTCAAGAAGGGCAGGCTGTGAGCTTTACCTACATGGATCAAAATTTTAAATCTGAATTTGTTGTAACGGCTCAAAGCGTGGACAAGGATAGCACCATCACGACAACAACGAACTACGGAAACTTTGCTGCATCACTGTTAATGCACTTAAATTTAGTTGCTGTGGATGATGACAAGAATCCGGCTACAGAATCAAATGATTTAACGAGCCGTTTGATAACGGGCAATATTGCGAATACAGATTGGTATAGAGAATGGACGGGTGGAACGGCATCATTGCCTTCTACCGTGTTTAGGTTTTCTCGTGTAATTCAGCAAACAACCCCAACCAGAATCACCACTCAAGATGGTCCTTATGAAGTTAGGCTTGGTCTTGAAGTGAACACCAACAGCGTCAATTGCTCGGTTGATGGGTGCACTGATTTTGTAAACGCCATTGCGCTAAGAAATGACGGGTCCAGTACATACAATGGGCGAAAATTTACCGCGGCCCTTGATATGCGTTATGGTCGTTTAACGTTAGATGATGTCGGCACAAACAGTGGTATGGACGTGACGGTTCCAGTAAGAGCAGAATACTGGAATGGCTCGCAGTTTGTGACCAATACCGATGACATTGAAACCGACTTTGATGGTACAAATTATTGTCGTGAACTGATTTGGCCAAGCCCTGGCTCTAGCAGTGCCGATTTAACGGGGTCGCATACCAATATAACTAGTGGTACAAGCAGCAATTTAACCGCAAGGCAAAATAGCTCAACTGCAGGTGCTCAAGAACAAGTCAGGCTGAAGCTTCGAATTGGTGTTCCTCCAGCTGGAGAAACAGGGTTAACGTGCTCAGGCAATACCAGCGGCGGGTTTGAACACCTTCACTACAACTGGTTTGGCAATGGGGATGATAACCCTTCTGCTTTGGTAACATTCGGTGTTTATCGAGGTAATGATCGCGTTATCTTCAGGGGAGAGCCAAGAATTTACTAGAGATTTTTTCTACTGCTGTCTGAAGGCTATTATCAAAAAGCTCTTAATTAACAAAGCTCTCAATTTACATTGAGGGCTTTTTTATTATCCTGAGAATGCTTGGGTATATCTTGCAAGCGCTACAAAACAATGGTGTATTGTTCGAAAGTCGATATTTCCCAAAGGAATGGAGAGAAACAGAAATGAAATTGCATATGCGCGTACTGGATGCATTTACCAGTGAACAATTCAAAGGCAATTCTGCTGCGGTGATCATTACCGATGAATGGCTAAACGACCGTTTGATGCAGAATATCGCGATTGAAAATAACCTGTCTGAAACAGCATTTCTTGTACGAATAAAAGACAATAAATATGCAATTCGTTGGTTTTCCCCTATCACTGAAATCGATTTTTGTGGGCACGCGACATTAGCGTCTGCCAGCGCGTTGTTTTCCGATTTTCCTTCACTGAATGAGCTTGAGCTTTCAACTTTGGAAGTGGGCAATCTCGTCATTAAAAAAAGAAGTAATGGCATGATTGAAATGCAGTTTCCTATTCTTGCTCCCGTTCCCGTTGAAGCTCCGCAGGCGCTCATCGAAGGCTTATCCATTACGCCAAAACTCATTTTACGTAGCCAACAAGCGTACTTTGCTATTTATGAATCTCAAGACGACGTATTTCAGGTGCAACAAAACCAAGAACAACTAAAAACTCTAGCACCATACGATGTGGTCGTCACGGCGAAAGGGGAGCAATTTGATTTTGTTTCTCGTTATTTTTGGCCCGCTAACGGTGGCGACGAAGATCCGGTAACTGGTTCAATTCACGCTGGTTTAGCGCCGTACTGGGCAAGTGAATTAGGGAAGAGTGAATTGTTAGCACTTCAAGCGTCTCAGAGAAGTGGTGAACTGCATTGCAGAGTAACCGATACTCACGTTTTTGTTTCAGGTAAAGCTGTTAAATACCTCGAAGGGGAGATATGGGTGTAACCCCGTTTATCCGTAGCACCACTTTCATATAAATATTGAAAATAATTATATAAGTATCACTATTAATACAAATGTCATTTGCTATGGTCTGTTGCCATTGGTAAGGTGTCCCGATTAAAAGAAGATTCCTCTATATCGTCTTGTTAGCGTTACTAATCGACTAACAAATAGCGGGAATTCTACGTGGCTAGAGAAATAGGATAGGTTTCTTTGTGTGTTATGCACAGCCACCGCTATCGGAGAGCATCAGTCATGAAAGCAATGGTATATACACCCTTCGGGGATAACGATATATTGCATTTTTCAGAAGTTGACAAGCCAGTGCCAGCCGACGATGACGTATTAATTCGAGTGAAAGCCACAACCGTTACGAAAAGTCATTTACGTCACCAATTTCCCAAAATACTTCGGCTCCCTTCCCGTTTAACACTGGGTGCTCTCTTACCAAAAGAAGAAATTCTAGGTACCGAGTTTGCTGGTGTAGTAGAAGCAGTGGGCAAAAATGTTCGACTTTTTAAGCCTAATGACCGAGTTTTCGGGATTGTAGGAGTAGAAAGTGGCACCTACGCAGAATACATCACAGTACAAGACGACAGTGTCTTGAGTCTAATGCCTGAGAACACCAATTTCGAAGAAGCAGCTTCTATTCCATATGGCGCGTTGATCGCTCTGCAAATGTTGCGTGACAAAGCCAAAGTTCAGGTCGGGCAGAAGGTTCTGATCAATGGCGCTTCAGGTCCTGTAGGATCAGCGGCTGTGCAAATTGCTAAATGGCTTGGTGCGAGGGTGACGGGTATTTGTAGTACCGATGAATTGAAGTTTGTGCAGGCTCTTGGCGCTGATCGCGTCGTAGATTATTCAATTCACGATTTCACCGTTGCAGAAAGACAATATGACGTAGTCTTTGATATTGCTAATACAGCGTGCTTCGAGTCTTGTTGTGATGTGCTAAAACCTCAAGGTATATGTTTAAAGCTTGAAGCTGGCCTTGCGGAATACTATCAAATGATGTCTTCAATTTTTGTCGGAAAACATCGTCTTGCGTGTCGATACCATGTAGACACGAGTGTCGATTTGGTTTTACTTAAAGACTTGATTGAATTAGGGTTTTTAAGACCAAGAATTGATCGTCAATACACCTTCACCCAGCTAGAAGAAGCCCATCAATACGCCCACGCAAAGCGCCGAAAGGGCAGCGTCGTTATTCAGGTCAGTTAACCTCAATCCTCCTTTTTAGTTACCTTGAATTGCTCTCAACGTCGGTGGGAGCGACGAATATTATTTTGATGCTTGTGTAATATCGACAATAAATTGGTGTCGACGTAGTTATTTCCCACGCACCCAAGGCCAATATACGTTGTGTAATACGATGGCTGATAAGACTCGGGCTCCGAGCGTTTGTCCTTTAAGTGATGACACATACCTAGCGAGAGCGGTCCCTTAAATATCTTGCTAAACACTTTTTCTCTGGCTAAGCGAGATTGCCAAAGTCGAAAACCACCGGGTGTATATTCCGTATTATTGGCTCGATAGCGAAACAAAGCCGTGTTCTGGCAATCACGATTAAACTCCGAATGAGTTCGGATACGTTCGGGTTTCAAGGGTTTAGTTGGAATGTACTGTGAGTGGATCGGGTAGCCAAAACGTCGACACGCTTCTTCTGTCCCGCGTAGGTCATTCCCAATTTTCGGTTTTCTCGGAAGCGGCGGGGCGACCGCTAACCATTGGTGGTTCCCATCGATACTTCTTAAGGCACCGATCAGAATATCTCCCGCCGGACCATTTGCTCGGTATAGCGGGTTGCTGTCTGGATAGGGAGAGGAAGTCACGCCTTTTTCGCGTACCCAATCGTTCAGTTCATCGTTATTTACTAAAGCGAGCTTAGAGAGCTGCATGGCGTTACGAATTGGGGTAAAACGCATCATGTCATCAAGCTTCAACGTCTTATGGTGCTTCTCGTATTTCTCAATGTCTAAACCATCAGCTTGTAACATCGCAATGATTTCTTGCCCTTGAGCACGAAAGGTTAATAGATTTTGCTCCGAAGAATCAGAAGCATATAAGTCAACAAGATCCTTTTTTGTTACATGATGATCCCATAAGCGAGCAAGAAATTCTGCACTACCTGGTGCCGCGACCGATTGGTCTGTAAACGGAATGGCTTGCCGAATTAGCCGCCCAATTTGGGGGAGCGCCGACACCTTGATTTCAGCGTTGGCTTCATCAAACTCAATGATGGCATCCCTCAAGCGGCGGTCTTGAATCAAGGTATTCAGCTTGAACTGGCGGACGGTTTCATTGAAATCAGTGTAAGACTCAATCCCTACCTGACATGTGCGCGAGAGCATTTGGCTATTCGGCACCGGGGAGCTGAAAATAGGCGCCCAACATATCGCCCAATTCTTTAACGCCTGCACCGCGCTTTTCTGTTCTTCGAATCGGTTGCCGTGCGGTCGGAGCAATTCGCGCCCTGTCTCTTCGTAAGCGTGAATATAGGCATCGACAGACGCTTCAATGTTTCGTGTCCAACCGGAAAGGCTACGTTCAATGGCAGTCAGCCCAACATCGCGCATCGTCGATAACGCTGACAGCACCGATTTTTCCAAATTCATCTTGGTAAGCGCTTCTGCAAGTGCGGTAAGTCTTCTCTCTCGAATCATGAGCTGGTTGTTATAGTGGTTTCTTGCAAACTCCAAATCCAAGCGCACACGAGACAAACGATTCTTAGCGGTGCGATATTGTTGCTGAATCCAACTCGGAAGCAGACTAAGCACGCGCTCAATGACTCGGTCTGCGGTCGAAAATACATTCTTTAAGGCGATATTGGATTCAATATGCTCAATTACGTTGTTGGTCGCGTCTTCCAAGTTTTGTGTGGCAGCAACCAAATTTTCCTCGTGTTCTTTCAGTGTTTCGTAGGCATCGCTAGCCCCTTGAATGGCGATATTTTTGGCGTCTTCTGCTGCTTGCCAAAGTTGCTCTGCGTCGCTGACTTTTTGAATTTGTTCATTCAATACGCGCCGAAGTTCGATTTGGATGGGCTCAAATCTTTGATTGAGTTGTTTGGAAATGTTCCACGATGCCCACATTGCCCAAATATGGACAGCCCCACTTTCTCTGGCGTATTGCCAAGCGGTGGTATCGTTTAAGACTAATGTTCTCCGAACAAACTCGGTCGGTGCTTTGAGCGATTGATAGCTGTCTTGTGCTTGTACTTGAGTTTTTCTTCGCGTACTTACTCTTAGAATGGATAGGGGATCGTCCTCATACGAATCATGGAGCGAATTTATGTACCCTTCTAACGCGGTATGGCGAGCCGGTACGGTTTGGTTTTTCGATAAAGAGAAGAGATCCCCCGTGTACACATTCACATAGCTGTGCGCCCACGTGTCCATTGCCGCATGGAGGAGATAACCGTAAGCAAAAGCCACTTCGCTCGAGCCACGGTTTCCCGATGTTTGTAACGCAGCGTCTCTAACATGCCTCAACCAATCGTCGGTTTGCCAGCCCCAAGAATGACCACTCAGATACAAATTAGCCGCTTTCATTACAGGCAAGATGAGGGGAGAGACGCCATAGTTATCGGGCGAAGCTAAGTCGATATCTTTCGGGTGGCAATATCGGCTATAGGGCTGCAATTGACCTTTTGAGTCGACATTTATTTTCTCGCCACAGCGGTTGAGTGGCTGAAAGGGAAGGCCAGGGTGCGTAGTCATTTGACCAGCCACCAGATCGGGATATATGTCAGCCCCGAGTACACCAAAAAGAAACGCTTTGGGGAATCGCTTAATGGAACGGGCAACAATCGGGTCAACGGTGAGCGTGTCGGTTTGCCCTGATTCATCGAAATAAATCGAGACTTTGTTGTCTTCAACGACGTCTTCTGCCACTTTCGCCGCGAGCCAAACATGGGTGCCAATTTTGAAGGCGTTAGCCGGAGTTGAAAGCAATAAACCAGTACAGATAGCCAAGTGCAACAATTTATAATGGAAGTTCACTCGCGTCGTCTCCGTTAAGGCAGAACACATTCTTGAACAGGGTATCCATTGGTATCCGCTAACAAAGTGCCTTTTATCTCGTCTCCGTACCAATCGATTTGGGTAAGGTTCCGGTGAGGCTGCCCATCCAAACACAGCCACTGCTTTTGATAATCAGGCTGCAAATTCTCGCTATTTCTGTCCAATTGGTTTTGCTGAATTTCATTGTATAAAAACGCGAGATAGAAATTCATGACATGAAAATGCCATTCTTTGAATTTCTGAGTCGCAGAAATAATGAGTGGAGTGGGCGACCCTTGGTCTTCAGAAATACGGGCAAAAATATCACTGTCTCTGGTGGTGTTAGGAAAATCAGTCGGTTGATGGTTTTTATTGAAATAAAGGACATGATCCGCCGCATAATATTGCGGAACAAAGTTCAAAAAATTGCTGATATTAGGAAAGCCCGGTACTGGGTCGCGGTAGTTAATCGTGGCATAGACATTAACGTTCGAGTCGAGATCTTGAGTAAATCGGAGGTCACCGATTTTAGGCGAAGCAAAACTGTACACCGACTGAACCTTATACCCTTCTGCACGTAATTTATAGCCCAGAACCGTCGCAGTCGCGCCCCCTAAGCTGTGACCTGCCAGAAAAATAGGCTTATGCGTGTCGCCCATTTCACGCAGTGCTTGCTCAATAAGCGGAAAGAGGGTTTTAACGACGGCAGCGTATCCGCTGTGGAGTTTTCCTTTCGCATTGGGAATGAGTAAGCTGGCATTTAGCGGAATACTCGGTCCATTGGCGAGAATATCCGTCATGAAGTTATACGCGATTTGTTCGTCGTGTATCGACTGTTCGTCCACCATTTGCGTTCCCCGAACCGCAATCAAAACGAAGTCTCGATTGGATGCAATGATGGCATTACCGCTGGTGATCGAGTTAGCAAACAAGACCTTTTTGAAGCCCCAATGGCGATACTGTTCTTGCGCCGCACAGCGGTAATCGTTTTCTGTTGTGGCATAACCACGTCCATTGGCAAATTGTTGGTAATAGGTACGAATAGAAGCTTGCATCGCAAGGTAATTGTTCATTAGGCGGTAGTCGGGGGTGTTGATAAAGTGCTGGAATTTATTTCTACTGCCAGCGAACGTATTGCCATAGCCTCGCGTTCTGCATTGGCTGGCGGCGCCCAATTCCCCCGCTAAGTTTGGGGCTCCTGATTGAAGAGAATCCCACAGACCATCCACCGTTTCAGTTAATACAGCAAACCCAATAGACAGAGGATCTCGCTTGGGTGACGACGTAGAAAGGCAACGCAATTCCCACAAATCCACCAAACCGATATACGTTTCATCGGGGTTTACTCTATGCCAAGCGGCACTGCCTAACCCTTTTACTCGAACTAAAAAGTCAAAATCCCCAACGTTCTCAATCGTTCGGATGTCTTTAACCATCTCGAATTTTTTCTCTAGCACTGGCACCGCCATGGCATGGAAGATAGATTGTGTCGCTGAAATCTTCTTTTTGATTTTTGCTTGGCAAACATCGGCCGAGAATGCCGAAAGAGAAAAAAACAGACTGATAAAGGCGAAATTCAATATCCAGAGTTTCATAAATCCTCGAGCTCAAATGTTTTAATTTATAAGCAATTGTTAAATTATTGATCGAGCTAATGGAGGTAAAACGTGATTCATACAACAACCACTGGGTCAGGGGTTCTCAAAAATTAGAACAGAGGGTCTTAAACTAAAAAGAGTGAGGGTATTTTTATCTTTGAATAATAAAAACAAAGGAGTAGAAGTTGGGGGGCTGTATTGGGGGTATTTTCCAATTGGAATCAGAGTATTTTGAATCAGGTTTTCGGTGGTCTGTTTTTTTGGCGAGTTTAGTTTTCTACCATTCCATTCTAAATAGAACCTTTGTTAGTGAGAATTTTAGTATTGGATATCCATCTGCTCCTTTGCATCGGATCTACCCATGTCCTTTTTTCTGTTTCTGTTTCTATTTATGCGTGTTATTTCTTATTTTTTGGTATTTTTTGTTAAATATCAGAAAATTGAATGGTAATTTCTCGTTTTATTACGACAGACTGCGTATGAACTATATGGGCAGTTTTCTGCTAAAAATGAGGTGGCTTATGAAGCATGATGTATGGGTTTTAGTGTTAGCCCCCGGTGATAGAGAGTACTCTGATTTTTGTTTTGATGCTGGTATCATTGGAACTGGTTGGGCTAGTGTTGATGGTTACCGTCATGTATTGGCAAAAAATGAAAATGAAATTGGAGTAGGCTACGACCGTGCATACTTAGCTGAGGAGTGGGCGGACGCCGACAACCGAAACAAAGCGATATATGCTTTAAATAAAATTGCCAATGAAATTAAAATTGGTGACAAAATACTCATTAGAAAGAATAATAAAAAACTTTTAGCGGTTGGCGAAGTAACTGGTGACTATAAGTTTAAACAAAGCTGGGTCAACCGAGATTTCAGCCATATCCGAGATGTAAGGTATACAGCAATAGCAAGAGACAAAAACCTATTTGATACAATGGTTAAACATCTTGGAAAGCAGTTTTCAATGGGGCACACAATATACTACTTTGGCGAAATTGATCATGGTGTCTGGGGTGAGTTTATTGAAGATTGTCATGATATTTTGATGGATGCAATATAAATCTAATAAGCGGTTAATGCGGATTCACAACGCTTCGCGATTTCAGTTCAAGTTAATTGTAATGTTTAAGGTGTGGATAGCAGTTGGTGTTATTCACCACTTAATGCAGCACTATATTTTTAATTAGCTAGGTTAGGCTCTAAGGATCAAAATGTATATTGAGTCACAAGAAAAAATTTACTACAGCAATAATGAACCGATTCCGTTGGATGATGTTATCGCATCATTACAAGGGTATTCAGAATTAATAAAAATGCTTCCAACGGTGCTTGAACATCTTGATGACAGCCTTGTCATCGAAAGCGTCAAGGTTTACGTTGATGAAGTCAGTAAAGGTAGCCTTTGGGAAGTTTTACTAATTGGTTTGGCTTTCGGTAGTCAGCAATCGTTAGACTGCCATTTAACTGGTGTAAACGATTGGACTCATGAAAAACTTATGAATGCAGGAATAAATAACAAAAATATTCGTAACGGCTTGATTGTACTTGTAGCAATACTTGCTGTGACAGGGGCTTCAATGGCTCTTGACCATATGAAAAAGTTGCTTGGTGGGCGTGATGAGAGCACAGCTAAAGTCCAAGCCAACAATAACATATTCATTAATATAGGTGCTGAGGCATACGGTACAACGCCAGATGCAATTCAGTCAGCAATTGCCCATGCAATTGAAGTACATGGCCAAACAAAGGTTGCTAAAGAAGCAAGAAAAATTATTGCGCCAGCTAAGTTAGAAGAGGGGGCTGAAGTTAAGTTCTTTTCTGGTGCCAATGCATCTGATACACCAATAGTTACTTTTGATAGCGAGTTGGTAGAGGCTCTTCCAAGTTATGATTTTAATGAAGGCGATGTGTCTATCCCTCAAAATAACGTCGATGTTTATATTACAAGTATGGATCTGGAACGTTATAAAACTGGCTGGGCTGCTCATATCCCCTCAATTTCTGAAAATAAAAGGATTCCAATTAGCTTTAATTCAGGTGAGAACCTTGAACAGATCGCTTTTGAACGAAACTATAAAGCTAATATTACAGTTGTATATGGTCGTGATAAAAAGTCTGGTGACTTAAAGCCAAAGCGCGCGTTGATTAGCTCACTAGGACAGAAACTAGAAAAAAGCCTCAAAGATAAAAAAATATAACAAGCTACTCAAGATTAATTCGTAACACATGGCGTTATCACTATGCAGTGGTTTAAGTTATTAAGGTCGGAGTATAACCATGGAATATATAACATTTTTGCTTGAGATCATTTCAAAGATTACGCCTTTGGCTGCTTTGATTGCGGTAGTAGTTGGTGTATGGAAGTCATTTGTTGTTATCAGACTAAAAATAGAATCAGAAGTTAGATTGAAAGAAATGGCAAGAATAGAATCTCAAATTAAGCTAATGAATATATTTACTAAATTAGTTGAATCAGCTCATGCAAGAAAAGAAGACTTTTTATCTGAAACCATGGTTGAATATTTGATTAAACAAAATAAAAGCGGGAAAATTGATTTGGATAAAGCACTTGTGACCTCTTCTGTCGGCGGCGCTTCGCAAGATGCAGCGATCGAGTCAATAACCCTACTTGCTATTGAGCACAAAATACTTAAAGAACCTGCACTTAAAGCCTTAAATAGCCTTAAAATTATCCCTTCTAAGAAAGAAGTGGTAGTAAAGTCTATAGAACGCATTAAAAACGAAGACAAAAAAGACTAAGACAGGCAACTCAAAAACGTAACCAAACAAACTTAAGCAATCGACATTCATGCCTATATATGTTTCTAATATGATGAAGTCTTGTCGTTTGGGTGCAAGTTTAAGCACTCTTCACTTCCTTTGAGTGTCGGTAAGCACGCCTTATCGACGGCTCTCCACCAATCACATAGCCCTTTTCCAACTCTTTACAAGTGTTAATCCTAAATATAGTCACCTATTACTTCAAAATATCTGTTATTAACACTCGCCCCCCATAAGACTAGAACTCTCAAAGACCTACGTGATATTGTTTCAAAACTATCAGTAAATTATTGGGTGAAGTAGTGGTGCCTGATGATTGTGATGTGTCGAGAGGATTAAAATGAAGATCAATACTATGAGGATTCCTTGCAATAATTTTGAGGAATCTGAGAACTTTTATACTCAAAAACTTGGGTTAACAAAGATATATGGATCCGTATCGGATGGCTTCGTAGGTTACCAGCTAGATAATGCGCAGATGATTATAGAGCCGGAAGAAAAAGGCGAGTTTGAATCTGGAAGGTACCTAGGCTTTAGTCTCGAAGTTGAGGATATCAACGCATTCTACGCTAGGTTGAAGCAAGAAGGTGTCGAGTTTACGGGCGCTCCCGAAAAGCAATTTTGGGGTGGCATCATGACTCATATAGTGGATCCAAATAAGAATACATTTTCAATCGTACAGGTTGAGAATAAAACAGGATGACATGTTTCGAAATGGCCAGAAGATCTCGTAGCCATTTCGTTGTATGAAAAAGCGCCATTGAAGGCGCTTTTTTAGTATTTACTTACTGCGATTGGAGTTGCTACAAGATATAAGCGCGCTTTGGATAATGTCGATCGCTTCCTCTACTATTTCGTCCTCTACGGTGAGTGGAGGCAGCAAGCGAATCGCATTGCCAAATTGACCACATGGCAACACGATCAAACCCTTATTTCGGCATTCGGCAATAAACGGTGCAACGTATTCTGGAGCAGGGGTTTCGCCGTTTACAAAATCAAAGGCAATCATAGCACCAGCATGGCGAATATACGCAATAGGAATGTTGATGTGCGATTCCTTAATATGGCTTATGGCTTTGTGAATTCTCTGACCTATCGCTTGTGCTTTTTGGTTGAGGTTTTGGCTTTGAATTTCATCCAAAACGGCGTGAGCGGCAGCGCATCCGACTGGGCTTCCACCGTACGTTCCTCCTAGACCACCTGGCGCTGGGCTGTCCATCAGTTCACGTTTTCCAATGATCCCTGAAAGGGGATAGCCTCCAGCTAGTGCTTTCGCTACGGTGATCAAATCGGGTTGTATATCAAAATGCTCGCTAGCCAACGTTTTTCCGGTTCGACCGAATCCCGTTTGCACTTCATCAAAGATTAAAACGATACCGTGTTCATCGCATAGGTTTCGCAATTTTGTCATCAATTCGCTAGGTGCGGCGTAAAAACCCCCTTCACCTTGAATAGGCTCGATAACAATGGCAGCAACGGATTCGGGGGAGATGTCTGTCTTGAAAACCTTTTCTAGCGACTTCATGGTGTAGCTTGTATCCATACCTTGATAAGGCACAGGGAAGGGTACGTGGAAAATGTCGGCAGGGAAGGGACCAAAGCCCTCTTTGTATGGTGCGATTTTCCCCGTCATACCCATGGTTAGCATGGTTCTACCGTGAAAGCCGCCATGAAAAGCGATCACACCACGGCGCTTGGTGTAGTGGCGCGCGATCTTCACGGCGTTTTCTAGCGCTTCGGCACCCGTTGTCATTAACAGCGTTTTTGCATCGTCGATGGGGGCTAACTCATTTAAGCGCTCCGCAAGGGAAATATACGTCTCATAGCCTGCAACCTGAAAAGCGGTGTGACTAAAGCGTTCAATTTGGTTGATAACGGCTTGTGTGACAGCTTGGTTGCAATGCCCTGTATTGACAACGGCAATGCCAGCTGCAAAATCGATAAATCGTCGGTTTTCTACGTCCCAAATTTCAGCATTTTGAGCGCGTTTCACAAACAAAGGGGTAGCCGAAGCCACGCCTCTGGGCACCGCCTTGTTTCGGCGATCCATCAGTGACTGATTATTCATTTGAGGTGTCCTGTCCTTTTTAAGAAAGCCCGCCAAAGCAGACGTATTTGGTTTCCAGATATTCTTCGATGCCGGATCGCGATCCTTCACGCCCTAATCCAGAGTGTTTGATGCCGCCAAACGGGGCAACTTCGTTGGAGATGATTCCTTCATTCACGCCTACCATGCCGTACTCTAGCGCTTCACTGACGCGTAAGCAGCGATGAATATTGGTGGAATAGAAATACGCCGCCAAGCCATATTCGGTTTCGTTGGCCATTTCAATCGCTTGCTCCTCCGTGTCAAAACGAAAAATGGGGGCGACGGGGCCAAACGTTTCTTCCGATGCGATGCGCATTGCGGGGGTGACATCGGAAATGACGGTTGGCTGATAAAACAAACCACCCAGAGAGTGGCCAGAGCCGCCGGTGAGCAATTGCGCACCTTGGCTCAAAGCATCTCGGATATGAGCATCGACCTTGTCCATTGCTGGCTCACTAATCAAAGGACCGATCTGATGCTTCGGATTCATACCCGAACCCACTTTGAGCTTGCTGACGGCTCTGGCGAATTTTTCAGAAAATTGTGCGTAGACACCGGATTGCACCAATATTCGATTGGTACATACACACGTTTGACCCGCATTACGAAACTTGGAGGCAAGCGCACCTTCTACGGCTTCATCGAGATCGGCATCATCGAAGACAATGAAAGGCGCATTGCCACCCAGCTCCATGGAAACGCGTTTTACTGTATTAGCGCATTGTGCTAACAGCTTTTTGCCAACCTCAGTAGATCCAGTAAAAGACAGTTTCCGGATTGTTGGGCTGTCGCACAACGCGCCACCAATTTCTGCCCCTTTGGCGGCGGTTACCACGTTGATGACGCCTTCTGGAATACCCGCTTGTTGTGACAGCGAAGCCAGCGCGAGCGCTGAAAATGGCGTCGATTCCGCTGGTTTGATGATCGCGGTGCAACCCGCCGCCAAAGCAGGTGCCAACTTGCGCGTGATCATCGCGACAGGAAAATTCCAAGGCGTTATGGCAGCGCAAACACCAACGGGTTGCTTCAAGGTTTGTAGACGACGGTCTGCTGATGTTGAGGGGATAACATCACCGTAAGTGCGTTTCCCTTCTTCTGCGAACCATTGAATGAATGAAGCCCCGTAGGCCACTTCGCCAAGCGATTCCGATAGCGGCTTTCCTGATTCCAAGGTGATCAGTTCCGCCAAATCGGCTTGGTTTTCTAGAATCAATTGATGCCAATTCATCAAATATTCGGCTCGCTGCTTGGCAGTCAGTTTTCGCCAAGATTGCAGAGCGGTATTTGCGGCATCGATAGCTGAAACGACCTCTTTGCCCGACATATCTGGAACCGTACCAATTTCATTGCCGTTCGCTGGGTCATAAACCGAGAAGCACTGGCCCGTTGCATTTTTCACCCATTGACCATTCACAAAGGCGCGGTGTTGAAGTAACGTCATTGGCTTACTCCACTTTGCTCTATGTGCTGTTTAGCGGCGTCGAGCAGCGCTTGATGATCACGTCTTGCACTCAGGGCATCTTCCATGCTCACCTCCACAAATTGAGTGGTGGCATTCGGCTGCATTTGACCAATTAAATCCATGTCTGTCGAAATGACGGTGCCAATCATGAAATAGCCGCCTCCTGACACCGCGTCACGGTGCAATACGATGGGCTCTTTCCCTGCGGGTACTTGAATGGAACCGTAGGGGTAACAACCATCAACGATGTTGGAAGGATCTGACCCTGCGCCAAAAGGCTGGTCGCGTTCAATGAATTCAAGAGGTGTACCGTTTTTAAAGCGGTAGCCAATGCGATCCGCTTCGGGCGCGACTTGCCATTCTTCTGCAAAAAACTGTTTGCCAGACGCTTCCGTAATGCGATGCCAGTACAATCCCGTTACGACTCGAAGAGCAGTGCTAGAGCTGTTTGAGTTGACTGCGTTACGACGTAACGTCGCTGGTAGATGACGTCGGACAAAGGCAGAGTTTTCTTTGGCATTAGATTGTTTAGGGGCAGATAGATCAGTAACAGGTAGGCTGTCACCTTCTTGAATGGGTCGACCTTCAAAGCCGCCAAGCGCACCGAGTGTGTAGGTCGAACGGCTACCCAATACTTCTGGCACATCAATTCCGCCACTAACGGCAATGTAAATTCTTGCGCCAGCGGTAAGGTGGCTAAACGTGAGGGTTTGACCCGCCTCGACGTGAAAGCTTGTCCAGTTTTCTTGTGCTACACCATCGACCATTGGTGTCATTTCTGCACCCGTCACGGCAACCGTGCAGCCTGTCGAAAATTCCAGTTTGGGTCCCATGAACACCGCTTCCAAGACGGCCGCGTTTCCATCGTTTCCGACCAGCCAATTCGCGCATCGGCACGCAAATCTATCCATGGCGCCTGAAACCGGAATACCCAAATGAAAATACCCTTTACGACCAAGATCTTGCACTGCTGTCGCTAAACCAGGGTGAATAACCTTAATGCTCATACAGTGCCTCCTTTAATTTGGTGTTGTAGCTGCCCATGTTTGCTTCAAATTCAGACAAAGAGAATTGGACTGGTTTAATTACAGGTTGATAGGTGCCTGCTTCTACCTGCTCCACTATTTGGTGATATTCCGCCTCATTGATGGCACGAAACTTAACAATGTCTCCCGGCTGGAAGAAGACGAGAAAGTCTTTAAGGTGAGCCACGCTCTGGCTTGGGTCGTAGATGGGCAGGGGCGTCACACCAAACATTTGGTATCCACCCGCGCCGCGCACCGAATAAATGCACGAGAAACATCCGCCGTAACCAACAGTGAGCTTTGGGGTATCGGTTCTTGGGCGAACGTATTTCGGGACTTGGATTTGCTTTTCTTGCTCCACCATTTGAAACATGAAAGGCAACCCTGAAACGAACCCCACCATGGTCACCATCCAAGGGGAATTGGCGTGCGCTTCAATAAACGCATCAATCGAATCGTACCCGTTGATTCTCGCGGCGTAAGAAAGATCGGTGCCTTCTGGATCTTGGTGCCTTTCCCTAAATCGCATCAGTGTTTCATGTGTCCATGGATCTTGGTAATACACGGGCACTTCAACGATTCGGGTGTCTATTTTCGCTTCGTTTTCTGCCATAGACGCTTCAAGGTCTTGTATGGTTTTCAGCATGTCTGAAGGGGCGCAAATGTCAGGGTTGTATTTCACCTGAAAAGACGCGTTTGCAGGGCAGATTTCTTCTACCCCCTGAATGTTTGCTTGTCGGATAGCTTGCGTCATCGACAAGCTTTTGAAAAAGGCAGCAAGTGACATCTCTTCGCTAACCTCTACAAATATGTGTTCGTCTCCACCATAGGAGTAGCGTGTTTTCATCGTCGTTCCTTAAGATGCTTGAGAGTATGAGCTGTCCTTGCTCGTATCAGACTCGGATTCATTCTCTAACCAACGCTCTAGCCACGCAGTGTTGAACTGCCCGGTGAGTAAATCGTTGTCTTTGCATAGTTTTTGAAATAGAGGCTGGGTGGTTTTTACGCCAGTCACTTCCAATTCGTCGAGGGCTCTTGCCATGCGTTTAATGGCGTTTTCTCGGGTGCTATCCCATACAATAAGTTTTCCTAACAGCGAATCGTAATAAGGGGGAATGGCAAATCCGGAGTAGATTAATCCGTCAAATCGAACCCCAGATCCCATCGGGGGAGTAAATTGGCTGATGATGCCGGGGAAAGGCAAGAACCCATTAAACGGGTCTTCTGCATTTAAACGGATCTCAATCGCATGACCACGCATTTCAATGTCGGATTGCTGAAGCGCCAGCGACTTGCCGGATGCAATCAGAATCATCTCGCGAATCAAATCGACGCCAGTAATGCACTCTGTAATAGGGTGCTCTACCTGTATGCGTGTATTCATTTCGATAAAGTAGAAGGCTTCCGTTTCATTGTCATAGAGGTATTCAATGGTGCCAGCACCCTGATAGTTAACGCTTTCTGCTAACGCCACCGCAGATTGACACATGGCTTCTCTAACGGAGCTCGGGAGAACAAAACAAGGTGCCTCTTCCCATACTTTCTGGCGTCGGCGTTGCAGCGAACATTCACGTTCAAATAGATGAATTGCTTTGGTTCCATCTGCGAGGATTTGAACCTCAACATGCCGAGCCTGATGAATGAACTTTTCTAAGTACAAGGTGCCATCACCAAACGCCGATTGTGCTTCCGCAGAGGCTTGATGATATTGCTCTAGAAAGTTAGCGGCTTGTTCAATCACTCGAATTCCTCGACCACCGCCACCGGCTGATGCCTTTATCATGACAGGAAACCCAATTTCTTTGGCGCGCTGCAGTGCGGCGTCTGGATTGATGGAGGGGGCACTGCCGGGAACGACAGGCACACCCGCGGCCATGGCGGTTTCGCGAGCAACGGCTTTATCCGCCATTTTTCGCATGGTGTCGCCATCGGGACCGATAAAGCGCAATCCGGCTGCGCGTACTTGATCTGAAAACTCGGCGTTTTCTGACAGGAATCCGTAGCCCGGGTGAATCGCGTCCGCGTTGGAAACGATGGCGGCTTTGATGACTTTATCGCCATTCAGGTAGCTTTGATTTGCCATAGGCTGCCCAATACAAATGGCTTCATCTGCTAATTTAACCGCCAACGATTCACTGTCGGCTTCGCTGTAAACTTGAATGGTGCGGAGCCCCATTTCTTTGGCTGCACGGATGATCCGCACCGCTATTTCACCGCGATTAGCGATAAGAATAGATTGAATACTCATAACAATTCCTTGTATACATTCAGTGCGTTATTTAAGCCGGACGATAGGTTGACCAGCGTTAACGGGTGTTTCGTTATCCAGCAAAAAGTCATCAATAACGCCTGACACTTCTGCTTTGATTTCGTGAAACGATTTCATTACCTCAACTAAGCCGATGACATCACCAGGCGATAGGGTATCTCCCGCCTGTTTATAAAAAGGTTGTTCGGGGGCCGATGAACGGTAGAACACGCCCGGTAGTGGGCAGATGATTTCTTTGTCTGACATGGTTCACTCCTTGAAGATTGACGATCCATCAGTGGATAATTCTTTTTGGCTTTTTAAGGTTCGTTCTCGTGAAGGCAGGTGTTGCTGTAGTGTTTTGTTGACTGCCTTGGCGATGTCCAGTGCGTTTGGGGTGTCTGAATGTACACAAACGGTTTGGGCAACCACGGGGATCTCATCTCCATTTGTTGCTGTTACCGCTCCTTGCTCTACGGCTTTTTTCACTCGTGTTGCCGCATAGTTAGGATCGGTTGCTTCGTGAGTTTGAGTGATCACCAAGTGCCCATGTTGATCATAGTCTAGGTCGGTGAAAAACTCGGCGACGAAGCCCACACCCTTGCTTTTGTATACTTTCTCGTGGCAAGTACCGGTTAAACCGAATACGGGTACTTGGTAATGCAACGCAATATTGGCGATGGTTTCCGCGATTTCTGGATCAGACGCGGCCATGCCATACAAAACTCCGTGTGGCTTTAAGTGGTTAAGTGGCATACCCAACATATCCAGAAAGCCTTTCAGTGCCCCAATCTGATAAACGATCATGTTGTGCAGTTCGGCTTGGCTTAGGTGCATTTTTCTGCGTCCAAACCCCTGTAGATCGGGCAGTGAAAAGTGTGCGCCCACCTTTACGCCATAACGTTTGGCAAGCTCTACAGTGTGCTTCATGTGGTTTGGGTCTGATGCGTGGAAGCCACAAGCAACGTTGGCTTCGGTGATGTAGGGCATAAGCGCTTCATCATCACCTAGCTTGTAAATGCCAAACCCTTCTCCCATATCGCTGTTTATGTTGATCATGCTGTTCATGTTGACCATATTGGTACCTGTTTATGATGTTGAAGGGGTTAGTGCGCGCCCAAGCTGGCTCGCATACGAATACGAATTTGGTCGACAATGACCGCGAAAATGAGTAACGCACCAATCACGACGGTCTGTAAGTAAGATTCGACGCGCGTTAAGTTCATGCCGTTTTGAACCAAGCTAATGAAGATGGCCCCTAGAACAACATGTTCGACACGCCCAACGCCGCCTCTCAGGCTAACGCCAGCAATCACACAGGCAGCGATAGACTCCAATGGCATGGCTGCCCCAATATTGGCTTCGCCTGTATCTAGCCTTGCTGTAATTAACATGCCTGCCAATGCCGCAAATAGGGCGCACAATAGGTAAGCCATCATCAAGGTTTTGTGTGTGTTGATACCAGAAAGCTGCGCTGCGTGAATGTTGCCACCGACGGCGTAGAAATAGCGCCCCAGACGGGTTCGATTCACCACGATGATGGCGGCAATGGTCATGATGAATGCCGCTAAAATTGGCGTAGGAATACCTAAAATGCTACCGAACCCGAAGGTGTTACCAAATTCAACGGGCATACCGTAAACAGGAGATCCTCCCGTCATATAAAGGGCGACACCAAAGCCAACAGAGGAAATACCCAGTGTCATCACAAAAGGGGAGACTTGAAAGCGTGCCACGCCTACACCGTTGATAAACCCGACGACCAACCCAACCCCGACGCCCGCAAGAGCACCAAGCAAGATGGCGAGATAAATGGCTTCAGGAAAAGAGGCATACACCGCCGCCATGGTGGTGGCGCCAACCACAGAAGAAAGGGCGATAATGGTGCCCACCGATAAGTCGAAACCTGCCGTCAGCAAGACGAACATTTGCCCAATTGCCACCATAATGAGGTAAGAAGATTGGCGTAAAAGGTTGAGTAAGTTTCGTGCGGTCAGGAAGTTGTCCGATGCCGTCGCGAATATGGTGACTGCAATCACCATTAATATGGGTAATACCCCAATTTTGACAAATAGGCGTTTCATCCAGTTCATTGCATTTCCTTTTGATGGCGAACCCGCTGCTTTGGAAACGCTAGCTTTCGAATCTGCAAGCTCAGAAGCTGCGTGACTGGTCTTGATAGGTTCACTGTTCATTGTTGAGTGCCTCATTTTGGGGTTCCATGGATTCAAAGAAGTGAGCGAGTGCGTTGGGTTCGGTAATGTCGTCACCCTGAAGATGCGCTTCGATTCGTCCGTGTCGCATGATGTATAAACGGTGGGAGAGGTTGACGACTTCCGGTAAATCAGAAGAAATGATCACCACCGCCGCGCCTTGCTCACATAAACTAGCGATGAAGCGATAGATCTCTGCTCGTGTGCCAACATCTACCCCGACGGTGGGCTCATCAAAGACATACAAAGACACATCGCGAGTGAGGCATTTGGCCAACAACACTTTTTGCTGATTCCCCCCACTGAACTGACCAACATCGCGCTCAGTTTGCATTGGGTAGAGCTTTAATTTGTCGGCCAGCTTTGAGGTTTGCTGGCGTTCATGGTTAAGGCTTAATGCGCCCGTCGTACCGGAATAAGAGGGGGTGTTAATCGCCGCCAAGCTTATGTTTTCTCGGCAACTTCGAATCATCACCAAACCTTCGGCTTTTCTGTCTCGGGAGTTGTAAAAGAATCCCCGATCCAGCATTTCACGAGTCGATAAGCTAGTGACATTCTCACCATGAAAAATCACCTTGCCGGATTGAATGGGTTCTAACCCAAAACAGGCTCTTAGCGCTTCCGATTTCCCGCAACCAACCAGCCCAGCAAAGCCGATTATTTCTCCTTCTCTTGCATAGAAAGAAAGGTCTTGTATGGCGTTATCGCGGCTTGATAAGTTCTGTACTTCCAATACGGTATTTTGGGGAGTGAAGGGGATTTCAGGGTAAACCTGATCCATCACGCGCCCCGTCATCATGGAGATCAGCTCTTTTTCATCGACCTGTTCACAAGCCTTAGTACCGATGTAGCGACCATCTCTTAAAACGGTGATGCGATCAGCGATACGTCGTATTTCCGCCATGCGATGCGAAATGTAAATAATGCCGACACCTTGTTGCTTGATCTGCTCTACCAGTTTAAAAAGCTGCTCGGTTTCTTGATGAGTAAGAGAAGCGGTGGGCTCATCGAGAATAAGCACCGCCAGTTCCCCCCGCAGCGCTTTGGCAATCTCGACCATTTGCTTTTCTGCGCGAGACAGCTCACCGACGCTCAAATCGGGGTTGAGCTGAAACCCCATGGTGTCGAGCAATTCTTGCGCTTTGTATTGCAAGGTTTGGTTATCGAGCATGCCCGACTTCATGGGTTCTTCACCGAGGAAAAGGTTCTGTGCCACCGTAAGGGTATCGACCAATGAGAATTCTTGGAAAACGGCGCTGATCCCTTTCTGTCGAGCATCGAACACGTTTTTGAAATGCACGTCTTCATTGTGGAATCGCATTTCGCCAGCCGTGCGTTGGTTTGCTCCGGAGATAATGGAGATCAGCGTGGATTTACCAGCACCATTTTCACCAAACAATACGTGCACTTCACCGGCTTCTAATGTGAAGTCCACATCGTCGAGTGCCTTAACACCGGGATACTGTTTGTGTATCCCGTGCATTGAGAGGATTGGGTTTGAACCGACCATCATTGAGGCTTCACCGAAAACGTTGGCTTAAAGCCGTTTGGTGCCAGGGAGCTGTCGCGATCGAAATGATCAATAATAGCGGCATCAATCACATAGAGTTGCGGACCAACATGCTTGGTGTACGGCTTGCCTTCGAGGATTCGAATTGCTTGGTCAATCGCAACGCGACCTTGAATAACGGCGGAATCGGTTGGTGCAGCGAGGATGAGTTTGCGCTTGATACCTTGGTAAACACCGGGAGTAAAGTAGTAAGAGAGAACCTTGATTTGATTGGTGAGTCCACGCGCTCTCAGTAAGCTGGTGGCTGCTTCAGCAGTGACAGCAGTGCCCACGATGTAATCGAGATCCGGATGGGCTTCTAGCGTGTCTTCAACCAGCTTGAGCTGAACTTCTTTACCTGTGTCACCGTATTTGGTTTCGACGACATCGATGTTGGAATCTTTAATGGCAGACTGAAAGCCCTTGTTTCCAGCTTCTACCCAACCTGCGCCTGGAGGACCAGGAAACCAGCCCACTTTGACTTTGTTTGAACCGTTTTTGTGGATCTCTCTTAAATACTGACCCACTTTAGAGCCCATTTCACCGAACGACACTAAAGACTTAGCGGATAAATCCGGTGAAGACATACCGTTAACGATGTCGATAACAGGAACACCGGATTTAGTAATGTTCTTGACCAGATTATTTAAACCTTCATAAGAGATGGCACCAATCACGACAGCATCTGCCCCAGAAGCAACGCAGTCTTCTATTTGCGATATCTGGGTATTTAAATTGGTGTAACCGCCTGCTTCAACAAGCTGCATTCCAACGCCCGAGCGTTTGGCTTCTGCAACCACACCGTAGTTTACTGCCGTCCAGTAAGCGTCTTTAAGGTGGGGGAAAGACACACAGATGTCCCATGGCTTTTCAGCTTTGCCGACGGGCTGGTAATCCATGACTTCTCGGTTACTTGTCATATCAAAAGGGGTTGTCCAAACATCCACGGTGTACGGATACCAATCTTTGGCGTTGATGTTTGGGCTGTAATACGCAGCAAGTACTGCGGTTAACGTAAGCCATGCTGCATTTGAGGTGTTTCGTTTCATCGTTCTTCTCCCTGTTATTCGAACGTTGTTTAACGAGTGGTGTTTGCCGTGATGAATCCGTTTCGGCTGTTGTCTCATTTGTTAATAACAGGTTAAAATTACAGCTCTGATATGTAAAATATGGATTTCTAAGAAGTGTTATCTAAAATTTAGATACCCAATCTGTGTGTGATTTAAAGGAATGAAATCCATTTAATAATATGAAATATATAAGGTAAGTCGTTGTTGGTTAGTAGGTGAGTAAGGCAGTGAAATGTCTTGATATCTAATTTATTAATACATGAGTTAAGGAAAACAGAAATGCAGCCAACCATGAAGCAGATACGTTACTTCATCGCGACCGCCGATTCGGGGCAGGTATCCCAAGCGGCTAATGCCATGCACGTTTCTCAGTCTGCGATCACCACGGCAATTAAGTCATTGGAAGAAATGCTGAATGTGAATTTATTCATTAGGCAGCCTCATGGCATGCTGTTGACGTATGAAGGCAATCAGTTCTATCAGCATGCGACACACATCGTAAAAGAAATCGAAGAGGCTATGTTGCTTTCGCACCGCAGTTCCAATCAGGTGCAAGGGGTGATCAAGCTCGCGATGTCTTACACCGTGGCTGGGTATTTTGTTCCGCCGTATCTAACTCGATTCTCGCGTAGTTACCCAAAAGTAGAAGTGAAGCTGGTGGAAGCGACTCGGAGCGAAATAGAAGAAGGGGTAGTGTCGGGCGATTTCGACTTGGCGTTCATGCTGACATCCAACCTTATGAATCAAGAAGACATCAGTTTTCAAACGTTGCTCAGTTCGCCCCGACGGCTTTGGGTCAGTTCTAGCCATCCGTTACTGGAAAATAAGCTTGCGACGTTTCACGATGTTGCACAGTACCCCTACATCATGCTGACGGTGGATGAAGCGAGTAACACCGCACAACGTTACTGGAACCAAACGCCTTACCAGCCCAATACCATTTTTCGTACTTCCTCAGTGGAATCGGTGCGCAGCTTAGTCGCAAACGATTATGGTGTAACCATTCTTTCAGACATGGTCTACCGCCCGTGGTCTTTAGAAGGAAGAAGGGTAGAAGTTCGGCCACTAGCGGATCACGTACCCGATATGGAAGTGGGGTTAGTGTGGTCTAGAAAAAGAGAACGCAGCACTGCGGTGGCTGCGTTCTGCGAATTTATGGAAATGTCGGTGTCACCGAATCAGGATTTGATGAATCGGTACTAACGCTATTTTGGTTGCGTTAACACATTAGTCTCCAACAAACCCGCCTGAACACATTTTTCTTTAACACATCTGTCTTTGCAGCCCACTCATATCCAATAGTCGGGTTGCGATTTCTTCAACCGATAACGATGTGGTGTTGAGGTACGGTATCGCTTCTCGGCGAAACAGGGATTCCACTGTATTAAGTTCCTTTTGGCATTGATCGTGGCTGGCGTATTCGCTGTTGGCCATTCTTCCTTCCCGAATGGCGTGCAGCCTTTCAGGTTCGATGGTTAAGCCAAATGTTTTAAATCGAAAAGGTTCAATACCCGGTGGCAGTTTTAGCCTACCCATATCCTCTTCTATGAAAGGATAATTCACGGCGCGAATTCCAAATTGCATGGCTAAATATAGGCTGGTAGGGGTCTTTCCGCAGCGTGATACACCCAGTAAAATGATGTCGGCTTGGTCGAGATTGTTTAGCGAAATGCCGTCATCGTGGGCAAGTGTGTACTCAATTGCAGCAATCCTGTCCATGTAGCTTCCCACGTCTTTACTGATACTGTGAGAGCGCTGCAATTTGGGTTTTGGCTCTAGCCCAAGGTCTTTACTGAGCGGTTCAACCAGCGATTTAAGTACATCATAGAACTGAGCGTTGGCTTGCTCAATAACATGCTTGACCTCTGGTATAACGATAGAGAAGAACACCAAAGGCTTGTTCCCCGCCTCCTCAAAGGCTTTGTTTATCAACCCCTTAACATATTCAGCACGTTCAATATTCTCTACAAAAGGGAGGGTTGTTTGTCGTGTTTCGATGGAAAATTGCCCTAAAACCGCGTGTCCCATGGTCTCCGAGGTGATAGCAGTACCGTCTGAAATATAAAACACATCACGAAAACTAGTTTTGCACTGCATAAAAAGTTGAATCCTTAAAATAAATTTGTAGTGTGGGTTTCATAATAAAAATATACGTTTATTTACATTACAGGGGATCGATACCCGTAAATGTGACGCTGCCGGAAAAATTTTTTAAACCCTAAGCCAATCGTTTGCGTTGATTCAAGCCCCACTAAAACCCTACAGATCCAATAACAAGGAGATTATCCATGCAACAAAATGTTGTTTGGTATGACGCTTTATCAATGAACGACGTTGATAAAGTTGGTGGTAAAAACGCTTCACTCGGTGAAATGGTTGCAAACCTTGCTAACGCTGGCGTGAAAGTCCCTAACGGTTATGCCACTACCTCTTTTGCGTTTAATCAATTCCTCGAATCAGACGGATTGAACGAACGTATTTATGCCCTGCTGGAAAAACTCGATGTTGATGACGTTCAAGCGCTAAAATCAACAGGAGAAACCATTCGAAATTGGGTGCTAGAGCATCCATTTACCCCTGAACTGGAAGCGGATATTCGCCAATGTTATGCGGAACTTGGCGAAGGCGACGACATGTTGTCGGTTGCTGTTCGTTCTTCTGCTACGGCGGAAGATTTGCCAGATGCTTCTTTTGCAGGTCAGCAAGAAACGTTTCTAAACGTACGTGGTATCGATGCTGTTATTGAAGCAACGAAACACGTTTTTGCCTCTTTATTTAATGACCGTGCTATCTCGTATCGTGTTCACCAAGGTTTCGACCACAAAGGTGTGGCGCTTTCCGCGGGTATTCAGCGCATGGTACGTTCCGACAAAGCGTCATCCGGCGTAATGTTTACCTTGGACACTGAATCGGGTTTCGATCAGGTTGTTTTCATCACCTCATCTTGGGGCTTGGGTGAAATGGTCGTTCAGGGCAGTGTTAACCCAGATGAGTTCTACGTGCACAAGCCAAGTTTGCAGGCGGGTAACCACTCAGTTGTTAGGCGCACACTGGGCTCGAAGTTGATCAAAATGGTCTACGCTGAGGGTTCCGAACTGGGCACTCAGGTCGATATCATGGATACGTCTTCGGAAGAGAGAAGCTCGTTCTCACTCACGGATGATGAAATTCAGGCGTTGGCGCAACAAGCTTTGATCATCGAAAAGCACTACGGTCGCCCGATGGATATCGAGTGGGCGAAAGACGGTGTAACAGGCGAACTCTTGATTGTTCAAGCGCGCCCTGAAACTGTGCGTTCACGTGACGATAAAAACGTCATGGAGCGTTTCCACTTAAACCAACAATCAGACGCGTTGATTGAAGGTCGTGCAATTGGTCAGCGAATTGGTTCTGGTGTGGTGCGAGTGGTGGATTCTCTTGATGAGATGGACCAAGTGCAAACGGGTGATGTACTCGTCGCAGACATGACAGACCCAGATTGGGAACCCGTTATGAAAAAAGCGGCGGCGATTGTTACGAATCGTGGTGGACGTACGTGCCATGCAGCCATTATTGCGCGTGAGCTGGGTATTCCTGCTGTTGTGGGTTGTGGTAACGCGACTGAGCGTTTGAATAATGGAACGCAAGTGACGGTATCTTGTTCGCAAGGTGAAACGGGCTATGTGTACGAAGGTGAGTTGGATTTCGAAATCCGCCGCTCATCGGTAGACGATTTACCGGAGCTGCCGCTTAAAGTCATGATGAACGTGGGTAACCCAGATCGTGCGTTTGACTTTGCGACCATTCCAAATGAAGGCGTAGGCCTGGCGCGCTTGGAATTCATCATTAACAAGATGATTGGTATTCACCCGAAAGCGTTACTGAATTACGACGATCAGCCCACCGAAGTGAAAGCTGAAATTGACCGACGCATTGCTGGCTACGCCGATCCGGTCGAGTTTTACATTGAAAAACTCACAGAAGGTATTTCGACACTGGCGGCTGCTTTCTGGCCAAAACGCGTCATTGTTCGTATGTCGGATTTCAAATCGAACGAGTATCGTAACCTTGTTGGTGGCGTTCGCTACGAACCAACCGAAGAAAACCCAATGCTCGGTTTCCGTGGTGCATCACGCTACATCTCAGAACAGTTCGAAGATTGTTTTGCATTGGAATGTGAAGCCATGAAGCGCGTGCGTGGCAAGATGGGCTTGAAGAATGTTGAAATCATGATCCCGTTTGTTCGCACGGTAAGCGAAGCGGCATCGGTGATAGATCTGTTAGCGAAGCACGATTTACGCCGTGGCGACCAAGGTCTAAAAGTCATCATGATGTGTGAATTGCCATCTAACGCAGTATTGGCAGACAGCTTCTTGAAGTATTTCGATGGCTTCTCGATTGGCTCAAACGATATGACGCAGCTAACGCTTGGTTTAGATAGAGATTCCGGAGAGATTGCTCATCTGTTTGATGAACGTAACGAAGCGGTAAAAGCCATGTTGTCGATGGCGATTCAAGCGGCCAACAAAGCAGGTAAATACGTGGGTATTTGTGGTCAAGGACCATCGGATCACGATGACCTAGCTGAGTGGTTAATGGAGCAGGGGATTGATTCTGTTTCACTAAACCCAGATACCGTGCTGGAAACCTGGCTACATTTAGGTAAGTAGCTTTTTAATTGGAAGTTAGCTCTTTCCATCTAAAAAAGTCCCTTGGCTTATGCTAAGGGATTTTTTACGTTGAACTTACCTCAATTCGATAATCAATATGTAATGTAGAATCCGGATCGATGTTCACACAGGTAGGGGAGCCATTTTTCTCATAGGGGTTTGGGTGTTGAGCGGTATTTGGCGACAAACCAAAAGGGGAACAAACAGGCTCTAATCCAAGACACAGATTCCGCCCATTCCAAGGATCTGCTTTAAATCCACGGTTGGAATACCAAAGCAGCAGATCGGGCAATATTTTGTTGTTCCATGTCAGGTTGACCTTCCAGTTTTCATCAAGATAATGCAGCGCCGCTACGCCGTTTGTTTGTTCAAGCTGCATGACTTCTTCTATGTCATGTTGAAATGGAATTCGAGATGCATCAATCACACCGCCGTTTACGTGAGGGACTTGTTCGAGGTTGGTGAAAACTCTATCTGAGTGAAATTGCTCCGAGCCCGGCAACACAACGGAAGGGTGAGTGTGACCTTTCATGAACTCACCGGCAACAATTTTGGCTCGTTTCGTTTGCTCTGGCAATCGCAGGCACGTGTGCAACGAAATGGGTTGGCATGTAGGGCGTCTGGCCTTGATGCTAAGGCGGATATCCAATGCAGGAGCATTCGGATCGGGGCGAATGGTGCGACTTAAACGTGCGATATCATGATCACCTGGGTAGTCGATGTGCATAGATATTTCGTTATCACTCGTTGGATCGAACGTCCAGTGATGGTGTGAACCATAGCCATGAACAAAGTCTATTGTTTCGTTTTCATCCAACACATCTTGCCACTCTGATGGGAAGTGTTCTAAAGGCATGGGGTAACCAAAGGGAACGCATGGCCATTCACCTCTAATGTGCTTGGTGAGGTTATCGACAGCGGCATCAATTTTTTCGTCATACCATGGCGCAATATAAAAAGGGGATACCTGTTTGCCATTTGGCAGTATGAATACGCTCGGTCCAATCATTGCGCCCATGGATTGTACGCTGACCGTACCAAAGCGCCATGTTAGAGTTCTGTTCATCTCGGTATGTGGTTTTGTTAGGTCGGTCATAAGCTTATTTCTTCCAATTCGGACCAATCAGGAATCTTTGCTTGATAGGTAGATAAGCCAGCAATGTCGCTGCGATACAGCTGAATTTCACCTGCTCGTTCGTCGTCTTCCAGCAAGTATGCGGCGGTTGTCACCAGAAGTGTTTTCATATCACGACCGCCAAAACACACATTGGTCGGGCGAGAAGTGTTTACTTGATGAAAACTGTCTAGTTCGCCAGAGTGAGTCAGCCGCACAATGCCAGAACCGTCCCACCTTGCGCTCCAGATATTTCCTTCAATATCCATTGCGGCCCCATCTGGCACACCGTAACGATCTTCTAATTTGGAAAACCGTTCAGGCACACCCATGGTGCTCGATTTCGCATGGAATGGAGCTCGATAAATCTCACATTTCATTGAGTCGGCGAAATACAGCCAATGATCATCGGGCGAAAACACCACCATATTGAATACACCAATACCGGATTGGTGTTTGTGAATGGTTTGTTTTTTGGTGACCGAATAGAAATTTCCGTTTGCGCCAATATCCAGCGGGCTGCCATCGTCGGCGATATTTTTTTGCATAGAACCAAGCCAAATATTGCCATTGCAATCCACTCCACCATCATTCATTCGGTTTAAGGGATCGGAGTCGATTTCTTTCCAAAATACCCACTGATGCAGCTTTAAATCCAATAAATACAGCCCATCGTAAAGCGTGACCAAGAGCCTATCTGGGTGCTCAGTCGGTAACGTGTTTACTGGGGGGGTGGGGGTAGAAAAGGTCGTTAATTCTTCTTCATACAACTTGTATTGAAATAGCAAAGAGCGAGTTACGTCTATCCAAAAAAATGATTCATTTTGCTCACACCAACAGCATCCTTCCGCTAAATCGCTACGATTACCAATGGTTTTTAGAAAGTTCAACATCGTTATTGCCTCTTAGTAATTGAGAGTATCTGTATCAACTTTAATCGCGCCACCAAAGCGCAAGCTCTGGGAACCAAATCAATAAAATCAGCGCGACGATTTGAAGCCCGATAAAAGGAATTACGGCTTTAAAAATCATTCCTAAAGATATTTCAGGTGGTGCTACCGATTTCAAATAGAACGCAGCAGGTCCAAAAGGTGGGGTGAGGAAAGAAAGCTGCATATTGAGTGAAAATACTACGCCGAACCAAATAGGGTCGTAGCCGATCTGATTGATGATCGGAACAAATATTGGCAGCGTCAGCAGAGCTATTCCAACCCAATCGAGAAACATGCCTAGAATGAACAGAATGCCCATCATCAAAAGCAAAATATAAATAGGTTCGCCACCACCAAAAGAGAGAATGAGCGATTCAATGAACCGAACGCCGCCCATTAAGTTGTAAACCCCCACTAATATTGATGCGCCGATCCCTATCCAGATGATCATCCCAACTGTTTCGAGCGTTCGAATGGTACTTTCTTTGATAAGTTTGAAGGTGAGTTCTTTACGGACCCATGTTGAAATCAGAATCCCAATGACACCCAACCCAGACGCTTCGGTAACAGAGGCAATACCAGAATAGATGGAGCCTAGCACCATAAAAGCAACCAGCACTGGAAGAATGACGCCTTTGAAGGCAATCAACTTATCTTTAAGTGGCGCGTTAAGTTCCTCATCAGATGCAATTGGTGCAACCAAAGGGTTTGTGTATGCCCGAACGAGAACATATATGACGTACATGGTCGCGAGCATGAAACCTGGCAAGAATGAAGACGTAAACAGATCGCTGATAGAGACATTCGCGATAAGCCCATAGATAATTAAGACAATGGAAGGTGGAACCATCGAGCCTAGTGCTCCACCGGCGACCACTGTCCCAATCGCTAGATTTGGGTCGTATTTTTGTCGTAGCATTTGAGGGAGAGCGAGCAAACCAAGCAGCACAATCTCGCCACCGATAATGCCAGACATCGCCGCCAAAAGTACGGCCACTAATAAGGTTTGAATGGCGACACCGCCCCTAAGCCGACCCGATACCAACCTCATCGCGTTAAACAAATCGGTAGCAATAGAAGAACGATCGAGAATGGCGGCCATCAAGACAAACATGGGGACGGCAATAAACACGTAGGACGATATAAACGAATATATCCGGCTGGCGAGTAAAGGCGTCGCTTTAGGACCGATCCAAAACAGCAGAAAGAACATGGCAACAAAACTGGTAACAAAGCTCAGAGGCATACCAAGTAACAGAAGTACCAGTAGCATCGACAGCAGTAACAAGCTGCCCCATTCAATACCAATTACAGACAATTCAAACATGCGTCCTCCGAGTCAACAGATTGATGAGACGGACAACGAATTGAACGAACATGAGGCAAAGAATTAGGAATAATGAGATCTTGATGTAAGCAGGAAAAGCAGGGTCCCACGCACTGCCCGTGGTTTCTAGCCGTATTTCTCCCCCTGGGGCAAAAATGGCACGGGTAAGCACCTGCCAAGCAGCCCATGCCAACATACCCGTAGAGACGCAACACATGATGTTGGTAATCACATCAAGCCAATAGCGAACTGCTGGCGATACTGCATCGTAAATAATGACGACGCGAATGTGTTTATCTTTCGCGACACAATGGCTGCCTGCATAAACAAACAGGAAAGCGCCTATCATAACCGTGGTTTCGTGTACCCAAAATGTCGGGCTATCGAAAACATATCGTTGGATTACTTCATAGAAAATAACCAAAGCACTTACTAAAAAAAGAAAACTGATCGCATAGCCGACTTTTACAACGAGCCGATCTAAGTAGCTTAAAGAATCCTGATGCTCATCGGAATTCATATAACCTTCCTTGGTTCAAGGGGCTGCACTCAAAGAAGAGTGCAGCCGTCTATGTTGGTTTAGATACCTACATTGGTTTGAATACCTGCATTGGTTTGAATACCTGCAAAGTAGCCAAGTCATAATGTTTTGAACGCGTATTAAAGCATGCCGTTTTCTGCGAGAAACTGGGTTATAGCCTTATAGACTTTTTGAGCATTAGGTGATTTTTTAGCGTACTTTTCCCATTCGTTTTTCGCGATGGATCTAAACTTGTTGCGCTCTGTAGCAGACCAATCGTGAATTGTAATTTTTCCTCCCGCCAGTACTTCCGCTACCGCTTTTTGGTCGGCTATTTTTAAGCTCGATACCATTTGGCGTGCGAAATCTCGAACAGAGACATCAAGTATGGTTTGAATATCCGAAGGCATGCTGTCCCAAATCTCTTTGTTGATTGAAACTTCTAAGACGGGAAGAGAATGAAACCCAGGGTAAACAGGGTGGGGTGCGATATCATGCATTCCTTGCTGGTGGTTGGTGGAAAACACCGTGTAATCGGCGGCATCAATGACACCTTTATCAAGTGATGTAAACACCTCAGAACCGGGTAGATTGACAGGGATTGCGCCAGCAGCAGAGAAAATGGTTTGCACTAAACCTTCTGGAGCGCGTATTTTCAAGCCTTTAAGATCATCAACAGAATCCAATGGTTTTTTGGAAACGAAAGCTTCTAACCCTGTTGCTGATGCGCCAATAAAGTGGAGCCCATAAGGTGCGAGTAATTCCTGATAAAGCTCTTTACCGCCGCCATGCTCTATGAAAAGAAGCATTTCGCTTGGATCAGACCATGCGCCAACTGGGTTTCCCAGTAACCCAAATGCAGGGTCTTTCCCTGAAAAATAGCCAGTAGCCGTGATATGACCATCGAGCACTCCAGCGCTGATCGCATCTATGGTTTCAGTGTGTTTGACAACAGAGCCAACCGATAGCACTTCAATGTTCACTCGGTTATTGGTCATTTGGGTGACGCGCTCAGCCCACTCTTTTTTAAGAATAAAATTGGGGTTACCTGAATTATCACTGGATTGGAACTTGAGTTTGTACGTCTCTTTTGCTGCGTACGCTGTGGTACCTATAAAGCAAAGTAAAAATATGAGTAATATTCGATGTACTTGTCGTTTCATTGGTCTATCTCCATGTAAGGTAACGCCCCATCCATTTGGGGCGGCAATAGCCTAGCCTTCGGCGTGTTTTTATCTGTCTTTCTGTTATCTCTCAATAAATGTGTTTTCGTAATTGAACGTTACATCTCTACAAATTTCTTAGGTTACGTCCTGAAAATTTAGTCGGTATTCCAGTTATTTACGATCGTTATTCGCGTGAACAATGCCTTTTTCCACCAGTTTTTGTGTCGCCTCGGTTGTGAAACCAAAATCGGCGAGTACCTCAATAGAGTGTTCGCCGTAAAGGGGAGCGGGCGTGATATGAGCGCTAGATACGTCGCTAAATCGTATTGCTGGTGAAACCGCTTGGTATTTTCCTCCAATGGGGTGCTCGACTGTTGTGATATGGGGAACTGTCTGCGGGTGAGAAAGAAACTCTTTGTAGGAGTTCACTACGTTACACCAGACGCCAAGTGGCGTAAGTAACGTGTCCCAATGCTCGGCAGATTCCGCCTTTAGCGAATCAGCGACAACAAAATAAACCTGATCGCGCCAATCACACATATCCTCTAAGCTGCTTTGCGCTGGTCGGTTTGATTTCAGTTCTTCAAGCTTCGGAACCTTAAGTGCGTTAGCGAGTACCGAAAGATCTGCTTGAGCAATGGCAAAGTACCCAGACTGACATTGGTATATGCCGTACGGAGGTTCTTGATAGATTGACACATGTGGGGCTTTGCTACGTTTTGGGGGTGATTCGGAGGCTAGCCAAGTGGTTATTTCTTGGCATTGCATTTCCATAATTGCGCCAAGCATGGTCACAGACACTTCTTGTCCCTTTTGAGTTTTCGCGCGCGAAATAAGGGCAGCAAGTACACCTTCAGACAGCATATGAGAGGCAGTGACATCAACCATGTACAAAGGCGAAGGCAATGGCAGATCGTCTTCACGTCCACCATGCATTGTGAGCCCAGTAAATGCCTGCAGCAGCAAGTCTTGCCCAGGGCGATCTTTCATTGGTCCATCGCTACCATAACCACTGATTGAACCGACAATGAGTGCCGGATTGATTGTGGAAAGGGTTTTGAAGTCGATTCCTAACTTAGCCGCTACACGTGGTCGGAAGTTTTGAACCAATATATCTGCTTGCTTCACGAGTTGATAAAGTGTGTCTTTGCCTTCTTGTGATTTTAGGTCTAACACCAAAGAGCGTTTATTCTGATTTAAGGTGACATAGCATGTCGCATCGCCAAATTTAGTCACGTCAGCCATCGGAGCGTGTCGAGAGAAATCCCCGCCACCGGGCGCTTCAATTTTAATGACGTCTGCCCCCATTTCTCCGAGTCTTTGAGTGCATAATGGTCCTGCCATTGCGATGGTTAAATCTAAGATCGTTATGCCTTGCAATGGGCCTTGTTTTTTCTGAGAGTTGTCCACTTATCGCCCCTTAAATACCGGTTCTCTTTTTTCACCAAATGCGGCAATACCTTCCTCTGCGTCTTCCGTCATCATGCACAAGGTATAGCCATCGTTTTCCCAAGACAGACCTTGTTCAATAGACGCTCCTTGGCTTTGTCGAATCACGTTTTTAGCAGACTGAACTGCAATGGGAGGGTTTTGAGCAATACGCTGAGCCAGCCGCTTTGCTTCGGGCATTAAGTTATCCTCAGAAACCAGCTTCTGAACAAAACCGACACGATGAGATTCTTCTGCACTCATAAGTTCACCAGTAAGAATCCACATTGCCGCGTTTCCAAAACCAACGAGACGAGGAAGAATAGAGGTGTTGCCGCTTCCTGCATGCCACCCTCGTTGAATTTCTGGCGCACCAAAACGCGATCGAGGGGTGGCAATTCGTATATCACAACAAATAGCTACTTCTAGCCCTCCACCTAAACAGTAACCATCAATCGCTGCTATCGCGGGTTTGCGTAATCGCAAAAGTGGGGCAATGTAATCTCGGTCGTAATTTGCACGGTTTCGTCCCTCCCAAGGGGAGCCAAGATCGTCAAGCATATTGACATCGCTACCAGCAGAAAATGAGCGCTCACCTTGCCCTGCAATGATCAGCACTTTAATGCTGTCGTCGGTATCCACTTGCTTTGCTAGCTGCACGATATGCGTTCCCATCGCTGCGGTGATGGCATTAAGTTTTTCGGGGCGATTTAGCGTGAGAATTGCAACGCCATCTTCAACGGTAAATAAAATATGGTCGGACATAATTCCTCTCTTTGAACGTAGTATCAGTCTCTGCAATGTGTGTCTGTGTGACGTTTCGATATGCTCGAATATGTCGCGTTACTTTGATTGCTGCTTCTCAGCTCTGGCGAGACGCCATTGCCCAATTGCGACAGCAAGGACGAGCAACAAACCTTTTGCCACGAGTTGATAAAAAGTTGGAATACCAAGTAAATTCATTCCATTCGATAAGGTTGCAAGCAGCAATACCGCCAACATGGTGCCAACGACAGTGCCTTTACCGCCAGCCAGCAATGCACCACCTAGAAATACGGCGGTTATCGCTTCAAGCTCCAGGCCCTGCGTACCAGATGCTGGCTGACCTGAACTGGTTCTGGCTGTAACGATGACGCCAGCTAAGCCAGAAAGCGCACCAGATATGGCATAAATATAGAAGCGCATCCGGGTAAGGTTTATTCCTGCAAGTCTTGCGGCTGCAGGGTTTCCACCCATGGAGTAAATTGAGCGACCAAAAACCGTATAGCGCATAACAAAGTGGCCCATTAGCGCCACTATGATCAAAATAATGAAGGCGACAGGGATGCCGGGAAAATCGCCAAAAGCCATCACTCGACCTGAACCAAGGTAAGCAAGCCCTTGGTCCAACACACCAACAGGTCGACCCCCTGGGGCAATCAAAAACGCAATTCCGCGAAAAGCAGAAAAGGTAGCGAGCGTTGCCACTACAGGGTTTACTTTTAGATGAGAAATGATGGCAGCGTTCACCAAGCCGAGCACCAAACCAATCGCAATACCGCCCGCAACGCCACCTGCAACCGTATCCATCTGTGTAACGACAATGGCGCACACCACAGAAGCGCAACCTGCAATAGAGCCGACAGAAATATCCAAACCTTGAGATACGATAACCAGAGTCATCCCAACGGCTATAAGGCCAACAACGGCCATGTTTTGCCCAATGTTAAGCAAGTTCCTTGGTGAGAAAAAATACTCGGTTTGGGTGGTGATCAGCCCCACCATAATGACTAAAGCGATGATCAGCGAAAGGTTTTCAATGCCGACTAAGTCGGTGATTCTTTTTAATAAAGATTGTTTAGCTTGTGGTGCTTTAATGGAGACTGAAGCAGCATCATTTGAGGGCATGTTAATCTTCCTTGAACACAAATTCTAATGAATGGGTTTACCACTGATAGCGAAATTAACGATGGTTTCTTCTGTGGCATCTTTGCTGGCTATCGGCGTCGATATTTTTCCTTCATGCATCACAATGATTCGGTCGGACATGGCAAGCAGTTCCGGCATTTCAGAAGAGATCATCATGATGGCCATTCCTTGCTGAGCCAGTTGATCGATCAAACGGTATATTTCCGCTTTTGCACCTACATCTACAGCCCTTGTGGGCTCATCAAGAATCAGTACTTTCGGGTTGGCGGCTAACCACCGAGCAAGAACAACTTTTTGCTGATTACCGCCTGATAGCTTTCCAACTTCTTGATCTAAACTGGGCGTTTTGATGTCCAGCTGGTGGACAAACGGAGAAATGGCACTTTCCATTTTTGCGTAGCGTAAAATGCCAAATCGAGCCAAGTACGAATACACCGCCATAGAGGCGTTTTCTAATACAGAGCGCACCAAAATTAACCCTTCCGCTTTACGATTTTCTGGGGCAAACCCTATGCTGGATTGAATGGCATCGGCGGGAGAAGAAATCGATTTTTCTTGACCCGAAACGAATACTTTTCCGGACGTTTTAGCAAACTCCCCAAATAAAACCTTGGCAAGTTCTGTTCGTCCTGCGCCCACTAAACCCGCGAATCCGACAATTTCTCCAGCCTGAATTTGAAAGCTGATGTCTTCGTGCCAACGGCTATGAAGGTGTTTTACTTCAAAAATTATCTCTTGCTGGCTTACGTTTTCTCTTTGGAAGCTGTGTATGAGCTCACGCCCGACCATCATGCTGACAATTTGATCTTCATTGATTTCAGAGGCATTGACGTCCCCAGTGACCAACCCATCTTTCAACACAACTATGCGGTCCGCTATTTCCATGATTTCGTGTAGGCGATGAGAAACGTAAATAACGCCTAGCCCTTCGTCTTGAAGCGTACGAATTAGTCGGAACAATTTGGCGCATTCTTCCGTTGTAAGAGAGGAGGTAGGTTCGTCGAAAGCGACGACTTTTGCGCCATGCTTAACCGCTCTGAGAATTTCAACAATATGCATTTGAGCAGGCGAGAGCATATGACCGAGCGTGTGGACATCGAGCATTCCACTGAATCCATATTTCTCCAACAGCTGTTGTGCTTTTTGATTGATGGCTTTGTGATCGACTCTGCCGTCGTCGGTTTGAGGATATTCGCCAATAAACACATTCTCGGCGGCGGAGATATAAGGCACGATTTCAGGCTCTTGCCGGACAAGGCGAAAACCTGCGTCTCTGGCTTCAAGTGGTGTCGCGATGCTGATATTCGTACCATCTAACGTCACTTGACCTTGATCGAGCTGATAGTCACCACACAATATTTTAAGAAGTGTGGATTTACCTGCGCCATTTTCGCCAATAAACGCGACTACTTCCCCAGCGTGAACATTCATGGAGACATGGGACAGTGCTTTGACGCCTGGAAAAGATTTCCAGACGTCTTCTACCGACAAAACAGTCGTAGATTCCATAGCTGCTCCTAAAGTCATCATCCACTAATTACAAGGCATGTAACTTTGGTAATTTGACGCATCGACTATGGTCGTATTTGCCACGGTTTTAAGCGGTAATGGCTGACCAGATTCAATGGATTTGATGAGCGCGCGAGCTGCCGCCTGACCAACATCGACACCGCTGATGTACAAGGCAGCTTTAAATCCACTTGGAATGTTGGCTTTCCATGGACGGCAAGCTTCATAAGCACCTAGACCAACGGCGATGACATCTTTTGCTGGGAATCCCGCATTTTTTAACGCGTTCGTTGCACCAAGCACACCTTCGTCGTTGCAGGCATAGACAACCCACTTATTGATGTTCGGGTGTGAAGTGATGACAGGGCCAGTTGCCGTCAAGCTACTGTCGGTTGTACCTGAATAGGCAACGGGGTAAAACTTATTCGCGTCTGCCCCTGCGGCGATGATTTGGTCTCTTGATGCATTTGTCCGGTCATTACATACGGATACGGTTTGTACCTCGACGCTAAGTACACCGTAGTCATTATTTTTCAACCATCCAGACTCTTTCAACAGCGTTCCAGCGCGTTCACCCACTTTCGTTCCCATCGCTTTGCCATCAAATCCAGCAAATGGAATAGGGTTCCCTGCGCCGTCTGTTAAGGGATCGTCCGTCGCTATCACGGGAATCCCCGCTTCTTTTGCTGCGCGTGCGATTGCTGGCCCAAGTGCTTGATCCGGAGCAGTAATAGCAATGCCCTTAGCGCCAGAAGCGATGGCATCGGTTACTGCACTGATGGCGAGGTTTGCATCTAGCTCAATGTTAATGATCTTTGCTGAATAGCCCAGTGACTGAGCCGCTTCTTTAAATCCATTGCCTTGATCGATGAAGTATTGCTGCGTTCCACTTTTGTAGATAGCAACAATTTCTCCTGAGTTTGCATGGGCGTTAGTGATTGCCAGCAAAGCAGACAAGGCAATGATCGAACTTCCTTTGTTCATGTTTCTTTCCTTGTAGTGGTTGGTTATTTTTTGTACTTTAGATTATTATATGTTTATCAGACAAAGTCAACGAAGTCAAAAACTGGAGGTTAACGTGCAGCGATTAGCAGGGAAAGTGGCAATAGTGACTGGTGCGGGCAGGGGCATCGGGAAGGCTATTGCTCACCGTTTTTCTACGGAAGGTGCTACGGTTGTTATTGCCGAAAAAGATGGGGTAACGGGAAGAGAAAGTGCCGTATCCATAGAGGAAAGCACAAAAAATACCGTTGTTTGCATCGAAACAGATGTGGCGAACTTAGCGTCTGTTGAAGCGATGGTGGAGAAGGTGAATACACTTTTTGGTGGTGTGGACGTTTTGGTAAACAACGCAGGTATTGCTGTTTTCAAAACGCCTTTGGAGACAGATCAGAAAGCGTGGGATTTATGCATGAAAGTCGATCTAGAAGGCGCGTGGTATTGCTGTAAGTCCGTGTTGCCTAATATGCTGAAGAAGAATAATGGTGCCATCATAAATATTATTTCTAATCATGCTTTCTCAATCATTCCAGCTACGTTTCCTTACCCTGTAGCAAAACATGCATTGCTAGGAATGACACGCTCACTGGCACTGGAATATGCAGATAAAGGCATTGCAGTGAACGCGATATCTCCCGGATACACTGATACCCAAATAGCACAAGATGAATTCAATAAATCTGAAAACCCACAACAAGAACGAGCAAAGGTAGAAGCAAAACAGCCAGTAGGGCGGCTGTGCCACCCTGATGAAGTTGCAGCAGTAGCTGCGTTACTGGCGTCGGAAGAAGCGCGATTTATGATTGGTGAAAACATCGTGATCGATGGCGGCGTGACTATTCGAATGTACGAGTAACCTTATCAAATGCACGAGCAGCATTAGTCCGCAGAGAAATACGATTTGCGTGCTGAAAATGCGGTGAGCACAGGCCCTTGACCCCATGGAACGATTTTGTTTAATGGGACGTGCCAATAATGCTCATCGATTAATGCCGACATTACGGCAGCAGACACACCCATTAAATTGCCTTGGTTATCGAGATTGTTAACCATTGCTTGAAAAGCAAGTTCGGCGGGTTTTTCAAAGGTGTGTGGATCCAAGATGCCAGCTTTCATTCCTCTATAAAATGCGCAGGCCATAAACGCGGCCGTTGAGGATTCTGGTCCTGATCGTTTCTCATGTACCATGGCGTACCAGTTACCATCAGAAAGTTGGTATTCCAGCATTTTTGTTGCAAGTTCTCGCGCTTGTTCTCTAACTGCATCTGCCCCTTGAATGTGCGACGCGTATCGAGCAACATCCAACAGACCGAGAAGCGCCCAGCCTTGACCACGTCCCCAGCCATCTATGTAGGATTGGTTTGTATCTGCAAGCCAATAGTGCCGATAAAGACCCAACTCCGAATTATAAAGAAATTGTCGATAACCTAGAATTTCACTGACGGCTCTTTCACCCCAGTTTCCGTCGGGATCTATTTGGGAGAGGTGCGCATAAAATGGCGGATCAAAATGCATGCAATCTAGCCAGATGCCCGCTCCGGGGTTGGTCATTTGCTTTTGTTGCGCTTCAGATAAACCGATATTTCCGTATGGTTGTCTGAGAGAGCGAAGTGTGTCTTCAAAGGTGATAGGGACACCATCAATACTGCGCCTACTGCTTAGATGACGGGCGAGATCGATCGTCGCTTGTTTTAGCGTGTCGTCTTGCTTTCTTTCGATAATCGCACACATTATGTGTCCGGGAGCGGTATTATCATCCAATTGAAATGGCTCCCTTCTGGTTGCCCAACCTCTAAAGAAACCCCAAGTGAAATCTAACCAGTGCGTATCGTCTAAGTAATCTGAAGCCGCAACCAAACCTTCAAATCCGACAGAATCGCCATAAAACCATCCTTGAAAAGGATGCTCCAATAAACGGTTTGCAACATTGGCAATGATCTCCTTTCCTACTACTTCCTTGTTCATGTTATTTCCTTAGTCTCAGCTTAGTCTTGAATCAGTTTCATTCCTTCGTGAGCATCACTGATTGCACGTCTGATTAAGGCTTTCATTGCTTCTTCTGCTAGGTCTGCATCGCCGGCGATAAACGCTTGATAGACGTTTTGATGGAGCATGTGGCTCTCTTCCATACCAATCATTTTCTTTGTGTACCCTTTGGCTTTCATTTGTAAATCAATGAGAAGACCAAGCGCGGCTTCTATCACAAGAAAAAGGTGGCTCAATAGCTCTGATTGAACACATGAGATCAACGCACGATGAAATTCCAAATCAGTTTTGATGAAGTTATCTCTTCTCTCTTGCTCTGGGGCGTCATCGTCTTCAAACACAACCACTTTTGCATTCCATGCATCTGTTACGCGCAGGCGGTCAACCTCGGTAGACATTTGAGTTGCGGCATACGTGATGCCGGGCTCTAGAACCAGGCGAGTTTTAAGTAAGTCGTTTAATAAATCGTCTGTTTCCCCCGATTTAATCCGCCACTCCATTAAATCTGGGTCGAGCAAGCGCCATTTGGATCGTGGTTGGACGCGGGTGCCGTCTGATGTTCGGCTAAAAATTAGCCCTTTTGCAGAGAGCATTCGAAATGCTTCGCGAATAACAGATCGACTTACGCCAAGCTCTTCAACTAGGTCGGCTTCTTTAGGAACGGCTTCATTCTCATTCCATTCACCACCGACTATGCGTATTCCAAGGTGTTCAACGACAGTTCCTAGAATGCCGCGGTGCTTTATTGATCCTTCAAGTAAGCTTGCGCGATTCAGTAAGCTGTTTTTGTTCATGTATGCTCTCCATATTTATATGTTTATCATATTAACACATGAAAACAAATTTGTTTATTTTATGAGCTTTTTAAGGTGGGCTATTAGGGAAATAGCGAGGATCGTATTGTTTCATATTGATCGGTGCATTCTGATGAATATCAAAGCTATTTATCTTGTGATCTTTAACACAATTAACTCGATATCTGATATTTGGTGGTTAAAAAGCGATCAATCGTATGCAGTGTATACACTGTATCCAGAAGAGAGAATCTGATGCGAAATCACCGCTATGATTATTTGACTGCCTCTGAGCAAGCGTATCGGGTGATACGAGACATGATTCTTGAAATGGAGTTTCTACCTCACCAGCCTTTATCAGAGCAAATGCTGGCGGATAAGCTGGAAATGAGCCGGACTCCGGTACGTGAAGCGGTGGCAAGGCTAACAACGGAAAGGCTGATAGACAATGCGTCTAGGCGCCAGCTTATGGTTGCCCCAATTCGGGTGGCATTGTTTGAGACAGCGTATTACGTAAGAAGAACATTGGAAGGCGATTTGGCGCAATTGGCAGCAAAAGCAAGGATAACCGAGTTGGATCAGCTCAACTTGCAAACGTGCCTGAACGAACAAGAAATTGCGGCAAGAAACAACAACTCTGAGATGTTTTACAACTCGGATGAACGCATGCATCAATTGATATGCGAATGCGCAGGTAAACCGTTGGTGTGGCCCATCATTTTGGATTCGAAGTTCCACATGGATCGTATTCGAAAACTGATTCTAATGAGTCGCAACACCATTCTGACGGAGCTAATTGATGAACATCGGCAAATTGTTCATGCCGTTTTGGTTGGCAATGCACCCGCAGCGAAGGATGCCATGCTGAACCATATTGCGCACGTGTTTCCGGATTTAGATGTGATTCAAAAGCAGTTCCCAGAATACTTTTCTCAATAGCCATTACTGCATCACCAAGGAAAGGAGAGAGTAATGATAGATAACAACAAAGTTGTGCTAGTGACTGGTGGCTCCAAAGGAATAGGGCGCGCCATGGTCGATCGCTTTGTCGAGGCAGGTTACAACGTAGCTTTTTTCTGTAACGATTCGGAGTCTTGCGCGTCTACGTTATCGGATCACGGTAACCGTGAAAACGTATTGGGTATCACGTTAGATGTCAGCAAAGCAGATGAAGTTAAAGCTGGTGTAGAAAAAGTGGTGCATGCTTTTGGTCGCTTGGATGTTGTGATCAATTCCGCTGGGATACAACGTTATGGCGACGTGGTGGAAACCAGTATTGATGTGTGGAATGAAGTTCTCAGCGTTAACCTTAATGGTGTGTTCCACACCTGTAAATACGCGATTCCCGAAATCCGTAAACAAGGCAAAGGAGCGATAATCAATATTGCTTCTGTTCAGTCTTATGCTTCGCAAACGGGGGTGGCTGCTTATGCTGCGTCTAAAGGGGCGATTCTGCAACTGACACGCTCTATGGCATTGGATTGTGCCGCCGATCAAATCACCGTTAATGCCTTATGCCCTGCATCGGTTAATACGCCGATGTTGCATTGGGCTGCCGACTTATGGAAAGGCGAGCAATCGAAAGAACAAGTTCTTGAGTCTTGGGGCAAAGCTCACCCATTGGGTCGGGTTGCCGAACCTAGCGAGCTGGCGGAGCTGGCGCTGTTTATTGCACAAGGGAAATGCTCATTTATGACCGGAGCCGACATACGAGTGGACGGCGGTATCATGAGCCAAGTGCCCATTGTGTTACCTGAATAAAGATATTGCCTGAATAACGTTA
>NZ_BFAQ01000012.1:235663-246792 GCF_002933855.1 Vibrio penaeicida
CTGAATAACGTTATTGCCTAAACAGCGGGATTACTGAATTTAAGGAAGCGAATGCTATGGATAGTCATTACCAATCTGAATCCTTTTTGAAATCGCACATTCAAAGCATCATGGATTTTTACCACCCTGATTGCATGGACAATAAGCGCGGCGGGTACATCAATCAATTTCGGGATGATGGTTCGATTTTCGATCTCGATACCAAGCATCTGGTTGGTACTTGCCGATTTGCATTCAATTACTCGCTTGCTTATCTCAATAATGGCGATGTGCAATATCAAAAAGCAGCAGAACATGGCGTTCGATTTTTACTGGAGCATCACAAACAGCGAGATGGCGGGTATGCGTGGGTATTGAACGGTTTGGATGTCGAAGATGGAACTCGGCATTGCTATGGTCATGCCTTTGTTTTACTCGCAGCAGCCGCTTCCATCAAAGCCAATGCTCCAAGCGGTCGTACATTATTGAATGACATATGGGATGTGTTGGAAGTGCGGTTTTGGGATAAAAATGCCCAGTTATATGTGGATGAAATTTTAGAAGGCAGTTGGAGCAACATTTCACCTTATCGTGGCCAAAACGCCAACATGCACATGTGCGAAGCCATGATTTGTGCTTACGAAGCGACAAAAGAACAACGATTTCTCGATCGAGCCGTTACTCTAGCAAAACGAATTTGCGTGGATTTAGCCAGCCAGTCCGATGGGCTGATTTGGGAGCATTACGATCAAGATTGGAACCACGATTGGGAATACAATCTGGACGATCCCAAACACTTGTTCAGACCATGGGGATACTTGCCTGGGCACTTTACCGAATGGTCTAAATTGCTTCTGATATTGTCTCGTTACCACAAAGAAGACTGGATGGTTCCAACAGCGGCTCATTTATTCGATGTTGCGGTGCAAGTAAGTTGGGACGATGAATCAGAAGGTATGAATTACACCTTTTCTCCCGACAAAGAAATAGTAGATACCGACCGATACTATTGGGTTGTGGCAGAAACCATTGCCGCTTCTGCAGCGCTTGCGGTAGAAACGGGCGATAAAAAATATTGGCAATGGTATGAGACTTTATGGGGCGTTGCCGATCGACATTTTATCGATCACACCTACGGTGGCTGGTATCGGTTGCTCGACCACAGTAATCAAAAATACAACAACTTAAAAAGCCCACCAAGTAAAACGGACTATCATCCACTGTCTGCATGTTTTGAAGTTCTGCAGAGTTTAAAAAGAATTTAACCGCGTTTTTTAATACGAGTGAACCATGGTGCTCTCACCGAGAGCTGCCACGGCACAGGCGTGTCTTTAAAACGCAATTCTGTTCAAAAGGACAAGGAATAGAACCATGTTTAAATACAAAATGTTTAACAGCAAAAAAATATTACTGCTGGGTGCAATTCTCAGTAGCACAGTACTTGGGTTTTCTTCACCCAGTATCGCAGCGGAAAAGGAAAAGCAGCTGCGTTTTACTTACCTTACACAAACGGGTATCGATAACACATTTTGGCAGACGATCAAACGTGGAATGGATGACGCTTGTGCCTTGCTAAAAGCCGATTGCCAACTGCTGTTTACGCAAGAAAACGGCAATCTTCAGATGCATCTACAAAATATAGAAACCGTGACCAACCAAGGTGTGGATGGAATTGTGACGGTGATTGTAGATGACAACTTGTACGATGAAGCGCTGCAACGTGCCGTCGATAAAGGCATCCCCGTTATTGTGTCGAATGTCGATGATACACAGGGCGAGCTTGGCAATGCTCGGTTAGCGTTTGTTGGGCAAGATTTGTTTCAAGCTGGCTACGAAGTAGCAAAAGGGTTAGCGGAAAAATTCGATAGAAGTAAACCTGCTCATGTGGTGCTAGGTCTAGCCAGACCAGGGGAAAGCTGGGCAGAAGACAGAATCGGTGGTGCCAAGAAATACCTAAACGAATTGAATGCTGCAAACCCTGACTGGAAAGTTACTTATGATGTGATTGATTCGGGTAACGACTTATCCATTACGGGTTCACGAATTTGTCAGTACATCCAAGGTCACCCTGAAACCAATGCGGTAATCGGAGCCGGTTTTTGGTTTGCTGGGGCTGGCGAATGCTTGCGCGATTTAGGTAAGAAGCCAAATGAAATACTAATGGGTGGCTTTGATTTAGTGCCAATTTTGATAGATGAAATGAAAAAAGGGTATGTGCATTTAACCGTCGACCAACAACCTTATTTGCAGGGCTATTTGCCAATTCTCCAACTTCATTTGATCAATAAATTCGGTTTGAGTGCTTGGGATGTCAATACGGGTAAAGCCCTGATTACGTTAAGTGATGTTCCAGAACTTGAAGGGTATATCGATCAGGGAGTGCGCTAAATGGAACAGGAATTAGGGGGCAGTAGTGCCCCCGTTCACAAGGATGGGAATATGATTTACCGCCAAATTAAAGATCTACTATCCAGACCTGAAGTGAGCGCGTTCATTATGTTGATGGTTATGTTGGCGCTTTTCTCAGCGTCCAACCCTTACTTTCTGACGCTCAACAATTTCATGATCATTTTGCAGCCCATTCCTGAAATTACTTTGATAGCGATTGGTGTCACCATTTTGATGGTATCGGGTGAATTCGATTTGTCGGTGGGCTCAGTTTTTGCGTTTTCACCCATGATCATGGTGTTGTTACTTGCGGCTGGTATACCGGTGGGGCTTGCTATCGTTGTCGCTCTTATAGGAGCGGCGGCTGTTGGGCTATGTAACTCATTTATTACGTTAAAAATTGGGTTGCCTTCTTTCATTACCACACTGGGCATGCTGTTTATGATCCGCAGTTTGACGATAGTGATGTCGGGCGGTTTCCCACCGCCATTCCCACGCGATATGGATACATCATGGTTGGTAGGACGTGTGGATTTACTGCGTGCGTCTATCTTTTATTTGGTCGCGTTTGCGATAGTGTTGTCTATGTGGCTAAGAAGAACTGACTTCGGCAGTTGGATCTACGCGACAGGAGGAAACACACAAGCTGCACACGACATGGGTATCAATACCGCATTGGTGAAAACCACTGCCTTTGTTTTGTGTTCGGTGCTCGCAGGTTTTGCAGGCATCATCCAATGTTTTCGGATTAAAGCCATTATTCCCACCATGGGTACAGGGTTCGAACTTCACGCGATTGCCGCTGCCGTTATCGGTGGTGCAGCCTTAACTGGAGGCGTAGGCACCGTCATGGGGGCGATCATTGGGGCGCTTCTTATCGCGTTCATTGAGAATATCATCATCATTAATCGCATTGATGCCAACTGGTTCAAATTTGCTGTTGGCGCGATGATAGTTTTCTCCGTAGCGTTAAACACATATACCCGCCGAATGGCGGACAAAATGAAAGTATAGGAGGCTGAAAATGGAATCTCCCTTACTGGAATGCCGCAATATATCAAAGTCTTACTCTGGTGTTGAAGCTTTGCAAAACGTCAACTTATCGATTGGACGTGGTGAGGTTATCGGATTAATCGGCGATAACGGAGCAGGCAAATCGACGCTGATTAAAATTTTGTCTGGTGTTCATACCCAAAGCAGTGGTGATATTTTTATTGATGAAGAACCGGTCACAATTCGAAACCCAAGACACGCAATGGGTTTGGGTATTGAAACCATTTACCAATACACCGCAATGGTGCCGGAAATGTCCATCGTGCGGAATATGTTTATTGGGCGAGAAATGCGCAGAAAAGGACCAAGAGGGTTTGGGTGGCTGAACGAATCCAAAATGGCGGATGAAGCCATAAAAGCGATTAAAGATGTCGGCTTGGATTTGGAATACCCACATCGCCCGATAAAAGAGCTGTCTGGTGGGCAACGTCAAGGTGTTGCGATAGCCAGAGCCATCTATTTTCGGTCTCGAATCCTCATCTTAGATGAACCGACTAACCACTTATCTGTTAAAGAAACTGATAAGGTTCTGGAATACATTGAAATGCTGAAAAATCAGGGGGTAACCTGCATTTTTATCAGCCACAACTTGCACCATGTGTCTCAGGTTTCTGACCGTATTGTCGCCATGGCACGGGGAGAGAAAACCGCAGATCTTCCCATCGAGGATACATCGGTAGAGCACATGACTAGGCTTATAAGCTAAGAGGGGCAAGCATGAAATATCCAAAAATCACTGATATTAAAGCGACGACAATTACCGTTCCGCTGGAAGCGCCTTTGCGCCACTCAAATGGCGCACATTGGGGGAGATTTGTACGCACCGTTGTTCAAGTCGAAACCGATGTTGGCATTGTTGGGTTAGGGGAAATGGGCGGTGGTGGCGAGTCTGCGGAAGCCATGATTGTTGCCTTAAAGCAGTACCTAATCGGGCATAACCCTTTTGAGCTCGAAGCGTTGCGTATGAAGATATGCAACCCAACCGCCAGCTTATACAACAACCGAACGCAATACCATGCAGCGATTGAATTTGCCTGTTTGGACATTTGTGGCAAGTTTTTAGGCGTGCCTGTGTGCGATTTACTTGGCGGAAAAGTCAGAGACGAAGTGGAATTTGCGAGCTACTTATTCTTCCGATTCAATAATGATGATGGCTATGGGGAAGTGCGTACTCAAGAGCAGCTTGTAGAGCACGCGCGCGACCTTAAAGAGCAGCACGGATTTCGGGTTCATAAACTTAAAAGTGGCGTATTCCCACCGAAATATGAATTAGCCTTGTTTCGAGCGTTGGCGCATTCCTTACCAGATGACCAAGTCCGATACGACCCTAATGCCGCATTTTCGGTTGAAGAAGCCATTTGGTTTGGTCGCAATATTGAAGACCTCAATAACGATTATTACGAAGACCCAACGTGGGGTCTGAATGGTATGAGAACGGTCAGAGACCGCGTGAAAATCCCGAATGCGACCAACACAGTCGTGATCAATTTTGAGCAACTCGCGACCAATGTGCGTGACCCGGCAGTGGATGTGATTCTGTTGGATACCACCTTTTGGGGAGGGATCCGTAATTGCATTAAAGCAGCCAATGTATGCGAAACGTTTCAAACCAGTGTGTCGGTGCATTCCTCTGGTGAGTTGGGCATTCAATTAGCAACCATGCTGCACTTAGGGGCGGTTTTACCCACGCTGACCTATGCGGCGGACGCGCATTATCACCACCTTACAGATGACGTGATCAAAGGGGGGAAAATGACCTATCGAGATGGGAAAATACAAGTTCCGACAACTCCCGGGTTAGGCGTTGAGCTCGATGAAGACAAACTGAAACACTACGCAGAGCTGTATAAAAAGCTGGGTGGTTACCTCTACGATAGAGATCCGTCGCGTCCCGACTGGTTTGCTTATACCCCCAATACTCAGTGGGCAGATCCGAACGGCTAAACAACGTTAGGTTTGAGCAAAAGGAGAATGAAATGGACACTTCACACTCACACCACGACCCTGACAAAAACAACGTCCTAGACAAGAGATTTGGTGATATAGAGGTCGTTTCGGGTGCGCGGTTTTCTGTAGGGGAAAGCCCGCTTTGGAATCCAAATGAAAGCAGTTTGATCTTCGTTGATATCATCGACAAAGCGTTGGTCACCATTGACCTAAATGGCAATTGCACCCGCATACAGACAGAGGACTTCCCAACAGCGTGCGCGCTAGTTGAACAATCCGATTCGCACCTTATTGTGGCGTTTGCGCAAGGTGTCAGCTTGGTCGATAGGCGCAACGGAAAAGTTCTCCCCGTTTCTCAGCCCGATCAAATGCAAGGGAATCGTCTCAACGAAGGAAAATGCGACCCGTTGGGGCGTTTTTGGGTGTCGTCCATGCAAACGAATCTTCATCCAGATGGCAGTGGAAAAGAGATGGATAGGGAGTCCGGCGCGCTGTTTAGCGTGGTTGGTGATGGTTTCTCTAAACGCTGGACCGAATACAACTTAGGGTTAACCAATACCATGGCTTGGTCGCCTGATAGAGAAACCTTCTACTTTGGTGATTCAATGAACAATGTGATTTGGGCGTACGATTATGAATTGGAGGCCGGTGCGGTGAGCAACCCGCGTATTTTCTTTCAAAATTACCCAAATGGTGCGCCGGATGGATCTTGTATCGACAGCGAGGGTTATTTATGGAATTGCCGATTTGGTGGCTCCGAAATTGTGCGGATTGCACCTGATGGTTCGCTCGATTCGGTAGTGCCTTTACCAGTAACCAACCCAACCAGTTGCACCTTCGGCGGGAAAAATGGCGATACTTTGTACATCACCTCCGCGCAGTTCTCTTTGACGCATGAACAGTTGAAGCAAAACCCAATAGAAGGGGCGGTACTGAGTTTTAAGCCTCGTGTTGGCGGTTCACATGAATACAAGTTTGCTTGCTCCGAAGACCTACTGAACCAACTCAATTTATAAAGGAAAGACGATATGACAATCATCCCAAACGATGAAAAGGCATTATGGGTCGGAAGAATTTGGTCAGCCGATGCTGCTGGCCCTTTGATTGTGTTGGTGAGGGAAGGGCAGGTATACGATCTCACCGATTCCTTTTCCACCGTGAGTGAACTTCTCGACAGTGAAAACCTTTTATCTGCTTTGAATACTTGGGACAAAGCACCGATTGTTTCATGGCAAAACGTAGTTGAATCAAAAAGCAATCAATACCATTTGCTCGCGCCGTTTGATTTGCAAGCCATCAAAGCTGCTGGCGTTACCTTTGCTGTCAGCATGTTAGAAAGGGTGATCGAAGAAAATGCCGATGGCAACCCGCAAAAAGCATCGGTATTACGACAAGAGCTTATTGACGCGATAGGCACGGATTTAGGGAAAGTAAACCCAGGCAGCGAACAAGCCATGCAACTGAAAACGTTGCTGCAAGAAAAAGGATTATGGAGCCAGTATTTGGAAGTGGGCATTGGTCTGGATGCGGAAATCTTTACCAAGGCACAACCCATGTCGAGTGTGGGTTTTGGCGCGCCAATTGGTGTTTTGTCGACATCCTCTTGGAATAACCCTGAGCCTGAAGTGGTACTTGCGGTTAACTCGAAGGGAAGCATTGTGGGCGCAACATTGGGTAACGACGTCAATCTGAGGGATTACGAAGGGCGCAGCGCGCTTTTACTCGGTAAAGCCAAAGACAACAACGCATCGTGCTCAATAGGACCTCTTATTCGTGTATTTGATAAGAATTTTACGCTGGCGGACATTGAGCGTGAAGTTGTGCACCTCACCATTGAAGGTAAAGATGGGTTTTCTCTGGGTGAATCCTCCGACATGGGTAAGATCAGCCGTTCACCCAAACAGCTGGTGAGCCAATTGATCGGAACTCATCATCAATACCCCGATGGCGTTGCCCTTTTTCTGGGTACGATGTTTGCCCCCATTCAAGACCGTGATGAACAAGGGAGTGGTTTTACCCACAAGGTGGGTGACGTAGTGAGCATTCATTCTCAACATTTAGGGCGACTTCAAAACACCGTTGATCACTGTGAGAAGCTGCCGCCGTGGACATTTGGTGTACGTGCATTGTATCGATACTTGAATGCTCGGCAGTCTAGTTAAACCGGCTATGGACAAAAGGGTAAAAGGATAAATTATTATGGCTAATCTAGGGCAAATCGTGGTTGGTGGTGCATGGGAAAGCGGAGTGGGACACCCCATCTATGCCACGAACCCCAAAAGCAACCAACCTCTACCGCAAGCGTTTCATTCTGCTAGCCTCTCGCAAACGGAAAGAGCGTGTACTGAGGCTGGTAACGCAAGTTTAGAGTTTTCAAGAACGGCACGCACCGAGCGTAGTGATTTTTTGCGAGCCATTGGCGAAGGGTTGCTATGTCGGGAGCCCGATATCGTTCAATTTGGAACACTCGAAACAGGGTTACCAGAAGCTCGCCTAAAAGGGGAATTACAGCGTACTATTGGACAACTCAATCTGTTCGCTGATCTTCTCGTCAGTGGGAGTGCATTTGAGGAATTGCACGACGAAGCGCTTCCAGACAGAACTCCATTACCGAGACCAGATTTACGTTTGATGAAGCGCGCTATCGGACCCGTCGCTGTATTTGGAGCCAGCAACTTCCCTCTGGCTTTTTCTGTCGCAGGTGGTGATACCGCTTCGGCATTCGCCGCAGGTTGCCCCGTGATTGTTAAAGCGCATTCATCGCACCCATATCTGTCTTACTTTACGGCTTCAGCAATTATAGATGCGGCAGAGAAAACCGACATGCCCGATGGCATTTTCAGTATGATTTATGGCAGTGGGAATACCGTTGGCAGTCAATTGGTGATTCATCCAGCCGTTAAAGGCGCTGGCTTTACGGGCTCGAAACAAGGTGGGTTGGCATTGAACAAGTTGGCACAAAGCCGAAACGTACCTATTCCGGTTTTTGCGGAAATGAGCAGTGTTAACCCTGTTTTTCTTTCAGCCAAATCACTGGTGAACCATTCGGAATCGTTAGCAAAAGGGTTATCCGATTCGGTTTGCCTTGGTGCTGGGCAATTTTGCACTAACCCCGGATTGGTTTTAGTGTGTGAAGGGAGTGAGACCGAGCTATTTATTCAGAAACTAACAGTGAACATGCACACTCAACCTGCACAAACCATGCTTAATAAAGGCATTTGTGAAGCTTACTACGCGGGAGTGAAACGCTTGGAATCATTGGGTGCGACGGTATTGAAATCGAGCATGAATACAAAACCCGACGTTAATACGCAGATCGATGACAGCGAGAATCAATGTGAACCTGCGTTGTATCGTATATCAGGAAAACAATTCTTAGTGGCACCGAATGAGTGGCAGCCGGAAGTATTTGGGGCATCGACACTAATTGTTGTAGCCAAAGATGAAACGGAAATATTGGCGATTCTGCAAACTTTGGAAGGGCAGTTAACCGTTACATTTTGGCTTGATACTGAAGATGATCCCGACGTACATCAACCGCTCATATCACAGGCGGAACAAATTTCTGGGCGAATCATTTTTAATGGATTCCCTACTGGCGTTGAAGTATGCCAGTCGATGGTTCATGGCGGTCCCTATCCTGCAACTACGAACGGTCAATTTACGTCTGTAGGGTCAACCGCCATTGAGCGATGGATACGACCAGTTTGTTTTCAAAACGCCCCTGACTGGGTGTGATTGCCTATGCGCTAAGCTTGGGTATAGACTTACATGCCCTTACATTTGGTCAGTGTATAAAGTGATAGCATCTCGTGGGAGAAATTTAACACGGGGTGGGCAATGAAAAACCTTAGAAGAACAGCCATCGCATGGTTTGCGATGATATTACCGTGCACCGCATTATCAGCAGGATTTGAAAATAGTGCATTCATAGTGAAAGGTGGCACTTCAAATTTTAAAGATACTGATACTAAGGACTCATTAAGTGGTTCAGCGGTTGGGATCGAGTTGTTCAATTTAAAACAAGCACCTGTCTTTAACACCATTCTTGGGGGAGGGTATCTATCTCATACCCGCCAAGATGTATCAAAAGGGCAAGATGCGTTAAAAATTGCCGATACATCGTTTGGTTTTGCGGTTGGTATTGGTTTTACAAACAATGTGTCTATATACGGTAAGCTTGGCCTTAGCTACCTTGAAACGGACATCAATAACTACCGTTCTGCCGATTTAGGGCACAAAGTATATGGCTTAGGTTTAAATTCCGGTGTAGGTGCAATGTATCACTTGGGGCAACTGAGTCTTGGTGCTGAATTTATTCGCAGTGATATAACGCAAAACAACTCTTCATCTATCGGTTATTTAAACGGTACTTATTCTAACTGGTACCTCACTGCTGGTTACGCATTTTAACATGAAGAAGTCGGTGATTTCGCTAGCTGGAGTCATGTGTTTGGTGGCTCTGACAGCATGTAAAGGCTCGGTAGTCGATGCAGTGTCATCCATACCTAAAAGTTCGGGTGAGGCAATAAATGACGGCAGCGCTGCTTACACTTCTCAACTATTTGGCAATAAGGTAACAGACCTTCTTGATGCCGTGAGCGTGACAGAAGACAGCTTGATTTTAGAGAACGTTGCGAGAAAAGCAACCTACGCGACGGATACTATTCTTGGGCAGGCGCTTAGTTCACTAAATCATGATTCAGTGGCTGATCTTAAAGCGGTTCTTAAAGCCGGTTCTACAATTAATAATGGTATTTATAGTGCAGAACTAGACAGTTTTTTTGAGAAGGACTTTGTGAAAATAAAGTCCTCTTCTGCGATTACCTTAATATCTGCACCCTCCAATATTATCGAAAGCAAAGAAACCATTGCGTCATTTACGTTAAATAATAAGAAAGGTCACGTAGATATAGTGATCCTAGATTTAGGAAATGGTGATTACTCGGTGTCATCGACAATTGGCAATCTTAAGTATTACTTAAATACGAATACATTCGAAGATGCATTAGGACTTGATTGGTTTGGTGTGTGTGAGATGACTTCTGAGGGATCGAACTATAAAGAGTGGGGGTGCGATTTTTCAGCTCCTGCAACTCAAAGTGATGGCGAGCTGTTTTACTCCCATGATCATCAAGTGGAGAAGTACACGTCTACAGACACCGGGATATCAAGTTCGGTATCGCTTAAATCACTTTCTGAGCATAGGTATCATCGCGATACCCGCGAGCTGCATTATATTCCGCCGATTGAGTTTAGTGCTAAACAGTGACGGATAGTTGTTTAAGAAAGTTGAAATCTAGGACGAGTTTCTCTGCAAAAATACTAGGTGCATCCGCGCTAATTTGAAAACGAAATACTGCCTAATGAGAAAGCGAAGACATTTACCAGAGCCGATAGATAACCTAACTTTGAATGACTTAATCACACACAATGGCGGGGATCTTCTCGTGAGTTGTTTAAGAGAGAAAAACAAACGCTTGTCCGACGCAGAGTTTGAAATTTACATCAATAAATTCAGAGGAAGTAAGAAGATCCGTAAGTGATTTAATTCGTACACCCACAAAAAAAGCCCGCATGCTGCGGGCTTCCTGTTTTAACCAAGCGAAATCATATGTAGCAAGTGCTATTGTGCCCAATAATCTAATCAAAACAATGTTTTAATTACTGGTGTTCCTGTATTTTCGATGCACCACACATTCTTCGTATATACCCAAGTGACTTCAAGATGCAGGATTCAGATCCTCATATTCTGTTTCAAT
>NZ_BFAQ01000012.1:246952-252916 GCF_002933855.1 Vibrio penaeicida
AGCATCTTGAGGTAACTTGGGTATAACTGATAAGTTAGATGCCTTTTCATTCTCGCTAAAATGGATACCAGAATAGGGTGGGGTCTAGGTATCGTTTCACAAACGCTAAACAGACGATGATCACTACGGCAGACATTACCCTTTTATCTATCGTCGTTAAGGGTTTTGCACTGTACCAAGTTCGGGATTTATTCCTGCCAAAACCTCGGAGCGTCATGGCGTTTGATATGGTGTCGGCACGGTCTAGGCTAGAAAAAATAAGCGGACCAAGAATGTGGGCTACATTGCGAATTCTCTGAATTAATGGAGCATTCTTAGAGAGATCCAGCCCCCTAGCTTGTTGAGCATGCATGATATTAATAAAGTCTTTCTTTACTTCAGGTAAGTAACGCAGTGTTAGACTTACCGCATAAGCAATTTTGTAAGGAACACCAATGCGATTTAAGCTGGCTGCAAATTCGGTTGGGTGAGTGGTAAACACAAAGACCAAAGCTATTGGGAACATGCTGAAGTACTTTAATGTCACTGTTATAAGATAGTACAGCGTCTCTTGTGATAGGGAATAGTTACCCCACAATGGCAATAATAGGTGTTCGCTGCCAATGAGTTCTGCACCTTGCCTTGGTGCTAAAAGATACATAAAGACAGCATTGAGCGAGAGCACACTTGCCGTGGCGATGAATAACGGGCGATAAACTCGAAAAGGAACTCGGCTTACTTTTAACAGCAGTATCCCTGATGCAATCATTGGGAGCAAAACGCGTAAATCAAATGTGGTCAGGACAACCGTAACCCATGCAGCAAACATCACGAGTTTGGTGATGCCATTCAATTGATGAAGAGGCGATCCTGTATTGATGTAGTTGATGCCAAAATTCATTTTTGCTGCGTTGCTCATGCCACCTCCATAGAGGTGTTTTGCGAGATAAAGTGGCGCATAAATTCGTTCGTATCATCTATGCCTGCTTTAGCGGCCAGTTCATACAAACTTGTTGGAGCAAGATTGGCACTGTCTAGCAAGTCTGGTTGGCTTAGCACTTCAGTTACAGGTGCGTCAGCGATGAGTTTAGCGTCCGAAATGACGACGGAACGGGTGGTGTATTCAAGAACCAAGTGCATATCGTGTGACACAATCAAAACAGTAATGCCTAGCTGCTGGTTGAGTGCCTTAATGAAATTCAACATCGAAGTGTAGTTGCGATAGTCTTGCCCAGCTGTTGGCTCATCTAGGATAAGAAGTTCAGGTTCTGATATTAATATGGATGCGATGGTCACACGTTTGCGCTGCCCGTAACTTAGCGCCTCGATTGGCCAATGGCGATATTGTTTTAGCCCGCATAGTTCTAAAACGTGCAAAACCTTTTCTTCAATATGAGGTTCGGGCAAGCCTTGGTTTCTAAGTCCAAATGCCACCTCATCGAAGATCATATGGTGAGAGATCATATGATTTGGATTTTGCATTACGACTCCGACTTTTTGGCTACGTTCAAATATAGAAAGATCCGCCATGTTGGCATCGTGCATTGAAATTGAGCCAGAATCCGGCGTTAACACACCCATCACTAGCTTGGTAAGGGTAGATTTACCGGAACCGTTTTTGCCAAGTACTGAAACGAACTCACCTTTTTTAACGTCAAAAGACACACCTTCAAGTGCATTTTTTCCGCCATCATAAGAAAAAGTGAGCTTATCGACTTTTAACAATGTTTTTGAGTGAATTGGCGTTGTAATTGGGCTATCAAGTGTCATCCATTTTGTAAGTGCCGGTTGATAGCTATCTATTGGAATCGCGCTTAAGTTAGCGATTGGTGCAGCAGAATCTAAATTACATTTCGCTTGTTTTAAGGCTGAAAGGTAAAGGGGCTCGCGGATGCCATGCTCCATCAAAAGATTTGAATGTAGTAAGGCATCTGGCGTCATATCTGCGATGATTTCACCGCCTTCCATTAGGATGACTCTGTCTATGCTTCGATGCAGGACATCTTCCAACCTATGTTCAATGATGACGATGGTTTTGCCAGTATCACGATGAATTTGATCAATGATTTCGATGGTCCGCTTGCCAGTTTTTGGGTCTAGGCTCGCTAGTGGCTCATCAAATAGCAGCAAATCTACCTCGTCCACCATCACACCTGCGAGCGAAACTCGTTGCTTCTGTCCACCGGAAAGATCGTGTGGAGAATGATGCAGTAAAGATTCAAGGTCTATGAGTTGCGCGGTGTCTCGCACTGTTTCGAGCATTTCGTGGTGCGGAACGAGCTGGTTCTCAAGAGCAAAGGCGATGTCTTCAGCCACACTTAATCCAACGAATTGACTGTCGGTATCTTGCAGTACGGTGCCAATTTGTCCAGTAAACTCGTGGAGTTTCATGGTATTCGAAGGTATGCCATTAATGGTTAAGGTGCCGGTGACCTGTCCGTTGATCGCAGAAGGAATAAGCCCATTAAGGCAATGACCCAGCGTCGATTTTCCGCTTCCACTAGGCCCTATAATTACAATCTTCTCGCCTTTCTCTATTCGTAGATTGATGTTGTTTAGAGTCGGTTTTTCCAGTGACTCGTATCGAAAAGAGAAGTTAGAGAACCTAATAGACCCTAGCACTTAAGCCTCCGATAAATTTCGGCTCTGCTTTTTTCTTTTTGCAACGGACTTGAGAATAAAATACCCAACTACGGCAATCAAAACGGTATTGGCTGATGCAATAATGGTGAGCTGGGTAAAGACCTTAGTAAACGGTTCTGCGTACAGAATGGTATCCAAAAATGCAGAGCAACCGTAGCCGACAATGTTGCCAATAAGCGCTAAAAGGACAAACAAGACGTAGTCTTTAAAAGGGAGCTCCCCTTGTTTTAGCCTGTTTCGAGTCAAGGTAGGGAATAAACCCATGACTAAACCAACGACTCCAGAACCTAGAACCCAAGTAATCCACACGCCCCAGCCAGCAAATAAATCTGTTACCCAATGGCCAATGAATCCAACCAAAAAGCCGACGACAGGCCCAAACATAACGGAAAACAGAGCCAATACGGCCATGGCTGGTTTAAGTGTTGTATTGGCAAAAACAGGGACACCAAACATTGGTAATCCACCAATGCCGTACAGTGCCGCACCAATAGCAATGACAACAACCATTTTTGCTGAGAAGTTCATAACGAATCCTTGTAGTTTAACAGAGCAAGAAAATAGGCAGTACGTTTTCTACCTTAAGGCGAAACGCGATGTAAACCAAAATATACTGCGCCCAAGTACCTTGAGGTTATTTTGGTATAGGGGTTTTGAGCTGTTTAGAGGAAATACAGTATCACATGGATCTTATAAGTTTGAGCTCATATGGTATAAACGCTGGAGACATGTTTTCGCTTTGCGATCTCGATCTTGAAACAACGAGGTGCTGATTTTCTCATACTTTGATTTTTTTGAGTTGAAAACTAGTCCTTTTGGGTGGTTTTTACATAAATACATGAAAAATTTTAAATTAAGCTTGCGCTTAAGTAAGGATGTTCTAAATTTTAATTAAGCTCATTAAGAAAGCTTATTTCCAATTGATGATTTAGATTTTATCCTCGGGGTGGAGGAGAGGCGCCTTTGGCAGAGCTTGACTGTCAAAGGCGTTTTTTTATTTTTGAGATGTGCTAAGGGCCTGTTGATTTTCCGCTGCTAAACTTTCGTGACTAAGCTTTGAATTCAGCATGTTCTAAATAGTGAGAGAACGACGAAAGGAAAGCATCAATGTCCTTTCTGTCTTCATCGGATAACTTATAGTCTGGCTTTCGGCAGTATGGCGTCGCGATGATTCCACGCTTAGTTAGAATCTCCTTTTCAACCGCAATAATGTACTCACAGTGGGTCATCCATTTACTGATGTACTGAAACAATTGTTTGTGCAGTGCTAATGCGTTCGCTTGGTCGCCAGACTGTTGTAGCCGATAGATTTCAACATAGATTTCTGCAAATGAGCAGCCTGGCATGACGCCTTTACCCCCGATGTCTAGCATATCCAACATATACAGACCTGCATAACCGTTCATGATGACAGCGCTTGGTTGCAATGAGAGTAAAGCCTGAGAGTACTCTATAGGAGGATTGCATTCTATTTTGAACACAGCGTGGGAGTGCCCTTGAGTTATCTTTTTCATTTGTTGTGGAGTAATGGCTACACCAGTCTCGGTAGGAGCATATTGAATGAGTACGGGAATATCGACGGCACTCAGCACGCTTTGAATATGGTGAATAATGTGTTCAGCAGCCGGGTTTAGAAAGTGGGGGGGAAGTAACATAATGGAATCCGCCCCTTGCTCTTGGTATTCAATGGCTTGTTGTACCGCTAACTCAGTTGCGTGCTCAGTAACGGATATACAACTAAACACGTTTGATTTTGTTGTGGTTTCACAAAACCAACTTGATAGAGATGCTTTTTCTTTCTGGCTGAGTTTGTAAAATTCACTGGCAATACCAAATAAGGTTAACCCTTGGCAACCTGTACTCATTAAGTGTTTCACCAGATTTTTAAAGCTTGTTATATCAACGCGACCACTTCCATCAAATGGCATTGCGACGATTGGGTTTACGCCGTAGATATCTTGTGAACTCATCATTTTAAAATTGCCCCATGTGTTGCCGATTAGATTAGGCTCTATATACTCAGTATCTTACGGTCACTTGGGTATTATTGTGCTAGAAATGTTCAAGTGACCTTGTTAGTAAGATTGTCGAGTGTGTTACTAGCCTTTTTAATAGAGTAATAGCTATACAATTTGTAAATACGATTAGCTCTATAGCTAGAATTACCATTCTGCGAAAGATCCGTCTTCGTTGGTCCAATGTGGGTTTCGCCATTTGGGCTGGTTTAGCTCCTTATTGTGCTGCTCTCGCATAAACTCTTCGTTGATGTCGATTCCTAAACCTGGCCCTTCGATATTGAGGCAATACCCATCTTTAAACTCAAACACGTCTTTGTTGTGAACATAGTCGAGAACATCGTTTCCTTTGTTGTAATGCATCCCAATGCTTTGCTCTTGGATGATGGCATTCTGACAACAGGTATCGATATGAACCGAAGAAGCGAGGGCAATGGCTCCGAGTGGGCAATGGGGTGCTAAAGCCACATCGTATGCTTCCGCCATGGATGCGATCTTCTTGAGTTCAGTTAGACCGCCACAATGGCAAATATCGGGTTGGATAATATCAACGCCACCATGCTCTAAGAGCTTCTTAAAATCCCATCGAGAATGCAGGCGCTCGCCCGTTGCTATGGGGATGGCTCCGTATTGTGCTATTTCGTGGATGCAGTCGAAATGTTCTGCTAACACGGGTTCTTCAACAAACATAGGATGCATGGGCTCCAACTCTTTCATCATGATTTTTGCCATGGCTTTGTGAACGCGACCATGAAAGTCGATGCCAATGCCAAAATCTTTACCTAGAGCGTCGCGAATTCCTTGTACCCTATCCAGTAACGCATCAACTTTGCTGTAGTTATCAATAAAGTTAAGCTCTTCTGTAGCGTTCATTTTGATGGCATTAAACCCTAGTGCTTTGCGCTCTTTTGCCATGTTCACCACATCGCTCGGTCGATCGCCTCCAATCCATGAGTAGGTTTGGATTTTATCTCGACACTTGCCACCCATTAGCTGATAAGCGGGGGTATCCAGAGCTTTGCCTTTGATATCCCAAAGTGCCTGGTCGATACCGGAAAGGGCACTCATCATGACAGCGCCACCTCGATAGAAAGTGGAGCGATGAAGGTAATTCCAGTGCAGTTCTATGTCTCGTGGATCTTTTCCTATCAGGTATTCCATTAACTCATCAACACAGGTGTGTACGGTGTGCGTTCGACCTTCTAAGCAAGGTTCTCCCCAGCCGATAATGCCCTCGTCGGTCATGATTTTTAAAAAACCCCAACGAGGTGCAACAATGAATTTTTCGTAACCAATAATTTTCATAAAATACCTTATTTAAACAATT
>NZ_BFAQ01000013.1 GCF_002933855.1 Vibrio penaeicida
TGCTGTAATTAAAGGTTATATTTTGATTTTGTGATTTATTTGTTAATTAGTTGTTGCGCGAGATTGGAAAATTTATTAGCGTAATTGGTAAGGCAAATTTGTTTACTAAGGCAACATCAAGGACGAAAACCATGAAAGGAATATTGAGTTTTGCGCCTAGCTTTGTGTTCGGCGTTGCGCTGTCGTTATCGAGTATTAATACAAATGCATCGACAGATTTTTTAAAAGGACAATTGCTGAGTGATAGTGAGTACGCGGATTTAGTCGCTCTCGCGAAAGAAAAAAATCCCCCTAAAAACGGCAAGCAATATGTGTTTGGGTTTGCCAACCTTCAACGAAACATTGCGTTTGGCGTGAAGGTTGAACAGGGTGTGGAGAAAAATGCGAATAAAGCGGGAGTCGCACTAGTGATTGCAGACAATCGCCTAGATGGTCCCACTGCATTAAAAAATGCTCAGTCGTTTGCACGTAGAAACGTCGATTACGCCATCGAGTTTCAAACCGACATTAATTTCGGTCCCGCCGTTATGAAGCCTTTTAACCAAAAAAGCATTGGGGTAACCGCAATCGACATTCCAATGAAAGGGGCGACATTTTTCGGAGCAAACAATCCGAAGTCTGGGTTTATGGGAGGGACTTTCCTCGCACAGGCTGCGATTAAAGAATGGGGTGAAGACAAGGTCAATCAAGGTTACTTAGTTGTAGGCGGTTTGGCTCAGTCTGGTGCGGTTGTTGGCATGCGAACGGGTGGGCAGATTGCTGGTTTTAAATCCAAGCTTCCAAATTTCAAGCAAGACAACATCATCACTATTGATACCAAGAACACGTTACAAGAATCGTTTAATCAGATGAAAAATGTGTTGGGCAGGATCCCTAAAGACGCGGTTGTAATGGGCATTGCGATTAACGATCAATCGGCATTGGGAATGTTGCGAGCAGTTCAACAAGCTCAACGCGAAGACAAGAGTTTATTCGTAGGCATGGGGGCTGATGAACTTGAACCACTTGCAAGTGAAGAACGCTTTATTGCTTCAGTTGGTTATTTTCCAGAGCGATATGGCAATTACTTAGTCCCGATTGCTCTTATGTCGTTGGCAGAGCTCGATATTCCTGAGTCTGTTTTGGTTAAGCACGTCATGGTGACTAAGAACAATATTTGTGAATTTTACTACGAGCATAAATGCCGCGATGGCAAAGGTATGCAGTTAGAGCTTGATAACACTCAACTGTCTGCTCACCTAGATTCATTGCGTAGCGACCCTAATCTTAAAGGCTTTGAAAGCCTCGTTCCGGCACAGCCCTAAGTACTATTGAGGTTTGTTTGATGAAAGACGTTGTCTTTAATTTGAAAAATATAAACAAAGCCTTTAATGGAGTCCGAGTTCTTAGCGATGTGAACTTTGACCTTAAGCGGGGGGAGATCGTCTCCCTGCTTGGTGCCAACGGGGCAGGAAAGTCGACTTTAATGAAAATTCTCACGGGTGTTTACACTAAAGATTCCGGTGACATTGAAATTGAAGGCGCCTCCGTTAACTTTACAACACCGCAAGACGCCATCGCGCAAGGCATTAAGTTATTGCCACAAGAGATTTCGGTAATGCCAGATATGACGGTGGCAGAAAATATCTGTTTAGGAGACTTACCCGAGCGATCCGGTTTTATCAAAATGGTCGATTACGGCGTAATGAACCAAAAGACGCTCAAATTGCTTGAACAGCTTGGTGTCACCAACATATCGCCAAACAGCTTGGTGTCAGGGCTGACGACGCAACAAAAACGCATTGTAGAGTTGGCTCGTGCATTGGATGGCGAGGCGAAAGTCATCGTATTGGATGAACCCACCGCATCGCTCAATCAGAATGAGTCAGAAGCCTTGTTTGAGTCAATTCGAGAGTTAAGCCATCGAGGCGTGAGCATTGTTTTTATTTCTCATTATCTTGATGAGGTTTTTGAGATTTCTGATCGCATTGCGGTATTACGTGACGGAGAAATGATCGGCAGCTTTGCGAAAGAAGCCACCAATATAGATGAAGTGTTAAATGCAATGTTAGGCAGCACGACTGGACCATTGTTTCCAGAATCTGATGAATCAAGGGGTGAACCGATTTTTTCATTATCCAATATGCGAGTTCCTGAGCACATTAACGATCTCTCTTTCCAATTGCGAGAGGGGGAAATTGTGGGCTTGTTTGGGTTGATTGGGTCGGGGTTAGAGTATTTTGGTCAGGCAATTTTTGATGCAAAAGCGCTGAATGGCACGATGGATCTTGAGGTGAGGGGAAAGAAAATACAGACCCAAGATCCGCAAACCGCGATAAGCGAAGGCATTGGTCTCGTCTCTGCGGAGAGAAAGCGCGACGGCATCATCCCCGATATGTCTGTCTCCCGAAATATGACCTTAGCCCATATTCAAAAGTTCACGGAAAACTCGTCCATTGTCGACCGAGAAAAGGAAAAGACACTCGTGACACGTTGGGTGGATAACTTAGGAATTAAGCTTGCTGATCTTGAGCAGGAAATACGGTTTCTTTCTGGAGGGAACCAACAAAAAGTATGCCTCGCTCGCTGGTTGGTTTCGGGCATTAAAGTCTTGATTTTGGAAGAGCCAACGCGAGGTGTAGATATTGGCGCTAAGAAGGATATATACCGCTGTTTGCGCGAGTTATCTCGGGAAGGCGTTGCCATCATCGTCACATCAACCGATGCAGAAGAAATATCAGGCATCGCAGACAGAAAAATGGTTCTAGCACACGGAGATGTAGTGCTCGATACCCAAAATGACATAACCGTGCATGAGCTGATGCACGCCGCTGCTACGCACCACAATGCGTTGCATTAATTGGAGTAAGACATGGAATTAATGAAAAAAAGTCAGCCCAACTCAAATCACTCAAATGGAGATTCTTGGTTGCGCTCATTACTTGTAGGGCAGTGGGCTAGTTTGATCGTGCTGGCGTTTTTCTACGCATTCATTTTAGTCACATTTTCAACGCTTTCTCCATGGTTTCTTAGCTACGACAACTTAATGAGTATCGGAACCAATATGGCAGTGGTCGGGCTCATGGCGGCGGCAGGGACTCCGCTGATGATAGCGGGTGGGCTGGATCTTTCTGTTGCGGCTGTAGCCGGTTTGTCTGGCGTAACGGTTTCAATAGTTTACGAAAGCTATGGGAATATTTGGTTAGGTTGTGGAGTCGGGTTAGTACTGGGGGCAGCGTGTGGGTATGTGAATGGTTTTTTTGCTACTCGCCTCCAACTCAACCCGCTTATTGTCACATTGGGTACCATGAGTATTTTTACTGGAACGGCGTTAGTGATGACTGGGGGGTTGTCTAAACCATTGCTGGATGATGCGTTTCAGTTTATCGGAAATGGGCAGGTTGCGAGTGTGCCGGTTCCATTTATTTTACTGGTACTAGTCGTCGCGATGATTTGGTTTGTGTTGGCCAAAACGCGATATGGCCGCTACGTGTATGCATGCGGTGGCAATCAAGAAGCCAGCTATTTGGCCGGGGTGCCCGTTGTTGGTACTCAGATGCTTTGGTACATCTTATCTGGATTGGCTGGCGCGTTGGCTGGAATTGTGCTGGCTTCGATGCTTGGAGCAAGTGCCCCAGATGCTGCGGGGCAAAGCTTACTTACAGTTGTTGCGGCCATTATATTAGGGGGTACCAGTCTTAAAGGTGGTGTAGGTAGCGTGTGGGGAACCCTGATCGCTGTGTTACTGTTAGGCACACTAAATAATGGCTTAACGCTCATGAATGTATCGAGCTTTTGGCAAGACATCACCCGAGGTGCCGTATTGTTGTTAGCGGTGGGTGTGGATGCCGTTCGTAGAAAAGCGTTGGCGTAATGATAAAAGAGAATGGAATGCATATTGAGTCTTACAAATCTATAGAAGCGTCTTCCGTATCAGAAGCGGTGGCTAAGTACATATTGGAGCAGATTCAAACGGGTCATTTTGTTGCTGGGGAGCGGTTGCCTACAGAGCGGGAAATTTCCAACGCATTGGAGGTGTCTCGCCCTAGTGTCCGAGAAGCATTACGCGGGCTAGCAATATTGGGTGTTGTACAAAGTAAGCAAGGTGGAGGTGCGTATGTCTCCTCCCTTGATGCTTTTGAATTACTTAGCCCGCTCCAGTTTTACATGACTCTTGAAAAGCTCAGTGTTGATCAGCTTTACGATGCTCGTGTCGTTATAGAGTGCGGCATTGTGGAATCTGCCAGTGTGCTCATTCAGGATTCGGATTTGGAGCATTTAAACGTATTGATACAGAAGCAACATGACGCGACGGATGATCCTTCGCTATTTAGAAAGCTGGATACTGAATTTCATCGAGTGATTGCCAATGCATCGAGTAATCCTTTTATGCAGAGAATGTCAGAAAGTTTAAATGTGCTCGGTATGGGTTACCGGAAAATGGCGAGCGAAACGCCACACCTTATTCAGCGCAGCATTGAAGACCACAAACTGATTGTCGAAGCACTAACTTTGCGTAATACGGAAATGGCGAAATCGGCAATGAGGCTGCATATGGAACATGTCCGTATTTCAACGCGAGAATCCGTCGAAAACGAATAGAAAGGAAACAGGAGTGTAAGATGTCCAAGGAAGGAAAAACGAGCGCAAACGGAAAAACGATCGCCGTAATCGGCACGGGGTGGTGGGCGGCTTTCAACCACCTCCCAGCATTGGAGCAAAATTCATCCGTGAATCGGATCATCGCTGTTGATACAAGCAGTGAACATCTGGAAACCGTTGCCGATAAGTTTCAGATTGACGCTACTTATTCAAGCGTAGCCAGCATGTTGGCGAATGAGAGCATTGATGGCGCTGTGATCAGCACACCTCATACCTCGCATTATGCCTGCGCCAAACCTTGCCTTGAAATGGGTATTCCTTGCATCATTGAAAAACCACTCACAGCGGATATTTCCCAAGCCCGTGAGCTGGTTTCTATTGCAGAAGCCAACAATACCTTTATTACCATGCCACATGGCTGGAATTTCGCGGAATTTACACACGCCGCTAAAGCTATGGTGGATGACGGGAAAATCGGCAAGGTTTCTCATGTTGTCTGCCAAATGGCTTCTCCTCTTGCGGATTTGTTTAATGGTGAAGAGATGGTCGATACCGAATCTCATTTATTCCGCCCTCCTACATCTACATGGTCCGATCCCAATAATGCGGGTGGATATGGCTGGGGTCAGTTAACCCATGCGTTGGGTCTTTTGTTTGAAATTTCAGGTCTTTCACCGAAAGATGTCATCGGCAAACAAACTAAATCCAAGGTCGGTGTGGATTATTATGACGCGGCCATTGTTTCTACAAATGAAGGCGCGCTAGTCAGCCTTTCTGGGGCGTCGACCATGCCTAAACACAAAGGCTTTATGCTGGATATCCGAATGTTTGGAACCGAAGGTGTGCTCAGTGTCGATATTGAACGCCCACGTGTTTCCCTCATTCGCCATGATGGGCTTGATGAAGAGCTGGATCTTGATGCTGGCGCAACCGATTACGATGGCATGAAACCCATACATCATTTTGTCGATTTATGTTCAGGGCAATCTGATCAGGTACATGCGTCTGGAGTTATCGGAATGAAATCTGTCGCGGTACTGGATGCCATGTATCGCTCATTCTCCAGCGGAAAAACAGAGGAGGTTTGATATGCATTTGTCACTCACATCTTGGTCGCTCCCACAATGTAGCCTTGAAGAAGCCTGTGCGATCAGCAATGCCATTGGCATTGGCAGTTTAGATATTGGCTATTTTTATCGCTCTGCTGTAGATAAAGCCGCGCTCCTTTCTTCCCCTAGTACATGCGCTGACACTATCCGCGCACTGCCTGTTAACGTTCCATGCTTGTACCACCTATTTGGTGATTCGCTAGAAAATAGAAACTTAGCATTGGGATCGTCGCTTAAACAAAATAAAGAAGATTTCCGCAAAGTATTGGAATGTTGTCAGCTTGCTGGCATCGGAACGGCATTCATATTACCTGGTGTCATTAATCTGGGGCAAACACGCCAAGATGCCATCAAGCAAAGTGCAGAAAACTTAAATGAGCTGGTGGAGATGTCGAGTGGGACAGGCGTGCAAGTTGCGATTGAACCTCATGTTCATTCTTGTATCGAATCGCCTGCACAAACCATGGTATTACTCGATGAAGTCCAAGGGTTAAAACTGGTGTTGGATCACGCGCACTATGTGTGCTTAGGGTATCGCCAAGAAGAAATTGATCCTTTGCTTGAACACGCTGCGCACATCCATCTTCGTCAAACAAAAGTGGGTTACCTACAAACGCGATTGGAACAAGGCACCATTAATTACTTGGATGTCTTTGCCCAACTTAACGCACTGAATTACCAAGGCTATCTCGCGCTGGAGTACGTACACCAAGATTACATGGGAACACTTTACGAAGACGTCCTTTCCGAAACGATTAAATTAAGAGATGTGTTTAACAGTTGGAAAGAGGCTACTCATGGTTAATAGAAAGACATTTTCTGAATCGCTGAGCGAAGCGGATATCTTAGCCGACCAGTTTTCGACGCCATGGGATGCGCCGACTATTCCGCCTTTTCCGTTCTCATTTCGCAATGTCGAAGTACTCACATTCACGTATCGAACAACAGAAGAAGCCATTGCTCAGTTGTTGCCACCCCCGTTATCGGTAACGGGGGATGTGGTGATGGTGCACGTTTATCGTATGAATGATACGGATTTTATTGGAGATTACCGAGAGTCGAATGTGATGGTGGGTGCCAAATTACCTGATACGAATCATCAAGGGGCGTATTCTCCCTATCTCTTCTTGAATTCTGAAGTTGGCGTATGCCATGGACGTGAAGTGCATGGTCAGCCGAAAAAACTCGGTGCCCCCGACATTCAGTTTCGTGGCGACTTGATGGTAGGCACCATTTCACGAAATGGTATCGATATCTTTACTGGCACGCTCGCGTACAAACAGCAAAAGGACTCGCTTGAATCGCTGAAAGAGTACATGGATTTTGCTACCAACATAAACCTGAAAGCGGTGAACCATATAGATGGAAAGCCCGCAATTCGGCAGCTCACCTCGCGAAAGCTAGCCAATGTAAAGGTGACAGAGTGTTGGTCGGGGCCATGCACGGTAGAACTTAGACCCAATGCACAAGCCCCGTTGTTTCGTTTACCTGTGGTCGAAATGCTCCAAGGGTTCTATTGGAAAGGGGATTTTGATCTCGTTGAAGGCGAGATCATTCACGACTACCTAAACCAGTAATTTAAATAAGTTAAAGGGCTTCACTTGTACATGTGAGTGAAGATGGGTTTTTGCACCCTAAATTTAAGGAATGAATGATGAAAAGTTACGCGTGGGTATTAGAAGTCAGACCCGGATATGAAGAGGAATACAAAAAACGACACGACGAAATTTGGCCAGAAATGAGTGAAGAGCTCGCGAGGTCGGGCATCACAAACTACCAGATATTCCGTCATGGTCTAACGTTGTTTGGCTACTTCGAAACAGACGATCTTCAGCAAACAATTCACTACTTAAGCGCAAGCGACATCAATGCTAAGTGGGGCGAATACATGACGCCAATTATGAAAATTGACGTCGATACTCAAACGGGTTTTCCGTTTCTATTACCCAATCAGTTTTCATTTAAGGCATAAGGAGAGGTGCAATGAATTTTTCAAACAGAGTCGTGTTGGTTACTGGAGCAAGCAGAGGGTTAGGGGAAGCCACCGCAAAGTTACTCGCCAAGAAAGGGGCTGCTGTCACCATTATTTCTAACGAACCAACCAAGCTCGGAAAAGTCGAAAGTGCCATTTTGGACAATGGCGGACGCTGCCTGGCCATGACTTGCGACGTCAAAGATGGCGACGCAGTGCAAAATGTGGTTGCTCAAACGGTAGAAAAATTTGGAAAAATTACGGATTTGGTGAACAACGCTGGGGTTATCCAGCCACTCGCTATGATAGAAGACGCAGACCCAGAGGCTTGGAAGCAGTGCGTATCTACACACATATTCGGCAGCTTTCATTGCGTTAAAGCGGTTATCCCACACCTTAAAAAACAATCTGATTCGAGCATTATTAACATCAGTTCTGGTGCGTCTGAAGTTCCTTTAGATGGTTGGAGTGGTTACAACTGTGGTAAAGCCGCGCTCAAAATATTCTCTGCAGTCCTACATCAAGAAGTGAATGCCTATGGTATTCGTGTATACAGCTTAAGACCCGGTGGCGTCGATTCTCGCATGCAGGATGAAATTCGCGAAGCCAAAATCAATGATATTCCACACGCCAATATCCCTAAAGAAAACCTCATGCCTGCGATTCATGCAGCAAAAGGCATTACGCGTCTTATTCGCGATGAAGAAAATCAATACAACGGGCAGGAGCTTGATGTTAGGCACCCTCCTTTGGTAGGGGATTTTGAAAACGAGGATGAGGGGTTATGAGTGAGAAAAAACGAGTCGTGTGTACAGATTACACCTTTACCAACCTCGACATTGAAAAAGCAGTGTTGGCTAAACAGGGTTACGAGCTAGAAGCGTATCAATGCCGATCTGAGCAAGAAGTCTGTTCAGTGGTTCAAGGTGCCGATGCCGTCTTGGTGCAGTTTGCCCCTTTTGGGAAGCAAGCCATTAACGCCGTAAACGTGGGTGCAACCATTGTTCGATATGGTGTTGGCTACGACAATATCGATATCGCCTCGGGTTATGAGCGCGGTTTAAAACTTGCCTACGTTCCCGATTATTGTACCAATGAAGTGGCAGATCATACTGTCAGTTTGTTACTGATGTGCTTACGTAAAAACGTCGCCTTTGATCAATCAATTAGAGAAGGGTACTGGCGAGCTGTCGAGGTTGGCGGAGAACTAAAGCCGTTTGAAGAAACCACTATTGGTTTTTATGGCTTTGGGCGAATAGGCAAGGCGGTGCTCGATAGGCTAGCGCCATTTGGGTTTCAGTTTGTTATTTGCGACCCGTTAATGGTAGAGCAAGAAGCTCACGTACTTGGCGCAAAACTAATGTGTGCCGATGATTTTTGGGTAGCCGCGGATGCCTATACGCTTCACGCACCCGCAACAGAACAAACGACCAATATCATCAGTAAACAGACGCTAGCCAAAATGCAATCTGGTGCGATTGTTGTCAATACTGCCAGAGGAGAGCTGGTGGATGAAGCGGCACTGGCGGAAGCTCTACAAACGCGCTCCATTGGTGGCGCGGCATTGGACGTATTTGGAAAAGAACCCATGAGTTTTTCATCACCGCTTTTAAAAGCCCCGAATTTAGTCTTAACACCGCATTCAGCGTGGTATTCCACTCAGTCCATGCAACGCTTACAAAGACTCGCGGCCGAAGAAATAGTGCGTGGTTTAACGGGGCAATCTTTACGATGTCCGATTAGGCAGATCCAGCAAGGTTAAGGAGATCCCAAGTGAAAATTGCATCAATCGATACGTATGTCCTGTTTTACCCAGAGCCTAACGATTATTCGTCACAGAGGTGTGCATTGCTTGTTCGTGTAACCACGACGGATGGAGTAGAGGGTTGGGGCGAAGGTATTGCTCAATTCCCGGAAGCGACCAAAGCAGCAGTCCCCATTGTTGAGGGGTTGTTTAACGTCATCAAAGACGAAAACCCACTAGAGATTGAACGTATCTGGCATAAGATGCGCGATCACACTTGGTGGTATGGTCGCAGTGGTATTTCAAACTTTGCGGTGAGTGCGATAGACATCGCGCTTTGGGATATCAAGGGTAAAGTTTTGGGTTGCCCGTTGTATAAGCTGCTTGGTGGGAAAGTGACCGAGAAGTTGCCTGCAAACGCCTGCATTCATGTCAACCATGCAACGCCTGAAGAAACCATTGATGCGCTTGCGAGCTACATCCATGATCAAGGCTATCAATCGTGTAAATTAGGATTTGCCAAAAATGGACCTTCACCTATAGGAAAAGTATCGCCGGATATTGATGTTAAGTTTGTGGCCGATTTACGCGCTGCGCTAGGAGATAAACCAGACATTATGGTAGACGCTGGAAATGGCGTGAAATGGGATATCCCCACCGCCGTGAGAACTACGCAAAGAATGATGGAATCAAACATTCGATGGATGGAAGAACCTTTATATCCGACCGACACTTTAGGATACAAAGAATTGAGATCTAAAGTCGGCGTTTCCATTGCTAGCGGCGAGCGAGAATGGAACGTTGAAGGTTATCAAGCCTTGTTAGAAACCGACACTGTGGACGTGTTTGGTGTTGATCCGGGGCGTGTGGAAGGCATCACTGGGTACATGAAGATTCAGTACCATATTTCCGCGAAACAGCGATTTATTAACGCCCATGCTTGGAGTACAGCCATCACTACGGCTGCCAGCTTGCACTGTTCTCACGCTAGTAACAATTCCATTGTATTTGAGCTGAAACCGATTCCGGGTCCAGCTCAGTTTGATTTAGTTGCAGAGCCCGTCGTGCAGCAAGCGGGTTGGGTATCGGCTTCAGATCGACCCGGTTTGGGTATCGACGTTCAGCACAAAACAGTGGAGAAGTACTGCGTTCAACACATGACATTTAAAGACTAAGTGAGGGCATGGTGAAACTAATTAGAGTAGGAAGTCTCGGATTTGAAAAACAAGGAATTGAGACAGACGATGGTCGAAGATTAGACGCAAGTAACTTTGGGGAAGATTTTGATGAGGCGTTTTTTGGCTCTGGTGGTATTGAACGCTTCAAACGTTGGTTGGTTGATAACGAGGCTTCTCTTCCTGAGTTTGCTAAAAGTGAACGATATGGCTGCCCGATCGGAAGACCATCAAAAATTGTCTGTGTGGGGTTAAACTACCGTGCTCACGCTATAGAGTCGGGGATGGATGTTCCTGAAGAGCCCGTTTTATTTTTCAAAGCCACCACTGCGATTTGTGGACCAAACGATTCGGTTAAAATCCCCGAAGGCAGCAGTAAAACTGATTGGGAAGTGGAGTTGGGCGTTGTCATTGGGAAAGAAGTACGTTCTGTTTCCGTCGAATCTGCTCTTGAATACGTAGCGGGTTATGTTCTTCACAATGATTATTCTGAACGTGAATTTCAACTCGAAAGAGGCGGGCAATGGGTAAAAGGAAAGAGTTGCGATACTTTTGCTCCATTAGGCCCTTACTTGGTTACGCCGGATGAAGTTGGCGACCCTCAGTCTTTAAGGTTATGGCTAAAAGTAAATGGCGAAACATATCAAGACAGCAACACGTCCGATATGATTTTTACCGTGGCAGAGCAGATAAGCCATATCAGCCACTATATGACCCTGTTACCGGGAGATGTTATTTCTACCGGGACACCTTTCGGCGTGGGGCTAGGGTTTAACCCTCCAAGATACCTAAATAAGGGTGACGTTGTCACTCTGGGTATTGATCAGCTGGGTACGTCTACACAAAAGGCGGTATAAAATGCTCGCCGTTTAGAGTAATGCAATTCAAAATCGTCCAAACAAAAAGCCCGAGTATTGAAACTCGGGCTTGCCACTAGTAAACGTCGGCTTAAGCCGTTAGTTTTGCCAGATCAGCAGGGCGGTAGTAAACCGACTTAAGAACCTTTCCTTGGCGAATGGTTTTGCCTTCAAGTGTTACATCTTCTGCACACTTAGCAATGATGTATTCGCCTTTAGTGACCGCTACAAGCTTCACGCCTTGTTTTGCGTAATGCGCTTCGGTTTCGTTGTATTCATTTTCGTTGCGGCACACTTTGCTCATATTGCTGGAATGCACTTCATCCCAACATGGCACAAAATCAATCTCGCGGTTTGCAGCAACGTGAAGAAGCAGGTCAATCAGGTAACTGATTGCAATGTTGTCTTCCATTTTACTGTGCCCAAGGTGCACTAAACGACCCATAAGGACGTATACCGTATCTACAATAGCATCGGCTTGTTCAGTCTTGCAGTCGGCTTCTGCGAGCTCTGTGAGCTCTTCAATGGCTAAAGAAGAATGAAGCTGGTCGGCTTTTTCATCCAGTGAATCTGGCTGCGCGACAGGTAAGTCAAAAGTAGAGCGGAATTCAGTAATGTCTTGATATAGGTGATCGTATAGGTCTTGAGTCAGCTTTGTCAGTTGCATTTTATGCTTCTCGTTTGAATTTTTCGAAATGTTACCAGAAAAACTAATTTTCTTCATTTGCTTTAATTCGTGAGCTTTATAGCTAAACTTAATCTGCTAGGTCAGAGAAAATAGTTCCTTAAAAATAAAAATGTTACTGCAGGCTGTGAGAGGGAATCTAAGGCAGAAATATGAATGACCAGAGCTCAAGTGAAAAGGTTATACGTCGTCTTTACCAAATTACGAATAGTTTTTCGAAAGGGATAGATGTCCAAATCCAAGAGTTACTCCAATTAGGTTGTGAACGCTTTCAATTGGATATCGGCATTTTGTCCAGAATTCGGGGTGAAAATTACACCATTGTTAACGTTTGCTGTCCAGACAATGTCGAACTAAGCCCTAACGATTCCTTTCCGTTTCTGAACACATATTGTGAAGTAACGTGCTTTTCTAATAAGCCTGTAGCGATAGAGCACGTCGGAAAGCACGATGAGTTTTCTGTTCACCCTGCCTATGAAGCCTTTGCTCTCGAATCCTATATTGGTATACCAGTACATTTAGGAAATAAACTGTTTGGCACACTCAATTTCTCAAGCCCTAAACCTCATGAACGTCAATTCAATCAGGCAGACATTGATGCGCTTCAGTTGATGGCGTCTTGGATTTCTGTGGAACTTGTTCGCAACAAGCAAGAGCAAGAACTGAAAGAATTAAACTGCAAACTTGAGAAGCTGGCATTGTTTGATCCTTTAACCAAGCTGCCTAACCGCCACTCTATGCTGAGTGTGATACCTCGCTCGATTGGTAGGCTTACCTACGACAGAGCTGAAGGAGCAGTGGCGTTAATCGATATTGACCATTTCAAGAAGGTGAATGATAACCATGGTCACCTGTTCGGCGATAAAATTCTTGCCGAAACAGCGGCGGGCATCGCAGACGCAATAAGAGATGTCGATCTCATTGCTAGATTTGGCGGAGAGGAGTTTGTTATTTGGTTACCGAGAACCAATCGGTCTGACATAGCAAAGATATGCGATCGAATTATGTCTGGTGTTTCTCAAACTATGGTAGATGACGAACCTGTTACGGTGTCGATTGGTGTCTGTCACTTTAAATTCAACACATCGTATATAGAAGACCCTAAATCTCTGTTGGATGACTTTATTTATTCCGCTGATACAGCGTTATATGAAGCCAAAGAAAATGGGAGAAATAGGGTCGTATTTAACTCTTTCGATGTTGATTAAGTATCATCGATGCAGGAAAAATTCGGTCTTACCAAGTCAGTTTTTGACATACCGCACTCGGAATTGCTTACCTTTTAGCTTTCCACTTTCGAGTTTCTTAAATGCTTTTTTTGCGCTCAGTGTATTCACAGCAACATAAGCGCTCATCGGAAATACGTTGATTTTACCTACATGATCACTAGAAATGCCTTTATCGCCAGTGAGTGCACCTAAGATATCGCCCGGTCTTACTTTTTGCTTTTTCCCGCCATCAATTTGCAGTGTAACCATTTTGGCGTAAAAAGTAGGGGCATCAAGTACATCACTGCTTGGTAGCGCTTTAGGCGAAATCTCAAAATCAAAATACTCTTCGATTTGCGCAATTTTATACGATTCTTTTTCGCTAATAAAAGAATGCGCGCAGCCTTTCGCACCTGCTCGACCTGTTCGACCAATTCGGTGAACATGCACTTCTGGATCGCGAGCCAAATGGAAGTTGATCACCGCGTCTAGGTTGTCGACATCTAATCCTCTAGCGGCGACGTCTGTTGCAACAAGTATAGAAACACTCTTGTTCCCAAACTGAACCAGCGCTTGGTCTCGCTGTCTTTGTTCCATATCGCCGTGTAACGCAATTACACTAAATCCACGGTAACGAAGTTCATCTGCGACTTCATCTACATCTCGTTTAGTGTTACAGAAAATCACAGTCGATTCGGGTTGCTCACTCATAAGCAGCAAGCGTGTCGCTTCCAGCCTGTCTTCAAAGCTGTCTACCGAGTAAAAATGCTGCCTAATGCTTACGGTGTCGTGAGTCGACTCTACTTTAACAATGGTTGGGCTGCGAAGAATTCGTTTAGAAATAACTTCAATAGACTCAGGGAAAGTGGCACTGAACAACAGGGTTTGTCTGTTTTCAGGTGTTTGGTCAATGATCGCATCCAGCGCATCTTGGAAACCCATATCCAACATACGGTCAGCTTCATCTAATACCAAGGTATTTAGATGGTCGAGATTGATGCGACCTCTCTCCAAATGGTCTAGGATTCGACCGGGAGTACCAACCAAAATATGCGCGCCATGCTCTAGCGAACCAATCTGTGGGCCCATTGGCGTACCGCCACACAGGGTCAGTACTTTGATGTTATGAATAGCACGTGCCAATTTGCGAATCTCTTTCGCGACTTGATCAGCCAGTTCGCGAGTAGGGCAAAGGACCAAAGATTGCACTCTGAATTTTTTGACATCTAGGTTTTGCAGTAACCCTAAACCAAACGTAGCTGTTTTACCTGAACCGGTTTTACCTTGACCAACAACGTCTTTTCCTAAAAGGACTTGAGGTAGGCTTTTCGCCTGAATTGGTGTCATTTCTGTATAACCCATGGAATCGAGGTTAGTGAGAAGTTCAGGCTTGAGACCAATGGATGAAAATGATGATTGAGACAAGTGAATATCCTAAAACAGGGTTAGACAAATAAGTAAGGAAAGAGCTTCTTTCTTTCCGCTTCTGAAAGGTTTGAAACTCTTTCAATATTAGTATCTGGAATCGATTCTGGATCTGGGTAGTGTTTAAGTACTCTTTCCATACTTTCTTCACGAATTAAGTGGAATATGGGAAAAGGAGCGCGGTTTGTTAGATTTTCATCATCTTCCGGCTCTGCACCGCCAAAGCAGTAATCTGGATGGAAAGTAGCAACTTGATAGATACCTTCCCAATTTTGTTGTTTGATGAGCGCTTCGACCCAATCGATAAAGAAGTTATAGTCCATGAAATCGTTAAGCATGTTTGGCACTACAACCAGCGTTGTTTCGAGCTTTTCTGGCTCGTTTTCATTTAACTCATTGAGTTCGCCAAGAATGTCTTCTAGCAAAAGCTCTTCTTTTTCAGCGTGGCTGATAGCAATCTTTATTTGATTATTTCTGTTGGGTTTGGCAGCGAAAGGACACAAATTGAGACCAATAACGACATCCTCTAGCCATTGAGTGACCTGCTGGTGGATATTTTTATCAGATGGATGTGACATTACTTCACTCAGTATAGAAATTTGAGCGAAGAGTAACACAATGATCAAGACCGTTTCACGCTCTTTAAAAGCTGAAACACATGGAATTTAAAAAGAGGTATTTCACCAAAGTCAGCGAAATACCTCTTTTTATAGATTTAACTGCCCGATGCGGAAGCTAGGAATGGAATGTAGAGCTGCGTAACTACCTAAACCATAACGCGGTTTGTGGAACAAACGACACAATCATCAGAGTCACAAACATCGCCAAAATAAACCATTTCCCATATCGCATCACCTCGTTGACTTTTACACCAGTGGTTGAACACACAGTAAGCAAAACTGAGGCAACAGGTGGTGTTTGCTGTCCAATACCCAAATTGAGACACACAATCACTCCAAAATGAATTGGGTCGATTCCGATCTGCTGCGCCAAAGGTAAAAGCATAGGGACGACAACGATAATCGCAGCTGAAGCGTGCAATACCATGCCCAAAACCAGCAAAAACAGGTTAATGATCAGCATGAGTATCCACGGTTCGTCACTGACGGAACTGATTGAAGACGCAATTAATTGTGGTAATTGCTCGTTAGCCAGGTATTGACCGAGAACTGCCGAGCCCGCAATGATCATCATAACTACGGAAGTTTGTTTGGTGGTTGTTGAAATGATCTCGCCTAGTTTTTTCCAAGTTAGATCGTTTTTCAAAATACTTCCGAAGAGCAAGGCGGCAATCACGCCAATAGCTGCGGCTTCAGTGGGAGTTACCAAACCAACAATCAACCCGCCTACCACAATCACTGGAATCATGAGCGGAATGGCTGATGCAACAAAAGCGGTAAATAGATACGATAAACGGAACTTAGCGTCGACAGGGTGTTTCTCTTTACGCGCGAATATCGAAATTACCAACATAAAGGCAGCGCCCAGTAAGACCCCCGGGATAATCCCAGCGACGAACAGATCTTTTATAGATTGATTCGTGGTGACACCGTAAAGCACCATAGGGATTGAGGGAGGGATGATGATTCCAAGAGTAGCACTGGTTGCAGTCACCGCGGCGGCGAATTCTTTTGGGTACCCCTTGCGCTCCATTTGAGGAACAAATACTTTACTCATCACAGCAGCATCAGCCACAGCAGAACCACTCATTTCGGCCATAAACATTGATGTGAGTACGTTGATGTGACCTAATCCGCCTCGCATCCATCCCACCATCGCTGAAGCTAGGTTGATTATCCGCTCTGAAATAGAAGTTGCGCCCATCAATTCTCCCATAAATATGAATAGGGGAATCGCTAATAAAACGACACTGTTTGTTCCAGAATACATCTGAATCGGAACCATAATCAGGTCGATATCAGCGATCAGCATGCTTATCGCAGCAGTAATCATTAAGGTAAACCCGATGGGTACACCGGCAGCAATCAAGAGACCTAGAATAATAAGAACCAGCCAAACCATTATTTAGCCTCCTTAAAACGACGGATATACGCTTCAACTAACGCAATAAGCATCAGCACAGAAAAGGCGACCAGTACTGACATAAACCAACCCTGAGCAATCTCGGCGGTTTCGATCTCGGTGTCACCATCGACGTAGATCATACGTATTGTCTGGTACAGTAAAACGGACAGAAAGATAGCGATTAAAAGATCAGATACGCCCTTGACGATAGCTCGAAATTTAGGCGGTAATTTCTCTGTAACCATATCAAAAGCGATATGACCGCCGTCTCTTAGGGCGAGATAAGCACCAAGAAAAGCAACCCACGAAAGCAGTAACCCCGGAACTTCATCGGCAACAGCACTTAGTGAGGAGAAATGTAAATCGGCGAATTCATATAAGCCGGGCAAAATCTCTTGGTTTGCTAAGTGCAACAACCCCCCTTGGACTAAATAACGGTTTGCTACGTTAATCAGTATTAAAAGAGTGGAAACGACTAATGCGCTTCCGGAAACGATTGTTACTGTTCGATCTAATAATCGCATGAACATTTAGGACACCTTCTACTTATCGAGCTTCTTGTATTAGTGTCAGCCAATCGTCGCCTTCTCGCTTGATATAGCTTTCTTTTGTTTTTTCTGTAGCGGTCTGGAATGCACCGAGATCGACTTCATCAATTTTGGTGAGCTTTTCCATTTCAGCAAGATATTGGTTCTCTAAAGCAGCCGCTCCTGAGTAGGCTGGACCAGTAATCTCTTTACCTACCTCGGTAAACACTTTGCGCTGTTCATCCGTTAAGCTTTTCCAGAATGACTGAGAAGCCATAAGAAAGCTTGGTGTATAAACGTGACCCGTTTTACTCAGGTAGCCAGCAACTTCGTACTGTTTCTGTTCATAAAAACCGTATACAGCCGCTTCTGCTCCATCAACTACGCCAGTCTGAAGCGCGGTAAACGTTTCCTTCCAAGACACTTTTTGAGGTGTCGCTCCCATCTTCTGGAACACATCCTGACGGAACTTACCACCAGATACTCGAATTTTCAGACCTTTCAGGTCATTGGGGGTTTTTACTGAACGAGATGAGTTCAAGACATGACGAAAGCCGTTTTCATAGATACCAAGTACTTCGACCCGAGCTTTTTTTTCGATGCGGGCTTCAACTTCTTCTCCCAGTTGCCCTGCCATTGCTCTTTGAACGTGCTCTCGGCTATCGAAAAGCCAAGGTAAATCGAAAATCCCTAGCTTTTTATCCAGTTTCAGAACACCAGAGGCTACGTTTACCATTTCAATAGACCCGGCTTTTACGTTAGTAATCAGCGCCTTTTCTTTACCTAGTTGACCCGAAGGATACAACTTAAAAGTGAACTGACCAGGCAATCTCTTTTCTATTTCATCTACAAACATTTGGCTCTGTTGGTGAAGAGGAGAGAGTGTTGATACGTGGCTGGCGATTCGGACTTCTTTCGGCGCAGCGATAACCATGGAAGAGGCTAACAGTGTCAATGATCCGGCAATAAGCTTATTAATGTACATATAAACGATCCTTGTTTTAGTGTTGTAGGTTTAGCAAATGTTCACTTGGTAACGAAACTTCTCTGCAGCTCCGCGACTTCGTCTCCATTCAATTGGCTGTCCTTTAACGTTGGTTGTTGTCCTGTCTATCAGAATGACCGGGTCACCGGTTTTTATTCCTAATACTCTTGCGTGCTCAGCGCTCACTTTCTCAACCATTAGTTCTTCACTAGCGGACACAACAGCAGCGCCGCATAGTTCTTCATAAAGAGGGTAGAGAAGGTCTGGGTAGTCACTTGGCGACAGCCCTAATAAGGGAGAAAATTGTGGCAATGGCAGCCAAATGTCTTCTATAAGGACGGGAACGTTTTTAATCAAACGCAGACGGCTGATCCAAATCGCTTCGTCATCCTTTGAAATACCAAGTTTGTGAGCTTGCAAAGTTGGAGGGTTGGTTTTCTGAACATTCAAAATTCTCCCCTGAGGCATCACTCTTTCACCATTGTCATCAGTGAATCGGAAAAAGCGAAATAGAGAGTTACTGAAATCGGCTCGGCGTACGAAGGTTCCTACACCATGTCTTCGTTCAAGAAGACCGTTGGACATAAGCTGACCTATCGCTTTACGCATGGTGCCTAAAGCCACATCGTATTCTTCAGCAAGAATGGATTCTGCAGGAATGGTATCTCCGGGTTTCCACTCTCCATCCAGTATTCTCTGGTGAAGACTGTCACTAAGCTGAAGATAGCGTGCTAACCGAGTATCTAAAGAAGCTGCCATATCGATCCTTGACTGTTATTAAAATGTTAAATTGCAATTGATACATCTATAGGTATACTCCTATATAGGACTTATGGCAAATATTTTGTGAAGACACTTGAGGTAATGATAAGGATGCGTTTACCTATCGATACTCATACCCATGCATGGGATGACTCCTGCTCACTTATGGAACAGAGAAGATACACACCATCAATGGCACACACATGCCCAATGTTGCTTGAAGAAATGGCTTCTTGTGGTGTTGGCAGGGCAGTGTTGGTTCAACCAAGTTTCCTTGGAAGCGATAACACTTATCTCTTAAATCAACTTGCGGCTAACCGTTCGAATTTAAGAGGAGTCGCAGTGGTCGAAGCGAATATCGCATCGGATGTTTTTGAACAAATGGTGAAACAAGGAATAGTAGGAATTCGCCTGAATCTAATCGGCTCATGCCTACAAGCTAGAGATGTGATGACTCGATACGAGAGGCTGTTTGATTTGTTAAAACAGCATCACTGTCATGTGGAAATTCAAGCGTTAGGTGAGTACTGGGCCAGTCTTTTACCCAAGTTGTTAGAAAAAGATATCGATATTGTTGTCGATCATTTTGGCAGACCGGAATCCGAGAATTGCGTCGGATTTAAGTCAATAGTGGACAACTTAAACACAGGGCAAGTATGGGTAAAACTTTCTGGCTCGTATCGCTTCAATGCGGATGCGAAAAAACTCACACGCGCGCTTCTTAGAGCCCAACCGCAGCGTTTAGTATGGGGAAGCGACTACCCATGGACTCAGCATTCAGAAGGAAAAAGCTATCAAGGCTGCCTGGATCTTCTGAAAGAGTGGACAGAGGGAAATTACCTCGATGATATTTTGACCAACAATCCGGCCAAGCTGTTTAAGTTTGAATAGGTATAGAATTAAGTTCCGGACTTTTGTTTTCTCAAGCTATGCGAACAAAAGTCTGATTTTGGGATTTCGTATTTTCTTAACTTGTAGCAAAGCAAAAACATTGCAATATAAAGCCCACTTCCTCCTAGCATTACACCTTCCCAGTTACCATATTGCCAACAGTAAATAAGTAAGAAGCCTCCAAGGCTTCCTCCGATGTAATAATGTACGAGATAAAGGGCAGTCGCAGTGGCTTTTGCGAGCTTTGCATGTTGGCTTACCCAGCCGTATGCAAGTGAATGGACAAAAAAAGCCCCAAACCCAATGAGCAGTAATCCCCCAACGAGGGCTGATAACGACTCTATATAAGCTAAAACCATTCCCGTCGCGCTTATAATCGTTCCTGCAATCATTCCTGATACCACAGAATATTGTTTTCTCCATACACCACTTAATCTCGCACTGATAGTGCCAGCCAAATAGCACAGGAAAATCATGGAAGCGATGCCTACTGGGAGTTCGTAGGGAGGTTCAACTAAGCGGAACGCCGCAACAGAATACAAGTTTACAAAAATGGCAAAGTTAACACCACCTAATAGCATGGCGTAACGTAACTTAGGGTCTTTCAAATGCCGAAGAACATTTCGATTGTGATGAAAAAACAGACCGGTTTGAGGCTTAAAGTTGCGTTGGGTAGGGAGCAATCTCATGACTAAAATTGCGCCAAATAAGCTGAATGCTGCCATACCTAATACGGCGATTTGCCAGTTGAAATGCTGTGTTATCATACCGCCATAAATCCTTCCAGCAATGCCACCTAGAGAATTCGCACTTACGTATGTGCCAACAGATAAAGCCAGTGCTTTCGGTGAAAACTCTTCGGCCATGTAACCGACCGCAACAGCAGCGAATCCAGCTAAAGAAACCCCCATAGCCGCTCTTGAAAGAATTAATCCAATCAAGCTTTCCGATGCTAAAAGAGTCAAGCCAACAAATGGGAGCAAAAATAAGCTGATTAACATGATTTTTCGTCGACCAACCGTTTCTGAACATACCGCCCAAGGTATCAAAGACAGTGCGAGGGCAATGGTTCCAGCAGCCAAGACCCAGTTGATTTGAGTGGAAGATACGTCGAAATGTGAAGCCATTAGAGGCAGCATGGGTTGAAATAAATAGAGATTGGCAAAAACGATGAAGGAGCCAAAAGCTAAAGCAAAACTGACAGAACGGTATGAAGGGCTATCGGTGCTGATCATTATGATATATAGGCTAAAAATTCTACCAACAGGCTAGCGATATATAGGGTATAGTTAAAATATATTAACTATATGGATTTGATATAATTTAAATATGGAAAGTAAGCCCCTGAGATATTTCGTCACTGTTGCAGAATTGGGCAATGTTACAAAAGCCGCCGTCGCTTTGAACATTGCTCAACCAGCACTTAGCATCGCAATTAAAAAGCTGGAAACGGAGCTTGAGATTTCACTGTTCCATCGTGATGAAAGACGCTTAACGCTAACAGACGAAGGCAAAGTTTTATTGCCTTTTGCCAAGAACGTTATTCAGCAACTCAACGATGCCAAAACGGCGATGAATGAACTCAAAGGGCTTGAAAAAGGTGAAGTTAGGCTTGGAGTACCCAGCATGATGGGGTCGTACTATTTCCCGGAAATATTAATGGGATTTAAAGCTTCTTATCCTAACTTGAAGTTGACGATGGTCGAAGCTGGAACGCAGTCGATAAGAGAAATGTTACTCGGGGGGGAATTGGATATTGGGGTGGTTCTTAACGAAAATGTTCCAAATGCTCTTGAAGTCGACCCTATTTTCCGTTCTCAAATGGTTGCAGTGGTTGGAGAACATCACCCTTTAGCCAGTAAGGCATCGATATCTTATGAAACCTTTTTTAAGCAAGAGCTCGTTATGTTCAAGAAAGGGTACTTCCATAGGGAGTTCATAGACGATGCATGCCTCACTCATGGGTTGAAGGCAACGTTTTCGTTCGAAACAAACTTGCTAACAATGATATTAAAAATTGTACGGCAAGAATTTGCTGTGACAGCATTGCTAGAATTGGTTACGGAAAATGAGCCGGGTTTGAAAGCGGTGCCATTCGATACACCTGTTCATCTTGATCTGGCTATTGCATGGCGTAAAGGGGGATACCTCTCACTCGCAAACCGAACGTTTATCGATTATGTCAAACGTCAGCATCAATAGGCTGACGTTCTTTTAGTCCCGAATCGGCGAGCACAATGCTGCACTTCGACCCACGAACTTATGACTTATAGACTTTTTCGAAATTGCTTGGGTTCCAACCAATTAAAAGTTGATCTCCTACCTTTAACACAGGAACAGAACGTGCACCAATGGCATCCAGTTCTTTTCTGCCACGTTGCATTTTTGCATTACACAATCTGTATTTAATTCCTTTTGAATCAAGATACTGCTGCGCAGACTTGCAGTGTGGGCATTTGTCTTTCACGTACAGGACAACGCGTTTCATAACAGCCTCTGAGCTTAGAAAAGGAAGTATTCTAACGGAAAAGGTTTGTTTGAAAAAGCCATTCATCATACGTATTCAGCTCAGATTGAATTGATCAAATGTCTACAAAAATCTCTCATCTATAAGATCATTGACTACTATTAAAAAAAAGTAGTGTGAATCCTATCACCAAAATAAAACAACAATATTGACGGGGTTATTATGAACTTGTGTTTCTGGAGGAGCATATGAATTCAAGCAATGGTACTGGAAGCGATCCGACTTCGCTGATGGCATTACACGATCTAACGGAAACTGATCTGGCCCTTATTCGAAAATTTGGGAAGTTGATGGTTCCTAAACTCGATGAGTATGTTCGCCATTTTTACGTGTGGCTAGAATCTCTTCCAGAATACAAACAGTTTTTTGTAGACAGCAATCGCCTTGGAAGAGTACAGGATTCTCAAGTACGTTATTGGGAGACCTTCTTCGAAGCGAAAATTGATGGAAAGTATGTAGCAGAAAGAGTAGCGATTGGTGAAGTTCATGCACGTGTCGGTTTATCGTTACCAACGTACTTCGCTGGAATGAATATGTCGATGGTGATCTTTACAAAGCGGATGTACGACGGAAGCTTGTACAGCGATGAATATAGCGCTTTAGTCACCGCGTTTACGAAGCTTTTACATATGGACACAACCATCGTGGTGGAGACCTATTCCAATTTAATCAACCGACGCATTTCTGAACAGAGTGAAGCTCTGCTTGCGATGTCGACGCCTGTCACCATGATTTGGCAAGATATTCTAATGTTGCCCATTGTGGGAATCATAGACTCCAAGCGCGCTCAAGACATTATGAGTGCAGTGCTCGGAAAAATCGCAGATGCTCGGGCAAAAATCTTCATTATGGATATTTCAGGTGTGGCCGTTGTTGATACCGCCGTCGCCAATCACTTCATCAAAATTACTAAGGCAACACGGCTAATGGGCTGTGAATGTTTGGTGTCTGGTGTTTCTCCTGCTATCGCGCAAACCATGGTTCAGCTGGGCATTAACGTTGGCGAAGTTAAAACCAATGCCACGCTAAGAGACGCGCTGGAAGAGGCATTCAACATAGTGGGTTTAGACGTTAATGCCAAACGCTAGCTAAGGGGATTTATGGAATCTGCAATTACCATCAACAGTTTAGATTCAACCTTAATTGCGTCTATTCAAGTAAATTTAACCAGCTCAATTTTGCAAGGCTTTCAGAAACAGTTGCTGGACGAAATCCACAGCAGGGCAGTTGATGGTGTGCTTCTTGACCTTTCCGGTGTCGGGACATTGGATACAGACAACTTTGAGCAATTAAGAAGAATCATTGATTCCGCGGGGATGATGGGAACCCAGTGTGTATTAGTCGGGCTTCGACCCGGTATTGTTTGCGCACTTGTGGAATTAGGGGTGGAAATTGATGGGCTTAAAACGGTCGCGAGTTTAGAGCAAGGCGTTGAACTTATAGCCAAAACTCGCTCAGGGGCGTGCTAATGGAAGGGTTTCTTGATCAAAGTCGTCATAGAGAAGAAATGTTCTACGTGTCATCTGAATCCGAAGTTATGACGGTTGTTATGGCGGCATTTGTTTTAGCTAAAGGTATTGGTTTTAGCGCAGTTGAAGTGAACGAAATTTCAACCAGCGTATCCGAATTGGCGATGAATATTGTTAAGTATGCCAAGTCGGGGAATGTTTTTTTGCATGAGATGGTAACAAGCACCAAAAAAGGGCTTGAGATACGTGCAGAAGATCAAGGAAAGGGGATAGACGATATCGAGAAAGCTCTGCGGGACAGTGAAAGCACATCTGGCACTCTTGGTTTAGGTTTACCCGGGGTGAAGCGAATGATGGATGAGTTTTATATTGAATCTTCTTCAGCAGGTACTCAGGTAGTGGCGAGAAAATGGGTACTATGAATTCGTTCACATACGGCGTGAGAAGCCGCCCATATTTCGGTGAAGTCGTCTGTGGAGATGGCTCAGTCATTTTGGAAAGCGACAAAGGGCTATTCATCGCCATTATCGATTCGCTTGGTCACGGGCAGAGCGCTGCAAAACTATCCCGAGAAATGGAACGCTCCATCAACAATGAAAGCTCATTTGATTTGCAATGGTTGCTTAAGAAGTTAGATGAAGAGTTCAAAGGAAGTATTGGTGCGGCCGTGACACTATTTACGCTTGATCGAAGGAAGAAAATATTCGAATGCTTAAGTGTTGGTAATAACTGTGTAAGGGTGATTTCTCGAACATCAACCAGTTTGAACGCACAGCCCGGTATTGTTGGTGAAAGAATACCTTCACTAATACCCATCTCCGATAACTACGAAGTTGGAGATATGTTTGTCCTGACAACCGATGGGATCAAAGAGCATTTCAGCTTAAGCGATTGTCCAACATTAAAATACGAAACCGCCGAAACCGCCACGGACATTATCATGGAGAGATTTAGTAAAAGACATGATGATGCCACGGTAATTGTAGTTAGGTGTGATAATGAATGAAATTGGAATACTGACCATAGATGGCAGCGAGTCGAGCTTATTGCTGGCGCGTAAGAAGGTAATCAGTGTTTTACGTAGTAGCGGGTATACGAGTGTAGAAACTGATAATTGGGGGTTTAAGTTTGCCCAGTTTTTAACTGTCCTTAACAAAAACTATTCACCCATTAGTTTCACAATCCTCGCTGACACGGACCTTATCCGATTTGCTAGTGTCCCAGTCGAACAAGAGATCGATACCGGACTCCTCAACCACTCTCGTGTTTCATTTAATTATTCCAATAAAACGCTTGAAGTGGATATTAAGGCTAAAATCCCATTTGATTTATTTGAGCTAGACCTTTTAGAGCGCGAGTTAGCCGTTAAGACGGTTGAAGAGTTAATGATTGACTTGCAAGCCAAAAATTCGGCTTTAGCACGCCATCAAGAAGGGCTAGAAAAGGAAATTGAAAGCCAAACCGTCGACTTGCAAAAGTCTGAAGAGTTGTCTCGAACTATCGTTGATAGCGCGCCTATTGGGGTGATTCTGTTGGACAAAGATTGCAAGATCATCAGTTGGAATAAAAACGCTGAAGAGCTTTATGGCTATTCCTCAGAAGAAGCCGTCACCCATCCAATTAAAGAATTACTACAAATGGAAGGTGAAACGCGCTTAGAAGGTGTTTTGGGCCACAAACTGGATTTACAAGTTCAACAAAGCTTGGCAGGGCAGTTTTTTGAGGTGAACACGAAAGACAAATTTGAACGCTCGATACCTGCAGAAATAGGTATGACGATCTTCCAACTGGGCGACTTGTGTCAGGCGACGTTGTTTATTCGAGATATTTCGGAAAGAAAACTGGCAGAGCAAGAGCTCAATGTGGCGATGGCAAAAGCGGAAGAAGCCGTAGAAGTAAAATCGATGTTCCTTGCCAATATGAGCCATGAAATACGCACGCCAATGAATGCCATAATTGGCATGGCGCACTTAGCGTTAAAAACGGATATGTCACCAAAACAACGTGACTATGTGTCGAAAATACACAGCTCCGGTACATTATTGCTTGGTATTATCAATGACATTCTTGATTTTTCTAAAATTGAAGCAGGCAAGCTGGAAATGGAAAACATTGAGTTTACACTTGATGATGTTTTCAGAAATGTTTCTACAGTAACTGGTCAGAAAGCCTTTGAGAAAAACCTTGAGCTTCTTTTCCACATCCCCCGAATTATTCCACAGCAGCTTGTCGGTGACCCTCTTCGAATTGGTCAAGTGATCATTAACTTGGTCAACAACTCCGTCAAATTTACCGACTCAGGTGAAATTACGGTATCAGTTGATCTCCTTGAACAAATTGGCGGTCGCATAGAGCTTGAATTTACGGTTGCAGATACTGGTATCGGAATGACGCCAGAGCAATCTGGCAGGTTATTTACCGCATTTACGCAAGCTGATGGCAGTACCACGAGGAAATACGGCGGTACAGGGCTGGGGTTATCGATATGTCGAAGGCTTGTCGAGTTGATGGGGGGGAACATCCGGGTAGACAGCGAACCAGATGTCGGGAGTTCTTTCGTATTTAATGTCTGGTTTGATCTAGCAGAGCAACTCGGCGGCGCAAAAGACAAATGGACCTCTCTACGTCCAGACATGTTGGATGAGTTAAGAGTGCTTATTGTTGATGACAATCATCATGCACTTGAAATTATGTCTGAGATGCTTGAAACCCTTCCTATTCAGCCGGAAACAGCGAGCAGTGGTCAGGAAGCATTTGAAATGATTGAGAAGCATATCGACCAAGATAATCCGTATTCGTTGGTACTGATGGACTGGAATATGCCTCAGTTGAACGGCATAGAAGCCGTGACGCTCATGCGAGAAAAATTGGAAAGTGAAAAGCAACCCAAAGTAGTGATGGTTACCGCCTACGACAAAGATGATGTTAAAAAGGCCTCAAACAGCATAGACATTGCTCATTACCTCACCAAGCCTGTTAGCCAGTCGTCATTGTATGACTGTTTGATTGACCTATTTTCCAATGAAGATCGGTTCTCGGAGTTGTCGGAAGCGGCTCGCGCAGAAGATAACGACGAATTTAAAGGGTTGCGAGTACTGTTAACTGAAGACAACGAGATCAATCAGCAAATAGCGTTTGAGCTTATGTCGGGAAAAGGTATGGAAGTCACTATTGCGAATAACGGTAAAGAAGCGCTTGATAACTTATCCGTTAATGGCGATGGCGAAGTGCCTTTCGATATTATTTTTATGGATTTACAAATGCCGGTGATGGATGGGTATGAAGCAAGCAAGCGTATTCGATCAAACAGCCGATACGAAAACACACCTTTAATAGCCATGACCGCTCACGCCATGGTTGAGGAACGAGAACGATGCTTAAACTTAGGTATGAATGATCACATATCTAAACCGATTGATCCTGAAACTTTGTACCAATTGATCCGCAAATGGGCAGGTGAAAAACTGAAGGCGCTACAAGTAGCGTCATCTACACCTGAACCAGAGCAAGAAAAGGTAGATCAAACGCCATTAAATCAAGAAGAATCGCCTAATGCAAAAAACGTAGAGAGGGCGGAAAAGGAGACATTAGTTAAACGAGAAAATCGAACACTCTACGACTTGGATGCGATCGATTATAAAAATGCACTGCTTAGGGTCGGTGGAAATGAAACGTTATATAAAAAACTCCTTGGGCAGTTGATTAATAAAGAGCTCGATTTTCGCAAGCGCATCGACATTATGGCCGACAAACAGGATAAAGCAGGGGCATCAATGGCGGCACATACCTTAAAAGGCTCGGGAGCCAATATGGGGTTGATGCGGCTTTCCGATATGGCATCCCGGCTCGAAATCCTGATAGATGGTGAGAAGCATGATGAGACGTCGATTCTTCTTGATGAAATAGAAGAATACATACATGTCTTATTTGCAGACATTTCTGGAGTGATTGGTCACGCGCTCCCGACACAAAAACAAGAGGTGGATGGGGATATTCTAGGAAGAGCACACCGTTTAGATGAGCTTTTACAGAATTTTGATGCCAGCGCTATCGATTTCCTTGAAGAGCATCATCGAGACTTTGAAGCCGCATTGGGCGGTGAAGAATTCGCTCGTTGTTGTCAGCTTATTCACGATTGCGATTTTGATCAAGCTGCCTCCATCTTAAGAAGCTTAGTGAACTTATATCCACTGGATATGGGAAAAGTGCAAGGAGCTTAATAGTGTCTCAGCAAGGTGTTAAAAAGACCATCTTAATCGTTGACGATACGGCAGAAAACCGAACGTTGATTACAGGCTTACTTAAAGATGAGTATCGAGTGTTAGCCGCTGTAAGTGGTATGCAAGCGCTAGAACTGTGTGAGCGTTTTAAACCAGACATGGTTTTGCTAGACATTATGATGCCTGTTATGGATGGATACGAAGTTTGTTACCAACTTAAGAAAAATCCGAAGACGAATTCTATCCCTGTCATTTTCCTAACTGCAAAGTCACAAATTGAAGACGAACAAAAAGGGTTTGATGTTGGAGCGGTAGATTACATATTAAAACCCATCAGCCCGCCCATATTGCTGGCACGCGTTCAAACGCATCTAAAGCTTCAATTTGTTTTAGATAGCCTAAAGGACCACAACGATCAGTTGGAAAGGCGGGTTAAAGAGAGAACAGAAGAATTAGAAATGCTCCAGGATGCCACTATTCTTGCTATGGCTTCATTAGCAGAAACACGGGATAACGACACGGGTAATCACATCCGCCGAACTCAGAAGTATGTAAAAATTCTTGCCGAAACCATGGCCCAAAATCCTAAGTACAATGAAGAATTGACGCCAGAAACTATCGAAGCCTTTTACAAGTCTGCACCTTTACACGATATCGGCAAAGTGGGTATTCCAGACAATATTTTACTGAAACCAGGCAAATTGACTGATGAAGAATTTGAGATCATGAAAGGTCATGCAAGGTTAGGAGGGGACACCATAGACACCGTTGAAAAAACGCTGGGCGTTACTTGCGCATTCTTAGAACATGCCAAAGATATCGCTTACTACCATCAAGAAAAATGGGACGGTTCGGGCTACCCAGAACACCTTGTGGGAGAGCAAATACCATTAAGTGCAAGACTGATGGCAGTGGCAGATGTTTATGATGCGCTTATTTCATCGAGAGTCTATAAGCCACCTTTTCCACACAGTAAAGCAGTTGAAATTATAGAGTCGTCTGCGGGCAGTCATTTTGACCCTGAGGTAGTAGAAGCATTTAAGCAAGTAGAAGACCGTTTTGCCGACATAGCGTCACAGTTCTCCGATGAATTAGCAGCCAATCCAGAAAAACAAAACGGAACTTAAAAATGCACTGTACGCTGTTTTACTTTGGTGTGTACGATTTTATGAGAATAAATAATGCATCAACAGCTTGTTCTAACTCTGCATATGCCTTTGCTTTGCCAAGCACCCTTACTCCCTGAACTTGTGTGAGCAAAAGAGAAGCAAGGGCTTCTGTGTTGCAGCTCTCAGCGATTTGATGCTTCAACTTGGCGTTATCTAATGCACGTTTGAAATTACTAAGAAGTAAATCAAAAACGCCTTCACCTCGGTTTTTCACCGTATTGTCATTGCCACCATGCTCAATCAGAGCGTTTTGCATAAAGCATCCACTTTTCTGATCTTTTTGAATTCGCGCAAAACGCGTCAAAAACTCTTCTATAGTTACAAGGTCTGCATTGTCTTTAATGAGGTTTTTCATTGAAGGGAAAGAAATGTTTTCAAGGTAAAAATCAAGAGCTGAGTAGTACAGTGCTTGTTTATCACCATAGGTGTTGTAAAGGCTGAAGCGATTAATACCAAGTGTTTCAACTAAATCAGCAATTGAGGTATTTGCATAACCTTTTTGCCAAAAAAGGTTCATAGCATCAATCAGTTTCTCTTGTTTATCAAAATTACTCTTTCTAGGCATGGGTACTCTCACTTTGCGTTCTGTGAGTATAACATCATTGAAATAAAAAATTAATACTTGACCGATCGTTCAGTTATTTTGTAGTTTATAACTAAACGAACGTTCAGCATGTGAAAGGAATGAAAATGAAACTTTATGAAACTGCCATGACACCGAGTAGCCGACGTGTTTCTATCTTTATGAAAGAATTGGGAGTTGAAGTCGAAAAGCAACAACTTAATGTTAAAGCCGGTGATAACCTCACACCTGAATATTTGGCCAAGTCTTTAAACGGAAAGGTGCCATTATTGGAACTGGATTCTGGCGATTTAATTAGTGAAAGTGTTGCTATATGTCGCTATTTAGATGGTGTTAACGACAACGAGTTTGCACTTTTCGGAAAAGATGCCTTAGAAGAAGCTCAAATTGAGATGTGGCACAGAGTGGTTGAATTCGAAGGGCTATACGCAGGCTTTCAAGCATTCAGAAACCTAACTGGGATTTATAGTGATCGTGAAACGTGTATAGAAGCATGGGGAGCAGAGTCGAAAAGCCGTGTCGCCAGTTTCCTACCAAAACTTGAGAAACGCCTCAGTGAATCAGCTTACATAGCGGCTGACCGCTTTACAGTTGTAGACATTACAGGACATATCTTTATTAGTTTTGCAGCGAATGGTTTGGAGCTGGATGTTTTTGATGAATATCCATCTATTAAGTCATGGTTTGATAAGATATCTTCTCGCCCTTCATTTCAGGCTTAAACCCAATCCGATCTAATTCGGTGCGATATCGATATAAATAAAAACCTCAGCATTTTGCTGAGGTTTTTATTTGCATTGCATCTGTTAACTTCTTGCTTGGGTAAGCGTTGCTAAAAGTATAAAATGTCGCGCACTCAAATTTACATCGACAATTCCCCGAAAATTTTATGCATGGTAAAGGAGATTATGAGTACGCACCTTCGATACATCCAAGGTTATCCAGAGCCTATTCTCGATCAGGTAGAGCAACTCATTCAGCAAGGAAAACTTGGTGTCTGGTTGAAGCAGCGCTACCCAAGTAATCATTCCATTACGTCTGACAAAGCGCTTTTTGAATACACAATGGAATTTAAAAATAGGTATCTCAAAAAGTCTTCGCCTTTGAGCAAAGTGGTTTATGACAAAAAAATCCATATGGTCAACAATGCGCTCGGTCTTCATACCTATGTATCTAAAGTGCACGGTGGCAAAATTAAATCAAAAAATGAAATTCGAATTGCCAGTATGTTTCGGCAAGCACCGGAGCCGTTTTTAAGAATGCTGGTGGTGCACGAGTTGGCTCATATTAAAGAAAAAGAACACAATAAAGCTTTTTATCAGTTATGTTGCCATATGGAGCCGGAATATCATCAGCTAGAATTAGATGCGCGTTTGTACCTCATCTACCAAGAGCTAACTCATCAAAAGCTCAATCATCAAAAGCTCAATCATCAAGAGCCCATTGCTCAAGAACAGCCTCACCAAAAACTTCAAACAAATCAAAAAGGTTAATTTGTGTCTTCAAAATCAAATAAAAAATCAAACACAAATGGCACCTTAGAAACAAAGGTTGTAAAGAAGCGCTTTGGTGCTTTGCATAAACGTAACGCGCACAAAGGTAGATATAACTTCTCTGCGCTTATTAAAACCCTTCCAGAATTGCAGCCGTACGTTATTAAAAACATAAAAGACGATTTATCCGTCGATTTTTCAGATGATAAAGCCGTTATTATGCTAAATAGGGCGTTGCTTGCTCATCATTACAGTGTCACGAATTGGAGTATACCTGACGGATTTCTTTGTCCGCCGCTTCCTGGAAGAGCGGATTATCTGCATCACATTGCCGATTTATTTACTCATAAAACGAAAGGCTACCAAATTAACGGGTTAGATATTGGGACTGGAGCAAATGCTGTCTACCCCATTGTGGCCATAAGCGACTATAACTGGACAATGCGTGCCAGTGACATAGACCCGATTTCCATTTCCAACGTTCAAAAAATCGCTAAAAATAATGCCATTTTGGAAGGAAAGCTTTCGGTTCAACTACAGAAAGATCCTAAGAAATATTTTGAAAATATCATTGATGCCAAAGAGCGAGTCGATTTTACCATGTGTAACCCTCCATTCCATAAATCGCTAGAAGAAGCGAATAAAGGCAGTGAGAGGAAGTTGAAAAACTTAGCAGAGAATCGCAAAAAGCGAGGCGCTATAAAGAAAGAGGTTAACGCTAAGCTTAATTTTGGCGGTCAAAAAGCTGAGCTATGGTGCCCGGGTGGAGAAGTACTATTTATTAAAAATATGGCTTACGAAAGTAAAAAATTCGCTCGCCAATGCCTGTGGTTTACGACGCTAGTTTCCAAAAAAGAAAACGTAAGACCGTTAAGAAAAACGTTAGAGAAACTCGGCGCTTGTGAAGTGAGAATTATAGAAATGACTCACGGGCAAAAGATTACTCGTTTTGTTGCTTGGACGTACCATACCGAACAACAACAAGCTCAATGGTTCACCTTAGGGTGAACCAATAGACAGTGCAAACATCAGAAGCAAAGGTAGAGTAATCAAACTGAAAAAGTTTGCGAACAATACCATCGACGCAACGTTTCTAGGTTCCACATCAAACCGCTCTGCAAACAGGTAGTTCATGACGGCAGGTGGAAGCATGCTAAAAAGCACCATCATTTGAAGTTGCATTGTGGGTAATGGCACAAGCCAATAAATCAATAGAAGAGCAATGGCACCGGTTGCCAACGATTGAATCGTACAAATTACCCCGGCTCTTAAGCCTGAGAAACGCATAAAGCACATTTGAGAGCCTAGCGATAGTAGCATGACTGGAATGGCTGCCTGCCCAAGTAAGGTAGTGGCGTTGTGAAAAGGTTGCCAAACCTGAATACCGGCAAGATTCACGAACATTGCGATAGCCGCAGCAAGAAAGACAGGCATCTTTATGACTTGTTTGAACGGGTTTCCATTGCTTAATAGCGCCAATCCGACGCTGATGTGCGTGCACGCCGACATAACAAATAGCAGAACCGCGGGTGCTAACGCCGTATCACCAAAAGTGTAAGTGAATAAAGGAATGGCAAGATTACCGCTATTTCTAAACATATGCGGTGGTGCCCAAGCTTTGAAATTCAACCCCGACATTTTGCATATTGGAACCATGAGTATACCGGGGACCAAGATCGCAATCAGTGCCGCACCAGTTAATGGGAATTGTTGCTCATCCAAAGGCATCACAGAAAGCGATGAAAAAACGAGTGCGGGTGTAAACACATCCATGTTTATACGGTTAATAGGTTTGAAATCGGGCTTCTGCCATTTAGCAACGATAAACCCTACTAAAACAAGTGCAAATACCGGAAATATTATACTGACGACCTGTTCAAACATTACTGTCCTTTCAGTTTGAAGTGATTTCGAAAAGAATAAGCAAGTTAACACAGATGGTGCAGAAAAGTTACTTGGGTATAAGTATCTGGAGTAGCTGGTCTTTGACGTTTACTTCTTATCTCGCGAAATTTAGGCTTGATAGAAGATAGAAGATAGAAGATAGAAGATAGAAGATAGAAGATAGAAGATAGAAGAAAAAAGAAAGCTCAGGAGCCCGCATAGACCTGAGCTTGAAAAATAAACACCTACTGGTGCTTTAGGAAACCTACACACATCGTGTGGGACAGGTAGTTACCTTATCCCAATTGGCTGGTGAGGAATCATGATCTAAATCAATGTCTTGTTGAGCGAATTATTAGACATAAGTCTAAGGAAATAGGGGGTTTTCTTTAAATTTAAGAGCTATCGCGGAAAAGGCAGCCCTTGCTCTTAGACTAAGGGCTAATATCCGCAAAAGACAAATACCTGCAAAAGACAATTACGCGTCGGCATCGATAACATTTAAAAATTGTTGCTTTATAGCGGTTTTGTTTAGCGGTTCACTAACTAAGTAACCTTGGAAGTAACGACAGCCTAATTCCGAAATAAGTTGTTTTTGTACATCTGTTTCGACTCCCACAGCAATAAGATCCAACTTTAACGCATCGCATAAAGCAGCAGTGGCTTTGACGATGGTTTTATTGGCAACTTCATCTTGATCTAAGGTACTCATCTGGCTAACAAAGCGTTTATCGAGCTTGATCGCATTGATAGGAAGTGAGTCCAATGACGCAAGAGAAGAGTAACCTGTCCCAAAATTGTCGAGGAAAATATTAATGCCTAACTCTTTGATATTATCGAGCCACTTTACGCAATCGGCATGTTTGAGCGCCATTGAGGGTTCGGCTATCTCCAGCGCCAAATTCTTTCCTGACAACCCATATTGATGAAGCAATGCTTTGAGCCTAGTATGCAAAGAAGAATTAAGCTGAATTTGCGACACATTGATACTTACAATGAACCCTTCAGGAAGGGTGGGTTTCCATTCTGAGAGTGTTCTTCCTACCTCGTCGAATATCCAATCAGCAATTTCAACGATTTGCCCTGTTTCTTCCGCAATAGGAATGAACTCTTCCGGAGGTACGGAACCTAATTTATTGTCGTCCCAGCGGAGTAGTGCTTCAACCCCTTTAATATTTGCATTTTCAGTTTGTACTATTGGTTGAAAGACCAAACTAAGTGCACGTTTATCGAATGCTTTCGTTAAGCGATTTCTGATGAGTACTTTTCGATTTAAAGAGTAGGAAAGTTCAGATGAAAACAGTTCAAATCTATTCCGACCTTCACTTTTAGCATAATGCATAGCCATACCAGCTTGCTTGATCAGCTCTTCGACATTTTGACAGTCTGTGGGGAAATGACTTGCTCCAATACTCGCGGTGATTGAGAATTCGCCTATGTTGGGAATAGGGTAGTCGATGCTTGCCATTTGTATAATCTGGTGAAGTTTATTATCCGCTTGGTGTTTGCTTTGTTCTGGAAAAAGAACAACAAACTCGTCTCCCCCAAATCGACCTAATGAGCAAGACGGGTCGACAATCTCGTTAAGCCTTTTCGTTACTGATTTTAAGAGTTCATCACCAACGCCGTGACCATAGGTATCGTTGACTAACTTAAAACCATCTAGATCAAGGAAGGCGAGAACGAATGGGACTTTTTGAATCACATATTCGGAGATAACATCCAACATACCTCTACGGTTAAAAAGACCAGTGAGATAGTCGTGATGAGCATTGAATCGGGCTTCTTCCAAACGTTGTTTTTTTTCTGTGATATCAGTCAGATTAAGTAAAAGTTGATTGTTATCGAATAACCATTGCGCTGAAATTTCGAAGTGATGAGGTTTTCCATCCAAATTAAACGTAATTTCATCTTTTAATTCTTGCTTGGAAGGTGCAGTTTGAATCCATTGCTTTGCTCTAGATTGACTAGAAAGGAAATCACCTAAGCTGTGAAAATTAGAATTAAAAGTAAGCCGGAAAGCTTCATTTGCACTGATCAGTTCGCCTTTGTCATCAAAAAGCAAGGATAGACGTCCGCCACCAGAAAAGGCGATATCGCGTTTTAAACTGTTTTGCTCTGCAACAACTTCTACCAGCATTGCAGTGCGGTTAGGCTCGATTTCAATGCCGGAAAATACGCACAACGCACACTTAAGCTTGCGCTTAGGAGTGAAGCTCCACCATGTGCGTATCTTTTCGTTGTTTTGAAATTTCTTCCGGTATTGCTCTAGTGTTGCTTCGACTGCCATCGACATTGAAGCGCGTAAATCTCGATTAACGAGTTCTTGTAAAGATCCGCTTTCCCAAAGAAGTAGAGCCGGTTTGTTAGCCCAAACAACTTGTTTATTGTCGAGGTCAAAAATCCAAATTGGGTTATGAAGTAATTCGAAAGCTTCATATGCTCGCATACTAGACGCCTTTTGCCATTATCACGAAACGTATTAGAAACGTTTTTGTAATATTGTACGCATTCGAATAAATGATCCATATAAAATGAGTGTCATAAATATGAAAGGTTTTTCTATTAGGCGGTGAACGTGGCGTTTACTAGATTGATATTTTTATAAAATATAATTGGCGGACATTAATGTCGATTAAGTTGAGATCATAAAAATATAATTCTTTTTAGTTTGTTTGACTATGCTGATCGTTAGCATGTCTGAATTGTAAGTGAGTGTAAGAGTGTGAGAGAAAGTTTATAAGTGGTGAAATTTTCTGTGTTTAGCCACTGTGTTTTGAGTAACCCGACAGAGCTTTTTATTAAAGAGAACTTCTGAGCTTTGAATGAAAAAATGAGCACATCCATTAGTTTTTCCTTAACAAATATAACCTTAACAAGTTTTGTCTCATTTACCAATTGGGCGTAATTGGTTTTTATTTAGGCGAATTTAGCTAAATTGAACGGATTTTTAAGAAATAGCCGTGCGGTAATTTGAGTTTACCTAATTTTGCGTCTATAGAAATACTAGAGCTATTAATATAAATGAAATTAGATTTTGCTAAACAAAGTGTTATTGGAAGTTCCCATTGGAAATTATGACTTAAAACTGAGGTTTATATGCGCGTAAATCAACCCGTGACACAGAAAGAAGTAACATACCCCAAGAGCTACAATTTATTATCGGTGACGTCAACAAGCAGTCATATCAAGTACGCCAGTAAAGAATTTTGTGATGTGGCAGGGTATTCGTTAGATGAAATGGTTGGTGAACCGCATAACATGGTAAGGCATCCGGACATGCCATCGGAAGCGTTCAAAGACATGTGGGAGCATTTAAAAGTCGGCAAGTCGTGGATGGGCATAGTTAAAAATCGATGCAGTAATGGCGATCACTACTGGGTGGATGCCTTTGCTTCTCCAATCCAAGAAAACGGTCAAGTTGTTGAATACCAATCAGTGCGCCTTTGTCCCGATAGAAAACATGTGGACAACGCAGAAAAAGTCTACGCACAAATTCGTAATGGAAAAACGCCACTTAAGTTGAAGTTGCCACGTACAAGGCTGTGGCAGCGAGCGGCAATGTTATTCGTACCTGCTGCAGTTGTCTCGGCTGTTGCCGACACATTTATGCCTGGTGTTGGGATATGGGCATTACTGCTGTTAGCCATTATTTCGGTATACCGAGTATCAAGACGATTAGAAACTCTTAGTGAAGAATCGAGAAAAGTGTTCGATAACCCTTTAATGGAATTGGTGTATAACGATCATATCGACGACATTTCTGAAATTCAGCTGGCCCTCAAAATGAGGCAATCAGAACTCAATGCCATGGTGGGACGAATTCAAGATTCGAACGAACAAATCGGGGAAGCGGCACAATCGTCATCGAATAACTGTGATACAACCGCGTCTAACCTGGAAGGACAAACTGCTGAGACAGAGCAAGTCGCCGCCGCTGTTAACCAGATGCATGCTACAGCAAATGAAATTGCCGAAAACGCACAAAGTGCCAGCGAAGCAACAACGAATGCCAGTACTGCTGCTTCTGAAGGGCTAGAGGCTGTTAGCCAAACTAAAGGGGCAATTCATCAGTTATCCGCTCAGTTAGATGAAGCGTCAGGGTTATTTAGCGAGCTTGAAGCGCACGGAAAAACCATCGGAGATGTGCTTACAGTTATTCAAGGTATCGCAGAGCAAACCAACCTACTTGCGTTAAACGCTGCGATTGAGGCGGCGCGTGCGGGGGAGCAAGGTCGAGGATTTGCAGTCGTTGCCGATGAAGTACGAACCTTGGCTCAGCGAAGCCATGAATCAACAGAAGAAATCCAGTCTGTCATTACCCAAATTCAAACCAGTACTCAAAGTGCCGTTAATGCAATGCAAGAGGGGAATGGACTATCCAAACAGTGTGTTGAAAGCGCAGAAGTGTCTGGAAACAAACTTGATACGCTAATGGGGCAGGTTTCAGATATTTCGGATAGAAATAGCCAGATTGCTACTGCAGTAGAGGAAATGGCGAGAGTAACTGAAGACATGAATTCAAGTGTTCAGTCAATCAGTGAAGTGTGCTCTGCGACAAACATATTAGCGAGTGATACACGCGATGAATGTGAAGGCCTTGTGAGTAATCTAAGCTCTCAAGGGCAATTGGTTAAGCAATTCCGTAGACTATAGACACTTTCTGATATCCAGATCAAAGCCCTACATTGTAGGGCTTTGATTGTTTTTGAACTGGCAAATACTCTTAACTTGCGTGCGATTTTCAAATTCGGAGTGCGATTGAAACTCTATCTGGCTTACGCCGCTGCTAAAGTCACACGTCATCGTGGACATGGCTGGTTTCATAAAGGGAAGATAATTGATACCGGTGTGTTCTGAAGACCATAGCGCTTTTTTGCTATCACCTTTTTCTGCTGTAATTGTGATAATGGCTTTAAGCGTATTTTCATCTTTAGTCGGTATCAGAAAATCGTAGTGAAAAGCACGAAAATAAAAGGCACCCGTTTCATCGGTTTTTACAACGTCGACAATTTTTCCTAATGTTTGAACTTCCCTTATTACCGTAATTCCTGATAACGGTTTACCTTTTAGAAAGATCTTTCCAGACACTGGTGGTGCAAGTTTGTTTGGATTTTCAGAAAGGGAGATTGTATCGCTGAGTATCACGTTTGAATAGGGAACCAGACAGATCACCAAAAGTCTTTTGAACATAGAGACGCGTTGATTAACGAAAGTGAGGTGAATACGTTAACGTTCAAAACTCATTGTGAAAAATATCAAAAGACAATATGGCAAAATTATTACTACAATTCTGCCAAATCTTCGCAGTGGAAGCGGTGGTTTAACCGCTTGCAGGTAATAGAACTTGAATTATTACTTACTACGATTGGTATTAGAGTATGCAGATGGAAGTAACCATTCTTGGGTAAATTCTGATGGTGGAAGGGCTTTTGAGTAATAAAACCCTTGTCCAATATCGCAATTGATTTTTCTTATGTACTCTGCTTGCTCTTGAGTTTCTATGCCTTCGGCTACGGTTTTCATTCCTAAGCTGCGCGCCATCGAGACAATGGCTCTAACTAATGATCGGTTATTTGCATTAGTGTGCATGTTTGACACAAATGAGCGGTCGATTTTCACGCCATCAAATTGAAGTTTCTGCAAATAACTCAGCGAAGCGTAACCCGTACCAAAGTCATCGAGGAGAACTTGAATGCCATGTTCTCTTAGGCCTCGAATGATATCTCTTGCAGCGTCAATATCATGTAATAGCTGGCTCTCTGTTACTTCGAGCTGAAGCTGGTTTGGCTTGCATCCTGCTTTCATCATGCTTTTTGCCAAAATCGCACCAATGTCTTGCCTGTAAAGTTGTTTCGCAGACAGGTTAATTGTTAGATAAAAGTCGGGGGTAACTTGGTTGCCTTCCCACTGCACCAGTTGATTACAGGCAAGGTCTATTAAATGTGAACCCAGAGGCAAAATCATATCCGTATTTTCTGCAATTGGGATGAACTGATCGGGCATTATGATACCGCGAGTTGGGTGGCGCCAGCGCACCAGCGCTTCAGCACCAATAATTTTTCCAGAACTCATATCGATTTTGGGTTGATACCACAGCTCAAATTGACTTGGATCAGCCAGCGCTTTTCTTAGCTCTTGTTCTATGTCTATCCGTTGTTCAATTTTTTTGTTCATTGCGTGAGTGAACAAGCTGTAGGTATTTTTTCCCCGATCTTTAGCGTGATACATTGCAATGTCGGCATTTTTTATCAATGTGTCTGCATCGAGCCCGTGCTGAGGGAAAGAAGCGAGTCCAATACTTCCTCCAGCAACGATAGAATCGCTTTCAATCAATATTCCTTTTTGTAAAGTATCCAGAATATTATTGGCCATATGCTCACGCTGATCACCAACTAAGCCTGTACAACAAATTAGGAACTCGTCGCCACCAAGGCGGGCAACCATATTTGATGTGGTTTCTACGAAGCTGAACCCCACTTCTCGGGCTAATCGAGATGAAACGATTTCGAGTAAGTGGTCGCCAGACGCATGACCAAAATGATCGTTGACCTGCTTAAATTCATCCAAATCGATAAAGAAAAGGTCGATATTGTCATGAGATTCAGATGCAATAAGCTGGTTCACATGCTGAATAAAGCAAGAGCGATTAGGTAACCCCGTTAAGGCATCGTGATAGGCCATGAAGCGAATATCTTCTGTATGCTTTTCGATCCGCATACCCATGTCATTATAGGCGGTGACAAGTTTTCCTATCTCATCAGAACGACGTAGCGCAGGCATCGAACGGAAGTTACCTTGACCTGTTTCTTGTATATGAGCGGTGAGCTTCCTAATAGGCTGCGTTAACGAGCGAGCCATTAAAGTAGCAAGGAAAAGGCTCACAACGAAACTGACCGTTGTAACCCAAAAATGGCTTTGATATAAACTGTGTATATTTTTCTTATATACATCACCAATGACGATTTGGTTCGCGGAAATGTCGGTGAGCAATTTGTCCAAACTCAACTCTAAATAGACGGCGCCCATAGACACACCTGATTGCGAAATTGGCTGAATATAGATCAATTCGGAATCAGTCTGTTTGATGAAAGCGGTATTCTTTTCCATCGACAGTTTGATTGCTCCTTCATTAGGCGGTGTTGCTCCAAAAAGGAGCATCGATTCCGTTCCATCGTGGAAGATCTTGCCATCTTGATCAATGACATGAACTCTCTTGACTTCTTGCTGCGACATTGCTGGTTGAATGGCTAAGTACGTAGCCTCTAAATTGAAATTATACAGTGGATCAAACAGATGCTCAGCAAGGTAGTGCGCGATGGACTTACCCCTAAGTTCAAGCTGCTGACTTAGGCTAGTGCGAGTATGGTTGTTGAGTTCTTCGATAATACTTTCTGTGTGCTGTGTATATAATTTTTGTTGAAGTACAAAGTGGCTAAGAGAGAGCGCAGCGATAATACTCGCAGTCGCGATGATGTATCTTGTACTAAGCCTTATCGAAGAAAGCCGACTCATTTTTGCAAGGCTTCAATTTTAGGAAGGTGTTGGCGAGCTTCATCAATGACGTTCAACATGTCTTGGTTCAACTCATCGAATTGTGACGTTTTTTGAAACCGTACAAGCGTCGATTTAGCATCGGGCTCTAAATGCATTGTTTTTAATGTATTTTTAATCGCTAAATTCACTTCTTGGGACAAAGAAGGTGACGATATCATGAGGTCTCGAGGGTAAAGGGATGATTCGTATACAATTCCGACGGATTGTTTAATTCTATTTGGAATATCCTCAGTCGATTTCCAGTTTCTGTCACTAAAGGCACCAAGATCTGCACGTTGCTGATAAACCCAAGATGATATGTTTATTTCGTTGGATTGTTTAAGTTGTTGATTCATAAACATGTACCCAATTTTTTCTGGGTCAGGCATGTCTGCATGGCTCTCAAGGTATTGCAATTCATATCCTTGCCCAATAAGTGCTACGGCAGGTATAAAAAACGAACTATTTGAGCTCGGTTTTTCAAAAAGTATAGTTTTACCATGCAGCTCATCGAAATTTAGATTTTTCCCGTCATTTCGACCAAATATTATAGAGTGATAGGTCGCACTGCCTTTTTTCCAGCGTCTTACAAGTATATTTGCATCAATTCTATTTTCATAAATTAGAGCGCTATAAACCGTTGCAGGTACGAGGTGAACATGCCCACTCTTAAGCTGTTGAGACATTTCTTCTAGTGTTGGAACAACGACAACTTCCCCATGCGTGTAGCCAAATTCTTTTAAAGAACTTGCAAGATATTCAGCTAAAGGAAGGCTCCATTTAATCCGAGACTTAACTTTTTCTGATACAGCACCAATGATAAAAGGTTTACTTATCAATTCTTTACCTTCATTTTCTGAAGAGAATACAGGCATTGAAACTAAACTGGCTAGCACGAGTAGTACTTTTACAGCTAAAAAAGAAGTCTTAGAATTTTTCATAAAGACAAAGCTCAATATTGAAAATTAAATGGGGAAACTAATCCGAAAGGATAGGGATAACGACATTTTCTGTAAATAATAAATGGAAGTAAGTTAACAAAAATTGTGCAATAAAGTATTGCAAGATGTTTCTATTACTTCGAGGGAATCACAATATTTATTTAAAGGCTCATTAATAAGGTTTGTTCACCTAAAGGTTTATCTTTTGTAATGAGAAACTCTGGCTATTTATAAATACAATAATAGAGCGTGTTGTTAAATGGGATGAAGGTGTTTACGCAACTTTGACAGTAATTCCTCTGTTGAGGTCATGGTTGTTTTTGATCAAGCTTCTACTATTAATGATGAAATGCTAATTTAATTTCAAAATAAGGAAAACAAAGAGTTACCGTATGCAAAATTGGGATTTGGGCATTTGATTTTGCAAAAACGCAGACGCATAATGTTTTGATACTAAACCCTATCTATTGGACTGATTGCATGTACCTCTCAAATCCCGAAGACTTTCAGAAACATTTGTTTAGGAATGAAGAAGGATTTCTATGCGCCGAATACCAAGATTATACGTTTTCTAGTGTATTTCAGCCCATTAAAACAACAGAAGGTGATGTGTTTGGTTATGAGGGTTTGGTGCGAATTAAAGATAAATCTTCGAATACAATAAGACCCGACCTTTTTTTCCGGGACCCCGCATTAAGCTTCATCGATATTATTAATGCCTCGCTTCTGTGTGCCAGTATCCATCTTAGAAATTTTGCTCAATCTGGGAATAACGATAAAAAAATCTTTATCAATGCGTCACCACTTGTTTTTCAGGTGTTATCACATGATGCGAAGTCCATTCAAATCCTACTGAGTTTTTTGGAAATGTTCTCTCTACACCCATCTCAGCTAGTTTATGAAATTATGGAATTTGATGAGGGAAACATACAAGAAATTCTTAATGGTGCTAACTTGTTAAGTGAGTACGGTATTACCGTTGCGATGGATGATTTTGGGCAGTGTGCTTCAAATGCATCACGGGCAAAAATTTTGCTTCCTTCCATCATCAAGCTGGATAAATCTTTGCTCGATAACTTTATTAATCGCGATGATCTAGACCTAGTTGATTCAATTGAATTGGCAAAAAGCATCGGTGCTCAAGTCATTTTAGAAGGGTTAGAAACGAGAGAGCAGCTAGACAAACTGGCTCATCTCGACATTGATATGTTTCAAGGTTTCTATCTTGGAAAGCCAGAGCCACTTCTACCACAAGATCCTGCAAAAAAACTGTAAAACACTCAACCTTAATAATATTAGGGTCTAAAAGTTTCAAGTGGGGTAAGCATCGAGCTTTTTAAGGTATATAGTAAATAATAGGGGATTGAATAAGGAAGGTAGAATGAACCGTTTTCGCTGGGTCGTAAGCATCTTGTTTTTATGCAGTGTTGCAACTAATACTATGGCTGTAAACAAAGTTACCCTGACGTTGCCTGCGTTTAGTGATAATGGTCAATCCTACTTTCACGAGCTTTTAGTTGAATCATTAAAAGCTCAAGGAGTACAGCTTAATATTGTGACGCCATCTAGGCACACACCTCAAAAGCGTGCCGTACATATGTTGAATAAAAACCAGCTCTCTATGTACTGGTTGGTTAAAACCCCAGAACGCAATGCTAAATACCACTTAGTCGATGTTCCATTAACTGAAGGCATGATTGGGCAGCGAGTATTGCTTATTCCTAAGGGAGCCCAAGATCAATACGACAATATAACGACTCTGGAAGAGTTTCGTAAACTGGGTTATGTCGCGGGCTTGGGGGCAAATTGGTACGATATTGATGTCTGGAAAGCCAATAAGCTTCCTTACCATGTAAAAGATGGTGAGTGGAGGCAATTGTATGGAATGCTGAGTATAGATGGGGGAGTGAACTACTTTCCTAGAGGCATGCACGAGGTTGTTTCTGAAGCAGAAGCTCAGCCTCAAATAGATATCGAAAAGAGCCTGATACTAAAGTATGATCGTAATATGATGTTCTATATGAGTGAATTGTCTTTAGAACATAAATTGCTTATTGAAAGAGCATTGAACCACGCAAAAGAGAGTGGTTTAATGCAGAGGCTTATAGATAAGCATTGGAAAAACACCTTAAAAACTATAAAACCCGAAGGTCGGACGATTATTGATTTGACCTCACCATAAAAGTTAGTTGCTAGAAAAATGAACCTAAAATTTAAAAGACTTTGGCTGGGCTGCATATTTAGTGCTGCCTCTGCTTTGTCATGCTATACAGCCGCGGATACAGTGCGGCTAACGTCGTTGTATTGGCCTCCCTATACGGGAGAAAATCTAGCCGAACAAGGTGCCAGCGTTGCTGTTGCTAAAGCTGCTTTTGCAGCCATGGGACACCAGCTTGAAGTTGAGTTTTACCCTTGGAATCGGGCTGTATCTCTTGCAAAAACCAACGACCGATACGCAGGCTATTTCCCAGCTTACTATTTTAGAACCAATAAGTTGCTGTTCTCCGACACGATGGGGAGCGGTATGCTTGGGTTTGTAGAGCAGAAAAACAGCCCGATTACATGGCGAGCTTTAACCGATTTGATTCCTTATAAGATAGGCGTTGTAAATGGGTACCGAAACACCATTGAATTTGATGACATGGTACAAAGTGGTCAATTATCGGCGGTATCTGTTCTAACCGATAAACAGAATGTACTCAAGGTGGCTGATGCGCGATTAGATGTTGCTGTCATTGATGAAAATGTTTTGAAGTTCCTAAAGCTGCATGATGAAAATGTATCGAAAGTGAAAGACAAAGTGCAAATGAATAAAAAGCCCTTGGTGAACAAACATTTGTACATTGCGTTTAATCGAGGTGAGCAAGGTGAAAAATGGTTGGACATCTTTAACCGCGGTCTTAGGAAAATCGATGTCGACAAGATAATGGCGACATACATGACGTTGCATTTCGAAACCGATTGATCGTGTTTTTTAGGGTGAGCAAGCAACCGAATCGCTAGTCACAGACTGTTATCCCGTTATTTAATCAAAGGAAAGGGCGCTTTGATCCTTTCCTTCTCTTTTTTGGTTTGAACTCTATCAGAAGATAAAGCCACAGATCCTACGTTTTGCTCTAAGCGTCTATAAGCTTACGAACGAAAATAAAGTACAACTCAATACTATCGGAATACCATAGGCTATGCCTTTCTCTCGAATTGCCTGAAAACCCCTATACCTGATTAACATAACGATAATTTGGATCCCTCCAAGCATGCACATCAAAATAACAGCGAGGGTGAGAAATTCTGGCATGATACCGAGCGCATAAGCCGTTAAAAGCTTGGTGTCGCCACCACCCCAAATGCCTATAAGTGTGGCAACAAAGCCTACAATGAAAACCAAAGCCGCATAGGGTAACGACTCGAGGGCAAACCCATTAATTAATGCCAAAGCAATGGAAATTGCACCAATGATGAGGGTGTATTTGTTAGGGATAATTCTATGACGAGCGTCCGAAATGCACGTGGCTAAGCCGGTTGCTATAAGCCCTAAAAAGAGCACTATTTGAATAATGGTATCTATGTTCATGCGGTGGAGTATATAAACACCTAGCCAACAAAGTACAGCAAAAACAACCGTAAAAAACCAATCCATCCTAGCGACTTGTGCGGACTCGGGTATAATCAGATCGTGTTGGTTGGAATGCAAAGTCAGGTTAAAAAGCACGAGACTTTTTGCGTAACTAAGAATATTTAAAACCAACTGGGTATAACGGCAAATTAGACTAGCTAGAAGGATTGAATATGCAGAGCGTTGCGATTTTGCTCTTTGTCTTGGTAACCGTATTTCTTGTATATCAAAAATACTTTGCGAAACGCTATGCACCGATCACCTATCCTTATAAGAAGGTTGGAAACTTAATGAGCGGTCCTGAGGTGGCATTTTATAATGCACTGATCACTGCTGTTGATAATCGCGCTTTAGTGTTTGCAAAAGTGCACATGGCAGACGTATTGATGCCGGCACCAAACAAAGATAAGAAAAAGTGGTTGGCGGCATTTAATCGCATTGCGAGAAAACACCTCGATTTTGTGATCTGCCGTCCTGGTACACTCGAAGTGTTATGCATTATTGAGTTTGACAACGGTAAAGAACTGAACAAAACCAAGGCGGAAAGAGAAAAGTTGCTGATGCACGTTTGCAAAACGTCGGGCATTCCTTTGATCGGCGCTAACGAAAAGTACGCTTACCAAGTTGGAAGATTAAGAAAGGTACTAGCTGAATACGTGGACACTATCGATATCGAACCCGAGGTTAGATTTTGTAAGGAATGCCAATCTCCTATGGTGGTAAAAGTAGGGGTACAAGGTCCGCACAAAGGAAAGCGGTACTACGCCTGTAGCCGTTATCCGAATTGTCGCCATACAGAAGATTTTATTGAAGAAATTAACTGGTCCTGAGCAATAGCGTGCTAAAAAACGTAACCCGAGTTATAGAAATAGAACTCGGGTTATTTTTTACCTTTAACTTGTGACATTGTCACCCCATGACTGGCAAAGAGTGCTGGCATGGATTTATCTAGATTCTCTAAATCTTCATCAGAGATGATGACGACTGCAAGACCATAGCGTTTATAGGTTTGGATTTTCAGCTCAAATTCAGATTCCAACTCTGTTTCCGTTTTATTCGGATGTATTTCTAGATAGAGGTTAACTCTAGGTAAGTAGAATGAGGACTGAATATCGATATCTATCGGTAACGTTCTTGCGTAAGCATGTGCAATGCCAGTGAGATACAACCAATTGTCTAAATGCATTTCTTCGGTTGTTCGCACGTAATGACCATCTGCGCAGTGAAATTTGGCTTCAAATTTTTGTCGGAAATTAGAGTAAGATTTATCAGTGGATCGTTGGCTAACGTGGCACCCCAGTAACTCTTCAGCAGAAGAGAGCAACCGAGTATTTACGATGATACTTTTATCCCAAACAACGTAATCAATATTAGAAGCTTTGTTATGCCTCTGCTCCGCCCCCATTCTTTTACCCAATGTACTTGCTACCCAGCCTCCATCCGACTTCAGAATCCACCCCAATTCACCAAGTAGTTGATTGGATTGTTGGGAAGTTAACTTAAGTCGCTCACCCACCTGGGCTGCAGTCAGTTTGTCTTCCTTTGAGTCGTATAAAGGAACATATAAATCCTCAGGCCAAACGATGTAACGCCCGTATTGCTTTGACTCTTTATAACGCCCACCTTGAGCCAAGCCTATTCCTGTTAACGTCCAATGCTCTTCTTCTTTGAAGACGAACTCGTATTTCTCTAGCGCTTGAAACAAAGCACCTGCTTTAACGTTCAATTTTTCAGCGAGTTTACTGGTTGAAATCATATCTGCTATCGAGAAGTTCATGAAAGTTCAACTATTGTATACCCAAGTGACCTCAGGATGCAGGATTCAGAGCCTCATATTCTGTTTCAAATCAAGAAAAAGACCGCTGTAGATTTAATAACCACACTAACGTTGCATGTAATGAGCCATATTGAACTATATTAATATTAAGGTTGGCTTATATAAGAAAAAATATGTCCGAAAAACGCGTTTTTGTTATTGCCGCTGAAGTAGCAGCAGAACTCAATAAAGGCATGGTTATTGCCAAACGGCTTCTGCTGATAGCAAGTAATGCTAGGGCGTTAGCACTAAGGGCTGGAGTAAGTGCCGCTGGGTTTAGACCTATTACAGATTCCATCGATGAGTTAGTTCGAACCACGCTTCAATCTTCAAAAATCATCAACAAAAAAGCGCAAAAGCTAAGCCGGATCGCAACGGCAGAAACGCGCGCGGCATCGGCGTTAATCAAGTTTGAAGACGTTTATGAAACAGCATCGAATGCGCAATATATCTGCAGCTTGGAGCCTGCTATTTCTGTAACGCACACACATCACAATGAGCTCATGGCAGAATTTAAACGCGAAGCCAAAGGGTTGAATGACATGTTGAGAGTGTTGCACAGTGAGCTAAGAACAGCGCAAATTATTTCTACCATGCTCAGTGTAGAAGCATCGCAAGCTGGCGAAGTTTATCAAGATCAACTGAACAGCATTGCGACTAGCGTGTCGCAGTCTGCCGATTCCATTCAAAGCCATGTCCTTCAATCCTTAAATCTATTTTCTGAACTAACTAGGGTAGTTTATGCAAGCAAAAGTTCTCTTTAATCAAGGTTCTCATCGTTGGGTAGTTTTCGGTCGCGATCCAGAAAAACCAGATGGCATTGTGGACACCAATCAGTACATGATTACTAATCGAGATGAAGCCATACTACTTGACCCAGGTGGGATTGAACTCTTTTCAGCCATGTTGGGCTGCGTTGTTAAAGAAGTACCGATAGAAAACATTACTCATCTATTCGCATCACACCAAGACCCAGATATTATTTCCTCCTTAGGCCTATGGGATCAGGCACTAACTAAAGCCAAGTTACACTCTCCATGGCTTTGGGAGGGCTTTATTCGTCATTTTGGTATGGAAAAAGTGGAATATGCACCAATTCCTGATGAAGGACGCAATCTCAATATATCTGGAATGGAGATCCAATTTATACCCGCCCATTACATGCATTCGTCTGGAAATTTCTCAGTTTACGATCCACAAGCTAAAATATTAATGTCAGGAGACATCGGTGCCGCACTCGATGCTGTAAACGCCCCCATGTTTGTACAAGATTTTGATGCTCATATACCGAAAATGGAGTATTTTCACCAAAGGTGGATGCCCTCAAATAGAGCTAAGACAGCATGGATAGAGAAGGTCAGTAAGCTGGAGATTGATATGCTTTGCCCTCAGCATGGCGGCATATTCAAGGGAGACGACGTAAAACGTTTCCTCATGTGGCTGGATAAGCTCGATGTAGGTGTTGCGATCAAGTAACCACATTCTACTTCGGGTATGACATAACTCATTATCAGGTTTGAACGCATATTATGTCTGTATCTAACGTAGAAACAATCGACATCGAACAGGTGAACATTTCAGCGTGCTTTTTTGAAAAACGTGATTTGTGGAAAAACAAACAACTAAAACGGGGAAGTAAGCCACTTTTTGATTTTTGCCTAGATTTTGGCATTCGCTTTGAAGACTTGATTGAAGCAGGGATCATAGAGAAGAAGGAAGCATCTGATAGTACCTCTATCTCGGATTATCAGTTAACAGCCAAAGGGAATGAGTATCTCGTTGCGGAGTACGAAAGCTTTTGGGTTGTTGGTTCAAAGCTAGAAGCGTTGGATGATTTTATAGAACAATACATTCATGACATGTTGGTGGGTCGTATAGCGGTCGCCAGTTAGTACAGTTAGCCCAGTTAGAGCAGGTTAGCATGAGTCAAGCGAACAACCCAGGCATTAGCGCCTGGGTTTTTAATTGTATCCGTTAAAATTGATATTCTAATGTGAACATCGGTCCGTAAAATTGAAAATTGACATTCAAATCAGCCAAATCCGCACCATAATCGACATTCACTTCATAGTAACTATAAGTAGCGGCGGCGTTCCAGTTTTCACTGAAACTGTATTGAAGGCCTAAACTGGTATCGACTAAAAGGCCTTTTATGCCATCAAATTCGATGTAGAAAAACTGAGCGTGTGAAATTGCTTTCCAATCGTCATTAAATGAATACTCGGCCTCAAGCCCAATATCCGGCAAAGGTGCCGTTACATCGGTAAAAGCATAATTGCCGAGACCAAGCACATTATTGGTATCTCCGCCTTGTAGGTGCAGCTCTCCGCCAATACCAATTTGCAGCTGCATAATATGGATACCCGCTGTTACGTCTAGATCCCATTTATCGCTTTCATAGAATGAATATGAATAACCCAGCCGAGCTAAATCGATATTCAGAGTAGATTGGACCGTCGCGCCGACGTCGGCTTCATACAACTTGTCGTCAATCGAAACGGCAAAAGAGCGAGCGGCAGAAACGGATGAATTTCGATGAAGGCTTCTCCAATCCAAATAAACGCTGTGTTTAGAGTTAAATGCATATTCCATTTGAAGATAAGGAAGTATTTCACGCTCTTTTAGGCGTAAGTCGGACTCAAAGTCGAGATCAAAACTTTTACTCAGATTGGGGGAGTAAGCGCCCATCGAAGTATCTGCGCTAGAATAAAAACCGCCAGCAGTCACACTCACATTCCCTGCTTGTGCAGTCGAACAAAATAATACACTTAACCCAGTTGCTAGCCATTTTTTGTTTGCGTTCACTGGTATCCATTCCTTGGTTAATTCAAGACAACATAGAAATAACAGCAATGAACTGCATAAACAATATGACACATCCGATTTTATTCATGAAATTTGTAAATATATTTCCATCGATAATTAGGTCAACAGACCCTATAAATTGTGTCTAGTATCTCTGTTTTTGAATAAATCTGAGTTAGGTCCATGAGTTTAATGGGAATACCTCAAAGACGGTCTACATTTAGGTTATCCATATTCAAATGGTTCAAAATGCAAAAAGTAGAGCGCTATATTCTGTTTCAGTCCAAGGATGGGAATGCAATAGAACCTTCCATCTGTTCAAACTTTATAGCGATGAAATGGGATAGAAGATCAGCTTCCCAAGGGCAAATTGTGCGGATATAAACCAATTCCAACAAATCTTATGTTAAATGTTTGGTATAACTATATTGCTAGATGTAAAACAAAATACCTTTGCGAGGTAGGGCATGTCGTACAGTGAATACGCCGTTATTTTCGACAGCGAGCTGAACATTTTAGGGAAAAATGAGCAATTGGAGCGAAGTAGGTTGTTAAGCTCAACCTTCGGGTCAATTGCCGGTTCTGAGCTTAAAATCACATGGCTTCTATCTGGTCAAGAACTCCACCCAACTCACCTTTCAATAGACAGCTCCACTCATGATGGACGAGTGATGGTGGAAAGTTCAGAAGGGACAAGCGAAGGTAGAATTGAAGTTATTCAAGTAGGGAAAGACGCTTTGTGGCAAGTGAGGTTTGCTCAAATAGGCGATCAATCCTTGTATCAGGAGTCGTCTGACGTTTTCAAGTTTCGAACCATGCTTGAGGGTTCTCGAGCCGGAACATGGGAGTGGAACGTACAAACTGGAGAGGTCGTTTTTAACGAAAGATGGGCGCAGATCATTGGATATGAATTAGAAGAATTAAAGCCCATTAGTATTGATACATGGATAGCGCATTGCAATGAAGATGATTTAGTTCAATCCGAGAAAGTCCTTATGCGCCATTTTTCCGGTGAGCTTCCTTATTATGAATGCGAAGTTCGTATGACCCACAAAAACGGTCAAGAGGTTTGGGTGAGGGATTTTGGAAAGTTAATGACACGCAATGCAAACGGAGACCCAGAATGGGTAGTTGGGACGCATATCGATATCACTACAAGTAAAACGATAACTCAAAACCTTGCATCGATGAACACTGAGCTTGATGCCATGATAGATGTTAGCCCCAATGTCATTTATCGATGCCAAGGCGACCCACTAATGAAAATTCAATTTATATCCAAAGACGTTGAAGAAATGACGGGATACAAAAAGTCTGAAATCGTAAATTCCGACGGGTTTTGGGGAAAACGGCTTCCTTTGAGTGTTTGTAAAACAGAGAATGAGCAGTTTGTAAAATGGCAAAGCTTCAGCCAAGAAGACGTTCTGAAACGGCAATATCGATTCCGGCATAAAGATGGGCATGACATCTGGCTATTAGACTCCATTAGAAAATTCAAAAGCCCGGTTTTTAAGACAAATGGCTATATTGGATCAATTTCTGATATCACTTCTCAAAAAGAACTAGAGATCAAATTACAGAGTAGTCAGCACAGGCTTAAAACGGCGCATCAAATCGGTAGGTTAGGGCATTGGGAGTGCAACCTAGATACGGGCGACGTTTATTGGTCGGACATGGTTTATACCATTCTCGGTTATGAGCGGGGTCAAGTTCAGCCAAGCCTTACTTTCTTTAAAAGCTTAGTCGCAAAAGAACATCAACGTCGTGTGAATGAAAGTGAGAAAGCCGCTCAGATAAGCGGCAAGTATGACGTTCAGCACATGATTAAACATTCCAATGGAACCTTCATTTGGGTTCATGAAATGGCCGATTTTCAGATAGGAACCAATACGTTAATTGGGACAATTCGTGATATTACTGATCAGAAGATCCTAGAGCTTCAGCTTCGCGAGCAAGCCATAACTGACCCGTTAACCGGAGCCTATAATCGTCGATTCTACATTGAGAGGTTAGATGCGGAGTTTGAGCGATTTTGTCGGAGTGGGCGCTCATTTTGCCTGATGATGATCGATTTTGATGAATTCAAAGAAGTGAACGACAATTTTGGTCATTTGTTTGGGGATGAAGTACTAAGGCAGATCGTATCTATTATCAAGAGCCGACTTCGTCACAATGATGTGCTAGCCCGTATTGGAGGGGAAGAATTCAGTGTTATCTTGCCAGAAACGAATATCGCTGGTGCTGTTCAATTGGCAGAGGCTATTCGGCAAAAAGTAAGCTCGACCGTTATTCACCATGAAGGGGATGAAACTTCCATTACGATTACCATTGGCTTAGTTGAAGCCCTTGAAAGCAAAGATTCAATAGATACGCTCATGCTACGTGCCGATGACTTACTCTATAAAGGAAAGATGTCGGGTCGTGATCGCGTGTACTCTCAATAACATATCTGCGCCGTGTTTAAAACGTATTGAACTCGAATAAAATTGAACAGGGAAGGGTCAACAGACCGAAATATCTATTGAGAATTCACATTTTGAGCAGTAAGATCTCCGAAACAAAATTGGTCTCTGTCTCCCATCTTGCAGAGGCACCATCATCAACTTTTAACTTATTTTAGGATCTCTGTGCCTCGATTAGTTTTAGTTCGTGGTTTACCTGGTTCTGGGAAATCAACCTACGCCAAATCTTTATCTATCCACCATGTGGAAGCGGATATGTATTTTGTAAATCAACACGGTACGTATCAATTCAACCCCAAAAAACTCCGGCACGCCCACAGATGGTGCCAAGGTCAAACGGAACATTTGCTAAAAAAAGGTCGGGACGTTGTAGTTTCTAATACGTTTATTGAGCTCTGGGAAATGGACCCCTATTTGGAAATGGCTACGCAATTCAATGTGGATGTTGAGGTGGTTGTCTGTGGCGGAAACTTCACCTCGATACATGATGTGCCCAAAAGCACCATTAAAAAAATGAAATTCAAATGGCAGGACTAACGGTAATCACTCAGATTATCCACACATCTCAAAAAATCACACTCCTTTAAAAGACAACAGCACTGTAAAGGTGCTGTTGTAGAATATCCATCGCTTGACGCGGAATGTATTACATAAGAATCAGAATATTACGACGATAGGTGTTTTACCAGAAAGCGCGTGATATCAACCATGTCTACGACCTTAATAAATTCTTCTGTAGTGTGAACTTTTGCCATACCAGTCGATAGGTTCACGGTTTTTAAACCTCTACTGTTAAAAATATTAGCGTCACTGCCGCCGCCAGTAGACTTTGTTGCTGCCGCAATACCAAGTGATTCGAAGCTCGATTTAATAGAAGAGACATGTTCATCATCGTCGCTTATGTTGTATGCATTATAAGCTCGGGTAGACTCAATGTTCACTGAAGCACCGTGTTTTTCTGCCGCTTGCTTAAAGGTATCTTCCATGTGCTTAACTTGCTTGGCGAGCTTTACATCATCTAGCGATCTTGCTTCTGCTTCGATATAGATTTCAGGCATCACAATGTTGGTTGCTTGGCCACCAGACACGACACCAATGTTTGCAGTTGTTTCAAAATCAATACGAGACAGCGTCATGCTGGCTATGGCTTCTGAAGCAACGACCATTGCATTAATTCCTTCCTCCGGTGCTAGCCCAGCATGCGCAGGTCTACCTGTAATGGTTACCTTTAAATTTTGCTGCCCAGGTGCCGTAGTAATGATAGTGCCAATGGGACCACCAGAATCTAAAACGATGGCGTACTCAGACTCGACACAATCAAGTTCGAACTGCCTTGAACCTTGAAGCCCACCTTCTTCGTGAACGGTAAAAGCGACTTCGATAGTTTGATGAGGGAGTGCATTTTCTTGAAGTGTTCGAACCGCTTCAAATAATGCAGCGATTCCAGATTTATCATCTCCACCTAAGATCGTGTCTCCAGCGCTTCGTATGACGCCATTCTCTTCAATAGGAACAATTCCATTACCAGGAGTAACGGTATCTAAATGTGAACTCACAAGAACACTGCCATCGAGTGATCCCTTTAGTTTTCCATAAACATTGAACCCGTTAGAGATATCTTCGGTAACAGGCTGCCTTTTAACTTCAAACCCTAGTTGACCGAGTTGTTCCGAAATTGTTTCAGCCATTTGTTTTTCGTTTCTAGATTCGCTGTCGATTCTGACTAATGACATGAAATGTTCGACAAGTCTTTGTTGGTTTACTTGTGGCATGAGACCTCTGTAAATGGATAAGAGTGGAACTGGATGAGTGATTTGGTATTACGAGCGTGTATTCTTCCGGGTTACTTTTCGCAAAAGAACAGATTGCCTTCCAAAGTCACGTTTAAATCAGAACATTACATTAAATCTCTTTATTATAAGGATGCCTTAGATCAAAGTTGGTCTCGATAGCAAATATCAAACAAACGCTGCTATTCTTTAGAGAAGTAGTGAAAGGATAAAAAAATGAAAAAACTGTTGTTGTTGCTGGTTTTACTAGGTCTAGGTGGTGGTGGAGCTTACTACTATTTCGTCATGATGCCACAAGCCATGATGGCAACAGACACAGAAACAAAAATGGTTGAGCAAGAAACCGATCCTGATGGCGCTATTATGGAGCTAGAAAACAAAGAGAACCTTGCCACAATCGAACTTGGTGAATATTACGTTTCGTCGAGTAGCCTTAATGTTAGACGAGAACCGGGCACAAACGCGTCGATTTCTCGTGTGCTGGATATTGGCGATAAAGTCGATGTTTTAGAGTCGAATCAAGGTTGGGCCCGCATCTCTGAATATCATAAGTATGGTGATGGTGAATTCGCTCAATGGGTTTCTGAACAATTTCTCTCTTCTTCTGTCCCAGAAAATCTAGCGGAAGTTCGCTCTGGTCGCTTGGAAATAGCGATTAAAGGGTCCGACAATTTCTTGAATCACCGTGATTTATTTCTTTCGGTATCGCAACTTCTTATAAACGATGGAATATGCACGAATACCGATTTCAAAGAAATTGGTGGATGGTTAAAGTCGGTAGATTATCGCCCTCGTGATGTGTATTACACCTATTGCGGTGGAATAGAAAGAGAACACAAAATTTATCTAGATGCAGAAAATGGTGAATTATTGAATGTTAACTAGATGTAACGAAGTTGTTGGGTTGTGACCACTTAAATTTACGACCTGAAATGTGTTCTATTTGTTTGTTTTTAAGCCAAATCTAGCCCGCCCACTTTAAGTGTAAATATTGTTGTACACCTGCGGTTTTATTTATTGAATTTATCATTTCATTAACATCTATTTTCAACTAGCACTTTTTCATCCATGTTGTTAATAACTTCGCGATTCAGCGAATACTCAGCTCATGGAGGAAAAGGGCAGTGAATACTTCATACAACCCACTTGGCACCGACGGATTTGAATTTGTTGAATACACAGCAGCAAATGAAAAAGGCATTAATGATTTAAAATCTTTGTTTTCTTCACTTGGTTTTGCAGAAATTGCTAAACATCGCTCCAAAGAAGCATGGCTATATCGCCAAGGTGACATCAACTTTATTGTGAATGGCCAACCTAACAGCCAGGCAGAAAAGTTTGCAGCCGAGCATGGACCATCGGTCTGCGGTATGGCGTTTAGAGTTCAGGAAGCGGCAAAGGCGCTTGCTCACGCTTTAGAAAATGGCGGTGAAAAATACGTAACTGAAATCGGTCCAATGGAACTGAGCATTCCTGGTATTTATGGTATTGGCGAAAGCATTTTATATTTTGTAGACCGCTATGGCACAAACGAAATTTATGATGTTGATTTTACCTTCTATGAAGATGCAAGTGAGCGCTTAAAAGTAAAAGACGTCGGGCTCAACGTTATCGACCATCTAACTCACAATGTCCACCAAGGCAATATGGATGTTTGGTCTGGTTTTTATGAGCGCATCGGAAATTTCCGAGAGATCCGTTATTTTGACATTGAAGGCAAGTTAACGGGGCTTGTTAGCCGTGCTATGACAGCGCCTTGTGGCAAAATTCGCATTCCTATTAATGAATCTTCAGATGATAAATCTCAAATCGAAGAGTTTTTAAAAGAGTACAACGGAGAAGGTATTCAGCATATCGCTCTGACGACAGATGATATTTACGAAACTGTGAAAACTCTACGTGATCGTGGCATGGATTTCATGCCTACCCCTGATACGTATTATGAAAAAATTGATCAACGCGTAGAAGGGCACGGGGAAGACGTGAGCCGTCTTAAAGATTTACAAGTTCTTATCGATGGTGCTCCGTTGAAAGATGGTATCCTCCTTCAAATATTCACACAAACCGTTATTGGTCCAGTGTTCTTCGAAATCATTCAACGTAAAGGTAATGAAGGGTTTGGTGAGGGTAACTTTAAAGCGTTGTTCGAATCGATAGAGGAAGACCAAATCAGACGAGGTGTGCTTCAAAACGCATAGCTCTAACTATTAATATAGGCTCTCAATGATTAAGAGAGCAAAAGCAATAGTCACATTGCACTACGCCAAAGCTGCCTAAATAGGCAGCTTTTTTTGTCCTCACTTAAAATGGCAAAAAAGAGATTTATCTTTATAAATACGACTCTTTCCTTCATTTTTTGCTAGATAAAGGTTTTCATCCAGCTCCGCCCACATTTGGGCGTCATAAGTTTGTGATGTAATAACACCACCACTTACTGTTGTGTATATGTGCTCGTGGTTATGTAGAATCGGGTTGACTGAAATGCAGCGCATTATGGATTCTACCGCCGTTTTAACTGAGCCAGAGTATTCGACCAATTCTTTCGAAAGCGTGATTACAAATTCTTCACCGCCTATACGGTATACCGAGTCAGAGCCACAAAACCGTTGTAGGCGCTTAGTGATATCAATCAATACTTTATCACCGCCATCATGCCCGAAATTATCATTAATGTGTTTGAAATTATCGATATCGAAGCAAATAATTGCAGGGGCATGCGCATTGGTGTTTTCATTGCCTATCATGTAGCAATCTAACGCTCTACGGTTTAACGCACCCGTTAAAAAGTCAAAGTGAGCCAATTTCTCCCAATGGACTTGGTGGTTATTTCGTTTGCACTCGTAGGTAAAACAAATTGAAGCCGATAGAGCATAAGCAAAAACGAAGTTGACTATGGTAATGCTTAGTGTGTTATCCCAGTAAAATAGCAGAGCGACAATCGTAATGGCTAAATAGAAGCCAGAACTGAAACTGCCTTCTTTTTTACCGAGTAGAAAATAGTAGATCGGCGGTAAGCATATGGTCCATTGAAAAACGCCTTCTTCTACCGGTTTTGTAACAGTCGCGTAGAGAATCACGACACTAAACATCAGTGTATGGGCGCGAATGATGTTCTTTTTGTTTGATGAAACGTCGAACTTAAACCGCGTAATAAGCGCGATAATGCTGTATGCCACCTGAAATGTGAAGAGAGCGTAGTCTTTCAAAACGTAATTGAGAATGGCTAAAGGAATACAAACCATTCCTAAAACAGTCGATAGCCGAATGAAAACCCGCTCACGGAAGTTTTCAATCTCTTTATGCTGACTCATCGATGTACTCTCCGTTTTCTAGAACGTTTTCAATAGGCTGAGGTTTGTGAATAAGGTAGCCTTGTCCGAACTGCACACCCAGCTGTTTTAGAATGGAACGTTCTGTTTCCGTTTCAACAAATTCCGCTACAACTTGAGAACCGTTAAGTGCGGCAAGTTCTACAATGGATGCGATCATTTTTTGTTTAAACTTGGAATGTTCAACGTTTTGAACCAATGAGCCATCGATCTTTATGAAATCAAATATCTCTTTTGAAAGAGTGGCGTAGCTAGAAAACCCCGATCCAAAATCATCCAAAGCTATCTTTACACCCGTTTTTCTGAGGTTCTGTAATGCTGAAGAGAAATCGTCATCCATGGAATAGAATGCTTGTTCCGTTAATTCCAAGCACAACCTGATACGCATTTCATGAGGTAGGGAATGTAAGTACGTAAGGATATTGGTATTAAGAAGAGAGCTAGGTGTAACGTTGACGGACAGTTCCACCTCTTTGAATTTAGCGAGAACTTCAGCCGATTTCGTTAGCATGGCTGCGTCTAAAACCGACTCAATACCGTGAAAATGCACTACCTTCAATAATTGAGGGGCGGGTATGATTCGTGGAAATTGGGTGCCGTAGTGAAGTCGACACAAGGTTTCGTATTTTCGCCTATAGCTGTGTTCCGTTATTGGAAATATGTGTTGTGCATAACATTTAAGACTAGGGGATTGTATAAGGGCTATAGCGTCGCCTTTCCGTTCGGGTAAGCAATAGATCATAAAATGATCTTCTTCATTCCAGTCTTTATAGAGCAGATTGGAATCAAAGGCGTTTTTGCAGCAAAACTGTACTTTGAAAAGGCAGTCTTTATAGGAATCAGCAGTTTTAGCCTCATAACGCCCAAAACAAATGTCTATCTTTGTTTCAGTCGAGTAATTTAAGTTATCTTCAAACAGGCTTATAAGTTTTTTAGATGATGACATGTCTGTTATCAGTAGGAAGCTGGAAGACTTCACACGATACAAATTCCCAGTATTCATCAACGCTATCTGTTTTAACTCACGTGATAACTTGATTAACACATGATTGCCAAACGCCCTACCATGACGTCGATTGATTGTGTCGATGTTTTTAATATCGATAAAATATATAAATTTTCTTGAGGGTAATTGCCCCTTACTTTCAAGAATTTTTGCATCCAGTAGACCGGTTAATGGGTCTATGTTTCTACTCCCTTTTCGCACAGAGTAATCATTGAAGTTTACAACACGCATATCAGCTAACTCGTATATGCAGAGCGTTATGATCAACACGTGAAATAGGTAATACATTGTCTGAATTAGAAATATGTACTTCGTGATGTCGGTATTGCGGTAACTGGCGATAGCAATCAGCAATGAGATGCCAAAGCAAGCGGCGTACATACTAATAATGAAGGGTTTGTAGCGTGTATCTTTGTGTGAAATTAGATGGTAGAAAACCAAAACGCCTGCCAGCATGTTAATAAACAAGTTGAGTTCACTGGCTTGAAAAAGATTGAGCACCACAATTTGCGTCGTGATGACTGAAATGATAACCACGGTATGTTTTGAGCCAATCTTTCCTGTTTCCTTGCAATAGATGGTTAAATGAAATGAAAAAATTGAAATGATATAGCAAGAGTAGAGTAGGTCGCTACCAAGCCAAGGACTGTTAGAGATACCAACCTCGCTGATATGGCTGAGTGGCAAAAAACCAAAACCATAAAAGCAAAAGGCGGTAAATGTCACCATATAGACGAGGCAGGCAACCGATGACAGCTTGCTTTCATACCATTTGAATCGTGCATAAAAAAGGCAGAGAACCGCAAATGCCGTCATAAGGGCGACAACGAAAGTATCTCTCGCTATTAATTGATCAAACAAGTCATCATTTTTGATCAAAAGAGCGTTAAAAATGGCGAACTGACCTTCAGGCGCTTTTAGGTATATTTGGTCATAAACAAAATGTTTATCCAAACTGATTGAGCGCATGTTGTCGAACTCATGCTGTTTGACCAACGCTTTTTGAGATAAATAGTAAACGGTGCCTTGAGAAAGTGTCCGGTTTACAAGGTACATAGAGTAAAGATCTTTCTCGTACTCCAAAATATCCAAGCGAAACCAACAACTTTCAACATTGCTTGGCGCACATTGACCTTTTCGCTCCCATTGTTCATCACTTCTTGGAAACACATGATCGGTTGCTAAACTCCCAAAACTGGTTTTGTTATGTACAACACGCTGATGTTCAAGATTAAATTGAGAAAATACAGACAGCGTACATATTGTGAAAAACAACGAGATCAAAAGAGTAGGCATCGCTATACATCCTATAAAGCAAGGTCGCGGCAGAATTATAGAGAGAACTTTCGGCCAATTGGAAAAGCCTGTTATACAAACAGCTTGTTTTGGTCAGCTTGGTCGCAACATATTAAGCCCTACATTTTATCTGCTGCCTTTCTATTGATTACTCAAGCCGGAACGCGCTCCATTTTGTACAGATCAAATGCCGTATTGGTGTGCTGGCTGGATCATTTTGTAACCAACCTGATGACAAAGACGCCAACCAGTTCAAAAACCTAAAATTTCCACTTGCACCCCTGAGCTGCAATGGGTAATATCCTCCTCGTTCCAAGGGAATGCGTCCGTAGCTCAGTTGGTTAGAGTACCGCCTTGACATGGCGGGGGTCGGTGATTCGAGTTCACTCGGACGCACCATTCCTTTCTTCATAATTAGGGTTTCAAAACCATTTTTATGAAAGATAAAATTTGGGTCCGTAGCTCAGTTGGTTAGAGTACCGCCTTGACATGGCGGGGGTCGGCGATTCGAGTTCGCCCGGACCCACCAAATTAACAAAAAAGCCTGCTTTAAAAGCAGGCTTTTTTGTATCTGCAATTTGTTCATCTTCTTTGCTTTTCTCTGCATTACTTACGACTAACCACATCAGAATGACTGTGAGTATCAGCTGTATTTAAATTATTAATCTGAATTTACATAGATAGTGCTAACGTACAGCAGCGAAAGGTCGATTTGGCGTGAAAAGAGTAAGTTGAGGGTTCGATGGAGACACTTATTTATCTTGGGGCTTTTTTATTGGTTATGGTTGCCTTTGCGCATTCATACTTAGGGGAGCGATACATCTTAATTCGTCTTTTTAAGCGAGATGATCTGCCTAAAACATTGGGCAGCGATGAGTTTACTAAAAAGACGCTCCGCTTTGCATGGCATGTTACATCAGTTGCTTGGTTAGGGTTCGCGGTCATTCTATTGGTAACGGTTCAGCCATCAATCTCGAAGGAAGTGATTGGTCAAATTATTGCCATGACGTTTTTCATCCACTTTTTGATAGCATTGTTTGGTTCAAAAGGGCGTCATTTATCTTGGATTGTATTTCTTGCCGTAAGTGTGTTGGCACTTCTTGGAACCTAAGTTAACCACGGGAAATACGATTGAATACGTCATTCAAATAACCAAAAGCCAACGAGAACTACGGTTGGCTTTTGACTTGATGTTCTAGCTTTCTGCTCGCTTAACGCGAATCTTACTTTTATCAACGCTTGTCATATTGAGCGCATTGATTGCTGTTTTTGCTTCGTCATGGTTCGGCATTTCAACGAATGCAAAACCCTTTGAGTGTCCCGTTTCTTGATCTAATACTAGATTGCATTCCGCAACAGCGCCATGAGCAGAAAATAGAACTCGGATGTCTTGCTCTGAAGTAGAACGAGCGAGGTTGCGAACTAAAAGTTTCATAAGTATCCATTGGTGTATTGATTGCGCGTGGATTGTCGCAGCTAATTTGACTAAAACCAAGGAATGATTTTCTACAGTACTTGAAGCAAGTTTGATGACAGAGTTTAGTCGCACATGGATTAAAGTCACCGGATAAAAGAGTACGGTTTAAACATGTTGATCTTAAAAGGCTTTGCGTGTTGCAAAGCCTTTCTGTTTTTGATTTTTTAACATCAGCTGCAAGAAGTTATGGGTAATGAACCTCTAAGCAGTCCAGCCCACCAGAACGTACAGCCAGGTTGAATTCAGCTTCGGTCATATTTTTTATCACGTTTTCCATTTCCTTTTGAGTTCCGAAGTTCTTACCAACTAGATATTGTGCGTACCCAAACAACATTAGCGGGTTTTGCGCAATCATTGGTGTACTCTCGCCTAAGAACTTAGTTTCAAAGCCAAGCACGCTCATGTGTTCCTGGAACGCTTTACGCAGTGCCGAGTTTCTTGCATGGTTCGTCAGGTAAAGTTTCTGCCCGTTATTGTCCACAAGCACACTGTTCATGAAGTTTGCAATTCCGCCCGGTTGTACAGCTGACTTACCTTCGAACACGCCTGGAGAGGAGATGGGGTTAAGCCCAATCTTCCTTAACTCAGCCTCAATTAAAGGTGTGTAGTATTTCGAACTTTCTTGCTGGATTCGAGATTGTGCCAGCATGTCGTTAAGTTGGGTACGCTCCACGTCGGTTGTGGCGTACCTAAGTGCTTGTGACAAGAGCTTCTGATTTTCGGTTTCATCATTGACTAAAATATCACCGTTTTCTAAAGGTCGCATTTTCATGTCTAAGTGGAAGCCTGGTTGAGGAACAAAGGCTATCGCACTTCTAACTAGCCCTATATCTGCCGCAATAATGTCCTTAGCGAGATCTTCCTTCGCTAACATTTCTCGCGTCATAGTACGAAGTGCTTGATCACCAAGGCTATTGTGAATTTTGGTTAGTTTTCCTAGTGTGTATTGAAACGATGGATCTCGTTCATCAGTGGCTAGCTTTGCTATTCTTGCTGCGATACTTTCTGGAGAGAATGAAGGGGCTAGATCAGATGAGTTAAGGTATTTTTCACTCATATGTTGAGCAGTTAACACCACTGAATCTGTACCAATGACGGCATACGGGTTACCGTTTTGCATAGTGCCAGAAAGCAAATTGCCGCCTTCAATGTAACTGTTTCCTCGATAAATAGTGATAGGGCTGTGTGTACTTTCGAGGTTCTTAATTGTGCGGTTGTGTTGCCCGCCGTAATCTACTGTCAGCCCGACATCACGTTTAGTATTTCCCTCAAGACCAAAATTCGCATTGCTTTTAGGCAAATGGGTTTGGATAAACCTTTGTGCGTCGTTGGAAGCCTTCCCCGAAATATCCGCAGGGATATAGACCGTTTTCCCATCGCGACTCATGATTCGAGCATCTTCAACCCATGAGCTATTAGGACCGTTATCTGTTTCAATGATTGTGTAGAAACGAGAATAATCGCGCCCAGTTTCTGCTTGAAGATTTTGAATGCCAGCGGTAAGCAGTTGGTCTTTTTTCGGGTTGCTTTCTTTGTGGGAATATATGTTGACGTTTGTACCAAGTTGCTCAGAAAGCGCGATGAGATCCAATATGGTTGTGACCGATTCTAAGCGAAGATTAACGTCGAAATTATCCAGCGTTGTATTAAGCCCCTCTGTTGCAGGACCAACCTTCAATCCGGTAGAAACTGTTACTGCCTGAGTTGGTGGAACTGGAGAAGGGTTGGGGAGTTCAACAGAGTTCGAAGGCAGTAAATCAAACGAGTAGTTTTTTACAGCGTTTAGCCAAGAAAAATATTCACGCGTATTACTTGGTGGCTGGAATTCCGCTCGAAATGCTGCCAAGAATTCAGTCATGAGAGCTGGAACGATTTTTTTCTTAACACCATCACGTAAAAAGTAATACAGATAAGTGCCATCAGATTGTTTCTCATATTCAAGTTCGAGTGTTTTTCGACCGAGCGGCGTTGCACCATTTTGTGAATAGTATTGGCTTACAGATATCGTGTTTACATCTGATCTCTCTGCACTTGGCTGGTTTGTTTCACTGCCCGGAAAATGAATTGTATTACTGTTAGCGAAGGTGCTAAAGGAGCTTAGTATTGCCGAGACAATAATCAGTTTTTTGGTATTTATCATCGTTTATTCCTGATTGAACATTAATTTCCCCACGATTAGAAATGCAATGGGTAGCGCAAGTAAATACACGAAAACTTAATTCTATTGTTAGCAGTTCTGGCTAGTCTGATAGGGGCGTAAACTGGTAGCCTCGTGGAAGGGGGAATAGGTTAACCCTCTAATAAATATGGGAGTTATTGGATGGGTATCACAAGAAAACAGGTGACTAACTGAGTAAGAAAATATTTAAAAAATTAACAGGAATGGATATCACAATATGCACTTTTAAGAACCGGAAATGGGGGGGATGACTGTTTCGATAACATCAATATGCATTGATGATGAATGACACCTTGAAGATAAAAAGTGATTGCTCTCTGAACTTTTTGCAACTGATGACATCCATCTTAACGTATTGAAGTGATCAGCTCGCATATACAAGATGAACACATCGCGAAAATAGCGAGCAATTTGATACAAATACCCTGAGTAGCCCAATTTGTTCAAGTGACTGAATTCAAGTGGGTTATATAAGGGGAAGAAATGAGAAAAAGGATTTTAGCGTGCGTTATTTTTGCTGCGTTATCTGGTGCATCGGCGATCGCACAAAGACCAGCAGAACCCGCGTTGTTACTTGCCAATGACTATTCGTCGGAAATTAATCTAGATGAATACTGGGTATCAGAAAAATTGGATGGTATTCGCGCTGTGTGGGACGGTACATCGCTTTACACACGTAAAGGTACCAAGATTCACGCGCCTGCTTGGTTCACCGAAGGGCTCCCTTCGTTAAAAATGGAAGGCGAGTTATGGGCTGGAAGAGGGAAGTTCCATGTTGTTCAGCAAACGGTTATGGACAAAACTCCATCTGACACCGCATGGAAAAACATTCAATTTATGATCTTCGACTTGCCTCACTCTGCTGGTGACTACGCAAAACGGTATTACGACATTAAGAATTGGGTAAAAACCGTTGATCAACACCACGTCCAATATGTAGAGCACATTTCCGCATCTAACCATTCCCAACTAATGAAAATGCTGGACAGAGTCGATGATAATTATGGCGAAGGTTTAATGCTTCGAAAGGTGAGCAAAAGCTACCGAGCAGGACGTTCAGACGATTTACTTAAGCTCAAAAAATACGAAGATGCGGAAGCGACAATCATTGGATACAAACCGGGAGAAGGAAAGTACCACGGAATGTTGGGGTCATATCTAGTGCGTTGTGCTAACGGTAAAGAGTTTTACATTGGAAGCGGGCTAAAAGATTCAATGAGGAAACAACCATTACCCATTGGTGCAACGATCACTTACCGTTTCAACGGACGTACTGAGTCAGGAAAGCCTCGATTTGCCCGTTTTTTACGTGAAAGAGTAGAGTAGATAATACGATCGAGCTTAAGAACCTGGCGCATCTCCGCATCTGGCAAAAAGCCCTTGCCAGTATTTTACATGGGCGAGTGTCGCTGTTTTGAACCGCTTATGATGTTGCTCTATATCGTAAAAGTTTGGGTAGCTTTCATTGGCCTTTTGCAGAATAACCACCAGCTCGACATTCAGTTTCCTGTATGTTGTATCAAGCCTTGATAAATACGGTTGAATTTTCTCGACATACTGGTTTTGAAACACGTTTTTCATATACGTGAACTGGGTATTATCACGTTTCTCTCCACAGCGAATGTTTTCATCAAATTGATTCAGTTGTTCAGTTGCTTGATGGAGCCACTGGGTACTATTAATTAAGCTAAAGCTGAGAGAGCCAATGACATTCGTCGTTTCTATTACTTTCTGCGACGGCGTAACTAAAAATTCGTTCACCGTATTATGCTCTTCGCCATTTGAGGCATCAGACAATTGCAGTGTAATTTGGTAAAACGGTTTAAGCGCGAGGTTAAGCTCAGTTAACCCGAAAGCACCGTTAGTAGGCAACCAATCATTACCACTCAGCTGTGTACGCCAAGCTTCGCTTTGAGTAATAACATGTTGCAGGTGTAGCGGGTAATGCTCTTTCTTTTCGGTGTAAGCTTTGCTGAGCTTGCGTTGAACCTCTTCGGATATATCGGGATGATTCAAGCATTTGTCTACGCCAGTTAAAAATCGAGTTTCGTAATCAAGTTGATGAAATTCATCTTGAACTTTACCGAGTGATGAATTCCTTTCTGCTATCAGTTCAAAAAGTCCGCAGCGTCTTAATTCATAAGATTCGAGCAATCCAATGGAAATACGTGGAATGGGGGTTTGGAGAAGCTTTTTGTCTGGCAAGCTAACAAAAACGGTATCTGGTGCGCTTAGAGATGTCACATCCTGAACTCGCGCTATGCGAGTTATGTAATCGTCATACATGGAAAGTACAGGATCGGTACACCCTGAAAGCATTGTTACACATACGATAGCCAGTGTGCGCGACGACATATTTTCCTCGAATAAACTTGTTAAGAACGCAATTCTAGTACGTGCTAAACGCAAAGATACATCAATAAAAACAACAATGCCCAGATTATCTGGGCATTGTTGTTATCGTAAGTTTTCAGTGTTCTAACGCGACGAAAACGCCAGCTGAACATCATCGGGTTGCTTGTGCATCCAATGGAGACGAAGTCCGAGCATAATGGCAGCAGAACTCAACCCAATAATAAAGCCAATCCAGAAACCCGTTGCTCCCATAGGTTCGGTAACCCAGTCCGTCATGCCTAAAATGTATCCCGCTGGTAACCCGAGAACCCAATACGCGATGAACGTTCGGTTAAAAATAGCTTTCATGTCTTTGTAGCCACGCAATGCTCCAGCGGCAATAACTTGGATTGAATCCGTGCACTGGTATACCGCTGCGTATACCAATAGGGCACTTGCAACAGAGACCACTTCTCGGTTGTCGGTATAGAGCAGAGATATTTGTTCTCTAAAAACGATGGTCATCAATGCTGTGAAACACGCTGTGATTAAGCCAACAATAATACCGACACGAGACGCAATCGTTGCGCCTTCCGTGCTCTTTTCCCCAAGCTTGTGTCCAACTCGAATGCTCACCGCTGCACCGATACTCATGGGAAGCATAAAGACTAGAGTGGAAAAGTTAATAGCGACTTGATGGGAAGCGACCGTTGTTGGTCCTAGAGGCGCTATTAACAAAGCAACCACTGCAAACAGGGTCACCTCAAAGAACAATGCTGCCGCAACAGGTAAACCTAATTTAAATAAGCGAAGCTGCGCTTTCCATTGTGGTGGATGAAACGCGCCAAAAAGATTGATATGACGGAGCTTCTTTGCGTTCGCGACATAAAAATACATCATGCCGAACATGATCCAGTACACAATGGTTGTAGCAACACCACAGCCAACACCGCCCAACGCAGGCGCTCCAAACTTACCGTAGACGAATATCCAGTTAAGTGGAATGTTAAGCAGCAAGCCAACAAAGCCGATAACCATTGCAGGCTTTGTTAAAGACAATCCATCAGTAAGGCTACGCAGTGTTTGAAATAATAGAAATGCCGGCACTGCAAGCATTACAGCGTACATGTACCCATTCGCTTTTTCTGCCATGAGCGCTTCAACTTGCATCCAATCAAGAATTTGCTGAGTTTGAAAAAGCACGCCAATAATAGGGATCGACAGTAGCAAGGATAAATAGATCCCTTGCTGAATCTCAAAAGGTATCTTCACCTGACGGCTGGAGCCATTTAATTGTGCTACTACGGGAACGAGTGCCATGAGAAGACCAATACCAAACAAGATGGAGGGTAACCAGACGCTCGTCGCAATAGCAACTGCAGCCATGTCTGTTGGGCTGACGCCACCAGCCATTACCGTGTCGACAAAACCCATACCTGTTTGGGCAACGGACGCAATAAGGACAGGAGTGGCTAACTTAATTAACTGAGAGGCTTCTTTTTGATAACGATGCACAGATTACTCCGATACTGCATATAAATCGGGATAGAGTGGCGCATAATAAAGAATTGATCGTAAGATACCAATAACTTTGTTGAGTATAGAAAAGAGAGCCAAATGTTTACTGGGATTGTACAAGGTACAGCGAAGATCATATCGATAGAAAAGAAAAAGGAATTCCAAACTCACATTGTTGAGCTGAATGGCAGTTTAGGTGAAAACTTACAAATTGGCGCGTCAGTGGCACATAACGGATGTTGCCTGACCGTAACAAGAGTAGAAGGCAGCCATGTGTGGTTTGATCTAATGCAAGCAACATTAAAGCTAACCAATTTAGGTACATGCCAAGCAGGCGACAGCATAAATGTAGAAAGAGCTGCAAAGTTTGGAGACGAAATTGGTGGGCATTCTATGTCGGGACATATTTCGACTGTCGCCAAAATTTCTGACATTGAAAGCACAGAAAACAATCGAACCATCTGGTTTGAGCTAGAGCCTGATCAAATGCGCTACGTATTGGAAAAGGGCTACATTGGCATTGATGGTTGTTCACTCACTATTGGCAGCGTGAAAGGCAACGCATTCTGTGTTCACCTTATTCCAGAAACATTAACGCGTACTCTTTTTGGAAATCGCACAATCGGAGAGCTGGTTAATATAGAGTTTGACCCACAAACACAAGCAATTGTCGATACAGTAGAAAGAGTGTTAGCAAATCGAAATTAATTTGTAATATATTGAATTTTATATGATTATGAAAAAAGCGCACTGAATTCAATTCAGTGCGCTTTTACTTCTTGATGCGATTGAAACGATGAAAAACAGTCTTAAACTTATGAATTTAGAATATTTGTTCGTCATCGGCATCGACGGTTAACTGCACCTTATCATGCTGCTCGTCGACAAACATATTCAAATGAATTGCATGACAACAAGCCGGGCAGTCATCGTAAAAATCTTGGCTGCCATTTGATGAGTCCAAGGTAATGCCTATTGTGTATCCACAATGTGGACACTTTACACTTTTCTCTGTGTAATTTTTCATAACACCCTTCCTTACATCACTTAGAATCCCCTGATGAATTCTTATTCATACTAGCTCTTTGCCTTACTAATCGAATTGAATTAAGTATGAAACATGCTTAAGTGCAAATTTTCAAAGAAAAACGACTTAGATCACGTGTTGGCGGTCAGAAAAATGCATCTGAGCTGGAAAAAGAAGAGTAGAGATTTGTAAGAACAGAGTAAGAAATGACGAATTATTCGTCATCTTATATAAAATTAAGCACGTAATAATTTGAAATATTAATTATGTACCGAAATGAAAAAAAGGTGAAAGACATACCAAGCCAATTAATTCGGTTCTCTAAAGCGCACCGCCGTATAGGTATGTCCTGAGCCGTTAACCCTACGAATTTTCTTAGCGTAAGCTGTCTACGATATTTTGAGCATCATCTAGATAACTTCCACCAAACAGGTTGCAATGGTTCAAAATGTGGTAAAGATTGTAAATGTCTCTACGCGAGTGATAGCCTGAATCGAGTGGTCTTAAGCTTTCGTAGCCTTGATAAAAGTCCGACATAAATCCGCCAAAGAGCTCCGTCATAGCGATGTCGCATTCTGAATCTCCCCAATAAGGCGCAGGATCGTACAGCATTGGACCGACAGGCGTATTCGATATGTTTCCGCTCCACAAGTCACCATGGAGTAAAGAGGGGGTAGGGTGGTGCGTCGCAAGACGCTCGTATACAGTGGCAACGATCTCATCCGGTTGCCCAAATTCCACGCCTTTTTCCTGCATTAATTGAAGTTGCCAACCAATACGTTGTTCAGAAAAGAAACGAGCCCAGTTCTTATGCCAGGAATTAGGCTGTAACGTCGCACCAACGTAGTTATCTGCATCAAAGCCAAACTCGCGTTGATCTCCCCAACTATGGTGTTTAGCAAGCTGCAAACCAAACCGATAGCTTGCTTTGGCACTTTCTAGGGGCTTACAGGGTATGTAGTTAAGGATAAGAAATGCGTGATCTTTGCAATGACCAACGTGAACGACTTCTGGCAAAAACAGTGTGTCGGATTGTTTTAGAGCGGTAAGACCTTCCGATTCCAATTCAAATCGAGGTAGGAATGATCGATCGTTAACTTTAATAAAATAACGTTGTTCTCCATCGCTAATCATATAGCTCTGGCTAATGTCACCGCCGCTCAAACGGACTTTTTCGGAAATTTTGTAATCAAAAACGAGTACTTCAGAAAGTTGCTGCGCAATGGATTGCCACATATCCGGTCCCTATTAATAAATTAAATAGCCTCACACCAATATTAGCCCATAACTTTTTGTGGTTACTGTTATATATGCCACATATAGCCGATACACTTGGTGCCGATAAGATCAAATGATCTGATCAAGATCTTCTTTTCATTAGCAGATGTGAAGCAACTCAGATTTTGAGCACAAAAACTAAACTAAAGCATAGGTTTGTAAAATCAATACACTATAGTGTGATGTTGATTCAGGAAAATAATCCCATGCGTTTGTTATGAAAGTACTTATCTGTGACGATTCGGCTCTGGCTAGAAAGTCAGTGGCTCGTTGTATCGCGAATTCTGAGCACCAACAAATACTGTTTGCTGGTGACGGTCAAGAAGCTCTGGACATACTGAAAGTGCAGAACATCGACGTTATGTTTCTGGATCTTACAATGCCAGTTCTTGATGGTTATGAAGTACTTTCCGCACTACCAGTAAATAATTATCCGACAAAAGTTATTGTTGTCTCTGGTGACGTACAACAAGCCGCAAAAGAGCGTTGCCGAAACCTTGGGGCTTATGAATTTATAGAGAAACCTCTCAATCCTGAAATCGCCAGACCCTTATTTCCACGCATTGGACTGACCTTTTCTCAAAGCGCTTCCTCTGATCCTCTTCCTAAGCTTGATCCAATGACAAAGTTCAAAGAGCTAACCAATATCTCTTTAGGTCGAGGCGCTGCGATCATATCCGATCATTTAGGCGAGTTTATCCATATCCCGATACCCAATGTCGGCTTATTAAGTTCTGGTGAACTGGCCATGACATTAGAAGATGTACTGCATAGAGAAGGCGCAATAGCAGTTGCTCAACGCTTTGTTGGTGGGGGCATACACGGTGAAGCTTTAGTTTGTATGCGAGGCAACCAAATAGAGGAAATGGGGCAAAGCCTTGGATTTCAGGTTAAAGAATCTTCTTACAATGAGGTGGTCATCAATATCGCCAATTTATTAGTGGCGTCTTATCTCGTTTCGCTTGGTGAACAGATGTGTACACAGTTTGCGTTGCGTCAGCCTGCGGTTATCGATCATTTTCACCAAGAAATCAATTCTCTCAATGTCGGTGGAATGGGCGAGTTATTTACTATTGAGTACACGTATTTTGCCGAATCAATTAACTTTGAATGTGAAGTGCTATTCCTTATTGATTCGCGATCGGTTGGCAAAATTAAACGTATACTGGAGACACTGTAATGTCAGATATAACGCTTGATATCTCAGATTTTCATTGGGCTTTACAAGTGATGGATAACATGGATTCAGGGCTCGTCGTTCTCGATAGGAATTACAATGTCTGCACGTGGAATAGCTTCATGCAGTCATACAGTGGCATTACTGCCGACATTATGATGGGGCACAACCTATTTGATCTCTTCCCACAGCTTCCTTCTGAATGGCTGAAGTCGAAGATTGAAGCATCGGTAAAGCTCAAAATGCGAGGATTCTCAAGCTGGGAAGACAGACCTTACCTTTTTGAATTCAACAACTTCTCCCCTGTATCAAACGGTTTGTCGGTGATGTATCAAAATGTTGTCATCACGCCACTCAAAGCTCTTACGGGTGAAGTCACTCATATCTGTCTAATGATTCACGATGTGTCTGATATCGCGAAAAAGAAATTGCATCTACGAGAAACCAACCAAAAACTCAGCCACCTTAGCCGAACAGATGGTTTAACAGGGTTATACAATCGGGCGCATTGGGAACAGTGCCTCAGTGAGCAATTCATTCAGTGTCAAACCTTAAATACGCCAGCATCGTTAGTTATCTTCGATATTGATCACTTTAAGAAGGTCAACGATACCTATGGACACAGTTCAGGTGATAGTGTTATTCGTCAAACAGCCCACTTGTTAAAAAAGACAGCAAGGCAGGCGGATTGTTGTGGTCGGTATGGTGGTGAAGAGTTTACGGTGTTGCTGCCCAATACAAACTCTGATCAAGCCTACTACTTTTCTGAAAGGCTCAGAAAGCGTATCGAGGAAACTCTGGTGGCTACAGAGCAAGGCGATATCTCGTTTACCGTAAGCTTAGGAATCAGTGAGTTTACTCCAGAAATGGAAAATTATTTAGCGTGGCTAGAATCCGCTGACAAAGCACTATACAGCTCAAAACAAAATGGACGAAATCAGTCTACAATCCATACTTAACCTATTTAAATAACCGTAACGAGATCAAATAAGCGTGCTTTTTGTTGGTCATTTGTTCTTGTTGTTATATCAAATTCATCAGATATGTCTTAGAATTTAAGTAGAAGCAATAAGACACCAACACGGTGGAGACGAATAGTGGTAGTAGAAACTGATGGCTATCTTGCTCTTATTGAGCATTTAACAATGAACCTAGACATTTTTGCCCAAGTCGAAGGTGATACTGGAGATGAGAGTATCGAGGATGTCGTTACGGATCTCATTGCGACCAATATTATGGCTATCTTTGAACAAAATCCTGAATTGCATTCAAGCGTACGTTTTAAACTACTTAAAGAAGCGGATGCTGTTGTTGAAGATTTAGGTGAAGTGCTTGCTGGCGCATGGAACAAGAAAGCCACAAACGAGCAAATTGGCTTTCTAGATGAATATATCGCGCTTGTTAAAAACCTGTTTGATACAGCTGTAGCAATATACGATTAGCTTGGCCGTAATGGCGCAATAAAGAAAACATACGTGAACAGATGTATGTAATTAATTGGATACGAAAAGGGGCTGGTCTTTGACCAGCCCCTTTGTGATCTTATCCAAAGCTGAGGTTAGCTAATTTACTCTTCGGAAATGCCAAAAAGCGTTAGCCCAGTAGGGGTTATCCAAGCGTGAAATAATGACCCCCTTCGATGTAGAGGCATGCATAAATGCTTTGTTACCCATGTACACACCAACGTGCCGTTGTTTGTACGCTGTTTTGAAAAAAACGAGGTCACCGGGTTTGGCATCGTTATAAGAAACTTGTTTTCCAACTTTGCTTTGGTTTTCCGTCGTTCTTGGTAGAGACATAGCAAAAGCTTCATTGAACGCGACTTTGGTGAACGCGCTGCAATCTATGCCATAGCGATCATTTCCCCCAAATCGATAAGGCACGCCTTCCCACCTAACATACACATCGCTTAGCGCGCGTTGCGTGGCTGTACTTTGCTTACTATTTGGCTCATAAGCGTCGGTTGAAAAATCAGGCCGTGGCGTTGAACAACCCGCCAAGAACACACTTACTATCAGAAGTTTCGTTGAAATAACTCTTTTAAAACACATACTCGTTCTTATTGTTGATTATATTATCTTTGAAATATGGCTGTAATGAGTAAGCCATAAACTCTTTCGCATAAAGACCACTAAGGATAGTTCTACTGGAACGCTCATATGCGAAAGACCAAATCGAACCGGATTTCAATTTCACTAATTCAAGCCATTGTAGCTGTATTAGCCGTTACTACTTTTATGGTAGTTTCTCTCTCAAGTATCAGCCAACACGGAATAGACACCGTTGGTTCAGAGTTTAGCCAGTTATCCGAGCAGGCACTGCCTCTAGCAATGAATAATGCAGAGCTTACTCAAACGATACTGACTCAAGTTAAGCGCTTAAATCAAGGAATGCAAAGCGAAAATGAGAGTGAACTTACCTCTGCGGTATCTGAACTGGATGCGCTTACGATAAAAAGTCAGGAGGAGCTAGACTCCTTATTCAACCTCTCCGATGCCTTTGGCGGTGTGGTTTCTAACCATCAGAAAGAGCAGCTCATCCAATCTGTTGAATCACTAAGGCAAAACTCTATTCAAGTGCTTAATGTTCAACGAGATATATTCGCTATTCAAGTTACATTAAATGATCTTATCCCCACATTTCGGTACGGAGTGAGTTCAATTGGCCCTGAAATGAACCGAGTATCGTCATTCTTGATTCAAGATAACCCAGAGGCATCAGACGCTGCTAATCGCTTTATCGCCAGCGCGAGCTCTATGGAAAGCACTTTTCTCGTGATGATGATGGCAGAGGACCTAGAGAAAGCGACGTCGGAATACCAAGAGATGAAGAATCGAATCGCTGGAATCAATCTAGCGTATGAAGATTTCGCTGAATGGTACCCAGACATTAAAGAGTTTGCGAGTTTAACTGCACCCTATGAAATGGTGAAAGAAGGGTTTTCAGAAGGGGGAGTCTTGCAACAAATTCTAGTAAAACGCGAAAATGTAGAAAACCAAAAGCGATGGATTAAAGACGTTACGCACAGTGCCGACCAAACGATAGAGATGCTCGCTAAAATTTCCGCTACCGCGCGAATGCTCATCAAAAAAAGTCAAACAGAAGTAGAACGCACTATGGAGAACGTACAACTCTTGCTTATGCTTGCTGGGTCGGTTCTGGTGTTGGTCATCGTATTAACAGGCTTTATTCTGAGGCGCTGGATCAATAAAGGGGTCCGAAATATAACGCGCTCACTTAACTTACTGACGGAGCACAAATTTAACTCATCTGTTCAACGTGTCGGTCCCGCTGAAATGCATGTAATTGCCTCGCAACTTAACAAAGTCATCGAGTCGACGGGTGACTCACTCAAAATGGTGACAACAAATTGTGAAACCTTATACCAAACGGCTGGGGTCAGCCATTCTGCGGCTGAGGAAACAAAAGCGAGTCTAGATAAACAAAATCATTCCCTGAATGAGATGGTGTCCACCGTGTGTGAGCTGCAAAGTGCGATACGAGAAATTGCTAAGGTCGCCTCTGAATCGTATGAAGAATCAAGGATCGCGACTTCTGACTCCATTCAAGGGGGAAAAGTCATAGAGGAGAATGCACACAGATTGGCAAGTTTGGATAGAACGCTAACAACGAACGAAGAATCCATGGCAGAGTTAGACGGTAAAGTTCGGGAAATTACCGAACTCGTAGACTTGATCAGCGGCATTGCCGAAAACACCAATTTACTCGCGTTGAATGCTGCAATTGAAGCTGCAAGGGCAGGTGAGCAGGGAAGAGGTTTTGCGGTTGTTGCGGATGAAGTAAGAAAACTGGCAAGTGATACAAGTCATCAAACAACGAACATCAGAGAAATGATGGCAGCGCTACACCAAGCCGCTGCAGCTGCCAAAGATGCTGTTATCGAAAGCCGAAAAGAAATGTCTCAGGCTATGAAATCGAGCATGGATGTTAAAGATACGTTCAGCAAAATAGAAGTGTCAGTTGAGGCGATAAAGCTGCGAGTAGAGCAGATATCGGTAGCTACTGAGCAGCAAGAGCTTTCAACGACGAATGTAAACAACAACATTCAATCCATATCCGAACTTGGGGAAAACACCACAATCCAATTGGATTCAATGATAAAGAGTTCAGAGCAAGTAGCAGACATTGGTGGTCATCAGCAAGCTATGTTACACAAGTATGATTTCGCTTAAATTTCTTTTTGTTAATAGGGACGATATTTACACGTTACTTTCTAGGGTCTGTTGATCTTTCGAGATGATTTTTGCAGCAATTTGTGGGTGATTTATACAAGGCAGAGCTTATTCGGTGTAGTCGCTCTACATCAATGAGCGATAACGCAGTAGAAATAAGCCACAAATGCTGCCCAAAGGGTTCGCTTCTATGCATTTTACTCTTTGTTGCAAGGTATTTGCTTAGAATGACTAGGCGTCACACCTTGCGTCGCGATTAAAAGGCATAGAACTCGAACAAAATTTAACCGCGAAAGATCAACAGACCCTAATCATGCCTAAACGGTTGAGTTAGCATCTTCCATAACTGCTGTTCCTTGGGTTTTCTGAATAAAGGAAGCCCAATTTCAACTTCATCGTGTCCTTTTTGCGGTTGATCTCGGTAAGTGCCAAACCACCGGTCCCATACCGACAAGAAAAAGCCAAAATTGGAATGGGTTTCTTTCACTTCTACAGAATGATGAACGCGGTGCATGTCAGGGGTAACAAGAAACTTTCGCAACCAAAAATCCAATTTAAGAGGGAGCTTTCCATTGCTGTGATTGAACATTGCGCTCACATTAAGAACAATTTCAAACACGACAATTGCAATGGGAGAAACCCCTAACGCTAGGACTAGCGCAATTTTGATCCACATAGACAAAATTATCTCAATCGGGTGAAACCGGCTGCCAGTTGTCACATCAATATCTTGGTCGGCGTGATGCATTCGATGCAGTCGCCATAAAAAAGGCAGACGATGAAACAACACATGTTGAACATAGATAGCAAAGTCGAGAATTAACACCGAAAGAAGAATGTTAACTAAAGCCGGAATTTCGAAGAAATGAAACAATCCAAATCCAAACTGCTGGGCTTGCAATGCGCTATCAAACGCCACTATTGGCATGATAACCGCCAAGCAGATACTGTTCAGCCCAACTAAACCTAAATTGTTTCCCCAGCGAGTTAATTTACTTTGGGTCAGCGACTTTCTAGGAGCGTAATACTCCCAACAAGCGAAAAGAATCAATCCGCCAATAAAAAAGCTCAACCGAATAATCGCTGGATCTTCCATTCATTCCTACCTTTATATTCTTACTTATCTCGAGTTTAGGTTACTTACGGAATCTAGCATCTTGATGTTGTTTGGGTATAATCTGCCAAATTTCCTGTACTACTGGCTCCATTACCATGCGCATACATCAGGTTCATCACCTCTATCAATCTCGGCTCGACAGAGCAACCAAGCCTTTTAATGCTCGTGGTTCAAAAGTCGTGCGGTGTCAATTCTGCCAAGTTACAGAGAAGCATTGTATTTGTTCACATCAGCCCAATATTCAATCGGATATTGCAGCGTTGATCATCATGTCCGACAACGAAATCCTTAAGCCTAGTAATACTGGGCGACTCATCGCCGATACCCTGAAAGATACCCATGCTTTTCAATGGTCACGCACTGAACCTGAACAGGCATTGTTAACTCTACTAAAAGATGACAGATACCAACCCGTTATAATATTCCCTGAAGACTATGTCGATGAAAAATCAAGGCTCATTCAAGTAGAAGACCTTGTTAAGCAAGAAAAACTTACAGAGGAAGCCTTACCAAAAAAACAAGGCATACCAAAAGTACAAGGCATACCAAAAGAGGTGAACAGCATTCCAGGTAAGAAGCCTCTTCTCATCTTTCTTGATGGAAGCTGGAGAGAGGCTCGCAAAATGTTTAGAAAGTCCGATTACCTTGCTAACTTGCCTGTTTTGTCTGTAAACCCAGACACCGTATCAAATTATATGATGAGAAAATCAGATAATGAAAAGCACCTCGCTACTGCAGAAGTCGCTAGTTTGGTGATCAACATGCTGGGTGATTCAAACTCTGCTAAAATACTTGCACTCTGGTTTGAGGCCTTTAAAGAAGGTTACCTACTGAGTAAAACCCGCCTAAAACACGACCTATCAAAACCAATGTTGGCAAAATATGCTGAATATACCAAAAACATTGAGCAGAGAGTCGCCACTTAGCCTTACTGACAACGTTAATTTGTGTTGTATCACGGACTGTTCGGTCAGTTTATGGATAATGCGTAGCTAGATAATTTTATGCTCTTTCCGTCAGATCGTACTGTCCATCGGGCAACTTCTGCTTACATCGAGCATGCATTAATTTTTGGGATTCAGGAGAGAAACATGTACTACGGCTTTGATGTCGGTGGCACCAAAATTGAGTTTGGCGCATTTAATGAAAAGTTAGATCGTAAAGCAACAGAACGTGTACCCACTCCAGGTGACGACTATGAAAAGTTGGTTGAAACTATCGCAGGGCTTGTTGCCAAATATGATGCTGAACTGGGCGTAGAAGGCACCATTGGTATCGGCATTCCTGGAATGGAAGACGCAGATGACGGAACGGTACTCACAACAAACGTGCCAGCGGCTAAAGGAAAGCCTTTACGTAAAGATCTGGAAGCGAAAATTGGTCGTAAAGTGAAAATCGACAACGATGCGAACTGCTTCGCGTTGTCTGAAGCATGGGACGATGAATTAAAAGATGAGCCTGCCGTAATGGGCTTGATCCTCGGTACTGGCTTTGGTGGTGGGTTTGTTTTTGATGGCAAGGTGTTTTCTGGGCGCAATCACGTAGCAGGTGAAGTAGGGCACGCTCGCTTGCCTATCGATGCTTGGTTTCATTTAGGTGAAAATGCGCCTTTATTTGGCTGCGGTTGCGACAAGAAAGGCTGCTTAGATAATTACTTGTCTGGTCGTGGCTTCGAGCAGCTATACGAGCACTACTACGGTGAGCGAATTAAAGCGGTTGAATTGATCAAACTGCATGCTGAAGGCGAAGCCAAAGCTGTTGAACATGTAGAGCGATTCATGGAGTTACTGGCTATCTGTCTTGGTAACTTATTTACGTCTTTCGATCCGAATGTCGTCGCATTGGGTGGTGGGTTGTCGAACTTCGAACTTATTTACGAAGAGATGCCAAAGCGTATTCCTAAATACCTGCTTTCTGTTGCAAAGCCACCAAAGATCATTAAAGCGAAACACGGTGACTCGGGCGGCGTACGTGGTGCAGCGTTTTTGAATATTAAATAACGTTAGCGCCATATTTTTTAAGTCACAAAATAAAGTGCGGTTTAAGCTAAATGAAAAAGTGAGCTCAAAGGCTCACTTTTTTGTTGGACGTTCTTTAACCCGTGGCGAGCTATTTAAGCTTCTAGACGTTCCAAGATCCTTTGTAATCTCGGTCGGCTAATTTTCAAAATATCACACGCTTTTCCTTTATGGCCATCAACCGAGTCAAGTACGTTCAACACATGCTGATACTCCATGTCTTGCAAACTCAGGGATGAAGATGGGTATTGCTCCTTAATTTCCGGCAAGTTTTGCTTCAATTCTTCAAATAACTCATTCGTCAGAATGTCTCCAGGGCAAAGCGCCACAGCTTTGGTGAGCGTATTTTCTAGTTCACGAACATTGCCAGGCCAAGGATAACTGCACAGTAATCCCATAGCATCGAGGGCAACTTTAGTGACTTTGGTTCCCAGCTCCTTGTTTGCCCTTACAAGCAAGGCTGGAATCAATTCCTGCAAGTCTTCTGGACGCTCCCTCAGTGGCGGAATATGAATTTTCACCACTTGTAAACGGTAGAATAAGTCTTCGCGAAACGCCTTATCTTGTATTGCCTGAGCAAAATCGATATTGGTAGCAGAAATGATTCGGGCAGACGTTTTTATTGGCTTCTTACCGCCCAGCGGCGTCATCTCTTTTTCTTGTAGAACTCGAAGTAATTTTGCTTGAATTTGTGGTGAGAGTTCACCAATTTCATCCAAAAACAAAGTACCTTCACTGGCAAGTTCGAATTTTCCGGGCTGATCCGATATCGCCCCTGTAAATGCCCCTTTTTTGTGCCCGAACATTTCAGATTCTAATAAGTTCTCTACTAATGCTGCGCAGTTTAACGCGACAAATGGAGAGGCTTTGGGGCGACCCGCGTTATGAATGGCACGCGCAACCATCTCTTTTCCTGTCCCTGATTCACCAGTAATCATGACAGAAGCATTTGTGAGTGCGACACGACCAATAGTTTTATATATCTCTTTCATCGCATGAGATGAACCAACCATAGAACGGCCTAACGTGTCTGGAATCGTTACAGCATCTTTGGAGGTCGAAGCGTGATACTCCAGAGCGGTTCTTACGGCTTTATCGAGTTCGTCAATATCGATGGGTTTGTGGATGTATTCGTCTGCCCCTTTTTGCATTGCCATGATAGTGCTTTCCATATCGTGGTAGGCGGTAATCATGATAATGCGTACATCTGGGCAAATAGATTTAAAGTCGGCGATTCCTTCAATACCGGACTTTCCTTCCATTCGAATGTCTAGAACGATAACGTCCGGTTGCAGCTTTTTGGCGATCTCTACACCCGTATCAACGCGGTGTGCAGCTTCCACTGTATAACCTTGTGATTGATAATGGAGCTGTAAAGTTCGGCTAATTCCAGTATCGTCATCGACGATCAGCAACTTGCTCATTAAATTAAACTTCCTGTGTTTGTTTATGCTCTTCTCGTTTTTCTTGTTTTCGTTGATTTAATATTGTGGGTGAGGCTGGTATTCGAATCCTTGCTTGCGTGCCACTCACGAGTGGGGTGAGTTGAACATCTCCTGTATGCGCGTCAATAATGCGTTTTACAATGGCTAATCCAAGCCCCGTTCCTTTGGCTTTTGTCGTAAAAAAGGGCTCGAATACTTTTTCGGTTAAACATGGGTCTATTACGTGGCCATTGTTCACTATATCAATCAAAAGGTGGGTTTCAGATTCAGTAAACATCACATTAGAACTCACTTTCACTCTAGGCTGGATCACCGTTTCAGATTGAGACGCCTGAATAGCGTTCAATAGAAGGTTTTGTAAAGCCTGTCTTAATTTTAGAGGGTCGGCAAACAAGGTAGGAAGGTTAGGTTGAAGTGCTAAATTAATCTTTACATTGCTAACTTTTGCCTGTTTTTGTTGGCCAGCAACTAAGGATTCGAGCAATTTATTTAAATCTATCCAATCAGGTTTGAGTTGATCAGGCTTTGAGTAGGCCAATAATTCTTCAAGTATCGCTTCCATATAGCGTACCTGCTCCAAGGAAATGTCGAACATTTCATTTTGTTGGCTTCGCGCATGAATCTGAAGCACCATTTTTATAGAGCTTAAAGGATTACGAAGATCGTGTGCGATCATGCTGACGACTTTACCTATTGCTGCCAGTTTTTCATGATGAATGCGTTCGCGTGTCTGCTTTTCTACTTCTTGTGCGAGTCTTTTCTCTTCTGAAATATCTTGTTTCACCGCAACATAATAGAGCAGGCGACCTTCAATATCTTTTACGGGGGAGATCCGAGCTCGCTCCCAGAACAGTTCTCCATTTTTCTTTCTGTTGTGGAATTCACCTCGCCACTCTTTTCCAGCTTGCAGTGTTTTCCAGAGGGTTAGGTATTCCGCTTTGTCTGTTTCTCCGGATTGAAGAAAGCTAGGCGTGCGATTAAGCACTTCTTCACGCGTATAGCCTGAAAGCTCGCAAAATACAGGGTTTACATAAAGGATCCGACCTTTTAAATCCGTGATAACTACTGAGTTTTGGCTGCTTTCAACAGCATGGCTAAGACGCTGAATTTTATCTTGCGCCATTTTTTGTTCAGTAATGTCTTCACCAAGCAAAGTGAGCGAGATTTGCTGATCATTGGTCTCGGTGAAGGTTGATGTCCACGACACCAAATGGATTTCCCCAGTTTTACTCAGCACAACGCTTTCACTGTGTGGCTGGTGGGTTTGTTGCTTTATTGCTTCATTCAAGGCTTCTTCTGCTTGTTGGTGAAGCTCAGCGGGGATAAAGCGTTCAATCCATTTATGACCAACCACCTCACTTTTTTTATACCCCACCATATTGAGAAAAAAGTCATTGCAGAATGTAATACTACCTTGCTGATTAATGCTGACAGCGGCCAGTTGGATGTTTTCTAAAGTATGGCGAAATTGTTGTTCATAACGTTGTTGCTGGCGCAAGAATCGAGTCTGAACACGAAATCGACTCACTAGAAAGATGGCAACAGTGATAACTAAAAAAAGCAGAAAGTAGGGCATGCTATAGCGGTCATGAAAATCGAGGCGTGAGAGATTAAATCTCTCGATAGGGAAGACCGATACAATCGTCCAATTGCCGTTATTCGGTGCACCTATCATTGAGTAGGTGTAATAACTGCTTTCTTGCAATTGTTGCCCTCGACGATTCTGGAGTATCGACTCAATGATATGCGATGGAATATCCCGATTAGGTGAAACAGCGAAGCGACTACCTTGCGAGTCGACAGGATGAATTACCGCAATCCCTTGTGGGTTATACAAGTAAACATGGTTCGTGAAACTTGGAGCAACAGCTAAGAGTTTATTGATTAACTGGTTGCCTTTGTAATTCAGCAAAATGCTGCCCAATCGAGCGCCCTGTCTGGTAAATACAGGGGTACCAACACGGATGGTCGGCTTTAAAGGTGTTTGCACTTCCCCAGCTTCTTCATTTAAATCGAGAGGAGAGATGTAGACTTCGCCAGCATCTAGCGTAGAGGAGTGTTTCCAATAATATCGGTGAGATTTATTTTGAAGCTGATCAGGAGGGACGACAGTTACGTGTCCTTCAATGTTATTAACACGTAGGCGTTCCAAGCCTTTTGTGTCGATAAATCGAATTTGATCATAGCTGTGGTTGTTTAGGCTTAACTGTACAAAGTAATCTTTTAGAGCGTTATAGGGCTGAGGCTGTGTTTCGACAATGTTCTGTGTGACATAGCTAAGGTTCTTTGCATCCGCGGACATTCGAAATAGGGTTTCCCCCAGTACCTCGTCGATAAGGTCGACGATCACTCTTTCATTGTGAAGTGCATATTGCTTATCGTTATCGATACTGATCAAGTAGTGCAGGCTCATCCATACCGCTAAAACGATATAGACAGGCAGCGCCCAAACTATCCACTCTTTTAGAAAAGCACTAATGTTTGGGCGGTGGGAGTCTGTTTTCATAAATTTTACTGACGAAGCGTCCCTTGCAGAAGGCATTCACTTTTGAAAGATCCGCAGATCTCACAATATCCATTATCATTCTATGGTCTTTTGCACATGGAATATGTGTTTCTCCCCATACTTTCGGCAACACCTTAAGCTTTCGCTAATGCCCCAATCAATTTTATAGCATTTGGCTTCTGTGAATTGGGCAATGAGCCTATTTGTTGATTGAGTTGATAGAGCGCTTCATATTTAAAGGATAGAAAATGGATAACGGCGACGGGATGGCATTCATCGTCTTTCAGTGCAAGGTCTAACATGGGGGATATTTCATCACCATATTCCCAAAGCAAACACACGAGCTTCAGCGCTTGCTTTCGAACTCCGGATGCCGGATCGTTCAATGCCACTTTAGCGGCTGATTTTACTAGGGGCTTGAATAATAGACCCAGCGCTTTACCGTGATTTTCGAGTGCATATAGTGCAGCGATTCGTACGTGCTCACTCGGATTCCCTAATGCTTCAATGATCAGCGTAACGGCTTTTGATGTGGTTGTATTAGCAAGGTATTTCAACGCACTTTGTTGAATGATCTCGTGCCCTGACATCAACACATTTGCAGCAGCACCAATGCCATTTTCACACTCTTTCTGTTTTGGATTTTGTTGCATTTGTAACGTCAAAGCTTGGAAAATTTCGTGCATATTTTCATCAGATGCGCCGAGTATGGATTCAATGATCCAACCAACGGCTTCTGATTGGCGAGACTGACCTAGGGCACGCAATGCTAACGTTTTGTTTTCAAACTCGGGTAGGCGCGCGATTTTCTTCCGATTTAGCTGCAGATTGTCCGCTGTGGAAAAATTTGATTTAACAACGCTCGCAAATTCTGCATATTGGTCGTCGAGGTTGTCAACCATTTCAACAATACTGACCTGTTGCTCATCTTCTGATTGCGCTGGTACTAGCTTTTGTTCCAAATTGGCTTGGAAAATAGCATTCAACGTAGAAATAGGAGCGTTTTCTGTGGGCAGTTGCTCAGGAACATCATGATCCTTCAAAGCAGAATGGACGTTAAGTTCACTTTCTTCCAATTCTACAGGTTGAGTAACTTCTATTTTGTCAGGGTACGCATTAAGACCAAATAGAGTTGTCTTAATGATGTGTTGACAGGCGGGCAGATTCGATTGGCTAACAACGTCCATACATGCTTGCCTTATGCAGGCTTCAAATGTGTGGTTTTGTTTTTGATCGACTTCATTGATACGACGTTCCAGTAAAGGGAGTAGACTTTCAATGCTTGATGGTAAGCGATCAAGTGCTCGGATCAGCCGGATATGGTGGTGTATATCCAACGTATTGAACGTCAAAATTTCTGAAATAAGTGGCTCTAATTCTGTAATGTGCTCGGTATTGAGGCTTTCCGTGTTTATGTTTTCTATAAAGCTGATAGCAAGCTCTGGAGTATTCGCTGAAAGCAAAGCGATAAGATCTCTTACATCCGAGCCAGACAAATCTGCGTGGCAGATAAGCTTAAACAATTCTATTCGGGCGTATTCGTTACAGCCGTTAATGTATTGTATAAGGCGCTTAGTATCGACTCTATTCGATGCACTGAACTGCTCTATCGCAAACAGTGCGCTTTTCTGAACATCGACGTTTTCATCCTTGATGCATTCCAACACGTCCCAGAAATATTCATTCGCTCCGAGCTTGCTTATTGCTTCAATGGCGATACAACGGCAAAGAGAGTCTTCATCTTTAAGATGTTTAAATAGAAATGCTTTCGAAAGCTGTTGGTCGTTTTCTCCTAAGGCTTTTAACAGTTTCCGCTTCTTCATGCGTTTTGCTGTCGGAAGTTGAGATACTACCCATTGCGCATTTATTCTTGCTATCCCTTTATAGAGAGCGAATTCAAGTTCGGGCTCTGGGTCTTGCTCTAGAATGTCTAGGAAAATATCGAGGTATTGTGGTTTATGTTGCTCCGATAGAATCTTTACAGCAATCAATTGTAGGTCCCACCAGTCATCCCACCCTGTACTCACTCCCCAATCGTCACTTTCGTTTCGCCCTATAGCAAAACTTATAATTATTGATTCAACTTGGTGGAATGACGTATGGCGTCCGAGCGCCTTAAGCGCAGCAAGTCGAGCATCGCCTTCTGGATGATGACGTGCTACATCCGCGATAGCGTGGATATCACCAGATTGCATTTCAGCTAAAGCAGCGGCGGCATCGATAACCACATCAGGATCTGGATGGTATAAGCATTGGTTAAGTGCTTGAGTCGTATTTTCCGTTTTGATTTCACCGCACGCTCTAGCGCTATAACAACGCAGTGCTTCGTCACCAGTTTCAAGAAAGTGGTTGAGTATTTCAACGGAGCGATTTTTAACTTCCAGTAAATTGGCTTCGCTACGAGAGCTCACATCAGTCAGGTTATTCATTATCACTTCCCGTTTTTTTAAGGATGAAAGGTTTATTAAGGATGAAGATGATAGTGAGATGTGCAGTTTCCATGCCTAAACGAAATACAAAAAATAAAAGCTAATAAACAAAGAGTTAAAGTCTATTTCGGTGAATCCCCTATACAACGCTGCTGTGTAGTTGAATGAAACGTTCAGTTTTAGCTACTCACTTTTAACAAAACGTTCAATAAGGAGGTGTGTGATCGTGCTCAAGTATCTTTTAACAAGCTGAATTTAAAGACAAAAATTAGCGCCATAAAAGTGGAACAAAAAATGCTCTTGTGAAGATGGCAAAAATAATAATGCTGCGCTAACGACGTACATAAATGCGCAGTTCTAGCTGGAAGCTAAGGAGCAAAACAATGAAAAGCATGTTGATCCTTGCTGCTACAGTCAGTTTGTCATTTTCAGCATGGAGCCAAGCCGATGCCACTAACTTCGGTCCGCTGCCAACGCTAAAAATCGACGCTGCTAAAGCAGAATTGGGAAAACGCCTATTCTTTGATACACGGTTATCGGGAAATACAGCGCTGTCTTGCGCATCTTGTCACCAACCTAAAAATGGATACTCCTACCCTGAAGCACTTGGACCTGCCTATACAGGAAGTAAAGGCTTTAGAAATGTGCCTACCTTAATCAACACTGCCTACAAAAAGGTTTGGTTCCATGATGGCAGAATCGGAACCAATCTAAATGATGTGACACGTGAAAACATCACAGAAGATTGGTTGATGAACATGGACATGCGTTTGATGCAAGAACGGTTAAAACAAGATCCAACTTACATAAAAATGTTCAAAGAGGCTGGATACGGAGAGCCTTCAAACGGAAGCGTCCGCAAAGCCATTCCGGAATATTTAAAAACTTTAACTTCAAACACCACGCCGTTTGATCAGCAAAAACTCAGTTCTAGCGCCCAAAAAGGGTTTGAAATTTTCAAAGGAAAAGGCGGGTGCAGTGCTTGCCACAGTGGTCCGTTGTTTACAGATGGGAAGCCTTACAACACAGGTGTACCAGAGAATCTCGACATTTTCCGCGACCCAATGCGTCACCAAACTTTCATCGCGTTCAATATGTTTATGGGAATAGAGAACTATATGAACCTCAAACGAGATGTAGGTGCCCATGTTCAAACGCATAAAGCGGATGGAACCGACAAAGGCAAATTCGTTACTCCAACATTGCGTGAGCTTACTTTTACCGCGCCTTATATGCATAACGGCATGCTTGCAACGCTAGAAGATGTCATCGCATTTTATAACCAAGGCGGTGGTGAAGACAGCAATAAAGATAAGAGGCTTGAACTTCTTAATTTGAGTGCGCAAGAGCAATCGGACTTGTTGACCTTTTTGAAATCCCTATCTAGCGAACCTCTAACATCAGACAAGCATGTTTGGAAGGGTAATGATTACAACTACCAGCTGATCTCAGATTGGCGCAACGTGAAAAATTAAGGAGGATGAGATGAAAACTAAAGCAATCACCTTATCTATCATTAGCACGCTGACGCTAACCGCAAACGCGAGTTCAGCATTTGCCAATCAAAGTGCAGATGATATAGCAAAAAGTTTAAAACCCATCGTGCTGAATGGGATTAGTTATCCCGCTCTTGCTCCGTTAGGCGATGTGCCCACACCGGCTGACAACCCAACAACACCAGAGAAAGTCGAGCTTGGAAAACTCTTGTTTTTTGATGGTCGATTAGGCGGTGATACGTCCACTCCTTGTTCAGCGTGTCACAACCCTGCACTAGGCTGGGATTTTCCTGCTGATCTATCTCTGGGTTACCCCGGTACGGTGCACTGGCGCAATAGCCAAACCATTATTAACTCCGCCTATTACCAAAAGCTATTTTGGGCAGGATCATCTAAATCATTGGAAGGTCAAGCCAAAAGCGCCGCAAAAGGTGGTGTCGCTGGTAATGGTGAAGACGACCTTATGGAAGCTCGCTTAGCTCTTGTTCCTGAATATGTCGAGCGCTTCAATGCGGTATTTGGCGACAACTATCCCAAAGTGAGCAACGCATGGAAGGCCATTGCAGCGTTTGAAAGAACGCTCGTTCAAACTGACACACCGCTAGATAACTATTTAATGGGCGATGAAAGCGCACTAACCGATGAACAGATAAAAGGAAAAGCACTATTTGAAGGCAAGGCTAAATGCATTGCTTGCCACAATGGTTCGTTAGCTTCCGATCAGAAAAACTACAACATTGGTGTCCCCACAAATAAGCGTTGGGAAAGCGATCCAATGGCACAAATCACTTTCCGATACGAACTTTACGCGAAGGGCTCCAACGAAAAAATGTACCGCACAACCAAAGCGGATCCCGGCATTTATTTCCGAGGTAAACGTAAAGAAATGAAAGGGAAATTCCGTACACCTAGCATCCGATACACCAAATACACCGCGCCTTATATGCACAATGGCACTATTGCAACCTTAGCGGATGTTATTGAATTTTATGACCGTGGGGGTGTTGCAAAAGATGGAAGAACCACGGATTTCGTTCAAACCAAGAGTACATTGATCAAACCGCTAGGTTTAAATGCAAATGAGAAAAAGCAGTTACTTGCCTTTCTCGGTGCATTCACTGGCGAACGTATCATGATGGATTACCCAACGTTGCCGAAATATCAACGCTTGTTCAGCGAGGAAGAATTAGCGGAGGTGAAAAAATGATCTTTAACAAAAGCAAAACCAAAAAATCAGAAAGCGCGTCGGAACACAAAAAATGCATGATGTCGCGCCGCGATTTTCTAATGTACTCCGGCGCTACAGCAGGCGCAGCCAGTGTGATGCCTATCACTTTGTTTCCGGGTTCGGCACAAGCGGTGGAAACAAAAGCTCGGGTGGTGGGATATCCACGTAAATTACTAGGAAAACTGAGTGACTTGAAAACCAATGAGCCTGTTTATTTTAATTACCCAGATAACGGCATGAACTCGCAAGGTATCTTGGTGAAAATGGGTGTGCCAGCAGGCGGAGGGCTAGGTCCAAAGCAGGATGTTGTAGGTTTCTCCCTTATGTGTACTCACCAAGGAGGGCCACTGAACGGGCAATATAAAGTAGTCGATGAGCATCGAGTATTGGGTCAATGTCCATTCCACCTTTCAACGTTTGATATGCGAAGACACGGCATCATAGTGTCGGGACAAGCGTACGAAAGCCTGCCTCAAGTATTGCTAGAACTAGAAGGCGACGACATATACGCCGTCGGCATTATGGGGCTGCTATTCGGTCGAACAGACAACATCATTACGGTGCAGGAGGCATAACCATGACGACTAACTTTTATATCCCAGAAGATCATGCACCGCTGCCACCAAAAAACGCAGAGGTGATCACGACCGCTTGCGACTATTGCGTTGTCGCTTGCGGCTACAAAGTTTATCGCTGGCCATTAGAACAAAACAGTGGTGGGTCAAAAGCGAGTGAAAATGCCTTTGGTATCGATTTTCCAAGCGCACCCTTACAAGCATGGGTTGCCCCCGCGCAACACAATGTTGTTATGCATCAAGGTAAACCTCACAACATTATTGTGGTGCCCGATAAAGACGCAAAAGCCGTAAACAAAACCGGTGATTCGTCGATGCGCGGAGGCTTGCTGGCACAAAAGCTTTACAACCCATCTACAGGGACTCGCGATCGTTTAACGCAACCCTTGGTGAGAATCGGAGGTAGTTTACAGCCAGTGCCTTGGGACTTCGCGCTGGATATTGCAGCAGAAGTCGGGCGTCACGTAATTGAAAACCACGGCTCAAACGCTTACGGCGTTAAAACGTTTTCTTATCAATACATTGAAAACACCTACGCCATTACTAAGTACGCTCTTCGGCATATCAACACCGCTAACTTTACGTTCCACGATACGCCTTCGGATGTAACCTCTACACCGGGCTTTCGTGATGCTGGGTTTGATAACTTCGGGCCAAGTTATGACGATTGGGGAGCTGCGGATACTCTCATGCTGTGTGGTACCGATCCGTACGAAACGAAAACCATCATCTTTACACAATACATAATGCCCGCAGTCCAGCGAGGTATGAAAACGGTAATTTTGAATCCGCGTGAAACGGCAGGAATCGCTTGGCTTAAAAAGCATGGCGGCTTACACATCGATTTAAACCCAGGCTCCGATAACTTGGTCGTAGGGGCCATCATTCGCGTCATACTCGAAAACGGTTGGGAAGACAGCGAATGGATTCAAAACTGGGTGAACAATAAGTGGGAATCGAGCTCAGGTTTTGGGCAAGGTACACGAAACACACCATGGCAGTGGCGAACCACTTGGGGCAAGTTCCAAACCAATGGTTTTGAAGACTACAAAAAATGGAATTTGAAACAAAAAGAGTATGACCCTAGATACGCAGCTAAAATGGCGGGCATCGACGTAAACAAAATTTATCAAGCGGCAGAAATGCTTGCAAAACCGGAGGGCGGAAAGCGTCCGAAATCCTCCATTGCAATAGAAAAAGGGTTTTATTGGTCGAACAACACGGGGAATACCAATGCGATTTCCTCTCTTGGAACCATTATTGGAGCGGGAGGGCGTGAAGGGCGTGTGATTGGCAGAATGGGCGGACACCAACGAGGTGGACAGTCTGGCGGTAAGTTACCGCGTAACAAGTCTCCTGAAAAAGTGCCCGGTCGTCGTCGTCGATCCATCGATACCGACCGTTATCTCTATTCGGGGCATACGCGCTTTGCTCATGTTATCGGTACGACTTGGATTCAAGCAATGTGTGGAAGCCAAGGGTTACAAAGAAAGTTTTGGGAACTCACGACTGCAAATCCTCATCAGGTTTACACCTACGATAAGCAAGAAATCATCGATACGCTGAAAAAACGTGCCGATTCGGGCGGTATGGTTGTCATCAACCAAGATATTTACCTGCGCGACCCAATAGGGGCTAAGTTTGCAGACATCGTATTTCCTGCTGCAACGTGGGGGGAAGAAGACTTTATGCGAGCCAACGGAGAACGACGATTACGCTTGTACCAAAAGTTTGCAGATGCTCCAGGTCATGCAAAGCCAGATTGGTGGATCATCAGCCAACTGGCAAGACGAATTGGCTACGATGGGTTCGATTGGAGCAATTCCAACGACGTCGCAGAAGAAGCGTCTCGCTTTAGCCGAGGAAGTCGTAAAGATTTCAACATGATCAAAGTGGCGGCTCACGCAGAAGGTAAAACGTTGCACGAAAAGTTACGCGAATACGGCACCGATGGTATTCAAGGGCCGGTTTTCTACAACTACGATACGAAACAACTCGTCGGCACCAAACGTCTCCATGATACTGAGATGAATGCTATAGAATTAGCAGAAAAAGGGTTAACCGATGGACCACAAGGTGCGAATATACTTAAAAAACAACTCACTGCATTTAACAGCCAAACCGGAAAGGTGAATTTGCAAAAACACCCATGGGATCTGTTTAGTGATTTCTATGCGTGGTTACAGCCAAAAGGCGAGGAGCTTTGGTTCTCGAATGGTCGAATTAACGAAATATGGCAATCGGGTTTTGATGACGTCGAAAGACGTGCCTACGTGATTCAACGTTGGCCAGAAAATTGGGTTGAGATACACCCAGATGATGCTAAGGCTAGGGGAATCGAGTCGGGTGATCAGGTCATGATGTATTCCGACCGTGTCGCGAATTTTAAAGATACAATCTTAGGCGTTCATGGTGATGACTTTCAATTTAGTAAATTGATGGAAAACGGGCATATCAAGCTGGATAAAGCGGCGGTGACTGCGGTTGCTATTGTCACTCCTGCGGTTAAAAAGGGCGCGCTATACGCCAATATGATTGATATGCGTCAGCCATCGAATTCGCTTACAACACGGGTTGTTGACCAAATTTCTGGAAACTACAACTTCAAAATGGGTGTAGCCAATATTAAAAAAATTGGTGAATCCAAATACAAAAGTGAGTTTAGAGCGTTCTCTTTTGCACCAAGAAATATCGTTTAACCCAATGAAGTGCCAAAGCGTAGGGGCTTTGGTACTTCTTTTTTAATAAAGGAATGAGTGAATATGAAGAAAATGATTGGGTTAACGGTTGTGCTAATTGGAATGCAATCAAACGGTGTTTTGGCTGCGGATGCTGAAGCGGGAAAAGCAAAAACGATGACTTGTATGGCGTGCCATGGAGCGAATGGGATATCACCTACCGAACTGTACCCAAATTTGGCAGGGCAAAAAGCGGGGTATTTGGTTAAACAAATGAAAGCATTCAAAGATGGGACGCGAAAAGAGGCAACGATGAATGCAATGGTCGCGGCGCTAAGTGATCAAGATATGGAGAACATTGCGGCGTTCTATTCATCAATGAAATAACTAGAGCCATCCAAAAAAGAAAAAGTGAGCTTATGGAAGCTCACTTTTTACATTCGAATCGATGAATTCCCTCAATGAGGGAGCAGGTCTTAACCTTTCTTTTTACCAACACCAAGATTTTCTTTTTGCGCCAGTGTGATTTTACCGAAACCAAGCTTTCTAAAATGGTTATCACGGTAATCGCGTACTGCTTTCGTGTCGGAGACTGCTTCTACCTGTTGTTCCATCTTCAAATAATTGGAAATGTCGATACCTTCTGCATCCGCGACGGCTTCATGAATCGAACGAAATTTCTCATAAGAAAATAGAAGCGTTTTTTCTTCATCTTTATAGGTATAAATAATGGTGCGAGCCATAAATTTCTGCCTGCTAGGGTTTGACCTGAGTAATTTGGGCACACTCTATCAATTGAGATGAATGATGCCAAATCCTTTTTTCTTATATACCCATATATGGGGATGTCGTTCTACACTCTACCTTGCAACGGAATAATGGTGACGCTTTCGCCTATCTTGACCGTGTCCACTTCTGGCGTAATTTCGATCAAACAATTGGCTTCACTCATGGAGCGGAGTATGCCTGAACCTTGCTTGCCTGTGGTTTTTACCTCTAATTGCCCATTAGAGTTTACATTGTAAATCCCACGGCTGAATTCGGTTCTACCTTGGCGAGAACGCAAGTTTTCACTTGCAATGGCTTGCACTTTAAGCGGCGTCCAGTTTTGCTCTCCTTGCAGTTTTCGAATAGCAGGCTCCACAAAATTAATAAACGAAACCATAACAGCAACGGGGTTGCCGGGTAATCCAAAGAAAGGTTTCTCCGCAATTTTTCCGAATGCGAGAGGGCGACCAGGCCGCATGCTGATACGCCAAAAATCGATCTGGCCCAGCGCATCTAGAGCGAGCTTGATGTAATCCGCATCGCCGACAGATACGCCTCCCGATGTAATAATGGCATCCGCCGCTTCCCCAGCATCTTGCAACGCTTGCATGATAATCTGTTGTTCATCTTCCAAAATACCTAGGTCCATCACTTCACAACCTAGTTGCTCTAGAAGTCCTTTTAATGTGTAGCGATTGGAATCGTAGATGCAATTATCTTTTAATTCGTTTCCTGGCGCTTGAACTTCATCACCAGTAGAGAAAAGCGCAACACGAACAGGGCGCACAACATGGCAACGGTCAATTCCGAGCGATGCGATCATTCCCATTTCAGCCGAACCGATGCGTTTTCCCGCCTCAAATACTTGTTGCCCTTCAGACAAATCTTCACCTGCTTGGCGTACGTTTTGCCCGGCTTTAATGTTAGATGTAGAGAATGTGACAATGTCACCTTGTTGGTTGGCTTGCTCACGCATGATGACGGTATCGGCCCCAATTGGGGTGGGAGCGCCCGTCATGATCTTTACCGCTTCGCCTTCTTGTAGCGACTGCATATAGGCATTGCCAGCCATGACTTCACTGACTACCTGAAATGCATCCTTTCCAATATCTTCACTGCGAATGGCGTAGCCATCCATAGCCGAATTGGTGTACGCCGGAACATTGATAGGAGAAGACACAGCTTGTGCAAGAACATTACCGTACGACTTTTCTACATGAATCTGAGTTGTTTCAGAAATAGGGGAGATAGCAGACAATATGGCTTCGCGCCCTTGCGCGACTGATAAGAAAGCAGGAGACACGATATCGCAGCAACTTGAAGCTTCTGAAGACACGGGGGCACTTGAAGGTTGAAAGTCATGCACTTGCTTTTCATCCCTTTTGCCGTTCGCATAATCAATCACGAAGCTTGTAATCGCATCGAGATCATTGATGTTCATCTGAGGAAGGCCGGCACTAACAGATCGGTCGGCTGCAATCGCGATGATGTTTTCATCGCTTGGGTGAAGCCACGGTTTTCCAACTTCTTCTCGGTTTAATTCTATTTTAGGGAAAGCAATGTTTTTGCACCCTTCAACTAATATCAAATCAAGTTGAGTCTGATCAAACCTTGAAATCAAATACTCAAAATGGGCTTCGTTTTCAGGCGTTTCTGTCATCAAAGCGTAACGATAGCGCGAGCTAATCAGCATTTGGCTGGCGCCGGCTTTGCGCAATCGGTAGCTATCTTTCCCGGGTTTATCGACATCAAAATCATGGTGGGCGTGTTTTAGTACACCAATGCGGATACCTTTTTCAGTCAACTTTGGCAAAAGCGCTTCAAGCAGTGTTGTTTTGCCTGTACCGCTGTATGCCGCAAATCCCAATATGGGTAATGAGGTAAGAAGAGGTTTTGTCATAATACAGTACCAAATTGTTCCAGCTCTTCGGGGGTATTCAGGTTGATAAAGCATTGCGCAGCATCAGAGAAATCGACTCGGTGAGTCACACACTCCTGATACAGAAGAATAATTTTACGATCGCCGCGTTTTAGGAATGCTTCGAGCTTAGGCAAAACACGCTTATGGAAAAGGGTAAACACGGGTTGTAAATGATCACCATCGTGCGCGACTAAAATATCAGAGTCGGCTTGAATGGCGTTTTGAAAACGTGCAACAAGATCGGATGAAATACATGGGCTATCGCAAGGAACAAATCCGACCCAATCACAATTTGCATGTTTTAGACCTGCGTGAATACCACCAAGGGGACCTGGAAAATCTTGAAATTCATCACCAACAACTGGGGCATATTCATGATAGGCCTCTATGTTGCGATTGGCGTTGATCAATAAATCGTGCGTTTGGGTGCTCAAAATGGTGTGAACATGTTCAATCAAAGGGCGACCATTAAGGGTGATTAACCCTTTGTCTTTCCCACCCATACGTGTTGCTTTACCGCCAGCTAAAATAACCCAACTAATTGGCGTTGGAAATTGCATACTGTTTCTCTTGTATTAATTGTAATAGTGGCTTTTCTGTCAGGGACTTATCTTCGATACACCACTGTTTTTGGCATAACCGAGTTAACGAATTGCTTTGATGACTGGTGATCACCAAACTGGCGCCTCGGCTTAATAAGTCTTTTGACATTAACACCAATCGTTCTATCGATTCTTGATCCAGACTGGCACTTGGCTCATCCATCAACAAAATTGATGGGCTAAGGATCCACGCTCTTGCCATTGCAACGCGCTGTTTTTCTCCTCCGGAAAGTAAAGATACGTGCTCGTCAGCCAATGTTTCAAGCCCGACCATTCTTAACGCAGTAATAACCTTATTGCGTTTTTCTTGCTTGCTCTCCGAAGCGTATTTTACGCCATACGCAACATTTTGAAACACTGAGCCATCAAACAGATAGGGGGACTGATGCAAGTAAATAATGTCGGAGCGTGTTCGAGCGCCTAACATACGCTTTAACAAGGAAGGTAACGGGAAATCGATATCTCCACTGGTTGGCTCAATCAAGCCTGCCATGATCTTAAGCAGCGTGGTTTTCCCTACACCGTTGTCACCTTGAAGATAAACCGCTTCATTGGGTCCAATTTTGAGTTCAGGAATGTAAAACAGTACTCGGTCTTTAAATCTCATGGAGAGATTGCGAGCAGACAGTTTAAGCGTCATCCGTGTGCCTCCTACGTCCGCAAATACCCTTTCCCACGCACTGAGGAAAGAGAGAAGTTTAATAGCAGCGCCAAACAAAGCAGAACAATACCCAAAGCAACGCCTTGAGCAAATGCACCTTTTTGGCTTTCCATTGCTATTGCTGTGGGGATATTGCGCGTGACCCCCATAATATTTCCACCGACCATCATGGAGCAGCCGACTTCCGTAATGATTCGTGAAAATGCCGTAATGGTCGCAGCGATTAACGGGAATCGGTTTTCCCACAATAAAGTAAACGTAACGTGGGGAATGGAAACGCCTAACGTTAAGGACGTTTCTAAAGCCCGACGATCACTCGCCTGCAATGCACCATGCATCATTGAGACTAAAATGGGGAAACAAATCAGCATCTGGCCGAAAATCATGGCTTTTTGCGTAAACAGCATTTGCCAATCACCCAATGGTCCGGCTCGCGATAACATCATGTAAAGAAGCAGACCAATAACCACGGTTGGCACTGCCTGAAGCGTATTCACTAAAGACAGAATCAACCAACGCCCAAGAAAGTCACAATAAGCGAGGATAAAAGCAAACAGCAGCGAAGGGATCAAAACCAGCATCAAAGCAGAAAGCGACACACTGAATGAAACCGTCACAATCGTCCACAGTTGCGGGTCAAAGCTGATCAGCAGCTGAAGTGCTTCTAGAGTGGTTTGCCAAAGCGACATAGTTACTCGCTCTCCGCCTCGGTCGGTGTAGCCGACTTAGCATTAGCGACGAAAAGTTGTTTTCCTTGCCGCTTAAAATTATTGATGAGTGCTTGTCCTTTCTGGTTAACCAACCAATCGCTGAATACCTTCGCACCTTGATAATTGATGTCTGGGTATCGTTTTGGATTCACAAGAATCACTTGATACGGGTTGAACAAACGCTTATCTCCCTCAATTGCTACACCCAGTTCAACTTTATTTTGATAAGCCAACCACGTGCCACGATCCGTTAAAGTATAGCCCTGCATCTCAGAAGCCATATTCAATGTTGGTCCCATTCCTTGCCCCACGGAACGGTAGCCGCCAAAATTAGGTTCTATCGTACTTTGTGCCCACAGGTTTAATTCTTTTTTGTGTGTACCAGAATCGTCGCCACGAGAAACAAACGTCGATTCAGTGTCCGCAATTTTCTTGAAAGCTTTGGCAACGTCATCCCCTCCATAAACTCGGGCGGGGTCATCTTTCGGCCCGACGACAACAAAATCGTTATACATTAGGGCTCTAGGCAAAATGCCGTAACCTTTTTCAACAAAACTCGCTTCGGCTTTTGGGGCATGTGTCATCACTAGGTCGACATCGCCATTTTGTCCCATTCGCAGTGACTTACCCGTCCCTGCAGCGATAACATCCACCTTGTATCCGGTTTCTTTTTCAAATTCAGGAAGCAGATAATCTAAAAGACCAGAATGATAAGTACTGGTTGTTGTGGCCAAACGAACATGGGGCTTTGTTTGGTCGGCAAATACATTAGAACTGACGGTTGTTGCAAAAACAGTCGCTGCAATGGCGAGGGCAGTCGCAGTGTAATTCATTACTTAATTCCATTTATTTTAATTTTTGAATGCATTGGTTTGTACCGTTCGCTCTATACTGAACGAGCCAAAAGCAAAGAATCGATAGCCTTGGCGAATCGACGCGAAAAACGGATACCAAAAAGACACTGCAATCCCAGTGCCAAGTTGATTTGAGTAAAAACCCCTTGTTTCTGTGAGGGAAGTCATCCGTTTTGTGACCGCTCCCCATCCGAAAAATTTGAGCTAGGACAAAATGTCGCACATACTTAGTTTTCCAATTGATCTCGATTGGTACACTCTGTCCCAGTTTTTCCGTACCCAAAGATGAGCCTTATATGTCAGTATCCCAAGATCCATTTATGCAGAACAAAGATGCCAATCCAAATCATGTCGGAAAATATCAAGCGTTCTCGGTTTTGGTGGTAGATGATGAAGTGGGCATGCAGACAATACTGAAGAAAGCGCTGGGTAAGTGGTTTTCTAAAGTCGACTGCCAAGGCAGCATTGAAGAAGCGGAAAAATTGCGACAAGAAAACCACTACGACTTAATCATCCTAGACATTAATTTACCGGGTCGCTCTGGGATCGAGTGGACAGAAGCATTCAACGACGATGATCGTCGCTGCGACGTCATATTCATGACAGGGTATGCCGATTTGGAAACCGCAATAAGTGCATTAAAACTGGGGGCGACAGATTTCATACTAAAGCCATTTAACCTAGAACAGATGCTGCAATCGGTTCAACGCTGTATGGACAAGCGTTTATCACAACGGCTCCACCATGCGCTGACTCGTGATGTTAAACGCCTCATAAGCAGTGAAATGATCGGTCATTCGGAAAAAACTAAGTCACTCAAGCAGTTAATGGGACAATTTGCGCCATCGCGGGCTTCCATTTTAGTTGAAGGTGAATCGGGAACCGGAAAAGAATTGGTTGCTCGTGGCGTTCATGTGGCCAGTGGTCGAACGGGGCCATTTGTACCCATCAATTGTGGGGCAATTGCACCGGAGCTATTGGAAAGCGAGTTGTTTGGTCACACGGCAGGGGCATTTACTGGTGCAAAAAAAAGCCGGGAAGGGTTATTCAGAGTCGCCAGTGGGGGCACACTGTTTTTGGATGAAATCGGTGAAATGCCCATCGCCATGCAATCTTCACTTTTACGCGTGTTAGAGCAGCGAACCATTCGCCCAGTTGGCAGTGAGAAAGAAATCAGCGTCGACGTGCGAATTGTCGCAGCAACCAACAGAAACTTAAAAGATGAAGTGGATGCAGGGACGTTTCGAAAAGATCTCTATTATCGGCTAAACGTATTAAAAATCGATGTGCCTCCTTTAAGAGAAAGAAAAACAGATTTAATCGATTTGGTGCCTTTTTTTACCAAAACGCTAGCCAAAGAGTTAGGAATGCCGGAACCCAAATGGGCGCATGAAGACATACTCGCCATGCACGACTACGATTGGCCTGGCAACATTCGTGAACTCAAAAACTTAATGGAGCGCTGCATTTTGCTCGGAAAACCGCCAGCACATCATTGGCGAGAGTTAAACGCCGATTACTCACAACCTGCTCAGGCAAGTATAACGGTGACAACGTCACTAGAAACAACATTACCAAGTTTACCAGATTACCGAAGCGACGAAATACTGGGCTATCCCAATGAATGGAGTTTAAAAGAAGTCGAAAAAAGACACATAAAACAGGTGGTTTCCCATCACGATGGAAATAAGTCGGCTGCCTCGCGCCAGTTGGGCGTTGCAAGAAAAACGTTAGAAAGAAAATACAAAGAGTGGGAACTAGAAGGATCAGACGATGCCGAATAATAAAGCCGGAACTTCTAACGTTTTTACCTTATGGCGCTTGCGGCTCAAATCCATGGTTCGCTATCGCTTACTGTTTTTAACGTCTGCCCCAATTCTACTCACTCTGCTTGCGTTAGTGGGTATCACATTTTATTGGTCTACACATTACACGTGGCAAAATGCCTTGGTTAACGTGTCAGAAAAACTTTCTGTTGCTGACAATAGCATCCAAATTCTCCAGGAACGTCAATTCCAAAGCGTAAAGTCCTTATCAAACTCCTATCCGTTTCAAGTTCGTTTAATGTCGGTTTACCGTGATGCATTAGAGCTTGAGGAGTGGGTCGGGTCTCAAAAGCGTAAGTATCAATTGGATTTTCTACGCTGGGTACCGATAGACAAAGCAACGAATCATCAACTGCTTGCGCAAAAAGCGTCATTTTTCGAAGTATTCAATACAGACCAAATGGCCGAATACGACGACGATCTTGCTGTTCGAGCGGAGATTCCGTTGCTGAATGGAAATGGCGTCGAGTCTCGTGGCTTAATCAGCCGTAGCGTATTACCAGTAAGAGATGAAGACCAACACGTATTGGGTTATTTAGATGGCGGGTTGCTGCTTAACAACAGTACCGGTTTAGTTGATCAGATTCGCGATTTAATTTATGCCAAACCAAGCGAACTACAGCCACAAATCGGAACAGTAACTCTGTTTATGGACGACTTACGTATCAGCACCAACGTACCATTGGATAGCCAAGCTCATAAAGGAAGGGCGATTGGTACAACGGTTTCGCTTCAAGTGAAACAGGCCGTTTTGGAAAGGGGGGAAAACTGGATAGATCGCGCGTATGTGTATGACGATTGGTACATCACCGCTTATCAACCCATCTATAACCAATACAACGATGTTATAGGCATGCTGTATACCGGCTATCTCATTTGGCCTCTCATTAAAATTTACATTACCAACCTCGGTGAAATCAGCTTAACTATTCTGGCTTTGTTGTTAATTTCAGGCATGATTGTTTACCGTGGTTCTCGCGATTTGTTCCACCCAATCGAGCGGATTCACCATGTTGTTAAATCTGTTCAAGCTGGGCGAGACAAGCGCATTGGCCAGTTAGGTCTGGATGATGAACACGAGTTAACCCAATTGGCACGGCAATTCGACAATATGCTCGATTTGCTGGCACAGCGAAATGCTGAAATTCGCCAAGCCGCAGATCAGCTTGAAGGAAAAGTCCAAAACCGTACTGCCAAACTTCGAGAGAAGACGGAACAGCTCGAATTGCACATCCAATTACTCAATCAAACTCGCGATAAGCTTGTGGTGAATGAAAAGCTTGCTGCACTGGGTGAGCTTACTGCGGGTATTGCGCACGAGATCAACAACCCAACAGCCGTAATTTTAGGGAATGTAGAACTTCTAAAGTTTGCGCTTGGTGATAAAGCGGATTCGATAGAAGAAGAAATTCAAACCATCCTTGATCAAATAGATCGCATCCGAAATATCACGCGAAGCCTACTTCAATACAGCCGCCAAGGTGGTGTTCAAGACGAAATCACTTGGCAACACGTTAACCCTATCGTTGAAGAGAGCCTCACTTTAGTCAAAACAGGCGCTAAAAAGCGAGACGTTCAGTTTGTTACCGAGCTGAATGCTAAGTCCGTTGTTGAAGTAAACCGCCATCACTTGCTGCAAATTTTAGTGAACTTAGAAATGAACGCCATTCATGCCATGAGTGGAGAAGGGGTTCTCACCATTCGCACAGAAGACTGGATGGATGAAGATGAAGAATCAAAAGGCGCGATTGTTCATGTCGTCGATCAAGGATGTGGAATCCCAGACGAGCAGCTAAAACGTATTTTTGATCCGTTCTACACAACTAAACGAGATGGAACTGGGCTTGGTTTATCGGTTTCGCAAAGTATCCTAAGCCAAACGGGTGGGGAAATTAAAGTGACGTCTAAAGTGGGTTTAGGGAGTCAATTTTCAATTTACTTACCGTTGAAATCGAATGCCGTTGATTTAGTTGTTATGAACTAGGATCCCAAGCGTACTTAACCAAACAAGCAATACACCTAACCAAGCGAAGATTGACGCTCTAGAGCCCAATTAACACTTGCATCAGACCGCGTTGCCAAGTACCGTTGCACCGCGTTTTTTTATCTAAGAGGTTAGGTTTTGATTTCTACCGCGAATATCACACAGCAATTTGGCGCGAAGCCACTATTTGAAAACATTTCAGTTAAGTTTGGCGAAGGCAACCGTTACGGTCTGATTGGCGCAAATGGGTGTGGTAAATCCACTTTCATGAAAATCCTTAGCGGAGAACTCGACCAAACTTCTGGTAACGTCAGCTACGACCCAAATGAGCGTGTCGCCAAGCTGAGTCAGGATCAGTTTGCCTATGAAGAATTTACAGTTATCGACACTGTTATCATGGGTCACAAAGAACTTTGGGAAGTGAAACAAGAGCGTGACCGCATTTACTCTTTGGCTGAAATGAGCGAAGAAGACGGCATGAAAGTTGCGGATCTTGAAACAGAATTCGCAGAAATGGACGGCTATATGGCCGAATCCAAAGCAGGAGAACTTCTTCTCGCGGTGGGTATTCCATTAGAGCAGCATTTTGGTTTGATGAGTGAAGTAGCGCCGGGTTGGAAACTGCGTGTGCTTTTGGCTCAGATCCTATTTGCAGACCCAGACATAATGTTGCTCGACGAACCAACCAACAACTTGGATATCGATACTATCCGCTGGTTGGAAGATACGCTTAATGAGCGTAACTGCACCATGATCATCATCTCGCACGATCGCCACTTCCTAAACAGTGTTTGTACGCACATGGCGGATCTCGATTACGGCGAACTGCGCGTATACCCAGGTAACTACGACGAATACATGACAGCCGCTTCGCAAGTGCGTGATCGCCTATTAGCGGATAACGCGAAGAAAAAAGCGCAAATTGCAGAACTGCAAACGTTTGTTGCACGTTTCTCTGCAAACGCTTCTAAAGCTAAACAAGCAACTTCTCGTGCTAAACAGATTGATAAAATTAAGCTCGATGAAGTAAAAGCATCTAGCCGCCAAAACCCATTCATTCGTTTTGAGCAATCCAAAGAGCTGTTCCGAAATGCATTGATCATCGAAAACCTTACCCAAGGCTTTGAAAATGATCTCTTCACAGACTTCAACGCTATTTTTGAAGTTGGAGAGCGTGTTGCCATTATCGGTGAGAATGGTGTAGGTAAAACTACGCTGCTAAATACACTAGCAGGTGCAATTGAACCTCGCAGCGGTGAATTCAAATGGTCTGAGAACTCTAACGTAGGCTACTACGCTCAGGATCACGCAGAAGAGTTTGCAGAAGACATGAACCTCATGGATTGGATGGGGCAGTGGCGTCAGGAAGGCGACGACGAGCAAGTGATTCGCAGCTTCTTGGGTCGTATGTTGTTCTCGCAAGATGACATCAAAAAGTCGGTAAAAGTTCTGTCTGGTGGTGAACAAGGCCGTATGTTGCTTGGTAAGCTGATGATGCATAAACCAAACATGCTTCTAATGGATGAGCCAACTAACCACATGGATATGGAATCTATCGAATCGTTGAATAACGCTCTGGAGCAATACAAGGGCACGTTGTTCTTCGTATCCCACGACCGCGTATTTGTGGATTCTTTGGCAACACGCATCATTGAAATCAAAGACAACAAAATTACAGATTTCAAGGGAACGTACGCTGAATTCCTAAAATCTCGCGGTGTAGAAGAGTAGAAAAGCATAAGGGTCGGTTTTCGAACAAAATCTGCCTATATATCCTCTGCTAATGTTATCTAATCTTTGCAGAGGTTATTTATCTTCTGCCGAAGCTATTAAAACACTCAAATTCAATCAAAACGCTCAAAATCTTGAGCGTTTTTTTTCGTTTAAATTTCTTCATTTTCATCTCATTTTCGAGACATCTAGATCAGAAAAAGTACATTCGAGTGGAAAAAAGTACTTTTCTGCATCAAATAATTTCTCTTTTGACTAAATTTGAATTGTGATTGTTACGAGCTTGTTAAAAAGTCGAGCTTAACATTAAACTAAAAACAGTCGAGGGAATGAACATGAAATCCAGGACATTACTTTCTGCCTCTATCGCTCTTGCCGCTATGACAAGTACATACGCTATGGCCGCAACAGAGCTAACGATCGCGACGGTGAATAACGGTCATATGATCGAAATGCAGAAGCTTAGTACAGCATACGAAGAGGCTAATCCAGGTATCAAACTCAATTGGGTTACCTTGGAGGAAGGAGTGCTTCGCCAACGTGTGACAACCGATATCGCCACCAAAGGTGGGCAATTCGATATCATGACCATTGGAATGTATGAAGCTCCAATTTGGGGCAAAAAAGGTTGGCTCAACGAAATAAAAGACGATGCTAACTATAATGCCGACGATATTCTGCCAGCAATTCGCTCTGGATTGTCGGTAGACGGAAAAATGTACGCCGTTCCGTTCTATGGCGAAAGTTCTATGGTTATGTACCGCAAAGACTTGGTCGACAAAGCGGGCATGACAGTTCCAGATAACGCTTCTTGGGGACATATTCGCGACGTAGTAGGTGCGATTCATGATCCAGATAACGGTGTTTACGGTATCTGTCTTCGCGGGAAACCTGGATGGGGCGACAACGCTGCATTCATCACAACCATGGCCAATTCGTTTGGTGCACGTTGGTTTGATGAAGATTGGAAACCTCAGTTAAATTCTCCAGAGTGGAACCACGCCGTGTCGTTCTACATCGACCTCTTGACAACATATGGACCTCCGGGCTCGACATCTAACAGCTTCAACGAAATTCTAGCGTTATACAACGAAGGTAAGTGTGGTATGTGGATAGATGCCACCATCGCTGCTTCATTTATCTCGGATCCAAAGCAGAGCAAAGTCGCAGACAAGGTTGCGTTTGCGCAGGCACCAATTGCGGTAACTAACCGTGGTGCAAACTGGCTATGGGCTTGGTCTCTTGCAGTACCTGCAGGAAGTAAAAACCAAGTTGAAGCAGAGAAATTTGTTAAATGGGCAACATCGCAAGACTACATCAAACTGGTTGCGAAAGAGAATGGGTGGGCAAACGTACCAACGGGTACTCGTAAATCTACTTACGAATCACCTGAGTTCCAAAAAGCCGCTGTTTTCGCTGAAGCAGAGCTGAAAGCCATTCAATCTGCAAACCCAGAGAACAGTACGCTCCTTCCAACACCTTACGTGGGCGTTCAGTTTGCTGCGATTCCTGAATTCCAAGCTATTGGTATCGCTGCTGGTCAGCAATTCACGAATGCACTAGCTGGAAACGTTACTGTGGAACAAGCGTTGAAAGCTGCAAACAAATCCGCCGACCGCGAAATGCGTAAATCAGGTTACTACAAGTAATCAGTATTGTTTGAGTATTAACAGGAGCGTTATCGCTCCTGTTTACTTCGGGGCACTTTTTCCCCCATATCTGTATTTACAAGGAAGTCTTTATGCAAAGGTGGTTACCCAAATTATTGGTATTCCCATCCTTCATCAGTTTATTGCTGTGGATGGTAGTCCCTTTATCCATGACCATTTACTTTTCCGTCATCCGATACAACTTGTTGTATCCGGGAGAAAATAACTACATCGGCGGAATGAACTTTGAATTTTTCTATACCGATGAAGCCTTCTGGCCCGCCGTCACAAATACGCTCACGCTGGTCGGAATGGTACTCGTTGTTACGGTTGTATTTGCAATATTACTTGCTGTATTGCTCGACAAACCCTTTAAAGGGCGTGGCATTGTGCGCGTTTTGCTCATCTCACCGTTCTTTATTATGCCGACCGTTAATGCACTGATTTGGAAAAATCTGATGATGCATCCGGTTTATGGCGTACTCGCATCTATTTGGGAATCGGTTGGGTTAGAACCCATTGATTGGCTAGCCGATTACCCGCTTGGCTCCATTATTGCGATGTTGAGCTGGCAGTGGATGCCGTTCGCTCTGCTGATTTTTATCACTTCGTTGCAGTCCATGGACAATGAGCAAAAAGAAGCCGCCGTACTTGATGGTGCAACGGGATTCCAGATATTCCGATACCTCACACTGCCACATTTAGCTCGACCGATAGCGGTCGTGATGATGATTGAAACCATCTTTTTGCTTTCTGTGTTTGCGGAAATCTTCGTGACCACCAGCGGTGGACCGGGGTATGAATCAACAAACTTAGCGTTCTTGATCTTCGCGCAAGCCTTGATGCAGTTTGATGTTGGTGTCGCGTCGGCAGGTGGATTGATCGCCGTGATCCTCGCCAATATCGTCGCGTTCTTCTTAATCCGTGCCATTGGCAAAAACTTAGTCGCCTAGGAGGTTTTATGAATCAGACACATCGATTTAGAGCCATATTGAGCTGGGTGATCGCGCTTATCGTGTTTTTCCCAATCATTATGATGTTAATTACGTCGTTCAAAACCGAACAACAAGCCATTGCCGTTCCTCCTACGTTTATTTTTGAACCTACGGTAGAAAACTACGGCATCGTTCAAGAACGAAGTGATTACTTAAAATTCGCTAAAAACTCTGTGATTACCGCTTTTGGTTCCACTATTTTGGCGTTGATTATTGCCATACCTGCTGCGTACTCAATGGCGTTTTACCCTGGAAAGCGTACTAAAGACATGTTGCTTTGGATGCTATCCACCAAGATGTTACCCGCCGTTGGGGTGCTGGTGCCTATCTACATATTGTGTAAGGAAGCAGGGTTACTGGACAGCAGTTTAGCGCTCACCATCATTTACACTCTTATTAACTTACCCATCATTGTTTGGATGCTGTTTTCGTACTTTAAAGACATTCCAAAAGACATTTTGGAAGCGGTACGACTTGATGGTGCGACAACGTTAGGTGAGATTCGCCATGTGTTGCTTCCACTATCATTTGGTGGGATTGCCTCTACCGCATTGCTGTCGATTGTTTTGAGTTGGAATGAAGCCTTTTGGGCCATCAACTTAACCTCTGCAGATGCAGGCACACTTGCCACAATGATTTCCACTTACTCCAGCCCAGAAGGACTGTTTTGGGCAAAACTATCGGCAGCATCCACTCTTGCTTGTGCACCTATTGTCGTGCTCGGCTGGTTCTGTCAGAAACAACTCGTACAAGGATTGACGTTCGGAGCAGTAAAATGAGTTATTTAACCGTTAACCAACTAGATAAAAAATACGGCGACGCACTGGCGCTGAAAAACATTAACTTCGAGATCAAAAAAGGCGAGTTTGTTGTTTTCGTTGGTCCGTCTGGGTGCGGAAAATCCACTTTACTGCGCACCATCGCAGGGTTAGAAGAGTCGTCCGCTGGCGGCATTCATTTGGACGGAGAACTCATCACTGAGACACATCCTTCCAAGAGAAACCTTGCCATGGTGTTTCAAAGCTACGCGCTTTACCCACACATGTCGGTTAAAGAAAACATGGGTTTTGCATTGAAATTGGCGAACACGCCAAAAGATGAAATTGAATCCAAAGTACTGAAAGTCGCGAAAGCGCTGAAACTTGAGCCCTTGCTCGATAGAAAACCCAAAGCGCTGTCGGGCGGGCAAAGACAGCGTGTTGCCATTGGTCGGGCGATTGTTCGTAACCCCAAAGTATTTTTGTTTGACGAGCCTTTGTCTAACTTAGATGCAGCTTTGCGTGTAGAAATGCGAATAGAGCTTTCTAGGCTGCATCATGAGTTAGGTACCACCATGATCTACGTAACGCATGATCAGGTCGAAGCCATGACTTTAGCGGACAAAGTGGTGATCATGAAAGAGGGGGAAGTCGCTCAAATTGGAACACCTTTAGAGCTCTATCACCAACCAGCGAACCTATTTGTTGCTTCATTCATTGGTACGCCCAAAATGAATATATTGGGTATGGGAACAGCGCATGTAGAAGCGCAAGAATTGACCGTGCAGTTAACTGAAAATGCGAGAATGCAGCTACCTGTACATAAATACAGTGGTGGTGTTTTAGGAGCCAAAACGCTTGGAATTAGACCAGAATCGGTCAAGCTAACCGACCCAATGCAAGGTGATATTTCTGGTGTTGTGGAAGTCATTGAACAACTCGGCTCGGAAACCTTAAGTTACGTCCGCATTGAAAATGGCGAAACAGTCGTGGCAAAACATACTCCAGCAGATAGCCCAACGTTAGGGCAAGAAGTGGGTTTGTATCTCGATAAACATCAAGTGTATTTGTTCGATGGCAATGATCTCGCCTTAAATATTTATGAGGAGAGCGATCATGCCAAATAGACTTATTCATTTTGGTGTCGGATCGTTTTTTCGAGGTCACCAAGCGTATTACATCGACCGCTATAACCGATTGGTTGAGCCCAGCGAGAGATGGCATTACACCGGTGTAAATCTACGCCCAGAATCTCGCGGTTTGATTGAAGTGCTCGGCAAACAGAATGGGCACTATCATCTAAAGAAAATATCCGCCTATGGTGATATCGAAATCCGAAAAATTGAGGCGTTAGAGTGTGTTGTTGATGCGTCAGATAATCTTAGTGTTATTGATGAACTATTCACCGACAAAGACACAAAAACGCTCACCATTACGGTTACGGAAGGAGGGTATTACCTAACGGATACTAACGATCTGAACCTAAATGACCCAGAAGTGGCGTGGGATATTGCCCATCAAGATCAACCGAAAACTGTGTACGGCTATTTGAAGCATGCGTTAGAAACCCGAGCAACATCGAATGCAGGTGCGATCACGGTACTGACTTGTGACAACTTACGCGATAACGGAACCGTGTTGGAGAACGCGTTTAAGCAATACCTTACCGCAACACAAGATAACGAATTGTTGGAGTGGGTTAACAAACACACCACCTTTCCTTGTTGTATGGTGGATAGGATCACACCTGTTCCACCCACGAACTTAGCGCAAGAACTTTCTATGGTCGTCGGTGAAAAAGACGAATGTCCAATTATGGGAGAGGATTTTGAACAGTGGGTTATCGAAGACAAATTTGCTGCTGATTTCCCATCATTAGAAAAAGTAGGCGTCACTTTTTCCAACCAAGTGCACGAGTTTGAAGAAACCAAAATTCGTATTTTAAATGGTGGGCACTTTTTGCTTTCTTATGTGGGCGCACTTAGGGGTTATCAAACGTTCGATGAAAACATGTTTGATGGCGAATTGGCTGAATGGCTGAAGGGATACCATCAAACAGAAGTAATCCCAACCATCGCGAACCCACCAGTGGATTTAGAGCAATACCGCCAAAAAATCGTAGAACGATTTGGTAACAGCCACATAGCCGATTCGATTGAGCGCATTGCAATGGACAGCGTAAGCAAGTTCCCACAGTTCATATTACCCACTGTGCGCTTCAATTTAGAAAGAAATCACATGCCTAAATATGCGATCGAGTTGATTGCTCACTGGTACTGTTTTCTTGAAAGATTCCATAATGGAAAATTGGCGTTTAACTACAAAGATCCGCACTTCAACAAGGCAAAACAATGGCTTGAAAGTAGTGACCCCGTAACTATATTTTTGAAAAATGAAGATATTTGGCAAGGGTTAACCACGCAATACCCTAATTTTTCCGAGCAGATGCGAGCTAAGATCCAAGACCTCTCCAAAGAGTATGAGGAGCAACAATGACTATTACCGCGTATCAAAATGATCAACTCATCCTTAATGACAAAGTGGCATTACTCAGTGGCGCAAATGGCGGAATTGGGCTATCGGTTTGTGAAATCTATGCATCAAATGGTGCAAGGTGCATGGTATTGGATCTCGGTGAAACCCCATCACCTGAGTTGCAAACACTGATGCAAGAATATCCCAACTCTGTGCAGTACTGTTCAACAGATGTGACAGACATTAATCAAATTGAGTTAGCTATCTCTCAGACAAAAGCGCAATTTGGCGGTATAGATATATTGTTCAATAACGCGGCTATTTTTGATATGGGACCTATCCTAGATTCAAGCCCAGAGCAATTCGACAAACTGTACAACGTAAACGTGAAAGGGATGTTTTTTGTCATGCAGGCGGTATTAAAAGAAATGGTATCGGCAGGGCAAGGAGGCAAAGTGATCAATATGGCTTCCCAAGCTGGTAGGCGAGGTGAGCCACTTGTTGCTCATTACTGCGCCACCAAAGCGGCTGTTATCAGCTATACCCAGTCCGCTGGGTTGGCAATGGCAGAGCTGGGAATTAACGTGAATGGTATATCTCCAGGCGTTGTTGATACCCCAATGTGGGAACACGTCGACAGCCTATTTGCGAAATACGAAAACCGCCCACTTGGTGAGAAGAAGCGGTTAGTTGGGGAAGAGGTGCCACTCGGTAGGATGGGGCTCCCAGCAGACATGGCCGGTATGGCGTTGTTCTTGGCATCACCGATGGCAGACTATATTACCGCTCAGACATTTAATGTCGACGGCGGGAATGCGATGAATTAGCCGAACGATATAACGCAATACCCAAAACAAAAGGAAGGATAATGGCGCACTATTTAGGGATTGATATTGGTACATCTTCAGTTAAAAGCTTGTTAATGGATGAAAACGGGCAAGTGGTGGATTCAACGAGCGAGTCCTACCCAGCATCAACGCCTCATCCGTTATGGTCAGAGCAGGAGCCCGACTTATGGTGGGATGCCACGCTACGCACTATGCAAGATCTGAAGAGCCAATACCCTGCGCCATTTAGTGACATCAAATGCATTGGGCTTTCTGGGCAGATGCATGGTGCGGTGATGCTCAACGAGTCATTCGAGCCTGTACGCCCAGCAATTTTGTGGAACGATGGCCGTTCACACCTTGATGCCGCTGCCATGAATGAAGAAAATCCAGACCTAGGGATGATTGCGGGTGTCCCAGTAATGTCGGGGTTTACCGCCCCCAAACTTCGCTGGATGGCAGAAAACGAACCCGAGGTGTTGAAATCCGTTCGCTACTTGATGCTTCCAAAGGATTATGTACGTTTTAAGCTTACAGGCACATTGGCGACCGACATGAGCGATGCTGCGGGAACCTTGTGGCTTGATGAAGCAAACCGTTGCTGGTCAGATGAAATGCTTACTCTTTCAGGTATTTCACAAGACTTGATGGTCGCTTTAAAAGAAGGCACAGAATCCACGGGGAATCTAACCCAGCAGGCGGCAGAAATTACGGCACTCAACACAGATGTTATGGTATGCGCAGGTGGGGGAGACGCTGCCTGTGGCGCTTTGGGAATTGGGGCGATCAATCAAGGTGATGCGTTTATCTCATTGGGCACGTCTGCACAGTATTTTGTTACGACCGACACCTATAAGCCGTATCCGGCTGCATTGGTCCATTCTTTTGCGCATGCTATTCCAAACCGCTGGTTTCAAATGGCGTGCATGCTCAACGGTGCTAGCCCTCTAAAATGGTTTGCAGACCTCACGCAGCAAGATATTGGTGAGCTGATTAACGACCTTGAATCACACTACGATCCAGCTCAGCCTACTTTGTTTCTTCCTTACTTGATGGGTGAAAGAACCCCTCACAATAACCCGTTTGCCACTGCAAGCTTTCACCATATGACTTGGGCAACGCAGGGGCATCATATGGTGCAAGCCATTCTTGAAGGCGTTGCGTTTTCCTTATTGGATTGCCAAAACGCGATCAAAGAAAGTGGTACGCAAGTGGAATACCTTGGTGCAATAGGAGGCGGAGCCAAAAGCCGTTTATGGTTACAAATTGTCGCCAATATCCTAAACGTAAAAATCATTCGATATGAAGGTGGTGAAAGCGGTCCTGCGTTTGGCGCGGCTAGGCTCGCTAAAATTTGCCACACCGGAGATTCAGTCGAGTCGGTTTGCACTTCACCAAAGGTGATTGAAGAAATCACACCCGATCCAAGTTGTGCCAACGTGTATCACAAAAAATATGAAGAATTTCGAACGCTGTATAAAGAATATGAATCTGTACGTTCGAATAGAGTAGGAGCTTCGTATGTCGACGTATGAAATTAAGCCCTTTAACCACGAAAGTATCGGCGAACGCCCTGTTTGGGAATTTGTTGAATTCGATAAAGAGTCGGTGGGTTATACCGAGCACGGCGTTCCTCACCACAGAATAAAGTGGCACGTCCATGAACAGTACGAATTACACCTTATCGTTAAAACCACTGGGAAAGCGATGATAGGTAATCATGTAGGACCTTTTTCTCCTGGTCACTTAACGCTTGTTGGTCCTTGGTTGCCTCATAACTGGGTAAGTTATTTATCAGAAGGAGAAACGCACAAGTTGCGCGATATGGTGATTCTTTTTGAACCCGAACTCATTCAACGAGCAACACAAATTTTCCCAGAACTTTCTCAGTTTTTGCGGCTAATAGAGCAAGCTAAAATGGGTATCGAGTTCATTGATGTTCCAATGGAAGTCAGCATGGAATACATGAATGCCGTCCGCTGCTCTCAGGGTGTAGAAAAGCTGATTAACTTTTTGAAATTCATGGTGTTCTTAAACGTTCAAAAAACGCGAATATTATCGACACTGCCGCCTACGCTGAAGAAAGATTCGGAGATGATGAACAGCAAAATCAATTTGGTGCTCGATTTTGTCATGTTGAACTACAAAAAACCGATCAAAGTGAAAGAGGTCGCGGATCTAATCGACATGACGGAGTCCTACTTTTCCCGCTTTTTCCATAAGTCTACAGGGCACCGATTCACCGATTTTGTTAACCGAATTCGTGTGCAGCGAGCATGCATCAAACTGATTGAATCAAAAGACAGTATTGCTGACATTAGCAAACAGGTTGGCTTCACCAATTTAGCGAATTTCAGCCGCCAATTCAGAAGAATTAAAGGTCTTACCCCGTTAGCGTATAGAAAGAAAAATACAGTGGATGGCTAGGTTTCAGTACTTTCATGCACTGAGGCTAGATAGCCAAAGCCGAATTTTCTTGATTTAAATGATGTAGCAGGGCTTCTATCAACCACATTATTTAAGAAGGCTCCGTCCGTTTTGGCTATGCAATAGTTTAGGAACTAGAGTTGCTCATTCCTTTAATTTTCTCAAAAACCTCTTCGGCTTCGGCAGTTAGTAATGAGTAAGATCGGATGTCTCCGCGCCTTTGAGCTTGCATTGCCTGCTCAAGGAGCATCGAGTGCCGTTTTTTGAGCTTTTTAGCCGAGTTATTCTTAAAAAATGAAAACATATTTAGGTCCGTATCAAATTGGTTGTTTATATTACGCACGGCTATAGGCAATGGTTCAATCGAATCTAAAATCTAGGTTACTGTGGTTTTCAACATTTCCGCGTTAAAGGGAAGTATCGTTGCATGTTGAGGCATTCATCGGCTGGGTAGTACTCATTATTTTTGCTGCAACAGAAGGCGTTAAGGGAAGCAATGAGTATAAAGCGCTCTGCCAGTTGACTAATGGCAGACCGGGGACAATAACCGGCGCTCCGCTTCTCACCGTGTATTTCCCTAGTGAAGCAGACAAACTCGATGAATTTTTAGATCTACTTGGTGTAGAGTTTATTCCCGATAGCAACTCAGAAGAATTTGAAGTTCATACAGTGCCAACTGCCACTTATGCCGAGTTTGAGTGCACTTATCGAAGTGCTATGAAAACAAACAGGTATATTTATGGTGAATGGTTTTCTGCTACGGGTTACGAAAGGGATGGAGACAAGCCCGATGTTGTCGCTTATTTTCCTATGCCGTACAGGCATTTCAGTGAAATGGGCGTTCGTTGGTGGGTGCCTATTATCAAAAAGGAATAAGGACACTTTGTGGATGCGCTTTTTGGGAACAGATTTAAAGAGAAGGTTCTGCACCTTCTCTTTACGCTAACAAATATCAGCACTTAAAAAGTTTGATGAGAGAAGCGAGAATACTGCAGTGCATCAGCCACTTCCTGAGCTTTAGATTGTGAAGTCATTAAATTCAAAAGCTTTAGCGCTGCCTGATAACTCACCAGACTGCCATTGGATGTGAGGACATTTCCATCGACGACATAGTTTGTGTCGCTCAATACCTTCACTTTTGGATAGTCACGTTGAAAATCTTTTTCACCACCAGCCCAAGTGGTTGCTTGTTTACCATTCAGCAAACCAGCTTCTGCCAACAGGTAAGCACCAGAACAATTACTTGCCATCCATTCCGCTTTTTTTGACGTGGAAGCGATATAGTCGATCAGCACTTTGTTTTCGATCAACGGATCCATGTCGTAGCTCGATGTGACGATTAACGCATCAACCTCTGGTAATTGTCCAATCCATGCATCAACACCAATTTTTAAGCCTTCCTCAGTGGTGACTATGGGTTTGTCGCTGACAGAAATAGTGACCGCTTCATAGTCACTGAACCATGTTAGTCGACTTGCAACACCAAACACTTCAAGTGGTGCCGTAACGTCCGAGGTGAGCACACCATCATAGACCAAGATACCTATTTTCTTTTTTTCGGCTGATGCCGTAGGTACCAAGACAAACAATGCGAGAAAAACGGTGAACAGAGCTCCGATACGACCCTTCAATTTGCCATCAAACATTTTGTCATCCTTTAATTTAGTAAATAGCTGTAACCATCTTAGCGAACGATTTAGATGATTGAAGTGCCAACTTCTATCATCTAAAGTGAATATAATTCACGAATGGATACAGACTTGATATGGACAAAATACGCTCGTTGCGCTTTTTCGTTGCAACATTAGAGAGAGGGAGTTTCGCTGGTGCCGCGAAAAAATACGGCACCGATCCATCAACGGTGAGCAAAGCTCTGCATAGGTTAGAGGCTGAAATTGGTGTGCAGTTGTTTCAACGGTCAACACGTCAACTCAGCCTGACATCGGCAGGTCACCAATATGCGCGTACAGCAAAGCTGGTGTTAGATGAACTTATCGCCTGTGAGGAAAAGTTACAGCATCTGAATAGTTCGCCGTCGGGTACGCTAAAACTCAATTTTCCTGTTTCTTATGGCCGCCGCTATATCCAGCCTTTACTTAAGCAGTTTCGCCAACAATACCCCAGCATAGATTTAGAAATTCATTACGACGATTCCTATGTCGATATGATAGAGCAGGGCATTGATGTCTCTATTCGTTCCGGATCGGTACAGGATCGCCAGTTAATTGCCAGGCAATTAAGCCCGATTGATTTCCTTATTTGTGCAAGTAAAGAGTATCTCGACCAATACGGAACACCCATTGGACCAGAGGATTTTCATCAGCATACTTGGATTCGCTTTCGCTATAAGCAAACGGGAAAGATACTTGGGCTAAAACTCTCTCCTGAAGATGAAGCTCAAGCACAAGCAATAGAGAAGAATATAATCGTTAACGACGGAGAATCGATGGCAGAACTTTGTGCTCAAGGGCTTGGACTGACGCAGATTCCGCATTTTATCGCCCGAGACTGGATCAACAGTGGCGAACTGCTCCCGTTATTCCCTGGTATTCGGTCCGCAGACGAAGGGGTCTACATTCTCTATCATCGGCGGGAACTTCTTCCATTGCGGGTAAAGCTATTTGTAGATTTTGTGGTTGAGGCAATACAGGATCAAGGCGAAAGCCCACGTCACACTTGGGTTAGCGCTCTGAAACCTGTTCGACCTTGATGGGATATCGTTTCTTTGCAGAAGAGCACCCTAAGTGTCGTGCTTTTTAGTCACGCCAATGTAAAGCTATTTCACTTACTCTTCGATTCCGATTAGATTGGGTTAATCAATGGATGATCATCAGAACTATTTGGTCTAGTGTCCATAACACTGGCGAAACCAAAATGATTGTTGAATGAACAGTGTTAAAAAATTGAGGAAATTCGGTTGCTAGAAGTAAAAACACTTGGCTTGTTCTTTGTCACAGCGATTGCAGAAATACTAGGATGTTATTTGCCATATTTATGGCTAAAAGAAGATAAGTCAGTTTGGCTTTTGGTACCTGCCGCTATTTTCCTGGCTCTATTTGCTTGGTTGTTATCTCTTCACCCGACTGCGGCAGGCAGGGTTTACGCGGCTTACGGCGGTGTTTACATTTTTGTTGCCATCGTGTGGCTGTGGCTAGTTGATGGGATCCGACCAACACTTTGGGATATTGTCGGGGTGTCAGTCGCACTGTTAGGTATGGCAATCATCATGTTTGCTCCAAGAGCTGCGTGATGGTAAAAAGCCGCTTACCCTTTGCTAAACAAACGTAAGCGGCTTCATTGACTTCTCTAGTATTTAACTGGACGTTGCTAAATTACTGGACGATTCTGATTTAAAACGCTTCAGGAATATCGCTTTCAATGCGGTTAAATGAGGGAACTCAATCAGCATTCCGATCGTGATGGTCGCGTAAATCAGCGGTTGTTCAGGAATGGCTACCGTTGTTAAACCAAGCATCAGAGGTGCATTTCTTGCTCCGGTGGTGAAGGTGAGCAAACAATGCTCTGTGTACTCTAGCTTTGCAAACTTCGCCGCCAGTTCTCCTAATGCAAATGTCACTATGAAGAACACGAAAATCGCAAGAAGCAATAGAGGAACAATAGACAAGTGTGCCGCTAGCTGGTTGATGTTGGCAGCAAATATCTGGCCAACCAAAAGCATCAACACCAACGGAATCAATGCATTACAGATAGGCAATAATTTATCGATAAAGCGATGCAGAACAAATCGCAAAACAGTGGCAGCGATCAAAGGTTTGATAAACCATTCAAGCAGAACTGTTAAGTCAATTTTGTATTCAATAACTGTATTGAACGCAAGTAGATAGACTGGGAACAAAACAAGCTGGCTCACCATATTGATTGGCAGCAAAGTAGCTCCCAATTCTACGTTACCTTTAGCAAGGCGTGTAAAGCCCAAATACCAGTCGGTGCATGGCGCCATAAAGTAAATGACAAGACCTGTATAAAACAGCGCTTCACCAGACAAGAAAACCGACGCAATACCGAATCCAACTACAGGTATGATGATAAAGTTCATTACCCAAGCTAATCCAATAAAACGAACATTGGTTCCGCCTTTAAAAACACCCTTCAGCGGTACTTCAAACAACAACAGAACCACTAATGCCATAATAGTTGGGTCGATATAGTTGCCTGCAGAACTGCCAAGGCTAGGGGAGGTAAGACCAATTATCGAACCCACTACAATAGCCAATATTAAAAGGCTTGTTGAATGGGTGAATAAGCTGATCGTTTTAGTAACGTGCTTCTTAAACATAAAATCCTCACACTATTAATCAACAGAAACACTGCTGAGTTTCACAACACGTAAAGTCATCCAATAACATTCCTGCCTGCTCGTAGTGATTTAAGACAGACGTGTCCAACCCAAGCTCAGCACCAATAATGCTGCATGGTGTTGCGAATCGACCGCGGAATTTGTATATGAAGCAAAGCAAATTGTTTCCGTGAACCAGTTTGGGACCAGACAAAAATAAGTTGCGATGAAGGGTGGATTCATCAAATTTATTGACGATAGGAAATCCGTCTTCTGCCATGTCAAAGAGATCAGTTACCGGACCGAGGTGGGTATCGAAACCCGTGCAGTTGATGGGTTTTCCCTTACTTATAAGTGTGTCACCTGTGGTTGATATCAGTTCATACTGATCTTCTGAAGCTCGAACTTCCAATACTTTAAATCCCTGCTCAAGTTCGACTAAATCCATGTTTGCCAAAGACGATAAACGCTCGGCTGTATATGGACTCAACACTCTACTTGGGTCGTAGGTATCTTCTTGTTCGCTACCCGAATCAATCAAGGTGACGCGCTTTCCCTTGATTGCCAGATTAAATGCAGCATCTACACCACTTTCATATGTGCCAATTACGGCGTAATGTTCTTCTTTGCAATCACCCCAGGAATCGATCTGGCTGTTATGCAAACAAAGTTCACTGCCTTCAAAGGCATTCAACCGAGGAGTGGCATACTCTCCACCTGCCCATATTAAGTACTGGCATAGGATAGGTTCACCCGATTCCGTTTTTACCAAATAGCGGTCTTCGCTATGAGGAGTTACTTCAACAACCTTAGTATTTTCATTCACCGGTAAGTCGTAATGCTTCGCCACGCTACGCAAGTATTGAGCATAATCTGCACCACTTGGATGTTCTTTGTTTAAACTGAATGCAGGGGAAGTATCCGGCGTGATCGCGTTCAGGTCGGTCTGGTGATAGCCGTTACTGGGAAATGACGGGGTGATCATTCGCATTTCCTTTGGCCATGCTTCAAAGCTACTACCAATGGTATTAGCATCAATGACCAACATGTCTTCGTTTTTGATCTCCATTTGTTTAAGCAGAGCAGCACAGCCTAAACCTGCAGGACCTGCTCCAATGATGACCACATTTATCTTTTTCAAATTACAATCTCATCCTTTGAATATATGTGATGTTATAACATATTATAAACTAATAAAGATGAGAGTAATTATCATTTGTGAAAATGAAATTTATCTTCTGATTATGAGGTTGAAAGTGGGAGGTAACCTATTGATTGGTATGGGCAGCTTGACTGCCTAAACTGAATTCAGGTAGTAGAACGGTTGGATCTTAGTGCGAAGGAATTTGCAAAGTACGAATTTCTAAAGCAATTGTGGACGGTACTGATAAACGAGGTATACGTCTTAAATTGGGCGTTATGAATCGAAATAAAATGACACCTATGGCATAAAGGCTGATGCTCAACTTTGCTAGGAGTGCTAATTGGATTTTACGGAAATTAAAAGTAATGAAGTTCCCCTTCGTCTATTACTAGAAGCAGACCCTTCTGAGAAGAGCATTTCGTCGTACTTGGAAGGATCTTGGTGTTTCGCTGCTGTAGAAAATAGCGAAATAATAGGCGCTTGTGTGGTGAAGTTGAAAAGCCGCGATGTTGCGGAAATCTACAACATCTCCATTACACCTAACTATCAAGGGCGGGGTATCGGTTCAGAGCTTATGCGCTACACGTTGGCTGAATTACGTTTTAAAAATGTCAAAAAAGTAGAACTTGGTACGGGTACATTTGGATACCAACTATCTTATTATCAACGAATGGGCTTCAGAGTCGATTCTGTTGCTAAAGATCATTTCCTGCTTAACTATACAGACCCGATATTTGAAAATGGCATACAGCATAAAGATATGTTGAGGCTGTATTTGAATCTTGAGTAAAACCGACAACATTATCCCACCCATTTTAGTATCTAGATTTACCCAAAAAACATTGAGGAAACATGGAAGTTAGAAGAATTCGTTCAACCGATTTAGAAGGTTTTTTTGCTTTGTGGCAAGGTGTCTTTGATGAGGGTATTTATCTTAGAAGCCCACCGCCTCCAAAAGAAAAGATCTCGTTTGTATTAAATAAAATTGAAGAGAAAAAGATCCCCCAATTTGTTGCTGAAATAGATGGAAAGATTGTTGGAAGTATTGAGGTTTTCCCAGGGACGATGTGCGGGATGGACTCGGATGATGTCGGTTTTTTGGGTGCGCAAGTACACGCCGATTTTAGGCGTCTTGGCATTGGTCGAAAGTTACTTGATGCAGTAATATTAGACAGTAAGCGATTTGGGTACAAAGAATTGAATCTTGAGGTGTACAGCTCGAATCTGCCTGCCCAAAAACTTTACCAAGCCTTTGGGTTTGAATATTCAGGTCAAGCGAATGAAGTCACTCTCCCTTCAGGAAAAACAGAGCAAAGTTCAAAAATGCGCTTAATCATCTGATCAGCGTTTAAGCTTATGTTGATGCTAAATTTGTTTGGATAACCACCTTTATGTACCCTCTTAAATATGGAAAATATTGACCAGTTCACCATCCAGCCTCACAAAGGAAATTATGAAACTAGACCGCTAGAATCATGCCTTTTCTACAGTGGTAGACCACTGGACTTTAACGTTCCTGGCTATGTTATTGAAGAGCAGTATGAATGTGACGGCTATTTTCTGCTTCTTCTTAGCTGGGACTGTGTGTTTGAAGAGGGTTGCGAGGTTGTTGTTATCAGCAAATCGTTTGATTTAGTTGGCAAATGTAGTATCACGCCTTATTACAACAGTTATGTGTTGAGTTCCGTGACTCAATTGGGGTCTGACCTTTACCAATTGACTTTTAATCATTCTGAATATTTCGAACTGACTGTCAATTACCCTAAAAAATGCTGGTATCAACGTACTCTAACACTGAGAAAATCTTAACTTAGAGTAAGAAAATAGGAGAGCGCTATGTTGGAAAAATACGGATTTATCGTTAAAGCAAACAACTACCGCCATACGAAAGATAGCGCAAGGCTCGATACCGAAGGCTTTTCCACACAAGTCGTTTGTGTGAGTAGCGACGAAGAAGCTATTCTCGCCGCTGAAACAATGATAAACCAAGGTATTCAAGTTATAGAGTTGTGTGGGGGATTTGGTCAGGAAAGTGCTGAGTTTGTTATCGCGCAATTAGACACTCAAGTTCCCATTGGTTATGTCACATTTAATAGTAAAGAACAGCAGAAGTTAGCTCGCCTTATTCCCACTTCAAATTAGTAAAGAGAAGCATGAATTCCATTTAAAACCGTTGTGGCGGGCATTGATGATGGTAACCATGGCTCTATTGCTCTGTTCAAAAAACTAGGCTTTCAACAAGAAGAAGATGGCTTCAAACGGGGGCTTTAGATCTGCTATAAAATGGGTTTCCTTGGTTGTACAAGGAAACCGACAAACAAATTTCCGCCGAGAGAATCTCTCCCCGAACGCTAAAAAATACGACCTAATATCTAAACTGCCCAACGATCATTTCTAATCGCCCTGCGGCTTGACTTACCTCTCCACTGTTTTGGACTGACACATTCACAGCTTGCTTAGTATTGTTAGCCAAATCGGCTATGTGAGTGATGTTTCTATCTATATCTGCCGAAACCATGGCTTGTTCTTCCGATGCCGTTGCAATTTGTGAGTTCATATCAAAAATGGCGCTGACTTCCTCGACAATTCGCTGAATAGCTTTAACAGCATTGATGGTTTGCTGATTCGTGTTTCCTGCTTGCGACAAACTTTCTTGCATTAGGTTTACGGTGTTTTTTACGCCAATTGATAAGCCACTGATGGTCTCTTCGATGACTTTTGTGGAATCTGTGGTTCGTTTTGCAAGTTGCCTTACTTCATCGGCGACAACAGCAAAACCTCGTCCATTCTCACCGGCACGGGCTGCTTCAATCGCAGCATTTAACGCGAGCAGATTCGTTTGCTCGGTAATTTCGCTGATCACAGAGACAACGGATTGAATCTCGGTGCTTTGTTGTTCCAGCTGCAGTACCAAATTTTGTGAGTTGGTAATATTGTCGGTGAGCCCTTGAATGCTGTCGCCTGCAATGTGGCTAAGACGCATACTTTCTTCTGCATCCATCTTCACTTTGTGGGCAGTGCTCGCTGCATTTTCAATGTTCGATGCAATCTCATTCGTGGTCATCAGCATCTGGTTAACAGCGGTGGCGATAGAAGAGGATTCTAACTGCTGCTGCTCTGCGTTATCCAAACTCGTATTGGCAGCAACCTGAGAAGATTCGGCAGCGTGAGCAAGTTGTACCGTCACTGCAGCCATTTCGAGGATACTGTCTTGAAGCTTGCCAACAAATTTATCAAACGACTGACTAAGCTGAGCAAGTTCATCTTTCCCGTCATCATTCATGCGCACGGTTAAATCGCCTTCACCTTCCGCGATATTGCGCATCATATTTCTTACGTTAATAAGGCGATTGGATATCTGGAAACTTAACAAGATAAGCAAAGACGAAATAAACAGCCCAATGCCAATACCGAAACTGCGAAGTTTGACTTTGGCTTCACCACGTAACTGATTGACCAGCGCGCCTATCTGTACTTGCATTTTATTCAAGCTGTCTTCCGTTCCGTGCACATTCTTTCGCAGCTCACCACGCATACCGCTATTGTGATCCAACCCCAAAGCTTTACAGGCTTCATAAAGTTCACCAAATGCTTCTCGATAACCGTTTGATGCCAAGCTGAGTGCATCGACCATTGCTGTTGATAATGGCTGAGCTTGAATTTTGCTGTGGAACGTTTGCCAATGCTTCTGAACCTGTTGGAATTGTTCGTGACGTTGCGTTAAGAAAAATCGATTTTGGCTGTCTACCAAGCGTAAGAAATCATTGGAGAGGCTAGGGCGATCCGCTGATATTAGTAGGTTATTGAGCTTTACTTCTTTAGCATTGAGATCCCCAAGCAATCCAGAGGTTTCATCTAGCCCAATATAAGACATCTGCGTAGCCAGTCGATTGAACTGGTTTAGGTACTGCTCCAAAGTACGTTCAATATGGTCGAAATCGGTATTACTTTGGCTCGCGTATTGTGCCAGCTGGCTATCCAAGTTACTCACTCTAGAAAGAAGTGAAGTGTAGCTGGATTCAAATTTTTTAATGTATTTCGGATCTTTACGAGCCAAGAAGTCTTTTTCATGTCGTCGAAGTAAGAGAAGCTCTGTTTCACTTTGTGCATTTTGCTCTGCTGCAAACTGAAGGTTTTCTAGCTCTTGGCTGACGCTGCTTTCATAAGCCGCATAGGCAACAATACAAACCAATAGCGATACAGTGACCGCCAGAAGCTTTGTTTTAATCTTAAATTGCGAAAGTGCACTTGCGCTTTTTGTTTTCAATGGCATACCTAGCTCCTTGACCCAAAAGATGTCATTTACCGTATGCACTCGCACAGGCAAATTCGCTTTCATTGGTTGGACTGACGTTAAATAAAACGATACGGCATGATTCGTTAAATCAAATAAGCGACTGCCGGCTAAGATCAACCGATCTCAAATGTTACAGTTATATTTATTTTTTATGACAGGCAGTACTATTAACAGATAGCATGATATTTATAGAATGCAAGAAGGTGCTTATTAGCACCTTCTTAAATAGGAAGAAAGTTTATTTCCTAGTAGGGGTTTATTGATTTCCTTTTACATCAAACTCCATTTTTTCTGCCCCAGTAAACACCTGAAAACGCAATCCTTTTGCTCGTGCAATAGTCGTAATCCCAAATTTTCTGGCTAAATCTAGCCCCATTTGAGTGACTCCAGAGCGTGATAGCAAAACAGGAATCCCCATTTGAGCCACTTTAATGACCATCTCTGATGTCAGTCGACCGGTTGTATAGAAGATTTTGTCTTCTCCCGACTCCTGATTTAGCCACATTTCCCCAGCTAAGGTATCCACAGCATTATGACGCCCGACATCTTCAACAAAAGAGAGAATGTCTTCTCGTCGGCACACTGCGCAACCATGAACACCGCCTGCTTTTTTATACGTGTCATTGTGATGGGTTAGTGCTTCTAACGAGGCATAAATATCAGACTGTTTGGTCACTACGTTCGGAACTTGGTAGTTTTCTAGCTTTTTCATTACATTGCCGTACATGGTGCCCTGGCCACATCCCGACGTGACTGTTTTCTTCTTTAGCGCTTTTTCTAAGTGATCGGTATTTTCTTTGGTGATCACGGCTGCCGTGCCAGTTTCCCAATCAATAATGACAGACTCAATGGCCGAAGGATCTTCAATAAAACTTTGGTTTTTTAAGTAACCCAAAACCAAAGCTTCAGGGCGCGAGCCTAACGTCATCAAGGTTACGATTTCCTTCCAATTCAGCATCACAGTAATAGGGCGTTCACATGCGATTTCTTTAACCATGCGCTCGCCATACTCATCAAACACCTCAACTTCTTGAGTTGGAGATGGAGTGTTTCCGCTTTTTATTATTTTTGGTTGGTAAGACACAGAGATTCCTTAGCAAAATATTCTTTCTTAAATGATTACAGCAATAACCCTGCCATTTTGTTTTGCCCTAATGTTCGCACATAGCGTTGGCTTAAGAATTGCTTCGATTGCTATGAGTATCAAAGTCTGAGTATAAGATGAGAATTGAAATGTCATTGGAAAAGAATGAAAACCTTTGGACAATTGAATGCCAACTCGAAAGCCATAACGTCGGGGAAGGGCGCTGGGTAACCCAACAATGGGAATGGAAAGGTGTGAACCTAAAGCCAACCAAACCAAGCCCGCTAACTTTGGCATTGGAGCTGTATAAAGATGAGCGAACGGACTATCGCTTTAATCTAAGCTCGGTTCAACCGAAGCTATTCCTCGCTTTAGAAAACCTAGACACTTTAGAACCTGTGAAGCTGACTGCTTCTCAATCAGTCGCTGCCAGTTATCTTGATGGCGATTATTTAGTGCTTTCCATCGAAATGCCGTTGCCGATTCAAGCGTGGATGGAAGCATTCATAGGGCGACATGGTGAACTTTTAGAACAGAAACGTAAAAAACGTAAAGGGGCGGGCAGAGCCAGTGGCAAGTGATTTTTTAAAGCGTTGGTCTCAGCGCAAATTACAAGATGACGAAGAGCAAGCGTCGGTCATAAACCAAGAACATAATACTTCTGGTAGTGAGGTGCTTGTCGCAGACGTTAACGCAGTCGACATCGCCGATGCCAATCTTATTGAAGATACGGATGTTGACGAAAGTAAAACCTCTAAAGAATCATTGTTAGAAGATGACGATCCATCAGGTGAGCCATCTGTAGCAACGCTATTGAGTAAAGGGGCAGAAACCGCTGTTAAGAAAGCCGCACTGAGAAAGCTTTTCCTAAGCGGCGAATTCAGTGAGGTCGATGCGCTGAATGACTACGACCACGACTATTCGAAAGTAGGCAACCTCACCCAAGAAGCCGCTGAAAAGCTAAGAGGTTGGGTGAAAGAAAAGCTCGATGAAACGAATGAAGAAGAGAAAAATCAAGCAATAGCCATGCAAGACAAAGTGTTAAAGGAAAATGAAGACGCAAACTCCGAAGAGCTATCGCCACAATCAGAAGAGCCAAAAACAAAATTAAGTGAACCAAAAATAGAACAAGATGAGCCTCAATCTGAAGAAAACAAACCTAATTCAGGAATGAGCGAGACAAAATATACCACATAGAAAGTAGGTACATTTTGACGCCTTGCTTATAAAACAACCTGCGACAAATTGTCACAACCACCTAACCGCGCGCACAAAATGCAAACTTCAAATTCACCATTCGGTCAATAGATAGCGGTTGGATCGCTAATTGCTTTACTGGTTCTTAAATGAGCGGAATACACGCTCACACATGGAACCAAAAGCAATGTTAAAACAAAAACTTCAAAATGCTTCTAGCGTGAATGGACGAGCTAGAGCAACCGCGTTAACCAACACTGTGGAGCTGACCAACCTAATTCCCCCAACGGTCAGCTACCACAGTGGGGGGCACACACTCGTGATTGGTCCATTTTCAATCCTTTCCGAGATAGAGGCACAGCTCGATTCACTTTCATCTCTTACCCTGCTGTGTACTGAACAAGATGCAGATAGAAGCCAACTGATCAATCCATCTCGCCTATATTTTGGCCAACAACCCCATGTTCACGGCTTTCTCGGTGCCTTTAAGGTTACGGTGAACCACGATGGAAGCAGTGTGAATTTAGCTACCGCAGCTATTGGGCACGACTGCTTCGATATTGTGCTGGATATGACCCTTAACGGGATTATGAGTGAAGAAGTGCCTGTACCCGGTTATTTCCCATGTGGACGTGGATACCCAACATTACCTGAAGCTTTAGAATCCATACCGGATCTTATGGGCACGTTTGATAAGCCTAAGTATTTCCGTTTAGATACCGACAAATGCGCCCACAGCTCGCGCGGTATTAAAGGGTGTGACCGCTGTGTAGACGCCTGCCCAGCAGGTGCACTTACGAGCGATGGCAATGACCAAATTGGGCATAAGATTCAGATAAACCCTTACCTATGCCAAGGCGTTGGAACTTGTGCAACAGCCTGTCCAACGGAAGCGATCCACTACGCCATTCCCGAACCTGTTCAAACCCAATCGTTCGTTGAAAAGCTGCTAGCCAATTATAAAGAGGCAGGTGGGGAGAACCCCATCATTTTGTTTTGTAACAGTCGACACGAAAGTTACAACGCGATGGCGTTAGATTCACTACCAGAAAACGTTATACCCGTTGAACTAGAGGAACTGCCTTCAGTAGGAATGGATACGTGGTTCGCAGCATTAGTCAATGGCGCATGTCAGGTGATGTTTGCTGCCAGTAAAAAAATGCCTCCGACCATTCTAAGAGTGTTAGGGCAAGAAGTAGATACCGCCCAAACACTGCTTAGCCAAATGAACTTAGATCCTTCTCGTATTCGAATTTTATATTTAGAAGAGCTGAAAGGCGGTGAGCCCGTTTTGCGAGATTCTCATCAAATGCCTTCTCTTTTAAGTACACCAGTTGGTGTATTAAACGGTTCGAAAAGAGAGCGCCTTTACTTAGCACTCGATTCACTAGCGGCTAACCACATTCCTGTTCAAACCATTACCAACATTCCGACCAGTGCGCCTTTTGGCAATGTAAGTTGTGTCGGTAAAGATTGCACTTTATGTATGGGCTGCGTTGCGGTGTGTCCAACAGGAGCGCTTCATAATGACGGTGTTTCACCACAACTTAACTTTGTAGAACAAGATTGCATTCAATGCGGCATGTGTGAAAAAGCTTGCCCAGAAAGCGCGTTAACACTGACACCAAGGTTTAACTGGGACGCAGCGCAGCGCAAACAGGTTCAAGTTATTCATCAAGAAAAAGCGGCGGAATGTTTACGATGCGGTAAACCATTTGCACCTCAGTCTATGATCGACATGCTTCAGAACAAGTTACGCGGTCACTCTCATTTCTCTGACGAAGTAGCCATCAACAGGATTGCAATGTGCGAGGACTGCCGTGTCGTCGATATGTTTAATAGCTTGGCTGACCAGCCAGAAAAGCAGCTCAATGTGTAAGGGAAGCGAATGAACGACACTCAACCATCCGTCCAATCACAAACATCAGTCCATCCACAAGAATCAGCGCATTCTCAAACCTCAATACGTTCTGATATCTATGCGTTGCTTGCAACCGTATTTCGTGCCGCACCCAGCCAAGATGTTCTGAATTGGATAAAAGAGCTCGAAGTCAGCGAGCATGCTGATAGCCAAATGGCGACAGCATGGAACAACTTAAGAAACACGGCTGGTTTGTATACCCACGAAGATATTCAACAGGAATACCAAGATCTGTTTATTGGAATCGGGCGAGGTGAAGTGATGCCTTTTGCGTCGTGGCACTTAACCGGTTCTTTAATGGAAAAACCACTTGCAGCGATTCGGCAAGATCTCATGCGAATGGGGTTTACTCGAAACGACGAGACGAAAGAACCGGAAGACCATTTTGCTGCACTGTGCGAAGTCATGTCTTTACTGGACTCTGAGACGGAGCAAAACGCATTTTTTAACCGCCATATTCAACCTTGGTTTGAATCATTAGCTAGGCAAATTCGGGAAGCAGAAAGTGCCCGTTTTTACGCCGCTATGGCAACCGTATTACACCAATTCTTGCTTATCGAGCAGGTTCGCTTTGCGCGAGTACCTGTCCGAGAAGCCTAGATGATAACTAGAGATGCAGAGCATCCACTCAATGGGCACTGAATCATGGAGCACCCTATGAAAGATAAACAAGCCATCGATACACGCCGCCGAGATCTGCTTAAGGGATTAAGCACGGCAGCAGTAGCCGGCACGCTTGCCGCAGGGACATCTACGGCCGCTTCAGCAACCGAAGCTAAGCCAGAGGTGGAAGAGACAACCACTGGATATAAAGAAACTCAACATATCCGTGATTACTACGACACCCTATAAGGAGCAATGGAATGAAACTTACCAAGCGTTCCGATAGCGTTAACAAGGAAGAAAGCCAAATCGGATTGAGCCGTCGTTCTTTTATGAAGAATTCAACACTGGCAGCAGGGGGAGCCGCCGTCGGCGCTTCTATGTTTGCACCGGGGATGATGCGCAAGGCAAACGCAAAAAGCGTCGCCTCTACGGTACCCACCGAAATTAAGCGCACCATCTGTTCACACTGTTCTGTAGGCTGCGGTATATACGCCGAAGTGCAAAATGGCGTGTGGACAGGGCAAGAGCCTGCGTTCGACCACCCATTTAATGCGGGTGGGCACTGCGCTAAAGGGGCTGCTCTGCGTGAACACGGGCATGGGGAAAGACGCCTAAAATACCCAATGAAGTTGGAAGGCGGCAAATGGAAACAAATGAGCTGGGAAGATGCCATCGAAGAAATCGGCAACAAAACGCTCGAAATTCGCAAGGAGTCAGGTCCTGATTCTGTTTACTTCCTAGGCAGTGCCAAACACAGTAACGAACAAGCTTACATGTTCCGTAAAATGGCCTCTTTGTGGGGAACCAATAACGTCGATCACCAAGCGCGTATTTGTCACTCCACCACGGTAGCTGGTGTAGCGAACACTTGGGGTTACGGTGCGATGACCAACTCCTTTAACGACATGCATAACTGCAAGTCCATGTTGTTTATTGGCTCTAACCCAGCGGAAGCGCATCCCGTTGCGATGCAGCATATTCTCATCGCAAAAGAAAAGAACAACTGCAAGATCGTGGTAGCGGATCCTCGCCGTACGCGCACCGCGGCTAAATCCGATCATTATGTATCCCTGCGTCCCGGCTCCGATGTTGCGTTCATTTGGGGCATTTTATGGCATGTATTCAAAAACAACTGGGAAGACAAAGAGTTCATTCGCCAGCGTGTTTTCGGCATGGACGAAATCAAGAAAGAAGTCGCTCGCTGGACACCAGAAGAAGTAGAGCGTGTTGCTGGCGTAAGTGAAAAAGAAGTCTACAAAACAGCCAAGCTCCTTTCAGAGAATAGACCCGGATGCGTTGTATGGTGTATGGGTGGAACTCAGCACACCACAGGTAATAACAACACTCGTGCTTACTGCGTGCTTGAATTGGCGCTGGGCAACATAGGTAAGAGTGGCGGCGGAGCGAATATATTCCGCGGTCACGATAACGTACAAGGCGCGACAGACTTGGGCGTGCTTTCTCATACTCTACCCGGTTACTACGGGCTGTCTAACGGCGCTTGGAAGCATTGGTCAAAAGTATGGGATGTGGATTACGAGTGGGTACAAAAACGCTTCGACCAAGACGAATACCGCGGCAAAAAGCCAATGAACAACATGGGTATCCCTGTTTCTCGTTGGATTGATGGCGTGTTAGAAAACAAAGACGCTATCGAACAGAAAGACAACATTCGCGCCATGTTCTATTGGGGACACGCCGTAAACTCCCAAACTCGTGGTGTTGAAATGAAGAAAGCGATGGAACAGTTGGACATGATGGTGATTGTCGATCCATACCCAACCGTTGCTGCTGTAATGAATGATCGTAAAGACGGTATCTACTTGTTGCCTGCCACCACACAATTCGAAACCTATGGCAGCGTGACCGCGTCTAACCGATCCTTGCAATGGCGAGACAAAGTGGTCGAGCCTTTGTTTGAATCGAAACCCGATCACGAAATCATGTATCTGCTCTCTAAAAAGTTGGGCTTTTCTGATCAGCTGTTCAAAAACATCAAAGTGAATAAGAACGAACCTTTGGTGGAAGACATTACCCGCGAGATCAACCGCGGTATGTGGACGATAGGCTATACAGGGCAAAGTCCAGAGCGTTTGAAAGATCACCAGAAAAACTGGCACACCTTCCATAAAACATCGCTAGAAGCAGAAGGAGGTCCCGCTCATGGTGAAACCTACGGGCTGCCTTGGCCTTGTTGGGGTACACCAGAAATGAAACACCCTGGAACTCACATTCTTTACAACACATCCAAACCCGTGGCTGAAGGTGGCGGTAATTTCCGTGCTCGATTTGGAGTGGAATTTGAGGGCAAAAACCTGCTCGCGGAAGACAGCTACTCGAAAGGTTGTGAACTGGAAGATGGTTTCCCAGAATTTAGTGACAAGCTACTGAAATCTCTAGGCTGGTGGAATGATCTTACCGAAGCGGAGAAAGCCGCAGCGGAAGGAAAAAACTGGAAAACCGATCTTTCTGGTGGCATTCAAAGAGTCGCCATAAGCCATGGGTGTATTCCTTTTGGTAACGCGAAGGCACGCGCCGTCGTTTGGACTTTCCCTGATAGAGTGCCACTGCACAGAGAACCCCTTTACACGCCACGCCGTGATTTGGTTGCCGACTACCCAACGTGGGACGACAAAGAATCCATCTATCGCTTGCCGACGATGTACAAATCCATTCAGGACCAAGATAAATCCGCTGAGTACCCAATCATCCTTACGTCTGGGCGTTTGGTTGAATACGAAGGAGGGGGCGAGGAAACACGTTCAAACCCTTGGCTAGCTGAACTTCAACAAGAAATGTTTGTTGAGGTGAATCCGAAAGACGCGAACGACTTAGGGTTCAGAGACGGCGATATGGTCTGGGTAGAAGGTGCCGAGAAAGGAAGAATCCACGTGAAAGCCATGGTGACGCGCAGAGTGAAGCCGGGTATGGCGTTTGTTCCTTTCCACTTTGGTGGCAAGTTCCAGGGTAAAGACTTACGTGATAAGTACCCTGAAGGCACGGATCCATATGTAATTGGTGAAGCAGCGAATACCGCCACCACCTACGGTTATGATCCCGTTACTCAAATGCAGGAGAGTAAAGTGACTCTCTGCAACATCAGTAAAGCGTAAGGAGTCATAAAATGGCTAAGATGAAATTCCTATGTGACACCAAGCGTTGTATTGAATGTAATGGTTGTGTCACCGCCTGCAAAAATGAAAACGATGATGCCCTTGAATGGGGCATTCAACGCCGCCGTGTTGTCACATTGAACGATGGGCAATCCGGTGAAAACTCCATTTCTGTCGCGTGCATGCACTGTACTGATGCACCTTGTATGGCTGTGTGCCCTACAGATTGTTTCAGCCAAACTGAAGATGGCATTGTGCTACACAATAAAGATCTTTGTATTGGTTGCGGCTACTGTCTGTTTGCCTGCCCGTTTGGTGCACCACAATTCCCTAGCACGTCGGCATTTGGCGAGCGCGGGAAAATGGACAAATGTACCTTCTGTGCTGGCGGTCCTGAGACAGAAAATGGCTCAACGGAGGAGCGCGCAAAATACGGTGCAAACCGCGTTGCTGAAGGGAAATTACCAATGTGTGCAGAGCTTTGCTCGACGAAAGCCTTGTTGGCTGGTGACGCGAATACCGTTTCGGACATTTTCCGTCAGCGAATGGTAGAACGCGGCGGAAGAGGCGCGGGCTGGACTAATGGTGAAGACTTAGCATTCGACGCGACCAAAAGTTAGAGAGGCATAATGTTACATCGCATATTGATCGCTACTTTTGCGCTGTTTCTGGCGTTCGTCAGCAAACCTATTTTTGCTGACGAATCCGCCAACGCGGAAAAAGAAATTGCCCAATTAGCAGGTGCCGATTACTGGCGACAAGTTAAAGATGGCGAAGAAGGGTACACCACGTCCAAGGGATTGGAGCACGGTATGCTCATAAACACAACTGGGCAACTGTGGCGTGAAATCAGAAATAAATGGATAACCCCCATTGGCGGCTACATGATCTTAGGTGCGTTTGGTGCACTGCTGGCATTTTATCTCTGGGCGGGGCAAATCAAACTGTCTAAGGAACGGACTGGCAACAAAGTACTGCGCTGGACACCTTTTGAGCGTGCGCTCCATTGGTATACCGCTTCATTGTTTCTCATTTTGGCGTTATCTGGGCTTATGCTGATGTATGGAAAGTACATTATGATGCCCGTTGTATCGTCTAGCGTTTGGGGATTTATCATTAGTGCGGCGAAAATCTCGCACAACTATTTAGGGCCACTATTTGTGTTTGGTTTGGTTGGCATGCTCATCAAATGGATGAAAAACAACTTCTTCAACAAAGTCGATCTTGAATGGTTTAAACAAGGTGGAGGCATTCTACCTAATGGTAAGCACCCTGAGGCAGATTTTTGTAACGGCGGTGAAAAGATATGGTTTTGGTTGCTCGTCACGGCAGGTGTGACCGTCTGTGTAACAGGGTTAATCATGGATTTCCCAATGTTCAACCAAACTCGCGAACTCATGCAGATCGTTAATGTGCTTCACGCTATATCGTCTCTAGGGCTGATAGCCGCTTCATTAGGGCATATTTACATCGGTACTGTCGGGACAGAAGGCGCACTAGAAGGCATGAAAACAGGCTATGTAGATGAAACATGGGCAAAACAGCACCACAACATCTGGTATAAAAAGGTGAAGAAGCAAGAAGGTGAAAGCTAATATTTAGCTTGCGCGTTCTCATTTAAAAAAACGGTCCAATATTAGGACCGTTTTCGTTTATTTAGGGTAAACGATTCTTTTTGATTCAACTTGTTCGAATTTTTCTACTGTAAGCGAATTTGTATGGAAAGAGAGAGCCCATGTGTATATTTCTCAAAACCCATCTACACCCAAGCGAATTGCTGGCAGTATATGAAACTAGGATATTTCAGAGAGTCTTAACTACAGAGGTGATAGCTAAATGAGCCATGATATAAATGAAAACAGTGACCTTAGTGAGTTTCGCGAATTTTCAACGTGCAGCTATGCAGATTTTCTTTCAGACGATGCGTTTATGGATTTCAGTATTAAACCCTTGTGGTCTGATATGCCACGAATGGTTGGCAGAGCATTCACTGTTCTATGTGAAGCAGGCGATAATTTAATGGTCCACGCCGCCATCTATCAAGCTCCACCTCAGTCTGTATTGGTTATTAATGCTGGTGATAGTCGATTTGCTGTGGCGGGAGGAAATGTTTGCGCTACAGCAGCTGAGCGTGAAATTTCAGGGTTTATTATCGATGGTGTTATACGAGATGTAGGTGAGATTCGCGATATGGCATTTCCCGTTTACGCGAGAGGAAATGTACCAAAGCCAGGTAAAAAAAAGAAAATGGGTGAAATGGGAGTTCCAATAAACTGCGGAGGCATTACGGTAAATAACGGCGATATTATTGTGGCTGACCAAGAAGGCATTGTTGTGATCAAACCTGAAGATTCGCAATCGATCTTAGCCAAGGTTAAGGAGAAAGTACGCAATGAAAATAACCAAACATTAAAAGAGTGGCAGAGCGAACACCAGCAAAAAATCACATCCATTTTGCAGTCACTAAACGCCAAAGGTGCCTAAAGTGCATAGCTAACGCGCATATGTCTAAACCAAAAAAGACAATAAACACAGTTAAGAACTTAGTTAACCTCAGATCTGCATAAGCGCATCTTTCTCAAGCCGAGTCACTTTAATGCTCGGCTTTTTAGGTTGGAATGAATAGGCAATGAGTCCAGCCAGTAAATTCACCATAAAACTGATACAACTCCGATGCCGTGAGTGTTCTATCTGTGAGATATTCTTCAACTGGTCAAACACCGTTTCGATGATAAACCGTTTCCTGAGCATTAAACGGTCCCAGAGCTTCATCACCTTGGGTTTCATGTTCTTTTTCACATCGGTTATCAATGTCACCCCCTTATCCGCTAACTCTTGCTCTAGCGGACCAGAGATATAGCCTTTATCTCCGTATAGGCTGCCCCAAAGGTTCTCGACCATCGCTGGGACAGGTTTTCTGTCATCCACATTGGCTGTCGTGACCTTCACTGAAATGATACCGCCTTGGTCATTTATAATGAGATGAAGTTTAAATCCGTAGAACCAGCCCATCGTCCCCTTCCCGCGTTTAGCGATCCCTTCAAATACCTGATGTCTGGGGATACGCAGGTTATGACAAACCTGTATTTTGGTTGAATCAACAAAGGCAATACCCGTTGGTTTAGCTTGACGATGAGTCAGGTAAGAGCAGAGGGGGACCAAGACACTTTGCATGAGTTTGAGCCTACGGGTGTAGCTGACCAGCGTGGGGAACTCTTTGGTAAGATACCGGCACACAAATTGGGTGTAGTAGGTTTTGAAATCACGAAAGCCAGATTGATGGAACGAGATAACAAGGGTCATCACTTCGCTGACAGAAAGGCGAGAAGGTTTGTTCCTCTGTTTGGTGCCTGAAGCAATGAGACGCTTTTCCCACGCAGGTAAGAAAGCCTGACAGAAGTCGTCGACATCGATGAAAATAGCGTCTAAATTATTCATGCCCAAGTCCTTATGCGATTGATAGTTCTCTTCAAACGATCAGATCGTGACTTGGGCATTTAGTTCATTTCTTATACGCAGCTCAGGTTAGTTAACATAATTGAACATCACTGGACTTTGGGGATTTTCAGTGTCACGTTTGTGAATTCATTCAGTTCCGATTCGATTCGTATAGAGCCGTGTAATTTCTGCATTACAAATTGCGCGATAGTTAATCCCAGCCCTGATGCGTTTTTCTTTCCGTTGTTGGTGTAGAAAGGGTCGAATACTTTGGTCAGGGTTTCTTCATCGATACCCGTGCCGTTATCTTTTATCGACAAGCGAACAAACTGATCATCGGATGAGGTCGTTACCTCAATTTTCGCATTGTTTTGGGTTCCCTTGTTATCGATTGATTCGATGGCATTCCTAAACACCAACTCTAGAACTTTCCGAACCATGTTGCGATTACCAACGACGACAAGTGATTCATCTATCTGCTTAGTCACCTCGATGCCTTCAGGGTTCAAATAGAGATCATTGTCAGAAAAAACGCTCTGAAGCTTAAACGGTGTAAGCTTCGCATCCAGCGCTTTATCAGCGAAAACTCGCAAACTAAGAAGCACGTCTTTTACACGCAATAAACCTGCTTCTGAGTCTTGAATGACAGCATGTATGTCATCAAGTACTTCATCAATGTCAGTTTCCTCATAGAAGGTCGCGACAATCTCATGCTTTTGTTCATTGTTAGGTTCAATGAACAACTGTTTATGGAGTGCCAATAGCGCCAAAATCGACTCGATATATTGCTTCAGAGGTTCAAAATTCCCGAGAGTAGAGCTGATTGGGTTATTCATTTCGTGTAACAAACCGACGGCAATACTACTGAGTGAATGCATTTTTTCTGATTGAATTTGATCTTCGTTTTCAGACTTTATGTGGTCAAGCGAATGCTGAACTTCATTATATTTGTGGCTAGAGTCAGCAATGGCATAACGCCTTTCTAGGCTAGAATTAAGCTGTAGTGCAACTTCTTCCAATATTTTTAGGTTAGAGACGGTGAGTTGAGCTAGGTGTTCGTTATCGATAATACACACTATGGTGTACCTTAATTTACCGTATGTGCAAATAGGGAAGAATAGCAGTGCGGCACCACTGAAAAGATCTTGAATCATTTGGGATGGCTCTAGATTTATGATTGGACGCTGCTTTACGTTTTCTATTGATATATTTTTTGCCAACATTACTTTTAGTGATTCATCAAGCTCGGCTAATTTCCCTTGTTTTAACCGAAATACTGAATCATTCGGTGAATCAAAAAGGAAGGCTATTTTTGCCGTACAGAATTGACCAATAACACTTACCATGTCTGCAACAAACAATGACTCATCTGAATGCTTAGTGTCAGAGCGCCCGACACGTTGCAACATATTCAATTGGTTCTGTAGATTTGATTGGTCGACATTGATTGCAGTATGCCTTTGAATGGCACGATCTAGTTGCATTCTTAGTACATTTACTGGTGTCTCCGTCAAACTGAAAAAATGATCAATGTTTGGCAAAAAAAGCTCGTGTTGCATTTCACCATCGTACACCACCCAAAGCGTAGCGGAGAGTTTATTCAAGGTTTTCCGAACGTATTGAGTTATTTCAGGAATATCATCAAAAGTATCACTTGAACAATGAAGCACGATGATATCGGGGTCAAATGAGCGAATTGAACGCATAACCTGCTTGGGATGGGCATATTCCAGCTGAATAGTCTCGTCGTGACTTAAATCATCTAGGGAATCCCTGAGCTCATCTGACAGTAATAATTTGACGGACATAAATTACCAAATTCATGGAGTTGGACTATATTTTAGAATAGTAGAGATTACGTAAATGCGCTTTGGAGAAAAAGTGATATGGCTACAATTCGGCTCCTTTATTACAGTGAAGCAACAAAAGAGATGTCTTTAGATGAATTAAAAAAGATCTTAGAGAAGGCGCGTCTTAACAATTCCGAACGAGATATTTGTGGAATGCTCTGCTACGACAATCAATTTTTCTTGCAGATTCTAGAAGGTAACAATGAAGATGTGAGTGAACTATTCATCAAGATTGGTCAAGATGTACGTCATGACAGGATAGCAATAATGTCGGTTCAACAAATTGACCGCCCAGCTTTTGAAAATTGGCAAATGGGTTACGCTGGATCGAGCCAACTTCTCCAAGACCTGCTACGTGATTTGGATCTAGATTCATTTGAACCGGATAAGCTGGCACCCAAGCAAGCCGCTGAGATTCTTTATAAACTTTCTAAGAGTCAAACCAGCTTGTAATGCATTTGTTGCACCAATTTGGCAGATCTAAATGAGTGCATACTCACCAATATAGTGCATTCATTGATTAAACCCTATCTAGGGTACTCTTCCCTAAACAGAAATATTTCTATCAGTAACAACACCTTAAAGACAACTTATCTATCTTTTTTAGCTCTGGAACGATCTTTGCGTAGCTAGGGGCTGTTGACTCTAGGTCTTTAGACGCTAGATCTTGTTCGTTTCCCAAATTTAGGGAAGAACAAAGCGAAGTGCACAGGAAGCGTGCAAAAAAATACAAAAAGGAGTAATTAAAGATGAGTAACTCAGTTGCGGATGTGCAGGGAGCCGTCCACACACTCACTCAAAGTTCAGATACCTTGTTTCTTCTACTTGGTGCCATCATGGTTTTTCTCATGCATGCTGGCTTCGCCTTTCTCGAAGTGGGGACAGTACGTAAGAAAAACCAAGTCAATGCATTGGTTAAAATTCTCGCAGATTTCGGTGTTTCTGCTATCGCGTATTTCTTTATTGGTTATTGGGTGGCTTACGGAGCGAATTTCTTTGCTGACGCAGAGACACTTTCGGCTGGCAACGGGTACGAGCTGGTTAAATTCTTTTTCTTACTTACCTTTGCAGCAGCTATTCCAGCTATCGTATCCGGTGGCATAGCGGAACGTGCGCGTTTCTATCCTGTTCTTATCGCCACCTTTTTTACTGTGGGGCTCGTTTACCCATTGTTCGAAGGGATCATCTGGAATGGAAATTACGGCTTACAAGATTGGTTTGAATCCTCATTTGGTGCGGCATTCCACGATTTCGCAGGTTCAGTTGTAGTCCATGGTGTTGGCGGGTGGATCGCGTTAGTTGCCGTCATTTTTCTGGGAATGCGTAACGGCCGTGTACGCGCTGGAAAACACACGAACTTCGCACCTTCAAACATACCATTCTTGGCATTAGGCGCGTGGATCCTTTGTGTTGGGTGGTTTGGGTTTAACGTTATGTCGGCACAAACTCTGAATGGAATCAGCGGTCTTGTGGCAATGAACTCTTTAATGGCCATGACGGGTGGTATCCTTACAGCACTTGTTGCGGGCCGAAATGACCCAGGCTTCATTCACAATGGTCCTTTAGCTGGGCTGGTGGCCGTTTGTGCAGGCTCTGATCTTATGCATCCGATTGGCGCACTTATTACTGGCGGCGTAGCGGGAGCAGTGTTTGTTTATTTGTTCACGTACTTACAAAACAAAACCAAAATAGACGATGTATTGGGTGTGTGGCCGCTTCACGGTGTTTGTGGCGCTTGGGGTGGTATTGCTGCTGGTATATTTGGTCAAAGCGCGCTAGGTGGGCTAGGGGGCGTGAGTATAACGGTTCAAGTTTTGGGTACTGTTATTGGTATCGTAGTAGCTGTCGCTGGTGCCGCTGTAGTTTATGGCGTGCTAAATCTCGTTACTGGGCTCAGGCTTTCTGGGGAAGACGAATTTAATGGTGCAGATCTGGCGATCCATAAGATCAGCTCTACTAGCGAAGACTAAACCCCATATTCACTTCATGATACTGCGGTATCAATCTTTAGAAGAGCGACTTGAGTCGCTCTTTTTACGACTATGGTCTACCGCTAATCCCTTTCTACTACTGTGTCTTTAGTGCTAATGTTAACAACAGATAAATACAAGGATGCATGTCGTATGAACTTCCCCTATAGAAACATTGTTATTCTCACTGGAGCCGGAATATCCGCTGAGTCGGGCATTCAAACGTTTCGAGCGCAAGATGGTTTGTGGGAAAACCATAAAATTGAAGACGTCGCTACACCAGAAGGCTTTCAACGTGATCCTGAGCTAGTACAGGATTTTTATAACCAAAGACGCCGGAAGCTACAGGATCCGTCCATTGCACCTAACGCAGCACACCAAGCGTTAGGAAAGCTTGAAGAATTATTGGATGGAAAAGTCACCGTAATTACCCAAAACATCGATAACCTCCACGAACGCGGGGGAACGAAAAATATCATTCACATGCATGGTGAGTTGCTTAAAGCACGCTGCAGCGAGTCTAACCAAGTTGTAGACTGCTCAGGCGATATATTGGCGGGTGACCTTTGCCATTGCTGCCAAATGCCTTCACAAGTGCGCCCTCATATTGTTTGGTTTGGTGAAATGCCGTTGAGAATGGGTGAAATCTACGCAGCATTAGAAGAGGCCGATTTGTTTATTTCTATTGGCACTTCGGGTGTGGTTTATCCAGCCGCTGGGTTTGTGCATGATGCGAGAATGCATGGCGCGCATACTATCGAAATTAACTTAGAGCCGAGTGCGGTAGAAAGTGAATTCGAAGAAAAGCGCTACGGAAAAGCGAGCATTGAGGTGCCTAAGTTGGTAGAAGAACTGTTGAGCACTCCAGATGCAATGAGAGCTCAGGCTTAAGGTTTTGTTTATTAAGGCATCGTTATTCATATAGCGAGAACTAAAAAAGCGGGACAATGCCCGCTTTTGCTTTTTTATGTGATGTTACTTAAACCCAAATTCAGGTAACTACATATTTACTTTCAGCTTTTGGAAGTACTCTTCGTAAAGCGTGCTCGCTTCACCAACTTCATCTTGCCATTCGCCTTTTTCCATCACTTCTTGAGGTGGGAAAATACTTGGATCATTTGCAAATTCTTCAGGCAATAATGGATACGCTGTTTTCACTGGAGTAGGGTAACCAATCTCGACCGCGATTTTCGCAGCATTCTCTGGACGAAGAAGGAAATCGATCATCTTATGAGCGGCTTCAATGTTCTTAGCGCCAGAAGGAATAGATAGGCTGTCCATCCAGAAGATGGTGCCTTTTTCTGGCCAAACAATATCAATTGTCGCGCCTTCTTGGCGTGCTAAGTATGCTGAACCATTCCAAAGCATGCCTAATGAGGTTTCACCTGCTAGATAAGGGTTAGCAGGGAAGTCTGAATTGAATACCAACACGTTTGGCATCAGTTTTTTCAGTTCTTCATAGGCGGCTTTGATTTCGTCTGGGTTTGTCGTGTTGGCGGAGTAACCCAATTTGGTAAGGGCGATATGGAACACTTCACGGGAGTCGTCCATCATCATCAACTGGCCTTCCCATTTCGGGTCCCAGAAATCTGCCCAGTTTTTGAATCTCGATTTGTCTAGCATATCGGAATTGACGCCGATACCTGTCGCGCCCCAAATATAAGGAATAGAGTAGTCGTTGCTTGGGTCAAAAGATTTATCTAGGTAGTTAGTATCGAGGTCTGCGAAGTGGGAAAGCTTCTGTTTATCGATTTTTTGCAGCATTTTCTCTTTACGCATTTTTGAAACAAAATACGTTGAAGGCACAACCAAGTCGTAGCCAGCACCCTGGGTTTTTAACTTAGCGTACATGCTCTCGTTAGACTCGTAGGTAGAGTAGATAACTTTGATGCCGGTTTCTTTGGTAAAGTCGTCTAATACTTCACTTGGAATGTATTCGGACCAGTTGTAGAAGTATAGTTCTTCATCTGCAGCAAAAGCGTTAATAGAAAAGATGGATGCAACACTGATAAGACCAGCAAACAGTCTAGAGCAATTTTTCATTTTTTCCCTTTATCTGTTAGTGGGAGAGTTTATTTCCAGCTCAACTTATTTGATCTGGATCTCACTCTCAGAGTTAAGTGGCAGAATTGTACTCCAGTTTTTAACGAATGAAAAAGGGCAATCGAAATTGCCCTTACAAATCGTATTCAAACGATATTTTATTGACCGGCTTTCAGCTTCATAAAGTACTCCTCATACCTCACTGTCTTGTCGCCAACCGCAGCTTGCCATTCCACGCGATCCAAGTCTTCTTGAGACGGGAAGAGTGGCGAGACATCTTTAAACTTCTCGTTGGATTCCTTCACTGCCGTTAAGTAACCCGCGTTCTTTGAAATTTGCTCTGCGATTTCAGGGCGAAGTAGAAAATCGATCATCTTATGCGCAGCATCGACATTTGTTGCCCCTGAAGAGATTGCAAAGTTATCCACCCAACCAATGCCTCCTTCTTTTGGGAACACCAATTCCAACGGCAATCCTTCTGCTTGTGCAGCCGCCGCGGATCCATTCCAAAGCATTCCAACACCAACATCCCCTAAAAGGTAAGGGGAAGCTGGGTTATCCGAGTTAAACACCAACACATTTGGCATGAGCTTCTGCAGCTCTGCATACGCTTCATCAATCTGTTTTTCATCGGTAGTGTTACCGGAATAGCCCAATTTTCGTAACGCGATGTGGAACACTTCACGAGTGTCATCCATCAGCATCAACTGACCTTCAAGGTCTGAGTTCCACAAATCACCCCAACTGGTGAACTGGCTTGCATCGTACATATCCGTATTCACGGCTAGGCCCGTAATCGCAACAACATGAGGAATAGAGTATTCGTTGTTTGGATCGTACGGTTTGTTTAGATAATTGGTATCAAGCTTAGTGAAATTAGACAATTTCGACTTATCGATTTTTTGCAACATACCTTCGTCTCGCATCTTAGAAACGAAGTAGGTTGAAGGCACGACCAAATCATAACCTTTATTGTGTGTTTTCAGCTTGGCATACAAAGTTTCGTTTGACTCATACGTTGAGTAAATCACCTTGATACCCGTTTCATCGGTAAACTGCTTTAAGAGATCGCTAGAAATGTACGGCCCCCAGTTCATGAATACCAATTCATCATTTTCGTTCGCTTGTACTGACTGAGTCAGCAAGGAAAGCGCACATGCACTACCAGCTAAAAAAGTAGCCCATTTTTTCATTAACGTTAGCTCCAAACTAATCGAGATAAGAAAACAGCGCAGTCCTATACTGCGCTGTCGAATAAATACAAACTGGTGTTATCACACTCATTTACTTTACTTTTTCTCTTGCTAGCAATTGTGAAATCACAACCAATACAAGAGAGACCACCAACATCACAGTTGCCAATGCATTCACCTCTGGCGAAATGCCGACTTTCACCATTGAGTAAATCTTCAATGGCAGGATTTCATAAGTCGGTCCAGTAACAAATGAGCTGATGATGACGTCATCCAATGACAGGGTAAAACTAAGCAACCAACCCGCTGCAACTGCCGGTTTGGCTAGGGGCAATATGATCTGCTTCAATATAACCCATTCACTTGCTCCCAAATCTTTTGCAGCTTCGAGCATCTTCACATCGAATCCATTGAGGCGTGAATACACCGTCACCACCACAAATGGTAAACAGAAGGTAATATGAGCAAAGAAGAGGGTAAAGAAGCCCAATTGCACGCCCAAAACCAAAAACAGTGCTAGTAAAGAAATGGCCATCACAATATCTGGCGACATCATTACGATGAACAACAAGCCATTCACCATGCCTTTCCCTTTAAACCGATAACGAAAAAGGGCAACAGCCGTCAGGCTGCCAATGATAGTGGCTGCGGTTGCTGAAAATACGGCAACGTTTAATGAGTGCCACGCTGCTTGCATTAAGCTGTCGTTGTTTACAAGTGCCTCATACCATTTGGTTGTGAATCCACCCCATTTCATGCCAAATTTGCTGGCATTGAAGGAGTTGACGATCAACACAATGATTGGCAAGTATAAAAACGCGTACACTAACGCCATAAAGCTAAACTTAATCGACTTGCCCATTAGCTTAGCTCCACTTTTTTGTTTAACAATTTCCCAGCCCTATAGTAGGCGTATAACATGATCGCCATAGCAACAGTGAGCGCGATGCTGGTTGCAGCACCAAATGGCCAATCACGAGCATTCAGTACCTGGCTCTTAATGACATTACCGATCAGCAAGTTTTTTGCGCCTCCCAGTAAGTCTGAAATGTAGAACATGCCAAGCGCTGGTAATAACACCAACAAACAACCGCCAATGATGCCCGGCATCGTTAGTGGCAATACCACTTTGAGCAAAGTTTGTAGTTTGTTTGCACCAAGATCTTTTGCCGCTTCCAAGTAGGTGTCGTCCAATTTTTCAATGGCTGAATACAAAGGCAAAATCATAAATGGAAGCAAGATGTACACTAATCCAATCATCACGGCTGACTCGCTGTACATTATCCGAATGGGCTTATCGATAATATCCAACGCCAACAAGCTCTTATTTAAGATGCCTTGCGTACCCAACACAATTTTCAAACCGTAAGTGCGAATCAGTGAGTTTGTCCAGAATGGTACAATCACCAAAAACAGCATAAACGGACGCCATTTCTCGGGCATTTTTGCCACGATGTAAGCAAACGGGTATCCAATCACCAAGCACAGTAATGTGGCGACAATCGCCATATAGAACGAGTGCCACAATACTTTAAAGTAGAGTGGGTCCGCTAAACGGGCATAGTTATCAAGCGTAAATGTCATCTCAATAAGGTTTGCTTCGTCACGCGTTAAAAAGCTGGTTCCGATGATCATTACGTTTGGAATCAGCACAAAAATGACCAACCACCCGACAATCAGACCGATGATCATTTTTTGTAGATTAAAAGCGCTATGCCATTTCAGTGAGTTTTGAAAATTAAACGTCTTGTTCATCTGCCAGTACCACTTCCCAGCTTTCAACCCAAGTTACGGCGACTTTTTGACCCAATGAATGATCAACATCTGGATCATCTTCATTGAAGAATTCGCTTACCATCACACGCATGCCCGATTCCAGTTCAACAACCGAATCCAATGTCATACCTTTATAGGTACGGTCGGTCACATGGCCAACAATACCCTTGGTTTCATTTTCTTTAATCTCTTCCAGTCTTAAGTCTTCAGGGCGAAGCAGTACTTGAAGCTTATCGCCTGTTGCTACTGCCTCATCGTAGTAAACAATGGACTCAACACCTTCTATTGTCGCTTTGATGCGTTTGCTATCGATACGCTCAATGACTTCTGCATCAAACACATTGATCTCGCCTATAAACTTGGCAACGAACAGGTTTTTCGGCTCTTCGTATATCTCACGTGGTGAGCCGTCTTGTTCAATCTTTCCATCTTTCATCACGATGATTCGGTCAGACATAGACAGCGCTTCTTCTTGGTCGTGAGTAACAAAGACAAATGTAATACCCAATTGACGCTGAAGCTGCTTTAACTCAACCTGCATTTGCTTACGCAGTTTGTAATCCAATGCAGACAAAGACTCATCCAGTAGCAGCACTTTCGGCTTGTTTACTACTGCACGTGCAATCGCGATACGTTGTTGCTGTCCACCAGAAAGCTGGTGAGGTTTGCGTGCAGCCATATGATCCAAGCGAACCATTTTTAATGCTTCGATAACTCTTGGTTCAATATCTGAAGCCGGCACTTTCTGCATACGCAACCCAAAGGCAACGTTGTCGAATACCGTCATGTGAGGGAACAGGGCATAACTTTGAAAAACCGTATTTACGTGCCGCTGCTCGGCAGGGACTGCCGTGACGTCCACATCATCTATTTGGATACTTCCTTGGTCACAGGTTTCAAAACCTGCAATCATCCTCAGAACCGTTGTTTTACCACAGCCAGAGGGACCTAAAATGGTCAGGAATTCACCGTGATTCACGTTTAAGTTGAATCCATCAATGATTTTTTTACCATCGAAGCTTTTTTCAATGGACGCTAGCTGAACAACATGATTTGGCTTTTTCAATGTCTGTATTTCTCCTAATAAAAGCCAGTACTGGCACGACCAGAACGTTGGTAGAGTAGGGAGCGCATAATATGCCTCTATGTGAGGTTCTCAAAGTATTTTCTTACAAAAAACTAAAATTTTTTTGGCATTAAAATTAGCCATTTCTCACACAACGATTTGTACGCTTTTCACACAGATTTCCAAACGCATAAAAACTGGAGTTTCATAGCCAAAATCTACGCTTTACCTAAAACGTGAACGCTGGTCGATCGACTAGCTAATTGCTTGCTGCCGCGCATAGATTCACAGAGGTTATAGCTGGAATTTTCATGATTTGATGGAATCTGAATAAAAGAATGAATAAGAAAGTGCAATTATTAGGCAATTGATTCTAAAATTAAACAGATGTTGCAATCTTGCTTTTAAGACGGAGCAACTCCCACGTATAATCGCCGTATTTTTCAACGCTCACCATAGAGTGGGCGATATGAATACTGAGAACGTTATTTGGTCACACTTTTGACCCGGAAGTACATATGAATAATGAAATAGTAAAAGATTTCAACTTAGGAGGGAGCATAGAACAGGCTCTTTCCGGACAATACGAACTTAAACCAGGCGAAGTGATTCAAGAAGCTTGGAAGTATACGATGAAAAACTTCTTTTCATTTTCCCCCGCGATAGTTGCTTTGATTGCGATACAAGCCGTAATATTCTTTGTTGCTTTAAAAATGCAACTTGGCGACCCGACCGTGTTGCTCACTTTAGTACAAAACCCACAAGAGGCTGACCCACAAATATTTCAGTCAATCTTTTATGCCAATTTCAGCTACGAGTTAATCAGCGCACCGCTATATGCTGGCATCAGTTTGATGGCCATGAGCCACTCGGCCGGTTTACGCACGAAGTCTCGTCATATGGCGAAAGGGCTTCAGTACACAATCCCTGTCATTCTCGCAACGGCGTTCAGTATTCTGTTGCAAGGAATTGCGGGGCAGCTGCTCCCATTTCTATCAATCTATCTCACCATAGCATTTAGCCATTCTATTTTGCTTATCTGTGAGAAGCGTATTCCTCCAATGCAATCTTTGCTGTTGTCTTTTAGAGCAGTAAATAAAAAAATATTCCCAATCTTTGGTATTTACCTAGTAGTTGGCTTGATGTTCTTTATTGCAACCATGCTTTACGGAATCGGATTGATTTTTGTCGTACCTTTCTTCTTCCATGTGAAAGGCATTCTGTATCGCAACATGTTCGGCATCCAACTTAAAATTGTTGCTTCAGACATTCCATCTAAACCTCAACAAGGTTCGAATAACTCCGGTACATTTGATGCTTAAACCCCTTTTAAAAATTGGCGCTGCTGCGTTTTTCGCCGCAGCGTTTTTGTTTCCATTTTTGGAAAAAGAACCCCAAACCGAGCCTACCGAAAAGGTGGTTTCTAAGCCTTTGCCAAGCGTGGGTAAGAAGCCTGATTTCGCCTCGATAACAAACGTGAATGAAAAGAAATCGTCATTCTTTGGTTTTCTAAACCCTGCGATTGCGATAGAGAACCACCGCGTATTACAAGAACGCCAGTTTTTGCTTTCGATGAAACCCAAAGGCAGTGATTCTCGCAATACAGAAAAACACCTGCAAAGCGCGGAGAAATTAGCGAAAGCCTATCAGTACGCAATACCTTATGAAGGTATTACCGAAGATTGGCTCAACACAATGTTGTTGCGGGTAAACGTTCTTCCTCCTAGCCTCGTGTTGACACAAGCAGCGAACGAATCCGCTTGGGGAACGTCTCGCTTCGCAACCAAAGCGAACAACTTTTTTGGTCAATGGTGCTACAGAAAGGGCTGTGGTCTTGTACCACTAAGAAGAAATGAAGGTGCTACCCATGAAGTAGCAAAATTTGGCTCAGCACAAGATTCAGTTTCTGCTTATTTTATGAATGTAAATCGCAATCGAGCGTATGCAGAACTTCGCACCATTCGTTCACAACTTGAACAATCTGGACAAGACCTACAAAGTGAGAAGACGGCACTCGCATTGACACAAGGATTAAGTCACTATTCTGAGCGTGGTCAAGCGTATGTTGATGAATTACAAGCTATGATCCGCCACAACAATAAATATTGGACTGAGTTCGGAATTCAATAATGAAAATTACCCCTCTAATTGCTTTCGCTGTTTCGCTAGGCTTGGCACTACCACTTCAAGCTCAAGAATACATGTTTACCTATTCGAAGTTGTACTCTCAAATGAAGAGCAACGCGAGTGAAGGGCACGACGATGTAAAAGTCGGTCTGTTCTTTGTAGACGCAGATTCTAAAAAGCTTTGCCTACTCGAAAAAGCATGGATGGAAAAAGAAGAACATTACGAAGAGTTTGATACCTCAGGCTACGAGCTGAAAGTGCCCATTGATCAGAATTTGAAATCGGCGAACCCTTTGGTGTTTGTGCGTACTGAAAAAGACAAAAGATGTGATTTCTCTTTGGTTGTCATGGCAAAAGAGCAGCTAAGTGGATCAGTAAAATACGAAGATATTGAAAAGCTACTGCCTCAAATGCAGGTGATGCTAGAAGACTTGGGCGGCATGTTTGCGAGTTGGTTCACTCCAGATGTGGAAGGCGTTACGCTGGAATTTGCCGATAGCCTGAATAGTGAAATTACGCTTCCAAATGGAAAGTCGGTCGAGATTGTTAATGGCAGAGCATACTTTGCGCTAAACAACCTCAAGAAAGGCGAGAGCTTTACTTTGCCAGCACAAACCACAAGAGTCCTACCTTACCTTCCTAAAGCAGACTAGATTTAATACCCCGTGATCCACTCCAGCTTACGAGTTGGAGTGGAATCTTTGTCCTACAAGGCTTTGCTTCCTAAATGCTGCTGGCGAGATTCCTTCCTGTTTTTGAAAGGCATCATAAAACGCGGAAAGTGACCCAAATCCGCTGTCTAATGCTATTGCTACAATTTTTGTATCTGATTCCGCTAACAACATTTTAGCGTGATACATTCTGAGATCGGTAAGGTGTTCTTTAATGGTTTTTCCCAGTAGTTTGCGAAACAAAGTCATTGCGTAACCCTTAGACACCCCAATATCTTGTGCGACGTCTTGCAAACCTATGGGTGATGAAAAATGCTCACTGATAAAGCGCAACATAGATTCGAAATGAAGAATAGCTTTGCCTCCAACAATGGTTTCACTGTCGGATTTGTTACGATGTAACATCGTATTCCACCCTTCATTAGCAAGTCGCAGTAAACGAGACTCGACTTCCAGCCCGTGTAGCCTACGCCAATTCGCATTTCGATTTTGTTCTTCTGCCCAGCGCTCCACTATCTGATGATCGAGCAGGTTGGATTCTTGTGTACACACCACAGCACCGCTTAACACCGCGTCTATAAACTCCGGAGGCAATGACCATTGCAATAATTGCGACAGTGATATGTACACGTTTGTTATTCGAGTTGCGCCATCAACGGATACAACTCGATGAGGGTTTGCTCCCCAAAACAGAGTAAAACACCCACTTTTTAATTTGACCTCTCTTCCTGAAAAGGAGTAGATCATCGACCCATCGTGCAAATAGTTCATTTCAATAGAGGCGTGGTGGTGATAATAAGATGCCTCAAATGCACGAGGTTTTATGTCTTCAACTACTATTCCACAATCTTTCGGATACTCAGGATCTTCCACTCGATAAGTACTGGAATATTCGTGAGAAGGGATCGACTGTTTCATCACACAAAACCTCTTAAGCTGGGAATCAATAATCTTCGTTCTAGCACTGTGCTATTAATCTATCTTGTCAGCAAGACGAAAGTTACTTTCAGGAAGTTTTATTTGTATTTTAGGAAGTATCTACGAATTTGATAACCAATAATCAATGTATACCAATATGGACAAGGATGACAAAAGTGAAAGATTACCCAAAAATCGCCTTTATTGGCGCCGGATCTACGGTGTTTATGAAAAACATTGTCGGTGATATTTTACAACGTGAACGCTTACAAGGTGCTCATGTAGCATTAATGGATATCGATAAAAGTCGTCTAGATGAATCAAAAGCCGTTGCAGATAAAATGGTTTCCACTTTGAAATGTGATGCGACGATTTCAACTCATCTTATCCAAAAAGAAGCGTTAAAAGACGCCGATTTTGTGATTGTTGCTTTTCAAATAGGCGGCTACGAACCCTGCACAGTGACTGACTTTGAGATTCCCAAGAAGTTTGGGCTTGAGCAAACCATCGCAGATACATTAGGCATTGGTGGCATCATGCGTGGTTTACGTACAGTTCCGCATCTATGGTCGGTATGCGAAGACATGCTTGAAGTGTGCCCTGAAGCAATACTTCTTCAATATGTAAACCCAATGGCAATCAATACTTGGGCGATTGCGGAGAAATTCCCCCAAATCAAACAAGTAGGGCTTTGTCATTCAGTTCAACATACTTCTGAGAGTTTAGCTTCTGATCTGCAGATACCTATTGATAAAATTCGATTCCGTTGTGCAGGTATCAATCACATCGCGTTTTTCTTGAGTTTTGAAGAGCGCTTGGAAAATGGTGAATACGTTGACTTATATCCGAAATTACTTGAAGGCTATGAGTCCGGTGTTTACCCAAGACCTGAAAGCCAAGAAATGCCTCGCTGCAAAAACTTGGTTCGATATGAGATGCTTAAGCGTACTGGGTATTATGTAACTGAAAGTTCTGAGCATTTTGCAGAGTACACGCCTTGGTTTATTAAATCGGGCAGGGATGATCTTATCCATAAATTTCAAATCCCACTGGATGAATATCCAAAGCGATGTGTAGAACAAATAGAGCAATGGCAGGAGCAATCCCAAAAGTTGTTATCGGAAGAAACCATCGATCTAGATAAAAGTAACGAATACGCTTCTGCAATCATCAACGCAGTATGGACCAATGTTCCTGAAGTCATCTATGGGAATGTGCCCAACAATGGTTTAATTGATTCACTGCCTCAAGGCTGTGCAGTCGAAGTCCCTTGTTTGGTCGATGCCATGGGAATTCAGCCGACAAAAATAGGCAGTCTGCCTCCCCAGCTAAATGCAATAATTCAAAGCAGTGTGAACGTCCAGTCACTTGTTGTTGAAGCGTTGATGACGGAAAATCCAGAGCATATCTACCATGCAGCTATGATGGATCCACACACGGCAGCAGAATTGGATCTAGACCAAATATGGCAATTAGTAGACGAACTTAGAATCGCCCATAGCGATTGGCTGCCTGAATGGGCAAGAAAAGAAGAGTAAGCACAAAAAAAGGGGCTCTATACGAGCCCCTGTAATTTAACTGTTCTTCAAATTATATATTCGTCACATCTAGCTGTAATTTAGGGTCGAACTCGACCGCATCTTCATCTGAGCTTTGAACCGCAGGCATGTCTTCTTTATCAAAACCTATATCGCCTCCGTTGATCACGCCTGAATCGCGATTGATTGTTTTAAAATCAAAGAGTTCGAAATCAGCGAGATGGCTAGGGACAACATTCTGCATTGCAGTAAACATGGTTTCAATACGACCTGGGAATTGCTTATCCCACGTATTCAGCATGTGTTTAACGTTTTGACGTTGAAGGTTTGGCTGAGAACCGCACAAATTACATGGAATAATAGGGTATTCACGCATCTCAGAATACTTGATAATATCTTTCTCGCGGCAGTACGCCAACGGACGAATCACGACGTGTTCACCATTATCAGACACCAGTTTAGGCGGCATGCCTTTGATCTTTCCACCGTAGAACATGTTTAAGAACATGGTTTCAAGAATGTCGTCTCTATGGTGACCTAAAGCTATCTTTGTCGCTCCAAGCTCCTTGGCTGTGCGATACAAAATACCACGGCGAAGGCGAGAACAAAGCGAGCAAGTAGTTTTTCCCTCAGGTACTTTGTCTTTAACGATTGAGTAAGTGTCTTCTTCAACAATCTTATATTCAACACCTAAGCCTTCTAAGTAATCCGGCAGAATATGGTCGGGGAAACCCGGTTGTTTCTGATCGAGGTTAACAGCCACCAGCTCAAAGTTAACCGGTGCGCTTTTTTGCAAACTCATTAAAATGTCGAGCATCGTAAAACTGTCTTTACCACCTGACAAACACACCATAATGCGGTCACCTTCTTCAATCATATTGAAGTCTCTGATAGCATTTCCGGTGTTGCGACGAATGCGTTTTTGCAACTTATTAAAGTTGTATTGTTGAGCTTTTGTGCGCTCGTTACTTTGCTCAGTCATATCCAGTTTTTCTGTTGTTATCTCGACAATAATTTGAAGTGCGTATAATACGGATATCCAAGATAGATACCAGTATTTTAACTGCTATTCGCAGTGGCTATTAAGCAACTTTCGCAAGTTCATCTTCATACAAACAAAATAGGCAAGCCAATGCTTGCCTATTTCTATACTCAAACTGCCTTAAGGTGTTGGGTAAACTCACTGATTTGGGTCTAGTGGACTAATGTAGCCATTAGGTTTTAAAGCCAGAACATCGCAGTTAATTTTATCGATGACGTGTTCAGCTGTATTACCAATAAATACGGCAGATAAACCTGTTCTTCCCGTTGTCCCTAAGATGACAAGACCTGCATCAAGCTCGTCCACTATTTTGGGGATAACCTCTTCAGGTAAACCTTGCTCAACTCGTGTATCACTTTCATCGATACCATGCTTTTGACGTAATGCTTTCATTGCAGTCAAATGATGCCCGCGCACTGCATCGCTATAAGTTGTGGGGTCAAATTCCGGTAACTCTATGGTGATATTTGCTGGCGTAACAGGGTAGGCATTGACCAATGCAAATTTGGCGTTCAACCTGCTACTAATGTCTTGCAGTTGCTCTACCATCGTATCGTTTAAATCTTGGTGGGTAGGGTTTTCTGAAGCAACATGTATTGAAGCCATCACGTTGCCATTCACTGGCCAGTCGTGATTTTTCACAAGAAGGACAGGGCAAGGGCACTTACGCAGAATGTGCCAATCTGTCGGTGTGAAAATAACTGATTCAAGCACGTCATGCTTACGTGTTGCTTTCACTACTATTTCATGTGCTCCAGCAAACACTTCACCTATGATGGCTTCATATGGGCGATTGTGCCAAACCACTTTAATATCAAACTTCACTGAATCATTAAGATAGGGTTGGGCAACTTCTTCCATCCATGCTTCTCGCTGCTGAATAACGCCGCGTCTCATTGCGTCTCTCTCGTCCATCGACAGCATCGACGTCATTTCATAAGAGAAATCATAAATAGAAAGGAAGAACGTAATATGGCTTTCCGAGCGACTGCTTTCGCTCAGTTGAATTGCTCTGGCTAGCGCTGGTTGCTGGTCATTATTGACATCTGCAACAACGAGAATCTTATTGTAAATACTCATAACAGCTCCTTAGAAACCAAAAGGTTAGAGGCTAATCTTAAGATAACTGTAGCTTAATTGAGCAAAAAAATTTAGGAAAACTGGAATATATAAGGGAGAAATATGAAGTGGCTCAGAACTGAGCCACCTAGATGAAACTATGATCCAACTATAGGATTAATCGCTTGATACACCCGCAAGTTCTTGCATCGCATCATGATCTAAAATTGTAATATACTTGCCTTTTACACTAAGCATATCGGCTTTTTGGAAGCGACCTAACAAACGGCTAATGGTTTCAACTGTTAAGCCCAAGTAGTTACCGATATCACCACGAGTCATCGTTAAGCGAAACTCCCGAGGGCTAAATCCACGCTGAGAAAAGCGAGTAGAGAGGTTGTATAAAAACGCGGCTAACCTTTCTTCAGCATTCTTCTTAGAAAGAAGTAGGATCATCTCCTGATCGCCTTTGATTTCATTACTCATCAAACGCATGATTTGCTGGCGAAGCTTTGGCATTTTGCCAGATAAATCGTCTAATATTTCGTATGGAATTTCACACACCATTGATGTTTCAAGTGCCTGAGCAAAGCTGGGGTGGGAATTATCGTTAATGGCATCGAAACCAACCAAATCACCGGCAAGATGGAATGCAGTGATCTGCTCATCACCTTGTTCTGTAATGGTGTAACTTTTGATGGTTCCGGAGCGTATTGCATAAAGTGATTTTAGTTCATCACCGGCTTTGAATATCTCCTGACCTTTCTGAATAGGCTTCTTTCTTTCAATGATTTCATCTAATTGATCAAGCTCGGATTCATTGAGAGTGAAAGGAATGCAAAGTTGGCTAATACTACAATCTTGACAGTGAATCGCACATCCACCGGACTGAACTCTATTTGTTGCTGGCTTATTTGAAATCATAACACCCAAACGCTATTTTGATATACATCAATATTTTAACACTTCCTAATACTAAAGGGTAGTGAAAAAAAAGGCATAGAAACATAGAGATGTGACAGATTATGAAAGTAATGTGATTGCGTCATACGCGGTGTAGCTTCCATATGCCAATAAGAGAAAAGCTCCGCACTGGCGAAAAGTTTCGTTTCTCTGCCACTTTTGAAACTTAACGGCGCTTAAACCAACTAATAGCATGGCTGGTAGGGTGCCCAAGCCAAAAGCAAACATAATAATCGCACCGTCTAAAGCACTACCGGAAACCGCTGCCCAAGTTAATGTCGAGTAAACTAACCCACAAGGCAACCAACCCCATAAAAAACCAAAAGGAAGTGCATGGAGTGGCGAGCGTAACGGCAGGAGTTTTTGCCCTACTGGTGAAACAAATTTCCAAACACCCTGACCCAGTTTTTCTATTACTAATAAGCCTTGCCACCATTTTGCGATATACAGAGCGAGTAAGATCATGAACACAGCGGATACTAACCGTAAGTAGGTCAATGCAAGATTGAAGTCAGAAAATTGAGCGATAGATGAAATGGCACCGCCAATAAGCGCTCCAGTAAACGCGTAAGATGAGAGGCGCCCGAAGTTATAAAATAGCGTGATGAGCAATGTTCGAGAGGCATTGGGGTTTCCTATGGCAACAGCAGAAGCAATTCCCCCACACATTCCCATACAGTGCCCCGCACCAAGAATCCCTATGAACAATGCCCCTAACCAATCTGCCATCTAAGATTTACCCTGCGTCATTGTCGCGTGGCTTTGGTTTAGCTTTCTCATGCATTTCATCTTCATCGAACAAAATGCTATGCCCTTGACGCTCTAAATCTTCAAACTGTTCGCTTTTTACTGCCCATAAGAAAACCGCAACAGCCAGACATACAAGCAGTATTGCGATAGGGATAAGAATATAAAGACTAGCCATTTTCTTTAAGCAACCTGAGTGAGTTGGTAACAACGATGATTGAACTGGCAGACATTCCAACAACGGCGATATAAGGTGCCACGAGTCCAGCTACCGCTAAAGGCAATATCAATAAGTTATATCCTAGCGACCACGCAAGGTTTTCCCTAATAATTTTGCGTGTTTTGAGGGCAAGTAAACGTGCTTCAATCAATTTATCAAGTTTATCCCCTAACAACACCATATCAGCTGAAGACTTAGCGACATCAGCACCGCCTCCCATTGCTACTGAAAGGTGAGCACCAGCAAGGGTAGGTGCGTCGTTAATACCATCACCAATCATTAGAGAAACTTCATGATCCTTAAGTGTTGACAAGAACTCCAGCTTTTCTTGTGGGCTTGCGCTGGCTACGACAGATTCAATCCCCATTGCGTTGGCAACAGGTTGTGCATTATTCAAAGAATCGCCCGTAAGCAGGGTCGTTTTAATTCCCGCCTCTGCTAATTTAGAAATCAGCACTTGGCTTTGCTCTCGAATAGGGTCGTGGTAGTAGAAGGTAGCCACGTGAGATTCATCGATAGAGAGATACACACACGGTTGTTGCGACTCTACTTCTTGTCCCAACACAAAATTCGCACTTCCGATTTTGCAAGGTTGCCCCTTGTATAGACCAACAATGCCGAAGCCAATTTTATTTTCGACTTGATCCACTTCGATTGTCGTATCTGCAAACGCTTTAAATGCCTTAGCAATAGGGTGGTTTGCATGATTCTCTAGTGAAGCCGCAATCGCTAGACATTCCTTTTCAGAGAAATGGTTACTAATGACTACGGTGCGATCTATCTGAATATTTCCTTCTGTTAGAGTACCTGTTTTATCAACAACCAAATGATTGACTTTACACAGAGTTTCAAACACATGCCCCTTGCGAAGAAGAATCCCTAAATTTCCCATACGAGAGGTGGCACATGTGATCGCAGTAGGGGTGGCAAGTGAAAGAGCACAAGGGCAGGTTGCAACCAGCACAGCGAGCATAATCCAGAATGCGTCCTCTGGTTTTGTTTGGTGCCAATACGCCCAAGTGCAAGCAGCAACAATCAGAATGACGGCAACAAAGTATCGGGCCACAACATCCGCAACTTGCGCAATCTTAGGCTTAGACATTTGAGCTTCATCTTGCAGCCTTACTATGTTGGAGATCATCGAATTTGCTTTACTGGTATTCACTTCCAGTTCAAACGACTCTTCACCGTTCAACGTACCCGCAAAAACCATGTCTCCTTGTTTCTTCACTACTGGAATGGATTCACCGGTTAACATGGATTCATCAATATGTACGCGACCTTTTAAGATAATGCCATCTGCGGGAACGTGCTCTCCGGGTAATACTCTTACCTGATCGCCGATCGTTAACGTTTTAACTGGAACTTGGGTGCCATCCAACTTCGTTGCCATTGAGGGAATAAGTTTCAGTAAATTGGCACTGGCCGCGGCTGCTTTTCTTCTTGCTCGCATTTCCAAAAAACGCCCGAGCAGCAAGAAAAAGGTAAACATGGTGATTGATTCAAAAAAGACTTCACCTTGCTCTGTCACCGTCGCCACCAAACTTGCCACATAGGCAAAGATAAGGGCGATAGAGACTGGAACATCCATACCCAGTGTTCGCCCTTTTAAGCTGCGCCACGCATTTAAGTAAAACGGAAGTGCAGAATAAAGCAGAACGGGAGTAGCAAATATCAAGCTCACAACACGGAAGTACTGTTTAAACTCTGCATCTAAATCACCGAACACTTCCAAGTACAGTGCAACGGCCAGCATCATCACCTGCATGGTGGCTAAACCAGCGATGCCAAGCCGGTAAAGATACTGTTTCATCGCGCGGTGGTAAGACGCTTCTTGTTGGTCTGCTTCAAATGGCGCTGCTTTGTATCCTAATTGGTGTACTGTAGCCAATAAATCACTCAACTTAGCTTGAGACTTATCCCACGCTAAAATGGCACGGTTCGTGGTGGTGTTCACTCGAATAGAGAGTACACCGGATTGATTAACTAGCTGCTTTTCAATGAGCCATGCACAAGCGGCACAGGACACACCCTCAAGTGACAAGGTCACTTCTGATTGATGTTCTGACTGGCGAACAAATTCTGATTGAACTTCTTCGTTGTCATAGTGGATGAGGTTTCTTAGTTGCTCTGGAACCAGATCGGCTTTTTCGGCAGGTGCTGTTCTATATTGGTAGTAAGAAACGAGACCGCTTTCAACAATGGTTTGAGCGACAGATTCACAACCAGGGCAGCACATATTACGTTCTTGCCCCAAAATTTCGACTTTAAAATCAGTGTTGGCTGGTACGTCTTCACCGCAGTGATAACACTCTTTTGTCATTAATTTAGTTACCCAGTTGCGTCGGTGATTGTGATGGGAAAGTCACTTTGCCTTGAATTAGCCACTCTTTATTGTGCGGTTCTACTTCAACAAACCAAGGACCTTCAATCTCGCTTTCTAGATTGATTGCATACTGACCTAAGCCATTGGCAGACAAAGTTTGAGAAAAGTCTCTATCTGCGAGCGTTCGGTGTGAAAAGGTCACCACTAAAGCTGGGAAGTGCTCAAGTTCACCTTTATCAAAATCGATAACGATGCGGTTGGAGCTTGTTGAGACATTAGCCGATAAGCTGAGGTCCCGAGCCGCGTTCTGCTTTGAGATATCAATATTGATGCCTTTGCCTTTTTTATAGTAATCCTCGGCAACCAGTGAAACAGAGTTTTTCGAAAAAATACCGAGCGTGACAAAGCTTGCCACAACGACGGTAGCTGGAAGCGCGATCAGAAACCACGGCCAAAATTGTTTATACCAAGGCTGTACCATAGAAAAGTTCTCAATAACGGAATTTAGATTTAACTTATAGAAAAGACAGCCCCTTGGGTAGGGGCTGTATAGAAATGCACTATTTGCCTGAGTTACTCAAGCTCCAAACGTAAGCAGAAACAAGTTGAACCTTGTCTTCACCTAGAATGTCTTTCCATGCAGGCATCACACCTTGACGACCGTACATAACCGTCTCTGTGATGTCGGCACGCGTTTCACCGAACAGCCACACTTGGTCTGTTAGGTCTGGCGCACCAAACGCAGGGTTTCCTTTACCATCTGTACCATGACAGGCAGCACATGCAGCAAAGCGAGCTTTACCCGCTGCAGCTTCACGTGCGTTAACCTTACGGCCAGAAAGGCTTAACGTATAAGTTACCACTTCACGTACACCTTGCTCGCCAAAAGATTCGCCCCATGCAGGCATAGCACCAATTCGACCGTTCATAACTGTATTTACGATGGCAACAGGCTCACCACCATACAACCAAGCATTGTCCGTAAGGTTAGGAAAACCTTTCAAACCACGGGCATCAGAACCATGACATTGCGAACAGTTTTGCAAAAACAAACGCTGACCAACTTTAATCGCTTCTTCATTTTTAGCTATTTCAGTAATGTCACTGAGTTCACCAGCTTCATTGTAAGCAAGCTTACGGAATGCTTCGCCAAAATAAGCGTCTGCATCGTCCAGTTCTTTTGCATATTGATCCAAGCGCTTTTCTTCTTGCGCTTTTGCAATTCGCTCACGAGACTGTTGAATAGTGGTGACTGTTTGATCGGAGCTTTGCCACCCCAATAAACCTTTGAAGCTGCCCAAACCTGGAAACAACGCCAAGTAAATTGCAGCAAACACAAAGGTGCTAATAAATAAATATGTCCACCACTTTGGAAGAGGGTTATTCAGCTCACGAATACCATCGTATTCATGCCCCATGTCTACACCTTCTTCCACGCCCATCTTATCTTTAACACACCAGTAAAGAAGGGCAGCACAGCCTAGCAACGTACCTACAGTAATGATAATTACCCAGAGACTCCAAAAAGTACTCATTGTTTGGTCACTCCTTCTTTATTTTCAGAGGGCTCTTGCTCGTCAGCGAATACTAAATTAGCGGCTTCGTCGAAACGTGCTTTACGGCTTTTACCGTAAGCCCACCAGACGACGCCAAGAAAGCTAACGAACAACACTATGGTCCATATACTATGAATAGTACCGATATCCATATATCCCCCTTACTTCATTGCGTGACCAAGAGATTGAAGGTAAGCGATGATGGCATCCATCTCTGTTTTACCTTCTACTTCTTGTTTTGCATTTGCGATCTGATCATCCGTGTAAGGAACGCCAAATTGATCGCGGAAAACGGTCAATTTCTTCTGGGTCAGTTTGCCGTCTAAAACGTTTTCTTCCAACCAAGGGAAGCCAGGCATGTTGGACTCAGGGACGAGCTCTCGCGGATCAATTAAGTGAACACGATGCCACTCATCGGAATACCGACCACCTACACGAGCCAAATCTGGTCCTGTACGTTTTGAACCCCAAAGGAATGGGTGCTCCCAAACACTTTCACCGGCTACAGAGTAGTGACCGTAACGCTCCGTTTCTGCACGGAATGGACGAATCATCTGGCTATGGCATACATTACAGCCTTCGCGGATGTAGATATCACGACCTTCCATTTCCAGCGCTGTGTATGGGCGCAAGTTTTGAACTGGCTTAGTCGTCTGATCTTGGAAAATCAACGGTGTGATTTCCACTAAGGCCCCAAGGCTGATAGCGAATACGATTAAAATGGCAAGAAGACCTACGTTCTTCTCTACAATTTCATGACGGTTATTTGAATTCGAACTCATTAGTCAATCTCCTTATGCCGGTTGAGCAACAGCCTTTAAGCTGTCTTTAGGGGCAGTGATTGTCTTATAAGCGTTGTATGCCATTAAGAACATACCAGCCAAGAAGATGAAACCACCAAGGAAACGAACAAAGTAGAACGGGTAAGACTGCTCTACAGATTCAACGAAACTGTAAGTCAACGTACCGTCTGAGTTAACTGCACGCCACATCAGACCTTGCATAACACCAGAAATCCACATAGCTACGATATAGAGAACCGTACCAATTGTTGCCAACCAGAAATGCGTGTTGATCAAGCTAACAGAGTACATGCGCTCTTGACCAAACAGTTTAGGGATTAGGTGATAAACAGAACCGATAGATACCATTGCAACCCAACCTAATGCACCGGAGTGTACGTGGCCGATTGTCCAATCGGTGTAGTGAGACAACGCATTAACCGTTTTGATTGACATCATAGGTCCTTCGAATGTTGACATGCCGTAGAAAGACAACGAAACAATCAAGAATCGAAGAATTGGGTCATGGCGGAGTTTATGCCATGCACCAGAAAGTGTCATGATACCGTTGATCATGCCACCCCATGACGGAGCAAACAAAACCAAAGACATCACCATACCTAAAGACTGAGTCCAGTCAGGTAGGGCAGTGTAGTGCAAATGGTGAGGACCAGCCCAGATATAGAGGGAAACTAACGCCCAGAAGTGAACGATAGATAAACGGTATGAATAAACTGGTCTCTCAGCTTGTTTAGGAACAAAGTAATACATCATTCCCAAGAAGCCAGCAGTAAGAAGGAACCCTACCGCGTTGTGACCGTACCACCATTGAACCATGGCATCGACGGCACCGGAGTATATAGAATAAGATTTACCCATGGAAACTGGGATAACCATACTATTTACAATGTGAAGAACTGCAACGGTAATGATAAAGGCACCGAAGAACCAGTTCGCCACATAAATGTGAGAGGTCTTTCGCTTTATAAGCGTACCAAAGAAGACCACCGCATAAGCAACCCAAACTAGGGCAATTGCGATGTCGATAGGCCATTCTAGCTCTGCGTATTCTTTACCAGAGGTGTAACCCAAAGGTAAGGTAATTGCAGCGGCTAAAATAATTGCCTGCCATCCCCAAAAGGTGAAGGCGACAAGAGGACCACCAAATAAACGAGTTTGACACGTACGCTGCACAACGTAATAAGACGTTGCAAACAGTGCACTGGTACCAAACGCAAAAATAACCGCATTAGTATGCAGGGGACGTAAGCGACTGTACGTCAACCACGGCGTATCAAAGTTTAGCTGTGGCCAGACTAATTGAGCGGCAATCAAAACACCAACAGCCATTCCGACAATTCCCCAAAGTATGGTAACTAAGGTAAACTGACGCACGACTGTATAGTTGTAGTTTTGTTCTAGCTGCTTTTCTTGGCTCATTTGCATGCTTCCAAATTTTTTTAATTAACTACACTTTTACTTCCAACACGACATATGTCGTAATGCCACCAAATCGGTCGAGGAATTGTCGTTTTTTCATACTGTTAATTCCTTTTAACGATTTTAATAAAAAGCGGCATTTTCAATGTGCCACTATACTGGAACTAACAATTCAATGACAGGAAATTAACCTCACTTACACTCCGGTCATTCAACTAATTGTTAAAAATTTGAAGTTTGTTACATAGAGGAAACTTTCAATGCCTGCGCAAAAATTAACGCCAGCCCGAATCACTCAAATTTTCGTCATGTTATTGATTTTAATAGCAGCATTTACCTGGCGTACACTTGATCAAGATCAAGGTAACATTGTTAAATGTATGGTTAAGACCTGTCACTTTTCATTAAACGATCAGGCGTTCGAAATACACTTTACCGAACACAACAACTATATTGTAGGCGACTCTGAGCAGTTTCGCGTCTCCATTAATAACACTATTATTAATCCGGATATAAATACAAAAAATTGGTTATTTAACGAACACATTAAATACGATCACATTTTAATTACAAATAAACAGAATGGAGATTATGTGAAGGTCATTCACAAAGAAAAATAGGGGGCACACTTTATTGAGCAAATAGTAATAAATAGATGCGGTGAGTGATTTATTAATGTATAAAACAACTTAAAACTAGTCACTTGTTTCATACTCCAAAAAATGAAGTTGATTACCGCTTTTTCCCACCAAGAAGACGTATCAGAAGCGATTCAAGATTTGAACTCACAAATCCCGTCAGAACTCACCCCATCTCTGGCGCTTTGTTATTTCACTGAAGAGTATTCAGCCGAAACATTGCGAGTCGCCTTATCGGCACGATTCCCAAACACACCTATTCAAGGTTGCACATCTTGTAAAGGGATACTGACTGAAGAAGGGTTCCATCGAGGTCCTGTTGTCGGTCTAATGCTGATTGAAGACAGTGCTTCTATCTCGGCTTACGGTACGGCTATAGCCGATATTACCGTTGAAAACGCGGTAAGTATTACACAAGCCGCACTTAGAAAGGCCATTGTAAGCAGCGGTAGAGTAGGTGAACTGCCTAATTTAATCATCCTTCACGCTACACCAGGTTTTGAAGAATCGGTTATAGACGCAATCTATCAAGAGTTTGGCACATTGGTTCCCCTAATTGGAGGAAGCGCAGCAGACAATGAACTCAAAGGTAATTGGCAAATATTCACGTCTCAAGGCACCTCTATTGAAGGCGTATCTATTTCAGTCCTTTATCCCTCATCGCCTTGTGAGACTGGGTTTCATACCGGTTATTCCACAACAGGTATCAGCGGCGAGGTGACGAAAATAGAGCACCGCTCTATCCTTGAAATCGACAATCAACCAGCATTGAGTGTTTACCAAAGTTGGTGCTCTACACTTGGCAGCCATATTGTTGATGAAACCAGCCTATTTGCCACAACAAACCTCTACCCATTAGGTAGAATTGTTGGAAGTGTTGACTACCAACCTATCTACAAACTCTCGCACCCTGTTAAGCGATCCACCAATGGCGAAGGTATCGAACTGTTTACAGAAATAGCAAAAGGCGAGCGTATTCACTTAATGACAGGCTCCAAAGAGCGCTTAATAAACAGACCCGGGCGTGTCATCCAACTTACTGGCGACACATGCATTGACATGGGTGAACCACTAGGCGCAATTAACATATTCTGTGCCGGTTCTATGTTGCACATAGAAAGCGCAATGGACACCGTTTGCGAGCAAGTACACTTAGCTTTAAATAAACAACCATTCATATGCCCATTCACTTATGGTGAACAAGGTCGATTCGAAAACGACATTAATGCTCACGGAAATTTAATGATTTCTTCGGTTGTATTCCATGAGAACAAGAGAGCCTAATGAACGCATTTGATAAAGAGCAACTGCAGGAAGCTCTTTTTGAACTTCAAAAAAGTAAAGAAAAAGAACAAAAGTTGCTTGATGAGAACAGAGCAATCCTCGCATCACTCTCATCCATGACAGGTGCAAGCAATAAACACCAAATCTTCAACGGATTGTTAAGCGTACTTAGAAAGTACATCAAATTTGAAGACGCCATCGTACTCTCTAGAAACTTGGGTGAATCCAACTTCCAAACCTTGTTAAGTACCAACAAGGTTTTTAAAGATAAGATTTGGACCAACGACGACAAATTTAACCGCGCTATCTTTGGTGAGAGCATCATTGTCTACCAACCAGAATCACTCCAGCAATTTGGGCAATTCAATTCGATACTAAAAGATCAAATTCAATCAGTGTTGCTCACAGGCGTAGAGTCTGAAGCTAGCCAATCGGTCATATTGTTCATTAGCAAACAAAAAGGGCAGTTTTGTATAAATTGCAAAGCGATTCTCACACGCTTGTTGCCATTAATAGAACGAGCCGTCATAGACATTGACTACAAAGAAAAGCTACAAACCCTTGTTGCAACACGAACCAGCGAACTAAAACAAAACCGAGAACGCTTTCGAGATTTTGCTAGCAGTGTAGGGGATTGTTTATGGGAAACCGACGTCAATTACCAACTCACTTATGTCTCAAAGATCAGTGCCATCAAAACAGATTTCCACAACAAGAAGATCCACGAACTTGTTCAAGGTAATGCCGCTCTCAATCATTTAATCTCGGCAATGGATACACGATCACCTGTTCGAGATCTCGAATGGTGCTACGACCTTGAAAAAGGGATTTGGCTAAGTATAAGTGGCGCGCCTTTATTCGATCTTGAAGGCGAATTTTTTGGCTACCGAGGCACGATAAAAGACATATCGCAAAGCAAGCAGCGATACTTAGAATTAAAACGTGCTCGCATGGAATCCGAAAAAGCGAACATCGCTAAGTCTCAGTTTCTGGCGATGATGAGCCATGAAATAAGAACGCCTCTAAATGCCATTTTAGGTCTTATCGATGTCCAACTTGCCAAATGCTCCGATAAAGACAATACCGATGTGCTAAAGATGATGGAATCATCAGCAGAATTGTTACTTGCCATTATCAGTGACGTATTGGATCTATCCAAAATAGAGTCGGGGAGTTTCGACTTAGATACTAAGAACGTTAAAATACGTGACATTGTCACTGTAAATCTTCAACATTACCAAGAACTTGCAAATCAAAAGTCTCTCTCACTAAAAATAATCTTAGGTGATGACTTACCAGAAGAAATTCATACGGACGCAACCAGGCTATCCCAAATCATGTTCAACTTAGTTGGGAATGCCGTGAAGTTCACCAATTCTGGCACAGTAAATGTAGAAGTTACAACCAAGGATAGTCGAGCGCTGGTCATAAAAGTCTCTGATACTGGAATTGGAATGGACGATACTACTATCGAAAAACTGTTCAAACCATTCGTTCAAGCCGACAGTTCCATCACTCGAAAATTTGGTGGCACAGGGCTGGGCTTAGCCATTTCAAAACAGTTAGCTTTGCTTTTGGGGGGCGATATAAAAGTTACGAGCACGCCCAACAAAGGGAGTACATTTACCGTCACTTTGCCAATCGATAGTATAAGAACCAATGAAAGTATTGATAGCAAAGCCAGTCATAATGAAAAGCGACAAAAAAATTTGGAAGTGTTGATCGCCGAAGACAGTCCAGCAAACCAAATGGTCATTAAATTGATGCTGTCGAACCTAGGGCATAAAGTGCACATCGTACCGAACGGTGTAAAAGCCATAGAGTTTGTTGAAGGGAATCAAGAAAAGCTCGACGTTATATTCATGGACATCTCCATGCCAGAAATGGACGGGCTAGCGGCAACCAAAATATTGCGAGCAAAGGGTGTAACACTGCCAATCATTGCACTCACTGCTCACGCAATGACGACAGACAAAGACAAATGTCTAGAAGCTGGCATGGATAAATTTGTCGCAAAACCCGTCCGAGCTAAAGACATACAAGAAATTTTAAAAGCGTACTCGTAAAGTCATTAGGTGGATTTAACTCTAGATACTATATGCTTGTATTTGTCAGGCTAAATACTCTTAGGAGATACTAATGAAAGCGTTACATATCAGTTATATGGCACTAGCCTTAACAAGTAGCCATCAAGCATTCGCAAATACAGATCTTGTTCGTGCTGAAATCCCTAACTGTAACTACACAAAACTTGTTGTTAATGCACCTTCAAAAATTAAACTGATCGCGCAAGGACAACCGTCGGGCAGCGTCCAGGGTACAAGCAAAGAGCTGGGATACCTCAAATACAAATGCTCGGATGGTATCTTAGAAATAGACACAAAAAGAAATGTCTCCATCAGAAAAGGCTATAGCTTTAACTTAGCCAATGGATCCATCAGTAAAGTGATCCTAAACGGAAACCAGCAAGCAAATATTAGTGAGTTAGTAACGAAAGAATTCAGCCTTGCAAGTTATGGCTCCGCCAAATCCGTCATTTCTGGAAAAGTTGAATATTTTAATGTCACGGCAGATGGTGAAGCTAATGTGGATTCGTCGACTTTAGAATCCCAAAAAGGAAAGGTATGGCTCAATGGTTCAGGGTCGGTGAAAATTAACTCATCCGAAGAATTAAGTGCTGAAGTAAATGGTTCAGGGCGCATCGAGTACATAGGCACACCAAAGCAACTAGATGTGTCTTTTAATGGAACAGGATCCATTTCGACAATTAACTAAGTTGCGAAATACCAACTTAACGTAACGCTAATAATCATGCCTTAATCTTTGATTAAAGTAATGATTATTAGCTATTTTATGGTAAATAGGATTATGGTTAAATAGCTCGAGTTTTGGTGGGCTAGGACAAAGCAAGAAGCACAGTACTTACGTAGACTCACACACCATTTAACATAATATACATAATACGCACCGAAACTGTAAACCCAAAGCGATAATGTCCTAATATTTCCAAGTGAATCTGTCCTATGTTTGCTTGGAGGTATTTGGATGTTTATCACCATGAACAGACTCGAACTAGATCGCTTAGCCATTGTCCGTGACGCCAGCGAAAAACGATTAAGACGCAAAGATGCAGCCGACATGCTTTCTCTTAGTTATCGTCAGCTTCAACGCTTAATCACTGCTTATCGGCGACATGGGCCGTCAGCATTAGCACACGGTAATCGTGGCAAACCTTCTTCAAACCGTATTGATGAAAACGTACGCGTTAGAGCTTTATCCATTATACGCCGCTTATACCACGACTTTGGTCCTAGCTTGGCACATGAAAAGTTATTAGGAAACCATAAGTTGTGTGTATCTTTAGAGACACTTAGGCAATGGATGATTGCTGATGGTCTTTGGGTGCCACACACTCAGTGACAATCTAGAATTTATCAACCCCGTCAGCGCCGGGATTGTCTTGGCGAACTAATCCAAATTGATGGTTCACATCATGATTGGTTTGAAGGTCTCAGTCCCAAGAATACTCAGACGTTGAAAGCGTGCTCATTCTAAATAAGAACATGATCATATCTATGAAAAAGAATTAAGATGTTAATGAGATGCCCTCTGTTGTATACCCTATATCCCCTGCACTCTTAAGTTAAGCTAAAAGTAGTTACCCTTAGCGCTAACTGGTCATCAGTAAGGTCTCTGATAATTTTGTCTATTAAAACCCTTCTCAATAAGCTCAAATTCGTTTGAACCTTATCTCATTCCAAATTAATGATTCTTTCTCTCTATATAAAGGCATTTCATAATCGTGAGTCAAAACAACTATTCAGGCTAGGTTTATGACAATACTCCAACTAACTCTTCTGGTTTTTTTATTTATTATCGTTTTATCTTTTAAGCTCGCCGCTGGTAAAAACCGAAAAGGCGCTTCTAAATCAACAAATAAGTATCAGTATCAACCTAGAAAGTACCTTACAACAAAAGCAGAACTCTCCTTCTTTCATGCACTTGATAATGCTATTGGTAGCAAATACCGTGTGTTTAGCAAAGTTCGTATCGCTGATGTCATTTCTCCAAAGAAAGGCTTATATAACAAGAAGGAATGGCGCATTGCTTTTAACCAGATCAGTGCGAAACATTTCGACTACGTATTGTGTTGCCCAAAGACGCTGGAGATTCTATTTACAGTTGAACTAGACGACGCCTCACATCAAAAAGTGTCTCGCATTAAACGTGACGAACTGGTTGAACATGCTTGCGAAAGTGCTGGTATCAAACTTATACGGGTTCCTGTTCAATCAAGTTACAAGCTACAAGAGATTGCAGAGCTTTTTGATGTGCCCTTTACTCCCCCTGTCGCTGCTAGCGCTTTACCGGTATAAAACAAAAAAGGTCTAGAAACCGTCTAGACCTTACTTTTGAGTGTTGGGTTGCTACCTAAGCTTAACCTTAATCACTAAACACCCTATCTGTTCTATTTAACCATCTAACTGTTCCCAGCCCTTTCGCTTGTAATAATACCATCAAACTTTTTGGAGTATTGGCATGAAAAGTATAGCGTTAACATTAATAACAAGCTTCGTTTCAATGTGGGTAGCTGCGGACACAAAAATTCTGCACTCCGGAGGCTCTTTGATTCGAAGTGGTGACAAAATTTACTCTGTCGGGACCATCACTGTTCATTATGTCGAGCAGCACAAATTTGATCGCATTAAAGCGAAACGTGGCGATTCATATTCTGGTTTCATCTCCGCATTAGATAGCTGGGAAGAAATGCAGTCCAATAGCTATTGGGAGGCCGCGGGGAATTTTAATACCGTAATGGGCGTTTTGCCGGACAAAATGAATACCATTGACATTCGAATTGCGAAAAACGAAAACAACCCCATTTTTGATTTGCATATTAATGATACAAAAGTGGTCTCAAAAATTGATTCCAGAATTAAAAATGTACGTATTTCGTCTACTGGATTTCAGTCGAATCTTAATTATGTTTATGTCAATTTCGTGCCTCATTCTTCTACAAGTAATAATAAAATTAACATTGATAGTATTACCATTAAACCAAATATAAGAGATTGATGTAATTGACTTATATGGTGGTTTCAAATTAGTTTAAAATTGGTGCTATATTCTGGTTAAGAGAATATTAATCGGTAAAACAATTCACAATGTTTTGTTAGGTTACGGGCAATTTTTATTTGGCTACCTCTCCCCTTGATGCATAAGGGTTAAGACTGTTTTACCTTGCTGACTTAAGAGTAAATAATTTAAGCACAAGGGTGTCTTTGAGGAGCATTTTTATTCGCCTGTTATCAATGGAACCGATTCAGATATGGATGCTTCAATTCATCACCAAAAACTCTCTGCCAAAAGTGGTCATGTGGCTCTGCCATGGTTACAACAGTTCGAACTGATTACTCGTCAGTTTCCAAACCATCAAGCTATTTTAAACCCTTCCGGCGACTCTTTTAGTTATCAAGAGTTGGACAGTAAAGCTAATCAACTTGCAAACTACTTACGCGATGCGCTTGGTCGATTGCCTGCTGGTCACACGGGTCAAATTGTCGCTGTGTGCTTTTCTCGGGTGAATGTCGAAGTCGCAACTGCGTTTTTGGCGGTTCTAAAATTGGGGGCTGCCATTCATTTCGTTGAACCGAAGCTTGGTGTCGAAGTGAATAACAAACGTTTGAGAAAAATTGCGCCTGATCTCGTCCTTCTTGACGAAGATAATGCTCATCTATCTCATGATATTGAAGAGTTTGAAACGCTGGTACTGAGCGTGCATCAACACCAAATCGATAATACCGCTAAAACAAGTATTGTGACAGTAGGATCACGTAACAGTGCTTGTGTATTCTGCAGTTCAGGGACAACGGGTGAGCCAAAAGTGATAGCAATGCCAATGCTTCCACTTTCTAACCTAACGCGCTCTGCAAGCGAAGAGCTCCACCTATGCCCTGAAAGCCGTCTAATACAACTTGCTCGACGTAATTTTGATGCGGTGGTACACGAGCTGGCGATTTCCTTAGGAAATGGAGCATGCTTAGTATTGGTAGACGAACAAACGATGTTTTGCCATCAAGGGTTTGTTGAGTTCATAGAGGAACAGCGAGTGTCACACATGACCATTACGCCTTCGCATATCAGCCATTTACTGCAAACACACGAAGGCAATCCTTCACGCATTTTTGAGCCTTTGAACACTGTTATGCTGGTTGGAGAAGCTTTTAGTGATGACCTCCCTCCCCGGCTTGCAAAGGCTGGCGTATCTCGTGTAGTAAATGGATATGGTCCATCTGAAGCCGGTATTTGGGTAATGAGCTCCGTGCTATTTGATTCAGGAGTATCAACAGAAATAATGCCTACAACACTAGGCAAGCCCGTTCGTGGCGTTGATGTTCGTGTTATGAGGCAGTGTGATTTAACACATACCTGGCAATTATGTGAAGCGGGCGAAAAAGGTGAACTACTGGTCAGTAACCGCCTTCAAAACGTTTATAAAGATCAGAAAAACAATCAGAGCCGATACCTGTATATCCCAGACCCTATCACCGATAACATCGAGTGCTTTTACCGAACGGGTGACATTGTCGAAATTTCAAACGAAAACGAACTGATCTTTGTGGGTCGTCAGGATAATCAAATCAAGCTCGCTGGACAGCTTGTTGTAACAGACGAAGTGGCTAACCAATTAAAAGAAGCATGCGTCGTTCTCTTTAAAGCTCGCAACATCGATATATACATAGATGTAGAGAGGAATTCTCAAGGCACTCCGATTTCTTTAACGGCGTACCATACTGCAGAAACACCGCAAGATGCCGACAACATCGCTTGCGAAATCAGCCGATATTTAACTAACCAGCTCCCCTCTTATATGCTTCCAAAACGTTATGCTTGGCTGGAACGTTTCCCAATCAAAGTAGGAGGAAAATTAGATACGGTTTCAATCCAATCAAATGCTCAGGATTCTAAACGCATTCAGGCTCCGCAAACATTACCTCAAACGGTGACTCAATTAGGTATCGCTAGTATTTGGCAGCATATCCTTTCGATGAGCGACTCCATTTATCTTGAGCATAGCTTTACGGATTTAAGCGGGACATCACTACAATTATTGTCGATGTTGTCAGAAGTGAATAGAGAGTTTGGTATCCAAATAAAATCAGACTCATTAATGCACAACGACACGCTCTTAAACCTATCCGTAGCCGTTGAAAGTGCCATAAGCTGCCCTCAATCAGAAACTTTACTGCCTCCTTCTGAAATCAATTCTTTGATTGAGATGAAATCGTCGGACCACAATAAACATTTGTTCTTGGTGCACCCTGGAGATGGTCATGTTCAGGTGTATCAAAAAATGATGCCTTTACTACCAGATACTCTGAATGTTTATGGGTTACGCGCACCTGGTGCCGAGGCTGGCGAAGAAATCGTCCAGTTTTCCGTACTCGAATACGCACAGCGTTACGCCAACCTCATTATGAAGCAGCAACCTCACGGAGACGTCTTCATTATGGGATATTGTGCTGGAGCCCCCATTTCCATAGAAATTGCCCGCCTCATAGAACAATCCAATAGGAAGGTTGCAATGCTTGCACTTGTAGACCTGCCTAATGGATATCACTTACAAGAAAATTCGGATATTGCGCAAGGGCTCGCGACCTTTTTTAAGCAAATGTACGGTTTGGATGTTTCTGCAAAGCAACTAAGAGAGCACGCAGACTCAGAAGCGCAATTCGAGCACTTATTTAAGCTTGCCCTGCAGCAAGGAAAGGTCGCTCACAACGAAAAAGATCAACTTCGTAATGCGCTCAATGGCGTTATGTATGAACCAGAGCAAGAAGACTCCGTCGAAACACTGCACCTTTTCTTCAAATACGCCTTTAAATTAGATATACCTGCCCAAAAACTGCGTAACCTTAGTAACGAAATAGATAGGCTCAACTACATCGTGAATAAAGGGCAAACAAAAGGCGTTTTTCCTGCTGCTCTAACCAGCGATTATTTCTCTCGATTATTGGCAATGGAAAACACAACAAAAGAGGCAGTCCATGGATACGTGCCAGCTCCTTTAAGTATTAAAGGCAAAATTCTTTACTTACATGCGCAGCCAAGCATTGAGAACCCTATGGCCTGGTACCCTAACCCCCAAACTTGGGTTCCCTACCTAAACAAGATGGAAGTACAACAGCTGAAGGGCGACCACTACTCGATTGTCAGAGAAGATCAGGATATGAAAGATCTTATTCGATGTTTAGCGCCCCACATCACTGTTTCCTAAAAAAGTCCTGATAAGAAAAACAAATAAAAAAAGACGATGGCTCAAGCATCGTCTTTTTAAATTGAATATAGGGTTATTTAACACTGAAAAATTTTTGTCTAAATTCGGTTACTTGCTGGTGGTAATACGATTCCCACTCGCGTTCATTTAAATGCGATTTCTCTCGTGTTCGTTGGTCGGCTAATCGACTTTTTAACTTACGGAGTTCCAACTGATAGTCGTTGACTTCTTTTTCCTGCGCGTTAACTTGGTTTTCTCGCGCCTCTAACTCACGAATATCTTCACTTTCTAAGTGATGTAACCGCAACATTTTTCTAATATCACGCTGATTCTCATGGCTATAATGACTTGGGATCAGCGATAGACCATATTCATATTGTTCTGCATTTGTTGATACGTTTAAGCCCTGAACACTGGTGTTCCATTGTGAAATGAGTGATTGATAAGCCTCAAAGAACATTTCTGGCTCCACATGTGTTATTTCCTCACTTGCTAAACGAAAATCCAACAGTGTGAATTGTTCTGAAAGTATGACACTCGCCATATCACCCCATACTTGATGCGCAACCTCTTTAAAAAGTTGTATACGTTCTTTTAAGTTTCCAGCATTCTCCAACGGTATATTAGCTTGTTGAAGACTCCACTCATCACTGAGAGAAGGAAAACGGGATAACAATTGGTACCATCGCTCATCCATATTAAGTAAAGCTTTATCCAATTGGCTTGTGCAATCCCCAATAGCTCGGCATTTTTCCCAAAACCTTTCCAGTGCTGAATACAAGAGCGCTCCTTTTAAATCATCGAAACGATTCTCCTTTGTCTCTGGCATGCTTTTCAGGTCATCTGCCACGATTCTGGCTCGATCTCTAACCTCTTGAGCCTTTGATTGCTGCTCGGTAGTGTTAGATAAAACCTTGCTGCTCGGTGCTATGCCTGCCGTTTGCTCGTTAGCCGTATTGGAAGACAAGCTAAGGTAAGTAGCGCCCGCGAGTACAACGGGCACAAGAAAGGACAAGACCTTTGTCATCACTTGATTACAGCCGAAACTGGGAAGTGATCGGATAAGTTATAATGCTTCCATAATCTCTCATCGGTGCTTCTTGGCACGTCAACACGATTACTATTTTGGTTTTTCACGGCATATTCAGCGCTTACCATGATGTAATCTAAGTACTCCACATTTTCGCCGCCAGAAAGTGCCTCGCCTGCAAAATTGTTTATGCGCGGATCAAATGTCGATTCCGTGTAACCCGAATAAGTGGGCTCAATTGCATTTAGGTTTGCGATCATCTGTTGATAATCACCAGGAAACTTCCTTTTATTAACGTTAAAGTCGCCACTGTAAATCACAGCTTCACTCGTTGGGATGTTCAGAGACTGCGCCATCTCACGCATCTGTCGGAATTGTTTCTGGCGATATTCGCGAGCAGTATTCGTGTCAAATGACGCCGTATGAGTCGCAAAGACATGATACGCCTGACCGTTTTTTATGACCTCAGCATAATTCACGCCTTTATCCGCAAAGCAATCTGTGCCACTGCAATCTGGGAAAACATATTGTGCCTGATTAACAATCGGGTATCGGCTAACAATAATCACACCACCATCGTGTATATTAAAGCCACTTTTATCCAACATTTTGGTCTGGTATGGGTACTCTTTCGCTAATGCTCTAAGAAAACCATTTCTACCATTTGAAAAGACTTCCTGAAGTGCTAGCACATCGTAACCTTTCACATACTCAGGGATGATGTCTAGTCGATCACCAATATGCGAAGCAATCGCAGGTAATGCCCAAACATTATAAGTCATCACTTTCAGCGTCGTTGGAGTTGAATCCAGCGATTCGCTTTGTTTTTTTGGCGTAATTGTGTAGTAGAGATCATCATAGCGCCTCGTTGCGTCAGATTTGAAAGCCAGTTCTACCTCTCGCTGACCAAAAACTTGAGATTGATAACGGTGCACTCTCCTATCATCTTTTAAATTAAGCTCAATATCAGATGAACTAACGCCATATGTCATAGCGGAGTTGTACCAATATCCGTTCATTTTTTGATGTAAGCGAATGCTTTCCCCGTTTGGATTCGAAGCAACGGTTTCAAACTCATAAGTATGACCAGCCTTAACACCTTCCCAACGATTAAAGCTCATTACTGATTTCGTTTCCCAAGGTTTAAGCTCTTGAATATGTTGAAACCATTCACTCCCATGTTGCAGAAGGTCTGACCCCGTATGCTTAACTTGTATAGTTAAAGGTTTATCTGAATTGTTAGTAAGGTAAACATCTGTATCCGCGAGTGAACTTGTCGAAATAAGCGCTATAGCACCAAGTAGTTTCCACTGTGTGTTTCTCATTTTATTTCCTTGTTTTTGGAGAGCAAAATGAAAATTAGAGTAAATACGTTACGTTTGTTTTATAAATTAATTACAAATATATTTATTTGTGGGGAAAATCATAATCTATTATCAGTGCCTGCATTATTATGCATATATTTCAGTGATATATATCACAGTAAGATCTCATGGCTGTAACTTGATGAAACCCATAAATTTTAGTGAGATCAATATCTAAGATTGGTTAATAATGATTTACAAACAAATGTAATCGATTGCATCATTACCTCGACCTCACACCTTTGCTTGCTGCGCTGGGGTTAAGGAGCCTTTTTTAAGGCTCCTTTTTGCTATTTGTAGGAAAAAGAAATGGTTAGATAGAAACTACACCGATGAATAGCCATATGTTAGTTAAGTAGAAATTTGTTAATTTATAAAGACACCAACATTTAGTTATAGTGCATTAGACTGGTGATTTTATACTGAAGGAAGAGGCACATACATATCACTCTGAAACGTGGATCCTGATCAGTTTTTCCGGAACACGGTATTTAAAACGTATCCCTTTCTTAATGCCACGGCTCCCAACTTTGCAAATCTTTTTATCTCCTGCATGTCGGACTCTTTTGATGTAGGCGTATTTGCCTTTGTGTTCCATTTCAATCATATAGTTGCAATAACCTTGCAATGGCTTTTTATGTTTCCGTATTGCCCTTTCTATTTTTGCTTTGATTTTCGCGGCTACTTTATTGGTTTGTGAATCATCTGCATAAGCAGGTGTAACAAGGCAACTTATTAGCAACAATATTCTCAGGTTCATAACTCTCCCCTTTACACATCGGAAGGAAATTAACGCTGAATATCGTTATTGACCTAATAATAAGAACGGCTTTTACGGCCTATATCTAACTGTATTTTATGAAGTTGCAGAATTGCGGTGAAGGTTTTGAACCAAGCCAAAATGACTTGGTTCATGGGTGATGAGGTTTGCCAAGCTTACGCAGATTTTTTTGACGAGTCGTTTTTAAAGCCCTGATGAGGAAATACGTTTCTGATTCGTTGCTGAACTTTACTCGGTATGCTTTTGCTAAAAGTGAGCCTTGCACCATTACGTGTTGAGTATACTTTAACAACACCAGAAAATGGGGTCTTGTGACCAATTTCAAGGCAGTTGTGTTTAAAACCAGCGGGGAAATGCCCTTTAAATGTAGCCAACTCACCATCTCTAAACTCAGCTTTGAGCTTCGGGCGATCAACTCCAATTAACCAAAATATAGCAATGGCAGCGACCAATAAAAGCCACAACATGTTTATCTCCTTGGTTTTAATCTGACAATAGTTTACTTAAGTCTTCTTTAAGGCTATTTACTGTTTTGCTTGCTTTCTCACTACGAGAAGCTTCACTGAGCAAATATTCAATCGCATCAGACAGCGTACAGCCTAATTCATTTGCACGCCCAGACAGCTTTTCCCAAACACGGTAATCCAGATCAATGGACTTCTTTTTGGTATGAACTTGTTCTGCATTAAAATGGCGCTTTCGCTTGGCTCGTATTGCCTGCTTCATCTTATTGTCAAGCTCAGGAGACATGTGCCTATCGATCCATTCCAGCACAAATGTCGGTTCATGTTCTATCCGTTTTAGCTGCTCAACGGCTTGATCTGCCTCACTGGAATCAAGGTGTTTCGTGATCGCTTCACCATCTTTCCATTTTTTGATGAGATACTGCCACTTCCAACCACATTCAAGGTTATCAAGCTGTTGATATTTCATGAACCTGTCCTTAATTTAAACCAGTGTTACAGCGTAACCCAGTTCCTTATAAATTACAATCATCAGGCGATCACACTTTATTGATTCGAATTGGTAATCTTCTGTATCTCGAACTGGGGAATTTTTATATACTTTGGCTCTTTTAAAATTTATGAAAAGCAGAAAATGCAGCAAACTTGGCAGAAAGTCACCCCTCAATACGACGATTACAAATCGCTGTTCAAACAGTTCGAGACATTAGACTCACACTCTTTCTTAACAATGCAACCTCGCTTCTCTTCTGCTTTAGCCCGCTTCGATAAACTTAGCAACTTAACTCGCGTCCTTCTAGTTAATGGCCCAGACAACGCGATTTATCGCCAAATAATGCTCCACTCGTTTCAAGAATTGCAGCAGTCAGAAGATTTCGATAACAAGCCAGTCGTCAAAACAGAAACGGTTGATCCACGAGACATTTTTGGTTCTTTTGAGTCTTCAAACGGAGAAATTTCTCGCTTAAGAGAAGGTTTACTACATCAAGCAAATGGTGGCTACCTGTTAGTTTCTGCGAATCTTCTTCTAGCTAACCCGTCTAGTTGGCTCAAATTGAAATCGGCTCTATTGGGAGAAGCTTTTAGTTTACTTCCTACTTCTCCCAAGCAACTATCGAATGAAACCCCACATCGAATTGTTGACGTCAAACTCATTGTCCTAGGCGACAGAACACAAATGGGCGACTTGGATTATATGGACGTTGATATGGGGAGCGATTTCTGCATGTTTTCAGAATTAGAATCCGATTGCCGTATTGATAACGGGTCCGTTGAAAAGTACCTGGGCTACGTAAAATACTTGATGTCCTACTATTCTTTACCGCCTCTAAGCACCTCTGGTATCCAAGAGTTACTCCGAGCTGGTGCACGCGACTGTGAAGACCAACAATTTTTCCCGCTAAGTCCAATTTGGCACAATGGCCTTATTAGCGAAGCTGCTATCGAATCGGGATCCAATATCATTGAAGGTGATCATATTAAAGCGGCCTTGGCATCAAGATATTTTTCCGAATCTTATTTGCCGAAACGCGCACTTGAAGACATTCTTGATGGTCAGGTCGTTATTGAAACCGAAGGCGAGCAAATTGGACAGGTCAACGGGCTAACTGTTGTTGATGTTACAGGTCATCCTATATCTTACGGTGAGCCAGCGCGTATTTCATGTGTCATGCATTTTGGCGACGGTGACATTTCAGATGTTGAACGTAAAGCCGACTTAGCTGGTAACATTCATGCCAAAGGTATGATGATTATGCAGGCGTTTGTAAGTAGAGTGCTGGATCGAGAAGAACCGTTGCCGTATTCAGCATCGATTGTTTTTGAGCAATCCTACTGTGAAACAGACGGAGACAGCGCTTCGTTAGCGCAATTATGCTCCTTCTTGAGTGCTCTTTCAGAGGTACCAATAAATCAGCAAATCGCGGTTACTGGTGCGGTTGACCAATTTGGTCGTGTGCAGGCTGTAGGCGGGTTGAATGAAAAAATTGAGGGCTTCTTTAACGTATGTGCTCATCAAGGTCTGAGTGGCGGTCAAGGCGTTATATTACCCCTTACAAACCTTAAGCACCTTGTGTTAAAAGACGAGGTTGTCGAAGCGATTAAAGAGAAGAAATTCCATATTTGGACCGTTGAATCTGTTGATCAAGCCCTACCATTACTGACTGGTAAGGAATTCAGAGGTGATGGTGAAAACACAATATTGGCGAAGATCATTGAAAGATTAGATAATTTTGATAAGCCAGAGCAAGGTAATCGTTTGATTGATCGAATAAAACAGTGGTTCGACCATAACTGATCCGACTTGTTTGGCGTACACCTGTTCACTAAGATGCCCCTACGTATTTTTGGAGTAATAAATAATGCAAAATAAACGTGAATCGTATAATCGCGAAGAACTTCTAGCTTCCAGTCGCGGCGAGCTTTTTGGTCCTAATGGTCCTCAACTCCCTGCACCGAACATGCTAATGATGGATCGCATCACCAAGATGTCTGAAACCGAAGGCGAGTATGGGAAAGGACGTATTGAAGCAGAGCTAGATATTACTCCGGATCTCTGGTTCTTTGACTGCCACTTCCCTGGCGACCCTGTTATGCCAGGTTGTCTTGGTCTCGATGCTATGTGGCAGCTAGTTGGCTTCTACCTAGGCTGGGTTGGCGGTGAAGGTAAAGGTCGCGCTCTTGGGGTTGGCGAAGTGAAGTTCACAGGTCAAATTCTTCCAACAGCAAAAAAAGTAACTTACCAAATCGACATGAAGCGTGTTGTAAACCGCAGACTGGTAATGGGCTTGGCAGACGGTCGAGTTCTAGTAGACGGAAAAGAAATCTACGTAGCGAAAGATTTGAAAGTAGGTCTTTTCCAAGACACTTCTTCTTTCTAAGATCGAAGTTTAGAATGACGAATACAGTGGTTACCCCACTGTATTTTTTTGTTCAAAAGATTTAGTTATAGTGCATTAAAAGCTATTAAAAAGACCCCAATATGTGGGGTCTGTAAAGAGTAATGTGTATGGGTGGATAAATTTATTTATAGAGACCAGCTTGCTTGTCATCTCTGGCATCACGCCAACCGCCTAGCCAATACGATTTCGCGTCCATCTGCTGATAGGGGCAAGCCTCCTGAGATCGACCGTTCAGACCCGCTTTATATCCCTGAGATTGAGCTCTTTCAAGGCGATCACGCTTCTGTCTCTTCATAGTACAGTCCTCATACAATGTAAATCGTTATCTTACTACTATTACTGTTGCGTGGAGTTTTTATGACTCCGCTATTAAGAATTGTACAATCGACCGTGATCCTCAAGGCACAAAAAAGGCACGGATCCATTTTTGTGAACCCATGCCCAGTATTAACAATATTTCTATTTACGGCGGAAACTAATTAGTGATAGGACTCCTAACAAGAGGATCCCTAGCCCTGCACCTTTACGTTCTACAGGATCTTTGTCGGCAGAACGTTGCTGAATATTCGATGCTGTTGCGCCGTTTACTGGAGTAAGTTTAACAGAAACAAGCTTTTCCGTACCGCTACACGAAGCATTGTGGCTCGTTGTTTTATAGCCACCAGCACACATCATTGCAGAAGCAGAAATGATGCCAGCATTGTTGATGTCATTTGCATCGATGATCCTAAACTGGTTGTTATGACCTGAAACCGATCCATCGTTAGTAAGATCATCAAGCCACCAAGCTTTGTTTTGGAAAATGCTGCCGCGGTTACCCGCTATGCTTCCAACATTGTATGGGTAAATGAAAGCACGCTTTCTTCTAAGTTTACCATCCACTTCACGAACGTTTTCAGCGTCAATACGACCAACAATTTCATTAAAGTCGTTCACTGCGCGCATATCACCACCAGAGCCCGCAAAGAAGATGCCTCCGGTCAAATAAGTGGCAGTTGGGTTAGAAGCAGAAGCATTCGCAAGCCATAAACGATTATTTAACGAACCTTCTTCTACTGGAACATCAGTACGGCTGCGCTTGTAATCGTAGTTACCACGTTTAGTGGAGCCTATAACCAACATGTTTTGGTTAATGTCTGTCGCTACCGAACTATGGTAGATGTATCCATCCGGATTCAATGTCGTTCCACTGATTGCTTTCGTTGTCCAACCATCAATTTCACCAGAATCGAATGTTGGCAAAAATATCGCAGCTTCAGGAAGCATGTCTGAAGAATTTTTGCGGTTGTAGTAACCGACTAACACGGGTTCATTCGAGTTATTGGGGTTAAGGGTGGCAGCTCTAACACTGGCTTGACTTGACTGAGTCCCACTAGACGTATCTGTTACTTTCGTTACGCTCACCGAAGCAGTATTGGTAACATCCCACATCACCGCTTGATTATTGAAACGAAGATTCTGACATTGAGATCGCGTATGAGGGTCAGACACAGTCTTGCAATCTGATTCATCACCATAAATTGAGAACGCAGACGAACCTACTACGTAGGTCTTACCATTATATTCAAACGAGTCAAACGCGCGAGTCACACCCATTGTATCGAGTGGCTGAGAAGTCACGATAGGTTCTAGTACAGTAGAACCATAAAAACCTCGGCTTTTATACTGACGAGCGTAATTGCTAGACCCTGTATGAAGGTACCCACTGCTTGAGTTACCAATAGCCGTAGCACCATCAAAGCTGTTCACCACCACTTCGTTCGTACCCGAAATATTGCCCGATACTTCAGAAATCAGCGAACCGCTCGATAAAAATGCTTTCGTGTTGTTGTTATCCGCAGAGAACGGCGTAGACCACGTAAACGAGTTCAAGACGCGCTGGGCGCCACCAGAACCATTCGTGCCATAGAAAAATCGGTCGGCCCATGCATCACAAGTGTTGTAGCGTAAGTTGTAATCACAATATCTACGATATTCGTCTCGATTACCTGTTTGATCAACAAAGCGGAAGCGGTTATCAAAAAGAAAATCCATTTCATCGTTGATCCATTGACCTGCTTCGCCAATACGCCCACGAGAGGCAACAATAGGGTTACTACTGTTGCTCACACATGCTTCTGCAAAGCAGTTAGTCACACCTGTGGATTCGCTGATAGCGGAACCAAAGTTCTCATTCTCTGAACTACTAACAACTTCAATATTGTATAACGCTGCATGAGCAGACGTTGCACCTATGATTAGTGACGTTAATGCCGAAAGTTTAAATACTCTATTACGACTCATAGTTATTTCTTATTCCTGTTGCATCGCTTCAAGCTCTTCCCAGCGCTCAAAGGCAATTTCTAATTCCTGTTCCGCAGCGGACAACTTATCCAATACAGATTGTGTAGCATCTACCGGTCTTGAGAAAAATTCCGGATCATTCACCTGCGCTTGAAAATCTTCAATCGTTTGCTCTAAGTCCTCTAAGCGTTGCGGCAAGGTCTCTAGCTCTCGCTGTAGCTTATACGATAACTTCTTAGGCTTAGCGCGGGCTGCTGAATTTTTGGGACTTTCCTCAACCTGTTTTTCATCTTTAAGCTGAGCGCCAACATCCGTTGGTTTCGTAGTGGCTCTTAAAGACCGAGATTGCGCTCTCTGTTGCTGAGCGTCATGATAGCCGCCAACAAATTCTTCTATCTGACCATTACCTTCAAAAATCCAGCTGGTCATAACGGTATTGTCAACAAATTCTCTATCGTGGCTAACTAACAGCAAAGTACCCTGATAGTTGGCAAGTAATTCTTCCAAAAGTTCCAGAGTTTCGATATCCAAATCGTTCGTTGGTTCATCGAGAACTAATAAATTGTTGGGACGAAGAAAAATACGCGCCAATAAAAGGCGATTCTTCTCACCACCAGATAACGCTTTAACAGGAGTACGAGCTCGCTTAGGAGCAAAAAGGAAATCTTGAAGATAGCTTAACGCGTGACGCTGACGACCACCTACCATCACCTCTTGCTTACCATCTGCAAGGTTATCAATAACGGATTTCTCTGGATCTAGAATCTCACGATACTGATCGAAGTACGCCACTTCGAGCTTGGTACCACAATGAAGTTTGCCAGAATCCGGTTCAAGCGTTCCTAAAAGCAACTTTAACACGGTACTTTTACCGCATCCGTTTGGACCAATCAGCGCGATTCGGTCACCACGCATAATGTTAAAGGTGAAGTCATCAACGATTGTATTTCCTTCGAAGCCAAAGTTAACACCTTTAGCTTCAAACACGATCTTCCCTGAGCGCGACGCCTCATCAATCTGAATATTCGCTTTGCCCTGCACTTCACGGCGGTCGCTTCTCTCTTGACGCAACGCTTTTAACGCTCGAACTCGTCCTTCGTTACGAGTACGCCTAGCTTTAATGCCTTGACGGATCCAAACTTCTTCCTGAGCAAGCTTTTTATCGAATTCCGCATTTTGCATCTCTTCAACGCGAAGCATTTCTTCTTTTTCAACCAAGTAATTTTCGTAATCACCTGGGAAACTGGATAACTGACCACGATCCAAATCCACAATTCGCGTTGCCATGGATTTTATGAACGTACGGTCGTGTGAGATGAAAATAATAGAGCCACGAAAATCCTTCAGGAAACCTTCTAACCATTCAATAGTTGTAACGTCTAGGTGGTTAGTCGGCTCATCCAATAACAAAACGTCAGGCTCACACACAAGCGCTCTAGCTAGCGCGGCTTTTCTTTGCCAGCCACCAGATAAATCTGAAAGTAGTGTATGTCCATCAAGGCTCAGCGCACCTAAAACATTCTTAATTCTATCTTCAAAACGCCAAGCACCTGTATGCTCGAGTTGCTCTTGTACCGTAGCGAGCTTATTTATATTCTTTTCACTTGGGTCGACAGCAACGAGATCGAGCAGATCTTGATAGATCTTAAGTTGCTCACCTGCCCCAGCCAGACCTTCAGAAACATAATCAAAAACGGTGCCTGACTCATTACGCGGCGGATCTTGCTCTAAACGCGAAACAACAACGTCTTGCGTAACTTGCATCTTGCCGTCGTCCATGATTATTTCGCTAGCCAACACTTTCATAAGTGTTGACTTGCCGGCACCGTTGCGCCCGACTAAACAAACGCGTTCATTTTCCTGAAGCGCGAAATCTGCGTGATCAAGTAATGGGTGATCGCCAAACGCAAGTTGCCCATTATGAATGGTAATTAATGCCATGTTCTTCTAACCATTGTTGTAATTCTTGTAAATCGAAAGGCCACCCCAGTTCTGAAGGCTCTGAACCTACTATTGAAACAACCGGAATAGTGACCCCGTAACGTTGAAATAGGTTGTCGTCAAAAGCAATATCAACGACTTTGACATGATCAATCACGCCAGCCTGCCCTAATAAGCCATATGCCATCTCACATAGATGGCATCCTTCAGTACTGTAGAGTGTTAACACACCTTATCCTTGATGAGTGACGATCCAGCAATTGTGGATTTGCTTATTACGCGCGAAATCTTGAGGTAACGTTTGTGATGAAATGTTCTCAGCTTTCAACCCAAGCTCTGCCAAAGCATCTAAATCCATTTTGAAATGACGTTTATTGTTCGAAAAGACAATTGTGCCGTTACCGCGTAACAGCCTTTTTAAGTTTTTCATTAACTGAATGTGATCGCGTTGTATATCGAAAGACTGTTCCATACGCTTAGAGTTTGAAAACGTCGGGGGATCGATAAAAATCAGATCGAATTCACCATCTGCTTGCTCTAGCCATTGAAGGCAATCGGCTTGGACAAACTGATGCTCGCTCCCAGAGATGCCATTGATGGCCAAGTTTTCTTGAGCCCACTCTAGGTAAGTTTTGGACATATCTACAGTTGTTGTAGATTTGGCACCGCCGCAAGCTGCATGTACCGTCGCAGAACCTGTGTAAGCAAACAGATTTAGGAAGTCTTTACCACCAGCTAGTTGACCAAGCTTACGACGTGTCAACTTGTGATCAAGGAATAAACCAGTGTCGAGGTAATCGTGGAGATTAACTAAAAGATCCACACCGTATTCCGTTACCTGCATAAACTCAGAGTTTTGGCTGAGTTTTTGATACTGGCTGCTTCCCTTCTTCTTCTCTCTTACTTTAAGCACGACATTGTTTGCTTCTACACCCGTTACTTGAATAGTCGCTCGGATAATGTCGGTTAATCTGCGTTTGGTTTTTTCTTCAGGTATATTTTTAGGCGCCGCATATTCTTGAATTACGATATGGTCTTGGTAAATATCAATCGCCGCGTTGTATTCAGGTAAGTCCGCATCGTATACACGATAACAATCTAATTTCTCTTTTCTCGCCCACTTACTCAGTTTTGTTAAGTTTTTCTTTAGGCGATTCGCAAAATCAGGGGCAACCAAGGTTTCTTGCTTCGTTTCTTGGTTGGATTCAGATGAAGTAGCGCCTCTTTCGCTGATGCTGTAATTTTTTTGGTGACATTGTAACGCACCATTTGCCAATTTGAACTGTTTCTCGGCACGCATACGCAAACAGGCAAGCAATTCATCAGATGAAGAGAAAATAGAAGCTTGGCAACCGCCAAACTCTGTTTTTAATTGTGCTCCAAAAGCAGTGTATAAGGCAATGAGACCTGGCTGTGTTCCCAAACGCTCACCATAAGGTGGGTTTGATACAATAACTCCGCCATCAAACTCTTTAGGGCGTTTAACTTGCGCGGCATCCTCTTTCGCAAAGTGAATCAGTGACTCAACACCCGCTCGCTTGGCATTTTCACGAGCAGTCTTTAGAACGCGTGCGTCGTTATCAAACCCAAAGAACTTCGATTCAACCTTTTTAACACCCCTACGCGCTTGTACATTGGCTTCAGACTTAATCTCTGCCCATTTCTCAGGCTCGAAATCAGAAAGTGATTCAAAACACCAATATTTGCGATTAACACCAGGAGCCATGTTGGCAGCCATCATTGCAGCTTCAATCAACAACGTACCGGAGCCACACATAGGGTCTAACAAGTTGTTCCCTTGCTGCCAGCCGCTGCGCGAAATAATGGCCGCAGCAAGTGTCTCGCGAAGTGGCGCTCTGCCTGCCTCAGTTCGATAACCACGATGATGCAGCCCAGAACCAACCATATCAAAGCCGACCAAGGCGTTGTCTTTAAATAGACGGACATGCACACGTAGATCTGGATGATCTTTGTGGATCGACGGTCTAGGGAGATTCTTTTTGTTAAACGAGTCAACGATGCCATCTTTTACTTTTAGAGCACCGTATTGGCTGTTGCGAATCTCTCGGTTTGTACCGTTAAAGTCCACCACAAATGTTTTGTTGCTATCAAAGTGCGATGACCAGTTAATCGCTGTAACCGACAAGTACAAGTCCATATCATCCTGACAATTGAATTCAGAAAGAATACGAACAAAACGTGATGCCAACCTACTCCACAAACATACTCTGTAGATTTGCGCGTTGGTCGCCTTAAATTTTACCCCTGCTTGAACTGGCTTTGGGTCTTCAATCCCCAAATTTTTCAATTCTTCTGCGAGTAGGTTTTCAAGCCCGTTGGAAGTGACGGCTAAATACTGATTCATACTGGTCTTTTGGTAACAAAAATGAGCTCGATTATACCTGAGCAAGAAGCACAAACCGAACTCAATCTTTCCAAAAATTAGTCTTAGCAATCTAAGTGCACATTTTTCAAACAATATACTCGCGCCTTTCAAGAAATTACTCCTGTTTTAGTCAGTAAGCACTTAGTGACAGTAAAACTGACGCTTTTAAAGGACAAATAATGATAGTGCATACTTATTCGATGCAATTTTGGTATATACCAGACCGTATCTAATGATGTAATTTAGGTACATTTGGGGCTAAAACAGGAATTTTTGCATCTTATAAACGGGAATTTAGGTATAAACGGAAGCTAAAATTGGGAAAACTTTTATTTGATGGTGTTCAAATTTCTCACAACTGATATCAGCTAGGACCGGATTCGGTGTATTAGAAGCTGGCAGAAACAAGAGAAATTGCACGAATTGAAGACAAAAAAAGAGCCATTGGCAATGCCAACAGCTCGAAGGAACGATTTCATTAGGGATGTAAAAACGCTTACTAGCCTACCAGAGCTATCGGCGCATAGTTGTCAAATGCTTCTGCCCTTGCTATGCGATCATGCATAACTTTGACAGACTGACAAAAACTGAGAGATTTCGATGCAGTAAGTTGGAACCCATCTAATTCTACTGAAGCACATACACTGGCGTTGTCACAGACTTCTACAACAACAAACAGACCGCTATTTAATTCATTTTTTAAATAAACTAATTCGCCCTGAGAAGGGTTATGCCCTTCTCCTTGATAGCTGAAAAACCAACTTTTAGGTTGCACAGGTTTATGGTAGCGATGCGTTGCGACACAATTCAAAACCAATTGAGCCTGTCTGGGCTCAGTAAGAGGAAGAGTTTGCACAGATTCTTTAAATTGTTGGAACACAGAAGCATCATCAACAGAAAATTCACTGTCTTTAAATGCACAGTCCACTAAAAACTTTTGGGGAATCTCTACTTTAAAAGCCATGCCGTCATCAAGCCCTAATACTAGGGCGCTTACTTTTCTATCAAAGTACCACTTCCAGTTGTCGCTTGGTTTCAACATGTTCCGTCTCTTCAATCTTCATAGTGATCAGTAATTTAGAATTCAAGTCACTGAACCAAAATCCATTTACTCATTTATTCTACAAAGCGATCGACAAAAAAAAAGGGGAAAAATCCCCTTTTGTTTTTGTGAATATGATGTGATTTTCAGAAGAAAATTTATAGGTTTTTCACAATATCTCTGACTAAACCAGGACCTTTGTAGATAAAACCTGAATAGACTTGAACCAACTTAGCACCTGCAATCATTTTTTCTTTTGCTGCAACATATGAATCAACACCACCCACTCCAATGATAGGCAGTTTGTCACCTAGCTCTTCGTGAAGTTTGCGAACCACTTCAGTACTTCTCGCTTGTACTGGTCGGCCACTTAACCCACCCGCTTCGTTTGCGTTTTTCATTCCTTCAACAATCGAACGGTCTAGCGTAGTGTTAGTTGCGATTACGCCATCAATTTTATTCTTGATGAGTGATTCGCAAATTTGAACGATTTCATCGTCACTGAGGTCCGGTGCAATTTTCAATGCAAGTGGAACGTATTTGCCGTGTTCGATTTCAAGTTCTGCTTGTTTGGCTTTCAAGTCAGACAATAATTCATCAAGCGCTTCGCCATACTGAAGTGAGCGAAGTCCCGGCGTGTTTGGAGAAGAAATGTTTACCGCAATATAACCTGCGTACTGATACACTTTTTCCATGCAGATCAGGTAGTCTTCACTTCCCTTTTCGATTGGGGTGTCTTTGTTTTTACCGATGTTAATCCCAAGGACGCCATCATAAGTTGATTTTTTTACGTTTTCGACAAGATGATCCACACCAAGATTGTTAAAGCCCATACGGTTGATAATGCCCTCGGCTTCAACCAGACGGAACAAGCGAGGTTTGTCATTACCCGGTTGAGGTTTAGGTGTCACAGTCCCTACTTCAACAAACCCAAAACCCATTGCACCAAATGCATCGATACATTCCCCGTTTTTATCCAAGCCAGCCGCTAAGCCAACTGGATTTTTAAACGTAAGACCCATGCATTCTACTGGTCGGTGAGGAAGTTGCTGACGATAGAAGAGATCAAGAGGAGTGCCGTTGAAGCGTTTGAAGTTATCTATTGCGAGCTCGTGTGCCTTTTCGGCATCGAGTTGAAAAAAGCCAGTTCTGGCTAGACGGTAAAGCATTGTGCCTCCGAAAGAAAAAAGCCCCGTTAAACGGGGCTGTATTATTTACTCATTTGAAGCACAATTCAAATTTAATAACGTTAATTCTCTCAGAGCGACCGAAAATTTAGCAAATTCATGTACTGAACCCACTTTAAACTCGTTAAGGATGTTTTCCCAACGAACCAAAGACGATCCATTATTCTCAATCCACTCGTCCAGTGCTTTATTTACGTTCACCTTCCCTTCACTGCAGTTGCAATGAAGAACCTGTGCGGTAAGTAGCCTCTGCTGCCAATCAAGATCCTCTCTGAAAGATGCTCTCGCAAGGGCTTGCCAGTTGTTTTCTACCGCTTGATTATTGATTTGTTTGAGGAACCAATGCAAAGACAGGCGATCACCTAATGTGAAGTACATCTTAGCCGCTTCTTTCACAGATTTGCCTTCATCTCGGGCTACTGAGGATATATCCAGTGCCGAGTACAGGCTCGACAATCGAGAGACATAGTTTGCAACCGGACGCTCGATACCCTGTTCGATCCACAGATCGGCGAGATCGTTATGCTCTTGAACTTCGTCTTTAACCAATAAGTTATCAAGATCTTTCATTACCGCTTGAACATCATCGTGATAAAGAGCAACAAGCTCATTTACTGTTGACTTATTCGAACGATTTCTCAACAACCAGCGGCTAAGTCGACGTAAAATACGACGAATTGAGTACATAAGATCATACTGAGCGATCGTCGTAGCTGTATTATCCAAGCTTCTCACTTGCTTCATAATTCCACCCAGCTCGAAGATTTCGCGGGCAGCAGAATAAGCATTTGCGATATCAACAACAGTCGCACCCGTCTCTTCTTGCATACGAGTTACGAAATTACACCCCATCTCGTTAACCATTTGGTTTGCAAGGCATGTGGCAATAATTTCGGCTCTTAGAGGATGAGTATCCATTTGTGATAGATAGTTACGGCGTAACTCTGATGGGAAGTAGTTGACCAGTTGTTGTGCATGAAACTCATCATTCGAAATGTCATCACTAACCAGCTGTTCTTTCAGAACCATTTTACCGTAAGCGACTAGCACTGAAAGCTCAGGACGGGTCAATGCCTGCCCCATTTTTTCACGCTCCAGTAATGTTTCGTCATCAGGAATGTATTCTAATGCACGATCCAAATGCCCCGATCGTTCCATCGTGTGAATAAAGCGGATTTGCTCTTTCACCAAAGAAGAGCCTTGTTGTTCACTTACTGAAATGGATTCGGACTGCCAATAAGCATCTTTCAATACGATTTCGCTGACTTCGTCTTCCATCTTATCTAGGATAAGGTTTCTTTGTTTAACAGTAAGGTCGCCATTAGCGACTAAGCTGTTTAGGAAGATCTTAATGTTGACTTCATTATCTGAACAATCAACACCGCCAACGTTATCAACAAAATCGGTATTCACTCGGCCGCCACGCAAAGCGTATTCGATACGACCCAACTGGGTCATACCCAAGTTACCGCCTTCACCTACAACTTTGGCTCTCATGTCTTTACCGTCGATACGTAACGCATCATTTGCTCGGTCACCAACATCAGTATGTGTTTCAGTCGAAGCTTTAACGTAAGTACCGATACCGCCATTCCAGAACAAGTCGACTTCCATATGCAAGATCGCTTTGATCAAGTCATTAGGTGCCATTGAACTTTTTCGAGTACCTAGCATTTTTTGGATCTCTGGCGTCAAGTCAATAGACTTAGCACGACGGGAGAAAATACCCCCACCTTTTGAGATCAGCTTCTTGTCATAATCTTCCCAGCTTGAGCGTGGTAATTTAAACAAGCGATCGCGCTCTTTCCAGCTCTTAGCCGAATCCGGTGTTGGATCGATAAAGATGTGTAAATGGTTAAACGCTGCTTGCAATCGAATATGCTTTGAAAGAAGCATACCATTACCAAATACGTCGCCCGCCATATCTCCAACAGCAATACAGGTAAAGTCTGTGGTTTGACAGTTCACCCCCATTTCACGGAAGTGACGTTTTACCGATTCCCAACCGCCTTTTGCGGTAATCCCCATTGCTTTGTGGTCGTAACCATTAGAACCACCAGAAGCGAATGCGTCCCCAAGCCAGAAGTTGTACTCATCAGCAACTGAGTTTGCAAGATCCGAGAATGTAGCTGTGCCCTTATCCGCAGCAACGACTAAATACGCATCGTCTTCATCATGTCGTACTACGTTTTCAGGATGAGAAACATTGCCTTCTACAATATTGTCGGATACATCGAGCAACGCGCGAATGAATTGTTTGTAACAACGCTGACCTTCCGCAAAGATTTCGTCACGCGTGGTCAAGTTTGGTTGACGTTTACAAACAAAGCCGCCTTTCGCACCGACTGGAACAATAACCGTGTTCTTGACCTGCTGTGCTTTAACCAAGCCCAAAATTTCTGTACGGAAATCTTCTTGTCGGTCTGACCAACGAAGACCACCACGAGCTACTTTACCACCACGTAAATGGACACCCTCAATGTCAGGGGCATAAACGAAAATCTCAAACGCTGGTACAGGCTGAGGAATTTCCGGAATATCGGTGGGTTTTAGCTTCAACGCCAACCACGGTTTTGGCTGACCATCTTGTGCAAGCTGGTAATAGTTCGTACGAAGCGTAGCAAGAATCATATCCGTGTAGCGACGAATGATACGATCATCATCAAGGCTTTCAACTTCATCCAGTTGCTCATTGATCTTGTTGATCAGCTCTGTTTGGTTCTTTTTGGCACCTTTAAATTTAGGATCAAAACGTTTACCAAATAAATCGACTAGCCCTTTTGCAATATCAGGGTGATGCGACAGCGTTTCTTCAATATAACTTTGACTGAATGGGAACCCGACTTGACGCATGTATCTCGCATAGCTTCGAAGTATCGTGATTTCACGCCCCGATAGACCTGCGCCAAGAACCAACCTATTGAACCCGTCACTCTCTAGCTTACCCGACCAAATATCGGCAAAAGCTTGTTGGAAACGATCTCGAGCTTCACGTAAATCAACCGATACGCTCGCACCCAGTAACATTGAGAAATCAAGAATCCAATACGTTACTCCGTTGGATTTTCGAACTTCGTATGGCGCTTCACCGATAACACGCAGTCCCAAGTTTTCCAACATAGGGAGTACATCTGAAAGATGAATCGGTTGCTCACGATGGTACAGTTTTAAATGTACGGCTTTGGAATCATGGCTCTCTTCTTGAGGGCGATAGAAAAGCATACCCAGATCTTCAGCATCTTTAAGTGCTTCTAATCGTTCTATGTCGGCAACCGCAGAACCTGGTAACATCGCTTCTTTATATGAACGAGGGAAAGCGCGAAGATATTCTTTTGATAAAGGCAAACCCGTACTTTCACCGTTGTTAGCAATGATCGCTTCTTGTAGTCGGTCATCCCAAGACGAAGATACTTCCATAAGGTTTTGCTCTATTTCTTTAACATCGACATCAATGTTGTTGTTTTTCACATGGACAATGTAGTGAGTTCGCGCCAATGGGCTTTCCGAAAAGAACGTTGTGAATTCTACCTCTTGATCGGAATTGAGGTAATCTCCGAGTATGCGCTGAGTTTGACGACGCAGCTGGGTGTTGTAACGCTCTTTGGTTACGTAAACCATGCAACTGAAGAAACGACCAAACGGGTCTTTACGAATGAACAAACGAAGCATGTCTCGGTCTTGCATTTGAACAACACCAGAACCAACTTGAAGTAGCTCTTGCTCTGTCGCTTGAAGCAACTCATCACGTGGGAAGTTTTCTAAAATATTGTGCAGGGCTTTGAAAGAGTACGCCCCTTTCATATAACCACTAGACTCAAGAATTCGGTTAGCTTTATCGCGAATCAGCGGAATGCTAGAAACGCTCTGGTTATACACGGCTGAAGTGTAAAGACCTGTGAATCTATGTTCACCAATCACTTTGCCGTTCTTACCTATTTTCTTAATACCGATGTAGTCGGTATAAGCCGGGCGGTGAATATGTGAAGCGGTATTGCCTTTGGTCACAATCAACAAGTAAGGTTTTTTGGCTTCCAAGCGCGCAGAATCTGCAAGGTCAGAAAGTTTCACACTACGAACACGGCTACCAACTGAAAGAATACCTAAACCGGTTTCTTCTGTCGGACGAAGCTCGTGATCCCCTTCAACAGCAACTAAGTCGTATTCTTTGTAGCCCATAAAGGTGAAGTTGTGATTACCTAACCACTTGAGAAACGCAATGGTTTCATCAACACGCTCTTTTTCAACAGGAAGAGATACACGTTGATCTTCAATTTCTTTGATCACTTGTTTTAGCTTGGCTGCCATCGGCTTCCAATCAGAAACAACCAGACCTGTATCCGTCAAAATCGATACAAGCTCGCTTTTCAAATCAGACATTTTGGTTTTGTCTGCCAGCATGTCGACTTCTATATGGAAAAGCGATAGGTCGTCGCCAGATTTTTCGTTTACGCCTGTGATTTTATTATTTTTGTCGCGGGCGATTCGCGTAGGACCATGGAGCATTAAGTGGCTAGATAGATCTAGACGCGCAAGCGCCATTTTTACCGAGTCCACAAGGAATGGGCTATCAGGTACCACGATTTCAACGATCGTGTGGGTAGACTTCCATCCATGTCGGCTTACCGTAGGGTTAAATACTCTTACCGAAATTTCTTTAGGTTGCTTCTCGCTGATGTGATGCCACAAGCTGACAACTGCACCATAGAGATCTGACTCGTTTCTCTGTACTAGGTCTTCCTGACCAATCGTGCTAAACAAGTGCTGAGCAAGTTTTGTTACTAAAGGTTGGTGGGCAAGCTCGAGTTTGTCTTGAATCAGTTTGTACACTTTTTCAAGAAGAACCGGCACAACGTTTTCTCGCGCGGCCATATTAACGCTCCAATCTTAGAATTTTTGTAGGGTGTTGCTTAATGCAACTTGGTAATGCCTTAGCCTGACTAGAAAAACAGGCTATCTATATTGTAAAAGCAATATTGATAAAAGGTTAAATGAATTGCGGGTAGGATCATGAAAAAAGTTTGAATCTGTGATTAAGGTACCTATTTAAACATCTGAAAACTCACAAGTTCACAGAACTTCCAACTTTAGAAGTTTATTATTCTGGTCAGTTGTTAGCCTAAAGCGCCCTTTTACACCAATTTGACTAAGAAAGGGTCTGAAACGAGATGCAGGTAATTGAATTTTTAAACCTTGGTCAGTGAAGACAATTACGGAGCTTGCCGCTCCTGAGTAGTGGCTGAGAAATTCTTGATAGGTAATATTAAGAGAGAAGTAATATTGATTCATGGATAACAAAAGTAGCAGTAAAAACTGCCACTTATATTCATTCGCTAGTCAGTCTTATTTAAGATTCTAACGCTTTTGTTACTTTTTCATAGAGATCTTTGGCCAGATTGTCGAGATTGGACAATTTTTCCAACTCTTTACGCATCATCGCCTGGCGTTCTTCATCATAATTTCTGTATTTAAGAAGAGGATCTATCAGTCGCGAGGCAACTTGCGGGTTGCTTTCATTCATTTGGGTCAAAATCTCGCCAGCAAATGCATAGCCACTGCCATCTTTGTTGTGGAAATTTACTGGGTTTCCACCAAAGAAAGTACCAATTAAGTTACGAGTACGGTTTGGATTCTTAAGATCAAAGGCAGCGTGAGACATCGTTTCACGAATGGTATCGAGTACATTGTTTGCTGGATTAGTGCCTTGAAGCGCAAACCACTTATCCATAACCAAACCATCATGGCTCCATTTGTCGCTGAAGCTTGCCATCAACTCCGAACGACACGGTAATTGTGCTGCGTTTGCCGCAGTTAATGCCGCCATAGTGTCAGTCATGTTGTTCGCTTCTCGATACACAACTTTTACAATATCATCGCCTTGGTCAGTCAATGCCAAGTAGGACAAGCATACATTCCTTAGAGATCGCTTACCAATGGCATCGTGCTCTACAACGTACTCAGCTTGCTTGTTACTGTGGAACGTAGCACTTAATTCATCCACTAACCCAAAAGCAAATGCTTTACGGATCGACTCTCTAACAAAACGAATTGCATCGACATCTGCTGGCTTAAACCATCCTGCTATTTCCGCTTCACCTGGAACTTTTAAAGCTTCGGCAATAAATGCTGGTTCTAAGCTAGCATCAAGCAACACTCCTCTGAATGCATCAATCACATCTTCAGGAAGCTCGAAACTTTCTCCGTTTTGTTTACGTGTAATGTTTAACTTAATGTACTTGGCAAGAAGCAATTGCCCTGCATCCCATCGCGCAAAATCATTTTTGGCGTTAACCATTAAAAACTTCAAATCTTCATCTGAATATTCATAGTTCAACTTAACGGGTGCTGAAAACTCACGCAGCATTGAAATGACTGGACGTTCAGTTACATTTTCGAAAACAAAGGTTTGCTCATCTTGAGTGAAATCAAGAACATTGCTGATCTCTTTAGAGTTACAGCGTAACTCAATAACACTTCCGTCCTGCGCATACAGCTCAATATCAAACGGAATGTGCAATGCTTGCTTTTCTGATTGCTCCAATGTTGCAGGCGTTTGCTGCTTCAATGTTAGCGAAAATGTGTTTGCGGCTTGATTAAATTCAGTGGTTGCTTCAACCGTTGGTGTACCAGACTGGCTGTACCACAAACGGAAATGTTTCAAATCGACACCAGAAGCGTCTTCCATTGCAGACACAAAGTCTTCACAAGTCGCCGCGGTACCATCATGGCGTTCAAAATAGAGCTTCACACCTTGTTGAAATTTTTCTTCACCAAGGAGTGTGTGCATCATTCGAATAACTTCACTCCCCTTTTCGTATACCGTTAGCGTGTAGAAATTATTCATTTCTATCACTTTTTCCGGACGAATTGGATGAGACATTGGGCTCGCGTCTTCAGCAAATTGCGGACCACGGATAACTCTAACGTTGTTAATTCGATTTACGGCACGAGAGCCTAAATCCGACGAGAATTCTTGATCGCGGAAAACCGTTAGACCTTCTTTCAAACTAAGTTGGAACCAATCACGGCAAGTAACGCGGTTACCCGTCCAGTTGTGGAAGTATTCGTGTCCGATAACCGCTTCAATACCTAAGTAATCATCATCAGTTGCAGTTTCATTGTTTGCTAGCACGTATTTTGAGTTGAATACGTTGAGCCCTTTGTTTTCCATCGCGCCCATATTGAAAAAATCAACAGCAACGATCATGTAAATATCGAGATCGTATTCAAGTCCAAATCGCTCTTCGTCCCATTTCATTGAATTAATCAATGAGGTCATTGCGAACGGCGCGCGGTCTAGGTTTCCTCTGTCGACATAAATTTCTAGATCGACTTCACGACCTGAAACCGTTACGTATTTATCTCGAAGAACATCAAAATCACCTGCAACAACGGCAAATAGGTAAGCTGGTTTCGGGTGCGGGTCATTCCATTTTGCCCAATGTCGACCGTTTTCAAGCTTACCCTCATCAACACGGTTACCGTTACTTAGAAGAAAGGTATTCTTAGATTCTTCTGCGATAACAGTCGTTGTGAAAATGGCCAACACATCGGGACGATCCATGTAATAGGTAATTCGACGGAAGCCTTCTGCTTCACACTGAGTGCAGAAGCCATCTCCCGATTTGTACAGACCTTCCAAAGCCGTGTTGGTTGAAGGGTTAACTTCTGTTTGAATGGTCAGCTCAAAATCTTTAGTCAGACCATTAATTTCAAGACCACCTTCCACTTCTTGGTAGTCAACCCAATCTTCTCCATCAACTTTTAAAGCAAGCAAAGTTAACTCATCACCATCAAGAAACAGCTTTGTACTCTCTTCTAGTTTTTTCACTGTTGATACAGCCGTTATAACACTCGCTGTGTCGTGCAAATCGAAAGTCAGGTCTACGTGAGTGATAGTAAAGTCAGGAGACTGATAATCTTTGCGATATTTTGCTTGAGGGCTTTGAGCCATATTGAAATTTCCTTTTATATATCTGCCAGTTGCGTTTACCTAATATAGCCAATTGATCACGAGCAGAAAATGAGATTTTCTTCTGAACATGAGAAATGAGCTAACTTGGAAAGGTTTCAGATTATTTGACTGAAATTATAGCGAACAATAGCTTGTACTTCGTCAAAAATATCATACGGCAATGTGAATTGACGGTATAACAAAAAATAATGAGTCTCAGAAAATGAGACCGGAACAGTATACGATGCTATTCCGGTTCTGATAGATAAAGGGGTCCTTGATCTAGTCATTACTCCACACGGTTGAGCACCGCGTACATATCAGATGTTTGGCTATCTAGAGTGAGCTGATTATCGATCAAAGTGTATCGAGAATCTTGCTCTCCATCACTGTACATGAGTACGAGATGATCCCCTTCTATGATATAGATACCTTCATGCGTCGCTTCATTGCCGTTGCCGGAAACGACTCGGAAAGAGAACACGAAGTCGGCTTGAAGTACCAAATCCATCTGGCTAACGTCGCTTGCCAATATGTCGTCGCCAGCGAGTGTCTCACTAGTCCAGCTGCCGACTAAAGCTGTGGGTAGAGCTTTTTGAAAGATCACCCCATTCAAATTAAGCTGGTTGTGGTTGTTGTTATAGTGGTAAACCTGAGGCGTTTCTGTATTCATACCAAGCACCAAAGTTGACTCATCAGCTTCATAGCTTCCTTGCCAATAGTCCACGGAATGATCTTTCTTTTGAATTTCGATGGTGAATACGTAATCTGACTCTAAAGTGAGCCTTATCGCTAGGAAGTCTTCAGATGTGCTGTCCGGATCCGGATTAAACAAGTACCAGTCCCCTAAAAGGAACGGGTGGTTAAATTGCGTTAACTCAGCTTTTTGCTTAACCTCGGCATGGGTCGAACTAAACAAAAAACAGGTAAAAACTAATAGTAATAATCTCATCACTTCCACCTCACTTTTCTTTAAGCTTAGAAGTGAATTGACTATACACCCAAAAATTTAGATCTATATCACATTAATTTTTAACATTAAAAAAGCGAGCACTCGGCTCGCTTTCATTTTAAGAGGTTGATTTACTTACTATATCAACCGTTATTGCAATGGCTTCATCTAAATAAGCATCAGGTGCTTCATAATCCTTTGGAACATCTTCCAAAGTTTTGAAAGCCGGTTCTCCCTGAGCTTTTTGGCGTTGATTGATACGGCTCAATCGCTTGTCTTCAGACTTATCCTGATCGCTATTACGCACTGATTCATTCAAAGAAATTGAATTGTCTTCTTTCTCTGCTTTATATTCAGCAATATCCTCAATGATAAATGAAAACTCTAAATCTTTAGTGATCCGTTTATCGTGAAGGGCTGTTAAGTTTGCAATAAGCTTAGATTGGTCATCCAGTTCGCTGTATTCAGCTTTTTTGATTTGATCCCAAGGTAACGCGTTATCTTCAACGCTCTCACCTGTCTCTTCAGGATCAATTGCAGTTGGAAACGGAATATCCGGAACTACGCCTTTATTTTGAGTACTTCCACCATTGATTCGATAGAACTTTTGAATCGTATATTGTACGTATCCAAGCTCTTTTTCGAACAAATCGTATATGTGGTTCAAACTTCTGTGTTGCTGAACCGTACCCTTACCAAATGAGTTCTCACCTAAAATAACTGCACGACCATAATCTTGGAGTGCTGCGGCAAAAATTTCTGAGGCTGACGCGCTGTAGCGGTTCACTAAAACAGTCACTGGACCTTCATAACTGATCTGGTTGCCTGTATCGCTATTTTGTTCGATTCGACCATAGCTATCACGAACCTGAACAATTGGACCGCTCTTAATGAACAACCCTGAAAGCGCTGTCGCTTCAGTTAAAGCACCGCCACCGTTGTTTCGAAGATCGACAACAATTCCATCGACCTCTTTCTCTTTCAATTCAGCGATCAGCTTATCTGTATCTTTCGAAAGACCAACATAGAAACTTGGGACTTCAAGTACACCAATTTTCTTTCCATCTTTCTCATGTATCTCAGACTTAACCGCTCGGTCTTCTAGGCGAATCTTGTCTCGCACAATTGTTACATCGTAACTTTTTGCGCCTTTCGCTTCAGGAAGAATGTGCAACCTAACTTTAGTACCCTTAGGACCCTTGATAAGCTGAACAACGTCGTCTAATCGCCATCCGATCACATCAACCATGTCATCTTTATCTTGAGCAACACCAATAATTCGGTCGCCTTCAGACAATTGCTTACTATTCGACGCTGGACCACCAGCAACCAAAGAGCGGATCACGGTATAGTCTTCTGTCATCTGAAGAACCGCACCTATCCCTTCTAGAGACAAGTTCATTTCAGACTGAAACTGTTCCGCATTTCTCGGGGAAAGATAACTGGTGTGAGGATCCACTTCTCGAGCAAAAGCATTCATGTAAAGCTGGAAAACATCTTCACTTTTAGTCTGAGAAATACGTTTCATTGCGTTGTTATAACGCTTTTCAAGCATTTCTTTAATTTCAGGCCAATCTTTGCCAGTGAGTTTTAAGTTTAGAGCATCATACTTAACTCGCTTACGCCATAGTTCGTTAACTTCGCTTTGGCTTTTCGGCCATTCGGCATCAGAACGATCAACCATCATTGACTCGTCTACGTCGAATTTTATTTCTTCGTCTAACAGGGTCAAGGCATAAGAAAAGCGCTCAAAGCGTTTTTCATTTGCGAGGTTATAGAGTTTGAAGGCAATTTTGTTGCTGCCAGACTTCAGCTGATCATCAAGCTGAACTGACCATTCAACAAACGAATTAATATCACTCTGGGTGAAGATATTCTTGTTGTAGTCCAGCATTTCCACATAACGATTAAACATCGCTTGGGAGAATTCATCATTGAGATTGAAGTGCTTATAATGCGAACGAGTTAATCGGGAAGTCACTCGTTTGCTCGCTGTGGTATGTTGAACTTCAGGAGCTAGAAGTGGCAAATCGGCTTTGGAAAGTTTGGCTTCGAGAGCCTGAGCTGATGCTGCCAGCAACAAGCTGGCAGCGATCACAGTCAATTTAGAACGACATTTCATGCGTAGGAGTTTCTCCTTTAAGCGCGTAAGTGCTCCGCTTTTACGACCATTTGCAGACCGTTATTAAGCTGCACCCGCACATCATCCTTGTTAATTTCTACAATTGTAGCAGCCATATTCCCTTTACCCATATTTACGTTCACTGCATTGCCAATGATCATATCATCGTCATTTAGCGGACGCGTAGGCGCAGCTGCTTTATTGTTCTGAGGTTTTTGTGCTTTAGGTTTCGATTTACGAGCTTGAGGCTTATTCGCCTTAGCTTTTGCTTTACCTTCTTCACGTGCTTTTTCAGCTTTTTCTTTACGACGAGCCTGAACTCGCGCCTTGCTTTCCGCTAGTGCAGTTTTGGCATGTTCGATGTGCTCTTCTTCAAGTGCACCCGCTTCATTACCATCTAAGTCCACACGAATTGCGCCAGGTTTTGCACCATGTAGGTAACGCCAAGAAGACGTATATTGTCTCAATGCAGCACGTAACTGAGTTTTACTTACTTTTGGATCATCACTCAGACGATCTGCCAAATCTTGAAAGATACCAATTTTTAATGGCTTAGCTTCACCTTCTAAAGTAAAGCACTTAGGGAAACATTCAGCAATATATGCAATGACTTCTTTGCTGTTTTTTAACTTTTCAGTGTTTTCCATGAGGATTCCTGGTTGTTGCGGCCTTTACCCGCAAAGCGTTCATATAAATATTTTCGCTATTATAGTGACATGCTTAGGAAAAACCACAACCAAGTTGTAAATTAATCGTTGTTCGCGTGGGAATTGAGCAGCTTTTCAACTTCCTTCATCAGGAAGGTCAAACCATTCTCATCATTTTGGTTAAATCGACCGATTTCAGGGCTATCAATATCGAGTACCCCCGCAATCTCTCCATTTATACGAAACGGGATGACAATTTCTGAGTTACTCTCGGCATCACAAGCAATATGCCCTTCGAAATCTTGTACGTTTTCGATTCGTTGAACTGTATCGGTTGCTACTGCTGTTCCACATACTCCGCGCCCCACCGGAATCCTTACACAAGCAGGCTTACCTTGAAATGGACCGAGAACTAACTCATTATCTTTCATTAAGTAAAAGCCTACCCAATTCAGCTTATTCAGCTCCATATTCAAAAGCGCACTTAGGTTAGATAAATTAGCAATCAAATCTGGCTCCCCTTCAATGATTGCTTGTGCTTGCTTCGTTAATGTCTGGTATTGCTTTTCAATCATTTTCTTCTTTTTCCTAAGGATGTACGTACAATGCCACATCAACAAGAAAACTTGGCATTTGTAAAAAATTCGTTATGAGTGAACACACTATTAGCCGTTCGTGGTTATTAACACAAGCAAAAAAACACAAAAAGCGCTTAATGGTCGCTAACTTAATCGCGATAGGCGCAACTTTAATCAGTGTACCAATTCCATTGCTTATGCCGCTAATGGTTGACGAAGTACTGATGAACCAACCCGCGAGTGGTCTGGATGCCATGAATCAGCTCTTACCTTCAGCATGGCAGACCCCTATTGGTTATATTGGGCTAACGCTTGTACTCATTATTCTCATGCGCTGTATGTCACAGGCGCTTAATATCCTTCAGAGTCGACAGTTCACTTTAGTTTCTAAAACCATTACGTGCAAAATGCGTGAAATCATGATCGATAAGCTAGGTCGGATCAGTATTGCTCAGTATGAAACACGAGGCAGTGGTGGTATCAATGCACACCTTATTACCGACATAGAGACGATTGACCAATTTATTGGTTCCACTCTAAGTAAATTCGTTGTGAGCTTACTTACTGTTGTTGGTACAGCAGGAATATTGCTTTGGCTAGATTGGCGTTTAGGGTTGTTTATTTTATTGGTCAATCCAATTGTCATTTATTTTTCGAGAAAGCTTGGCAGTAAAGTTAAACACCTAAAGAAGCGTGAAAACCAATCCTTTGAAAAATTCCAAAACAGACTTATCGAAACATTAGATGGCATCTATCAGTTACGAGCAGCGAATAAAGAAAGTGTGTTTCTTAAACAACTTAAAGAACAAGCGAATGACATCCGAGTAGATGCAGACAAATACGCATGGCAATCAGAAGCCGCTGGGCGTGTTTCCTTTTTACTTTTCCTACTTGGGTTTGAACTCTTTAGAGCCGTTGCAATGCTAATGGTACTATTCAGTGATCTCACCATTGGGCAAATCTTCGCAGTATTTGGTTACTTGTGGTTCATGCTCACCCCCGTACAAGAATTGTTGGGCATCCAATTTTCCTGGTACAGCGCCAAAGCAGCGCTCAAGCGCATTAACTCTTTGCTTAACTTGGAAGAAGAAGCAAGAACAGGTGGAAAGGTTGATCCGTTTGCGTTAAATGAAAGCGTTGATGTTGGCATTCAAAACGTCACTTTTTCATATAACGACGAAAAAACAGTGCTCAATAACCTTTCATTGCATATCCCTAATGGTAAAAAAGTGGCGCTTGTTGGTGCAAGTGGTGGCGGAAAATCTACCCTTATACAACTTCTCATTGGCGTTTATGGGGCAAAATCGGGGCAAATCACCTTTAATGGGCATACTACTGACGATATTGGCTTCGAGCTAATCCGTAAACATATTGCTGTTGTATTACAACAACCTATACTTTTTAATGACAGCTTAAGGCATAATCTCACGTTAGGCACAGAATATAGCGATACCCAGCTTTGGAAAGCGCTCGAAGTAGCTCAACTACAAGATGTTACCGAGCAGCTTACCGAGGGGCTAGATACGCAAATAGGCAGACAAGGTGTTCGGTTGTCTGGTGGACAAAGGCAGCGCTTGGCCATAGCACGAATGGTACTAAGCGATCCGAAATTTGTTATCTTGGACGAAGCAACATCGGCACTCGATACCGCAACAGAATCGGCTCTTCATACAGCGCTGAATCGATTTCTTGCAGGTCGAACAACCTTAATTGTTGCGCACAGACTTTCTGCCGTAAAACAAGCCGATCTGATCTATGTTTTAGAAGATGGGCAAGTCACACAAGCGGGGACACATGTTGAATTGGTTCAACAAGATGGGCTTTATCAAACACTTTATGGTAGTGTTCAAACTGGAGCGTGACATTGTCACAAACACAACCAATAAAACGCTGTTCGTTGGTGGTTGAATGACGATTGAACATAGCCAAAACGTGAGCCAAGTCCGTCTTTGTCAACATTGCGAATTGCCTGTTGATAAGCTTGCTATCCCCAAAGGTCAAAGTGCGCACTGCCCTCGCTGCAATACACAGCTTTATCGGGGTGGCGAACGTTCAATCAATGGCGACTTAGCTCTGGCTGTCGCCTGCCTCCTACTTTTTATCCCTTCGCATTTTTTCCCATTTATCAGTATTCGTCTCTTCGGAGTAATGATTCCAGCCACATTAACGGATGGAACCTTTACGTTAATGCAAGAAGGGTTTATTGGCTTAGGGTTGCTGGTTTTATTCTGCGCATCCATTGCTCCGTTTATTGTCTGTATGTCGGTGGTGGTGGCACACCTTTCACTCAAAAAGCGTTGGCTAAAACCACTACAGTATTCGTTGCTGAACATTCAACACCTTAAGCATTGGATGATGCTAGATGTTTTCTTGATTAGCATCGGCATATCCTGTTTTAAGTTACAGGACTACGCAGACATTTTTGTAGGTTGGGGGCTATTAGGGTTAATTCTCCTCCAGCTTTTTTCACTCATGCTCATTTCACGAGTTAGCGTAAGGCGTTACTGGGAAACATGGGAACCTGAAACAAGCTTCAACTACCCTATAAAAGAGATTCATTGCCACAGCTGCCATTTGTCACAACCCGATTCAATACGCTGCGATCGCTGCGACAACCCGTTACACCATAGGCGACCATTCTCTGTTCAAAAAACGTGGGCGTATCTGATCGCGGCTTCCATCGCTATTGTACCAGCGAATGTGATCCCAATATCCATACTGCTCACAAACGGTAAGCGATTGGAAGATACGATTTTCTCCGGTGTGGCATCGTTAGTTAAAACTGGGATGCCTGGAATCGCACTCATTATATTTGTGGCGTCGATTATTGTGCCTGCTATTAAAATTCTGGGGCTCAGTTACATACTTCTGAGTATCCAGTTCAAACAAAAAATACATAAAAGACAGCGAATGAATATCTACTTCGCTGTCAAGTGGATTGGAAAATGGTCGATGATGGATTTATTCGTTATTTCGATCATGATGACTTTGGTCGATAGAGGCCAAATTCTCGATTTTACACCAGGATACGGAGCCGTTGCGTTTGCTATTGTCGTGATACTCACGATGCTAGCAACGGAGAGCTTGGATCCTAGGCTAATTTGGGACAATGAAGATGTCCCTGAACGGAAAGCGACTGTAAATGAGTAATTTAGACAATAATCAAAATGCCCATTCGCCGAGAGTTAAGCGAGACATCGGTATCTCTCCTCTTTGGCTCTTACCCATTATTACAATCTGCTTGGCTGGGTGGCTTGTCGTAAAGGCAGTTAATGAGGCTGGGCAAAGGATTCAAATTTACTTTTCTGATGCGCAAGGCTTAATTGCGGGTAGAACAACCATTCGTTATCAAGGTTTGGAAGTGGGTATGGTACGTGATATCAAACTATCTCCGGAACTAGACAACATCTTTGTAGAAGCCGATATATACCCAGAAGCCACAAAGCTATTAAGCGGACAAACTCGATTTTGGCTCATCAAGCCCACTGCAAGCCTTTCTGGTATCTCAGGGTTAGATGCTCTTGTTTCTGGTAACTATATTGCGATACACCCCGGAACTGGTGATATTGAAGACGACGATTTCGAACCAGTTTTCACGGCTCTTGAAAATAGCCCAACCGACCTTCTCGCAAATCAAGGATTGAACATTGTTTTGCACTCATCGGATTTAGGCGCTATTTCCGTCGGCTCTCAGATTGTCTATAAAAAAATCCCAATTGGGGAAGTATACGGCTATCAGTTAGATGAAGATGGTAACTCAGTAAGTATTCGCGCTTTCATTGAAGACGAATACACTCACCTAGTAACCAGCGAAAGTCGTTTTTGGAATGTCAGTGGAATTGGCGCTAATGTTGGATTTGGCGGTGTTGATGTCAAGGTGGAAAGCTTAAGTGCAATGCTTGGCGGCGCTATAGCAGTAGACTCCCCCGACGAAGGTCAGCCATTGATTGAGGGTGCGGAGTTCAAACTCTATCCCGATCTCAAAACCGCTGGCCGCGGGATTCCTATTCAGATTGAGCTGCCATACGACAATAAAGTCAGTACCAATGGCGCACCGATAGTGTATCGAGGCATTGAAATTGGTCAGATTACCGATGTACAGCTTTCTTTAGATCGCACCAAAATTATCGCATACGCCTCGATTCAGCCTAGCTTTGCCGATACATTAAAAACTGAAACACGTTTTTTACTTGAAGAGGCAGAAGTGTCACTCACTGGCGTAGAAAACATTGGCAATCTTGTAACTGGCAATTTCTTAACGTTGGTTCCAGGTGGTGGTGAAAAATCCCGTGAATTTGTCGCGATAAGAAAGTCAGAATTGGCACTTGAAAGCCCTGGGTCTATAGAGATCACCTTTATTTCAGATGATTCATTTGGGTTGGAGTTTGGTACTCACCTACTCTATCGAGGTATTCAAGTTGGTAGTATTACCAAAATTAGCCTTTTAGACGACCAAGTTCAGATGACGGCTCTTATCGACGGTCAATACGCGCACCTGATTAAAAGCAGGAACCGTTTCTTCGTTGATGGCAGCGCTAAAGCGGAATTAACCGATTCCGGTTTAAGTGTTTCTGTTCCACCTGCAAAGCGCTTATTAACGGGCTCGATTAGCTTTACTAGCCAAGGAAGTAAGAAAGCCAGGTCACAATACACATTATTTGCGAGCCAATCACTTGCGCAACTGGCTGAGTTCAACCAAAGCGGGTCTCAGAGCATAACGCTATTCAGCCAAACATTGCCTTCCGTTTCAAAAGGAGCACCACTGCTCTATCGCAACCTTCAAGTTGGTAAAGTTTCCGATTTCAAGCTCACAAATGGTGGGGTTTTGCTTCACTTAAAGGTTGAAAACCAATACAGACACCTGATGAATAAGAGTACTGTTTTTTGGAATCGCTCTGGTATTGAGGTCAATGCGAACCTGAGTGGTATCAATATTACGGCAGCGCCTGTTAAGACCTTAATTCAGGGAGGCATAGCGTTTGATTCGCTACCTGGAGTGGAAAACAAACTGAATCAACATTGGAAGTTGTACAGTAACTATGAAGATGCGAGAAAATTTGGACGCCTAATTACATTAACCAGCGCGAGCGCAAATGGCGTAGCTAAGGGAATGAAGCTTAAATACCAAGGTGTACCTGTCGGTGAAGTCACGCTTGTTACGCCGGATTTCAAAAACGAAAAAGTTGAGATTAAAGCTCGAATCTTGCCAGAGTATGTTAAAGATATCGCTCTGAATGGGACACATTTTTGGTTGGTTCAACCCGAGTTGGGTTTGAAAGGTGTCAAGAACATCGAAACATTACTCAGTAAGTACATTGATGTAGAGCCATCCGGAAACAAAAGAGCGTTTGCATTTAAACTACACATGCAAAGCAGTCAGTTGCAAGGTAAAGCATTTCAATTACAAAGTGAGCGAAGAAATTCTATTTCAGTAGGAACTCCACTATTGTATCGTGATATGGAGGTCGGCAGAGTAACTGATGTTGCATTGGGTGCATTTGCAGACAGAATCATTACAACCATTCAAATAGACAATCAGTTTGAACACCTAGTGAGAAAAAACACCGTATTCTGGAATGTGTCTGGCGTGGATGTTTCTATCGGGATTACAGGAGCGAAAATAAAAGCCGGAACCGTAGACAGTATCGTTAGAGGCGGCATCGCTTTCGCAACGCCAGAAAGTAGCCCTTTAGAGGGGTTAGCAAAGGAAAAATCAGCGTTTTTCTTATATGAGATTGCTCAGCCAGAATGGCTAGAATGGCGCACTCCAATTCCGAAATAGAAATACTATTAATCTCCAAAATGCAGCTTCAGTTTAAGCTGCATTTTTTTTGATTTGCGATAGAATTGGCAACAAAATTTTCTTCAGAGATACTAATTTGCACTCTAATATCAAACTCCCTGACGCATTCATCGATCAGATCCAAGAAATTATGCCTTCTCACTTGGACATGGATGAATTCATAGCAGCATGTAAACGCCCGTTGCGTCGAAGTATTCGTGTAAATACTCTGAAAATTACTGTTGAAGCGTTTTTAAGCAGAGCTAAGTCTAAAGGATGGACTCTCACGCCTATCCCTTGGTGTGATACGGGGTTTTGGATAGAGCGTGACGAATCCGACCCAGTACCACTTGGGAATACATCGGAGCATATGGCAGGGCTATTTTACATACAAGAAGCAAGCTCTATGATGCCAGTCACCGCATTACTCACAGACAATGATGTGGACGAATTGAATACGGTTCTTGATGTAGCCTCTGCACCTGGATCTAAAACGACTCAAATCGCAGCCGCACTTAAAAACAGAGGCACGCTTGTCGCCAACGAGTTTTCGGCCAGTCGAGTCAAAGTACTTCATTCCAATATTCAACGTTGTGGCGTACGAAATGTTGCGTTAACGAATTTTGACGGCCGTGTTTTTGGTGGATGGTTACCAGAAAAATTTGATGCGATTCTGCTCGATGCACCTTGCTCTGGTGAAGGAGCTGTGCGCAAAGATCCAGACGCAATGAGTAACTGGAGCAAAGAATCAGTGTTGGATATTGCCCTTACTCAAAAAGACCTAATAGAGAGCGCTTTTCATGCATTAAAACCCGGTGGTGTGCTGGTTTACTCCACTTGTACCCTTAACTTGGAAGAAAACCAACAAGTCTGTCATCACCTTAAAGATACATTTGGTGATGCTGTCGATTTCGAACCATTAGGACACTTGTTTGAAAATGCAGATGCAGCCATTACTGAAGAAGGCTTCTTACATGTTTACCCGCAAATTTTTGATAGCGAAGGTTTCTTTGTTGCAAGGCTGCGTAAGCATCATTCGGTGGAAGCACCTCAAGTTAAGAAACGCTTAGGGAAATTTCCGTTCGAAAAAGTCTCGACCAAAGTAACCAAGGACATCGAGAAACACTTAGTTGAAACCTTAGGCATATCACTACCAGATCAAACGCAGCTTTGGGTAAGAAACAAAGAAGTGTGGCTATTCCCTGCGGCATTAGAGTCTTTGATTGGTGAAATTCGTTTTAGTCGAATGGGAGTAAAACTGGCAGAGACGCACAAGAAAGGATATCGCTGGCAACATGAAGCAGTTATGGCACTTTCTACGGGAGAAGAAACTCAAAGTGTTTCTTTAAGTACTGAAGACGCACGTCAGTGGTATATGGGGAGAGACGTAAGACCTGAAAACTTATCTGGTAAAGGTGAAGTTATCGTCAAACTTGATAACGATGTCATTGGAATTGGGAAATGGGTAGGCAATAGAATAAAAAATGGTCTTCCAAGAGAACTAGTTAGAGACGTAAACCTGTTCTAACCACTATATATGGTGGTAATTGAGCCTGTGTGTACTATGATTAAGTAAAAGCAATTAGCGCAGGCTCTTTCTACAAGAGCCATTCCCCTAGCCCAGAACAGGAATCGTTCTGGGCTCTTTTTCGGCAGTAAACTAATAAGCTAAATTTAACCCAAAAGTTTAATGTCTAACAAATCATAAAGTTAACAATCAAATAACCCACTATTCCCCTAACTAAAACGCTAAAAGCGTGAGCGGTTTAGTTAAGTCGAATGCCTTCTTTATCGATCGTAATTTTGCCCAATTTATACAAGCCACCAATCGTTTTCTTAAATGTACCCTTGCTGGTACGGAAAACGGCAAAAATAGCTTCAGGTGTAGACTTGTCATTTAGAGGCAAAAAGCCGCCTTTTTTCTCTAAAACATCAAGGACCTTACTACTCAAATCATCCATCTTGGCCGTACCGACCTTCTGAAGTGACAAATCGATTTTTCCATCTTCTCGAACGGATTTGATATAACCTTTCAAACGCTTACCGATAAACAGCTTACCAAATACATCAGAGCTAAAAATCATGCCCCAATGCTCACCGTTAACGATGGCTTTGTAACCTAACTCGCTTCGTTCAGCAATAATCAGGTCAACTTGCTGATTCTTTGTGTAATTTGCAGGCGTGTTATCAAGCCATTTATTAAACTTGGTTGTTCCTACAATACGACCCGATGCTTTATCGGTATAAACAAAAACCAGCACATCTTGACCAACACGAAACCTTGCACGTTGCTCACTAAAAGGAATAAGCAAATCTTTCTTATCAATTCCCCAGCTTGCAAATGCACCAGTACTGTTTACGCCTTCAATTTTCATCAACCCCCACTCACCAACTTGTGCAATAGGTGTTTCAGTTGTCGCACATAATTGATTATCAGAATCAAAATACAGAAAGACATCTACTTTACTGCCTAGGTCTGTACCCTGTGGTACATACTTGTTAGGTAAAAGTACGCTTCCGTATTCGGACGCATCAAGAAATAGTCCAAACTCTGCTTTGCGAACAACTTCTAATGTGTTGGTTTGACCAATTTTAATCATGTTAGGGTGTTACTCATCTTAAATTTGGCAGAGATTATACGTTAACTCTGCTATGATTGCTGTTGTAAATCACTCTTCATTTTCAATACGATGCAAGCCGCACGGGTTGCTTATTGATATCTGACTTTATATTTTATACCAACCTCTTTGAAAACGCTTTCACGCTATAACAATAAAAATGAAAGGATCTTTTAGTGATTACTGTTGAGAAACAAGATGCGCTAACTCTTAAAGTGACACACGTAATGCCCACTTCTAAAAAGTTGGATTTGGACGTGTACCTTTTCGCCCCAGGAGAATTAGGGCTGAGCTCGGATGTGGTGTCAGAAAATGACTTTTACTACGGGGCCCTTAGTGAAAAACGCGCTTATTACAGTGATCAAACCCACCTGCCTTTGGTCCACAGCCGATTAGCAAAACGAGGGCAACTATCGAACAACCAATATCGTGTCAGTTTGAGCTTGTATGCCTACCAATATGTTATCGCGCTAGATAAAGCTGTTGACGAATTAAATCATCAGAGTCGTGACAGTGTCACTGAGGATGAGGTGGATGAAGTTATTAGCCTTGCTCTCGATATCCTTAAGCGCTTACGCCGTTCTATACCTTATGACGAAACTCAAAAACGTTATTACGCCAATATCGACAACTACCTTTCGTGGTACACCGAGCAGCACTTTCTCTCTTTAGTTGCCCATATGCCACGAGGCAAAGAATATGCCGCCATTAAAGAACGGCTGATCACGCTGTGTGAAAAGGAAGTCGCGCACCGAGAGCTCAACCGATACAACTCTAAAAAAGCCCGCACCGACATTACCCGCATGTCGAACAAAATGCGCTTGCTCAGACGCTTAATTGAATACCCAATTGTACTTAAAAAGAAAAACCGCTCGATGGGTAAAAATGTTATGAGAGCGGTAAAAGGTATCGCTACGGGCATTGTAATGATTTTTGTAACCACTATAGCGATTTTGATGCGTGACCAATTAGGTGAAATCACTGCATCATTTATCATCATTATGTCGTTCATCTACGCGTTACGGGAAATCTTCAAAGACGATCTCAGGGATATCCTTTGGCGTTGGATACGCAAAGGTAAACCTAAATGGCGAGGCCGCTACTATGACCCTAGCACCAACAAAATGGTGGGTCACAAAATTGAATGGATGGATTACACAAGCTATTCAAAACTGCCAGATCGAGTACAAAAAATTCGAAAACGTCGCGTTGCTCAGCGAGAAGAAAAAGTTCTGCATTACAGAAGCCAAACAGAAATGACGACAACGTTATTTATGAGTGGTTATGAACAAACACGTGAAACGTTAAACATCAGCTTAAGCCAAATCGCAAGGCTAATGGATAAAGGTTCCAGTAAGATCTATCAACTCAACGAAGGTCAAGTAAGTAAAGAGTCCGTAGAGAAACGCCACTTATTGAACCTAATCGTTCAAGAAAACAACCATGATGGCGAGTCGAATTACTATCGCTGGAAAATTGTTTTAAACCGTTCAAAAATTGTAGATATAGAACAGATCACTCTCTAATTGTTATCTGAGAACGTTATATCATGAGAGCAAGTTCCTATTGGAACAGGTAATAATAGGTACAAATGTTTAACCCTAAGCATCACCTCTAGCAAACCGCTTTTACAGATAGTACCAATTCAAATACAGCCATTGGCTCCTCAGCATGTAAGGTTGGGCAAATGGCTGTAATCGTCACCGACTTGTTCACCCGCTTACCCGTTTGAAAAGTTTCATCCAACATTTCATCAATCAAATTTCCGTCATGACATAAGAAATGCACGTCGCCTTCTGGTCGCTTCAGAAATTCTCCTTTCACACCTTTAAATGCTAGCGACACTTTTCCTCCTCGCTCTTGTGCTTTACCCATCGCCATAAATCCACCAGCAACGTCAGCCCCTATCGCCAACGCTCCAAAATACATGCTATTGAGGTGATTTTTTGTTCTTTTCTTGAGCGGAATTCTAACTTCAACGGTTTTCTCATTTAATACAAGAATTTTGGGTCTACATAGCCAAATAAGCGGAACCTTAAAAAATCCGAACGTGCTCAAGTAAAAATTTGCTTTTTGTATCGCAGAAAACATTGGAGAAACCCGTAGAAAAAACTAGTCTGACCAGTTAAAAATACAATAGGAGAATTGTCAATGGGTTGTAATGAATGTTAATAGTGCGATCGCGCAAAAACTGCTTTATACCTAAAAACGTGACACTGTTACGCTTACTATGAGATCAACTCTTGCCATACCATCACGTCAAAATAATCAAACACAATGTCAAGAACGATGTACAGTTGAGGACGATTTTCAAAGGTATTTAGGATTGAAAGGTAAGTTTTTGTTCATATGAATAAATGCGTGTTTATTCCCTATGTATTTTCCGTTATCTTAACCGTTTTGCAGTATAACTACAGGCGTGCACATGCCCTTAAAGACAGACGAATTAAGAACTCAGCCTCTGGGCCCAATGCCCACTCCTGCAGAGCTGGTTCAAGCTCACCCTCTCACGGATGACGTTGCCGAGCGAATCGAACAGTCTCGTCGACAAATTGAAGCCATTTTAGCGGGTGAGGATAACCGGCTACTGGCAATTGTTGGCCCTTGCTCAGTTCATGATACCGAGGCAGCGCTAGATTACGCGAGACGCCTAAGCGCCATTCAAGATAAGTATAAAGATGAACTTTTCATTGTAATGCGCACCTACTTTGAGAAACCTCGTACGGTTGTGGGTTGGAAAGGTTTGATAACCGATCCCAACCTTGATGGTTCTTATGCTTTAGAAACGGGTTTAAATAAAGCAAGAAAATTGCTGCTAGACATTAACAAGCTAGGCTTGGCTACAGCAACAGAATTTCTTGACATGATTACAGGTCAATACATAGCAGACCTTATTACATGGGGCGCAATTGGCGCTCGAACTACTGAATCACAAATTCACCGCGAAATGGCTTCTGCACTATCTTGTCCTGTCGGATTCAAAAACGGCACAAACGGTAACGTTAAGATAGCGATTGATGCCATTCGAGCATCCAAAGCTTCTCATTATTTTTACTCTCCAGACAAAAATGGTCGTATGACGGTTTATCGCACTTCCGGTAACCCTTACGGGCACGTTATTCTTAGAGGTGGAGACAAAGGACCGAATTTCGATTCGGATTCCGTTGCTGAAGCATGCGTGCAACTTAGCAGTTTCGATTTACCGCAAAAGCTTGTTGTTGATTTTAGCCACGCTAACTGCCAAAAACAGCATCGCAAACAGCTGGAGGTAGCTGAAGACATTTGTCAGCAAATACGTTCTGGTTCTGATTCCGTTGCTGGAATTATGGCTGAAAGTTTCATTCTTGAAGGTAATCAGCCAATGAACGACATTACTTCACTTACCTATGGTCAGTCGATCACCGACCCATGTTTAAGCTGGGAGCACACAGTCGAGATGTTAGATATGCTGGCTGAAGCCATAAAAACACGATCAGACAAAGGATAATTCTTATGCCTTCTTTTGACATTATTTCTGAAGTCGACACAGTTGAACTTCGTAACGCTGTCGATAATGCCAATCGCGAGCTTTCAACTCGCTTCGATTTTCGAGGTGTTGAAGCCAACTTTGAATTTAAAGACGAAACTGTAAAGCTCCATGCTGAAGCCGAGTTTCAATTGAAGCAAATGAGGGATATCCTGCGCGGAAACCTGACTAAGCGTGGTGTGGATGTCAATTCCATGGACTCCCAAAAAGCTGATGCCTCAGGAAAAAGCTGGAACCAGGTCGTACTGTTCAAGCAAGGTATTGATAAGGAAATGGCTAAGAAAGTTGTGAAAACAATTAAGGATGCCAAGCTCAAAGTTCAAGCCGCAGTGCAAGGCGAAAAAGTACGCGTTACTGGTAAAAAACGAGACGACTTACAATCTGTTATAGCTTTACTAAAGCAATCTGAATTGGGTCAACCTTTTCAGTATGAGAACTTCCGCGATTAATGTTCATAAATCTATTGAGATATATTTCGTAATTTCGATAGGTTAGCTAGGGTTTGATTGCTTTAAACGAGGCACATTATAAAAGGCTTCAATTGCGAAGCCTTTCTTATTTACTCACTTTTACCGAATTGGACAATTTGTTGTCCCAAGTTCAGGTTAGTTAATACCTGCAACTTCAATAATTCGGTGGTTTTGAGCAAGTAATTTAAGCTCTGGATTATGCTGCTCACCCTTGGGGAAAAATACAACAACTCTCTGAGGAGATACTTTAGGGTCGGACAATCTTGCCGACAACTCTGCATAGCTTTTATAGCTCTCTCTCTCAGCGTCTCTTCGGCAAAGATCAATAAATTCAAATGGACAATCTTTGTGGGCAAGCACGAGTTCAGCTTCTTGCATAAACCTTAAGCCTTTGATTGACATAAGCTCAACGTCATCGCTAAATTCGAGCCAAGTGAGTGAACCACTTTCAAAGTCAGTATCTTTCAAACGCGCTTCATATAGATTTTCAAGATAAGCCCTGTCCTGCACAGATTCGATATTTGGGTCAGAAAAGAACGCTTCCCAAAACTTTCTTCTTTCATCCACTGAAGGGAGAATCTCTTTAATGCTGTTTCTTTTTGATGAAGCAAACTCGGCAAGAAGACCAATATTCTGCGAAAGAATCGATTCAAGCTTTTCTCGAATATTTCGAACCAACACGGGAGATGCGCCGCCGCTCGAAATCGCAATTTGAATACGACCACGGTTTATCATTGAAGGCGTGATGAAATCACAATATGGTTGGTCGTCGACAACATTAACCATAATACCTTTACTCTTGGCATCAGCATGGACTTTGTGGTTCAACTCGGGGTTATCTGTTGTTGCCCAAACTTGGACGTAATCCTGCATCATATCTGGGCTATAAAAAGCTTTAACCCAATGGCATTTTTCTTCTTCTACCAGTTTTCCTAGAAACGGTTCTATTTTAGGGGAAACAATTGTAACGTCGGCTCCTGCCCGAAGCAGCGAGTCAACCTTTCTAGATGCAACCTCTCCCCCTCCGATTACCAATACAGGCTTGTGATTTAAGTCAAAAAATAACGGGAAATATCGCATCCTATTCCTTTGTTGCAATTATCTTGTTTCCGTAATACTAACAAAAAGGGGGCACTAGGGACATCAGGTTAAGAAACCTCCAGAGATCATCATTCAAATTTCCTCCTATTGTGAGACATATCATCTGGTATTTATTTTGATAGCAATATCAATGGCTAAATAGTGACCTTTTGCAGAACTTAAAACTCTGCAGCACTATTTTGTAGCGCCGTTGCACTATTTACATTCGTATTACATTTCGTCATTCTAATTACGTTCGGTTCTGTGATTGCACTCAAAAATTCTTTTAAATTAACAATTTGAGAAATCCCAGATCCTTTCCTACGCTTATAAATAGCTGTATGAATAGAGTGCCGTACTTCTTTCATAACAGCACAAAATACTAACACAACTAAACGTAAACCAATTTCGATTGGTATTGCATGGATGATACAGGAAGGATTCAAATGGCGAAGAAACTCACTATTCTTGCTTCAGTAGTCGCTGCTTCAACCGCTATGATGGCAACTTCTGCTTTTGCAGCAGATGGTACGTTGGATAAAGTGAAGTCGAAAGGCTTCCTTCAGTGCGGGGTAAGTACTGGTCTACCAGGTTTCTCTAACCCTAACTCAAAAGGTGAATGGGAAGGTATTGACGTAGAGTACTGTCAAGCACTTGCCGCTGCTGTTTTAGGTGATAAATCAAAAGTTAAATATGTTCCTCTGACTGCAAAAGAGCGTTTCACCGCACTTCAATCTGGTGAAATCGACGTTCTATCTCGTAACACAACTTGGACTCTGCATCGTGATACTGCACTTGGTCTGAACTTTGTCGGCGTAAACTACTACGATGGTCAAGGTTTCATGGTTAAAAAAGACCTAGGTTTAAGTAGTGCGAAAGAGCTAGACGGAGCTTCCGTTTGTGTTCAATCAGGTACGACTACCGAGTTAAACCTTGCAGACTACTTCCGCAACCAAGGCATGTCCTATAAGCCAGTTGTATTTGATACAGCAGCTCAAACATCCAAGGGTTTCGATTCAGGTCGCTGTGACGTACTGACTACAGACCAATCTGGTTTATATGCACTTCGCCTAAACTTGAAAGATCCGGCGTCTGCAGTCGTACTTCCTGAAATCATTTCTAAAGAGCCACTAGGTCCTGTAGTGCGTCAAGGGGACGATGTGTGGTTTAACATCGCGAAGTGGACGCTTAACACCATGATCAATGCCGAAGAATACGGTATTTCCTCTAAAAATGCAGACCAAATGCTGAAATCTAAGGATCCGAACATCAAGCGTATTCTTGGCGTTGATGGTCCTAAAGGTAAAGGTCTAGGTTTGGCTGACGATTGGGGCTACCAAGTTGTCAAACAAGTCGGTAACTACGGTGAAAGCTTTGAAAGAACTGTAGGTGCAGGTTCTCCGCTACAAATTTCTCGTGGCGTGAATGCACTATGGAATGCTGGCGGTTTCATGTACGCGCCACCAATCCGATAAGCTATTGATTAGTATAATCAAATAAAAAGGGCGGTGTATGCCGCCCTTCGCTTACCTAGATTTAGCTACATGGATTTGAGGTTATAGCTGTATGCAACCTACTGATAAAAAAGTGTCTGGCTCGGGTAAACCGGCACAGAGCACAAATCTTCTATATAATCCTACGTTTCGTTCAATTGTGTTTCAGATTATTGCTGTTGCAGCATTGGCGAGTTTTTTATACACCATTGTCAACAACGCTTTGAGCAATCTTGACGCTCGTGGCATTGCCACTGGATTTGACTTTCTTTCTCAAGAAGCAGGCTTTGGGATTGGCCTAACTCTGATTGAGTATGATGAAACCTTTTCCTATGGTAGAACCTTTGTTATCGGTCTACTCAATACTGCATTGGTTTCTGTATTGGGGATAATTGTAGCAACTTTTCTTGGGTTCTTTGTTGGTATAGCTAGGCTATCCAGCAACTGGTTAGTCAGCCGTATGGCGGCTGTATACATTGAAGTTTTCCGTAACGTTCCCCTACTCCTGCAAATTTTCTTTTGGTACTTTGCGGTGTTACAAGCTTTGCCTTCACCAAGACAAAGCCTTAGCTTAGGCGAATCTATTTTCCTTAACGTGCGTGGGCTATATTTGCCAAGCCCCGTTTTTGAGGAAGGGAGTGGAATCATATTTGTTGCACTTATTGCCGCCGTCATTGCTTCGGTCGTGATCAGTATTTGGGCAGGCAACAAACAAAAACTTACTGGCCAGCAAACACCTGTTGCGCTAATTAGCATTGGCTTGATTGTTGGTTTGCCATTTATCGCTTACCTTCTTGCCGGCATGCCTATTAGCACAAATTATCCTGAGCTTAAGGGATTCAATTTTCGTGGAGGTATCTCCATTCTTCCTGAGTTAGCCGCATTATTGATTGCATTAAGTGTTTACACAGCATCCTTTATTGCAGAGATTGTCCGATCTGGTATTAATGCCGTTAACCACGGGCAAACAGAAGCAGCAATGGCCTTAGGCTTACCTCGTGCGAAGACATTGAAATTGGTTGTGATTCCACAAGCGTTGCGAATCATCATCCCACCACTCACTAGCCAATACCTTAACTTAACTAAGAACTCATCACTTGCGATGGCAATAGGTTATCCAGATCTTGTATCTGTGTTTGCCGGAACGACATTGAACCAAACGGGTCAAGCAATCGAAATTATCGCAATGACAATGGGTGTTTACCTCACTTTAAGTTTGGTGACATCTGCTCTGATGAACATTTATAATCGCAAAGTGGCATTGGTGGAGAGATAGTATGACGCAACATCAATTTCAACCAGATCTCCCACCACCGGCTAATACTGTAGGTATTGTTGGCTGGATGAGAAAAAATCTATTCAATGGTCCTGTAAACTCTGTTGTTACTTTGATTCTTGGTTACATTACATTGATGGCAACTTGGAACATTATTGACTGGGGTTTTCTATCTGCAGATTGGGTAGGTACAACACGAGAAGATTGTTCAAGAGAAGGAGCATGCTGGGTATTCATCAGTGTACGATGGGATCAGTTCATGTTCGGATTCTACCCTGCTGAAGAGTTATGGCGACCGCAACTGTTCTTCGCAACGCTTGCCATTTTTGTTGGTTTACTAGCCTATGAAGGCACACCGAAAAGAACGTGGATTTGGCTATTCTTCGTCAATATTTACCCATTTTTAGCCGCAGGGCTTTTGTACGGTGGTGTTTTTGGCTTAGAAGTTGTCGACACGCATAAATGGGGTGGTCTACTTGTAACTCTAATCATCGCACTCGTCGGTATTATTGTCTCTCTCCCTATTGGGGTTGCGCTCGCGCTGGGTCGACGCTCCGAGATGCCAATCATACGCAGCCTGTGTACTGTCTATATCGAAGTTTGGCGTGGCGTGCCATTGATTACCGTCCTGTTCATGGCATCGGTTATGTTGCCTTTGTTCCTTTCTGAAGGCTCAGAGACAGATAAGCTGCTTCGCGCTCTTATCGGTGTAGTCATGTTTAGTGCGGCTTACATGGCAGAGGTGATTCGTGGTGGTTTACAAGCTATTCCAAAAGGACAGTATGAAGCAGCAGACGCTTTAGGCTTGTCATACTGGAAAAAAATGGGCTTAATCATTTTACCGCAAGCCTTAAAAATTACGATTCCATCGATTGTTAATACTTTCATAGGGCTATTTAAAGATACCAGTTTGGTACTAATTATTGGTATGTTTGACGTACTCGGTATTGGTCAAGCTGCAAACACAGACCCCGAGTGGTTGGGCTTTGCAACTGAAAGTTATGTATTTGTCGCGTTAGTGTTCTGGGTGTTCTGCTTTGGTATGTCGAGGTATTCGATATGGCTTGAGAACAAACTTCATACCGGTCACAAACGATAATTAACAGGTTCAAGGACGTATTATGACGCAACAAGAAGATTACATGATCCAGTTAACGGACATGAACAAGTGGTACGGTGAATTTCACGTACTAAAGAACATCAATTTGAACGTGAAGAAAGGCGAAAAAATCGTCATATGTGGCCCTTCAGGTTCGGGTAAATCAACGATGATCCGTTGTATTAACCGTTTAGAAGAGCACCAAAAAGGTCAAATCGTTGTTTCAGGCACTGAACTCACAGAAGATTTGAAAAACATCGAAGCGGTTCGTCGCGAAGTTGGTATGTGCTTCCAGCATTTCAACCTATTCCCTCACCTAACGGTTTTGGAAAATTGTACGCTTGCTCCTATCTGGGTAAAGAAAATGCCTAAAGAGGAAGCAGAAGCCATCGCAATGAAATACTTGGAGCGCGTTAAGATCCCTGATCAAGCTGATAAGTTTCCGGGCCAACTTTCTGGTGGTCAGCAGCAACGTGTAGCCATAGCCCGCTCACTTTGTATGAGCCCTCAAGTTATGTTGTTTGATGAACCAACATCCGCTCTCGACCCTGAAATGGTGCGTGAAGTACTAGATGTAATGGTCGAACTGGCGGGTGAAGGGATGACTATGCTGTGTGTGACACACGAGATGGGCTTTGCTAAAGAAGTTGCTGATCGCGTTATCTTTATGGATGCTGGTGAAATCATCGAAGAAAACAACCCAGTCGATTTCTTTGAAAACCCACAATCAGACAGAACACAGAATTTCTTGAGTCAAATACTGCACCACTGAGTTGGATTAGCCTTGAAATCTGATGTGATTTTGAAAGGTGGCTTTGCCACCTTTCTCTTTTTAGAGAATTCCAAACAATGAAATACTAAGTATCTAACCGCACAGTAACAATATGTTACAAACGGTTTAATACATATCTCTTTATTTTTCGTACCATTTTTTAGACATAGATTGCTTACAGCCCTTGATTTTTGGAACTTTAAGCGCCATAAATGTCTTATAAATAACTAGTCATACGACGAGGAACATTATGAACGGTCCAATAGTATCAAATTCTCGCCACACCGAGAGTCTGATCCAAACCAACAAGGTATTGAGAAATACCTACTTCCTACTTTCGCTTACTCTACTTTGGTCTGCTGGCGTTGCTGGCGTGTCAATGGCAATGAATCTTCCACATCCAGGAATCATCATTACCCTAGTAGGTTTTTACGGTCTTCTGTTCTTAACTGAAAAGAACAAAAATAACTCGATGGGTTTGGTGTTTACTTTCCTATTCACAGGCTTTATGGGCTACACACTTGGACCAATCTTAAATGCCTACATCGGTGCAGGCATGGGTGAGGCGATCGTTACTGCCCTTGGTGGTACAGCGTTGGCCTTTATTGGTGCATCTGCTTATGCAATGACAACTAAACGCGACCTTTCGATGCTAGGCGGCTTGATGCTGTCACTATTCGTCGTCCTTATTGGTGGCATGATTGCAAGTTTCTTCTTCCAATCGCCAATCTTAAGCCTCGCACTTAGCAGCTTGTTTATTGTTTTTTCCACAATGGCGATACTAATGACAACTCAAGGCATCATTCGTGGTGGTGAGACAAACTACATTTCAGCAACCGTGACATTGTATGTGTCTATCTACAATATCTTCATCAGCTTGCTAAGTATCCTAGGCATTATGAACGACGATTAAGTTCTTCATATTGCACTAATCGAAAACCCGGTTTCTACCGGGTTTTTTTGTGCTTTAAAGTTTGTGTTAACTAAGATAATCTACGCCACCGTAATTTCTTCAGAGAATGATGACGATGATTGAACACCAAGGCAAAACAATTGAGACCGACGCTCAAGGGTATTTATGTAATCACACAGATTGGGATGAAGATCTAGTACCTATGCTGGCTGAAGCTGAAGGAATTGAGCTAACAGAAGCTCACTGGGAAGTCATTCGTTTCGTTCGTAAATTCTATGAAGAATTCAATACGTCCCCTGCTGTTCGTATGTTGGTAAAAGCGATAGAAAAAGAACATGGACCAGAAAAAGGGAATAGTAAGTACCTTTTTAAGCTTTTCCGCCAAGGTCCAGCCAAGCAGGCGACAAAGCTTGCGGGTCTACCTAAACCTGCAAAGTGCTTATAATTATTTCTTACAATATTTCAAATCCCGTGTGATTCTCAAAGTCTATATCTTTGGCTGCTACTGATTTTACGTTGGAGGTTTTAGGACCACTTTCTAACCACAACGCTAATTCATTGATTCTACTCATCTCTCCACTCGCTACGACTTCAACATCACCATTAGTTAGGTTTTTTGCGTAGCCTGACAAACCTAACTTTAACCCTTGGTGGGCGGTGTGATATCGAAATCCCACACCTTGAACTAATCCTTTCACACAAAACTTAACTGACTTTTGAGACATGCGTATATTCCTTTAAATTGCTCGATGTTATAGTGTATTCCGTCAATAATATCTGTTATTTGTTGTTAATAGGGACTATTTAAATCATGAAAGAAATACCATTTAGATGGATTGATAAATACCTTATCCATCTGAAATTGCAGGAAAAGTTTTACCTTCTATTTCTTCTTCCTACTCTAGCCATCATCATTATTTCCTCCATCTTAAACTACGCTGCCAATGAACTCACAACGCAAACGATTGCGCAAGAACTCAGAACGGTCGTAACACTTATTGAAAAGTCTGAGCTAGAAAGTAAAGAAATTCACGCCCTTATTTCCCAGTCCCCTAACATACAGTTCGGATCAGGCATTAACTCTGTCACGACTTCAGATGGGCAATACTCGCTCACGGCATCACCTTCAGCTAACTTGCTTTCCTCATTGTCAGTTGCTCAAGTTTCATCCATTGCGGCTTGTCTTATTCTTGTTGGCTTAAGCGTCTACTATATTATGACCTTTATTGGTGGAGCAATGTTCTCGGCAAACAAAGCGCTGACCACACTATCCAACGGAGATTTAACTAATCGATTAAATTATTTCCCTGTTAGAGATGAATTCAGTGTAATCGCAATAAATATCGACAAGGTGTCGGAGCGAGAGCAAAAACTGGTGCTATCCATGCAGGAATCCGTCGCATTAATGCAGCAGATCAGCTCCGAGTTAAATCAATCATCAACGTCAAGCTACAATATCTCATCTAAGCAACAGGCAAATTTAAGCTCTCTTGCCAGCGCTTCTGAAGAAATGGCAACAACCATTAGAGAAGTCGCGGTACTCGCGCAAGGATCTAGCAGCCAAACAGAAGAAGCTAAAGCAGTGGCCCAAGGCGGGCAACGTAAAGTGGCAGATACATTAACGTCTATTTCCAGTTTGAGCACCGAAATCCAGTCTGCAGCCCAAGCTGTCGCAGAGTTAGATGCGAATGCTGCTCAAATTGATGAAGTGGTTGCGACCATTGGCTCTATATCTGAGCAAACTAACCTGTTGGCACTCAACGCAGCGATAGAAGCTGCTCGAGCTGGCGAACAAGGTCGAGGTTTTGCCGTTGTTGCAGACGAAGTTCGTACCCTTGCAGGGCGAGCGCAACAAGCCACCATTGAAATCCAATCTATGATTGAATCACTGCAAAGCAATAGCTCATCACTCACTAAGCTAATGGAAATAACTGTCGATAACGCCTCACAAGGTCAAGGTCTCATGAGTGAAGTAGACGTTGAAATTGGCAACTTATCTGCTAAAAATGAACAGCTTTCAGAATGCAGTATTCAAATAGCCACGGCAGCGGAAGAGCAAGGCGTGGTTGCAGATAACATAGCATTAAGTGTTGAAGACATCCGTAGCCAATCTGTCGAGGTGAATCATTTGATTCAGTCCGCTAACGGCAACATCGAAAGTCTTAAAAATCAGAGCAATCAAATGGAAGCTTTGCTAACCGGGCTAAAAGCTTAAACTCTCTTAGTATCAAGTTCAAACAAAGGGTCGCGACTGTGGCCCTTTCTACCGATTCTTATGCTCATCAAACGTTATTACACATTTCCTTCACCTTATCGAAAAGTAAAAAGTCAATTAACTGAAATAACATCGTGATATCCATTTGCAATTGTCCCCATGCTGACAGAAAATACCGCCCCTACCCAACTTCGAACATCAGGCTAGTATATGACTCCTGCTATACATTTGACTAAAGGTCGTGAGAAATCACTTCGTCGCAAACACCCTTGGATATTTTCACGAGGCATTGAAAAGGTAACCGGTGAGCCCGCAATGGGCGAAACGGTTGACGTATTTGCGCATTCAGGTCAATGGCTAGCAAAAGCCGCATTTTCTCCGAAGTCGCAAATCAGAGCGCGTGTTTGGTCTTTCGATAAATCCGATAAGATAGACCAATCTTTTTTTGAGAAACGCATTCGCGACGCCCAGCTTCTTAGAGAAGACATCATTGCGAGAGATGGGTTGACCGGATATCGCTTAATCGCCGCTGAATCAGATGGGCTGCCGGGCATCACTATAGACAAGTATGATAACTTTCTCGTGTGTCAGCTTTTAAGCGCTGGAGCGGAACATAACAAAGCCACGATCGTTAACGCGCTTATTGCTTGCTTCCCGAATCACAATGTTTACGAGCGTTCAGATGTATCTGTAAGAAAGAAAGAAGGGTTAGAGGAAACGGTTGGCGTTTTGCACGGTGATTTACCACCGAAATTCGTCACCATCGAAGAGAATGGTGTAAAAATCAATGTCGATATCGTAAATGGTCATAAGACTGGTTTTTATCTTGATCAGCGAGACAGTCGTTTACAAGCGATGAAATACGTAAAGGACAAAGAAGTTCTCAACTGCTTCTCCTATACGGGCGGATTTGGTTTATACGCCTTAAAAGGCGGCGCTAAGCGAGTCATCAATGCTGATGTTTCTCAACCAGCGTTAGATACTGCCAAGTTCAATGCAGAAGCCAATGGCTTTGATGTATCGAAAAAGCGTGCTGTCTTCCTTAATGCCGATGTATTCAAGCTGCTTCGCGAATACCGTGATCAAGGTACAAAATTTGATGTCGTCATTATGGACCCACCAAAGTTTGCAGAATCTAAGTCTCAACTAAATGGTGCATGCAGAGGCTATAAAGACATCAACATGCTTGCAATGCAAATCCTAAACCCAGGCGGTACCTTACTTACCTACTCTTGTTCCGGTTTGATGGAAAGTGATTTGTTCCAAAAAATCATCGCTGATGCCGCAGTGGACGCAGGTCGAAGCGTAAAGTTTGTTGAGCGGTTCGAGCAAGCCGCCGATCACCCTGTCGACACTGCTTACCCTGAAGGTTTTTATCTAAAGGGCTTCGCTTGTAAAGTGCTGTAACCGACTTTGTGTATTTGTTAGGTCTAACATTTCCAATGAAGTGTTAGACCTATTCAGGTAACTCGACCATTACATGTTTAAGCTCGGCTTATGCATTTATGATACTAACTCTATTGTTTAGCTCTATAAGTTTATAGTTAAAAGATAATGCAGAAACGTGCTAATTCAAATATTAGTCTTCGTCACAGTAATATATCCAATCGTATAAGCCTGATGGTTTACCTTCTTCAAAAAATACCTTTGTAATGGAAACTAAATCATTCCAATTCCTACAAATTTGAAAATCGGGCCAATACTCACCAGCTATATCAACCTTTGAACCATTTACTTCGGAGGCTTTAAATATATATTCTTCATCTTCATCGATAAAGATCCCGACATGGTAGTTTCCCGGCTTCGCTAAAATAGCCATATGGGTAGATTCATTTTCGGGCCCTATTAAAGAAAGAAACTCAACTTTTCCCTCTTCTATATTTTTAAGATGTGTGAAGACCTCATCCCAACTAGGTGCATCAAAATACTGTTTTTTGGAATCTCCAATCATCCTGACTGATATTGCGTCCACATAAGAAACTAATTCGGCCATCATTCTCACTACAAATCTTTGGAACGCTCCTAACATTGAATCTGGACTATTCTCCTTCGATTAGAAACGTCTCCAAGTTTTTACAGATCAGCTCTCGCTCGCCATTTAGAGATTCAATATATAGTTTCCCTGTTTTATTCTCGACGATTAAGAGGTATGAACTACTTGTACTGAAACCAATTGGAACAAAACTTGTTTCATTTCCATGAGCCGAAAAATATCCAGAAAACCTAGCAGACAGCATTGGTTTATAATTACCCGGTACAATTGGGAATAACTCATATGAATGTTCATTGAAATCAACTAGTAATTGGCAGAACCAGTAGGAGTTTGAATATATTTTAATCGATTCGTGTAATGTAAAATCATAAGTATCCTCAAGTTCAGAGAATTCGTATTTTTCCACTTTATCTTTGGGTCGCCATTTGTACCATCCATCAGAGCTTTCGCCTTCAAAGAAATTAACATCTGCACCATCTAGTAGTGGGCACTCTGGCAATTCACTATAATCAGCGCCCATGTACCATTCAAAATATTCAAATAAAGCTTCTTTCATAACTCACTATTTGAGCCAAATTGTTTTACTAAAGTTGTGAAAGCTAGTTAAGCCTATGATAACTATTGAAGGCTCGTAAAATTTTCATTTTATTCACCTTTACAATAAATTGTGGTTTTACCAACACCTATCAGATCTTAAGTATACGGGTTAATGATGAAGTTGTTTTTTCTTCAAAAAAGTGCACGTCATTATTTCCCTAGCCATTGTATCCAATTGGTAAGTCAAAATATTATGCTTTCTAAACAAATTTTGCTTGTACTAACTCAAATCATCCAATAGCTCTTCTAGCCATTCGTTCAGGTCTTCTCTGGAATCGAAATCTTCCTCAGTAAGTTGCTCATACTCGGAGGGGCTAATCAGATTTTGATCAATAGCCTCTCTTAGCTGCTCCTTGAATAGCTCAAAATCATAAGGAAAACCTTTCCCTGAGACTTCAGCTCTTTTAATCAATTCCGGATCATAGCAATCAATGTGGCAATATTTCTTTAACACTGTTTTAAGAGGTTCTTTGAAATTATTCATGCGTTCTAGACTTCACCAAGCCCTTATATTTGTCTTAAAAATAAATCCGAAAAGAGCTCCGGATAATAATGTTAATCAAAAAGATAGGTTTGATTTAGCAAGCTCCATGAAAAGGGGAATGTAATTGGCAATAAACAGGAGATTAAACATGTAGTTCCATCAGCAAATTGACGGCGAACCACAATCGATAAAAACACTTTACCTTGCTCAAAGCTCGCTATGGTGATGGATCTCGCCTTAAAGACACAAAAAGATCGATCTTGCATGTAAACGTCAAGATCTCACTAGATAGACCACCAAATTTGAAAGTGGGTTGTTATGGTTATCTTTTTGAATTACCTGGCCAACTAACTTTACATAGCACAACTTAAAGACGCTTAATCATCTCAACAAAATTACCCACTTCAAGCTACCGAAAAAGCGCTCAACTACAACATTGTCTAAACATGCCCATTTGCCGCTCATTGATGTAATCAGACCAAGATGCTCTAATACCTTTCTATATACTCATCCACGTTCAAAGCTCGATTTGATGACGTTGCGTGCCTTAAAAGTACGAAAAATGCTCGAATTTGCGCGCAACGCCTCGATTTTACCTAATCAATCACCGATTTTGAAACAGATATGGATATGAAGGTGGATCGTTAGCGATTGTTTGGGTCATCTTTATTAAATTGCCTGTCCCTTTTATTTATTCTTGGTTATTGACAAGTAGCTGCTTTATCTGCAATTAAAATGAATCACGTAAATCCATCTTATCTCCAACGGTTAACAAGAACCTTTTGAAGAGATATATCCTTCCAAACTGCGAATAAATAACCGTAAAAATCTTCATCTTCATCCATTTCAGGTTCAATAGGTTCAAATCCGGGTATAGCTGACCACCATGAATCGTATTCTATCTTCGTGCAGACATCACCTTCGCTAATTTCAAAGACAGTAGTTTTATCTTTTACTTTATGGAAATATCTAATACCGATAGAAGGAAAATCCCACCTTTTATCATTGATCTGTAAAACAAGAGTATCATTAAGACGGTATATTGCTGCGTTATCACAACCTGTAGAATGAAAGTTTCCATTCACGTCCCCTGACACATCAACGCCATGGATTACTTCACCAACCCCTACATCAAAAAATACTTTTTTACCGCCATCAAACGGCTTTAATAGAATCATAATCCACCTACTTAACTTTTGAAATTCCAGTTAATATATCCATCGTATCATTAGTTCGCAATGCTGCATCAATTACTTTTGTTGGACTACCATATTTGGAAAGCTGAGATTCATACGTAGGACCAGTTTTGTTACCATATTTGGTCAAATTACGTCCGTACACCATCTCCAGAGCCTCTTCAGTTTTATAATGAGAAAGTCTATCTTGGTTTCTCATTTCTACTAGTTGTCTCGCTATCTCGCCTTCGTTTACTCCATCAGAACGAAGAGATCGAACAAAATTTTGCTTCTGATCAAGCCCAACATGATATTCCAAACGCACTTGCCTTGCCGAGGAGACCTGTTTAGCATCTGTCCAATCAACTGACCAGTTGCTGGAATGAAACTGAGATTTTTCGGTAGGCATATAACCATATATGCCCTGCGAGTCCTTTATTAAATCATCTGGTAAATCAACATGCTTAGTTTTTATATTGATTTCTTGTTCTAATTTTTGAGCAACTTGCTCACTATTAGGTTTACTCTTGATAGCCTTCATTACAGTACGACCACCTGCCAACGTCCCGACAATCTCGACTGATTTATGCGTGAGTGTTGCTGCAAGTGGTGAGCCAGTTGCGTCTAAAACTGCGTCTCCTGCACTTTCCATCGTGCTCTCGTACGCCTGCACATAACCTGATAGGTGTTCACCTATCATTTGAGCTCCATCAGTCTTAGGTGTGTAGCTTAACGTATCTTGTATGCCTTCAATCCAGTTTACAGAAGTGTTTAAATCACCGATTGCTAATGGCGCTAAACCTGCTAGACCAGCAACTATATCCACACCAGTGTTATAAACACCTGATATCAATAATTCTGCAGTACCTTCAACGTACTTCCCACCAACATTAGAACCTATAGGTTGAGGATGTAATGGGTATGTCGGTGCATTCACTTTAGCCGCAGATGTAAAGTTACCCGACCCCATAGCATACACGACTCGTTTTTCTGGCTGTGCATCCGTTTCCCCGGCTTTTACTGCAGCATCTGGCTCTTCGCAACACAAACCTGATGGATCTATCCACATCACTGGGTTGGGAGCATATTGGTAATGGTTAATTCCACCAAGTAATCCGATTGGGTCGGGTTGGATAAAGCGACCTGTGACTGGGTCGTAGTATCTAGCTAGGTTGTAATGCAGCCCAGATTCTTGATCGAAGTATTGTCCTTGGAAGCGGATTGGGTTCGCGACCTCTTCTACCTCAACGGATGCCTGCCCTTGTGGATTGTAGTTGGCTTGCCATACCACTTTGCCATTTAAATCGACCATTCGGATTGGGGTGCCTAGGTGGTCGTTTTGGTAGAAGTAGCATAGTCCATCCATCACCAGCATTAGCGGCGCGTGGCTATTGGGTTGATAAAGATACCAACGGTAGCTGCTCTGGGTGACTTCGCCAATCAGTTTGCTGCCTTGCCAGATAAACTGAGTGACACCCGTTTCTGTCGTCTTTTTGCTTCGGCGACCTAGCGCATCGTATTCGTAGTGGGCAAGCTTCCCATTGTGGTTGACGGTCACTAGTTGATTCAGCGCGTTAAACTCACGTCTTTGCAAGTGGTCGCCACCTGCGACTTTTACTTGATTTCCTTGGTCGTCGTAGTGATAACGCAGACCTTCGAATTCCAATATGCGGTCTTGCTCCACTACGATGTCATCGCCCACAGGGTTGCCAAAACTATCGAATCGATACTTATAGACATCGTCGGGTGTTTTAACACGGGTCAGTTGAGTCAGCTTGTCGTAATGAAAATGGGTATGCCCTAGTTCATTGTCAACATAGCTAGCAAGATTATGAGCGACATCGTATCGGTATTGTCGGCTACGAGTGCCCCACTCCTGAGATTTCAGCCGCCCGATGCCATCGTACGCTCTGGTCTCGTTGAGATTATCGCCATAATTGAGAGAAGCCAACCGCCCCATCTGGTCATATTGAATTTCGATGTTTGGCGATAACGCTTTATCTCGGCTTTGAGCGCTGCGGGCAATTGTGGTTAAGCGACCAAATTCATCGTAGCCAAAGTGCAGAAACTCGCCGCTCGGCAACTCAAGCGCTTCACAAAGCCCTTTATCGTTGTATTGATACCTAACACAGGCAGTCGATTGCCAGTCAGCGGTAGGGAGACCTCGCTCATTGTATTCAAAGGCTAGGCGCGTCGATTCATTTGATGCATGAAGAAGTTTACCTCCATGGCTATGCTGAAAATGACATTCATTGAAAACATGCCCTGTTTTCCCTTTGAGCGAAGCAATATCACCGTGGGCATTGTAAGTGATTTTTACAGCTCGATTGCCGGATTGTAACTCACTGATGCGACCAGAAACATCATACTGGTAGTGTTGCTTTATCCCATCAAACCCTTGCGTTTGAGTTAACAGTCCATCCGGTGACAACTCTAAGCGATAGTCTAGGTTATCACTTCGATGAATGGATTTGAGGTTGCGCTCTCCATCGTATTGAAAGTACAGCCCACTGCCATCACTGCGGTTTAACCCTTCTGGTTGAGAAAGCTCTCCCCATTCAAACCCTGTTAAACCACTTGGCGTTTGAATAGATGTAATACGTCCTGCATCATCGTAAGAATACGAATGTTCACGACATACGCTTTTATCAAAGTCGTGAAAGGTACGTTGACGAATTAACTGACCTTTGTCATTCTGTTCTAAAGTGACAAACATCCCGTCAGGGTATGCCATCCCGTTGATTTGATTAGATTGGTTGTGACTGTATCGAATTAATGTGCCGTTCGTTTGTAAGCCCTGAAGTTGATTCTGTTCGTTCCACCACCAGCGCTCACGGTTGCCATTCGATTGTGTTCGCTCTATCAAGCGACCTTTTTTGTCATAGTGATATTGGCTGGAAATTTGGACTTCATTAACACTAGAAACAAGCTGGCCAAGGCTATTGAACTTGCGACGACTTGTTTGCCCATCTGGCGTAACTATCGCTTCTGGTCTGCCTGATTCATCGTAACGATACTGGGTAACAGCACCACTGCTACGTCGCTTCACTGCTAGCTGACCAAACTTGTTGTAAAAATGCTCAGTGAAGGTGCCATCAGGTTGGATTTCTTTGGCGAGCCGTCCTAACTCATCATATTGCCATTCTTGAATACGCCCTTCTGGGCTGGTTTTCTTTAACAACTTGCCATTATTATCGTGATTGAAAAGCCAGCGATTACCTAAAGTATCGGTGTAACTGGATTCGCCATCGCCAAAGAAAAAACGATAGTCATAGGTATTATTGTCCCCGTAGTTTCGAATGCACTTGGCATTTTCCCCATCACCTTGCCATTCAAAGTAATGAGTGAACCCACTTGGGCGCTTTCTTGTGAGAAGCAATGCATCATTACGGTAAGTATATGTTTCAACTAGCCCAAACTGATTGCTAGCGGACGTTAGTTCCCCTTCTTCGACAGTATATTCTACAATGAGATCTTCGGTATTCGGACATCTTAGACCTATAAGCTGCCCTTCTTTATCGTATTGACAATACAAAGCGAGAACACTGTTTGAATGCAATTCAATCAGCCTTCCATTAGAAGAATATTTTAGGTCTATTTGCTTAAGCGCAATATCCCGTATTTGAATCAGTTTCCATACGTCACTCAATAGAAAGAACTTGTATTGCGTTCCATCTGACAGCGTGACAATTCTGTAACCATTCGCATGATGTAAGCAAGAAGCACCCGCTCTTATCTGGTAACTGATAGCCCCTTTGCCCACAGGTACGAACTCAACGGTATCGCCAAGATCATCGACAAAGCGCCAGCTTTCTACATTCTCTTCTTCATCCTTAATTTCTAAGAAGTCAAAACAATAACTATGCCTCCAACCAAGCCCCATTCCCTGGTCTTGCTGACAAAGTGAGGAGCGGTAATGGCGAACCCATTTCAAACCTTCTAGGTTTGTAAAGTCCTCAAGAGATAAGAGCTCTTCACCTGTCACCATTGAAACTGGGTCACCGCCCGTTTCGTGCTCTTTAGCACTCACAGGTGTATCGCTGTCGGACGAAACACTTTCATTTTCTTGTGCCTCTTCAGATTTTCCATCTGAAGGCGCTTTTTCTTCTTCAGCCTCTTCATATACTACTTCTTCAAGCACTGGGCTAGAAATAGAAGGAGTAGACACTTCGACAAAGCAAAACAGCTTTCCGTTAGCCAATGAGTTGGCTAGCGCTTGAATTTGGGCATTTTGACGCTCAAACACCTTAAGTGATGCTGAAGCATTAGTCGCACTAAAGGTAGATAATTGACTAAGCAAAGCCAAAGACTGTGAATCTGATTTTGCAAACAAGAAATGTGCAAAATTTATCGCTTCACGCTCGTCTTGGAACGACTTTAATTTCCCTTTTCCTTGCTTGGAGTTGGAAAAGGTATAAAGCTCCGATCCGCGTCGAATCGATTTACTGAAGTTATCCTTAATCATTAATTGCTAGCTCTTTATACACGCCATGTAAGTGCTGCTGCCGCCCTAAACTTGTTGTTAGACACGTCAAGTTGAAAACAGTGAAAGCCATCCACCGGATTTGTTCTTTGCTCACGCTCTAGCTGGAGAATTTTCCAAAGACCGTTGTTAGCCCCTAAATCACCAACTTCTGTTTCAGTGAAAGAATAATCGCTCTGTTCGTTCACATATTTATGAATATGATGAATTTCGTTACTCCATTCTTCGACGACACTCTCTGGTGCACCAAACGGGAGGCAGATCTTTGTAAACGAAGAACGAGCTGATTTTGCTCCAGCCCTCATGAGAAAACGAATACTATCGCCGGATTGTTTGTCCAACGTCGATGCATCAATTTGTCCCCACTCAAAAACAAGACCATCTTTTGAACTAACGGCTTTGATGAGGAAAAAACTGTCATTAATCGAGATTTCAGGCTCTGCTACTTCATCTTGGGTACAAAACGCCGAAGACGAATCAATACCCAATAACCAAACCCCTGAATCAGAGTACTGCTGAATCAACTTATCGAGTTTGGCCAATGACATCAGAAACGAAGCTCGTCCATACGTATAAATCAGCTTAGGCATAGAACTTCTTAATGGGTAAAAGTACTTTTTCAGTTCCTGATACAAAGGAGTGAAATCATCTGATGTTTGTTTTTCTGGCAAAAAAATAAGACAAGGAGCAGGTTCAGATACCTTCTCCAAGTCTGCGCGACACCTGTTAACAATACCGCAAAGCCGAGAAACTAAACTTTCTGATTGACTTAAGATCATTCGGTTCGCAGGACCCGAAACATGCTGCGAACTCTCCATATTCATTTCGTACTTCGATGTTTTCATCAAAACACTGTTTAAATTTTGGTGACCAGCTTTTAGTGATGCTGGTCTAAGCGTAAAAGGCATTCGTATTCCAATTAAAATGAAGCCCTCACTCTCTCGTTAAACTAGTTGAGAGCGATCTTCCCTGCTTTTAAATCAATAGCCGAGCCATTTATTGCGATTTGATTGCCTTTAATATTAATTTCGCCAGAGCTAGACATCGTTATCGATGCACCTCCAACTTTAATCTCAATATTCTTGCCTGCACTCAGGGACAATACCTCTCCTACATCGATACTGAGGTTTTTCCCTACATTATGCGCTTCATTATTATTAACCGTTTCAACTTTGTCTTTTTCCACCAAGATATCGGCACTATCTTCAACAACAGACTGGAAATCTTTTTGTGAATGCAGGTAAACCAACTCTTTTCCTGGCTTATCATCAAACCTCAATTCATTGAAATCGCTCGCACCACCTTTCACACTTCGACTCTTAATGCCACTTTGCGTTTTTTTATCTGGAAGCGCATATGGGGTTGCATTAGCACCGTTATAAAGCGCTCCCATAACAATAGGTTGGTCAGGATCTCCGTTAATAAATTCAACGATTACCTCTTGCCCTACACGAGGAATAAATGTACTTCCCCAACCGTTTCCGGCACTTTGCTGGGCAACACGGATCCAACAAGAGCTTTGTGCATCTCGCTTTCCTTCTCGATCCCAATGAAACTGAACCTTGATACGACCATGTTTATCCACATGAATATCGCCTTCGGTAGGTCCCGTAACGATCGCAGTCTGAATACCTTGAATTCTCGGCTTTCCAAGAGGAAGGGATGGTCTAAAGAGCTTTTTGACATCCATACAATAGAATTGGATTTCAACACCTTGTGCAGAGTTGCCATGGCTGCCAGTCTGATTAAAAACAGAAGCGTTTATGGACACATGAGAAAGAACAAACTCTTTGCCAACAAAGGCTTTGTCTTCGTGATCTTCAAATTTAAATGTTTGCCCTGTAGTAAACGTGCGGCAACTTGAGTTACCAGAAAATACCTGGCTTTCTCTTTGTAAAGATTCAAGAACATGTTGATTTCGAAACGCATACTTATCAGTAGTTTCTTCTTCACCCATGTACTCATAATATTCACTCATGGGTGGAGTGTAAGACACAGGCTTCATTAATACATTGTGGCTTGGTAAGCTATTTGGTTTGAGCATATCAAAGCCAGATAAACAACTTGCTTTAGTCGTAATAGTTTGTGTTTCTTGCCAAGAAGATATATGAGCTTGTTCTGAACTTCCTGTGGTATGAATAACTTCAGCTTCAACACTCGGTTGGTAAAAGCTCAAGTCATCAAATAACTCTAACTTGTGCCCAGATTCCTCATGAAGGAAGCTAAAACCAATCCCCTCTTCCGCCAGAAGTCTTAATATGAAATCGAGATCTGTTTCATTATATTGAACTTTAAACGTGTACTTTGAATAAGACTTACTGAGCTTTAAATTAAACTCAACAGCATGCTCTCCCAATAATAAAGACACAATCTCTTTAATATCTTTATTTTGGAAGATTCGATTGTTTTTTCGATAAGAACAGAGAGCCAATCTAGGTTGAATGGTCAACTCTATGTCTTTGTAATTTTCACCGTCATTGCTTGTTGATACTCGGCTACCTAAAATACGAGCACTTGTAACAACACCGTGGAAATATCTAGGCGTATCTGTTACCGCAATAGAATTATCCATAAGAATGACAGCTGGCTTACCAATTATTTGACTTAGTTCACCTTGAGTGCCGTTGAAATAGGCTAAAGCTTGTAGTGAGAAAAGTTCTGAAAGACCTTCATAATATTGAAAGCTATTCAGAATTATTGTGTCATATCCAAATGCGGTGGATATTTTTATGAAATTATTACTTTGTGTCGCTTTTTTCATTACAAACTTCTTACTGAGTTAAACAAGTGCGGGACAAAACTGCCCCGCAACATGAATTACATTTGCTGACCTTTAACGCCGCTGTAACCGTAAACAAGAGGAGCAACAACGTTGTTCTTGTCATCAGTTGGAGTAACTGTCATCATCATTTCTGTGTAAGAAATAGTGATAGTCTCAACTGGACGGTCATCTTGAATAGAAACAGCGTAGTTTGAAATCATTGCATCGGTAAGTTCGATCTTCATGATTTCTTCCACTTTTTCACCTTGCTTAGTGATATGGAATACAGCTGGTTTACCTTTACCGATTGTCGCTTCTTTGAATAGATCTGGAGAAGCGCGGTCTTGCAGTTTAGTGATAGTCAAGTCATACAAACGAGTAGAGCTTGCTTCACGGTCTTGAGCAGTACCTGTGTAAGAAGTAATTTCACGACCTACGCTCCAATCAACAGAAAGTAGAGTGATCAGATCTTTGTACTGCTCTGCAGTAGCTTCACCTTTAATATCCGCGTATTTAAGGTATGTATTTGCCTGCATGCTAATCTCCTATAGCATTGATAAATTCAACTCATATTTATGAGCAAGTAATTTCCCTAAACTAAATAAACCAGTGTAGGGTTGTTAATTATAAATTAGTCATTTGCGACTGATTGAATACGCGTTTTTATAACTTATATTCAATCAATTTAATAGCTTAAATTAATAAAAAAACACTTAATTTGAATTGCACCGCAATTAAATTTGCTATTGATAATTCGCTTATTCGACATTTATAGAAATAGTATTTACTTCACCTAATATCACCACTTTATTAATAGCTTTATCGTTAGAAATTGCGTTCAAAACTTCATCAGATATTTTGGGTAATAGGCTATTTTGAATAATGGTTTGGATGGCTCTAGCGCCACTACCTTCTTCATTACAGTTGTCAATTAAGCTGGAAATTAACTCATCAGAATACTCAAATTCTGCGTTGTAGTTTGATGAAATCCGCTTTCCAATTTTATTCAATTGAATTCTAGCAATACCTTGCAGTACTTCTCGGTTAAGTGGGATGTATGGAATCACATTAACTCGACCTAAGAAGGCAGGTTTAAAGCTTTCCAACAAATCGTCTCGTAGTGCCGTTTTTAGACCGTCAATGTCGGGGGCTAATTCAGGGTCCTGAAATAGCTCCATTGTTGTATCTGTACCAGCATTGGACGTCATGATGATAATGGTGTTTCTAAAATCAATGTCACGCCCCTCTCCGTCTTTGATGGTTCCTTTATCGAAGACTTGATAAAACACATCTTGGACACCTGGATGAGCTTTTTCCATTTCATCTAAAAGAATAACGCTATATGGCTTTCTCCTGACAGCTTCCGTGAGCACGCCACCTTCACCATAACCAACATACCCTGGAGGTGACCCCAATAGTAATGAGACTTTGTGTTCTTCTTTAAACTCAGACATGTTGATGACAGTGACATTTTCCTCACTACCATAAACCTGTTCAGCAATCGCTAGCGCGGATTCGGTTTTACCTACGCCACTTGGTCCCGTAAGAAAAAATATACCATTTGGTTTAGTTTCTTCATTAAGTTGGGCACGTGCGGTTTTGATGACTTCCGACATCGTATGTAATGCATGATCTTGACCCACTACACGTTCACACAACTTGTCTTTTAATGATAAAAGGCTATTGATCTCATCGTTTTGAAGTTTTCCTAGCGGGATTCCCGTCCAGTCAGACACTATCTCAGAAACCAGTGCTTCATTAACGTGTGAAAAGACCATTGGCATCTTGTTTTCTGCGAGCGTTGCTTCAACTTCCACCAATCTTTCCAGTGCACCTTCTTTTTTCTCTTGAAGCACTTCGAGCTTCAATTGCTTGGATTCGTCTACCAAGTTTGATTCTGTTTCCCAAATCGTTTTCAGTTTTGCGATTTCGTCTGTTAGCGTGTCGCTTTCTTCGTTTAATGTAGCTAAAACCTCGGAGTGAGCATGACCAAGTGCCTGCTCCTTTTCGAGTTGGGCGATTTGTGCTGTTTTTTGCTCTAATGTTTTCTCAAGAGACTCAAGCTGTCCCGGTGTCGCAGACTGGCTTAGTGCTACTCTTGAACACGCCGTATCGAGAACTGAAACGGCTTTGTCCGGCAGCTGGCGTCCATTAATATAGCGATTGGAAAGATAAACCGCCGCTTTTAAGGCTTCATTTGTAATATGTACACCGTGGTGTTCTTCCATCACAGGTACAAGTCCACGTAGCATTTCTACTGCGAGCTCAGGAGCAGGCTCATCCACTTGAACCACTTGGAATCGTCGGGTTAACGCAGCATCTTTCTCAACATATTTTTTGTATTCAGCCCACGTGGTCGCGGCAATGGTCCTCAATTCTCCTCTAGCCAAGGCTGGCTTAAGAATATTTGCGGCATCGCTTTGACCTGCTTGCCCACCACTTCCTATTAACCCATGAGCTTCATCGATGAACATAATGATCGGCGTCGGTGATTCATTGACTTCTTTAACAACCGATTTCAATCGATTCTCAAACTCACCTTTCATTCCTGCACCAGCTTGAAGTAGCGCCAAATCAAGTGACTTAATCGAAACACCTTGAAGTGCAGGAGGAACATCCCCTTGAACAACTTTGAGCGCAAGACCTTCTACAACTGCAGTTTTACCAACACCGGCTTCACCCGTTAAGATCGGATTGTTTTGACGGCGTCTTAGTAAAATGTCGATCATCAGTCGGATTTCATTATCTCGGCCTACAACGGGGTCAATCTCTCCCTTCTTTGCCTGCTCAGTTAAGTCAATGGTAAATTGGTCCAAAGATTTTGTAGATGCTTTTTGCGTCGGTGCTTTTTCTGCAACACTTCGCTCTTCGCTTTTCCAAAACTGAAGCAACGCTTCTGGAGTGACTTTATCAAGCTCATTGCCAAAGGCAGATGAAACCGCAAATAACGTATCGTCATTTAACAAAGCATAAACTAGGTGCACAATATCGATTTGTTCATCTGAGAAGTCGATGCTTGAAGCCATCCACGCACTTTTTAAGATAGTCACCGTATGTGCAGATAAGCCTGGTACGGTTTGGCAGCCTGTTTTGAGTTTTTCTAGGCTTTTTTGAATATCATCTTCTAACTTGAATACATTTAAATTGAAATGATCAGATAGAGTCTGAATTGTTGCGCCTTGCTGCTGAAGTATCGAGATTAGCCAGTGTGTCATTTCAATACTATGATGAGTTCGGCTGCTCGCTAACGCTGCCGCTTGTTCTAATGAAGATTTCGCATCACTAGAAAGCCTCTCTACTAACGCGGTTAGAGATAAAGATGTCATTGATATTTCCTTATATATCGCCTAACTGATATTGCTTAAATTCGAATTGTGATGGTGCCGTTTTCTGAGCGTTTGTGCGGTGCGAGTACACTTCCCAATGCTAGCCTTCCACCGCCCTTTTTGAGTTGAATTTTAGGAAGGTGTTTGTATTGAGCAGTAAGGCTCCATTCAACAGAAGCGGTATTACCAAGTATGTCTTTACACAACGCCTTAATTTCACGAATTCGTTCGCCATTGGGCATCATGCCATGCACCTGTTCTTGCCCTTTAGCAACAAACTCAACCATAAATCCTGCATTGACATTCCATGCTTTTCTTCCAAGGCTCGCCCCGCGTCCAAGTTCTGAATACTGCCCTTCAGGTAGGCGTCTAGAACACAAACGCGTTTGCTCACATTCTGTGAGATGCATCCACTTCCCTTTAAAGTCGCGAATAATCACATCACAACCGGAAAGGGATTCCATGCATGCTTGGATAGATCCTCGACTTTTCACGGGCTGGCTAAATAAGCCCCCCCAATGAATTGCTCTGTTACCCAAGCCTCCTGTCAAGGATTCCAATACTTGATTCCATGATGAGAACTCATTCACAGAAACTTTTCGGTGCTGTACCGCAGGTTGGAAGCTTTGCCAAGTTCGATAGAAAAGAGACAGAATTCGGTGGTTAAAGATGTCTAAAAAGTCTTGTAACGTAGGATCGTTATCCTTAAGCCTTTGTAAAATCAATTCGCTATAATGTTTGGGTAAAACACCATTTTCACCCGTTAATCCGATCAGATTCGTCATTACGATTAAGCTTTGATTACGCTTTGATTCCACTGTTGTGAATTCACCAACTTCGTATCCCAACTGTTGGGCAACTTTCAGTTCTATGGTTTCTTGACTTGGTAAATGGTCGGTACCTAAATTCGCATTAGACTTCAAAAGAAACTGCTCAATTAAGTGCAGAGATTCAAAAAGCTGCTCCTTGTCTAGTGCCTCTATAAAGTTTTCTCGCTTCATAGCAGTACCTTTTCGCCACATAACGCTGGCCAGCAATGAAATACGTCACCCGACCCTTTCAAGGTAATACGTAGTTTTGTAAATGTGTTGATCTCTGCAAATTGAGCAAAGTAAGTCGACAGAACATTTCCCAACAAGAATATTTGCTCTTTAGATTGCGCACTTTCAGAAACTTCGAGAGTAATTTCAGTCCCGTGGCAAAAGCCCACTCGACCCTTTTGATTCACCCGTCCGGTTGCTGGCTCGACTTTCATCGACACAATAGAATCGATCATTGATTTAGACTCTGGCGACGCTTTGAAGGCGTACAAATTCAATGTCTCTCTTAACGTTTGTAGCCCGCCGTCATCTGAAAAGTGGGACAACGTAAGTAACTTGGCGAATTGCCACCGTGAGCTTGAATCCATTGAAGGTCTTATGGTTTCCGTCGGAGCAACCAAACATCGTAAGCTGTCAAAATTATCTTTGACATCAGGCATATTTACATTTGGCATACCACCGCCGAAAGGCAGTTTTTTGGGAAGATTTCGGTTACAACACCAAGCCTGTGCCGACATGACCCAATTGTCGCTTCCTTCAGGCGCGAAAATTTTATGATCTTTATCTATAAATGAAACGTAGACATCACGCCCGGGTTCATCAAAACCTCCCGCCCAGCTTTTGTCTTCTCTTCGCATGGTCCAAAAAATCTCATGCTCAGAAAGATAGTTTGTATGCTCTCCGGCATAAAATGGTGGAAGGCTTTGGTATTTCATTTGCCAACTTCGCACACCAATTTCTTGAATACTGACTACTTCTGTCGTATCAGGTTCTAAATGCTCAGGGTGCAACGGAAATTCGTATTCCGACGCAACCACTCTTGTCGGCTCCATAGCATGACTGAACATATTGATGACGGGTGTACAGCCTAGTAAGACACTATCTTTTGTGACTTGCTTTTCTAACCAATCACAGCTCTGATCGAAGTAAATCCAAATCTCAGCTTCATCATTCCTACCAAACCAAACTGGATCGAGGCTAACGAGATCCGAGAAAAGAAACTTCTCAGGAAACAAGAAATATTCAACCAACAGCCGGCTTCCAACAAAACTACGCTTACTATAAGGAACGACCGAAAATTCATCGGTATATCCTACAGGGCTAACGTGCCTTGGCGTGAGCTGGCGCGTTGTTTCGTCATCAACTACAACTGCCATACCAATCGAAGATTGCAGCAATAATTGCAGTAGACGATAAGAAACTTGTGGCTGTCCGTTAAAGAAAAGCCGCAATGAATCGAAATCCAATTGGCTCAATTCGATTTCTTTACTCGCACCTTTTAACGTGAGCTTTAAAAGCGATTTTGCTTCTTTCTCAATATCCAATAGCTGCCCACGAAAAGGGGCATTTTCAAACGATGCTTCACTAATATTTATTGGCAATACATCTGTTTTGTAACATGTTTTGAACTGACAAGACTTAAACCCGGGTGCTTCAAGTGTGACAGCCTCACCTTGTTCAACGGTAACTTTTGACGTTGCCGATTCATCACTGTCTATTTTTATCACGCTCATCGAAGGAATAGGGGCATGAAAATCGGGGAACAGCTGCCCGATTAAAGCCTCTGTTAACTGAGGAAAACTGTTGTCCAAGCTTTGCCTAATTTGTGCAGTCAGAAATGCGCAACCTTCTAAAATCCTTGCTACATGCGGGTCCTCTACTTGTTCTTCACTAAGTTTAAGCCTTGCCGCAATTTTGGGATAAGTGCTTCCAAATTCCTGACCTTTGTGACGCAAATAAGCAAGTTCGCGATTGTAATACTTGAGAAACTCATCACTCATGCTGTTTCACTCACTTTAATTCCTAGACTGACTGGTTCAACTTCTGAATCTAGCACCAGTTCATGATGTTTTTGACCAAGCTCGTAAACTGCACTTATTCGCAAACGTAACACTCGATCAACATCATCTTTGTCGTTGATAATTGACACGGAGACATCCTTAAACCTTGGCTCAAATTCCAGCAGTGTATCTTTCACAATTTTGCAGAGGTGCTGCTGTCCATCTTTGCTACTAAATGGCATAGATGAAAAGTCAGGCAAACCATATGTCAGCAGAGACTGCCTAAGTTCGGGTAAAGAGTTATCCACTTTTACCCAACTTAGTCTTGTATTTAATAGCGCTTCCACATCTCGAATTAAGCCACGGACAATCTGCTGATTGTTAAGCGGGAAATGCACATCAGCAGTATTTCTAGGGTCATGATCAATTAGCTTGTCCAATAGAGAAACACCACTACTAACGTGAGCACGCTTTTCCATGATGGCTTACTACGCTTCGGCGGTTTGCGGCGCGGATTCAATAGAGGTAACCGTAGCTAACGGCAACGCTCCTTCTCCTGCTAACCATACTTTTTGTCCTAACCCCGCGAATACGGCTTCCCCTGATACTGGTTTCCAATCGGTTTCTTTTCCAAGTTTATTACCGTCTGTTTCACTTCGAGAATAGGTAAGTGGAATGTGAGCTTCGCCTTCAATTACGCCCTTAATTTCAAACTCTACAGGACGCCAAACCGTCTCTAAAAGATTGGTTGCCGGTTTGATATTGAGGTATACCAATTGATCTAACGGCGCCAGATAGTAGTTGCCCGTTGAACTGAATAATTCAATAAAACCGTTTAAAGAGTCATCGATATCACGTACATCTTCATATTGCGTACCATTGATTAACAAAGGGGTATCAGGTCGTAACTCTTCTAACGCATGACTAATTGACTCAACATCTTGTTCTCTTTGCTCATGTATCGCTAAATTCAATTCAGTCAGCTTTGTATATTGCTCTTCATTAGAGCCAAGGAAGTTCGCCGTTGCTCCGCCTTGGAAAAAGTCCACTCGCGCCTGAGCGGCTTTAACCAGATGTCTAATTTGGCTAGCGCCAGCCAAAAACTCAGGGAACAACTTTATTGCTTGCATTAACTGCTCATCTGCTCGCTCTAACTGCCCATCGATACACAAAAGTTCAATGAAATAGCTACGAAGAGCTGCATCTTTTGGATTTGATTTAATAGACTGAATTACAGAATCGATCGTTTCTTGTAACTTTGCTTGACGTAGTAGTTGCTGCCAATCTGACATGTGACTTTCCTTATTTAAAACGCTTTATCTGGAGAGAGCTCTGTTATTAACCGAACACTTGAGACCATTTGATCAAGTTGAAAATGAGGTCTTAAATGTAATATTGAGTAGTAGTGTCCGGGACTACCTTGTTTTTCTTTTACTTGGATTCGAGCCTCGTTGAGGGGATACTTAGCCCTTAGTTCATCTGAAGCTTCATCTGACGCTGTTGTGTATTGATGCAGCCAACGTTGAAAATCGCTTTCAATTGACACTGCATTTTGGTAACTCCCGACTTTGTCTCTTCCCATAACTTTTATGTAATGAGCAATACGCGCAACACAAAGGGTGTATTGCAGCATTGAGGAAAGTCGCGAGTTGACCGTGATTCCTTTTTCTTCGAACAACTTTGGTTTATGCAACGATGAGTTCGAAGTAAACGCAATAAGTGGGCTGTCTGAGACGGGTGACAATGGTATAAAACCACAATCCGATAGTGCCAACTCTCTCGACTCAGAAACCTGATAATTTACCGGAGAACGATATCGTTTGGCTTTTCCCGGAAATTGAGTTTGACTATTTACAGGAGGCACAATGACACCTTGCCCATAACTTCCCGCTTTAAGCCCTCTAATATGAGCAAACCACCCTGATTCGCTATAAGCTCTTAAAACCGTGGCGGCGAAACAAAAAGAAGCACTTCCCCAAAGAAAATCACTTTCTGAATCACTCACTTTCTCTTTAAACGCGAAAGCTTCCAATCGACTTCCATCATACTTATATGGCTGCCTCATCAAAACATAAGGTACGGTAACAGCAACAAATTTGGCATCTTCACTTGCCCTTACTGCGCGCCAGTTCTCATATTCCAATTGGTCGAATTGGGCTTGCACATCTAAAATCGTTGCCAACTCGGCAAACGTGTCGACACCAAACAAACTCGGCGTAGCAGAAACTAAAAATGGACAAAACGCAGCGGCTGCAGTTTGAGCAATCTTCCGGATTAACGTCATGTCTCTATCAAGCTTATTCGTTCCTGCTTGATGTGAAATGCAATAGTCTCCAACAATCAACCCAAATGGTTCTCCACCGGGAGTAGAAAATTCATTTTGATAAATGAGTTTGAAGAGACTACTTTGATCAAATTCTATAGCGCGCTGACTGTCTCGCCTCAACTCTTCCCAACTGCATGACAATATTTTGATTTTTGATTCTTGCTCCGAACCAAAGCTCTCTTTTTGATTAACTAAATACTGTACGCCACGCCAACTTGATTCTAATTGCTGGAAGCAATCATCATGAAGAATCACATTCAATTGCTCATTCAAAATTTCATCGATTAAATCAATCACGCTCATTAGGCTTTGATTCATATCTTCATAATTAGAAATATTGTTAGCATCACACCAAAAACGTAACGAGTGTGAGTCAGACTGAATATCTAGGAATCGATCTATCCAAAGAGCATCTAACGTTGGTTCATTTGGCTTCTGTACGTCATGAACGAGCTGCTCTGGGTCTGCAAATTGAAGTTCTGTCATAATAAGTGTGGCTGACCCGAAGGCCAGCCATTTTTCTTCATTAGCTTCCTGATTCAGGAATTTTTGCAACTAAACGCAATGATGCTGTCAGTTCTTCCATTTGTAGCCACGGCTTCAACCATGCAACAGCATTGTAAGAACCTGGGCTTCCTGGAATTTCTTTCACCTCGACTTTAGCGTCTGCTAACGGATATCTCGCGCGAATTTCCTGACCGCCACCTTCAGATGCATTCACATAAGATAGAATCCAGCGATTTAGCCATGTTTCAACATCTTCAGCTTCCATAAAGCTACCAATCTTGTCTCGCGCCATAACTTTCAAGTAATGTGCAAAACGAGATGTCGCCATCATATAAGGAAGACGAGCCGAAATTGCAGCGTTCGCTGTCGCATCTGGGTTATCGTATTTCGCAGGTTTTTGACAAGTTTGAGCACCAAAGAATACAGCGTAGTTCGTATTCTTATAGTGACAAAGAGGCAAGAAACCAAGTTTACCTAGCTCAGATTCACGACGGTCTGTAATCCCAATTTCTGTTGGGCACTTCATGTCCGGATCGCCATCATCACTCTGGAAGAAGTGTGTTGGTAAGTTTTCAACACGACCACCGCCTTCAGCACCGCGAATAGCAGTACAGAACCCATATTTCGCAAAAGCATCCGTTAGTTTCGCGCCCATTACATAGGATGAGTTCATCCAACAGTAATCATTGTGCTTTGCATTAATTGCAATGCCTGATACTGGGTCTACATCAAACTCTTCATAACCAAACTCTTCAACGGGTGCAGTTGCTTCACCGTATGGAAGACGAGCAAGTACTTTAGGCATAGTTAAAGAAACGAAACGGGAATCATCGCTTTCACGGAATGAACGCCACTGCGCATATTCTAGTGATTCAAATACTTTCTCGAGATCACGTGGCTTCGATAATTCAGTCCATTCATCAAAGCCAAACAATGCTGGCGAAGCAGCTGATAGGAAAGGTGCAAAACCTGCTGCGGCAACATTGGACATTAGACCTAATGTCTCAATATCTTCAGGGTGGTTGGTGAATTCGTAATCACCGATAAGGGCACCATAAGGTTCACCACCAGCACTGCCAAACTCAGATTCGTACACTTTCTTGAAGATCTGGCTTTGGTCAAACTCTACCGCTTTACTCAGATCTTTGTGCAGCTCTTTTTTGGTCAGACTCATCAATCGAATCTTAAGCGTTGCACTGGTTTCTGAGTTAGATGTAAGGTAATGCAACCCACGCCACGTACCTTCAAGCTTTTGAAGTTCAGGGTGATGCATTACTTCAGCAAGCTGTTTAGAAATCTGCGCATCTAAAGCTGAAATCGCCTCGCGAAACGTTACCGTTAAATTCTTGTTCCATGTAACCGTGCCTTTCATCGCTTCTTCAGTTAATGTTTTGATTAACTCTTCAGCTCGCGAAGCCTCGGTTTGCTTAGTCGCACCGATAGCTTGATCTAAGAAAGATACGCTCTGTTCACCAGTAGTAGGATCTAACTGCTGCTCAGTTTGAGTACTCATTTACTCACCTCCCTCTTTCTTATCACCAGAACCGTCTCCATTCAGGTTCAATTCACCCGCCAACTGGCTTAAGTTGTCGGTGTTATTCAGAACAGACTCAAGGACATCTTCAAGCTCCTCTGAACGGTCCACTTTTGTCATAAGATCTCGAAGCTTATTACGCGTTTCCATTAACTTACGTAGTGGGTCAACTTGGTTAACAATCGATGCCGGTTCAAAATCCTTCAGCGATTTAAACTGAAGATCAACGCTGAAGGTTGAATCATCATCAGCCAACTTATTGTCAACCTTGAAAGAAAGACTCGGACTCATTTTTTTCAAAACATCATCAAAGTTGTCTCGATCAATTTGAATGAAGCGACGATCTTTTAAAGGCTTCAGAGCTTCAGTGTTATGGCCTGCGAAATCACCCATAACGCCTAGAACAAAAGGCAACTCTTTTTTTAGTGAAGCGTTTTCAGTTTCTACGTCGTACGTAATATGGACACGAGGCTTCCTTACTCGTGACAGTTTCGAGTGGATACTCGTCATAGGACTCTCCCTTTTTTGTTATTCACCATTTTGGTCTACTATGCCAACCAAACGGAAGTAGCCATTTTTGGCTTCTCCATCAGAAATAAGCTCTGCCAGTAACTCCGGCAAAGGCATATCACACCACCTCACCACCTGTTCGATTGAGTACGAAACGGGAGAGTGCGGTTCAGTTTCTTTAAAAAATTCGGCTATCTTTTGCAATTGTTCAATTGCGTGTTCCCTTGAAGCTAAATTGGCTGCCAGCAATTGTCCTGCTTGAACTGGTGCGCTTGTTTCATTAGTTTCAGATTCTTCTAATTCTGCTGGTTCATCTTCCAACACGGGTTCAACTTCCGCCTTGAGCTTGTCGCCCGCCAAGTGATTAAGCGCAGATTGAATAGCTTCAAGCTTCTTTTGAATATGAGAGCTAGGCATAACTTCACCACAAGCCTCATCCATGGAGTGGCTGTATCGGTCAAATGCTGCGATTGCCTGTTCTAATTCGCTTCCCAGCTGTAAATAAAACTCTTTCGACGTTTGTGCTACAGCATCTTGAATTGATTTAAGATCAACTGCTCCTGAATCAATTTTTTGACGTCTTTTGTCTTCGTCTAATCGCTCTAAATCAATGGCCTGCTGGTATTCCCAGTAGGCATAGGACTGACCTGTATAAGCTTCTGTTAGTGGAATGGATGAAATTGGAAACAATAGAGTCCCTTCTTTCTCCATACCATTCAGACCAATAATTGGTGTGACGCGTGTTTCGATCCCATCTTCGTCGGGCATTGGGTGTAATGTTTCCCAAAATCCTTCAATCAGGCCGGCTGCCAGCGAGTAACCTTCTGCAAAGCCCTTGAATCCGTACGCTCGGGTCATCGCTTCGATTAACCATGCTACGAGTTCTAAATCTTTGGACTGATCGGTAAGTTGTTCAGGGACGGTCTCCAAAAAACCGCTCCACAAATTTACATAACTCGACAAAGGCTCTTCTGAAATGACTGCATTACGCTCTTCATTTCGCGCAACCATTCTTAAGTCTTTTAAGCGAAAATAGGCAGACTGAGGACTGATATCTGACCTTGGATCGGTACCCGATGGCAGTTCTGGTGATATAGGCAACAGTGCCTGTTCTATCCATTCAAAATCTGACGCTTCATAAACCATGGTTAGCGACCTCTTGCAAAAATAGGAACGGTTGCATCATTCGATTGTGCGACTTCTGCGGAATACTCAGCCGCCATCGCTTTGATAAGAGCACACGTCACGTTGTCTTGCGCGCCGCGAACTAACGCGGAATGCATTAAGGCTAAACCTGACTGGCTCACAGCATCAGCTTGCAATGTTCGTGATATCTCGGAATTGTTAAGCTCTTTGGTCAAACCATCACTACACAAAAGAAACTGATCTCCCGGCACCAACTGACCCGATACCTGATCTATAACAACGTCGGGTTCAACACCGATAGCTCTGGTTATCACGTTAGCCAGTGGATGGCTCTCTGCGTCCTCAAAGTTCAACAACCCTTGATCAACTAAATCCATAACTTGGCTATGATCGCGAGTTTTTTGCACTAGTTGATTGTCTCTCATCAAATAAATTCGACTGTCTCCTACCCACAAGCAATGATAGAAACCATCTTGTATGTACAACAAAACCAATGTTGTACCCATAGTTTTACCGTCGAGGTTTGATTTCGCGTATTCATAAATTGACTGGTTAGCCTGAAGTACTGCGCGTCTTAGATCATCAATGGCAAAGTCTTGATGCTCATTTGCATACTTTTCAATTGTATCGACCAACATTTGACTCGCGATGTCACCAGCTTCATGCCCTCCCATTCCATCTGCTACTACCCAAACTCTTTTAGCAGACAAATCAAGAAGCGAGTCTTCGTTATAGGGTCTCACTTTCCCTGGGTGGGTTTTTGAAAAGGTAAAGATATTCCAATTCATAATATTTTACTCCTTACCAATTCCATTGATCCCAATTGCCATCCAACATGGCTGAAAATTGCCCAACGGCTGGTAAACCATCGGTAAAAGTTGAAATAGCCGGAATGTTTTCTGATCCTTCCGTCCACCAGAAACAAGTTCTTGGAAGTTGTGTTTTCAATAAATGTTGAAGGAGATGGTCTCCTTCTAGCGGGATTTGTTCTTCGTATATGAGGTTTTGAAACTCCCCACTCATTGGGGTCGCCTTTAAGACAGGATCACGAGACAGAACAGCTTCCCACGCTTCATTCAACAGCTGTGCATTCCATTGCTCTATCTGGAAATTGTCCTCAAGAACAGCCAACGCCTGTTCTTCTGCTCTTTCACTCCAAGCCCTATCAAGCCAGTATGAAATTGCTGTTCCATCTACAGGTCGAGCTAGAGTAAAAAAGTAGTAACGACCTACCGAATCTACGCTGGGAATCATTGTGCCAATCATGGCTTTCTCTCCACAAACATTGGCCGGTAAAGCAAAGTTCCAAATAGGCGCGTTCATGTAGTGGTTAGTCCAACTTTCTTCTAACTGTTCGCGACTGACAGCTAGAATGGCTTGTTGCCAATCTTGCCAAGTTTTTAAAAAATCCAATGGTAGGGACTCTTGTATAAAGTCCCCCTTTGCTGGAATTTTTCCAAAATAGCCCCACTGCTCTGTTATAAGGTTTGAGGGCATGAGAAACGCTCCATATCGTTCGACCAAAATGGATTAATTGTGCTGGTTGGAATCAGCTCCAACTGAACTTTATTGCCTTTAAGATCAATCATTACGATATTATCTTTTCTTGTTTCAGGACGCGCTTTTAGAGATTGGTCCAGCATTTTATATAGCCCCCACTGTCCCTCGTAGGTATGAGATATTTCTCGTGACGAGTTTGGCGGTATAAAAATAATGCGCGTTTCGGAGCTACTTGAAGGCCACGACAAGCTTTGTGTCCTTTCAGGTCCATGGCTATAAACCAACTTTTGAGCACCCAGTTCGAGCTTAAACTTTGAGATGTGTTGATCGAGATATTTAGGTCTCAATCCAAAATCTATCTTGACTGAGTTATCTGATTCGAAAAACGTTTGACGAATTTTCTCTGCGCGCTGGAATACGATAAGCGTTTCTTGGCTAACGCCGATTTCCTTTTCAAAACGCCACTTACGTCCAGATGTATCAACGAACGGTTCCAAGTAATCTGTGAAGAAACTGTCTAACGTTCCACCATAGCCAAAGAAACGTTTGAAATCTTTCAGGTTCACCTCACGTTTAGCAGCTGGGCTAAACGGATACCGTCCCTTAATACTACGCTCGTAAGCTTTAACAACTTGTGATTTCCAAATCTGATTCAGGTGTACCTGTGAGCCCTTTTCCGCCAAGCGTGTGGATTCATAAGACAAACCTACTAACCAGCGATTGAACGGTGAAGGTAAGATGGCATTTGTACGTTTAAGAGAACGAGCGACGTCTTCAGTCACCGTGCCATCTAAAATACTCTTGTAGGCAAGTTTTTGATTATTACCAGAGCTAGAAAGATCAGCTAAGTACTCACGTAAGCCAACCAATGACTGATTGATTAACTCAAAGTCTTGCTGCTCAATCTTAACAATACCTTCAAATGCTCTTTCTACTTCTTTGCCCGGAAGAGAAATGGCAAGATTGGTATTCTCGGTAGGCATAAAACGCCCTATTGCATTCTTCTTATTATGAAGAGCAACATCAGCAGCTTTCGTCGCGACTTCCGCTGCAACTTTCTCATTTTGACTCAGTGAAACTTTTGTAAGTGATACTTCTTTCTGTACCGCTTTCAAGAAGGATTCAATGGGTCTTTCTGAACTGGAAAGGATGCGGCTTTGAATCAGGCTTAATTCTAAGCTTGGCGTCGCTTTAAGAGAAATATCATTAATTAGAGATTCCCATTCATAGATGAAATCTCGGTAGTACCTCTCTCGCACTCCTTTAACAGCCAGATCGTGATCAACAGTCTGGATATCAATATTGTCCCCGTAGACCCAGTTATCTTCCATCAAGTTCTTAACTGTTCGGCTTATTTGCATTTGGAAAATACTATGGAAGCCATTGAACGTGTAAAAACCAGGAACACCCGCAGACAGAGGCTTTCCGCTCTTTCTTTCAAATTGACTAAGACTCTGGGATCCCAAAACATCGGTAATTCTAAAAGATGGGACGTGGCTTTTTATGAACTGTAATTTCATACGCTGGTAAGCACGCTCGGCCAAAGGCAGTTGCGTAAGGACGTTTCGCGCATCTCTTACCGCATCGTGATTAACGTACAGGCCTAAATCGTCATTCTGAAGTAGGTTTTTAGTATGCAGCATTAAAGAAGCCCGCTTTTCTTCATTGAACTCTCCAGGGAAATTCTTTTCGAAGTAAAGCTCAAACCAACTTTCTACATGAACAAGATCAAATCTTTCTGTATTGAATAACATCAAATAGGTTTTTAGAGTCTCATACAGGTATTCACGATGCGCTTGATTTTCATTCATTTCTTCAATCAACGCAGATTCCAAAAGCTTAGAAAAATATCCCTTTAACGCTTGGTGATACGCCGCTTTTGCAGGTTGACCAATCTTGTCACCTTGATACAAGCCAAACTTCTTAATACCATCAACATCTTCGTAGTAGCCTGCGTACCCCATTGGTAACTGCATGACTTGGTCGAGCAACGCCAGTGACTCAATTAAGTTATCTTCGAAGTTAAAGTCAATGCGTTTCACTTGACTGTCGATTTCTGCAATTCTGCTGTCTGATTCATCAATAAGCTGCTGATTCCACTGGAAGCTTTGGAACCAAATCGCACCAAATGCCGCAACACTGGTTAAACTCAACGCCAATGCGCCGTGTTTCACCCAACGGTTTTGCTTTTGGTGATGACGGTTTACACTGCCAAGGTACTGCTCTTTAAAAATGATGTCTTCAAACAGAGAGCGAATGAAGTAACTCACCGATTCTTTAGAGCTTGTTTTGAGTGCAAGTTGAGACAGTCCGAGACCCGATGAAGTTTCGTTCATCACGCGGTCTATCGGCATTCCCTCTTGCACCGAACTAACGACAAATACGCCACGAATCATGGTTGATTCTTCAAAAGCGTTTTTGGCAAAAATGTCACCCAAAAACTCATCTGCATTGGCTTGAAGCATACGAAGTTGTTTAGGGAATTCAAAAATTAGCGCACGCTTATCTAGATCGGTTTCTTGCTCAAGGCGCTTGTTCATGCGCTTATCTAAACTCTCGAGCATGTGATGGAATTCTTTGTTGAAAAGAGAGATTACACCTTTTTCATCATCACAAGATTCAGGGAACATGAACCCAAGTAACTGATCTCTTTCCTCGTCTTCTAAATCGGCAAAGTATTCATTAAAACCTGCAATTAAATCCGCTTTAGTAAACACAATGTAGATAGGAAATTGCATCCCTAGTTGATTTTTTAGTTCCTGAATACGTGCTTTAATTGCTCTAGCATGCATTCCTCGCTCAGTACGAGTTTGGCTCATTAAGCTGACCAAACTAACGGCAACAATCGCTCCATTAATCGGGCGTTTAGTTCTGTATTTCTTAAGTAAACCTAAAAAACCTAACCATGCTTTAGAGTCTTTTTCTGAATGGCTGTCTTGAGTTGTATAACGACCCGCGGTATCAATAAGTACAGCTTTGTTAGTAAACCACCAATCACAATGTCTCGTTCCACCGATTCCAGAAAGTGGGTCTTGCCCTAAACTGTCTGATAGTGGAAACTCCAAACCAGAATTTGCCAACGCTGTCGTCTTACCTGTTCCTGGAGGACCAATTAAAACGTACCACGGAAGCTTATATATACTTTGTTTTCCGCGCTTTCCTGATTTATTTAATACTTGAATCGCTTGATCAATTCGACCTTTTAGCAGATCTATCTCCGCTGCCGACTCTTCATCTTCTTGTGCGTTTACTTCTAGTAGCGACTGTATACTTTCGTCTTCTTCTTTTTTCTCTTTCTTTTGCTGACGAATATTAACCACGCCCCAGATAAACATAAGACCAAGTAGGACTAGAAATCGTGATGTTTCGCTCTTTAAAGGTTCATGACCCGCTACAGCGATCAAGGGTCCAACTAGCCAGATCATTAAAGAAAGGGCGATCAAACCGATTAAGCCGACAAACCACTTTTGGCTGACAAATTTACCTACCGCTTTCAAACTCACTGTTCTTCTCCTGCTGCTCTTTGAACCACCATTAAGTCAATCTCGACCCTTCGGTTTTTCGCACGATTTGCCTCTGTATCGTTGTCAACAAGAGGCCTTGCATCCCCCATTCCTTCAGGAATCAATCGACCTACTAAGTTACTGCTCGATGCTAGGTGATTCGTAACTGAAGTCGCTCGTGCAAGAGATAAATGCCAATTTGATGGGAATTTACTTGTGAAAATAGGCTTATTGTCGGTATGCCCTACAATCATGATTCGCCCTTTGGTCCCTTCAAGTGAACGCCCTACTTTGGATAATACAGGGCGGATGTGCTGCACTAATTCGGCACTTCCAGAATCAAATAGCTCGTTGGCTGAAAATGAAATTCTCACTCGATCGGGCAACTGTTGAATCTCAACCATTCCACGCTCTGTTTCTGTCGCTAGATAGTCTTGAATACGCTTAGCTACAGGTGCAACATCTGCCAAAGGTGTTGATTCAGTTATCTCTACGGAGGGGATAAGGTTAAGTAGGTTTGCGAATGTTTGGTTCGACTCTTCGTTGATTTTATAATTGAATCCCATGTACGTTGCAGCTAATAGTGCGCCAGCTATAGATAACGTTACCCATACTGGTGTACTTTCAGTCGTCTCTTCACCTATGCGAACCTTATCTTGCCATCCATCACTAAGTACTTTTGGCGGACGCTCGCTCACAGCAGTAATAACATCATGCACTCTTTGTCTAAGACTGCGATGGGATTCGATACCATTCTTTTCAAGTCGGTATCGCCCAACGAATCCTAAGGACATGCAAATATATTGAAGCTGGAGAATATCTAAGCTTTCCGTTGGGGCGGACATAGCTTTGTCGAGGAAATCATAGAATTGTTCCCCGCCTTGCGTATTAGAATAGAAAGTAGAGAGCAGTGAATTGTCCACCCAGATGGATTGACCACCCCAGACCGTATTCAAGACGGTTTCATCAATAAGGCAGCACAAACAAAATCTTGCTGTATCAATATCTTGGTTACGAGCATTTTGTAAACGTAAGCGCGTTTCATAATCACGAACTTTTTGCACAAACGCATCGCGTAATTGTTGCACATCACCATATTGAGCCGTTGCACGAATTTGCCCAACTAAAGACAGAACAACATTGGCTTCAGCAAGTAGCAAATTTTTTCCAAAAGCAATGACGCTTGATGATTTTTCTTCACGAATTACTTTTGTTAGCAATACTGTGCTGTCGCCTTCTTGTGGAGTAGGCGGTGTTGGCGCTGCTGGTGCAGGTTTCGCACCACCTCTTCGCCCTGGAGTGGGCTTCATTACAGTGTCTTCCATCTCTCTACTTCAACTTTATTGGTTAATTGTCCATAACTCGATATCAATACCTGGATAGTTGCCAGATATATGAATAGCAAGACCACCGCTTTCTTTTAGGCGTTGCCAGTAAGGACCTTTCTTGGTCACTTCAAAATACTGATACCCTGCTTGATAAGGAATTTGCCTAGGCACGACGGTTAATGGTGAAATGGCTATACCATGAAGCTGGTTGTTGATGAGATCTCGAATATTCTCAACAGGACCCAACTTAATTTGCGATGGTAGTTTTGCTCGTAATTCTTCACTTGCAACATCCGCTTTTATCGCCAAAACAAACTGACACTTAGACAAGATGTTTTTATCTGGAATACTGGATACACGGATTCCATATTGCCTGATTTCAAGTGGTAATTTAGTTGCTGTTTGCTCAAGTACTACACTTAAGTACTGGCTGAGCATTTGGTGAACCACATGGAAGAGCTCCGCCATATCACCATGTTTGTACTTAGGTAATACTGGAGGGCGTTTTGATTTGGTGGAAAATGTAGCGAGTTCTCCAATCAAGCCATACAACGCGGTCGTCAATTGAAAAGGATGCAAATCTGCACACTGGCTGAAATGGCGTAATGTTGTTTCGTGGCGATTTAGCATTTGTAACATGACAAAATCAACCGCAGATGCCGATGCCGATTTACCTTGCCCTAATCTCTGGGCTAAAGCATCTGCTCGTATCTTTATCATCGCGACAATATTGTTTAGATATTTATGAATTGTCTCGTTTTTATTCGCATTCAAAGAAGGCGGAATAAAATCCTGATCGAGAACAATAGCTCCTTCCGTCGTTACTTCCTTGATCTTTGCAACCCGGATGGAATGATAACCAGGTAGCTTATCGTTAGTGACTTTTAACTGGATACGCAACGATGCAAGCTGCAAGATTTCTTCATCTTGCCCTGTGACGACATCGGTAACCGACTGATCCGCATAAATATAACGTGTGACCAACTCCTCGGCATCAGAAGCAATGTTTTGTCCGCGTACCTTATCCGCTGGGATTGCAAGTACAATAAAGACATCCTTCGCTTCTTGCTCTACGTTTAACGGATTAGGTGAATTATCCTTAACCGGAACGTTCACTAAAGTCATGTCTTGCATGATAGCCTGACAGTGCTCTAAATGAAGTTGACCTTCTTTCAATAAGGCATGATTAAATTTTATAGAAGAGACCCCCCAAGAGTAAGGGGAAAGCAATTGTTGAATTTCTTTCGCCTCAAAATTGATGGCTCGTTCTTGCTGTTGGAAGTGTTGAGGGCGCAAAAACATGCCCTCACACCACGCGATGGGAGAAAAATCACTCATTAAATTAGAAAACCTATTTGTACTTCAGAAATTACTCGACAGCGATTGAAAGTTCACCAATTATTAATTTGTGTTTGTCGTATCCCGTCTTATCAACAGGGATAATCTTACGCCAGTTTGCATTTTCAATATCACGGTATGCCGCAATGACACCTACGTATTCAACTTCAGCGTTCATGCTAACTTCGTATTGCTCAACGCTTCCTGGTGCAAAAGTAAATTCTTGCTTGTTAATTAAATCAGGACCAAGCACAACTTCAGGCTCTTCGTAAAGAGAAAAGAAATCTTGGCTTTCAAAAAGTGTATTTGAAGTCAACTCATACACATGAATAACAACTGGAGAAGGACGCCCATTCAGATCTGGGTTCGCTTTATTGCTTACTTCAAACTCTAACGTTGCATAAGCAGGAACAACGTAATTTGCTACCGAGCAACCTGTAAGCAAAAATGCAAAAAATAAACCTGTTATTGATAGTTTTGTTTTAATGTTCATGTCCTCACCCTTTTTTCAAAGCCATTTCGTATGATTTCGCAAAGTCTTCTAAATAAAATGGAATTGAATTTCCTTCCAGCTCATTTGTTAGATCTAAATACTGTTTCTCGTAATTCTTCCAAAAATTCGCTTGAGTCTTTCCTGGAATTATTTTTTCCAATACGCCATCACCGACATTCATAGATGAAATATAATCTGGATTTAGCAACCCCATAACGCCTTTAACTGCGCCATCTACCCCTTGCATTAACGCTTTCTCGTGTTTTTCTATGTCATCAAACGCTTCTTGAATTGCATTTTGCGGTCCAAGAAAACTCGAAGAGTTCCGATTATATAAATTATGAATTGCATCTTCTAAATTTGCGGAAAACTTAAGTGGGTTATTTTCATGACGCTGAAATGCAGTATGGTTTAATCGGTTAGTTTGCTTAAATTCAGCACGGTGATGAAGTGTGTCCATTAAACCACCTAATAGCAGTGAAAATGACTCACCCAACTGTTTAAACCACTCATCAGAATGTTGAGTTGGAACCATATTTCGAGAGATGCCAAGACCACTTAAAAACGCATCCAGTTCATTAGGATTATTTTGCGTGTTTACTTGAGGTGACGAGTCTGATGTTCTTTGAGTTTGATTTGGGCGAGGAGCTGTTCTGCCAGGCATTGGTCGCTCAATTTCTTCTCTTTGGGTTGGAGAGACAGGCAGTGGTTCTGAGGGAGCGTGTAATACCGCCTCTTCTTTTTCAGCGGCCTTGTTCAGTACAGGGGAGCCCTGAAGAGATGAGCGAGCTTGCGTTGTCTGCTGCACATTTTCAGCTACGGGTGTTTCTCCCACTAACTCACTGGTTACGTGTGTTTCAGACAAATTGAAGAAATCATCCGTAAGACCAATATCACTTTCGAAAACTGGCTCATTAGACAAGCCATTTACAAAGTCATCTTGAAATTTATTATTTGTAGTTTCGGGCTCGAATGGTTTTGATTGATCAAAACTGTTTATGTCTGATTGACCAAAAATATCATGGCTATCGGTGTCATTATGAAAATGAAGAGTATCTTGCGAGCTGGATTTAAGTTCCACTAATATTTCATATTCACCAAACGTAATGATGTCATTGTCATTAAGTTTTATTTCATTACCACTACCAACTGGGGTTACTGACCTATTAATAAATAAGCCATTTGTTGATAAATCTCTTATTAAATAGTCCTCACCAAATTTAATTAATTCAGCGTGAACACTAGAAACCACTCTTTCTGGGTCGGGTAATGTCCAATCACAACTTTCTGCTCGCCCGAGCTTAATTGAATCTTTGACATTATTATCACTAAATTCAAATTCGCTCTGTATTTCAGATGTGAATTTATGAAAGCTGTTTATAGACAGCACTATTCCCATAATAACCTCAAACCAACATTCTATAAATTTTAGTTTTATAAAAAAGAATAAACAGTTACTCTCATTATCAATGATAGATATAACAATAACATGCCAATTAAATTAGCCTGAACTATGATTAAAATAACTATTAATTTGAAATATATTTTGCAACGAAAAATGATTTATACAGCGCAGTTCAAATTTTGAAAAATATTTTCTTCACCAAATTTCTTTTGACTGTTATCTAAGCCGAAACTTTCGTTCGTAGTAATTGTTTCGAAATTCTGGGTGCCTAACCTTACTGACATTCAACTTGGAGTTCGCTAGATGTCAAAAGATAAACTTCCCCCTAAAGAGCCGACAAAACCACAAGATGGTGATCGCACTCAAATTGTTAAGATGGATCGTAAACCTAATGCTCCTTCGCCAAAAGCGAAAGAACCTTCTAAAACGCCAAGCAAACCGGATCCGAAAAGCAAGGTAGAACCAACACCCAAGCCTTCTGAAACAAAGACTACTCCTGCCGTCGCTAAGTCAACCGATAAAGACGTAACAGCGAGTCCAGTGTCTTCAAAATCACCGACCAAGCCTCCACAAACTAAGGCAACAAATACTCAAAATGTTTCAAATGCTGAAAGCCTAGTAGGTACTCTTGTTAAGGGGCGTTATAAACTAGAAGCCTTAATTGGTCATGGCGGATTGTGTGATGTGTACCGTGCCAAGGATAAGGTGTTGGAATCTTCAGGCTCCGAATCTCCTTATGTAGCTTTGAAGATTTTACAAAAAGAGTACACAAGCCAACCGGAAACAGCTCGAATGCTGATTCGCGAAGCGCAAAATACGCAGAAGCTAAGCCATCCCAATATCATCCGAGTGTTTGATTTTGGTGTCGATCAACAAATTTACTATCTCGTGATGGAGTACCTTGATGGGGAAACATTAGAGCAGCTTATTCAGCGCTCCCGCCCATCAGGTTTACAATATGGAAAGGCGCTTGCGTTATTAGATCAAATTTTAGATGCACTTCATTACGCGCATCATCAAGACATCGTGCATGCCGACTTGAAACCAGCAAACATCATGCTTAACTCTGATGGTCAGATAAAAATATTTGATTTTGGTGTATCCAAAACTTTTAAACTAAAGCAAGACCAATACGCTGCAGCTCGTAAAGAGACTAACGATAATGTCGGCGGATACACGCCTAACTATGCCTCAATCAATCTCATTGATGGTAAAGATCCCAAGCATACCGATGATCTTTTCGCTTTTGCCTGTATTGCCTACGAACTTCTAAGTTGTAAACATCCTTATGGACGTAAACCGGCAAATGTTGCTTTGAAAGAAAATTTAAAAGCAAAAAAACCAGACAACATGCCAGCCACCAAGTGGAAAGCGATCAACGATTACCTTGATCTAGAGAGCGCGCCAAAGCTCGACTCCGCTGAGAAAGTTAAGAGCTATTTACATAAAAATCACACTCCGGCAATTGCAGCAGGAGTGGCAATTATTGGACTAGTTGGATTGTTGGGCTACGGTTACGGTCAAATGACAACTGAAATCGATCTTCATAAAGCTCGTATTAATCAGTTAGAAATGAGTATCCAAAACCAAGAGAACCTTCTTGAGACATCGCATAGCGAAGTAATACAACTAATAGACAGTAAACCAAGCCATCATGACGTAATCTCGCAAGGGCTTTTACGACATCATAAAGACGCTATTATCTCTGAATTTGAAACTCAGATTGACGAAATATTAAACGACAGAGAAAGCTCGTACCCGAACTACTACTCTATTGAAAAGGTTTTGGTAGAAGCTAAAAAGTACTACCCAGATTCTCACGAATTGGAAACTATTGTCGCTGACATTCGTTCGAGCAAGCTATCTACTTTATCTGTATTAGCACAACGTATTAATACTCACCTTGAAAAAGGTCGTTATAGTAAAGCTGACAAAAAGGATAATGTTTTCACATTGTACCTTGATCTGCAAACCATCAATTCAGATTACCAGTTCAAACCATCTTCATTGGCTAATGACGTTTACGGTACAAAGTTTGAGACCGCTCTTAGAGACAAAGATACCGTCACCCTTTCTGAACTAATCGCGGTTGGTAACACTCTTTTTGAAAGTGTTGAAACCCATAAAGCATTGCTTCAAAAAGGCAACGAAATGTCTACTGCTATCGAAGCTTTAAGTGCCTATCAACTGAGTTTGGATTCTGGCAATGCATTACCATATCCATATGAAGCGGCTCGCGTTTTATACGTAGAAGAATTGAGTACATTGCGCTCGACACTCGATACTTCAAATACAATTAAAGAACTGGATAGCCTAGTCGGAAACATCGATAATTTCGCAACGAAAGTGCCTAGTGACTTTAGAGATGTTGCTAAGTTAAGATCCGATACAGCGAATCGCTACTTGGAATTGTCTGACTTGTTACTGAATAAAAGAAAGGCATCGCAAGCAAGAGCCGCAATGAAAAAAGCCAATGAATTGTTGCAGAAAGTTGAGCAGTCTAAGCAAGGTGGCTAATTTTGGAAAACTTATTCAAATTAATCAACGAAGCGAAGCAAGCCAACACATTAGTGACGGATAGATACGGAAATCACTTTCTGTTGTTACCAAGAGAAGTGGTTCCTAGTGATGCATCAGAATTTGCGGATAGGGTAAACGCGAAGCAATGGTTAAACCTGTCTTCGGTTAAACGTGTTAACTATCATGCTCTATTTAGTCAGGTATCACCTTCAAATCGATTAACTGTTGGTGCATTCGACATAGAATCGTCACTCAATCAGCTGCACCTTAAGTTGGATAGAGGCGATGTCGTTGCACTCAATTTAGGTAGAAACCACTAGGATTTACTTGCTTTCACACCAAAGTATATGAGCCAGATGATAAATCTGGCTCACTTTTCTTAAGCTCTTAATTCATTACAAATTTCATCCACAAAAACAACTAAGAAATAGCTCAATATTCTCCGCGAAATTATCAGGAAAAAGGCTGTTTTTTATAAACCAGCGTCAAAATCTTGTTGTTCACCAGTATCAGTTCAAAAATTTGACCTTTCAAAATCCTCAGAACTGCAATTTGTCATTCTTTCTGCAATATTATCGACTAAAGTTAAGTCCTATCCTTAGAAACAGGATGTCTTTAGTATGTAATTGCTCATTTTGTTTGTATCATTTTTAAGATCAATATATCTTACTGATGATCTAGTAAACTATTCTTGAGCTAGTAGAGTAATTTTTTATGACTTTGTAGATAATTCAATATTATTATAACTATCAATAAAATTTAGCGACATAACGTAGTACAATAAAACTCAATAATGTTGTGTTGTTTTTCTAAGCGAATTATGGGACGAGGAAAGCACTTGTTACGTGCTATTGCATTTCAATGACAAATATAAAACCAAGGATGTTAGCTCGCTTTTTAAGCATCTTTGCAATAGCTATGTTGCAATTATTACTTTCAGCTGGTGCATCGGCATCTGTGTTCCCTATCGAAGTCACAGGGGAAGAAAACGGCAAGCGCCTAACGGGACGATACCTTCTTTGGCACGATCCATCTGGTAAAGCTGATATTCAAGACGCTATTCAATCTTTTGAAAATCAAGAGTTCAAACCTCTCAGTACTAAAGGCTCCACTGGGTTACAGCCAGGTGCCTTTTGGAGTATTTTTGCGCTAACCAATACAAGTGACGAAAAAATCACTCTCAATTTAGAATATATCGACCACCAACTCATCTACTTAGAGGCTTACCAACGTTCCGTTTCAAGTAATCATTATTCCATGATTGCGAACCAGTTTTTAGGCAACTCATTTTCTGAAAGATTAGTGCCTCACCTGAGGTTTGTCGTTCCTGTCACTTTGGAACCTAATCAAACATATCAGTATATGTTCCGTTACGGATCCGATGGTCAAGGGTATGTTTTTCCAGACATGCGTATTTGGTCTCAAAAGAACTTAAATTACAGCCAAACAGTTGAGATTGCGCTTATTTCGGTTGGTATTGGTAGCCTACTTCTTATGGCATTGACGTCATTTGTAGTTGGCGGAGCCTCTGGCGACAGGGTCTACATGGCGTATGGTATCTATGCCATAGCCAAAATACTCACTTGGCCTACCATTTTGGGCTTTACCCACATGTTCATCTTGCGAGACAATTTCCATTGGAGCTTGATGTCGTTAGGTGGTGCAATTTCGATCATGACTGGCATTATCTTTGTCCGTTCGATGCTTCAAACAAAAGAGAAGACCCCAAAGCTGGATTGGGTACTTCGTTTTATGATTTTGAATGCCTTCCTACTGGCTTTAGCGGCATTATTTAGAGAAACGACCTACTCTGTCGTGCTCATTACTATCGCATTACTGCTCTACCCTTTTATGGCTGTTGCCGGCATTATCCGCTGGATCCAAGGGTCTCTAGTCTCAGCCATCTACACCGTTGCTTGGGGTATTTTAGTTGCAGGGCTTTTTGCTCAGGCAATGAGAGATTTAGGGTACGTAGAACATAATTTTGCGACGTACTATTGGCCAGTGATTGCCTCTTTCAGTGAAATGGGGGTAATCCTAGTTGCGATGGGTATTCGCTTGCTACAACTCCGTAAACGGAAAGACAACGCTGAAACTCTGTATCGTCGTCAGTTAGAGCGTGCTAAATATGAACTTGAAATGCTGGTTTCTGAGCGAACGCAAGCATTAGAGCAGGAAAAACAAAGAGCAGAAATTGAGGCAAGAACCGACCCTCTTACAGGTATTAGTAACCGTCGTAGCTTTATGAAACTCGCAGAAGAATCATTTGATCGAAGCATGCTAGAAACGAAACCTTTGGCAGTCGTCATGTTTGATTTAGACCACTTCAAAGAAATCAACGATCGCTTTGGTCACTCTACCGGAGATAAAGCACTCAAGCTTTTTGCCAGCACAATTTCAGGCAATATTCCCGACAACGCCATTTTTGGTCGATTGGGCGGCGAAGAGTTTTGCATGGTATTCCATGGCGATCAAATGATGGCGATGGACATTTCAGAGTTTCTGCGTAGTACGATTGAAAACATATCCATAGACAATGGTGAAAGACAAGTTCGCTTTACCACCAGCGTCGGTATTTCTGTTTTGGATAACGAAAAACACATCGATCAACTGATTACAAATGCAGATAAGGCGTTGTACAGGGCGAAATACTCAGGAAGGAATAAGGTCGTCGTTGATTAGAGCCTGTTCATCTAACCTTACTAAACGATCAATCCTCTACAAATGTCCAAGCCCTACACATATCAAATGCGTAGGGGCTATTTTTTTATCCTCAGGTTGAATTACTCGTCTCTCTAATAAAAATCTTTATTTCCATCCAATGGCTTGGCGAGGTAGTCAAAATCTCGCTTCCAAGACCAGTCTGGCTTTGACGATATGATTCTTTCCATTTTACATTTTTCGGTTTGATTTTCTTTCAAGCACCACGATGTGGGTTCTGGCACGGTCGCCTTGTTCATCATATGACGGTAGTCAGAAACCGCTTTGTAAACCAATCTTCGTGCCTTGTTTAAACTTCCTAGGGGCTCCCATTCGCCCACAGCTCTCCATGGATTCATAGAAACGTTTTCACAAAATTCAGATTGCTCAGGGCTGTTTATCAACTGAGGCGGAATATAAACCGTTGCAATTGGGATAAAAGGAGATGCCTTCTCAGACCAAATTACCGTCGCATCATCAATCGGCATGTAGTGACCAGTAAGCTTTTCTTGCACCATAAATTCAAAGCACGCGTCTCCATTTAAAAGTTGATTTTGGAGTTGAGTGTTCAAATAGTTTTCAGGCGATTTATCCACCTTTGATGGAAACTCCATTCCTTTACACGGTCTTGTAGAAAACTTGATCGCATTACTTCCCAGTTGGTAAGGAAGCATAGAGAAATACTGAGCGTCTAACGGGGTGTTAATTACCGTAGTCACGGTTTGAACGGCGCGATAAAACTGTTTGGGATGAAACCTAGGGGGAAAGATACTGATAAACCACTTCGTGCGCTCAAACTTCGCTAAAAAGAGCATGTCCTCTGCGTAATCAAAAATATTGCGGTTAAAAAAAGCAGGGACGTTGGTCATGATAAAATCTTGATTCCCAGAATGTCCCAACTCGGGGGCTATTGGGTCCCCTTCTACATTCATGACTTTGATTGCCATGCCTCTAGCATCGCCCTTTTTATCAGCCTGAACGAGCATGTCACCGTTAGAAAAACGGATCCAGCTTGGGTACTCGTGCCCTACCTTGCTAAACAAGCTTTGCTGGAATCTTTCTGGAATATCTGGGTTCACAGTAAATGTGGCTCGCACACACCCCGTCGCTTTCGCGTGAGCATCTCGCCTGTACGGCCTTCCGTTATACTCTTCTGCACGGCGCGAAATTTCGCGCGCACTTATGATTGAGGATTGCACCGCATCGAATTCAGGTTGCGACATGCCCATTTCAGCCGACAATTCATCCATCGAAAAAGAGGAATAAGAGACCAAAGCCGCCGCCACACCTAAGTAAATTGACGTTAATTTAACCATTTAGTGCACCTCCAAAGGATGGCTTTTAGCCGATTCGAATCGCGCTTCACATGCTCTTTGTTCAGACTCGAAATAAGGCGCTTCTACATACTGATTCCAATTTTGAGGATCGCCCCCTAACGCCAGATCATAATCTGGATTTCCAAGTACCTTTAAGTACTCAATCAGTTCCATTCTTTCTTTAACGCTCAGTAATGTGCCTATCCGACCAGTAACATCTGCATCGGTAAACAAGTGCCCCTTATTGCCATTACCATCGATTTTTGTATCGTGTAAGAAGGCACCTTGCTTGATATCTGTCACGTAACCTAGGTGAATAGGGTCGTACTCTCGATTTCCAACATAGAAAGTTTTAGGTCGTTCACTTTGCGGAGAAAGTAAGTGATAAATAGAAGGTACAGAACCATTATGTAGGAATGGAGGCGTTGCCCAAACACCATGAAGCGGTCTCGATTTATAGGCTCGCTTGTTCGCTATTCGGAAAGGGATGTTTAAGCCGTCGTACTCAGGAATCAGAGACTTATCAATATGGTCGTCTTGGTACAGTTTCGGAATCAATCGATTCAGTAAAATCTGCAAGCCATCTCCCGCATTGACTGGGGCAGAGTCAGGTATAATCTTACTCGCATCGTATTTGTGATCCATGTAGTTATTCGCCGCTGTTGCATCTGTCCCGATGATTTTGGTATCAATCCACGGCAACGCCCACACCACCTCACGCCAGTCCTGACGGATCGCTCTGCCCGCTTCATAGGTAATATCGCCATCCATATCCCATTGCCAGTTCACATCATTTTGGTGAGCTGGATTTGCTCCTTCATGAGACGCTACCGGCCACTGATAAGATTCTGAACGGTGAGGACCATGGCAAAACTCACAGCGCTCACTAAACAAATTCTTTCCTTGTGTCGCCATAGCAATATCGATATCGCCGAGGATCTCTTCAGGCCATCTAGGCGGTTCCAGCGTTCTTAATTTACCTTCAATACAATGCATTCCCGGCAAATCAATGACCGTTTCGCCAAACTCGTCCGATGTAAGGAGTTCACCATTGTCATTCACCAATTTGATTGGCGCTAAAACCCCCAAACTCTCGCCAATATTTCGAGCCATCGGCTGATTGGTAAATCCCGTGTATTGCACCCAATCAAATCGCCACATATCCCAGAGAAAAGGGTAACTTACGGGGGCATCTGCGATTCGTAGGTTGCTGGGTTCATCTAGGTCGTAGCCAAACACAACATTCCCGATTCGACCTACCGCATCTGTTCTTCCTCGGCCTTCTTCAACGGGATAGAACTTAGGGTTACCAGCTGTTTTAGCAAAACCATATCCTTTCACAAGAAAGGCTTTTAGATCCTTTCTTAGCTTCATTCGCTTATCCATATCTTCCCCGACAACGCGGTCGGCAAAGCGGTTAAACTTAAAAGGGTCGGCATAAGTAAGAAAGGCAGAAGCGCCCAAAGACAAGATAAACTCGCCCTGCTTTACATTTGAAATGCTGTGAAGTGCTTGTCCACCATCGACACGGAGCGCTTTTCCTTGGTAATGCAACTCACCAGTGTGGCAAGCCGCACAAGTAATGTCCAGTTTTTCACGCTGCGTTTTTGGATCGATGTGCCGCCCGAAACCGATGGGTAAATTTCCGGGGTTCATGACACTAGGTTGTTGACCTGGGTCCACGATAAACCCCCAGCCTCTCATGTTATCGGTACTTGCTAGCATCCCTCTCGATAAAGGCATTTCGAGGTTCACTAACCAACTGTATTCTAAGCCAAGAAGTTCCGTTCCTTGAGGAGTAAAATAATAGGTTTCTCTATCATTTTCAGTCCACCCTTTGTTCAAATAATGAACTTCATTCACGGTCTCCACCGTCAAGTTAGGTGCTAAATACGCTTTAACCTGAAAATAGATAACAGCCAAAACGAAGATTGAAAATATCGAAACTCTAACCCATTTAGGGCCAATGGAAAGCCAGAGGTTCCATAACGCCTTTATAACCCCCAGCCCCCATTTATATACTTTTAGTAAGAGCCTTAACACAACTCGGAACATCGCCTTTAGTGCTGTTAGTAGCGCTTTAAAAAGCCATTTAAACGGCAGAATAAGCCACTGAACTGTTTTTTCTAATTGCACATTGTCTTCCTGACATTGATAAATTGTCTGAAACAACAATGTTAATAAACATTAACAAAACACGCAGTAATTTAGCGCCAAAAGGAGATCTCACTATCGCTTTATGCCTTTTAATGCCTAGTATTTACACATTTAGCTCAACCCTTTACCTCCCTAGCCAATCAATCCCAAAACACCCACTGGTAAAAGAAGAATCCATTGAGGAAGAGAAAATAGAAGGTTAGGCAAATGTAAACGCCACGCCACCCAGAGAAAAAGAAGCGCAAACAAAATGTATTGAACGGAAATAAACATAACGCCAATATCCATGTTGGGCTTGTACGCCGAGAAAATTAACCAGACACCGGATGAAAAGAGCACAATCGTCACCATGTGCCAACACGCATACATTGTACTTTTAACACTGGTTTTCATGTCTGTAAGTAGAAATGGACGCACTGGATCGTAATGCCCTGCTATTAAATGTACGAAAGCGCAAAAAATAGCCATGACTCCCGCCCCTAACCACCAGTAATTTGCAATATTCATATTCTTTCCCTTCTAAAGACTAAACCGAACCTTTGCTTGTGCCACTTGGCAAATTTGTAGGTAGCCATACAAAACTCGCTCATAAAACAACACGTCCGCCCTAGGGTTGAACGGCATTTTTTCATTGTGATGCGCTTTGTATGCGATCTCGAAACCTTGTTCCATATAGTGTTCATGTTCAGCAAAATCGAACCCTTGCTCCGAGAAAATTTTAGATTTCCAGTTAACAAAATCTGGGAATAACGCATTAAACGCATCCAGTTCTGTTGGGCATGCATTCTGAACATAAAAATGAGCGCCTAGCGTTTTCACCATGGCGATGTCTTTATCACGGTACGCTTTGAGTAACCGAAGAAAATTATCTGCCACTTCCCTTTCTATTGGGTAGGTGCTGCCAAAATCGATCACGTGTACAGTAAGATCTTTCGAGATGAGGAAATTGCCAATGTTCGGATCGGCATGAAAACGTTGCCCGTTCTTTAAACTATGGATAAACAAATCCGCCAGTTTTTGGCATACAACGTCCCTATCCGCTTTAGAGGGTTCGGATACCAACCACTTATCTAAATGAATGCCTTCAGCATAATGGGTGGTAAACACTTTGGATGTACACAAATGCTCAACTGGCTTCGCGGTTTCTAAACCTTCAATGCCGTCGGTTGAAAAAGCCTGTGTTTGTTCCAATTCATGTAAATAGTCGACTTCTTCAAGCAAACTCGCTTCAATGTGAGGCAAAAGCTCGCGAAAATCGTATTCCTTAGGCAGAAGTTTAATGAGGTGTTTGAGTGTAGCCATATCAGAGCGGATCGTTTCATCAATCCCAGGGTACTGTATTTTCACCGCAAGCTGATTCCCCTCTTTATCCGAGGCAAGATGCACTTGCCCAAGGCTAGCAGCCGCAAAAGGAGCGGTCGAAAAGCTGGAGAAGATATTTTCCGGATAGTCACCAAATTGGTCCTTAATCACCTTTCTCACCAAGGCTCTGTTTATACCCGGCACTTGATAACAGGCTTTAGAAAGCTCCTTTCTGATCGATTCAGGGATATAGACCTGATTCATGCAAAGCATTTGCGCCACTTTCAATCCAGTACCGCGTAATTTCGTTAACGCACCAAACAGTATCTTCGCGACTTCTTCATCGACTATCTCTACGTTTTCACTAGACCTAGCCGATGCCAACCCCGCGAATTTCTTGGCTTTCTGTGTGAGCTTTTTGGCTCCTGCTTTCACGGCGGCTTCGACAACAACGGAGCTACGGCTCAATTTTCCTGTTGGAATATCTGTCATGTGGTTACCTCCGCTTAATGGTGCGAACGGTATTCATCGCTTTGGTTAAATAATCAAACCCAGAGAATAAGTGATGTCGGAATAGGAACGAGACCATGTCGCTCGCTTTACTCATAACACCACTCTCTAGAACAGACATGGCAAGCGCGAGGCTCAAATCAATCAACTGTGTGGTTTGAGTAAACTCCTCGGAGTCGTCTTTAAGCCAATAGACAAGAACGCCTACGTAGTAGTCCCAAAATAAAGATGAAAGAAAGCTACTGCCTGGCTGGGGGACCAACTCCTCATTTTCATAAGCAGCATGCAGATACCCTTCAAATGTTTCTGAAATTTGATTTTTAACTGGGGACATAGCGCCAAATTTGGCTAACGGGGAAAGAAACGCCAGCTCAAATGCTTCTTCCACAAACTCGCGATTAGATAGCAGCAGGCTTAAATGGGTTTCAAGAAATAGCTGAACTTTTTCGTTTAGCTTGTACTCATGAAAATCGGGGGTTTGATTCAATTCCTCTATCGTGTCTTCCACGATGCATTCAAAGTACCCATATAGGATTTTTTCTTTATTGGGGAAGTAATTGTAGATAGTGGCATCACCCACTTCCGCCGCCTTTGCAATTTTACGCATCGACACATTTTTAAAGCCATCGTCCGACATTAGCTCTACCGCTGCGTTGATGATTTTTCTTCTCACCTCAGCTTTCTTTTCTTTCATTTTCATCATAATCACCACAAAACCGAAAACGCTATGGATAAAATATGATCAATAAGTTATTTTGTCTATAGTGTTTTCAATTTATTGTTTGCGAATTAAAAAAGAAAATGACAGCGGTTTGAATTTACAACCCATAAACATTTGATTTTAAGACCTAACATAATGATGACATTAGACATTTATCCCTATGCAACAATTCACTCCATCACCAAACAGTTTGAATTAGTCACAAACTGTATTCATCCCTAATTGAGACTCAGAGCCCTTTGCTCTAGCCCGCTTTATGCGGGCTTTTCTTTATCTCCCCATTCCGTTTCTTCTTCTATATCGCGAATCTGAAAACGCTCTAATTATTCAGCTCTGGTTTACCAGCCGCATTGCAATGGAATAAAAAAAGAAATACCACACGTAAGCAACAACAAATCGGAATTGCTAATGCCTATAGATAACCAGCCCTCTCTGCATTTCTTCGATAACGAACTACAAAAGATAACCTATTGAATACTTTATAAATAACCAGAATAAGTGTTTAAGTTTTCAATACACTTTTTCAGTCTTCTACAGGCGGTTGAGCAAGCCGCCTGACTCACTTATCCCACACGAAACTAAAAATAACAAAATTACTCATCAGAAAGCCGCTTAATGCCCAACAACATCAACTGGTTTCTACTAACCCTACCTCCGCATCGGTCTTAGTACCAGGTTACGTTGTCACTATCAATCAATTATTGAGACAACACAAATGTTTGCTCTAGCCCGATTCATGCGGGCTTTTCTTTGTCTTTCCATTCTATTTTGTTTCTTCTTTAACCGGAAATTGGATTGAAATCCTCATTCTTCTTAATCGTGAATCCAAATCGTAGGGTGAAAATGCTCTAATTATGCGGTTCTGGTTTACCAGCCCGCCTTGCAATGGTCTAATACAGAAAGAAATACAATGCGTAAGCAACAACAAATCGGAACCATTAATGCCTCAAGATAATCAGCCCTCTCTGTTTTTCTTCGATTACGAAACCTGGGGAACCAGTCCAGCCAAAGATCGACCAAGTCAATTTGCAGGCGTAAGAACGGATATGGATCTCAATATCATTGGCGAGCCTTTGGTTATTTATTGCCAGCCACCCTCTGATTACCTCCCCTCTCCAGAAGCGGCGCTTATCACCGGCATCACTCCACAAACGGCAGTCTCTAAAGGGCTTCCTGAACCTGAATTTATTCGAAAAATTCATGATGAGCTCTCTACTCCAAACACAACGAGCCTTGGCTACAACAGCATTCGATTTGATGATGAAGTTTCTAGGTACACTCTTTACCGGAATTTCTTCGACCCTTACGCATGGAGTTGGCAAAATGGTAACTCTCGTTGGGATTTGCTCGATGTGATGCGTGCTTGCCATGCCCTTAGACCTGAAGGCGTCAATTGGCCAAAGCGTGAAGATGGGTACACCAGCTTTAAACTGGAGCATTTGTCTGTCGAAAACGGGATAGAACACGAAAATGCCCACGATGCGATGGCAGATGTTATCGCAACCATTGAAATGGCGAGAAAAGTTAAGGAAGCGCAGCCTAAGCTGTTTGATTATCTCTTTAGCATGCGCCATAAACGCAAACTCAATGAGCTGGTCGACATCGTCAACATGACACCTCTAATGCATGTTTCTGGCATGTTTGGAGCAGAATGTGCGTATACCTCTTGGGTTGTTCCTTTGGCTTGGCACCCAACCAATCAAAACGCCGTGGCAATGGTTAACCTTGCAATGGACCCTACCCCACTTATTGAACTCAGTTCCGATGAATTAAGAACAAGGCTATACACACGCCGAGATCAACTGGAAGAAGGGCAATTACCTGTTCCCGTTAAGCTTGTTCACCTGAATAAATGCCCTGTTCTCGCACCAGCGAAAACGTTAACAGCAGAAAATGCCCAATTTATCGGAATCGACAGAGAACAGTGCTTGAAAAATCTGGCTCTCATTAAACAACACCCAGAAATTAGAGAAAAGCTTATCGAGCTATACCAAAACAAAGATGAGTACGATGTCGATCCAAATGTGGATACTCAGCTTTATAATGGGTTCTTTTCTCCGGCAGACAAAACCACCATGGACATCATTCGAGAAAAAGCCCCAGAGCAATTAGCGGGGATGGAAATCAATGTTAAAGATGAACGTATTGCGCCACTTCTGTTCCGTTATCGTGCTAGGCACTACCCATGGACGCTCGATGAATCAGAGCAAGCTAAATGGGCTGCGCATTGTCGAGATTATTTCGAAAGTAATTTGCCCGACTACATGCAGAACCTTGAAAACTTAGTTCACGAACATGATGGTGATGAAAGAAAGGTATCGCTGTTAAAATCCGTATATCAATACGTAGAGAAACTGGTCTCATAAGGTTCGTTTGTTGATGTTGCAACGTGTTCTTGGTTACGTAATTTCCTTTCTTGTCATTATGGCTTGTCTGCTCGTTGGTTTGACTATCCAACACTTATTGGGGCTCGCGATACCCGGCAGCATTTTTGGAATGTTGATTCTCTTTACGTTGCTGGTACTTGGGCTCATTCCGGTTGAATGGGTTCGCCCTACTTCACAGCTGTTTATTCGCTATATGGTGCTGCTCTTTGTGCCGATCAGCGTTGGGTTAATGAACCACTTTGACATGCTTGTCGATAACGCGCTCCCAATATTAGCCAGTGCTGTTGGCGGCACAGCCATTGTTCTCGTTTTACTCGGACTTGGATTAGACAAACTATTGAAGGAGCCCAAATGATGTGGGTACTCCTGACTTTAGCAGCTTTTTTCTTTGCTCGTGCAGTTGCAAGAAAACTCAATAGCCCAATTGCAAACCCGCTTGTTATTAGTGTTTCAATCATCATCCCGACACTTATATTCCTAGATGTTGATTTTGACACTTACTACTCGCAAAACGAATGGTTTAGCTTCTTACTACAACCTGCCGTTGTTGCCCTTGCTTACCCTCTTTACGAACAGCTACCAGAAATACGCGCTCGCTGGCGTATCATATTATTGGCTTGCGGAGTGGGAAGTATCATGTCGATGTTTTCGTCGGCCATGATCGCCTATTACTTAGGCACCGAATTGCACCTTATCGCCAGTTTACTGGGTAAATCGGTTACCACTCCCATCGCCATGGAAGTGTCCAGTTACTTAGGTGGCGAGCCCGCCGTTGCCGCTATACTCGTTTTGCTTGTTGGTGTATTTGGGGCGGTTTTCGCGTATCCGATTTACAACTTGATTGGTGTTAAACATCCAATAGCACGAGGTCTTACAATGGGTACTGTATCTCATGCCCTTGGAACCGCTGCTTGCGCAGAGAAACACCCAAAAGACGCGGCATTTAGTTCACTCGCACTCGTCGCTTGTGGGGTGATCACGTCAATTCTTGCGCCGGCATTTTTTGCGTTGGTCGTGTGGTTAGGGTAATCAGCCCCTAACTTCACGCCTTCCCCATCTCTCCCCTCCTATCTCCCCTTACTTCCCCCTATATCGCCCTTTTCGCTAACTGCCACTTACTCCAATTCATTTTCACTTGCTCTCACTTTTGCTCAAATAACCGCTTAAAAAGTAATCTATTAATAAATTTGATGTCGGTCGCACGAAATTTCTATGTAATCAATTACAAGTTAGATGTCACTCACATAGTGTAATCAAATGATCTATTGCAATCATTTGTGTGATTTACATCACTGCTAGGGCGTGTATATTTTCTAGAATGAAATTGAACGTACACCCAAAAGGACAAGAAATGAACGCTAAGATGTTAAAGGCGATTAAAGAGTTACCGACTCCACTCGCGGCTGCGATGGAGGCAATTGTTTCTAATCCGGATTTTAACGCGACCATATCACCGAAAGATTTTGCTGAGCTTCTCACGGTTTCTGGCTTGAGTGATGAAGAATTAAGGGTCGCACTGTTGCCTGTCGCTGCAACGTATTCTCACGCCCCGATATCCAATTTTTACGTTGGCGCTATTGCTCGCGGGGTTTCTGGACGACTGTATTTTGGTGCAAATATTGAATTTCTAGATGTACAGCTAGGACAAACCATTCACGCTGAACAATGTGCTATCTCCCGTGCTTGGATGATGCAAGAGCGTGGGATTAAAGACGTGACGGTGAATTTCAGCCCTTGCGGTCACTGTCGTCAGTTCATGAATGAATTAAACACCGCTTCTGAACTTTCTGTACAACTTCCAAATCGAAAAGCAAAAACGCTCCATGACTATCTGCCGGAAGCCTTTGGTCCTCAAGATATTGGAATCGAGGCCGCGTTGATGGCTGAAGTCGACCACGGTAAAACCATCGATTCTGATAACGATCTCGTCATCAGTGCGTTGGCAGCTCTAAATATAAGCCATGCTCCATACTCCCATAACCTAAGTGGCGTATCTTTACGCACCAAGTCTGGGGTTATATTTACGGGCGCATACGCAGAAAACGCGGCGTTCAACCCTAGCCTTCCTCCTCTGCAAGTCGCCATTATTCAGATGATGATGTTGGATATTCCATTGGACCAACTTGAAGAAGCTGTTTTGATCGAAATGTGTGATGCAACATCAAGCCACTTGGCGAACACTCAAGCAACACTGGAAGCAATAAATCCAGACATTCCACTTGAATACATTTCACTATAAATCGTAACAACTCATACACATTAAGACCTTGGGTTTACAAGGTCTTAATGTACTTGGTTGGGAATAATACAAAGCCATAGCAAACGATTGCGCGCCAACAAAAAATGAGTATGATCCGCCTCAGATCACTCAAGATAAGGTTGAACAATGTTTGGTACAGCAACAGGTAAAAAGGCAACACGCGTTCTTCTACTAGGATCAGGAGAGCTGGGTAAAGAAGTGGCCATCGAGTGCCAAAGACTTGGATTAGAGGTTATTGCTTGCGATCGTTATCCGAACGCTCCAGCGATGCAAGTTTCCCATCGTTTTCACGTTCTGGATATGCTTGATGGTGACGCTCTAGCGAATGTCATTGCCCAAGAACAGCCTGATTTTGTTGTTCCAGAAATAGAAGCCATTGCGACAGACAAGCTGGTTGAGCTTGAGTCACAGGGGTTAAATGTTGTTCCAACAGCGAATGCGACCAAGCTGACTATGAACCGTGAAGGCATCCGCCGTTTAGCGGCTGAAGAATTACACGTAAAAACGTCGCCTTATCGTTTTGCAGAGAACTTTGCAGATTTTGTTAGTGCGGTTGAATTTGTCGGCACACCTTGTGTTGTGAAACCCATTATGAGTTCATCTGGTAAAGGTCAAAGTGTTATCAAATCCGAATCGGACATTCAGAAAGCTTGGGACTATGCTCAGGAGGGCGGTCGCGCTGGCGCTGGTAGAGTGATTGTTGAAGGGTTCATTGATTTTGATTACGAAATTACTCAGCTTACCGTCAGAGCGGTCGATGGCATTCATTTCTGCGAACCCATTGGTCACAGGCAAGAAGATGGTGACTATCGCGAATCGTGGCAACCGCAGCAGATGTCGGATACTGCCAAAGCCAATGCACAGGAAGTTGCAGGTAAGGTAGTCAATGCATTAGGTGGGCACGGAATCTTTGGCGTGGAGCTTTTTGTAAAAGGCGACGACATCATATTTAACGAAGTTTCCCCTCGCCCTCATGATACTGGGCTGGTTACGTTGATCTCGCAGGAGATGTCTGAATTCGCATTGCACGTAAGAGCGTTTACAGGCATGCCAATCAATCACATAACCCAATATGGCGCGTCTGCTTCAGCAGTTATCCTTGGTCAGGGTACGTCTACCGACATTCAATTTAGTGGCATTGGTGATGCATTAAGCAGTGCTCAAACACAGTTGCGTCTTTTCGGTAAACCGGATATTGATGGACGTCGCAGGCTGGGCGTGACTTTGACTCGTCGTGATACTATCGAGCAAGCGGTTCAAGATGCAGTGGAAGCGGCTTCTAAGATAAAAATCGAATACTAGAAATAAGATTTTATGACTGCTCGGCTTACTAAGCTGAACTTGGTTAGCTCAACAGAAAAGCCAGCATACAATTATGAACTGACCCCCAATAGTTGGACACCAATTATTGGGGGTCTTTTTATGTCCAAATACAACCGAGCATTGAAATGCTCAATTGCTAAACAATATCTACAAGGTGAGAGTTCATCTCTGGAGC
>NZ_BFAQ01000014.1:0-27992 GCF_002933855.1 Vibrio penaeicida
GTTTAATACACCTGTATAACATAAACCCCTCATCCTACCTATAACTCAAAGCATAAAAAATAAAATAGCCTTTAATAATCAACAAGTAAATAAACCATAAAGCGGAATATTCCGATTTGTTTTTATTGCAAATTCAATAAGCACAATAAATTACCCAGCCATCACATCTCAATTTAATAACCTTTTACACACAAATAAAAACCGCTCTACTCTAAATAAGTAATTTTGCACCAATAATAAGGACCAAAATATGCTTAAAAATGTTATAGAGCCCCCTATTAGTCCAGAGGAATTTAATTCAGACATTTTAATGGACGTTTTAGATACGCAAGATGGTATTTATTATGTTATCAAGAATACAGATTCTGTTTTTATTTGGGTCAACCAAAACTTTTCCGATTTAATTGGCGTCCCCAAAAGTGACTTAATTGGACAAAAAGACCAGTTTGCTGCTCATGTTGCCCACGACAAACTGGTTATCGCATCCGGAAAACCTATCCTCAACTTACATGAAACCATCCCCGTTCCTGATGGTTCTGGCGGTCACAAAGACGAACCCATCGTAACTCAGAAAGGGCTTTGGCGAGACACCAAAAACCCAGACCTAATCAAAGGCATCACCGTGTGCTTTTCACTGGTCAACCCACCTGAGGAGGCGTGATGAAAGGCGCAGAATACTGGCTTGATCACCTAAAGCTAGAAGCCATTGAGCTAGGCGGATTTTTTGGTGAATGTGAAGCCTCCAACGAGATCATTCCCCAGCAAGCACTACCAGATAGATTTCATTCAGACAGACGATTTTATTCAAACAATTATTACATGCTTGCGCGTGACTTGGCGTCTCCTACTCCCCCTTCTCGTTTGGCTTTACATCAATTAAATCAAGATGAGCAGTGGTTCTTTTTACAAGGGTCGGTGCTCAAGCTCTATCTGTTTTTATCTAATGGTGAGTTCAAAGAAATTACGGTAGGAGACAAGCTGGATCTGGATCAGGTCTTACTGTGCTCCGCCCCTCATAGCACTTGGTTCGGGGCTGAACTCCAAGACGATTCCGACTTTGCTTTGTGTGCATGCAGCTTAGCACCTGGGTGGGATCCGGAAGATTCAATCACTCCTACCGAGTCCGATATTCAGCAACTTATCTCAGATTATCCAGAACAAGCAGACATCATTAAGCGCTTGGCATTCAGTGCCAAAAGCTAATTGCTACGTAACCAGCCACCTCTAATTTATAAAAGGAATGAATAATGGGAACAGCAGCATCAAGTAATAAATTGCAATATGGCTACCCGACTCCGGGACCACAAAGCCCAACGGCTCAAAAAGTCATGGATCATGTGTTTTTCCTATCCAATGGTGAATGGAAAAAAGCACGCGAAGAAAATGATTACGATTACATCGTAGTTGGTACTGGCTTTTGTGCCTTGGCATTTGCAGAGCGAATTCTAGAAAAAGAAAATTCCAATGCTCGAATTCTATTGATTGAACGAGGCACGTTCTTTTTGCCTGAGCACTTCCAAAACCTACCTCTCCCCTTTAAAGATACATTAGGTGGGTTATCGGAAACCTTCCCGTGGACAATGTCGATTGAAAATCAGCAGCCGGAATCCCTTATTAAGTGGCAACACGGCATGGTGCCTTTCTTTGGCGGGCGTTCAACGCTTTGGAGCGCGTGGTGCCCAATACCGAATAGTGAAGAGTTTACCGGTTGGCCAACACATACCATTGAAGCAGCAAGAAAGAATTTCGAAGCAGCTAAAACTCTACTTAGGGTGCAAAATGCAGACGAGATCGATAACTTCCCGAGTCAAGAAATTGCGAATTTTGTCTCTGGTACTCGTCCTGTTTATGGTGCGCTGCAAAGACAAGTACAAGGATTATTGCAAGAGCTTGGTACAGGCGTGAATGGCATTTATCGTACCGACCCTGCTCCACTGGCTTCAGCCTCTATGCAGGAAAATGGCATTGATTTCCAAAAATTTGCAACGCCAGGTGAATTACTCGAACTGGCAGAGAAATTTAATAAAGTCGACGAAAATGGCGAACGCGTTGGACCACAGCTCGATATTGTCAGCGCATGTACTGTCGAAGAGATCCACCAGCAAGAGCTGAACGGAGAAAGAAAAGCCACCGCACTGCAAACCTCTCGTGGTGTATTGCCACTGGGCAATGCTGAACTCGTATTGGCAATGGGGACCTTGCCACCGACTACGTTGGTTCGTAACTCATTCCCAACGATTCCGAATTTAGGATCGCGTTTTTCCGCTCACTTCATTAGCTCGATTGTGGCTCGTGTGCCTAAATCCGATTTAGATCCTGATGGGCAATTTGGTCAGTTAGAATTGGGGGCAAACTACGTGGCAGGTGTTGCCAACGATAGCTTTGATCAACAGTTCCACATCCAGCTTTCTTCCTTGTGGGATTCCGACCCAGAGAAAAACGCAGAACTCTCACTAAGGTACATGCCGGATGTGGTTGCAACGGCTTCAATGGAACAGTTGCAATCCTCACCTGATCACGTCGTTTTTGTATGTGCGGTATTGGGTGAGCTTGACTATAAGAACTTCAATAACTGGTTTAAGCAAAACGCAGCAGACGATAACGTTACCACTAATTCGTTACTGCAAATTACCACCAATGAGCTTGATATTGAAACGTGGGATAAGATGGATCAGTCCACTTTTGATATTTTGGAAACCGTGCTTTCACCGAATGGTTCCGGCGTGGTGGAATATTGGCACCCACGCTTTGAGAATGGGCAAGATCATGGGGAATGGGTAGGCTCGCGACCAGCAGCCAAAGATATCCGTGTCGATGCCCCCGTTCATGAAAGCTCCACACTTCACATTGGTGAAGAAGAATCCGCACCTGTTGATTTAAATTATAAACTCAAGGGCACAGCCAACGTTTATATCACTGGTGGCGCGTTATGGCCACAAGGCGGATCATGGAACCCAACGTTAACCATGGTGGCGCTCGCGCAAGACTTGGCTGACAAGCTGCACAGTAAGAAATAGCCGCTATGGAACTGGCAGGCTGCTCGTATTTTGTATCGAGTAGCCTGCTTTAGAACATCACAGCGGTGCTAGGGCGCATGCAATCGTACCGCTGCTCTGTTTTGAGCCAATCCAACCTGAGCGATTAGCTAAAGAGCCATCAAACCTACAGTACTCGCAAGCATTTTTCAGGCGGTAAGCTTAATAGCGTATTGGCAAAATTGATTTTTTCATCTCGCCATTTCATTGCGGCTTCGTGGCTGTCTTTCGATCGTCTGTCTGCTTCAAAATAACTGTGTTGAGGCATACCATCAGCCGGAGTCATCACCATAGATTGCTCATTCACACGCATGGTAAATAAAAACTGTCCTCTTTGACCAGATTGCGCGCCTGGGTGATGCAATGTGGTATCGCAACAGTAACGCTTGTCGCGAAGTGCGCGGCAAGTGTATTCAAACGCATCTTGTGTACCGCGACCGGGGAAAGACGTATAAATACTGATACCATCTCGCTGTAAGGGCATGTTTCCAGCCGTTAATTCTACGGCGTACTGCACAAGTCGAAAGCCTAAAACAACCCCACCGACGCTATTAATACCGCTAAATTGAATGGCTGACGCTAAATCAAGGCGTAATTGGTCTTCATTTTCGTACAGAAAAAGCTCGGGGGATGCCCAGTCACTTTGAGGAATAAGCAGCTTAGTAATATCAGTTTGTTCCATTTTCGTCTCCGCAGTGATCTCGTTTGTTATAAATCCCGATCACAATATACGAATGATAACCATTATCAACATTGTTTTAATAAAAATCTGATCAACCTAACCGCAATTGTGCCCACCTCTACTTCGCCTTAACGACTATACTCTTCAAAAGAGAAAATAGGGTGATTTGGAGAGGATGATGAAGCTTTTACTTATCATGAGCTTATTGCTTTGGGGAATCAGTGCATCACCATCTTTAGCGAAAGAGCGAGAACGACTCCCCCTTGCAACGGGTGAATGGTCGCCTTATACCTCTGCCGAACTGGAGGGTTATGGCATTGTCACTGAGATCACAACAGCCGTTGTTATTGAGATGGGAATGACGCCTGACTACAAATTTGTTCCGTGGAAAAGAGCGGAGCATATGACACAGTATGGTAAAGTGTTTGCTGCGTTTCCCTATGCGATAACATCCGAGCGTAAGAGTAAATTCAGTTTTACCGATCGAGTGTTGATTAATCCAAATGGTCGGTTTTTCTACCGAAAATCAAGATTTGAATTCCCCCGATTACCCTAATTCAGATGCATTGACACAACGTTTTAACGCTGCACTTAAGCGAATCAAAGATAATGGTGTCTATGACGCTATCGTGGATAAATATGGAATTGATAGGTCTTTGTAAGTATAGATATAGAGAATCGAGGAAGCATAGAAAGCCATAAAAACCGCTAAGACTCAAAAGGTTAAAATCAATTTATCAAATAAAACTAATTTTATAGTACTAGATTTATTAAATTAATTTCACTGCAACTAAACCCATCAAATGAATTAGAAAAACGTACGGTAACCTATTCGTCATACGTTACGCCCTATATTGAGGTGAATGTCTCCTTCACACATTTCCTAACGCAAAATTAACAAATAGACTCCAAATCGAAACATGTCGTTTCAATTAAATGGAGGTTATTGTTATGAAAGATGTACTGTTAGTAGGTACTACAAACTTGGATAGCACTGGAACAGCCGGAAATTTAACAGTTGAAAATGCTACACAAGCAATCATTGGTACAGGTTGGTCTTTCGGGTTAGACGAAGGGGTTGATCTGGTCAATTACGACTGGGGACATGGCGGTAAAATTTACGCCAGAACGGAAGAGTGGGATAAGGGAAATTATAAGGAGGTAAAGATAGAGGGTGACTCTAGCTGGGTTTATTTAGATAACTTCGTTGACGTAAACGTAACACTTAACAATCACTGCGGCTCAAAAGTACTAATCAACAACTCAAAGCGTGGTGATATTGAAACGGGTTGCGGTCACGACAAAATCTATATCTCTGTTCAATCCAATAACAGCCTTTGGGAAAACGATTTTGACATTCACACTGGCGCTGGCAGTGACGTAATCACAATGGTAGACAGTAAAAATTCGCACCTAACTGATGTGACCATTGATGCCGGTTCAGGGCATGATTATGTCGATATATCCAAACTACAAAACGCGGCAGACGGCATTGTACGAGATGTCGACGGGGGCTCGGGTTTTGACAAGTTTGTGTTTGGTTCCGATGACTCTGTCGATTTCAGAAACTTTGAAGTGATTGTGGGCACGGCTCAAACGTCCAACTTCAACTTAACGTCTGAACACTTAAGAAACAATGGATTTGAACCTCACGGCCTTATTGTTACAGGTTCAAATTTTGCATTGACGGATGTTGATTCTGTTTCTCACTCCAACCTGAGTAATACTCAAGAAGCGTATCTCAATTGGCTTGGCTACAACGATGATGACTATTCCGCTTTAACGGTAATTGATGGTAATGACACATTCACCATTCTTACTGATAGCTGCTGTGACGTAGTGGTTTGATGAACAAATAACAAGATTCTGCTTTTCTCGAAGCAGACGTTCACTATCAAAACCATACTTAGGTCTGTGACCTAAACTGCAATCCAAGTTGAGTGACGTCATTCAACTTGGATTTTACTGATTCAACTTATTTTTCTCGTGTCATTCAGGTTTATGAAACCAGTAACCAAGTATTCACCATGGTTTTAAAGCCAGAGTTGAATAAATAAAGAGAGAGAAAAATCAGCCAGGCTATGATCAGTATTTCAAAAATTCGCATCGTGTATCCTTATTAAAACGTTTACAACAGAGTAAGGATTGTAATGACGATTGCAGGCTGAAAACCCAGTAAGAACATGGTGTTTTCAGGCGAAATCACGCATATTCATTATTGCTACTCATGCAGACACTCAATCAAATTTCTTTGCGACATCGGCAGCCTTGCTACCCAGCTCTGCAAAATTGGCGGTCCCTTTTTCCATTATCTTTTGGGCTTGTTCTATGACTTGGACATATTTAGGATCACCGGTGGCCAAAAGCTCTGAAAGGGCGACACCGATGGCTGTGGTGCTCATGGTATTTAGGTTACGGAGGTTATCGGCGGCATCTTGAATAGCAATAGCGGTAGATTGGGCAACGGATTGTTTCGCTTTGTCAGTCGTGCTCTCACCTGCCATAACCTTCCTCTGCCATAACCTTCCTCTACTTTAATTTTCTTCTACCATAGCTTTCTTTTACTATAGTTTTCCTCTATCAAAGCTTTCTCCTACCAAAAAAAGCTAACCACCCTTTTTCAATATCAGAGCGCAAGCGGTAGACGTTGAGGCATTCGCGACCGTTTGCATACCTTGCTGCGTGGTAACGGCATTTTGCATATGCAATCCCATGGTGTCAGACATAGCAGAATCGGCGAGTTGAATGATCATGTCTGAGACCTGTTCCAGATCTTTTTTTCCATCGTCACTCATATTTCTCTCCTAAGATCATCCGTTTCGCCTAAGACCGTTCTTTTCTCTTAAGACAATTTTCCCTCTCAAGATCATTGTTTTTACCAAAAAAAAGGCCAATTAAGAGGGTTGGCCTAAATGGGGTATCAGGATTTTTTCTACAACGCTGTCCAGAATGACATGTATGACGAATCCGCTTTATTGCTTATTCGCTGTCTTTCTCGACGATTTCTTCTGTTGCTCTACTTAGCGCAGCGGTACCGATTGCTGTTAAAGCATTCACACCTTGAACGGTTGCGGCTTGCATACCAATATTGGCTTGCTGCTGGGCATTGGTTGCGTTGTTGTTCAAGTTAGACATTGCGAGTCCCATGGATGTGTACAAGTTACCCATCGCATTCGAGGGAGCACTGGCCAATACTTGGGTGTTGGTTTGCGTTACGGAATCCGTAATTTGCTCATTCACTTTTTTAGACATGTCGACCTCTTAATAGTTATTCATTTGGAAGCAACTGCTGAAGCTGCTCATTGATTTTGCCTATCTCTTGTTCAAGCAAGCCCTCTATATTACTGAGCATGCCATTCACTTCAGATTCAATCTTATCGACGGATTCTTCGGGATCGGAAACGTTAAATTGCTCATGAGACTTTGCTATCATCTCTTGCACTTCTTGCTGCTGATCTCGAGTAAAGGCTTCGATTTGTTCTAGCTGTTTTTTCACATCAAAATTCAATGCATTTTCACTGCTCACTGCCGCTATCCTCTTTATCTTTCTTCAAAAATCCCAGTAAGCTAAATTTGCCTTTTTTGGGTTCTTCCACCTCTGTTGGTTCTTCAGCGACAGGAGGCAAAGGCTCTTCATCGTACCCCATTCTTTGCACCTTAGTGTGTGGTAACACAGGCTCTTCAATTGGCGTATTCACTTGCTCAAGTGGCGCTGGTTTTACCTGAGTTTGAAGTAACCTTGCACACGCATTGGTGACGGAAGCTGCAGTGGTCATTTGAGATTGCTGCTGGCTGGTCACAGCGTTATGCATCGAGAGACCAAGCGTGTCTGCCAGAGTGGTTTCCAGCAGGCTGGTTGGCTGAACAGAAAAAGCCTGAAGCGTATTAAATTCATCAATCGTTTTGCTTGAGACTTCATGCTCAAATTCGTTTTCAAAGCGCGTATCCTGCTTATCCATGTTCGCTCCTCTTTGATCTCTGGATAATGGTATGTTGTGACCTATCGCCGACGTTTAGCGAGAATGAAAACTGCTTAGCTAGAAAAACCGCCTAGCAGAAAGAATGCTGAGAATTATTGAGCTTGGTCTTGCAATACTGTCGCCACTTTTTCACCGACAACTCCAAAGTTTTCCGCCCCATTGGTGACGACTCTTTGTGCCTGATCGATGATCTGAAAGTATTTAGTGTCACCTGTTTCCAGCATTTGGCTCAACGCTGTACCAATCGCCGTTGTGCTCAAGGTATTTAGGTTTCTTAAGTTGTCGGTGGCATCCGCTAACGCCATAGCAGAAGACTGTGCAACCGACTGGTTAGCCGCATTAAATGCGGAGTTTTCTTGATCGGGTGGTGAATTAAGATCTTTCATGTCTGTCGCTCCTTAGAGTGCACCTTTACCGATTTATGGGTAAAGGTGCCTTCTGCATTACGCGTCTTTCTCGATAATGCCTTCAGCGCTTCGACCAATAACCGAACTACCGATAGACATAAGCGAGTTAACACCCTGCACCGTTGCCGCTTGCATAGTGATTTGCGCTTGTTGTTGACCTGCTGTGGAGTTATGAGCTGCTGTGCCCAATGCCTGGCTGGTAGACATCAGTAAGTTGCCCATTGCCATTGCCGGTGTTTCACCCACAACTTTTGTATTTACCTGAGTGACTGAGTCTGTAACCTGACCATTTACTGTCGTTGGTGCTGTACCATCTGCCATGTGAATATCCTTTTAGAAGTTAAGTAAGAAAAAGCGAAAGAGTTAGAATTAACCCTTCTCGATAATGCCTTCAGCACCACGACCGATCACTGACGAACCGATAGCCATCAATGAATTGACGCCTTGTACCGTCGCTGCTTGCATTGTGATTTGTGCTTGCTGCTGCGCTGCCGTTGCATTGTGAGCGGCATTGCTTAACGCGTGGCTGGTAGACATAAGTAGGTTGCCCATTGCCATTGCGGGGGTTTCACCCACAACTTTTGTGTTCACCTGCGTTACTGAATCCGTTACTTGCGCGTTTACTGTATCAGCCATAATAATCTCCTAGTTTGCTATTGATTAAGCTGCTGGTTGAGGTTCTAAAATCAGCTCAACACTTCGTCCGATCACCGCTGTGCCTGTGGCAAACAACGAGTTCACTCCTTGAATTGTTGCTGTCTGATGTACCAATTGGGCCTGTTGATTTGCGCCGGTGCTATTGTGTGCAGAGATCCCCATTGCTTGGCTGGTTGCCATTAGTAGGTTTCCTCCTGCCATAGCAGGCGTTTCGCCGACCACAGAGGTATTTACTTGCGTTACAGAATCTGTAACGGCTCCGTTCACTGACATAGTTAGTGCTCCTGTTGATGAAGAGGTACACAAAAATGCACCCCAGAACCGGTTAAGAACCTTTTGCTGCGATGGAATAGATAAGCCCAGATCCCAGTGCGGTGTTCGTCACCAAGATGGTTTGAATTTGCTGCTGTGCATGAGTGGTATTTTCAGCCGCTTTCCCCATGGAATCCGCAACCATCGTTAGGTGCATATTCCTAGAGGTAATGGGAGAAAACTCACGCAACATCTTCTCAATATCGATTTCCATCAAAATGCTCTTTGTGTCCGTTCATGTGGTTCATATTACGCATCACTGGTGAGTCAAACTTGGCGAAAACGACGGACAATTAAGGGCTTAATATCAAGCTGGGGAGCCACAAAAAGCAAACTGAGTGCGCTGCCTTTTTTGCGCTCGGTATTGACGAGGTGTGCAATCGGCATAACGCTTAAACATCTTTTCGAAATGGCTGAGATCGCCAAAACCGGCTTGCAAACACACATCCGTCACTTTAAGCATTGGGGAGGCATCAAACAGCTGCTTGGCTTTCTGAATACGCACTTGAACAAGAATGGCTTTGAAAGAGAGGTTAAGGTGCTCGCGAAAAAGATAAGAAAGGTGAGAGGGGCTGGTATAAGCCGCACTGGCCATATCGCTGAGCTTTATGCATTCGGTATAATTGTTACCAAGAAAAATCAGTGCTTTTCTCAGTGCTGGATGTAAGTTTTCAAACCTATCAAAACGTTGCTCTAATACTGTTTCGAATATATCGTACTTACAATCTTTCTTCGATATAACCCCTAAAGACAATACATCTTCTTCGCGAATAACGCCGTCGCAACATGATGCAAGCAATACCAGAAAGCTTCGCATCTGAGTAATATTTCCGGGCCAATCATACTGCTTAAGTAGTGACATAGAGCTTGGTGAAACTTGTATATCTTCGTCAATACCAAGTTCGCACAAAATATGTGCTACATATTCCGGAATATCGTCACTTCTTATTTTTAATGGTGGGATATTAATTGCGATGTACGGTAAATTAGTTTCTAGTAGCACGTTTACAAAGGCATTATTTTCTTTCAATTCATCTAACGTTCCCCTGCAAGATATGATTAACCTGACGTTATTTTTAATTAACAACGGATGATATAAACCCATGGTAAATTGGCTAATCAAAAAGTCCTGTATATCTCTTGAAAGCACATCGATATCTTCCAAATACAGCGTCCCGTTTTTCGCCTCCTCTAACGCCTTATCTAAGTGAACCTGATACACATCAACCCCGCTGAAACTTGATGATATACGGATAAAATTACTGCCTAGCATGCCGCTTTTTTGATGGATAAATTCCGCCAGTTCACCTTTTTCCGTACCAATCTCTCCTGTAATAAAAACCGACATTTTCATTTCGATGGCAAATTGCGTTTGCTGTCTTACTTTTAGCACTGAAGGTGAACGGCCTATTATGGCTTCTTTTTTAATTACTTTATTCAGTACTTTTCTTTTTTCAAAATCATTAGTTTCTTTATTTATCGTATTAGATATTGTGTTCACAATTAAATCCTTTTTTCTAGCCAAGTTACGTTGAACACACATCCTAATTGGGCAACTTATTAAAATATTGGGTTTTATTACGATCTTTACGAGTGATTCGATGCTGAGATAATGTAAGAGAACACTATAAAACAAGGAAATGAGATAAAAGGTAAAATAAATTTAAAAGCTTCACACTAGATGCTTTAAAGCAATAAGGTAGCATTTTATATATACAGATAAGATCGAATAATTAATTATTTAAATAAATCATTCAAAGGAATAAAAAACTATAAGTGTTACTACATGGAATACTAATACAATATGATCACATTATTAAAACCATCAATTAGACGATATTATTTAATATTCAGCCTTACGATAAGGTTAAATATTAGTGTTATACCCAGAATCTCTAAATGTAGGAGTTGTAGGTTCATACCAAAATCACCTTAAGACGCAAGTTGATGCCAATCCGTCATTGATTCTTTCACCACAACTATTGTTAAATGCAGGTAAGAACCCTAAAAGGAAAGGAATCAACATGGCAGACAAACTCACAATGGTGTCAGCCAACGATGCATTGCCAGGTCGAAGCACGCCACTTAACGTAGAAGCAACGCATTTTGTGAACCAATCAAATCTGTTCGATAAACCAAAAGGAACCCAACAAGAAGTCTTACTTGGCTTAGGTTGCTTTTGGGGTGCAGAGCGACTGTTCTGGAAACTGGATGGCATAGTATCCACCTCGGTTGGGTATGCGGGCGGCTTTACGCAAAATCCAACTTATGAAGAAGTGTGCAGCGGACAAACAGGGCACACGGAAGTGGTTCGCGTGGTCTTTGATCCAAAAGTCATTTCCTTCAAGCGGTTATTGCAAACCTTCTGGGAAAGTCATGACCCGACTCAGGGTATGCGACAAGGAAACGATATGGGCACCCAATATCGTTCTGCAATCTACGTGTATAGCGAAGAGCAAATGATGCTGGCGTTGGATTCGAAACTGGAATACCAACAAGCACTCTCCGCTGAGCAAAAGAATACGATCACAACGGAAGTATTGCCTGCCCCAACTTATTTTTTTGCTGAAACGTACCACCAGCAATACTTAGCAAAAAATCCTCAGGGATACTGTGGCATCGGAGGAACGGGAGTTTGCTTCCCACCTGAAAGCTAAATTACGCTTCATTCAGCTTAATTGTATTAAATACCCAATTAGGCTGAAAAACTCGAAAGGGAGTCAATCGTCGCATTGACTTCCTTCATGACTCCAAGCATCTGCTTATTATTAATGTCTGGCAGCACCACTTTACCTTGCTCAAAATAAAACATACCGATACCGGCAATGCAAAATGATCCTTTGAACAGAATCTTGACGAATTTGGCGATCTGCTTTGGATGATAGTGTTTAAAGACCCGTTCCATGATTCCCTCCACCCTTTTTTGACGCTTTTTTAATTTCGCGATGACTTTGTGTTCAGCTCTGCAAAATTAGAGCCAAATCGGCAAAATTAACGCCAAGTATTCGCGTTAAATCGCAAAATTAAGCTAACCTGTGAATGCGGACACATCGCATCAACAGAATGTGCCGTTCTTGCAAATAACTAATCAATAAAATCAGCCGGATAATATTATGAAACTGAAATTGCTCTCCACCCTAATCCTTGCCGCTGCACCAATGATAAGCATGGCGCACACTATTGAAACAGGCAAAGGCTTGCCTACTGTGAGTGTCGCTAGCCATGGCGAACTGATGTTGCAAGGTGACAAAATTGACTACGTCGAGTGGTCTACTGCGAAGTTGACTGGCAAAGTGCGAGTCATTCAGGCAATCGCAGGACGCTCTAGCTCTAAAAAAATGAACGCTCCTCTGATGGCGGCTATTACCGCCGCCGATTTCTCTAAAGATGCCTACCAAACCACAACCATTATCAACCAAGATGATGCGATGTGGGGTACTGGCTCTTTCGTAAAATCCTCTGCAGAAGACAGTAAAAAAGAGTTCTCTTGGTCCTCCATCGTATTAGATAAAAATGGAACGGCAGCAGGCGTATGGGAACTGAAAGAAGAGAGCTCCGCCATTGCCGTGCTCGACAAAGAAGGAACGGTTCTGTTTGTGAAAGAAGGGTCGCTAACGGAAGACGAAATCGCCAAAGTGATCGAGCTTGTTAAAAGCAGCTTGTAACGTCTTTTCTACGTGCACATAAACCAAGAGCGCCACACGGCGCTCTTTTCAATTAAACGTGGATCGATGTATTAACGGCGATCTTCCCTGTAACAAGTCACATCCACTTCTACTTTTACGTCGACCACTAAGTCACATACCATGCAGATGCGGGCTGGTGGGTATTCACCAAAAAACTCTTTAAAGACTTTATTGAACGACTGAAAGTATCGAGAGTCCGTCAAAACCACTTTAACGTGAACCACATCTTCAAGCCCGTAGCCAGCTTCAGTCATGATGTCGACACAGTTTTGAATCGCCAAACGAGATTGATCCACAATCCCGCCTTCCACCACTTCTCCATCTGTCATCGGCGTTTGACCCGACACGTACAAAAAGCCGCCAGCTTCTGTTGCTCGTGCAAATGGCAAATGCTGCCCACCCGTTCCCGTTCCGCCTTCGATGCCGTAACGCTTAATTGTCATAATAATCTCCAGTTCTTACAATCCAGTTCTGTACGTGAGGGCTTTGCCCTTCGCTTTAATTGTTTCTGTATTCGTTTCTATACAAGAATCGACCGTGCCGCGATTGGGCGACGCGCCCGTTTTGATAACTGATTTCTCCATTCACCATAACGAGGTGAACACCTTTTGCCGCTGCAACGGGGTTTTCAAATGTCGCTTCGTCGCTAATTTCGTTAGGGTCGAACAACACCAAGTCAGCAAAGTAACCCGACTTTATTTCCCCTCTTTTGGCTAATCCAAAACGCTTGGCAGACATGCCCGTCATTTTGTGTATTGCCACTGGCAAGGTGAAGAGCTTTCGCTCACGGCTGTAGTGACCTAATACTTTGGGAAACGCGCCCCATAGCCTAGGGTGAGGATGGGGATCATTCGGCAAGCCATCGGACCCGACCATGGTGAGTTTGTATTTCAATACGCGCTCGACATCCGATTCATCCATGCAGTGGTAAACGGCACCAGCAGGCTGTAACACCTTTGCTGTATCCATTAACGATAAGTTCATCTCACTGGCAATGTCTTTGAGCATACGCCCCGCGAGATCAGGTCGGCTGTCCGACCACGTAATGAAGATATCGAAGTCACTGGTGACTTGCTTAAGATCCAGTGTGGAAGAGCTAGCAGAATAGGGGTAACAATCGCAGCCAATATCTTGATGCTTCGCGGTTTTCCCCATCAAGTCCAACACTTCAACGGTGCGTCCCCAGTTACCTGCTCCTGCGCATTTTAAATGAGAAATAACAACAGGGACTTTCGCGTGTTTTCCTGTGCGGAAAGCCTCATCCATAGCTTCTAGTATTTGTTCGAATTCGGTTCTCATGTGTGTGGTATAAATACCGTCAAACTCAGCAAGCTCTTCCGCTAAAGCCATGACTTCTTCTGTGGGGGCTTGTTTGGCGCTGGCATAAGCCAAACCAGAACTTAACCCTAGCGCCCCTTCTTGCATCGCTTGATTTAACGCTTCTTTCATTGCCGCTATTTCTTGTGCAGATGCTGCTCGGTGCAATTCATCCATCACATTATTGCGAAGCGTGGTGTGCCCGACCAGAGCTGCCACATTGACGGCAGGCTTCGCGGTTTCAACCGCTTGAGCATAAGATTGGAAAGTCGGATATTGAAAATCTGATTGCTTACCAAGCAGGTTCATCGGGTCAGGGGGATCGCTTGCTAGAATCGCAGGAGAAGCGCTAATTCCACAGTTACCGACAACCACGGTTGTCACGCCTTGGCTTATCTTGGCTAAACAGTCTGGGTGGCGAATTACGTTCGTATCATCGTGCGTGTGCACATCAATAAAGCCGGGAGAAAGCGCCAAGCCATTGCCATCGATCAAGGTGATCGCATCAGCATTGGCAAGATCGCCCACCTTCGCAATGCACCCTTCTTTTACGGCTACATCTGCGTTATACGTGTTCTCACCTGTGCCATCGACCACAAGCACGTTTCGGAACACAACATCGTATTGCATTTCCCTTCCTCTATTTGGGTATTACCACCTAGCCTATGTTTTTTTCTAACATAAGAATCACGAGCATAAAGCGCGCTGTTACAACAACAATCCCACCTTTAAAGACGAAACATAATAAGCCTAATAAAACAATAAATTAAACTTAATAACAAAAAGAAAACCACACTCTTAAAGTCTCAATGTAAAGTGGATACTAGGCGGAATTAAATGGTCAAACAGTGAGAAACCGCACAGTTTAAAAAACGGTGTGTGATAGTTTCTATCACTCACTAAAGCTAGAATCGAGATAAGGCAAAGTACTGATTGAAGTTTTGACCTTGTTAGAAAAAAAACAGGTAGGAAAGTAAATCCATGAAGAGCGTTACTCATTACCAAAACAAATTTGAAGCGGTCGGTTCCAAAGGCGTTTGGGCTGAAAACAATAATAGAGGTCAATACAGTTTGATCAATGAAGAGATCATGCTGCCAGCCGCGGTTATCAAGCAATCAGCAATACAAAGTAACCTCCAATGGATGCAAAACTTCGCCGATCAACATGGTGTTAAGTTAGCGCCTCACGGTAAAACCACTATGACTCCTGACTTGTTCCAACAGCAATTAGAAGCGGGGGCTTGGGGAATAACAGTCGCCAATATTCAGCAGGCTTGGGTTGCCTATGAAGCAGGCGCTAAACGTATATTGCTTGCGAACCAATTGGTGGGTAAAGCTAATATGGCTAGAGCCTCTCAATTGCTGTCTCAAAATGACGTCGAGTTTTTTTGCTGCGTCGATTCACAAGAAAATGTAGAGCAACTGAGTCGATTTTTCCAAGAACGCCAACAAGTGATCAACCTATTAATAGAATACGGTATGGCAGGCGGACGCTGTGGTGTCAGGCACCCAGAGACGATGCAAAACATGGCGATGATGATCCGAGATTTGCCTGGCGTCGATCTTCATGGCATCGAATTCTATGAGGGGGCGCTCCCCAAATGTGAAGATTCAGAACGTCGGATCCGATATTTTATTGGCAGCGCTGTTGAACTGACTCTGTCTTTCAAACAGCAAGGCTTGATAAAGCGCCAGTGCCCCATTCTGACAGGAGCAGGTTCAGCTTGGTATGACGTGGTGGCTGAATGCTTTACCAACCAATCACACCTCACCACCGTCATTCGACCCGGCTGTTACCTCATTCACGATAAAGGCATTTACCAAGATGCGCAGCAAACCGTCATGGAACGCAGCCAGCGCGACAATAGTGTGGCTTGTCATATGGGTGGAGACCTCACATCTTCCTTAGAGCTTTGGGCGTATGTTTTGTCCATTCCAGAGCCGGGAAAAGCCATTATCGGAATGGGAAAGCGAGATGTGGCATTCGATGCCGGTTTACCCATACCTGAACGCGTCTATCGCAATGGCGATGCGATAAGTATCGAAGGGCTAACCGCGACCGATATTATGGATCAGCATACATTCTTATCCATTTCTGAGAACAGTGAGCTGACTGTTGGTGACATTGTTGTATTTTCAACATCTCATCCTTGTTTAACCTTTGATAAGTGGCGCTATATTTGTGTGTGTGATAACGACTACCAAGTGACGCATTTAGTAGAAACGCATTTTTAAAACGCTCACCTCTTTACGAATAGTGACTCAAAAGGCACACTGAAACCCCTTTTGAACAACGTGGAAACAAAAATAATGACGAAAGTTTTGCACACTGAATCTGCCCCTGCTGCTATTGGCCCATATGTACAAGGTGTTGACCTTGGCAACATGGTACTGACTTCTGGTCAAATCCCAGTGGTTCCAGCAACTGGTGAAGTACCAGAAGACATCGCAGCACAAGCGCGTCAATCGCTTGAGAATGTAAAAGCCGTGGTTGAATCTTCAGGTTTGACGGTTGCAGATATCGTAAAACTCACGGTTTTTGTAAAAGATCTGAACGACTTCGGAACAGTAAACGAAGTGTATGGCAAGTTTTTCGATGAGCACGATGTAGCGAATTACCCAGCGCGTTCATGCGTAGAAGTTGCTCGCCTACCAAAAGATGTAAAAATCGAAATTGAAGCGATTGCGGTACGTAAATAGCCTTAGTTTTTTGATAATAAAAGCTTTTGATAAGGCAGGCTTTTGACAAGACAAGGTTTTGATAAAATACGTCTTTGAAATGAATACAAAAACGAGCGCACTGGCGCTCGTTTTTTATATCCAACCCTTTCTACTTTGAGCAGAAGTTAGAACCCTACTCTCTCGCCTCTTGAATGCGTTTTTCCATTTCAGGGTGCGAACTAAGCCACTCTGGGATGTCGATCGATTCCTCTTGCAAGCGCTCAAAGATCACAGCCAGTGGCTCACTCGTCCCGTATATCTTCTTTAGCGACCTTTTGGCAAATTCGTCCGCTTCTATTTCTGCTTCTCGGGAGTGCCCACTTTGCAAAACAAAAACACCGGCTCCAACCATGGTATCAATAAGCCCCGAGCTTTCACCTGTCATGACGGCTACCGTTGCAGAAACCAAACTGGATGAGACGAGCCTATGCATGACATGCTGATGATAAATATGGCCCAGTTCATGCAGCAATATTGCGTCGAGTTCTTCTTCCGTCTGAGCAAGCTCGACCATCTCATCAAGCATGATGATTACGCCTCCACTTAATGCAAAGGCATTAGGTGAACCATCAGACGAGCGAAACTCCAACTGAGGAGCAAATGGAGCGGGCGGGAGTTTATCTAAGTGCTGATAAAATCGCGTTCTAATGGCATCTTGCTGCTCAATAGGTAACTCAGAAGGTGAAAGCCACTCTTCATCAATGGAAGTTAAGACATAATCCGCCAGCACTTCATGCGCCTCATGAGGCAACCAATTCACTACCAGCTTACTAAACCAAGGAATGCCATGGGTAAACGAACCTATGGTTAATCCAACGATCAACAATGTACTTACGATGATGGCTTTTGCGTTTTTTTCCAGCTGACTTAGACTGCTCTTTTTCCCATGCTGTACTAGAAATTCATTGACCTTCTCAGCACTGCTGGGCACAAACAACCACCCCGACGGTAGCCGGATTTTCGGTGGCAATTTGCCAGGTGAAGCAGTGATGTCGATATCATGGATAGACGCGCTGAAAATCTGCCCGTCCACATGCAGATACATAAAGTCACGCTGCGACAAATCCAGCTCCGCCTCTATGCGTACAGAGCTTTTGGGGGGATGGGCAATCCCTTTAACTCGCATTAGCCAATCCCAATATCGACATCAAATACATTAGACAACTCATCGGAAACCGCCGATTTCATGTCCTGATCTTCCCCTTCTACCACTAGGTTCGGCAGATCGCCAATCACATAGGTATGATTAGCAAGGTAGTGGCTGGTTCTGACCATAACCCATGGTCTTGCGATACCGAAAGTCACCAGTTGCAGCAAAAAGTTCGTCATTATCAGCCAGACAAAGCTCCACGTTGCCAACGTCGATTCAAACGCGAAGCTAGTATTTTCAGGTTTTTCTTCATTACCTTGAAGGTGCTCACTCTTAGCGTGATCGCTTTCATCAATGCTTAATTGTGCAAAGGTGTAATTGCGCATTTGAGCCGTTTTAAAGGCATTAGCGATAACCCCAACAAAGAAAAGCCCAATGTAAATTGCGATAATCAAGCCGAAGAAAGCAAAATTAGGAAACCCGCCATCAGAAAGCGTAAAGTCTGAAGATACCATTGAAAGCAAAGAAGCTCCTGCGAACAAAGACGCAACAACCCCAAAGGCAATCGACAAGCCAAACGCAAACAGCATGGTTTTAAGGTAAATCGCTAAGTAAGCTTTAACGGTATATTGAGCTGAAAACGCGCGCTTACCATAACGGTATCCGTTAGCAAAATAGTTCGAAATCCCCACCAAAACCCAGACGAACACAAAAGGTATCGTCAGCAGTAAAATCACACCAACCGGAATGATTTCGAAGCTAATTGCCGCCATTCCAGCGAGAAACAACGCAATGATTGCCATCCCTCTCCCTAGAATAGTCATGTAAGCTTCCTTTAATGTTCCAACAAAAGAGAAGTGCACATTACGATAACTGGTCATCGCCGAATCAAAACGCGCATTACTCCAAGCCAACCAAGGTAGAATGGCGAGAAACGCCAACATCAGAATCCCAGTCACTGCGGGTGCAAACTGATTTGTTACACTCCAAATGATAAAAACGACCACCGCTATAATACGACCTTTTAAAATCTGTATCGGTTTGGCGTGATATTCAAAACCATCACCATCTAGCCGAGTGTTGCCGTAAAAGTATTGATTGGTTCTCACCTTCGCCCACGCCGAATAAATACCCAGCGTAATCACCGATAGGAGAACGTTAACGATCCAAATCCCAAAAAACTCAGCGCCTTCCCCTTCAAATTTGAACGGGTACTTCTTGTTATCTTTAATACTGTTGTTCTCTTCGATACTGTTGTCTTCTTCGATACTGTTGTTCTGTTCCATATTTTTCCATTCTGACGTTTTCGCTCCATACCTTTTTTATTCAGATCTCAGTTTTATTCAGATCATCGTATTATTCAGATCGCTGTCTTCGGTTTGGGAGCATGTGAATAATGATCAAGTAGCTTAAAGTGCTACTGACGGCTAAAAATAACCGCCACCTAAAATACCAGCCTGAACAAATATCAGCCACTAACCAACTCATTCGCTTCAATTTTATTTTCAATATTGCGAATCAAGCAGTACACACGTCAATAATGTTAGGTATTAACAATCAAAACAATAGAAACAATCGCTTTTACCGAAGTGTAAAAAGTGGAGATACTCGTTTCTATACACCTACGAGGACAGAATAATGAAGAAAACACTCACTTTTGCCGTGCTCCACTTTTCAATCGCATTTTCTGTCGCATACCTCCTAACGGGTGATATTTTGCTTGGCAGTTTGATTGCGATGATAGAACCTTCGGTCAATACCGTGGCTTTCTATTTTCATGAAAAAGCTTGGGTTCAAATACCGTGGCTAAGACGCTACCAATCCCAAACTCAATTAAAAACAGCCAGTTTTGCCAGCGTGCATTTTGGTGTCGCGTTTACCGTAACCTATTTAATTACGGGGGATGCATTCATTGGTGGCGTCATGGCATTGCTGGAACCCAGCATCAATACAGTTGCCTACTATTTCCATGAAAGAATTTGGCTAAAACGAAGCAGTTTGGCTCCGATTTGCTAACACCACCACATTTAACATCCTTGCCTCTTGATTTAGTTGCTATATAACACTAAATATAGTTGTTAGTCGCAACTATATTTAGTGGTTAATATGGATACCTCAACGTTACGTACTCTTTCTCGCAACCTTGTCCGTGAACTTGGTTTACTCGATAAGCAATGCGGGCACATCGATTTATCCCCGATTCAAGCGCACTGTTTAATTGAATTAGAGCAGCAGGTACTCACCGTAAATCAGGTTGCTCAAAGGCTGAACATCGACAAATCCAACGCCAGCCGAGCACTCAAAAGCCTCGCCAGTAAGCTGTGTATTGAAGCCACAGAGAATCAACAGGACAAACGTAGTGTTCTCTATACATTAACGGCAAAAGGGTACGATCTTCTTCAGCAGTTAAATCACCAACAAGACGTGCGCTACGAAGCCGCACTAAGCCAAATGTCTTTTGAAGAGCAAGCAAGGTTACAGAGCGCTCTGGATCACTACATTCGCTCACTGACATCATCCAAAATGAGCTATGAATTAACGCTACGCCCAATACGGAAAAGCGACAACGCCGCATTAGCCGCGGTGATCCGAACGGTTTCAGAAGAACATGGGCTTTCTTCTGATAAAGGCTATAGCGTGGCGGACCCGACTCTAGAATTTTTATACGACGTGTACTCGCAGCCCCGCTCCCAATACTGGGTTATCGAGAACAATGGAAAAATAGTAGGAGGAGGTGGTTACGCCCCTTTACGTGGTCGAGATGACGTGTGCGAATTACAGAAAATGTACTTTTTACCGGAAGCCAGAGGTAAGGGGTTAGCCAAAACCATCGCCAAAATGGCCATGGAGCACGCCCAACATCAAGGTTTCAAGCAGTGCTATCTTGAAACAACCCAATGTTTAAAAAACGCCATCAAACTCTATGAAAAACTTGGGTTTGAGCACTTGGATGCTCCGTGGGGAAATACCGGCCACGACGCATGCGAAGTGGTGATGGCGAAGTCGCTTTAGCTTTCAATTCATAGCCAGTTTGATCTAGGCAAAACTTGACCTAACTTTTCTGTTAAACAGGAAAGTGCATCACGCAGAGATCTTTACTGAGCCCTATTCGCATATTTTGGCTTTGCCCGTCCAGCATCACATCCAATTGGTAGAGATCGCGATCGTCAGGGAAGATTGGGTTGGCGTAGCGCGGTGCGTCAACTTGGAATAACGCCGTGGCGTGATCGGCTCTGACGTCAATAGGGATATGATAGGTCATGCCATCAAATTTCACCGACGCCGATACCAACCCCGCTGCGAAGGTCTGATAATAGAGGTCCACTTTAAACTCACAACCACCACCGTGGTGCCAGATCTGCTCCGTGGTAATATGATCAAGCCTCAAATTGCGAATAAATTGCAGGTACGGAGCCTGCCATATTCCAACCCGCTTATCTGTTTCTAACACAGGCTCTGGGTTTAACTGGCAAATCTCTGGTGTTTCGTCCAACAGCCAGTCTTCATCTTGCTCCAAGAACAAAATTTCAAAGCGATTTCTACCTGATTGTAAATAGGGGCGAATGTCCTTCTTATAACGATTCTGAGTGCCATCGCAATCAAATACCGCCACACCATTAATCCGAACCTCGGCATAGTAATCAACACCAGCCATCACCAAATCCACCGCTGGAAATGCCAACATCGCATCATCGACTTCAATATCATGCATTAAATGCCATTCTTGATTTCGAATGTCAGATTCAGAAATAGACTCAGGCAACACATCGCTAAGCGGTGCTGGGAAGGTGATGTCATCCTGCGGGATAGAGAGGTCTGTGAGCGGTGAAAGCTGCCAAAGACCAGCGAGCGAAAGTTGCATGATAAATTGAGCCAGATCAAGTTTGGAGGCATTATAATGAAAGTAGACACATAATTTCTAATGAAATTTCAATTGTCTGACCACCACATGATCAAAATGGGAGCCAAGGTCTGCGTTTAGATATAAAAAAACGCCAGCATTAAGCCAGCGTTTCTCGATGAGGATAGGAAGGTTATTCTTCGTCGTCTTCTTCAACGTCGTAAGCGGCATCTTCACCTTCATAAAATGTCCCCCACCCGTCGTAGATGATGTCGTATTTTTCAGCAAGGTTAACCAGCTTTTCGACTTGTGCATCGATGAGTTCAGCATTTAGAGCAGATTCCATCACGGCATCACAACAAAGAAGTTTGTTGCCATCTTCATCTTCTGTTTCTTCTGCTTCAAGGACTTCAAAGCCCATTTTGAACGCTTCTACTACGGCTTTTTCTAGCGTATTGAAGTCTTCGGCAAACAGGTGATGTTCAATTTCATACAGAGCATCAGGTTCACTGCCGTCTTCAAGTAATGCACTGATGATTTCGCGAGTGTCTTCTTTTTGAATTTCAAGTAACGCTTCTACCGATAGGTATTCATCTTGTTGAGACATTCGATTGCTCCGCTCTCTGGGTAATTAAACGCGTGAAATATGGCACGGTTCGCAGCAAATTACCACCAGCAAACTCGATCCTTGAGCATTTTTTCTGCTAACTAAAACCGTCCTTAAGTCACAGAAACAAAATATTAACAAATGTGCTCGATTTTTTTGAAACAGAACAAAGTCAGGTCAGGCTTTTAACCACAGTTTTTAATAAATACGCCAATTTATGACTCAATATTGCATAGAGTTGAAATCCATTGAACTGCATAAAATCGAACGATTCACCGTGATTTGGTCAGATAAATGCATCTTCATTCACACTGTGATGGGTATCATGACGCTGCATTGACTACCCGACATGAATATTCAGGCATCCCAACGCTGTATCCGTTTCGCTCAAAAACAACACTAAAATTTACAAACCCGACCCAAAAAGGACTAATCCTCTAAAAATACTGTGTAAACGTCGACTTTATCACTAAACTACCGACTTGCATCTTGTCTTCATCCTTGTCATAAATGTGAGTCGGACCTCATTTCAATGCAGGTCGCCCTTTTGTTTCATCTAAACCACTTGTTTGTTGCAGGCGTTTGTTGTGAGCGATTGTTCCAAATAAAGCGGAACCTAAATATGGCAAAAGGGTTGGTCACGGAATTATTAGAAAGGACACCCAATGAGTAAGCTGTATGTCGGCTCTGAAGTCGGTCAATTGCGCAGAGTGTTGTTAAATCGTCCCGAGCGCGCACTCACCCACTTAACCCCTTCTAACTGTCAAGAACTGTTGTTTGACGACGTTTTAGCAGTAGAAGCGGCAGGTGAAGAACACGATACTTTTGCACAAACACTAAGAGAACAAGACGTAGAAGTATTGCTGCTTCACGATCTTCTTGTTGAAACCTTAGCCGTGCCAGAGGCCAGAACATGGCTACTTAACACTCAGATTTCAGATTTTCGCTACGGTCCAACTTTCGCGCGCGAGCTGCGTCATTACCTGAGTGAAATGGACAACGAACACCTAGCGACAGTTTTGCTTGGTGGTTTAGCCTATTCAGAGCTGCCTATTGCTTCCGCTTCGATGCTACCGAAGATGCATCAACCTCTGGACTTTGTGATAGAGCCTTTACCAAACCACCTATTTACCCGAGATACGTCTTGCTGGGTATACGGTGGGGTATCACTGAATCCGATGATGATGCCTGCACGTCAGCGTGAAACGAACCATTTGCGCGCCATTTACCGTTGGCATCCTGTGTTTGCAGGTCAAGACTTTATCAAATACTTCGGTGATGAAGATTTGCATTACGATAACGCAAATATTGAAGGCGGCGATGTGTTGGTTATTGGCAACGGTGCCGTCTTGGTCGGTATGTCAGAACGAACCACCCCTCAGGGTGTCGAGAACTTGGCAGCAGGGTTGTTTGAATCTGGTCAAGCGTCTCAGGTTATTGCGATTAACTTGCCCAAGCACCGTTCATGTATGCACTTAGATACTGTGATGACGCACATGGACGTTGATACGTTCTCGGTCTATCCAGAAATCATGCGTAACGACTTAGAAACTTGGCGCCTTACTCCAAATGGCGGCAAAGCGATGAACGTAGAGCAAGTGCCAAATTACATTCATGCCGTTGAACAAGCGCTGGATGTTGATCACCTTAAAATTATTACGACGGGTGGCGACAATTACGAAGCAGAACGCGAACAGTGGAATGACGCCAATAACGTTCTGACAGTGAAGCCTGGTGTTGTCGTTGCTTACGAGCGTAACGTTTACACCAACGAAAAATACGATAAAGCAGGGATTGAAGTCCTAACTATTCCGGGTAACGAACTAGGACGTGGACGAGGTGGCGCTCGCTGCATGAGCTGCCCTATTGAACGCGACGGTATCTAAAAAACTACCCGCTCTCCTTCAACCCACCTTGATGTGGGTTGCTACACTCAAAAAGGTTGATGCTAACAGCGTCAACCTTTTTTTGTTTTATTTAAAATAAACATTCACAAAAAATGAATTTATATGTATAAATGATTTTTAACGTACTTGCCTTATCGAAGGAAGATTTATGGCTTTCAATTTACGCAATCGCAACTTCTTAAAGCTGCTTGACTATACGTCCAAGGAGATTGACTTTCTGCTTCAACTGTCTCAGCAGTTAAAAGCGGCGAAATATTCAGGCACTGAACAGAAAACGCTTATCGGGAAGAATATCGCATTAATATTCGAAAAAGCTTCTACCCGAACTCGATGCGCATTTGAAGTCGCCGCTTTTGATCAAGGCGCCCAAATCTCTTACATCGGTCCATCGGGCTCTCAGATTGGTCATAAGGAGTCGATGAAAGATACGGCTCGTGTACTAGGCAGAATGTACGATGGCATTCAATATCGTGGATTTGGGCAAGACATTGTCGAAACACTCGGTCAGCACGCTGGCGTGCCTGTTTGGAATGGGCTTACCGATGAGTTTCACCCCACTCAGATCCTCGCAGACTTTTTAACCATGCTTGAACACAGTAATGGTAAACCACTGAATGAAATTCAATTTGCCTACCTTGGCGATGCCCGCTACAACATGGGGAATTCTCTTTTGGTCGGCGCAGCCAAAATGGGCATGCACTTTACCGTGGTGGCACCAAAAACCTATTGGCCAAGTGCAGAGTTAATAGATGAATGCCAAACCATCGCTCAGTCCACAGGCGCCTCTTTACACTTCACCGAAGACGTAGAAACAGGTGTTCAGGGTGCGGACTTCCTGTACACCGATGTTTGGGTATCAATGGGAGAAGCACCTGAAGCATGGGATGAGCGCGTAGCACAAATGACGCCTTACCAAATTAACGCTAAGGTCATGAGCGCCACAGGTAACCCGAACGCGAAATTTATGCATTGCCTTCCTGCTTTCCACAACGATGAAACCACCATAGGGAAAGAGATAGCCGACAAGTACGGTTTAAAAGGGTTAGAAGTTACTGAAGAGGTGTTTGAATCTGAGCAATCCATTGTTTTTGATCAAGCCGAAAACCGCATGCATACAATCAAAGCCGTTATGGTGGCAACCCTCGGACAATAGCAGTAACAAAAAACACAATGTAATCGCTTGCGATCACGTTCCTTAGGCGTATAATTCTCCGCAATTTGTCTGAGGAACGATTAATGAAACACACTCTCATCCCTGATTTAGTGATGATTAAGAAGCGACTAGGCTTCCCTGTTTTGTTTTATTGTTCCCGTATTATTTTTTAAAGCCTCCCTTCAATAGGGGGGCTTTTTTATGGCATCACCATAGGGAAGAAGATCATGGCGAACTCACTCTATCAAAAACACATTATCTCCATTTCTGAGCTGTCTCGTGACGAACTGGAGCTGATCGTGAAAACAGCAGGTCAGCTGAAAAATGAACCTCAACCAGAGCTCATTAAAAACAAAGTTATCGCAAGTTGCTTCTTTGAACCTTCCACCCGAACACGTCTTTCATTTGAAACCGCAGTGCAACGTATTGGTGGCGATGTAATTGGCTTTGATAACGATGGCAACACCTCTCTGGCTAAGAAAGGCGAAACTCTAGCGGATTCTGTGCAAGTCATCTCTTCTTACGTCGACGCGTTCGTTATGCGCCATCCACAAGAAGGGGCTGCTCGCTTGGCGTCTGAATTCTCTAATAATGTTCCAGTGATAAACGCTGGTGATGGTGCAAATCAGCATCCAACACAAACATTATTAGACCTATTCAGCATCTACGAAACTCAGGGCAGTTTAGACAATTTAAACGTCGCCTTTGTGGGTGATTTAAAATACGGACGTACGGTGCATTCGCTGACACAAGCTTTGGCTAAGTTCAGTAATAACCGCTTCTTCTTCATTGCACCAGAAGCACTGGCGATGCCGGACTACATTTGTGAAGAGCTGGATGATGCTGGCATCGAATACAGCTTACATACAGAAATGGAAAGCGTAGTTCCTGAACTCGATATCCTGTACATGACTCGTGTTCAAAAAGAACGTTTTGATGAATCTGAATATGCCCATATCAAATCAGCGTACGTGTTATCTGCTGCCACGCTAACCGGTGCTAAAGACAACCTAAAAGTCCTTCACCCACTCCCTCGTGTGGATGAAATTACAGTGGATGTCGATAAAACCCCTTACGCGTATTTCTTCCAGCAAGCTGAGAATGGCGTCTACGCCCGTGAAGCACTGCTGGCACTTGTACTTAACGACACTCTGTAACTGAGGAGAAAGATCATGGCTAAAGAAACTCAATTGCAGGTAGAAGCGATTCGTAACGGCACCGTTATCGACCACATTCCTGCTCAAATTGGTATTAAGGTTTTGCGCTTATTCGACATGCACAATTCAGAACAGCGTGTCACCGTCGGATTAAACCTGCCCTCATCTGCGTTAGGTGCAAAAGATCTGCTGAAGATTGAAAATGTCTTTATCAATGAAGATCAAGCGCAAAAGCTGGCGCTGTATGCACCCCATGCAACCGTGAATCAAATCGAAGAATATAAGGTGGTGAAAAAGCTAGCGCTAACACTACCGGAAAGAATTTTGGGGGTATTCGCATGCCCTAATGGCAACTGCATCTCAAACTTCGAACCCATTGATACGTCGTTTACTCTTATTGAGCGAAATGAAGACGTACGTTTGAAGTGTAAGTACTGTGAGAAAGCGTTTTCGCGTGAGATTGTCACCGAACTTTAATCATCGTAGATTATTGTTGTGAATATAAACTCAAGCCACCTCAAGGTGCTAGGTTTAGCGACTTCTTATCTATAGATTGAGTATAAAGAGCGACCGCTTGGGTCGCTCTTTATTGTTGGAATAATGACACCGGTTTGAAAGGGTAGAAAATTCTCTTGCAGCCCCCTTGTTATGTTATTACATTTAGCCTTTATTTTTGATATTTGACTCAAATGCATTTACGGACGTTTCAACAATTCTTCGCTTTCCTCGCCATTAGCTGTGTGCTTTGGTTGAGTGCGGCGTTTGTTGTGCACAGTCAGGATTGGGAACCAGCGCACCATGAAGAACATGCGTGTGAGATGTTTTCCATCAGTAAATATGCTCTTTCAGGGTCCATTCCATCAATTCCATATGTGCCGCATTTTTTCTGGACACAAGCTTACGATGTTCTGAAACCAAGTTTTGCACCGTTGCCGTTTTACCACGCTCGATCTCCACCACGTGTTCACGTTTAGCCATCTACTTTTCATTCAAATTTATAAACAGAGGTAAACATGAACCACGTATTTAAACTTTCACTATTGGCAGCGGCTATCGTTACAACATCGGCACACGCAGAAGAATTTCGTCAACATGATGCGCACGTTCACGGTGTAGTAGAACTGAATATTGCACAAGATGGTGACGAGCTGTTGATGGAAATTCATGCTCCTGGCGCTGATGTTGTTGGTTTTGAAAGTGCACCTAAAAATGCAGAGCAAAAGAAGCAGCTAGCCAATGCGTTGTCTGTATTAAACCAAGCAGACAAAGTGATGACACTTTCTAGCGCTGCTCAGTGTAAGCCGACCTTTACAGAAGTTCGTCATACACTGGGAGAAGATGAAAGCCATGATGACCATGATAAGCACGATCATGACAAGCATGAGCATCACGATGACCATGATAAGCACGATCATGACAAGCATGAACATCACGATGACC
>NZ_BFAQ01000014.1:28053-66976 GCF_002933855.1 Vibrio penaeicida
ACGATCATGACAAGCATGAACATCACGATGACCATGATAAACACGATCACGACAAGCATGATCATGAAGAACATGGCGGTCACGGTGAGTTCATCGTTGAATACCACTTCGACTGTGGAAACATCGCGAAGCTAAACCAGATTGATACCCAATGGTTCAAGCACTTCCCATCAACAGAATCAATGAGCGTAAACATGATCACTGAAAAAGCTCAAGTGGCAACTGAGCTGAGTAAGAACAATCACAAGGTTTCGTTCTAACAATCTGTTATTGATTCATAAAATCAGATAAAACAATACCAAGATGACTAGGGTCTGTTTATCTTTCGTAAACAGCGAAAGAGAAGCAGACCCTATTTGGATATTGAATCAACAGGATCTTTTGACTCTAAATCAGATGGACAACACCATGACAGCCTCTCCTACATCTTCACAGATCATCTCTTTGCAAGATATCCGTTACGCTTGGACATCGGATGCACCCGATACCTTAAATATTTCTGAATTTACTGTGTCACAAAAAGAGCGAATCTTCATCAAAGGACCAAGTGGCTGTGGTAAGTCAACATTACTGGGTTTGTTGACCGGTATTTTAACGCCTCAACACGGTAGCATTTCCATATTAGGCGAAACCGTTTCTAGCCTTTCGCAAGGGCAACGCGATCGCTTTAGAGCCGATCATATCGGTTATATTTTCCAACAATTCAATTTACTGCCGTATTTGTCAGTGATTGATAATGTGCTCCTACCTTGCCAGTTTTCCAGCATTCGAAAAAATAATGTCAAACAATCGCTGGAACAAGAAGCCAAGCATTTACTAGAGCGTCTGCACTTACCAAAAGATAAGATCCACACTCCCGTTATTGATCTCAGTATTGGGCAACAACAGCGTGTTGCTGCTGCCCGAGCTTTGATTGGTCACCCTGAGTTACTGATTGCTGATGAACCCACGTCGGCACTTGACCATGACAACCGTGCCGCCTTTATTGAACTTCTAATGGAAGAAGCCACACAAGCCAATACCACCTTAGTATTTGTTAGCCACGACCCAACGTTGGAGTCTTTCTTTGATCGAACCATCGATCTACCGAATATTAATCAGGCTTTAGGAGGTGATCGCTAATGGCTATTCTTCATCTTGCCCGTAAAAGTCTTGGCAATCGTAAAGCAACGGCGTTCTTAACCATTCTCACTGTCGCCATATCAGTGGTGTTACTCCTCGGAGTAGAACGTATACGCACGCAAGCCAAAAGCAGCTTTGCCAATACCGTTTCAGGTACGGATTTGATCGTTGGCTCTCGCTCGGGTCAAGTCAACCTGTTGCTTTATTCTGTTTTCCGAATTGGTAACGCCACAAACAACATCGACTGGAAAAGCTTTGAAGAATTCAGCCAGCACCGATCGGTAAAATGGGCGATTCCAATGTCTCTAGGCGACTCCCATCAGGGTTTCCGCGTGCTTGGTACAAACCAAAGCTACTTTGAGTATTTTCGTTATGGCAAAAAGCAGCCTCTAGAATTGCGTGAAGGTAAGCCTTTCAACCGTCTATTCGAGGCGGTTATCGGAGCCGATGTTGCGAAAACACTTGACTACAAGGTTGGTGACGAAATCATTATTGCCCATGGGATTAGTGATAAGTCATTCACTCGCCACGACAACCTTCCTTTTAAAATTGTGGGCATCTTTGCGCCTACAGGTACACCAGTAGATAAAACCGTTCATGTTTCCTTGCAAGCGATTGAAGCGATTCATGTTGGTTGGGAGTCCGGTGCAAAAATTGGCGATACACCGAGCTCAGACGTTCTTGAGCAGCAAAATTTCCAGCCAAAACAGATTACTTCCTTTATGCTGGGGCTGAAATCGAAGATTCATACCTTTGCGCTGCAGCGCCAGATCAACACCTACAACAAAGAACCCATGAGTGCGATTCTACCCGGTATAGCACTTCACGAACTTTGGGGGATGATGTCGGTGGCTGAACAAGCATTGCTGGCAGTATCGGGGTTTGTGGTTGTTGCTGGGCTACTGGGCATGCTAAGCAGCCTGTTAACCAGCTTGCAAGAACGAAGAAGAGAGATGGCGATATTGCGTGCGATGGGTGCGCGCCCTAAGCACATCTTTTTCTTACTGATTAGCGAAGCCAGCGCATTAACACTTGCTGGTATTGTATTTGGCATCGCACTTCTTTACATATTAATTGCAATAATAAGCCCCATCGCAGCACAAATGTATGGCATAAATATAGAACTTACCGTGTTGAGTGCTCACGAGTGGATGTTACTTGGATTAGTACAAAGTGCAGGTATACTCATCGGGTTTATTCCCGCATTCAGAGCGTATCGTCAATCTCTGGCGGACGGTATGACCATTAGGATATAAGGACATCAAATGAAAAAAATCCTACTCATCCTTTGCTGCGCCTTGAGCTTTATGGCTCCCGCATACGCAGACAAAGTGACTGTAGAAACATTAACTCTGGATTGGATAGATCTCATCCCAGAAAGCGAAAGAAAGCAATTTACAGCTGGAGGGATGCCAGTTGCGGATCACAACACAGACGTTGTTCGTCAATCCAAAGTGGGCAGTGTTCGCCCAGAATTGAATGGCAGCAAAGTGAAGATCCCAGGCTTTGTTATCCCTTTGGAAGGCGACGATAAAAAGGTGACAGAATTCTTATTGGTTCCCTACTTCGGCGCTTGTGTTCATGTCCCACCACCACCGCCAAACCAAATTATCTACGTGAAGTTTGAAAAAGGCGCACCGATACACCAGCTATGGGATGTTATTTATGTGGTAGGAACGTTGAAAACCGAGACGATCAATTCCGATTTGGCTGAGACAGGCTATTTAATTGAAGGAATTGAAATAGAAGAGTACGACGACGCTTAAGCCGCTTAAATGGGGAAGTTAGTCTGCCTACTAAACAATGAATTTAGAAAGGTAGGCTAACACTGCAATGTAAATCAATAGCAACAGCGCAATTGATACATGCTTTCTAAGTTTTACTCCTTTCATCTCCTGCATATCACCTCCAATATACTCGCAACAATTTTAACAAATCGTTAGCATCACGAATAGTCAAAATCTTGATAAAGTTCCAATAAGTTTGCTGGACTCAGGCTGGAAAGCCACTTTAGTATAGTAATCGAGCACTTAAACTTTATTTGGAATCGAATCAATGGCAGACGACAAAAAGCCTGTAGTTATAGAACAAGCCAGTACCAAAGGCGCATCCAATAAAAAGAAAACGTTTATACGCGACAGTGCAAGCCGAGTGATTCAAATCGCTCAGGTACATCAGTTGGATGCCCTTTTAGAAGACGAGCCGCCTGAGACATCTGCTATTGAACGTGCCATCAGTCGCCAGAAGAAACGCCAAGAGCAGCGCCAAAAGAACTTAGAGAAAATCCTTAAGTTTGCGCACGACAGCTGCAATAACGAAACCGCAGGCGAGCCCGATGCCGATTGGCTATGCCGTTTCTTCGATATGGCACAAGACATTCATAACTCCTCAATGCAAAAGTTGTGGAGCCAAGTTCTCAAGCGTGAAATCACAAACCCGGGCTCAACGTCTATGAAAGCCCTTCAAGTTCTTAAAGACATGTCGCCAAAAGAAGCCCAAAATCTACAACGCGCCGCCTCGTTAGCGTGCAGCTTTGGCAGCGATAACAGCAAAAAACTGCTACTCGGCTTTAAGTCTAAAGAGGGTTTTTTAGGGTTCTACAAAAAGGAAAATACCATTGTCGTCAACATGGGGACGTATCAGCTCCCATACTCCAGCTTATTGCATTTGATAGAGCTCGGCTTAGTGCTCGGTACAGAGTTGGAGTCAGGTGAAGTGGATTTCGACCCCGCTCTATTAATCAGTTATCAAGGTAAGCAGATAGCACTTCAACCTATGAATAAAGGCATCCGCTTGCTCTACTACCGCTTTACACCAACGGGCGATGAGCTTTGCCGCCTATTGGGTAACAAACCGAATACCAATTATTACGACCAACTTATGGCACTATTGGCACAAAAATTCACTGTACAGACAGAAGCAGGCAGTCACGTTAATCAAAGTGTATAATACCAATCGTAGTAAGTAATTACTCATTCTAGCTTGTTAAAACACTCGATAACTGCGTTAAAAAATTTGATTGTAGAATAACTACTTATCGAAGTTTTTTGCCTTGTTCTCAAGCGTTTTTCCTTCGCTATTTATGAACACTTACTTACTGTGATTGGTATAGCTCGCTTGCTAAGTGAAATTTTAAACCTGATCGCTAAAATCAAAAAAGGGAATCACCCAGTGATTCCCTTTATACTTTCTATATCTAAAAGCGGCTTACTTAATGATGCCGCGGCTTCTTAGATCAGCTAAACACAATTCAACCAGTTCATCTATGCTCTTCTCACCAGCAGGCAAATCAATTTCAGGGTTTTCTGGTGTTTCGTATTCAGAATCGATACCTGTGAAGTTTTTGATTTCACCAGCACGTGCTTTCTTATAAAGCCCTTTCGGATCTCGTTGTTCACACACATCCAAAGAAGTGTTGACGAAGACTTCAAGGAACTCACCATCATCAAGCATGGTTCGAACCATTTGGCGCTCAGCACGATGCGGTGAAATGAACGCAGACAACACGATAAGGCCTGCGTCAGCCATCAATTTTGCTAGCTCGCCAATACGACGAATGTTTTCACGGCGATCTTGTGATGAAAAGCCTAAGTCACTACACAACCCGTGACGAACATTATCACCATCCAACAAGTACGTGTGATACCCCAATTCCGCTAATTTCACTTCCAGTGCACCAGCGACGGTTGATTTACCTGCACCCGATAACCCCGTAAACCAAAGCACCGCTGGCTGTTGATTTTTTTGGTTAGCACGCGAAGCCTTACTTACCGAATGCTGATGCCATACGACGTTTTCATCGCGCTGCACGGTTGCTGTTGTCATAGTCGTTCAGTCCTTTATAAACCGCCACACCCAATCTTAGGCTGTGGACTTAAAATGGAAAAAAGTAAGGGATCAGCGTCAGCACTAAAGCCGAGTACACCAAAGAAATGGGTAAGCCAACCCTCAAATAATCCGTTATGTGATAATTACCTACGCTATACACCAATAAATTGGTTTGATAGCCGTATGGCGAAATAAAGCTGGCACTTGCCCCAAATAATACCGCCATAATAAATGGCATCGGATCGACCCCGTAGCCTATCGCCATGCTGTACCCCAATGGGAATGCCAGAGCAGCGGCGGCGTTGTTTGTAATGAGCTCTGTCAGCACCAATGTGAGCAAATAGGTTGCGACCAATGCACCAAACACCCCCCAACCATTGAATGCTTCAATAAACATGTCTCCCAGCCTGACAGACAAGCCAGAAGACATCATGAGCTGAGCAATCGTCAAGGCGCTGCCCACAATCACCACAATGTCGGTAGGAAAACGTCTTCTGAGTTCACTAAAGGTCACGATTCCGGCAGCAAGTAATACCAGCAGGTAACCCGCTAAGCCTTTAAGCAACGGAAGCACTTCCAATAACGCTAAGCCAATCACACTCGCAAAACCCAGCAGTACCATAGTGGATTTATTCGAGTCCAACCTTGCAGTGGAATCAAGGTCGTTAACCAGTACAAATTCCCTGCTGTGAGTTCGTCTTTCTGCTTCAAATCGTTTACCGGGAACGAGTACCAAGGTATCGCCAGCAGTCAAACGTACGTTGCCTAATCCGCCCTCTAATCGCTCATGACCACGGCGAATGGCAACCACTACGGCATCAAAACGGTCACGGAATTGCGAAGATTTCAGTGTTTTATTGCAGATAGATGCGGAAGAACTGACAACCACTTCCAGGAAACTTTGCCCATTAAGATGGTGTTGACCAAACAGCTTCAACCCCTGAATTTCCTGTAATGTAGCGACACTTTCTACATCGCCACAAAACAGCAGGCGATCTTTTGCTTGCAGCACAAAGTCAGGGTCAACTGAGGCGGTGGTTTCACCGTCGCGTATCACTTCAGCCAAAAACAGTTTTCTTAAGGCACGTAGGTTGTTTTCGGCAATGGTTCTACCCACTAATGGAGAGCCTGGCTCTACTATCGCTTCCAGAAAATAAGGCAAGTCATCTTGAGAGTGATCTTCATGATTCGGAAGAAGGTAGCTCAACGGAATCAGGATCAACATGCCACCAACCAAGACCGACAAGCCGATCATCGTTGGGGTAAAAAAGCTCAAACTTGGAAGCCCTGCGTCTTCCACAAAACTGTTGATAATCAGGTTTGTCGATGTGCCGATCAATGTCAGCGTTCCGCCCAAAATGGCGGCATAGCTGAGTGGAATCAGCAATCGCGACGGAGAATGTTGTTGATTACGCTTTATCGCACCAATCAATGACACCACAACCGCGGTGTTATTGGTAAACGACGAAAGCAATGCGGTGGAAACCCCCAGCTTAGCCACCACCGTTCCCAAACGTCCTTCTGAGATATGACGGCTTACCCAGCTGATTAAGCGAGATTTTTCCAGCGCACAAGACACCAGTATCAATAGCACTAATGTCAGTAATGATGAGTTAGTAAAGTTTGCGGCGATCTCGGTGATGTCGCTCAGTCCAGCCATATAAGCGAGAAATGCCGCACCAGCAAAAATAATACTCGGCTTAATGCGCGTGACCAGTAAACAGGTCACGATGCCAAGTAACACCGCTAATACAAATCCTTGTTCCCACATACCCTACTCTCTGAGAAAAGTAAGGGAGCGTTGTCGCTCCCTTATTTAAGGGCTTTCGCCCTTGAGCTTCTATTTAAGCAATTTGCTTAAGTCTTTCGCATCCCAATGAGGGAAATGCTTACGAACTAAAGCATTCAGTTCAAGCTCAAAGGCAGAGAAATCGCCCGCTTGTACTTCAGTTTCACTTAAGCGCTCACGAATCAGACCTGCACCAACGGTGACATTAGTTAGACGGTCAATGATAATAAAGCCGCCTGTATCAGCGCAGTCTTGGTAAGCATCTAAAGCGACCGTCTCATTCAGAGACCACTCACATGCAGCAATACCGTTGAGTGGTACTTCTTGTGCGTCATGCTTAGATAGGTTGTTGATGTCATATTGGTATTGAATCGCTTCAACCTGACCAACCGTTTTCTTACCCGCTATCTTGACGTCGTAATCTTTGCCCGGCTTAAGTGGTTCTTCCGTCATCCAGACAACATCCGCCGAAATACGGTTCGTTGAATCGATGTTGGCTTTCTCAAGCACAATCAAGTCGCCACGGCTAATGTCGATTTCATCTTCTAACGTCAAAGTTACGGCTAGACCTGCTTGCGCAGATTCTAAGTTGCCATCGAACGTAACGATGCTTTCCACCTTCGAGGTTTTACCTGAAGGAAGAGCACGAATCGCATCACCAACAGAAATCGAACCTGAAGATACCGTACCTGCAAAGCCGCGGAAATCGAGGTTAGGACGGTTCACGTATTGAACAGGGAAGCGGAATTCGCCGTCGCCTCTTTCTTGGTCTACGTCAACATCTTCAAGTAGCTCAAGCAATGATGGACCTTCGTACCAGCTCATTGGCTGGCTCTTGTCTACCACGTTGTCGCCTTCCAGTGCTGAAATAGGAATCAGTTGGATATCGATATTGCTTTCAAGCTTCTTAGAGAAATCCAAGTATTCTTGTTTGATTTGCTCGTAACGATCTTGCGAGAACTCAACCAAGTCCATCTTGTTCACCGCAACGATGAAGTGACGAATACCAAGAAGACTAGAAATAAACGAATGACGACGCGTTTGATCCAAAATGCCCTTACGTGCATCCACAAGGATAACTGCCACATCACACGTTGATGCACCTGTCGCCATGTTACGAGTGTATTGCTCATGTCCCGGAGTATCCGCGATAATGAACTTACGCTTCTGAGTCGAAAAATAGCGATACGCTACATCGATGGTGATCCCTTGCTCACGCTCTGCCTGCAGACCGTCAACCAATAGAGCCAAATCAGGCTTTTCACCTGTTGTCCCTACACGCTGGCTGTCTGAGTGAACGGCGGCTAACTGATCTTCATAAATTTGCTTAGAATCATGCAGCAAGCGACCGATTAATGTACTTTTACCATCATCTACTGAACCACAAGTCAGGAATCTAAGTAGAGATTTGTGTTGGTGTTCATTGAGGTATCCTTCGATCCCCAACTCTGCTAATTGAGCTTCAACAGCACTGTTCATTTTTTCTTTCCTTAGATTTAGAAGTAGCCTTGACGTTTCTTAAGTTCCATCGATCCTGACTGATCGTGGTCGATCGCTCGTCCTTGACGTTCACTCGATGTTGCTACTAGCATCTCTTCGATAATTTCCGGAAGCGTAGTCGCTTCAGATTCGATTGCGCCTGTCAGCGGGTAACAACCCAAAGTACGGAAGCGAACGTTACGCTCTTCTACTTTTTCATCTGCTGCAATTTCCATACGTTCATCATCAACCATGATCAGCATGCCATCACGCTCTACAACAGGGCGTTTGTCTGCTAGGTACAATGGAACGATTTCAATGTTCTCTAGGTAGATGTATTGCCAAATGTCCAGCTCGGTCCAGTTTGAAAGTGGGAATACACGAATGCTCTCACCTTTGTTAACTTGACCGTTGTAAGTTTTCCATAGCTCAGGACGCTGATTTTTCGGGTCCCACGTATGGTTCTTATCGCGGAAAGAATACACACGCTCTTTCGCACGTGATTTCTCTTCATCACGGCGAGCACCGCCAAACGCCGCATCAAAACCATATTTGTTCAGCGCTTGTTTCAAGCCCTGAGTTTTCATGATGTCGGTGTGCTTTGAAGAACCGTGAGTAAACGGACCAACGCCCATTGCCAAACCTTCTGGGTTCTTGTGAACCAAAAGATCGAATCCGTATTTTTCTGCTGTGCGATCACGAAACTCAATCATTTCGCGGAATTTCCAGTCGGTATCGACGTGCAGCAACGGGAAAGGAATTTTCCCTGGGTAGAACGCTTTACGTGCCAAATGCAGCATCACCGATGAATCTTTACCGATGGAGTACATCATGACGGGGTTATCAAACTCAGCAGCCACTTCACGGATGATATGAATGCTCTCCGCTTCTAGCTGTTGTAAGTGAGTTAATCGTTGTTGATCCATTTTCTTTTGCTTCCTTTAAGGCTCGTCGACGAGCTTTCAAATATGCTCAGAGTCACACAAGAGTTAGGCAAAACTCATTGCCGGCTCTAAATCTTGTTGGTTTTCACCAAACCAGCTCAACTTGCTGGACAGATTAACCACTTCCCCTACTACGATGAGAGAAGGTGATTCCGCATGCACGGCGAGATCTGCCAATTCGTTTAGCTGGCCTTTGAATACTTTCTGACAGGATTGAGTACCACGTTCGATGATGGCGATAGGAGTTGCGCCGTCGCGACCAAATTTGATCAATTGCTCTTGGATGTAACTGGACTTCATTAGCCCCATATAGATAACCAGTGTCTGATTACCGCGAGCTAACGTTGACCAGTCCATTTGATCGCTTTCTGCTTTGAGGTGGCCCGTAATGAACATAGCAGACTGCGCGTAATCGCGATGCGTCAGTGGAATCCCTGCGTATGCTGTTGCACCAGCAGCGGCAGTAATACCGGGAATCACTTGAAAAGGTACACCGGCTTCAAATAAAACTTCCAGCTCTTCTCCACCACGACCAAACACAAATGGATCGCCACCTTTAATGCGGACGACTCGGTGTCCTTGATGAGCAAAGTCCACCAGCAATTGGTTGGTTTTCTCTTGTGGAACACTGTGGTGACCTGCACGTTTCCCAACACACACCAATATCGTGTCGTCAGGAACCAACTCCATGATTTCATCCGAAACAAGATAGTCGTAAAGAACGACATCAGCTTGTTGAAGGTAGTTCAGTGCTTTTAAAGTGAGTAGCTCTGCATCACCCGGACCTGCGCCAACTAACGCAACTTCGCCTGGGCGCAGCTTACTTTTTCGAGCAGAGCTCGAACGTTCTGCCACTAAGCGAGGCTTTTTATTTGGGAATTGCGTCAGTGTGTCTTTACCGGCCATGGTGCTCATCATCATTTTTCCTGTGATGATGGCATTATGACCAGCAACCGTTATTACCTGAAATTCTAAAATTTCATTTTTTATTCGAAAAGTTGATAAGAACAAAAAAGCATGAGACATGAATATTGAGCAATTTATTCATTTCGTGAAAAAATTCCCCCTATATTGCGCCCAATTGCATTTATAAGATGCGGTTTAAGGAAGTTATCAATTACAAAACCAATAGAAAATTTGGTTTATAGCTAACAGTTTGACATTTCGACCTTTACGCCAGATCACACTATTCATAAGCAAGACAAATTTGTTTCATGGATTTTTGTTACATTTCGACATGTCAATTTTCATCCTATTACTTTTCATCTTATGACTCTGGAGCAAACCATGAAACTGGCTGTGAAACCTCTTTCTATTGCGGTCCTTGGTGGCTTATTAACCATTGCAGGTCCGGCAATGGCTGACACCATTAAATTGAGAATCATTGAAACCACCGACATTCACACTAATGTGATGGATTACGATTACTACAAAGATAAGCCATCTCAAAAGATTGGTTTAACCCGTGCAGCAACGTTAGTGAAGCAAGCTCAGCAGGAAGTCACCAACAGCGTTTTGGTTGATAACGGCGACCTTATCCAAGGTAGCCCTATGGGTGACTACATGGCGGATAAAGGGATAGAAAAAGGCGAGATCCACCCTGTATACAAAGCCATGAATCAGCTGAATTACGATGTAGGTAACATTGGAAATCATGAATTCAACTATGGTTTGGATTTCCTAATGGAAACCATTGATGACGCAAATTTCCCGTACATCAGCGCCAACGTATTCGATAAAAGTACAGGTGAGCACTATTTCACTCCTTACATAATCAAAAAGCACAAGTTCAAAGATGTCGATGGCAACCTCCAAGACGTCAAAGTCGGCTACATTGGTTTTGTTCCACCACAAATTATGGTGTGGGACAAAAAGAACCTTGAAGGCAAAGTGTTTGCCAGAGACATAAAAGAAACCGCCGAAGTACTGGTTCCAAAAATGAAGGCTGAGGGTGCCGACGTCATTGTTGCCATTCCACACTCCGGTATTTCTAGTGATCCATACAAGCTTGGTGCAGAGAATTCAACGCTCTACTTATCAGAAGTCGAAGGTATTGATGCAATTGCATTCGGTCACGCTCACTCTGTATTTCCGGGTAAAGGGTTCGATAACCTCCAAGGTGTCGATAATAAAAAAGGCACCATTAATGGTGTTGTGTCTGTTATGCCCGGTCGCTGGGGTAGCCACGTAGGTGTCATGGATCTTGTCTTAGAAAAAGACGGGGAAGGCTGGAAGGTATCGAACGGACAAGCCGAAGCGCGTCCAATTTTCGATAAAAAATCAAAAATCTCGTTAGCAGAACCAGATAAAGACATGGTTAAGGTGTTAGAAGCCGATCACAAAGGCACTCGCGGCTTTGTAAACCAGCCAATAGGTAAAGCTAACGACGTGATGTACAGCTTTTTGGCATTGGTTCAAGATGACCCAACCATTCAGATCGTCAACTTAGCTCAGAAAGATTACGTGGAACGCTTTATACAAGGTGATCCTGATCTAGACGGAATCCCAGTACTTTCAGCAGCAGCACCGTTCAAAGCGGGTGGGAGAAAGAACGATCCAGCCAACTTTACTGAAGTGGAATCTGGTGAGTTGACGTTCAGAAACGCCGCCGATCTTTACTTGTACCCGAACACGTTAGTCGCACTCAAAGTGACGGGTAAAGAGGTAAAAGAGTGGCTTGAATGTTCAGCGGGTCAATTCAAACAAATTGATACTGCTTCATCAGCACCACAAAGTTTGATTGATTGGGACGACTTCCGTACGTACAACTTCGATGTCATTGATGGTGTGAACTACCAAATCGACATCACTAAGCCAGCGAAATACGACGGTAACTGTAAAGTAATCAATGAAGGCTCTGAACGTATCGTTGGTTTAACTTATCAAGGCAAACCTATCGATTTGAAGCAAGATTTCATTATCGCTTCAAATAACTATCGCGCATACAGCAACAAGTTCCCCGGTACTGGTTCTGAATTTGTGGCCTTCGATGCACCCGATGAAAATCGCACAGTATTGGCAAACTACATATCACGAGTGAGCCAAGAAAATGGGCAGTTTGCTCCGAGTGCTGATAACAATTGGTCATTCGCCCCAATCACAAGTGACACAAAGCTGGATATCCGCTTTGAAACCTCACCCAGTGAAAAAGCAGCCACCTTTATTAAAGAGAAAGGTCAATACCCAATGGAGCGCGTCGCAACCGATGATGTTGGCTTTGGTGTATACCGATTAGAATTGCAAAAATAGCCACTACCTATTTAAAGCAACTCTGATTAAGATAAACCGCAGCCAAGGCTGCGGTTTTTTATCAGATACGCCGATTCAATGAGTAGAATATGGACGAAAGATTTACAACACATTTAACAGAACTTGGGTTTTCACTTAAAGAAATAAAACCTATAACGGATCAAGCCACCCTATTTGATCTCCCAACACGCCATATCCTTGCACACCAAGGGGAATCGCCCTCTCATGTATTCTTTTTATTAGAAGGCTTGTGTCACGCGTGTTATCTAACCAGTGATGGAAAGCAATACAGTAAAGAATTCTACTGGGAAGTGGATTGGCTAATCAGTTTTGAAAGCTTGGTGAAGAATGAACCTTCTCCATATCTATTAGAATCTCTTACGCCAGTAAAATTGCTGTCGTTTCCAATTGAGTTAGTTGAGCAATGGCGGGCTGAGTCACACCCTCTTTATATCAAACTACTGGAGACTCAGTTGATGTATAAAGAAGGTAAGGAACGTTTCATGTTGCTCCACTCTCCAGAAGAGCGCTACAGCCTGTTTTGCGAAACCTACCCAGATTTGGTTTCAAGAATTACGGATTACCAAATCGCGGCATACTTAGGCATTACCCATATCAGCCTAAGTCGTATTAAAAAGCGTTTGAAAGAGAAAATTAACAAAAGTTAATGAGTACTTACCTCCTTTGTCTTACATTGGTTAATCAATAGATTAACAGAGGCTTACTATGATCAATTGGCAACTCCTATCTTTTAGCCAACTCTCCAATATGCAGCTCTACCAAATGATCAAATTACGAGTGGATGTGTTTGTTGTGGAACAAGACTGCCCTTACCCTGAATTGGATGACAAAGACCATACCGAAGGGGCGTTCCACCTATTGGGTTATGATGGAGAGGAGCTGGTCGCGTGCGCCAGGTTACTTGCTAAAGGCATCAGTTATTCAAATGTTGCTAGTATCGGGCGGGTTGCAACCAAAGAAAGTGCACGAGGCAATGGGCTCGGACATGATTTGATGCAGCAAGCACTGACGAGTGTAGAGTCTATTTGGGGCAACGTTCCCGTTAAAATAAGCGCTCAAAAACACCTTAGCCAGTACTACGGAAAACATGGCTTTGTGCAGTGCACAGAAATGTACCTAGAAGATGGTATTCCCCATATTGGCATGGTCAGGGAAGCGAAAGAAAGGTGCCTATAACTCCAACTAATCTTGCGCTTTTATTCTTGATTGCGGGCAACTTAATGGCGTCTGTATCGGATGTTGCTGTAAAGGTTCTGGGAGATGGCGCGAATGTTTTCCAATACATATTCATTCGCCAATTGGTTTCCGCTTTGGTTGTTTTGCCACTTTGGATTCGGCTTCAACCAACCGAACGTAGATTAAAAGGCATGCCTGTCAACCTGTTACGCGCACACCTAGTGCTTATTGGCAGTGGTTGTATGGTAATAGCGATTACTCACTTACCCTTAGCAACGGCTAATGCCGTGTTCTATGCCGCTCCGCTATTAATGCTTCCTCTTTCAGCTTGGTTACTAAAAGAAAAACCTCAAACAAATAAAATTATCGCCACATTTATTGGCTTTATTGGCGTACTCTTGGTACTTCGACCATCGCAGTTTCATTGGGCAGCCATTTTTGCTTTGGGCACAGCAATGACTTTAGCGCTATTTAATGTATTGGTTCGCAAGCTTCCAGGGAATCAACCTGTCGCGGCAACTTTATTTTGGACATCCATCTTCTCCCTGCCAATCTCTGGTGCATTAGCGTGGGCAAACTGGCAACCTATTTCTTTAGAATCCTTAATGTGGATTGTGTTCAGTGCGTGTTGCATTCTTACTTACAATGGCTTTGCCGTTGCCGCCTACAAAAAAGCTGAAACATCACAAATTGCCTTAGCGGAATATTCTGGTCTGCTATTCGTAACGTTATTTGGTGTTTTGTGGTTCAACGAAATTCCTGATTGGCTCACCGCAGTCGGTATCTTGCTGATTGTTTTGCCTATGATGCCTATTAAAGCCACCAAAAAGCGTCAATATCCTTAATAACGTCTAAACTTTTTATGAAATGGTGAATACTTCAGCACTTTTATCCGGTCTTTGTTGAAGTTATCGCGCTATTCCTGAAGTTTTCTACTCTCAGTGATCACTCCAAGAATAGCTTCACGAAATTCATACAAAGGTGCAGTTAGACGTGGCTGAATATGCGCAACAGTTTAATCTTTGGGCGTCACAACAAACACTCTTAAGTTTAATGCTAGGAGTGATTTTGGTTTCCTATCTGCTAGAAGATTTAGCCATTCTTGGGGCGGCTGGGCTTGCTACTCAAGGAGCCATGCCAACATCCATGGCACTGATTGCTATATTTATCGGCATCGCAACGGGTGATTTAGGGCTCTATTACTTAGGAAAATGGGCTCACCAATCCCGTTGGTTACGTTATCGCCTGCTTTCTCATAAATCGATGCGCTGGGTTCGTCACAAACTGCACAACCGCCCTATTTTCAATCTATTCATTATTCGCTTTATCCCGGGTCTTCGGACGTTGGGCTATTCCTTAAGTGGCTTTTTTCAACTGCCTCTCGCTTCTTTTATGTCTGCCGTACTTTTTGCGACAGCATTATGGACGGCACTGATATTTGGCTGCACTTTCTGGTTGGGTCAACAGGCATGGATTCAAGCCAGCTCACATCAATGGTTGCTGATACCAGTGCTGTTTATCACTTTGGTAATGGGCAATCGACTAATGAAATCTCGCTTTTCGAGGAGAGTGTAATGACAAGTTCGCCGTTGGCACTAGACAGCCAGTTTGAAGCGATCGACGTTGAAACTGGCATCAACAAAGGGATGCCAAAGTTTGTACAGGATCAGCAAGGTAGTATTTCACCTTACGAATTTTTGCCTGCTTGGGTGTTCTATACCCCAGTAGTACTCCAAAGCTTTGCTCTTGCTCTGCGTTATGGTGATGTTCGCTTACCACTGGTAGCCAATCCGAGCATTAAACTCAGCGGTATGGTAGGTGAATCCAAACACGATATCCTTTCTTTGGCTGGCAGCTATGCTCGCCAATGGGTTTCTCCCTTTATCACGGTATTCCAAACCGGTGAAGACGTAGCCGAGCAGTCGTCCAAGGCTTATCAGCAAATGCGAGATAATGGATTGGATTTCCCTATCGTCGCAAAACCTGATCTCGGCTGCCGCGGTGCTGGTGTAAAGCTTTTACATAACATGGATCAACTGACGCAATACTTCGAAAGTTTCCCCAAAGATTCTCGATTCCTATTGCAAGAAAAAGCCCCTTATCCAGCCGAAGCGGGTGTGTTCTACGTTCGCTACCCCGGAGAAAAGAAAGGGAAAGTCATCTCTCTAACGTTGAAATACGCCCCATTTGTTGAAGGTGATGGGCAATCAACACTTAAAGAACTGATTGAGGCAGACCCTAGAGCAGGTCAACTGACGCATTTGTATTTCCCTCGCCACCAATCAAAGCTCGACCAAGTATTGCAGAAAGGGGAATCCTTTCAATTGGCATTTGCTGGTAGCCATAGTCGAGGCAGCATATTTAGAAATGGAAATGCCTATATTTCCGAAAGGCTAACCGAGCAACTAGACCGCATATTCGACGATGTTGAAGGGTTTTGCTATGGGCGTCTGGATATTAAATTTCAGGATATTTATGAGCTCATGGACGGGAAGAACTTTACCATTTTGGAAATCAATGGGGCGAGTTCAGAAGCTGCACATATTTGGGATCGAAAAACCCCATTACGAGAAATTTTTTCCACCCTTTTATTCCAATATCGCACATTGTTTGCGATTGGCGCATTGCAGAAAAAAGCTGGACATAAGCCACCATCAATAAGCCAGTTACTGGCAGCGTGGCGCGAAGAGAAACAGCTTGTCAATGCGTATCCGCAAACCGATTAGAACAAGGACAACTTATGCAAATTGCGCCTATTTCGCTTACTGCTTCATTACAAAATTTATCTTCCACCGTATTGGGAACCATTGAAACGATTGATCAAGGCATTGATTTGCTGATGCAGATTAATTCGGATGATTATCAACTCGCAACACCGCCACTAGTGACAAGCTCTATGGGTGAACACTGTCGTCATGTATTGGATATTTTTCATGCGCTTTCAGACTACGAAAATGGCGTAGATTACAACCTTCGCAGACGCGGACACGATGTGGAAAAAACGCGAGAGCTTGCCATTGTAGAATTCCAAGCCATTAAACAGTGGCTCAGTAAGCTGACACCTGAGGAATTGAAACGCGCGATATCCGTTAAAACAGAAGTCGCCTTATCGGAAACTCTGAGCGCAGAACTCACTTCTCAGCTGGAGCGAGAAATAGCCTTTGCTGCTTCTCATGCAACGCATCATTACGCGCTAATGAAAGTTCTGGCCATTCAATTAGGGTATCAGACTGATAAAGAATTGGGATTCGCACCAGCTACCGCGACGTATCTAAGGGAGCAAGACTAATGTGCACCGTATCTTGGCTGTTGAAGGATGATGGCTATCAAGTCTTTTTTAATCGAGACGAGCAAAAAAGCCGGGCACAAGCTGTACCGCCCACGCCGTTTTGCCATCAAGGTGTTGAGTACCTTATGCCAGTGGATCCTGATGGTGGTGGCAGTTGGATTGCGACGAATGAACATGGTCAGTCAATCTGCTTGTTGAATTATTACCAAGGAAACGTTCCTAAAGGTACGTTAACAAGTAGAGGTTTGCTGGTGAAATCTTTAGCGGCATTTCGAAGCTATGCTCAAGTAGATGAGTACTTGCAGTCTATTGATTTGAAATCATTCGCACCTTTTTCATTACTGATTTTTGAACCCGATTTAACGCGTCATCATTCAACAGTAAAAGGCGTATGTTGGACTGGGCAATCTTTGGTTTATATACGGCCTAATCCACCATTGATTTCGTCTTCCGTCGATTACCAAAAAGCGTTTGAACTGAGAAGTGAGTGTTACCAAGCGTATACATCCACTCACACCAATGTCGACCAATTACTGGAATTTCACGCATCTCATATTCCAAGCAAAGGTCACTTATCTACTTGTATGCATCGCAAAGACGCCCATACCGTCAGTTTCACGCATATTTTAGTTACGAGTTCTGAAAAAGGGATGAGCTATCACCCTGGCTCACCTTGCTGTGGCATTACGGAATCGTACCTAACTCAAAATAGAATCTCTTTAATCCCTGCATCCAATGTGAAGATTGCATAACGAGGACTCAATTATGAAACGCATTATCACCGTTTTTTGTACGTTAGTTTTAGGGATGTTCTCCGCCATGACTTATGCGGCAGACCCTATCTATACAGGTTTTTTTAGCAGCAAGGCAATTTCAGGTTATGACGCTGTCAGCTATTTCGAAGCCAGTGAGCCTCAAAAAGGCAGTAGCGATCATACCATCGAATATCAGGGTGCTGAATGGTATTTCACATCCAAGGAGAATCTCGAAAAATTCATTCAAAACCCCGAGAAATACGCGCCTCAATATGGTGGATATTGTGCGTGGGCAGTTGGTGCTAAAAACGATACTGCACCGGGTGATCCCCTTCAGTGGAATATTGTTGATGGCAAGTTGTACCTAAACTACGACGCGGACATTAAGTCTCGTTGGGAAAAAGACATCCCTGGCTTTATTAGTAGCGGCGACAAAAATTGGCCAGAGCTAGTGAGTAATTAGGAGAAATCTATGCAAGTTACCTCTTCTCCGTTTCAGCTTCCCGCTGTCACACCGTTTCGAATAGTAGAGCGGGTTGCTGAACGAGTCACAGGGCTGCGTTATTTGGATTCCTTATACCAAAAGCGTCCGATGGATCTCGATTGTTTTGAGTTTATGGATTACACACTTCAAGCTCTTAATATCGACTATAACGTCCAGCAAGGCTCACTAAATAGCATTCCGGAAGAAGGCCCCGTTGTCATCGTTGCCAACCATCCACTTGGGGCGATTGAAGGGGTGATATTGGCAGCTTTAGTTCGCCACCGAAGACCCGATGTAAAAGTGATGGCGAATGAATTGCTTAAACAACTTCCTGAGCTGTCTGATTTGTTCATTGGTGTGGATGTTTTTGAGTCTAAGAGTGCAATAAAAACAAACTTAACCGCGATGCGCAGTGCACATCAACATCTGGCTAAAGGTGGTGCACTTATCATTTTTCCTGCTGGTGAAGTTTCCAGCTATCAGGATGCACAACTGCAAGACAAAACTTGGAGCCGTTCTGTTGCCAAGCTGGTCAAAAAAAGTGAGGCAACTTGCGTACCTATCTATATCGAAGGGAAAAACAGCTCGTTGTTTTATCTAGCAGGTAAAATACACCCACTTCTAAGAACTGCGATGTTAGGCAGAGAAATGATCGGGAAGCGATCATCTCAAATACAGTTATCCATCGGCGAACCCATTCTTTACTCTGAAATGAAGTCTCTGAATTCGGAGCAAGATTTAGTTCACTACCTCAGGCTAAACACCTATTTACTTCGTAAGCAGTCTGGGCAATCAAAAAACTTACAACCGGCTTCATTCTCGACGCCAGTTATGGACGCAATAGATAATGAAAGACTACAAGATGAAGTTAATGCACTACCAAGTGAATGCTTACTTCTCTCCCAAGGTGACTTCTCGGTTTATTGCGCTAGAAAAAAACAGATCCCAAACCTGATTCAAGAGATTGGCAGAGTAAGAGAAGCAAACTTTCGAGATGTAGGTGAAGGCACTGGAAAGGCGTTAGATTTAGATCATTATGATGAGTATTACGATCATCTTTTTATTTGGCACCGTAAAGACAAACAGTTAGTCGGCAGCTACCGATTGGGTAAGGTTGATGAAATCTTGCAACAACATGGATTGGAAGGTCTTTATTCTCGAAGTTTATTTAACTACAGCCAATCGTTTGTCGAAAGTCTCGACCATTCCATTGAGCTAGGTCGCTCTGTAGTTAATAAGCCTTATCAGCGAAACCTGCAGTCTCTCCTGATGCTTTGGAAAGGAATTGCGAGCTATGTTTATCGCAACCCGAAGTACACGCATTTATACGGTCCAGTCAGCATCAGTAATGACTATAGCCAAATTGCACGTCAACTAATGGCAAGTTGCTTATCCATTCATCACTACGATGAACACAAGGCCAACTTGGTTTCCCCATCGGTACCACTTAAAAAAGATGAATCGGTCTTTTGGCGTAACGACATGCTCAGTGCATTAGGCAGTGTCCAGCTACTATCCAAAGTGCTTGCTCGCATGGAAGAAGGCAAAGGCTTACCTGTTCTCTTAAGGCAATACTTAGGCCTAAATGGTCAGTTAGTCTGTTTTAATGTCGATCCAGAATTTAACGACGCATTGGATGGGTTAATCGTGGTGGACTTGCGCAATGTGCCCGAAAGGACATTGGGGAAATACATGGGAAAAGAAGAAGCCAAATCTTACCTGAGTCATCACTCGTAAGCGTTTGACTTTGAGATCAAAAAGTTGAATTGGAAAGAAAGCGACTTCCGCTATTGGCTGAAGTCGTTTTATTCTTCTCATTACTTGCTTCGACCAAACCCACCATCTGAGAGTCTAAAAAACATCACAGATACCGATTTTTGCTCAAGCTGTAATATGTCCAGCTTTCCATCATCATCCAATTTAAATCGAATTAGCTGCCCTTCTCTTATTTTGCTGAGTGGCTTATCGATACCCTCAATCTTAACCAATGCGTTGAGATCAGTCATAGGTAGCTCGTTAGAACGAAAAACCTGAGCAAGTGTATCTCCAGACTTAACAATATATTCTTTCCAAGCTTCTGTGCGAGGAGCCTGTTGACTACTGGATGAAGATTGTTCGCTCAAACCTGTCGTTGTGATGTCTATAGGTTTACGCACACTTTCCGGCTCTTTTTCATCCGGCACAGATTCACTAGGAGCTGGCAAAATAAAAAGAATAATAACCGCAACAGATAATCCAATAACGCCTCTTTGATGAAGCTTGGGCATACTTGCCCAATGATGTTTTATCTTTGAACCTATTGCTCGAGCATCAATACCTTCGAACTTACTTTTTAGTTGATCGAATAACTTTGGCTGGCGAGTTCTAGCCACTCTCCGATTCATAATGCATATACCTTAGCGAACTGTCTTTCTATTATCTACGAACACGGTTCCTTAACAAAACGGACCGTTACACAAGTTAACAGTAACTTGACATATATTGGCATTTGCCGTTTCTTCACGCTAGTAGAACTGCTATCCTTTTGCTGCACAAATTCACACAATAGAGAGACAAGATGTCTGAAATCAAATTAGAAACCGTAGAGCAGAAAGCAAGCTACGGAATTGGTCTGCAAATGGGTCAGCAATTGGCAGGTAGCGGTCTTGAAGGTTTGAATGTAGACGCGATCGCAAAAGGCATCGCTACTGCATTGACTGGCGGCATGCCTGAGATTGAAGTTGATGATATCAACAACGCACTTCAAGAGCTTCACACTCGTGCAGAATCTGCTCGCGCAGAAGTAGCAAAAGTAGCAGCAGCAGACGGTGAAGCGTTCTTGAAAGACAACGCTCTACGTTCTGAAGTAACCGTTCTTGAATCTGGTCTACAGTACGAAGTGATCACTGAAGGTACTGGCGAAATCCCAAGTTCAGACAAATCTGTTCGTGTTCACTACCACGGCGAATTGACTGACGGTACTGTATTCGACAGCTCTGTTTCTCGCGGTCAACCTGCTGAGTTCCCTGTAACTGGCGTGATCAAAGGTTGGGTTGAAGCACTTCAATTGATGCCTGTTGGTTCTAAGTGGAAACTATACATCCCTCAAGATCTTGCATATGGCGAGCGTGGTGCTGGTGCATCTATCCCTCCTTATGCCGCTCTAGTATTCGAAGTAGAACTATTGGCTATCCTGTAATTTTACGTCGTCTCAAAAATGAAGCGGTGCTCAGCACCGCTTTTTTTATGTCTTAAAGTAAACTGCTCATTCCCGTTTTGTATTCTCGGCACGACTCTCTACTCAAAACGGAAAATCCAACTAGGATTAATACACTCAACCGCATCAAGAAGCTCCATTCAAAGTATCTTGAAATTTTAAAATGGCTTGAGTTTTAGTGCCTTTATATAGGAATGAGTTATGAAAATTAAAACAACGATTATCACATTATCTGCGCTGCTGCTTGCCTCTCCAAGCTACGCATTCTTCGGTTTTGGTTCTTCTGAGGAAAAGCCCTCAGTAGACCTTGGCTCGCTGGCTAATGATGCTTTCTCAAGCCAAGTTGACACTCAAGCAGATTCAGATCTAGTTAAAATGCTAAGCTCCCAACTGGATGTTTCCCCAACTCAGGCAACGGGTGGCGCTGGCGCGCTCTTAGCACTCGCTTCCAATTCTTTAGGAGCTTCGCAAACGACAGAACTTGCTTCTGCAATTCCAGGTCTGAGTTCGTTAACTGGTTCAATCCCAGGGCTATCAGGACTCGCGAGTAACTTTGGTGCCGTATCGGATATTTTTAGCAAGCTAGGGCTGGACCCATCAATGGTGACACAGTTTGCCCCCATCATTCTGAAATACTTAGGTACACAGAATGCATCTTCAGGTCTTCTGGATTCGCTTGGGAAAATTTGGCAATAGGACTTTAACGACCAGTAACACTCTAATCAATAATTGGGTGGTTTTTGACCACCCTCTCTTTAACAAACTGAAAAGTATGCCACTCTGAATTTTTAATCATGGAAGAGTAGGTATTATGAAAGACGAAACACTGTCAATTCATCACGGCTATCAAACCGATCCCACCACTAAAGCTGTAGCGACCCCAATATATCAAACCGTTGCTTATGAATTCGACAACGCTCAGCATGGCGCTGATCTCTTCAATTTAGAAGTCCCTGGAAATATCTATACCCGCATAATGAACCCTACTAATGACGTGCTAGAGCAAAGAATGGCTGCGTTAGAGGGAGGCATTGCCGGTTTAGTTGTGAGTGCTGGTAGTGCCGCAATTAATTACGCGGTCCTAACGTTAGCTCAGAGTGGAGACAACATTGTCTCGACACCTCAGCTCTATGGCGGTACCTATACTTTATTTGCGCATATGCTGCCACAGCAAGGCATTGATGTTAAATTCGCCAAAGATGATAAACCTGAAAGTTTAGCTGAGCTAATCGATGAAAACACCAAGGCGGTTTATTGTGAGTCTATAGGTAATCCAGCAGGTAATATCGTCGACATTGAAAGCATTTCAACCTTAGCACACGCTAAAGGTGTACCCGTTATTGTTGACAATACAGTCGCGACCCCCATTCTTTGCAAACCAATTCAATTTGGTGCGGACATCGTCGTTCACTCTTTGACGAAATACGTAGGAGGTCACGGCACCACGCTTGGGGGAGTTATCGTTGATTCAGGAAAATTCCCATGGGCAAAATATAAAGACCGATTTCCCGTATTCAATCAGCCTGAACCATCTTATCACGGGGTTGTATACACAGAAGCCTTCGGTGAAGCTGCCTTTATAGGAAGAGCAAGAACAGTCCCACTACGTAATACGGGAGCTGCTTTATCACCTATGAATGCATTCATGCTAATACAAGGTTTAGAAACCCTTTCCCTTAGAATGGAGAGACATTGCGAAAACGCGCTAAAAGTTGCCAAGTATCTAGAACAGCATGAGAAAGTCAGTTGGGTCAGTTATGCAGGATTAGAGAGCTCGAATCATCACGGTTTGGCTCAAAAATACATGGATGGTAAACCTTCTGCTATCTTGTCGTTTGGTCTGAAAGATGGCTATGATGCGGGTGTACGTTTCTACGATGCACTCAATCTTTTCAAGAGACTGGTGAATATCGGCGATGCTAAATCGCTTGCGTGCCATCCTGCTTCAACTACCCATAGGCAGATGAGTATTGAGGAACAAGCAAACGCAGGAGTTGTACCTGAAATGATTCGCTTATCAGTTGGTATTGAACATATAGACGATATCATCGCGGATCTAGAACAAGCCTTAAAGGCGTAATCTAACTTCCAGACACAAAAAAGCCGAGCATTACGCTCGGCTTTTAAGTTCTACACGAACTGATTACTCAGCAGCAGCTTCTTCAGCAACTTCTGGGCGATCAACAAGCTCAATGTAAGCCATTGGAGCTTTGTCACCAGTACGGAAACCGGCTTTTAGGATACGAGTGTAACCGCCCTGACGAGCAGCGAAACGTGGACCTAGTTCGTTAAATAGTTTTGCCACAACTTCGTTATCACGAGTGCGAGCAAATGCCAGACGACGGTTAGCAACGCTGTCAGTCTTAGCTAGTGTAATCAAAGGCTCAACGACGCGACGCAGCTCTTTTGCTTTTGGCAAAGTAGTCTTGATAACTTCATGACGTACTAGAGAGCTAGCCATGTTGCTGAACATCGCCTTGCGATGACTGCTGTTGCGGTTGAGTTGACGACCACTCTTACGATGGCGCATGACCTAATCCTTCTAACTATTATCGATTAATCTTCAGCGATCGACGCTGGTGGCCAGTTTTCTAGGCGCATGCCTAGAGACAGTCCACGTGAAGCAAGCACGTCTTTAATCTCAGTAAGAGACTTCTTACCAAGGTTAGGCGTTTTAAGTAGCTCAACCTCAGTACGCTGTACAAGATCACCGATGTAGTGAATCGCTTCTGCTTTCAAACAGTTAGCAGAGCGAACTGTTAGTTCAAGATCGTCTACAGGACGCAGTAGGATCGGATCGAACTCCGGCTTCTCTTCCTTCTCTTCAGGGACACGAATGTCACGAAGATCTACGAAGGCATCAAGTTGCTCAGCAAGGATTGTTGCAGAACGACGAATTGCTTCTTCTGGATCAAGAGTACCGTTCGTTTCCATATCGATAACAAGCTTATCCAAGTCAGTACGTTGTTCAACACGTGCCGCTTCTACAGTGTAGGCAATTTTGTCTACAGGACTGTAAGTAGCGTCAACAAGCAAACGACCGATTGGGCGCTCATCTTCTTCAGTATGGATACGAGACGATGCTGGAACATAACCACGACCACGTTCTACTTTAATACGCATAGCGATTTCAGCATTGTCATCAGTTAGATGACAAATAACGTGCTCTGGGTTAGCGATCTCTACATCACCATCATGGGTGATGTCACCTGCAACAACAGGGCCCGAGCCTGATTTGTTCAGTGTAATAAACACTTCATCTTTGCCCTCTGCCACTTTAACAGCAAGACCTTTCAGGTTAAGAAGGATCTCAAGGATATCTTCTTGTACACCTTCTTTGGTGCTGTACTCGTGAAGAACGCCTTCAATCTCAACCTCGGTTACTGCGCAACCAGGCATAGAAGATAGAAGAATGCGACGAAGCGCATTACCTAGAGTATGACCAAAGCCACGCTCTAATGGCTCAAGAGTTACTTTTGCGTGTGTCGTGCTAACTTGTTCAATGTCAACAAGACGTGGCTTAAGAAATTCTGTTACAGAACCCTGCATTGTGTCCTCTCTTTAATTTAAACCTTACTTAGAGTAAAGCTCGACGATCAGGTGTTCGTTGATGTCAGCTGACAGATCTGAACGCTCAGGCAAACGCTTGAACGTACCTTCCATCTTGCCACCATCTACTTCAATCCAAGTTGGTTTTTCGCGTTGTTCAGCAACTTCAATAGCTGCCTTAATGCGAGATTGCTGTTTAGCTTTCTCACGAATAGATACAACGTCGTTAGCCGCAACTTTGAATGAAGGAACGTTTACAACTTTACCGTTTACTAGGATAGCTTTATGGCTAACTAGCTGACGTGCTTCTGCGCGAGTTGCACCAAAGCCCATGCGGTAAACTACGTTATCAAGACGACCTTCAAGAAGCTGAAGTAGGTTTTCACCCGTGTTGCCTTTAAGACGTGCAGCTTCTTTGTAGTAGTTACGGAATTGTTTTTCTAGAACGCCATACATACGACGAACTTTTTGCTTCTCACGAAGCTGAACGCCATATTCAGATAGACGACCGCGACGAGCGCCGTGTACACCTGGTGCGTTATCGATTTTACACTTGGTATCAATCGCACGAACACCAGACTTAAGGAATAAGTCAGTGCCTTCGCGACGGCTAAGCTTCAGCTTAGGACCCAAATATCTTGCCATGATTCTTCTCCAACTTTCCTAGAAACGTTATACGCGACGTTTCTTAGGTGGACGACAACCGTTATGAGGGATCGGAGTCGCATCAACAATGTTTGTGATACGGAAACCCGCAGCGTTTAGAGCGCGGATAGTAGACTCACGACCAGGACCAGGGCCCTTGACCATAACTTCTAGGTTCTTTAAGCCATATTCTTTGGCCATTTCACCACAACGCTCAGCAGCAACCTGTGCAGCGAACGGAGTAGATTTACGAGAACCGCGGAAACCAGAACCGCCAGCTGTTGCCCATGCAAGAGCATTACCTTGACGGTCAGTGATGGTTACGATTGTGTTATTGAAAGAAGCATGGATGTGCGCTACGCCATCTGCTACTTGCTTGCGTACGCGCTTACGAGCGCGAGTTGGTTGTTTTGCCATTGTACTCTACCTTCCGATTATTTTTTGATCGGCTTGCGCGGACCCTTACGGGTGCGAGCGTTGGTTTTAGTACGCTGTCCACGTAGTGGTAGACTGCGACGATGACGAAGACCACGGTAACAACCAAGGTCCATAAGACGCTTGATGTTCATGGAAACTTCACGACGTAGATCACCTTCTACAGTGTACTTAGCTACACCATCACGCAGTTGATCAATCTGCTCTTCAGTTAGTTCACTGATCTTCACATTTTCAGCAATACTCACGTCAGCTAGAATAGCTTGAGCGCGAGTTTTACCGATGCCGTAAATTGCAGTTAATGCAATTACAGCATGCTTCTGATCAGGAATGTTAATGCCTGCTATACGGGCCACTATTCACTCCTAGTACTTATATAAGAAATTATCCGCAGCAAAGCCCGTAGAGGATACGCTGCGGGATACTACTTCTTTTGCACGCAAAAGGTAGGCCGAGGAATATACTCGACACTACCTTATATTTCAAGTAAAAATTTCTGCTTAAATTAGCCTTGGCGCTGCTTGTGCTTTGGCTCACTGCAAATCACGCGAACGACACCGTTACGCTTGATTACTTTACAGTTACGGCAGATTTTTTTAACGGAAGCACGAACTTTCATTGCTAAACTCCGTAATGAAATCTGGAACTACTGTCGAATTAACGACCGTAGCCTTTCAGATTTGCTTTTTTCAACACAGAATCATACTGTTGTGACATCAGATGAGTCTGTACCTGTGCCATAAAGTCCATGATAACAACAACTACGATAAGTAGTGATGTACCGCCAAAATAGAAACGTACGTTCCAAGCGATCATCATGAACTCGGGAATCAGACATATAAAGGTAATGTATAGCGCACCTGCTAGGGTTAAACGCGTCATTACTTTATCAATGTACTTAGCTGTCTGCTCACCTGGGCGGATACCGGGTACGAACGCTCCAGACTTCTTCAAGTTATCTGCTGTTTCACGCGGATTGAAAACCAACGCTGTATAAAAGAAACAGAAGAAAATAATTGCTGCTGCATAAAGCATTACATACAGAGGTTGTCCAGGGCTAAGGGCCAAAGACACATCAGTTAACCAACTGAATGCGCTGTCCTCACCACCTGTATTACCAAACCACTGTGCTAATGTTCCTGGGAACAAAATAATACTAGACGCAAAAATCGCTGGTATCACACCTGCCATATTAATTTTAAGAGGCAAGTGAGTACTTTGCGCTGCAAAAACTTTACGACCTTGTTGACGTTTTGCATAGTTAACGACAATTCGACGTTGACCACGCTCCATGAAAACAACGAAATAAATCACTGCAAACGCTAAAACAGCAATTAGCAACAGAAGAAGTACGTTCAGTTCACCTTGACGCGCTTGCTCTATTGTTTGACCGATTGCCGATGGCAATCCAGCGACGATACCTGCAAAGATAATCAATGAGATACCGTTACCAATTCCTCGCTCCGTAATCTGTTCACCTAACCACATTAAGAACATGGTGCCGGTTACTAGACTGATGGTTGCAATAACAGTAAACATGGTTTGATCGATAACGACCAATTGACCTGTGACCATGCTTGGCAAAGCAGTTGCAATACCAATAGCTTGGAATGTAGCAAGTACAAGCGTGCCGTAACGCGTATATTGGCTTATCTTACGACGGCCGGCTTCACCCTCTTTCTTGAGTTCAGCTAACGCAGGATGAACTACAGTTAGCAGTTGGACAACAATCGATGCCGAAATATACGGCATGATGCCCAACGCTAATATAGAAGCACGCTCAAGTGCACCACCGGAGAACATGTTAAACATCTCTACGATGGTACCCTTTTGCTGTTCGAACAAATCGGCAAGTACAGCTGCGTCAATACCAGGGATCGGCACAAAAGAGCCCGCTCTGAATACTAAAAGTGCACCTAATACGAATAATAAGCGCGACTTTAGTTCAGCTAAGCCGCTTTGAGCACTACGAAAATCTTGTCCTGGTTTTTTAGCCATCTGTACCTCGTCCCTCGAGTATTAATCCTCGATTTTACCGCCTGCAGCTTCGATTGCAGCTTTAGCACCTTTAGTTACGCGTAGACCTTTAACAGTCACAGCTTTGCTAATTTCACCAGAAAGAACAACTTTAACAAATTCGATGTTCTTAGTGATTACGTTAGCAGCTTTCAAGCTGTTTAGATCAACTACGTCACCATCTACCTTCGCTAGTTCACCTAGACGAACTTCAGAAGTCACTAGACTCTTACGAGAAGTGAAACCAAATTTTGGTAGACGTTGTTTCAAAGGCATCTGACCGCCTTCAAAACCTGGACGAACGCTGCCGCCAGAACGTGATTTTTGACCTTTATGACCACGGCCACCTGTTTTACCAAGGCCTGAACCGATACCGCGACCTAAACGCTTCTTAGAAGGTTTAGAACCTGCAGCCGGTGATAGAGTATTCAAACGCATTCTGATTACTCCTCAACTTTAACCATGTAGTAAACCTTGTTGATCATTCCGCGCACGCACGGAGTATCTTCAAGTTCTACAGTGTGGTTGATACGACGAAGACCTAGACCACGCAAAGACGCTTTGTGCTTTGGTAGACGGCCAATTGAGCTTTTAGTTTGAGTTACTTTAATAGTTGCCATGGTGTTCTTACTCCGAAATAGATTCAACAGTTAGACCACGCTTAGCAGCAACCATCTCAGGAGACTTCATGCCACTCAGACCATCGATCGTCGCGCGAACGATGTTGATAGGGTTCGTAGAACCGTATGCTTTAGCAAGTACGTTATGAACACCTACAACTTCAAGTACTGCACGCATCGCACCACCTGCGATGATACCAGTACCTTCTGCAGCTGGCTGCATGTAAACTTTTGAGCCAGTGTGACGACCTTTCACCGCGTGGTGAAGAGTTCCGTCATTAAGCGCTACAGTAACCATGTTACGGCGCGCTTTTTCCATTGCTTTTTGAATCGCTGCTGGTACTTCACGAGCTTTGCCGTAACCGAAACCAACGCGACCATTACCGTCACCAACAACAGTTAGTGCAGTAAAACTAAAGATTCGACCACCTTTAACCGTTTTAGAAACACGGTTAACAGCAATTAGCTTTTCGTGCAAATCTGTAGCTTGTTGTTGTTCTTTAGCCATCTTCCAACCCTACCTTAGAATTTCAGACCAGCTTCGCGAGCAGAATCTGCTAGCGCCGCTACTCGACCGTGGTATTGGAAACCAGAACGATCGAAAGCAACATCAGAGATGCCTTTTTCGATAGCGCGCTCAGCAATAGCTTTACCTACAGCTTTAGCAGCGTCAACGTTACCAGTATTCTTAACTTGCTCACGGATCGCCTTTTCTACAGTAGAAGCGGCAGCGATAACCTCAGAGCCGTTTGATGCGATAACCTGTGCATACACGTGACGAGGAGTGCGGTGTACAACTAGGCGAGTCGCGCGAAGTTCTGCAATCTTACGACGTGCACGTGTAGCACGACGGATGCGAGATGCTTTCTTATCCATAGTGTTACCTTACTTCTTCTTAGCTTCTTTAGTACGCACATTTTCATCTGCGTAACGAACACCTTTACCTTTATAAGGCTCAGGCTCACGGTAAGAACGAATGTCAGCCGCAACTTGACCAACTAATTGCTTATCAGCACCAGTTAGGACAATTTCAGTTTGGCTTGGACATTCGGCTTTAATACCCGCTGGCACTTCGTGCTCAACTGGGTGAGAGAAGCCTAGAGTTAGGTTTACTGCGTTGCCTTTAACAGCAGCACGGTAACCAACACCCTTAAGAGTTAGCTTCTTAGTAAAGCCTTCAGTAACACCAACAACCATGTTGTTTGCAAGTGCACGAGCTGTACCAGCTTGTGCCCATGCGTTAGCTGCACCTTCGCGTGGACCGAAAGTTAGCTTGCTTTCTTCTTGAGAAAGCACAACAGCGTCGTTGAATACACGAGACAATTCGCCTTTAGGACCCTTAACGCTAAGTTCTTGGCCGTTTAGTTTCACCTCTACGCCAGCTGGAATAGCGACAGGTGCTTTAGCAACACGAGACATAGTCTACTCCTATTAAGCTACGTAGCAGATGATTTCACCACCAAGACCTGCTTTACGAGCAGCACGGTCAGACATCAGACCCTTGGAAGTGGACACTACAGCAACACCCAAACCGCCCATCACAGTAGGTAGCGAGTCTTTGTTTTTGTAGACACGCAGACCTGGACGTGAAACACGTTGGATTTGCTCGATTACTGGTTTAGCTTGGAAGTACTTAAGAGTTACTTCTAGCTCTGGTTTCGCTTCGCCGCTTACAGCGAAGTCTGCGATGTAACCTTCAGCTTTTAGTAGTGCAGCAATTGCAACTTTAAGCTTTGAAGAAGGCATTTTTACAGCAACTTTATTTGCTGCCTGACCGTTACGAACGCGGGTCAGCATATCCGAAATCGGATCTTGCATGCTCATAGATTTTACTCCAAATGATTAAGTGGCAATTACCAGCTAGCCTTACGAAGACCCGGAATCTCGCCTTTCATGCAAGCTTCACGAACCTTAATGCGGCTTAGACCGAACTTACGTAGGTAACCGTGTGGACGACCAGTTTGGTTGCAACGGTTGCGCTGACGTGATGCACTTGAATCACGTGGAAGAGATTGCAGTTTAAGAACCGCATTCCAACGATCTTCTTCAGATGCGTTAACATCGCTAATGATAGCTTTAAGCGCTGAACGCTTCTCAGCGAACTTAGCTACTAGCTTCGCGCGTTTAGTTTCGCGCGCTTTCATTGATTGTTTAGCCATAACAGTAACCCTTCACCTTACTTACGGAATGGGAAGTTAAAGGCAGCCAGCAGAGCACGGCCTTCCTCATCGGAGCTTGCAGACGTCGTGATAGTAATATCAAGACCGCGTACACGATCGACTTTATCGTAGTCGATTTCCGGGAAGATGATTTGCTCGCGAACGCCCATGCTGTAGTTACCACGACCGTCAAAAGACTTCGCGCTAACACCACGGAAATCACGTACACGTGGAAGTGCAATCGAGATTAAACGCTCGAAGAAATCCCACATACGTTCGCCACGTAAGGTTACTTTACAACCAATTGGGTAGCCTTCACGAATTTTGAAACCTGCAACAGATTTACGCGCTTTAGTGATAAGTGGCTTTTGACCAGAGATCGTTGCCATATCAGCTGCTGCGTTTTCTAGCAGTTTCTTATCGTTGATTGCTTCACCAACGCCCATGTTTAGGGTGATTTTTTCAATCCTAGGGACTTGCATGACGCTTGAGTAGCTGAACTCTTTGGTAAGCTCAGCAACTACAGACGACTTGTAGTAATCATGCAGTTTCGCCATAGTAGAACTCCAAATTACTTTCTATTAGTTAGAAACAGTTTCGCCGTTTGATTTGAAGAAACGCACTTTTTTGCCTTCTTCAAAACGGAAACCGATACGGTCCGCTTTACCAGTAGCCGCATTGAAAACTGCAACGTTGGAAGCATCAATTGCTGCTTCTTGTTCAACGATGCCACCTTGTTGACCAAGAGCCGGTACAGGCTTCTGGTGCTTCTTAACAAGGTTGATACCTTCAACGATAACTTTACCAGTTTCGAGAACCTTAGTTACTTTACCGCGCTTGCCTTTATCTTTACCAGCAAGAACGATTACTTCGTCGTTACGACGGATTTTAGCTGCCATTTTGTGCCGCTCCTTACAGAACTTCTGGAGCCAGTGAAACAATCTTCATGAATTTCGCATTACGAAGTTCACGAGTCACTGGACCAAAGATACGTGTGCCGACTGGTTGCTCAGTAGTGTCATTCAACAATACACAAGCATTACGGTCGAAGCGAATGACAGAACCGTCTGGGCGACGTACGCCTTTTCGAGTGCGCACTACCACCGCTTTCAGAACATCACCTTTTTTAACTTTACCGCGAGGAATTGCTTCCTTAACAGTAACTTTGATGATATCTCCGATATGTGCATAACGGCGGTGAGAGCCACCCAGAACCTTAATACACATTACTCTACGAGCGCCGGAGTTATCCGCAGCGTCGAGTGTACTTTGCATTTGGATCATTTTAGTGCTCCGCTAAATATTAAAACTAGACCCTTCACGGGTCGGGCTGCCTCTTTATAAGGGCTGCGAATTGTACCACCCTTTTATGTACTTGGGTAGCCAAAAAATAAGCGGCTCCAAAAATAATTGGAGCCGCTTTTTCATCGTATCAAAACGAAATTAAAACTTCGCTTTTTCTACAACTTTTACCAAAGTCCAAGATTTCTTCTTAGACAGTGGACGACACTCTTGAATCTCAACGGTATCGCCTAGGCCACACTCGTTGTTTTCGTCGTGCGCGTGCAGTTTAGTCGTGCGCTTTACGAACTTGCCGTAAATTGGGTGTTTCACCATGCGCTCGATAGCAACAACGATAGACTTATCCATCTTGTCGCTTACTACACGACCTTGTTGAGTACGAATTTTGTCGCTCATTATGCGCCTGCCTTCTCAGTCAAAACAGTTTTCACACGTGCGATATCACGGCGCACAGCTTTCAGAGTATGAGTTTGCTGTAGCTGACCAGTTGCAGCTTGCATGCGCAAGTTGAACTGTTCGCGTAGCAAATTCAATAGCTCAGCGTTAAGCTCTTCAACGCTTTTCTCGCGTAGATCTTGTGCTTTCATCACATCACCTGCTTAGTTACAAATGTAGTTTTTACAGGCAGTTTACGCGCCGCAAGGCGGAACGCTTCACGTGCCAACTCTTCAGGTACGCCATTCATTTCGTACATTACCTTTCCAGGTTGGATTTGGGCTACCCAGTACTCAACGTTACCTTTACCCTTACCCTGACGAACTTCAAGCGGTTTTTCTGTGATAGGTTTGTCTGGAAAAATACGAATCCAGATTTGACCTTGACGTTTAATGTGACGTGTCATAGCACGACGAGCCGCTTCAATCTGACGAGCAGTGATACGACCACGGCCTACAGCTTTAAGACCGAATTCGCCGAAGCTTACTTCAGTACCTTTAGCTAGACCACGGTTGCGACCAGTCTGAACCTTACGGAACTTAGTACGTTTAGGTTGTAGCATCAGTCGACTCCTTACTTACGGCCTTTACGCTGCTTCTTAGGCTTGTCAGCCTTTGGCTCTACAGCATTAGCTGCTGGCATTCCGCCTAGGATCTCACCTTTGAAGATCCAAACTTTAATGCCGATTACACCGTATTGGGTGTGAGCCGAAGAAGTTGCGTAATCAATGTCAGCACGTAGAGTGTGTAGAGGTACACGACCTTCACGGTACCACTCTGAACGTGCAATTTCAGCGCCGCCTAGACGACCACTTACTTCCACTTTGATGCCTTTAGCGCCTAGACGCATAGCATTCTGTACCGCGCGCTTCATAGCACGACGGAACATAACGCGACGCTCTAGTTGAGACGCGATGCTGTCACCCACAAGCTGAGCGTCAAGCTCTGGCTTGCGTACTTCAGCGATGTTGATTTGCGCTGGTACACCTGCAATTTTAGCTACAGCTGCGCGTAGCTTCTCTACGTCTTCACCTTTCTTACCGATTACAACACCTGGGCGAGCAGTGTGAATAGTCACACGGATGCTCTTCGCAGGACGCTCGATAACGATGCGTGATAGAGACGCTTTTGAAAGTTCCTTCGTTAGGAACTGACGTACCTTGAAGTCGCCGTCTAGGTTGTCAGCGAAATCTTTGGTGTTAGCAAACCATGTAGCATTCCAAGGCTTAACGATGCCAAGACGAATACCATTTGGATGTACTTTCTGACCCATTGCTTACTCTCCTAGTCTCTTAGCGATCTGCTACAACAACAGTGATGTGGCTTGAACGCTTCAAGATACGATCCGCACGACCTTTTGCACGAGGCATAATACGCTTCATGGTTGGGCCTTCATCTACGAAGATTTTAGCGACATTCAGATCGTCGATGTCTGCACCTTCGTTGTGCTCTGCATTCGCGATTGCTGATTCAAGAACTTTTTTGATTAACTCTGCAGCTTTTTTATTGCTGAAAGTTAGTAGTTCAAGAGCCTGATCCACAGATTTACCGCGGATTTGGTCAGCAACTAAGCGTGCTTTCTGAGGAGAAATACGAGCAAAGTTATGTTTAGCAATAGCTTCCATCATCTACTCCTTATTTCTTCTTAGCTTTCTTATCCGCAGCGTGACCGCGGTAAGTACGAGTTGGTGCGAATTCGCCCAGTTTGTGACCGATCATTTCTTCAGTTACAAATACTGGAACGTGCTGACGACCATTATGGACAGCGATGGTCAAACCGATCATTGTAGGAATGATCATTGAGCGACGGGACCAAGTCTTAATAGGCTTTTTGTCTCCGCTTTCCACCGCTTTCTCTACCTTCTTCAGCAAGTGTAGGTCAATAAATGGACCTTTCTTGAGAGAACGTGGCATGGCGATTCCTCTTATATAGATTACTTGTTACGACGACGTACGATGTACTTGTCAGTGCGTTTGTTCTTACGAGTCTTGAAGCCTTTAGTAGGCATACCCCATGGGGATACTGGGTGACGACCGCCAGATGTGCGACCTTCACCACCACCATGCGGGTGATCTACTGGGTTCATTACTACACCACGTACGGTTGGACGTACGCCGCGCCAGCGTGAAGCACCAGCTTTACCAAGTTCACGTAGCATATGCTCAGAGTTACCAACTTCACCGACTGTTGCACGGCCTTCTGATAACACTTTACGCATTTCACCAGAACGTAGACGGATAGTTACGTACGCACCGTCGCGAGCAACGATTTGAGCGTAAGCACCAGCCGAACGAGCTAGTTGAGCACCTTTGCCAGGCTTAAGTTCAACACAGTGTACAGTAGAACCTACTGGGATGTTGCGCATCGGCAGAGTGTTACCTGCTTTGATTGGCGCATCTACACCAGAATGGATCTGATCACCTGCTTGAACACCTTTTGGTGCAATGATGTAACGACGCTCACCGTCTGCGTACAGAACTAGAGCGATGTTTGCGCTACGGTTTGGATCGTATTCTAGACGCTCAACTTTCGCTGGGATACCGTCTTTAGTACGTTTGAAATCAATTACACGGTAATGGTGCTTATGACCACCACCGATGTGACGTACTGTAATACGACCGTTGTTATTACGACCACCATTCTTAGAGTTTTTCTCTAAAAGAGGTGCGTATGGCTTGCCCTTGTGTAGGTCAGCGTTAACAACTTTAACAACATGACGACGACCAGGGGAAGTCGGCTTACATTTAACAATAGCCATTTTTCAACTACTCCTGTTATTCCGCGCCGCCAACAAAGTCAAGATCTTGACCTTCTTTCAAAGTAACGTACGCTTTCTTAACGTCGCTGCGGCGACCTTGGCGTAGACCTTGACGTTTGGTCTTACCCTTAGTGATAAGAGTATTTACAGACTTAACTTCAACTTCAAAAAGCTTTTCTACAGCAGCTTTGATCTCTTTCTTAGTAGCATCTTGTGCAACTTTGAAAACGATAGTGTTCGCTTTCTCTGCAGCCATAGTTGCTTTTTCAGAGATGTGCGGAGCACGTAGAACTTTTAGGATACGCTCTTCAGTGATCATGCTAGCATCTCCTCAACTTGCTTAACTGCTTCTGCAGTCATCAGAACCTTGTCGAAAGCAACTAGGCTTACTGGATCAATACCAGCAACGTCACGTGCATCAACTTTGTATAGGTTACGAGCAGCTAAGAATAGATTCTCATCTACTTCGCCAGTTACGATAAGAACATCGTTAAGCTCAAGCTCTTTAAGCTTAGCTACTAGCTCTTTAGTTTTTGGCGCTTCAACTGAGAAGTTATCAACAACGATTAGACGCTCTTGACGAACCAACTCAGAAAGAATGCTCTTCATAGCACCGCGGTACATTTTTTTGTTTACTTTTTGGCTGTGATCCTGAGGTTTCGCAGCAAAAGTAACACCACCTGTACGCCAGATTGGGCTACGAATTGTACCAGCACGTGCACGGCCAGTACCTTTTTGGCGCCATGGCTTAGCGCCACCGCCAGATACTTCAGAACGAGTCTTTTGAGCACGTGTACCTTGACGAGCACCTGCTGCGTACGCAACAACTACTTGGTGTACAAGAGCTTCGTTGAAGTCACGTCCGAAAGTAGTCTCGGAAACAGTTAGTGCATCAGCACCTTTAACTATCAATTCCATTACTTACTCCTAGACGTTATGCTTTAACAGCTGGTTTTACGATCACGTTACCGCCTGTTGCGCCTGGTACTGCACCTTTAATAAGAAGCAGATTGCGCTCAGCGTCAACACGTACGATCTCTAGGTTTTGAGTCGTTACACGCTCAGCACCCATGTGACCTGCCATTTTCTTGCCTTTAAACACGCGACCTGGAGTTTGACATTGGCCAATTGAACCCGGTGCACGGTGAGACAATGAGTTACCGTGAGTCATATCTTGAGTACGGAAGTTCCAACGCTTAACAGCGCCTTGGAAACCCTTACCTTTAGATGTACCAGTAACGTCTACTTTTTTAACTTCGTTGAAAAGTTCTACGTTTAGCTCTGAGCCAACTTCAAACTCTTCACCGTTTTCTAAACGGAATTCCCAAAGACCGCGGCCAGCTTCAACACCTGCTTTCGCAAAGTGACCAGCTTCAGCTTTAACAACACGGTTAGCTTTCTTAGCACCAGTAGTTACCTGGATTGCAGCGTAGCCATCAGACTCAAGAGTTTTAACTTGAGAAATACGGTTCGCTTCAACCTCAACAACGGTTACTGGGATAGAAACGCCTTCTTCGGTAAATACGCGGGTCATACCCACTTTACGTCCGACTAGACCAATCATTATTCTAATCTCCCTTAACCTAGGCTGATTTGTACGTCAACGCCAGCAGCTAGATCTAGGCGCATCAGAGCGTCAACAGTTTTGTCTGTTGGCTCAACGATGTCGATTAGACGCTTGTGAGTACGGATTTCGTACTGATCACGCGCATCTTTGTTGACGTGTGGAGAGATAAGAACAGTGAAACGCTCTTTACGAGTAGGTAGTGGAATAGGACCACGAACCTGTGCGCCGGTACGCTTTGCTGTTTCAACGATTTCCGCAGTAGAAGCATCGATCAATTTATAATCGAAAGCTTTAAGGCGGATACGAATACGTTGGTTCTGCATGAGACAGAGCTCCAATAATAATAAATTACACAAACAATATCGCCACTCATACTCGCTAAAGCGAGAGAATGCCGATTGATTTATGTGAAACCGTAGTATCCAAATCGGATACATTGTCAGCTAATTTTCGATTAACTATTGCTAGTTAATTGTATTAACTGCGAACATAAGCTGAGTTTACATTACTAAGCGGAACGCTTACTCCTCACTGCTCATTGGTTCACAACTGGCTAAGCCAGTGCGCGGTATTATACAGATCACAAATTGGTATGCAATAGACGATGGAAAAATAAGCGGGAAGTTTTTGGAAGTAAAAAGCCGAAGCAATCTAGGTAGACCGCTTCGGCTTTCAAAATTCTATTTAGTTCTCATCAACGAACTGTGCTTGCTGGTAATTTTCGATACCAACTTTATCGATTAGCCCTAGCTGTGTTTCAAGCCAATCAACATGCTCTTCTTCGTCTTCTAGTATATCTTGGAATAAATCTCTGGAGACAAAATCACGAACACTTTCAGCATATGCAATCGCTTCTTTCAAATCCGGAATAGCGGACATTTCGACTTTAAGGTCACACTCAAGCATTTCTTTTGTGTCTTCACCTATCATAAGCTTGCCCAAATCTTGGAGATTAGGCAGACCTTCTAAAAATAGGATTCGCTCTATAAGATGATCCGCATGTTTCATCTCATCAATAGATTCTTCGTATTCCTTATCTGCTAAGTGCTTCAGCCCCCAATCTTTGTACATTCTTGCATGTAAAAAGTACTGGTTAATTGCTACTAACTCGTTTCCCAAAACAATATTAAGGTGTTGAATAATTTTTGGATCACCTTTCATGACAAAGCCCTCCTTGATCGGCTTCTTTAACTTTAGAAGCAATCTCGAAGGTGTCAAAGCTATTTTAAGGCTGTCTCAATATTGAGCGCTAGCCGACTTTCTTAAACAATGTTGATACTGTGTCGTCAAGAATTTCCTTTGCACTTTTTATGCACTTTCCACATTGAGATCCGAGAGGCGTACACTGCCTAATTCCTTTGATATCAGTTACCCCTTCTTCAAGAGCAAGCTGTCGAATTTTTTTATCAGATACACCGTGGCAAATACAAACAAACATTTTTTACATCCAATCTATTACAATTAGAAATATAAACGAGAATGGTTAGCATTGCCAATCTTATTGGCATTTTGATTAGAAGAATTGGTTATATAGGAAATGGAGGTTTAAGAAGCAGTTGAAATAAAAATAAAAAAAGGAGCCGAAGCTCCTTTTTTAAGATGCGGTTACCGCAAAATCATTCAATATTAGTCGAAGATTTTTGCAACAACACCAGCACCTACAGTACGACCACCTTCACGGATTGCGAAACGTAGACCTTCATCCATCGCGATAGGTGCGATTAGTTCAACAGTCATTTGTACGTTGTCGCCAGGCATTACCATTTCAACACCTTCAGGAAGAGTGATGTCGCCAGTTACGTCCGTAGTACGGAAGTAGAACTGTGGGCGGTAGCCTTTGAAGAATGGCGTGTGGCGACCACCTTCGTCTTTAGACAGGACGTATACTTCTGACTCAAACTTAGTGTGTGGGTTGATTGAACCCGGTGCAGCCAGTACTTGACCACGTTCAACTTCTTCACGCTTAGTACCACGTAGAAGTGCACCAACGTTCTCGCCCGCACGGCCTTCGTCTAGAAGCTTACGGAACATCTCAACACCAGTACATGTAGTAGTTGTAGTATCTTTGATACCAACGATTTCTACTTCGTTACCTACGTTTAGGA
>NZ_BFAQ01000015.1 GCF_002933855.1 Vibrio penaeicida
GCTCCAGAGATGAACTCTCGCCTTGTAGATATTATTTAGCAATTGAGCATTTCAATGCTCGGTTGTATTTGGACATAAAAAGACCCCCAATAATTGGTGTCCAACTATTGGGGGTCAGTTCACACTAAGCTGGCGTTTTTCATTTTGAAACATGAGTATCAATAGAAGCTATGAAACTTCGTTTACCAATCCCAACTCTGGTTTTTCGGGATCCGTTTTTTCTGACTCCGCTTTTCCAAGATCAGGAGTTTCATCTGATTTCACTTCTGCTTTAGGCTCTCTGCCAAGCATGAGCAAACAAGGCGTTAAAACCAGAGTTAACACTGTCGCAAATGCCAACCCACCCGCAACAGCGGTTGCTAATTGAGACCACCACTGTGTACTTGGCGCACCAAATTCTATCTTCTGATTAATAAGGTCAATGTTCATTTCCAATACCATTGGCAGAAGACCTAAAATAGTCGTCACAGTAGTTAACATAACCGGGCGAAGACGCTGTACTCCTGTACGCAATATCGCATTGGTTTTGTCTAAGCCGCGCTTTCTCAACTGATTGTATGTGTCAATGAGTACTATATTGTTGTTAACGACAATACCCGCCAGTGCAATAACACCAATTCCTGACATAATCACGCCAAATGGTCTTTGGAAAATCAACAAACCAACAAACACACCAACAGTAGAAAACAACACTGCACTCAAAATCAAAAATGCTTGATAGAAGCTATTGAACTGGGTAATAAGAATCAACGCCATCACAGCCAGTGCAATCAAGAACGCCTTTTGCAAGAATGCAGATGAGTTTTCTTGCTCCTCATTTTGTCCGCGGATTTTGTATTCCACACCTGCAGGAAGCTCTAGTGCTGCCAAAGCTTCTTCAATCTTTGGTAGTTCATTGGCCAGGTTGTATTCATCTCCCTCTTTCATGTCAGCCATGATGTTGATGATACGGTGCCCATCGAGACGTTGAATAGCGTCTTGCTTTTGATGCGGTTTAATATCTGCAAAGTTGGTAATTGGCACTAACCCCATTTGAGTTTTGACTCTCAATTGATCAAAGCGCCCAATATCTCGCTTGTCTTCAGGGAATCGAACCAGAATATCCACTTCTTCATTTGCATCATCGGGAAGATAGTCACCAATTTTCAATCCGTTTGTGACAAATTGAACCGTGTTTCCTACTAAGGTTGCGTCCGCTGCAAAACGTGAAGCATCATCGCGTCGAATATCGATTTGCCAATCGATACCCTCTTTACTTGATGTGTCATTCAGGTTTGTGAACGCAGGGTATGAATCCGCCCAGTGGCGTACAATTTTCGCTCCCTCATCCAAATTATCAGGTTGGCTTGAAGACATCTCGATGACCAAGTCATTTTCTACTGGGGGACCCGCATCTGGGAATTTATATTCGATCTCTACCCCTGCAAACTTGTTTGTCACTTCACGAAGTTCTTCGATAATGACGGTAACTTTACGACGATACTGCCAATCAATAGGGGTAATTTGGATCTGCCCTATCTCATCTTTTCCGCCTGTTTTGGTATAGACACTCTCAAACTCATCGTGCCCTAAAACCACCGCTTCAACTTCACGCATGATGGTGTCTTTTTCACGTAATGATAAATCGCCATGTGAGCGCACTTTTACAGTAAAGAATGGAGGATCAACTTCTGGGAAGAACTCCGCACCAAGACCAGCTTTGTTATAAGCAAAGCCAACGGCAACCGCCAGTAAAATTGCAGAAAATAGAATTTTGAGAGGGTGCTTAATCGCTACAGACAGCGTTTTATAATATGCCCTTGTTAAACCTGTCGCTTTTTCAAAGTCGCCATCATGCAGAGCCACCATTTCTTTCTGCTTCGCGGGGGAAACATACTGTTGTTTACCTAACAGTCCCCCAAGAACCGGAACAAACAATAGCGCCATGACCAAAGATGCACTTAACGTAGCAATCAGAGTCAGCGGTAGATACTTCATGAACTCGCCCGTGGTATCAGGCCAGAATAGCAAAGGAGCAAATGCCGCAAGCGTAGTAGCGGTAGAAGCGGTAATAGGCCATGCCATTCGTTTTGCAGCATCTCGGTAGGCATCTTTCTTATCTACGCCTTCTTGCATTCTTCTGTCTGCAAATTCGGTCACTACAATGGCACCATCCACCAGCATACCAACGGCCATGATCAACGAGAAAAGCACGACGATATTAACCGTTAAGCCAAATATCGCGAGAACCAGCAGCCCCGTAAGAAATGATCCAGGAATGGATACACCCACCAAGAAAGCCGTTCGCGTACCAAGAATCGCAATGATCACGATGACAACAAGAATGATCGCAGAAAGAATGTTGTTTTGAAGATCATTAAGCATGGTCTTCACATCTTTCGACTCATCCCAAGTATATTTAACTAACAGGTTTGAAGGCCAATCGTCTCGCTTCTGCGCCTCTGCTAGAACCAGCTTAACCAGATCAACCGTTTCAATGATGTTTTCGCCTGCTCGTTTCTTCACATCGAGAACGACAGCGGACTCACCATCGAGTCGAGCGTAGCTTTCTGGATCTCGGAATGCACGTCTTACTGTCGCGATATCACCAAACGTGATGACTTGTTTCCCATCAACTTTTACAGGCAACTCTAAGACGTCTTTTAGAGAATCGAAAACCGAAGGCACTTTGACAGAAAATCGTCCATAGCCAGTATCGACAAATCCTGCAGCAACAACTTTGTTATTTTGAGCAATCAGATTGTAGATATCGCCTTGATCAAGACCATAACTTTCCATAAGAAGTGGATCGACAATGATTTCAACAACATCATCGCGGTCACCAGCAATATCAACTTCAAGAACCTGGCGGAAACCTTCCAACTTATCTCGTATTTGGCGACCTACCTGAACAATAGTGCGTTCCGGTACTGTTCCGTACAGCACAACGGATAAGATCGGCTGCTCGGAAGCTAAAGTCACTTCATTAACGGTTGGTTCGTCACTGTCTGCTGGCAGCTTAGCTTTCGCTAAATCGACCGCCTCTCGGACATCAGCCATTGCTTTATTGAGGTCAACGCCGACATTAAATTCCAGCATGACAGAAGCATGACCTTCTGAAGCCGTGGAATTCATCTCTTTTACACCTTCAATTGAGCGTAGCTCTTGCTCAATAGGTCGAACAAGCAATCGCTCTGAGTCTCCAGGCGAGATACCTTGGTGTCCAACAGAAACATAGATAATAGGGATGGTAATGTCTGGGCTGGATTCTTTAGGGATCGCTTGGTAAGTCAATGCTCCTGCGACCAAAATCAAGATCAACAGAGTGAGCATTGTGCGGCTACGTGAGAGTGCCGCATCAATTACAGAATACATAATACAGCCCTCTTATTGGCGAGTAGCAATCACAGAGTCGCCATCACGGACGAACCCTTGACCGACAGTAATAATATCCACTTCACTGCCCAGACCTGTCAGCCAAACACCGTCTTGTTCCGCTTTAACCAATTGAATTGGAATAAACTTAACGACATCTTTAGCTTGAACCGTCTTCACGCCTAAGTTCCCAGATTCATCTAGAGCCAACATCGCTGGTGTAACTTTAACGGCGAGCTGAGTCTCTAGCTCAAGATCCACTTCAGCACTTACACCTGCTGGTGTTTTCTGCCCTTTGTTTGGAATTTCAATTTCGATGGCAAACGTATTCGTTGATAGAGAAGAGACACGAGAAAGATAGCGTAAACGCCCTTCAATAAGCTCACCAGTTACCAAGCGAATAGAAGCAAGTTGATTCAATTTAAGTTGATGTACATGACGCTCGCTGACATCTGCCTCAATAACCAACTTGGAAAGGTCTAAGACTTTCGCGACTGGATCACCCACACCAACGAAGTCCCCGACTTCAATCATCATGTCTTCAACAAAGCCCGAGAAAGGTGCTTTAACTTCAGTATTACTTAGTGCCAATTGTGCATTTCGAACACCAGCACGAGCATCAGTCAAAGAAGCTTGTGCATTGCTGTATGCAACTTCACCTTGTAACCCTCTTTTTTTCAGAGAGTTCGCTGCTTTAAATTCTTTCTCTTTAACAGTCAGTAACGCTTTAGCTTTCTCAAGCCTAATATCCAAATCTGCCTTGTCTATTTGAGCAATAGCCTGCCCTTTTTTAACAAAGTCACCTTTACTGGCTTTGAGCGCGACAATTTTTCCAGCGATTTCTGCACCGAGAGTGGCTTCACGGTTTGGTGCAGTACGACCATAGAGGTTAATATTTTTGGCGGTGGGTTGAGCTATAAAACTATCGACAACAACCTTTGCGAGTGGGATGGTTTCTTCCTGCTTATTACTTTGAGGGGATTCTTCCGCTTTTAGAATGCCAAGACCAAGCCAAACGGTGAGAATAGTAACGAGTATGAGGGAGACTAGCCAAGGGCGTTGAGAGAAAAAGCCATTAGTTCTTGCAACTGGCATACAAATTCCTTGTTATATTTTTTTGTCTTATACGACTTCCTAACGCAAAAGACTCAATTTAGATGGGGATTATATCTGAGCAACCTTAAGCTCAGATTAACATTGAATGACCCAATGCTAATCAAGTATACGGAAACAATACACCGTACCGAACGGTGTTTTGCATGTAATCTCACAAAAAAATGAAAAAACCCAGTAAATTACTGGGTTTTCATGGAATTAAAGGGCGTATTAAAACTGCGACTACACGCTAAATGATGCTCCACAACCACATGTTGTCGTTGCGTTAGGGTTGTTGACGAAGAAGCGACTGCCTTCTAAACCTTCAGTGTAGTCAACAATACCACCCATCAGGTACTGAAGGCTCATAGGGTCTACAACGAGAACAACACCATCATTTTCGATAATCGAGTCACCATCATTGACGGACTCATCAAACGTAAATCCGTATTGAAAACCACTGCAACCACCTCCAGTGATATATACACGCAGTTTTAGTTCTGGATTTTCTTCTTCAGAAATTAGGAGCTTTACACGTGCTGCCGCCGTATCTGAAAAGGACAAGGGTACATTTATTTCACTCACAACGACCTCTCTCACGCGGCTTATTTCTTCAATACGCCGACTTATTAAAATTTCGATTATTGGCTGATTATCTAATACCTGACTGTTACGTTCAAGTATTGCCTATTTCAACCTAAGTCACACAAAACTTTAAATTGGATAATGCAAAACTCGCGGTTACCGTTACAATGCGTGCGTTCAACTTAAATAAGGATTTCTCCATGACCAAATCAGCCGAGCTGTATCAAAAAGCGCAAGATATTATCCCGGGAGGCGTTAACTCCCCTGTACGCGCTTTTAATGGCGTCGGTGGCTCACCGCTATTTATAGAACGAGCTGACGGCGCATTTATCTTTGATGCTGATGGTAAAGCTTATATAGACTATGTTGGTTCATGGGGACCAATGATTCTGGGTCACAATCATGTCGCTGTTCGTGATGCCGTCGTTGAAGCCGCTAATCGCGGACTGAGTTTTGGTGCGCCAACAGAGATGGAAATCAAAATGGCGGAGTTGGTATCGACATTGGTTCCTTCTATGGAACAACTTCGTATGGTGAGTTCTGGGACTGAAGCCACTATGAGTGCTATTCGATTAGCTCGTGGCTATACTGGTCGAGACAAAATTCTAAAATTTGAAGGCTGTTACCATGGTCATGCAGATAGCTTATTAGTGAAAGCTGGCTCAGGAGCACTCACCCTAGGTCAGCCAAGCTCTCCAGGTGTACCTGCCGATTTTGCTAAATATACCCTTACTGCAACTTTCAACGATCTTGAGTCGGTAAAAGAACTGTTTGCAGCAAACAAAGGGGAGATCGCCTGCATTATTGTTGAACCTGTTGCTGGCAATATGAACTGTATCCCACCCGTCGATGGTTTCCACGAAGGTTTACGCAGCCTTTGCGATCAAGAAGGTGCTTTGCTGATTTTTGATGAGGTTATGACAGGGTTCCGTGTTGCACAAGGTGGTGCTCAGGCTTACTACAATATTCAGCCAGATTTGACTACGCTAGGTAAAGTGATTGGCGGTGGTATGCCAGTCGGTGCGTTTGGTGGTAAAAAAGAAGTCATGCAACATATCGCGCCAACAGGTCCAGTCTACCAAGCAGGTACCCTTTCTGGTAACCCCGTAGCAATGGCTGCTGGCTACGCTTGTTTGCAGGAATTAACCTGTGAAGGCAATGAACAACGTCTAGCCGACGTGACCAAGCAACTGGCTGATGGATTTAAAGAACTAGCCGATAAAAATGGCATTCCTTTGGTTGTGAATCAAGTTGGTGGGATGTTCGGGTTCTTCTTTACCGATCAGACTAACGTTACTCGCTATGAAGACGTCACAAAATGCGACATTGAGCGTTTTAAACGATTCTTCCACCTTATGCTTGATCACGGTGTTTATCTTGCACCTTCCGCATTTGAAGCAAGCTTCACTTCTTTGGCGCACGGCAGTAAAGAAATTGATGCAACGTTGGAAGCGGCAGACCGCTGTTTTGCGATCCTTGCTTCTGAAGCATAAATTCTTATACCTATTTTTAAATGAATAAAAATCGGTCTATTTAGGGCAGCCTTCGCTGCCCTTTTTATCGCCAATTGAGAATAACTAAAGCGATAAGCACACAATTACACAGTGTAAAACGCGATGCTCTCTTTCTTGTTCCTGAGCATGCTTTCTCTTTCCTACAACACGCCATAACGCTTTTCTTTTGTTGATAACCAATTGTATTACCGCCATTATAATGCACAGACTAAAAAGATTAGAGGCAATACCGTGTCAGATAAACTCAAGTTATCATCCAGTCACTGGGTACTCGTGCTCGCGCTTCTGGCTGCTGGTTATGCGTGCTATTTGCTTGTTCAACCCTACGTTAACTCTATTATCTTAGCGTTTATCATCTCACTACTGATGTTCCCTGTGCATGAGTGGTTAGAAGATAAAATGCCAAACTACAAAAACACCGCATCTGTCCTATCTTGCGTATTGCTCACTGTCATTATTGTTCTGCCTTTATTGGCTGTCTTTGCCGCCATCGTTCAGCAAGGATCTGGCTTTTCTCAAAATGCCTACAACTGGCTAACTCACGGCGGAATTCAAGAAGCCACATCTCACCCATTTGTAATAAAGGCTCTCGGTTTTGTTAATGAGTATCTGCCTTTTGATGCCATTGATCCTCAGCAAATTGCCCAGAAAGTTGCAGAGTTTGTCTCTCAATTTGGTTCTCAGTTAGTGGCATTTAGTGCCAAAGTGCTTGGAGATGCGACCAGCTTCTTAATGGATTTCTTTTTGATGTTGTTTGTGCTTTTCTTCCTTTTAAGAGATCACGACAAAATCATTAAAGCTATCCGCCATATACTCCCTCTTTCTCGCAGCCAAGAAGACCGGCTACTGGAAGAAATTGAGAAAGTATCAAAGTCTGCAGTTTTAGGCTCATTTCTCACTGCAATAGCACAAGGCTTGGCAGGTGGTATTGGAATGTGGCTAACGGGTTTCCCTGGGTTATTTTGGGGAACAATGATGGGATTTGCTTCCTTCATTCCACTTGTTGGTACCGCTTTAATATGGATACCTGCGGCAATTTACCTATTTGTTACTGGTGATACAGGTTGGGCAGTATTCCTAACCATATGGAGTGTCGTCATTGTTGGCTCTATAGATAATATTTTACGTCCGCTGCTAATGCAGGGCAGTGCTGGAATGAACACATTGATGATTTTCTTCTCTCTATTAGGGGGTATCCAGCTATTCGGGTTAATAGGTTTAATCTATGGCCCACTCATCTTTGCCGTCACTATGGTGCTGTTCACTATTTACGAAGAAGAATTCCAAACCTTCTTGAATAAACAAGACAACAGTTAAATTCTGTTGGCCTAATTCCTTCGTAGGCACTTCAAGCTATGGTCGGATTGTGCGAGAATCCGACCATATTTTCCTTTTCGAGATCCTTTCATGTCAGCATTTACCGCTCCTAGTCAAATTGCAGAGCGAAATCTGGAATATTTTAATGGCAAACACGTATTGGTTGCGGGCGAAGCAGAAGATCTGTTTCCAATAGAACTCGGCAAGAATTGTGAAAGTGTTTCCGTATTTACTACGCATTATGGTTACTATCACCAACTCGAAAACCACTCCTCTATTCAACGTTTTTTCGGTGAAGAATTCACGGCGCCAACCCAAGCCGATCTCATCTTGCTGTATTGGCCAAAAGCAAAAGCAGAAGCTGAATATTTGTTAGCGATGTTGATGAGCAAATTCGGTGTCGATACGGAAATTGTTGTCATCGGAGAAAACCGTTCTGGCATCAAAAGTATAGAAAAATTCTTTAAACCCTATGGTGTCATTAAGAAATACGATTCAGCACGCCGTTGCTCATTTTACTGGGGGCAATGCACCTCTGAGCCCGCAGAATTTAACATTCAGCAGTGGTACAAAAGCTATGCATTGAATATTGACGGTGCTGACTTAACCATAAAAAGCTTACCCGGTGTGTTTAGCCATGGTGAGTTTGATATTGGTACCCAACTACTATTGAAAACGCTCCCTAACTTAGCAGGAAAAGTGCTCGACTTCGGGTGTGGTGCAGGGGTTATTGGCGCTGCGATGGCGAATCAATTCCCAGAAATCAACTTATCTATGTGCGATGTCAGTGCACTAGCCGTTGCATCTTCCAAGGCGACCCTTGCAGCTAACAATATTGAAGGTCATGTGTTTGCAACAGACGTATATTCAGATGTGAATGATTCTTATGATTTTTTAATCTCCAATCCCCCATTTCATTCAGGCTTAGATACCAGCTACAGTGCGACAGAAACATTGTTGGCTCAGGCCCCTGCTTACTTGAATAAAAGAGGGACATTACACATCGTCGCCAATAGCTTTCTAAAATACCCCCCAATTATTGAAAAAGCATTTGGGCACTGCGAGTTAGCCGACAAAACAACAAAATTCGCTATCTACCAAGCAAATAAAGCATAACGGTTAGAGTATATCTGCCAGCCTGTTCTCTCATGCTGGTAGCGGCGTTTACTACGCTATTGACGCGACAGTTGCCTAGCTTCACTCAAATTTTGCGTTATTGACCACGATTTGTATGGGACTTACTTGATTAAGAAAAAAAACCTCGTATAAACGTTAAAATCGTCATTTCCCGTTTTGTCGTTTTCGTCGCAGCCTACGAAAACGGCTTGAGTTGTTAATAGGCTTTTTTAAACGACACTTATGTTTAAACCTAATAAAAAACAAAAATTTAAACGTCTTCAGCACACGTTAATGGTGGCTTTTCTCGTTTTGAGTATTACGCCACTGACTATGATCGCGCTGTTTTTTCTCCAGTCCCATAGTAAAGATTTACAAGAACAAAGTACGTCTCACCTCCTTTCAGTTCGAGATACAAAAAAACAACAGTTGCTCGATTACTTCGAAGCAAAAGAGTCCGAAGTGATGGGCTTTGTCCGCTCTGAACTCGCGTACAACAGTGGCGGGAGATTCTACGGTTTAATTAATGCTTTTAATAACTTAGGCGAAACCATCGAACAGGCGCGAGACTATGCGCAACAGCGCTATATACAAGGTTCTGGCGATCAAATAAAAACGTCGGTATTACCAGAATCCGAAGACTACCAAGGTAGCGAGCGCTACCGATTAATGCACAAACGCTATCACCGCCGCTACGTAGACTTGCTTAAACGTAGCGATTTTGACGATATCTTGTTAGTGGATATGGATGGTAATGTCGTTTATTCTCTAAACAAATACGACAATTACGGCACTAACCTAAATACCGGGAAATACAGTGAAAGTAATCTTGGAAAAACATTTAACGCACTAAAAGAAAAGGTTAAAAAGCACAAAGACAATCAAGATTTCACACCTATCGCCATGTCGGATTTTGCCTTAGAAGGCAATGAGCATGTGGCGTGGTTTGCCGCCCCCATTGTGCAGCATGAATACCTACACAGTTACGCGCTATTTCGCTTGCCCAGTACCAAACTTTTGTCGCTGTTTGAAGATGCTGCGACAAGTAAAACAATCAAGGCCTTCCTAGTTGGTGAAGATAAAGCAGCTCGTATTTTTAACGTATCTCAAGAAGAAATTGACGAAAGTGCCGAGATTATCGACCTTGCTTTAAATGATCAAACTTCAGTAAAAACGTTTGTAAACACCTCTGGCGAAAACATTATTGCCGCGTACACGAACATTCAAATTCAAAACATTGAATGGGCATTAGTTGCGGAGCGTACGGAAGCAGAAGCTTTCGCTCGAATACAACAGCTTGAAAAAGTGTTCGTGGTCGCGATGTTTATCGCCATTATCTTGGTGGTGATTTGTTCACATTATCTGTCTAATTTTATTACCTCCCCCCTTCTCAAGCTAACTTGGTCGGCAGAACGAGTATCTGCTGGTGATCTTGATGAAGTGATGTTTGAAACAAAACGCAAAGATGAAATAGGCAGGTTAGGTGTCAGCTTCCAGCGTATGCAGCGCTCAATACGCGAAAAAATCCTAACGATTAAATCTCAAAATGAAGAGCTTGAAGCACATTTGAAAGTGATTCAGACCCAAAATGATGAGTTACAACTCGCCAACAAGTTAAAAGATGAGTTTCTCGCAACAACCTCTCATGAATTGAGAACGCCACTACACGGAATGGTCGGTATTGCTGAAGCTCTCATCAGTGGGGCAAATGGTCCAATCCCTGCCAATCAGAAACACCAATTAGACATCATCATTAACAGCGGTCAACGGCTGGCGACTTTGGTCGATGATTTACTCGATTATCATAAGATGCGTTATGGCAGCTTAGACATTCAAGCTTCAGCGGTAAACTTATCCTCATCTACCCGGCTTGTTTTGGAATTGTCTCAGCACTTGTTGGGGAACAAATCCATTCGAATCATTAACCAAGTCCCGATGGATCTTCCTTTGGTTTCCGCGGACCCTCAGCGCATTGAGCAAGTACTTTACAACCTAATCGGTAATGCTATTAAGTACACGTCGGAGGGTAAAATCGTTATTTCCGCGACCGTACTCGACGAAAAACTTAGGGTACAAGTAGTTGATACCGGACAAGGTATACCAGCAGAACAGCTGGAACATATATTCGAACCCTTAATTCAAGCTGGGCAAGATTCTAGTCGCTACCGACAAGGTGCTGGGCTTGGGTTATCAATTAGCCGCCAGTTAATTGAGCTGATGGGTGGAACGCTGTATGTCAGTAGCCAACCTTTAGTAGGAACCACATTCAGTTTTTCATTACCTCTAGCGTCTGAAGAAGAGATTTCCATATCCAAACAACTGGGAACACAAAGCCACTTTCAGGCGCCTGATAATTCAGACAGCGCTAAACTGGATGAGAATTCATTACCTGAAAATCCAGATGGCCCGCTGATTGTCGTTGCAGATGATGAGCCTGTGAATCTACAGATTCTGGACAGTTTCCTCAAAATGGAAGGCTATAGAGTTAAAACAGCAAAAGATGGGACTGAAGCATTAGAATTGGTTCAGCAAGAGAAGCCTGAGCTACTCCTTTTAGACGTTATGATGCCAGGCTTAAGCGGTTATCAAGTATGTGAGCAAGTCAGATTGAGTTATGACCATTCAGAATTGCCCGTCATCATGCTCACCGCTTTAAGTCAAACTAACGATAGAATCAAAGGCTTTGACAGTGGGGCCAATGACTATCTCACTAAACCATTTAACAAGTTAGAGCTAGCATCACGTATTAAAGCTCACCTCGCTGCGGGTAAAGCCGAGCTAAGACGAATTGAAAACGACAAGCTTCAAGCTGAATTAAAACAGCGTGCACTAGTCGAGGCAAACTTGCTTGAAACGCAAGGTAGGTTGCTTGAGCAGTTAGAGTCGGCTCCCGAAGCGATTCTCTGCCTGCGAGATGACGGTAGAATTCGTTTCGCTAATGAAGCCGCAACAAAACTATTTAAACGAACACAAGAGCAACTTAAACGCTCTAATGGCGATGAAGTTATCGCCCCTAAATATCTCAACCTTCAGGAAGATCACTTCTGCGGCGGTATTGATGTATACGTCGACGATCGACGCGACCACATTTCTGCGGATGTGCTTAAGCTCCCCGAAGGGTCCGATATCCATTACATGTATATATTCAATGTCGGTGGTGGCTTAAATGCAGCCAGAATTAACAATCTAGAAACAGCGGTAGAGGCTTTGTCGAGCTACGCATTTGAGGGAGATAAGGGTAAGCTTCAGCAACTTAAAGAGCTAGGTGGGGAGTTTACACGCATCGCCGATAAAGTGTCGGGACGCGGTGGTGATAAACAGGAACTGATGAGAGAAATTCTCGTCGATTCGATGACAACAGCCATCGATTACTGGGAATCTGAAACAGGTCAGACTAAATTCTCTTTTGCCGAGCAAAGTGGGCTATGGCGTGTATACCTAGACAGAAGTACACTTCAAACCCGAACTCTTGATAAGTATTTGAGAGTAGAAACACTACCAAAAACACCTAGATGGCGAACTGTAATTAACTCTATCGAGTTCATACTAGAGCATTGCCATACGCCTAGCGGCCAACGTGAAAAGTTGATTACACTGAGAGACAAGCTGCAAAAACTTTTGACTTCGTAACTCATAAGGCTTTTTAAAAGCAGGGGTTTGAAAGTAAAGGGGTGTTAAAGCAAAAAGCATTAAAGCAAACGAAGGCTTCGATTATGAAGCCTTTTTTATTGCTAGTTTCAGTTACTCTTTCTACTCAACAAAATGCCTTATTCCAATCACATTCAACCATCCCTGTAGCGTATAAAGCGCAATATTCTGACCGCCCCAAACTTGATTTAAACAAAAAAGCCACAAACCTTCAAACCTCCTTTTCACCTCTAGAAAGGTATTATAATTGAGTGCTTTTCTATTCAACGCTCAGTATTTTTATTCAAGAAACCCTCTACAGAAACAAGGTTTTTTTTCACTGTTATCTTTCGCTTAATTTCACGAACAACAGGGTTATTTTACCGTTTAAATTAACCTTAAAATCGCACACCTAAATCACCCCTAATTTCGTTGTTTTTACGAATTTATCAGGTAAACACCCCGTTTTGTTACGTCTTTGAGAAGCCAGTCACAACAAATTGTCAGAATAATTTTATCGATGTAAATTAACGTAAGAACCGCATAGTGAGTAAGATCTCTTTAAAAAGACAACCCTGAAAAAAGCCATAAAGAACCAAGAACAAACAGTTAGCAAACACTAACTAAGATAATATAAAACAGCACTTTATTAGACATTGATCACACCAATAGAATTGATTAAAAAATACACACCAAGGCTTATTTTGACGTTTATGACGTAGTTAAACGTAGTTTTAACGTTTTTAACGTACACCCTATTTGACCATTTACTCTGCAAGGTGTTTTCTTAGCCTTGACCGAGGGCTATAGGCCACCCAACTTCTCTCAATTTTCGAAGTTGGCGGATGTTGGGATAGCCGCGGCGAGTGTTTATCAATTGATGACATTCACATCCATTTAGTGAAATAAAAGCAATGAGTAAGGAACAGCTATGCTTGCCAATATTAAGAAGACAGCGCTAGCAGTCGCAGTAGTTGCAGCAGCAACTGCCGTCGCTCCTGTAGTTTCAGCTGCAGAGCGTAGTGAACTGACAATTCACCCTAAAGAGTTCACCACGTTCGTTCGTAACTTCAACCCATTCTTGGGCGCAACTCACCTTCACACAACTTGGGACTTCCTATACGAGCCTTTAGTTGTGTTTAACGAAATGCACGGCAACACGCCAGTTATGCGTTTGGCTGAAGACTTCAAAATGTCTGACGACCTAATGAGCGTAACCTTTGACATCCGTAAGGGTGTGAAATGGTCGGACGGCGAAAAGTTCACTGCAGACGACGTTGTATTCTCTTTCGACCTTGTAAAGAAAACACCAGCTCTTGACCAACACGGTACAAACAACTGGGTTGCTAACGTTGAGAAAATCGACGAGTACAAAGTACGTTTCCGTTTGACTGAAGCTAACTCAAATGTACCTTACGAAATTGCTAAAGTTTCTATCGTACCTGAGCACGTTTGGTCTAAAGTTGAAGATCCAACAACGTTTATGAACGAGAACCCTGTTGGTTCAGGTCCGTTCACAGAAATTGCTACTTTCACACCTCAACTTTACGTTCAATGTCGTAACCCACAATACTGGGACAACGATAACCTAGAAGTTGATTGTCTGCGTGTTCCACAAATCGCAAACAACGACCAGTTCTTAGGCAAAGTTGTAAACAGCGAAATGGACTGGACTTCTTCATTCATTCCGGACATCGACCGTACTTACGCAGCAGCAAGCCCTAAACACCACTACTGGTACCCGCCAGCAGGTACTCAGGCGTTTGTTGTAAACTTCAAGCACCCTGATGCAGCGAAGAACGAAGCACTTAACAATGTTGAATTCCGTCGTGCATTCTCAATGGCTCTAGACCGTCAAACTATCATCGACATCGCGTTCTACGGTGGCGGTACAGTGAATGACTTCGCATCTGGTCTAGGTTATGCGTTTGAAGCTTGGTCTGATGAAAAGACTCACAACAAGTACAAGGGCTACAACACGTACAATGTTGATGGTGCTAAAGCACTTCTGAAGAAAGCTGGATTCAAAGACGTAAACAACGATGGTTTCGTTGACACACCATCTGGTAAGTCTTTTGAGCTGTTGGTTCAATCTCCAAATGGTTGGACTGATTTCAACAACACAGTACAGCTAGCGGTAGAGCAACTTCAAGAAGTTGGCATCAAAGCACGTGCTCGTACACCAGATTTCTCTGTGTACAACCAAGCGATGCTTGAAGGTACTTACGACGTTGCATACACAAACTACTTCCACGGTGCTGACCCGTACCTATACTGGAACAGTGCATACAACTCAAACCTTCAAGAAGGTGCAGGTATGCCTCGTTTTGCAATGCACTACTTCAAAGACAGCAAGCTAGATTCACTTCTAGACAGCTTCTACAAGACTGCAAACAAAAACGAGCAGCTTGAAATCGCTCATGGCATTCAGCAAATCATCGCATCTAACCAAGTAACGATCCCTGTAATGTCTGGTGCTTACATGTACCAATACAACACAGCTCGTTTCACAGGTTGGTGGAGTGAGAAGAATCCTAAGGGACGTCCAAATGTTTGGGCTGGTATCCCTGAGCGTCTGCTTCACGTACTGGACCTAAAACCAGTTAAGTAAGCAATAACCTTTGCGGTGCGCATTCCGTGCACCGCTCTCTAAACCCTCTTCCTAGTTGTTTAAGGTATGGCGCTCGTCGTCAGGGGGTTTTTCGTTCCAAAAAGAGCGTCCTGAATCCAGGATCAGGTAAAAAATCTGGGTGAGTAAGGTATAAGTTATGGGATATTTTTTAAGACGTTTGTCGTTTTACTTTATTGCGCTGTTAGTTGCAGCCACTTTGAACTTCATCATTCCGCGAGCAATGCCAGGTGACCCAGTTACCATGATGTTCGCTAACGCTTCTGTTCAGGTAACACCTGAGCGTATTGAAGCAATGAAACAACTTCTGGGCTTTGTGGATGGTCCAATTTGGGTACAGTATTTTGCCTACATGAAAAACATCCTAAGCTGGGAACTGGGCACTTCAATTCAGTTCTACCCTCTTAGCGTAAACGAGCTACTTGGTAGCGCGTTTGGCTGGTCTCTTTTCCTAGCCGGTACTGCCGTTGTTCTATCATTTTCAATCGGTTCTATTTTAGGTATTTTCGCTGCGTGGAAACGTGGTAGCCGTTACGACACCTTTATCACTCCAGGTATGCTGATCATTCAAGCGGTACCGCAGGTTGTTATCGCGATGCTAGCTCTGTTTACCTTTGCGATTGGTCTTAAGTGGTTCCCTACGGGTTACGCTTACACGGCGGGTACATTACCTGAATGGACAAGCTGGGAGTTCTACAAAGACGCCGCTTACCACGCTGTTCTTCCATTATTCTGTGCTTCAGTAGTGCAAATCGGTGGCTTCTTGGTGAACATGCGTAACAACATGATCAACCTATTGGCTGAAGATTATATCACCATGGCGAAAGGTAAAGGTCTGAGCGAAAACCGTGTGGTATTCAACTACGCAGCCCGTAACGCCTTACTTCCAAGTGTGACAGCACTGTCTATGTCTCTTGGTATGGCGATCGGTGGTCAGCTTATCATCGAAATCATCTTTAACTACCCTGGTCTTGGCTCGGTGCTATTTAACGCTATTCACGCTCGTGATTACCAAGTACTTCAGGGACAACTACTCATTATGACCCTGTTTATGCTGTTCTTTAACCTGGTTGCAGACATGTTGTATGTGGTTCTTGACCCACGCCTACGTAAGGGAGGCAAATAATCATGAAAGGTTTCGCTAAATTAGTTTGGAGCAACCCCGTTGCTATGATTGGTGTCGTTATTCTGAGCCTATTCTTATTCATGGCTTTGGCTGCACCTATTATTACGAAACACGCGCCAGATAAGCGTACTGGTAAGCCACATGAATACCCTGGCTTTGTTGTTAAAGCTGCTCAAAATAATCCAGACGGTTGGGTTGCAGAAAACTTAGCAACAGATCGCCGCACCCTGCTTATGTCGAAAAAAGCAGACCATATTTTCGGAACAACTCGCATGGGTCGTGACGTATGGTCTCAGCTAGCATACGGTGCTCGCGTGTCGCTTTCAGTCGGCTTCGGTGCCGGTATTACCGTGTGTTTCCTAGCCACTATCATAGGTATCTCAGCGGGTTACTTTGGCGGTCGGGTCGATGACATTCTGACAGCCGCAATGAATATCATGCTCGTTATTCCACAATATCCACTCCTGTTTGTACTGGCGGCGTTTATTGGGGAGGCAGGACCGTTAACCATTGCCATCATAGTCGGGTGTACATCCTGGGCTTGGGGCGCAAGGGTTATTCGATCGCAAACACTGGCGTTGCGTGAGAAAGAGTTTGTTAAAGCAGCAGAAGTATTGGGTGAGTCTTCTTGGAGAATCATCTTTGTTGAAATCTTGCCAAACCTTATCCCAATTGTAGGTGCAAGTTTCATCGGTTCAGTTATGTACGCCATCATGATGGAAGCGACAATCTCATTCCTAGGTCTTGGCGACCCAAGCACTATCAGCTGGGGCATCATGCTTTACAACGTGCAAACCTCTTCATCAATGCTAATTGGCGCTTGGTGGGAGCTAGTCGCACCGTGTATGGCTCTGACATTGCTGGTTACAGGTCTTGCCCTGCTTAACTTCGCAGTAGATGAAATTGCTAACCCGCAACTGCGTTCTCACAAGGGTATGAAGCGTTGGAAAAAACTCAACGCTCAAGACCAAAAAGAACGTCAACCAGAACTTCCACCACAAAATGCACTTTGGAGCGGAGACAAGTAATCATGACTGAGCCACTCATTTCTGTAAAAGATTTGTGCGTGGACTACATTACAGACGCGGGCGATGTCCGCGCTTGTAACCACGTAAGTTTTGACATAGGTAAAGGGGAAGTTTTCGGTCTGGCTGGAGAGTCTGGCTGCGGAAAATCCACCGTTGCTTTCTCACTGATGCGTCTTCATAAGCCACCAGCATTCATTACAGGTGGTCAGGTTATCTTCAATGGCGAAGACATCCTTCAGTACGGTGACGAGCGTATGCAATCGTTCCGCTGGAGTGAAATGTCGATGGTATTCCAGAGCGCGATGAACGCGCTCAACCCTGTTCTCACAATGGAAGAGCAGTTCTGCGATGTCATTATGCGTCATACCAATATGACACGTGAACAAGCTGTCCGTCGTGCAGAGGGGTTATTGGAAATAGTTGATATCCACCCTAGCCGCCTAAATGACTACCCGCACCAATTCTCTGGCGGTATGCGTCAAAGGCTGGTTATCGCTATCGCGTTAGCTCTAAACCCTAAAATGATCATTATGGATGAGCCAACTACCGCGCTGGATGTGGTTGTACAGCGAGAAATCCTACAAAAGATCTGCGCATTAAAAGAAGAATTTGGTTTCTCCATTCTATTCATCACTCATGATATATCGTTGATGGTCGAATTCTCCGACCGCATCGGCATCATGTATTCAGGTGAATTGATTGAAGTTGCCCCTTCTAAGGAAATATTGGAAAGCCCGTACCACCCATATACTAAAGGGCTGGGAAGTTCCTTCCCTCCATTAACTGGTCCAAAAACCAAGTTAACTGGCATTCCTGGCAACCCGTTGAACTTACTGGAAATTCCACAAGGTTGTCGATTCCAATCGCGTTGCGACCGCGTACACGAAGCATGTACGACTAATGCAACAACACTGCGTCAAATAGAACCAAACCGCTTCTCTAACTGCCATTTATATGGACAACCAATCGCGACGGCCAAAGCATAGAGCCAACAAAAAATAAAAAAAGCGAAAAGAGAAACTGGAGACAATTATGAGCAAAGATTTTGGCGAACTACTGGTTGAAGGCAAGAATGTCGTAAAAGACTTCCCTATCAACAGTAATTCCTTAAACCAACCTATGATGCGTGCCATTAACGACGTGTCATTCAAAATGTATAAAAGCCGCGGTCTGTCAGTGGTCGGAGAGTCTGGTTCAGGCAAATCCACAACGGCAAAAATGATCGCGAAAATGTACGCCCCAACTGAAGGCATTATCGAATATAAAGGTCGTGACATTCAAGGCATTAGTAGTCGCAAAGACATGATGCATTATCGCGAAGGTGTTCAAATGGTATGGCAAGACCCGTTTGGTTCATTGAACCCAACGCATAATATCTTCCACCATATTGCACGCCCATTGCTGATTCATAAGAAAATCACATCTGGCAATAAAAAAGAGCTCGAAGAACGCGTATACGATCTTCTTGAGCAAGTGGGGCTTATTCCGCCAAAAGAAACGGCAGAAAAGTTCCCTCATCAGCTTTCTGGTGGACAACGCCAGCGCGTTAATTTAGCAAGAAATATTGCCGTTGGCGCTGAGGTCGTTTTGGCTGATGAACCAACCTCGATGTTAGACGTTTCTATCCGTGCAGGTGTACTAAACCTGATGGAAGAGATGAAGTTTGAAAAGCAGATGTCTTTGCTTTACATCACTCACGACATCGCAACAGCGCGTTACATCGCTGAAGACTTAGCCGTTATGTACGTAGGTCATATGGTTGAGTGGGGAGACACTGAAGAGATCATTCACGATCCTCAACACCCTTACACTCAGCTTTTGGTATCGGCTGTGCCGGATCCGAAGAAATCGATCCATGAAAAATTGAAAGGCAACAAAGGGGATATCCCTCTCTGGACACCAGAGTCAGCGGGTTGTCCGTTTGCCGGTCGCTGTACCCACGTTTCCGATAAATGCAAAGAGCAGCTACCGGGTGTTACTCAGCTATCAGACAATCACTTTGTCCGTTGCTATTTGTACGAAAACTAATCTGTACGAAAACCAATCCGTACGAAAACTAGGCTTCGCGAGAAGCAAGCTATACAAGATATTGAGGCACCAATTTGTGCCTCACTGATTTAATTTACGGGAGAACCCAATGCAACTCTTAACTAACCAGATAGGCTATGAGGCTTCAGGCGCTAAGCATGCGGTGCTTTGTGTTGACGAAGCACTCGAAAAAGGCAGCCTAGCTCTACTGGTAAGAGCAGACTCTAAAGACAGCGTTTCTGGAAGCATTGGTTCGGAAGACATGGCTTCTAAGGAGACAGCGTCTGAAGAAATTGTTGCTTCATTCCAGATTGGTGAAGCTACTCAAGTTGCTCACTGGCATCAAGGACTGTTTTGCGAAATCGATTTTTCAGAATTTTCGGAATCCGGTCGCTTCTTGCTGCAAGTTAACGAGTTGCAATCTTCTCCCTTCGATATTCGTGAGGGTGTGTTGATGAACACTACCTTCTCGGATGTCCTTCATTATTTTAAATCCCAACGTTGTGGTGGGATTTACGAGAAACAAGATCGCACTATCCCGCTGCTGAACTCAGACAAAACTGTCGATGTTCGAGGTGGTTGGTACGATGCATCAGGTGATGTCAGTAAATATATGAGCCACCTGTCTTATGCCAATTTTTTAAACCCTCAACAAACTCCAATGGTCGTATGGAATATGTTGAAAGGCTTAGAGTTAGTGGAGGAGCGCTCTGACTTTGCAGCATATTCTCGGGTGAGGCTAACAGAAGAAGCACTGTTTGGTGCCGACTTCTTAGCCCGTATGCAACACCCGGAGGGTTTCTTTTACATGACGGTCTTTGACAAATGGAGCAAAGACATAAAGCAACGGGAGATTTGTGCCTACGAGACGCAGGACGGTCACAAAAAAGACGACTACCATGCAGGTTTTCGTCAAGGTGGCGGAATGGCAATCGCAGCCCTAGCTTCCGCTTCTCGGCTTGATGTGTGTGGCGACTTTTCGCAAGAACATTACCTAGAAGCGGCGGAAAAAGGCTATTGGCACTTAAAGGAGTACAATACTCGCTACCTCAATGATGGTGTAGAGAACATTATTGATGAGTATTGCGCATTGATGGCCTGTGTTGAGTTATACCGTTCAACTGGTGAACAATGCTACCTGTCGGAGGCGCAAATGTGGGCTAATCGCCTATCGTTACGCCAGCTTACCGACGCACGTTTTGAACATTACTGGGCTGCCACAGACGATGGCAGTCGCCCTTATTATCACGCGGCAGAAGCAGGATTACCCGTTATTGCCCTTTGTGAATATTTGTCTGTTGAAAGACGCGAATCGCAAAAAGAAAAAATCCAAGAAGTCATCAATCAAGCGGTTGAGTTCGAACTTAATATCACTCATCACGTAGATAACCCATTTGGTTACCCTCGCCAATACGTTAAATCGGTTAATGGTGTAAAACGAGATGCGTTCTTTGTCGCACACGAAAACGAATCTGGGTATTGGTGGCAGGGCGAAAATGCTCGCTTAGGTTCCCTTTCAAGCATGGTTTATCTTGCCAAGCCATATATCACCGAATCGTTGCAAACTAAAGCTCAAGCTTATGCTCAGCGCTGTCTCGACTGGATCGTTGGCCTCAATCCCTATGACATGTGCATGCTAGATGGATACGGAAAAAACAACCCAGATTACTTACCACAATATGGTTTTTATAACGCTAAAGGTGGTATTTGCAACGGGATAACAGGTGGTTTTGACGACGAAGAAGACATCGCTTTCAACCCAGAAGGTCAGAAAGACGACATGCTTCAAAACTGGCGCTGGGGTGAACAATGGATCCCGCATGGCGCTTGGTACTTACTTGCCATCATGGCGCAGTTTTCAGTTCAAACACAAAACGCAGGTCAACCTCAGGATTAAAACGAATGACTCAGTATTTTGTCGGTATAGACGGCGGTGGCACCTCGTGCCGAGCTCGCATCAGAAATGAACAAGGCGAAACACTAGGCGAAGCCAAAAGTGGAAGCGCTAACATCATGTTAGGTGTCCAATTGGCTATGGATTCCATTGTGGCGGCAGTGACAGAAGCCGCCAAGCAAGGTGGGCTATCTGATGCCGATTTAACCAAAATGCATCTTGGAATGGCATTAGCTGGGGCTGAACAAGAATCCTTCTGGCAAGATTTTATGGCACTGCCACATCCTTTTGCCAGCGTCGTACTGAATACTGACGCCTATGGCGCATGTTTGGGTGCTCACAATGGTGAAAATGGCGCCATTATGATCGCCGGAACTGGCTCTTGCGGTATTTTGCTGAAAGACGGCGAACAACATGTTGTAGGTGGGCGAGAGTTTCCTATCTCTGATCAAGGTGGTGGCGCAGTTATGGGGTTACACCTCATTCAACAAGTGCTCTTAGCTGAAGATGGGATCGTGGCAAAAACACCGCTATCTCAACATGTCATGAGTCATTTCGACAACAATATAGACAATATTGTGACTTGGTCTAAATCCGCAAAACCGCGTGATTACGGTCAGTTCTCTCCAGCTATTTTCGAGCATGCCTACCAAGGCGATGAGTTGGGCGTAAAAATGCTTAAGCAAACTGCTTCCGATGTTGAAATGTTCTTAGTGGCATTGAACAAAAGAGGGGCAGAACGCATCGCTCTAATGGGCAGCATTGGTGAACGTATTGTCCAATGGCTATCTCCCCCTGTACAAAACTGGATTGTGACACCTAAACACGATGCCATCGAAGGCGGCATCATGATGGCTGGCAAACCAGAGCACAATCTATTTACTCTAAGGTAATATTTATGAATTATCGTGTCGATCTTGCTGTACTTTCAGAGCAAAATGGCGTCGCTCGCTTTGGTCTTACTCTGCATAATTTGAGTGATCAGGATATTTCTTCTTGGGCACTGCATTTTTCATTAGATCGATACATCCTTACGGATACCTTAACGCAAGGCAAAGTAGAGCAAGTCGGTAGCCATTGCATTCTCAGCCCTCAAAATAGTGAAGCTCTTGCTGCCAACCATCATTACTTTATCGAATTTTCGACTAATACATTCCCATTTCGCTATCTTGCCGACGGTATTGATGATGCCTACCTTGAAATCAAACAAGGTGAAGAATCGAAAAACGTCTCCGTCGATATAACGCCCATTGCTCTCTTGTCCCCCTATAAGAAGCGCGAAAGCATTCCACAAGTAGAAGCGGCAGATATCGCATTAATTCCCAAGCCAAGTAGCATTACGCAGCTAGATGGAACATTTGCGCTCACTCAGATGACTGGCTTTTCAGTTTCGACGTCTTTAGCGGAAGAAGCAACGGAATGGCTAATAGATGAAATAGCTCAAACGGCTAATATCAACCTGACACGCAATGAAAACGGGAATGTCATCTTTAGGAGTAATCCTACACTCGATAAAGGTCATTACAGCCTTAACGTTCAAGAGCATTCAATTACGTTAGAATCCGGCTCTCATTCTGGTTTTATGCATGCATGTGCGACCTTGATGCAGCTTATCTCGGCCAAGCAGGTCAATACTCACGTTCCGTGCATGACAATTAAAGACAACCCGAGATACAGCTACCGCGGCATGATGCTCGATTGCGCAAGGCATTTTCACAGCGTTGAACAAGTGAAAAAGATGATTAACCATCTTGCTTACTACAAATTTAACTACTTCCATTGGCACCTGACCGATGACGAAGGCTGGCGAATTGAAATTAAGGCATTTCCAGAGTTAACTGACATCGGTGCTAAACGTGGTCCGGGAATGGCAAATGATGCTCAATACAGCCATTTAGCCACACCTTATGATGGTTTCTATACGCAAGAAGACATAAAGGAAGTCATCGAATACGCCGCGCAACGTGCCATTACGGTAATACCTGAAATTGATATTCCTGGTCACTGCCGCGCAGCGATAAAAGCTTTGCCCGACTTATTAGTCGATAAAGAAGATCAATCCGAATATTTAAGTATCCAAAACTACTCCGACAATGTGCTTTCTCCAGCCATTGATGGCACTTATCAGTTCTTGGATACCGTGCTCACAGAAGTTTCAGATTTGTTCCCTTCGCCTTACGTTCACATTGGTGCGGATGAAGTTCCCAAAAATGTTTGGACCAAAAGCCCTCGTTGCCAAGCAATGATGAAAGAATTTGGTTACGACGATGCCAAAGAACTGCAAGGACATCTATTACGCCACGCTGAGAAAAAGCTGAAGTCCCTCGGAAAACGCATGTTGGGCTGGGAAGAAGCGAAACACGGCAATAAAGTCTCTAAAGAGACCGTTATTTATTCTTGGGTGAACGAAGAAGCTGCATTGGAATGTGCAAAAGATGGGTTTGACGTCGTGCTTCAACCTGCTCAAACCACGTACCTCGACATGACACAAGACTACGCGCCAGAAGAGCCGGGAGTCGACTGGGCCAATCCAATCCCTCTTGAAATGGCTTACCACTATGAACCATTAAATGAAGTTTCAGATGATGACCCAATTCGCCAAAGAATCTGGGGAATTCAGTGCGCCTTATGGTGTGAAAAAATATCAGACCCATCTCGTCTTGAATACATGGTATTCCCACGAATTTCTGCACTAGCGGAAGTCAGTTGGAGCCAAACCAAACAACGAGATTGGCTGGACTATTTGTCCAGATTGAAAGGACATCTGCCTCATTGGCAACGCTTGGGCGTGAATTACCGCTCGCCTTGGCAAGATTAACATTGCGTCAAGCAACGGCTTAGACGAAGAAATTACTCGTTTTTTTACTGCAACCCTTCGCAGTTTGTTTAAAAGGAAAGAACCATGAAATACGGCTATTTCGATAACGATAATCGTGAATATGTCATTACGCGTCCAGATGCACCAGCGCCATGGACAAACTACTTAGGCACGGAAAAGTTCTGTACTGTGATTTCTCATAACGCAGGCGGTTACTCATTCTATAACTCTCCAGAATACAACCGTGTCACTAAGTTTCGTCCAAATGCGACACTTGATCGCCCAGGGCATTACGTTTACCTGCGTGACGATGAAACAGGTGATTACTGGTCAATTTCATGGCAGCCAGTGGCAAAAAGCCTAGATGAAGCGAATTACGAAGTTCGTCATGGTCTTTCTTACTCAAAATTCAAATGTGAATATGCGGGTATTACTGCGACCAAAACACTGTTTGTACCAAAAGGCGAAGATGCAGAAATCTGGGATGTTGTTCTTAAAAATACGTCAGATAAACCTCGTACAATCAGTGCATTTTCATTTGTTGAATTCTCGTTCAGCCATATCCAATCGGACAACCAAAACCATCAAATGTCTTTGTACTCTGCAGGTACGGAATACAAAGAGGGTGTGATTGAGTATGACCTGTACTACAACACAAATGACTTTGAAGGCTTCTACTACCTAGCTTCTACGTTCAGCCCAGACTCATACGATGGCCAGCGCGACAGCTTTCTAGGCGCGTATCGCGACGAAGCGAACCCAATCGCAGTTGAAAACGGCAAGTGTTCTAACACAGCGCAAACTTGTTACAACCACTGTGGCTCACTGCACAAGCAATTCACTATCCAACCAGGTGAAGAAGTGCGTTTTGCCTACATTCTAGGTATTGGTAAAGGCAACGGCGAGCGCCTACGTGAAAAATACCAAGATCTCAATGAAGTGGATGCAGCATTTGATAGCATTAAAGCTCACTGGGATGAGCGTTGTGCCAAGTTCCAAGTGAAGTCACCAAACGAAGGCTTGGACACCATGATCAACACATGGACGCTATACCAAGCAGAAACATGTGTGGTTTGGTCTCGCTTTGCCTCTTTCATTGAAGTGGGCGGTCGTACTGGTTTGGGTTACCGTGATACCGCGCAAGATGCCATTTCTGTGCCTCACTCCAATGCTGAAATGACTCGCAAGCGCCTCGTTGATCTTCTACGTGGTCAGGTTAAAGCGGGCTACGGCTTACACCTATTTGATCCTGATTGGTTTGATCCTGAAAAAGCAGACGTTGAGCCTTCAAAATCGCCAACAGTCGTTCCAACGCCTTCCGATGAAGACAAGATCCACGGCATTGAAGATACATGCTCAGACGATCACTTATGGTTGGTTCCTACGATCTGTAAGTACGTTATGGAAACGGGCGAAGAAAGCTTCTTCGACGAAAGCATTCCATACGCAGACGGTGGCGATGCATCCGTTTATGATCACATGAAAGCAGCCCTAGACTTCTCGGCTAAATACGTTGGACAAACAGGTATTTGTAAAGGTCTGCGCGCAGACTGGAACGACTGTCTGAACCTAGGTGGCGGTGAGTCATCAATGGTGTCATTCCTTCATTTCTGGGCACTGCAAGAATTTATCGACCTCGCCAAATACCGTGGCAACGATGAAGATGTTGCTAAGTACACTGAAATGGCAGCAAACGTTCGTGAAGCTTGTGAAACGCACCTTTGGGACGACGAAGGTGGCTGGTACATCCGTGGTCTAACAAAGAATGGCGAAAAAATTGGTACAGCCCAGCAAAAAGAAGGCCGTGTACACCTAGAGTCCAATACTCTGGCGGTACTGTCTGGAGCGGTATCTCAAGAACGCGGCGAAAAAGCAATGGACGCGGTTGATGAGAACCTATTCTCTGAATACGGTCTGCACCTAAACGCACCTTCTTTTGCTACACCAAACGACGACATCGGTTTTGTTACTCGTGTTTATCAAGGCGTAAAAGAAAACGGGGCGATCTTCTCTCACCCGAACCCTTGGGCATGGGTTGCAGAAGCGAAATTGGGTCGTGGCGACCGTGCAATGAAATTCTTCGATGCATTGAACCCGTACAACCAAAACGAGAACATCGAAAAGCGTGTCGCTGAACCATACTCCTACGTACAGTTCATCATGGGTCGCGACCACCAAGATCATGGCCGTGCAAACCACCCTTGGTTAACGGGTACGTCTGGCTGGGCATATTTCGCCGTGACCAACTTTATTCTTGGTGTAAGTGCTGGATTTGAAGGCTTAAGTATTGATCCTTGTATCCCAACCGAATGGCCTGGATTTGAAGTGAGGCGTCAATGGCGTGGAGCAACGTACAACATTAAAGTGCAAAACCCAGATTCCGTCAGCAAGGGCGTGAAATCTATCACTGTGAATGGCGAAGCGGTAAGCGGCGTAGTTCCAGTACAAGCTGAAGGCAGCATCAACGACGTTGTCGTTGTTCTTGGATAAATTAGCTGTTCTAGGCTAACCCTTTTTGGTGGGAGAACTTTCTCCCACCCATTTATTTTTTGGTTCATTGTGAACCACGGAGAGAAATAGGATTTTAATATGATTAAGTTCGGTACAGGTGGCTGGCGCGCCTTTATCGGCGAAGAGTTCACCAAAGACAACGTTCGTCTGGTGGCTCAAGCCGTAGCCAATATCATGTTAAACGAAAAAGTAGAGGACAAAGGTTTCATTGTCGGTTACGACAGACGCTTCCTTTCTGATAAAGCAGGCAGCTGGTTTGCAGAAGTACTTGCCGCCAACGGCATCACCGTCAGCTTTATCAATAAGTTTGTTCCTACCCCAATAGTGATGTTTAAAGCAAAAGAGATGGGCTGTGCCTACTCAGCTTGCATTACTGCATCGCACAACCCTGCCGATTACAATGGCATAAAAGTCTTCATTGAAGGCGGTCGAGACGCAGACGAGATCATCACGCAAAAAATTGAAGATCAAATCTCAACGCTCACGCTTGATCAAGTCAAAAGTACCGACTTTGAGCAAGCTGTAGCTGACAAAACCATCATCGAAATCAACCCAATGAACGAGTTCGTTGACTCGATCATTAACTTTATTGATATCGAAGCGATCAAAAAAGCCAACTTGCGTGTGCTGATCGATCCTATGTTCGGTGTTGCAAAGAACGCACTACAAACGGTATTGATCAATGGACGTTGTGATGTAGACGTGATCAATGATGGCAAGAACCCAGATTTTGGCGGGCTGATGCCTTCTCCAAGTGCAGCCACGCTTTACCGATTAAAGCATTTGGTTGCCGCTGAAGGGTATGACATTGGTATCGGTACCGATGGCGATGCTGACCGCTTGGGCATTATTGATGAAAAAGGTGACTTCATTCACCCCAATGAAGTTCTAATTCTGCTGTACTACTATTTACTGAAGTACAAAGGTTGGAAAGGGTCGGTTGTACGTAACATCGCAACGACTCACCTCCTAGATAAGATTGCGGAAGATAACGGCGAAAAATCTTTTGAAGTGCCGGTTGGCTTTAAGCATATCAGCTCTCAAATGGAAGCAGATGATTCCTTGATTGGTGGTGAAAGCTCAGGCGGTTTGACCATTCGCGGTCACATCAAAGGCAAAGACGGCGTGTTCGCATCCAGCCTATTGGTTGAGATGATCAGTGTAACGGGTAAGAAACTCTCTGAATTACTGGATGAGATCTACAGCCAATATGGCTATGCCTATACTGCTGAAGGTGATTGCACTTTTAAACCAAGCGAGAAAGAAGCCCTTTACAACAAGATTTATGTTGAAAAGCAGCTTCCTGAGTTTGAATTTGAAATTGAAAAAGTCAGCTATGAAGATGGCGCAAAAGTTTACTTTAAAAATGGTGGCTGGGTGATTGCAAGATTCTCAGGTACTGAACCTTTGCTTCGTATCTTCTCTGAAATGAAAGACAAAGAAACTGCTGAAGCGACCGTTGCTTTGGTCAAAGAGTTCTTGTCACTCTGATCCTAAAGAACAATTGTCACAATTATTCTTTACGATACTTTGGACACACCGAGTTGCTAGTCACAGCTCGGTGTTCACCTATCAATTGATGGTGATATACCCCTATAGGTCCAAAAACAAAGCCCAGCATTTGCTGGGCTTTATCCTTTCTATTTCTAAATCTGGTTTTCGTCAAAACGCTAAAACACCATCAGATTCTATCTGAACATTCACTTTTTGGTTGATATCTAACGCTTCAGAAGAACTGGCAATCAAACGCGTGCCATTGGCTTCTATTATGTAGCGACAGTGGTCACCCATAAATTGCTGCTCAAGAATATGAATACTACTTTCACTATCAGCACTTACCTTAACGTGTTGAGGACGCAGCAGTAATTCACACTCTTGATCCATGCGAATCTCCGCCTGAGCTAAAGCCCCTAATACGCCAAACGCAGTATCAAACTGATCACTCGACAAGCGCTTCGCGGGCAGGTAACTTCCTCCACCAAGGAAATCCGCAACGAATTTACTGGAAGGTTGGTAATACAGCTCAGATGCGCTGCCAAACTGCTCAATAACACCATTATTCATCACCGCCATCTTATCGGAGAAGGCAAACGCTTCTTCACGGCTATGTGTTACAAAGATCGCGGTTACGCCTTGAGCTTTAAAGATCTTACGTATTTCTCGGATTAATTCATGGCGCACTTGCGTATCAATATTTGAAAATGGTTCGTCTAGCAATAAAAGATCGGGCTTGTACGCCAATGAACGAGCAATAGCGACACGCTGCTGCTGACCACCAGACAACTGATGAGGAAAACGATCGCCAAATTCATCCAATTTAACGAGCTTAAGCATTTCTGCTACTTTGTTCGTTTTCTCGGCTTCATTGCTCGTGCGCAGTCCAAAGCCTACATTTTGTTCCACAGTCAAATGAGGGAATAAGGCGTAATCTTGGAAAATCATGCCAATATTGCGCTTTTCTGGTGGCACCCAATCTTTACCATTGTCAATGGTTTGGCAGTTAAGCGTCATCGTCCCGCTCGCCAATGGAAGCAAGCCTGCTATTGCTTTTAGCAATGTCGTTTTACCGCAACCACTTGCTCCCAGTAAACACACTATTTCACCGTGTTCAACGGTCAAAGATAATGATTCCAGCACTGTCTGGGTTTGATACTGACACGTCAGATTTTCAATTGTTAATGCACAACTCATCAGTGATTTTGCTCCAGTGAACGGTTAACCATAATCAAGGGGATAAGTCCCACAAGCACCAACAGAACAGCCGGCATTGCCGCCAGCTCTAGCTGTTCGTCTGACGCGTAGTTAAAAACGTACGTTGCCAGTGTTTCAAAATTAAAGGGACGTAAAAGCAAGGAGGCATTGAGCTCTTTCATACATTCAATAAAGACGAGCAACCCCGCAATCAGCGCACCACGTCTCACTAATGGCAGATGGATTTTTCTAAGCATTTCATTGGCATTACAACCCATGGTGCGTGTCGCCATATCCAAAGAAGGTGATATCTTGTTCATGCTGCTTTCCACGCTACCTATCGCAACGGCCGAGAATCGAACCACCATGGCAAAAATAAGCGCAAACATAGAACCAGACAGCAATAACCCCGGTGGAGTAAGTTCCATCCATTTTGCAAAGTCGTTGATGCCATGCTCTACCGTATTAACAAAGGTCATTACACCAATGGCAAGGACTGTTCCCGGCACTGCATAACCCATTGAAGAAAAACGCATCGACATAACACTGTTTCTTCCAGGGTTGACTCGCTGGCAGAAGTTCACAATTAGGGCGACAGCCACACCAAACACTGCTGCAGTGAGTGATACCTGTAGGCTATTCAATGAATATTGGCGAAATTCATCCGTCCAGCTTTGTGCAAAATAGGTATAGGCGTACGAACACAATTGAAGAAGCGGTAAAATGAATGCGGCTGAGACCAGCCCCCAACACCACACTAGAGCTGCCCATTTCTTCCAACCTTGAAGTTCGTATCTCACATCTTCATGGCTATTAAAATGAGTTTGAAACAACTTTTGTCTGCGACGACTGTAGCGCTCCGCACTGATCAATAAGATCACGACCATTAACATGATAGAAGATATCTTAGCGGCTGCGGGCAATTCTGAATGATCAAGCCATGTATCATAGACAGCGGTTGTTAACGTATGAACAGCAAAGTAGTTTACGGTGCCAAAATCACCAATGGTTTCCATCGCAACAAGTGAAAGCCCCACCGCAATGGACGGTCTTGCCAACGGCATAGAAATTCGAAAGAAGCTAGTAATAGGCGAGCATTTGAGCAAACGAGCCGATTGAAGCAACGAAACATTCTGCTCCATAAAAGCAGCACGCCCCAAAAGGTATACGTAAGGGTATAAAACCAAAGCAAGAATAATAACAGCGCCAGTCAGAGTTCGAATATCGGGAAACCAATACTCACCTGGTCCCCACCCTGTCAGATCCCTCAGTAACATCTGAATGGGTCCTGGAAAATCAAACCAGTCCGTATAGACGTAGGCAACAATGTAACTAGGCATAGCTAATGGAAGTACCAATGCCCATTGCAGAATTTTTTCAGTAGGAAGCTTACACATGGCCATGAGCCATGCGCTGGGTACACCGAGTAAAATCGAAAGCAGCATAACACCAGCAACAAGTTTTATGGTGTTTGCTATGTAGATAGGCAGGACGGTGCTCATCAGATGCGGAAAAATATCCGACGGGCCGATGGACATATAAAAAATGGCAATTATTGGTAGTGCCAACAGCCCAGCAACACTCCAGCTGCTGATTTTCCAAGTAGTATGATTTTCTTTCATTGCCTAACGACTTCAAAGCAATATAAAGCTATGTTCACTTCATATCCCTTTTAAAAAATGCGGTAATTAGGAAAGTATATCAAAACGACTCTCATTTTGCTTTTTAATCCCTAAAAACTAACAAAGCCATCATTAACAATGAAATGAGTCAGCAACATCTTAGAGTTACTACTATCTGCACTGTTTATGATGGCTTTAAAAGGCATTTGCTCAATCACGAACGGACAACAGCCCCTAATAGATTGAGCAAAAGTTTCGAATTACAGGTCGAATTTAACTTCGTCTAGAAGTTTGATCGCTTTAGAGTGGTTACCTGCGATTTCTTCAAGAGAGATAGTATCTGCTTTGAAGTCACCCCAAGATGCAACTAGCTCAGAACGCTTAACACCTGCTTTAACTGGGTATTCGAAGTTTACTTCCGCGTACATAGCCTGAGCTTTGTTTTCTGTTAGGAATTCCATTAACTTTTTAGCATTCGCTTTATTTGGCGAGTGCTTAGCCATAGCCATACCACTGATGTTCACGTGAGTACCAGCTGCTTTTTGGTTAGGGAAATTAATGTAAACCGCTTCAGCCCAAGCAAGTTGATCTTTGTTGTTTACCATCTTGCCAAGGTAGTAGCTGTTACCCAAAGATACGTCACATAGACCTTCTTTGATCGCTTTAACTTGTGCACGATCGTTACCTTGAGGCTTACGTGCTAGGTTAGCTTTAACGCCTTCCAACCAAGTTTTCGTTGCCGCTTCACCTTTATGAGCAATCATAGAAGAGATAAGAGAAACGTTGTAAGGGTGCTTACCGCTACGAGTACAAATCTTGCCTTTGAATTGTGGCTTAGCGAGATCTTCGTATGTGAAGTCTTCACCTAGTTTGCCAACACGCTCACGAGAAGAGTAAACATTACGAGTACGTGTTGTGATACCAAACCACTCATTGTTATTGTCTTGATACTGAGCTGGAATGTTCGCTTCAATCACGTCGCTGTTTACAGATTGTACAAGACCTTTTTTAGACAACTCGGCCAGACGGCTGATGTCTACAGTTAGAATAACGTCTGCAGGGCTGTACTCGCCTTCTTGAGCTAGCTTTTCAGCCAAACCTTTCTTTGCAAACTTAACGTTTACTTTAATGCCAGTTTCTTTAGTGAACTCTTTGAACATTGGTTCAACCAAGAAAGGCTGACGGTAAGAGTATACGTTAACTTCTTCAGCGGCCATTGCAGAAGGAGCAACCACACCACACGCAATGGCGGAAAGGGTCAGCAATTTTTTCATCGTATTCGTCCTTAGTGAAAGCATAATGATAATGTTTATCAGTCGCCTTATTATATTCAAACGAATCTCATTGACAATCATACATTCTGTATCTAGATCAAAAAAACCTGTCATTTCTGACAGGTTTATCATTAATTTTGGTAACGACATGTTTCGTCTCAGTTTTATTTCACTGATACAAACTCCGGATAAGCCCCTACTCCACAGTCGTGCATGTCCATACCTTCAAGCTCTTCTTCTTCCGTCACTCGGATGCCCATTGTTACTTTGAGAACATACCAAACTACTAAACTTGCTCCGAACACCCAAGCAAAGATAACAGCTGCTCCAAGAAGCTGAGTTGAGAAAGCGGCGTCTGCGTTACTCACTGGTACCATCATCAACCCAAATAGACCACATACACCGTGCACTGAAATCGCGCCTACAGGATCATCTATTTTTACTTTGTCCATCGCGACAATACTGAACACCACCAACGCACCTGCAGCTACACCAATTCCGACAGCAACCAGAGGAGAAGGAGACAGTGGATCTGCTGTGATAGCGACTAGACCCGCTAACGCACCGTTTAACACCATGGTTAAGTCTGCTTTACCCCAAGTTGTTTTACACACAAGCAGTGCTGCGATTGCGCCAGCTGCTGCGGCTGCATTGGTGTTCAGGAAGATTTGACCTACCGCGGTCGCATTTTCAAAGTCCGACACCATCAATTGAGAACCACCGTTAAATCCGAACCAACCGAACCATAAGATAAACGTACCCAATGTTGCTAAAGGCATGTTTGAACCTGGAATTGGGTAGATTTCTCCATTCTTACCATATTTGCCTTTACGCGCACCAAGTAGCACGACGCCAGCTAGTGCAGCAGCTGCACCCGCCATGTGCACGATGCCAGAGCCTGCGAAATCACTGAAGCCTGCTTCTGACAAGAAACCGCCTCCCCAAGTCCAGTAACCTTCCATTGGGTAAATAAACGCAGTTAATACAACGGAGAAAATCAAGAACGACCAAAGCTTCATTCGCTCAGCCACCGCCCCTGAAACAACCGACATGGCGGTAGCAACAAACACGACTTGGAAAAAGAAATCAGACTCAAGGGAGTGATCTGCACCTTCACCTTGAGTGCCAATCAATGCGCCAAATGATGGCAACCAACCACCTTCAGCATTATCCACGTACATAACGTGATAACCAACCAACAAGAATGTCGTACAGGCAATCGCATACAAGCAAATGTTTTTGGTCAGAATTTCGGTAGTATTTTTTGAGCGAACCAACCCCGCTTCTAACATGGCAAAGCCAGCGGCCATCCACATAACTAATGCACCTGAAATGAGAAAGAAAAAGGTGTCCAGTGCATATCTGAGTTCGGCTACAGTTACTGATAGTTCCATAATAAAATCCTCAATTCCTTAAAGTGCTTCTGAATCCATTTCACCTGTACGAATTCGAATCGCTTGGTGAAGGTCATAAACAAAAATCTTACCGTCGCCAATTTTTCCCGTATGTGCTGCGTTGGTAATCGCTTCTACAACGCGGTCAACATTATCTGCTTGGGTGGCGATTTCTAATTTTACTTTTGGCAGGAAATCAACTTGGTATTCCGCCCCTCGGTACAATTCGGTATGTCCTTTTTGACGACCGAAGCCTTTCACTTCGCTGACGGTCATCCCCTCAATACCTACGTCCGACAAAGCTTCCCTTACGTCGTCAAGTTTGAATGGTTTAATAATGGCATTGATTATTTTCATCACGTCCTCTCTGATTTGGTGTAATCCGTTAACACCTAGACAACAATCAAGGAGCGTGCCAAAAACCTAATAAGCTGATTCTAAAGAATTAATGTACTTTCGATGATTAAACAAAAAAGAGGATGCACAATATTGGTGCATCCTCTTCCCGAATTTGAAGCAGAGCTCAATCATTTCCCCATTTTGGGGACAGGGTAATGAAAAGCTGAAATTTGAAGCGTTAGTAAGATTTCACGAAGTCCTTCCACGCCTTGACCAAATCAACAAAATCCTCGAAACCACAACTCGCACTACTCTCACTTTCGTAAATGTGCATATCTGGCTCATCACATTCAGGCTGGTAAGCGAAACCATTTTCTTGAATAGTCACTTCTTCACGGGTGATCAATACACTGATCTCTCGCCCTTCGATTTTGTCTTCGTGATGCTGACCGTCAACCATCCACTCAAGCCTTTGCAAAATACCGTCAATCACACGGATTTGAGCGTTCACCTCTTCTTGAAGCCAACGTCCTACGATCTCATGCCCCATACTGCATTTAACTAAATAATCTCCAGTCAGGCTGTTCTTTGTGAATTGATATTCCATGGCGTTTTACTCGCAAAATCTTGAGGGAGCGGAGTGTATCACTTAGTAGAAGGAGAGGCGAAGCTCACCTAATTCTAATTTTAGAAAATAAAGAGGAAGTGAGTGATACGATAGTGAGATTAGAAAGTAAAAAGCGCAGGCAAAGCTGCGCTTACAAAGATTAAAGACCTGAGATCGTATCTTCGGAAGAGTTGTAATAACCGGTCCTTACACTTCCACCATGATTACTCACTTTCACTTCTTTTGTATTTGCTACATAAGTAATATCAGCACTTACAGAACGAGTACTCAAATACTCAGCGATGTAGCGGTGATCTCCTTGAGAATTTTCACTGTAGCTGAATGTCGTGTTTCCATGCTCAAAATGCGAATAAAGTATATTCGTTGGTGTTTGCTCTACAGTGAATTCGTATTTAAATGCTTTATCTTTAGCGTCATAGCTAAATATTTCTGGTTTAAATGCCGTTTCAATCAAAGGAAAATCCGGAATTGAAATATCAAAAGATGCACTAGTTAGAATAAAGCCAGCACCACCATTTTTTATTGAAAGTGAAACATCTAAAGTACCCAAATTGCCGACAGTCAAAGGCGTATCAGTCAAAGCTGAGTTTGTCAAAAGTTCAAGAAATTTATCGTCCGTTTGACCTGATGCCTTGGCTAATGAATTAAGAACTACAGAGTTTACATAAGCGACTTGTCGAGCTGCATTTTCAACATCAACTGTCAATAAGCTATGACCTTTAAGGTTAACGATTGGACCGTACAAAGCCTCAAGAGGTAAATTTACATCAACATGTGCTCCTTTTGGACTCACTGTATCGGTAGAACCACTTCCACCTCCGCAACCCGATAATACCAAGGAGGATGCCAAAACTACAAAAACACTCTTTTTCATTTATTTACTACCTAATAACCAACAAAGCACGCATGGTACATTCAGATAATTAATATTCAAAGAGTTACTCATTGATATGACTCACATTATTCTATAAATAATGACTCTATTTCTCGTTTAGTTTACTTTGGTACTTCCTTACTTTCGAAAAAACATAAATGTTAAACAATTACAGTCAGTTAAAATCATACTCATTGCCATTTTGAAAATTAAACATACATTCAAGAACAATTCGGCATCTTTAGAAACAACGGTTAATAGAGTCCAATTTTTTGAGTGGCTCATAAGTGAACTAGCGTGCTTCATAGCCGACTTTCTAAACCTACAGTGCCAAATTAATACAGTTAGGGTGAAATATAAAAAAACGGTCCAAAATTTGGACCGTTTTTAAAGAGCAAATTATTTACCAAAGAGGCAGTCTATGCAGGCTCTTGGAAGATAACTGTGTCTGCTTTTTCCGTGTACTGCCCCATCTTGTGGAAGTTTAGGTAACGGTATGTATCCGCAGCAGTTGCATCGATTTGCTTAGCGTACTCTAGGTACTCCTCTTTTGTAGGAATACGTCCAAGTATTGCACCTACCGCAGCAAGCTCTGCAGACGCTAGATACACATCAGCACCTGTACCTAAACGGTTAGGGAAGTTACGAGTAGATGTAGACATAACGGTTGCTTTGTCCGCTACGCGTGCTTGGTTACCCATACACAGAGAACAACCTGGTGTTTCAATACGAACCCCTGCACGGCCATAGATACCGTAGTATCCTTCTTCGGTTAGCTGGTCACGGTCCATTTTCGTTGGTGGTGCAATCCACAAACGTGTATCCAATTGACCATTGTGCTTATCGAGCAATTTACCCGCAGCACGGAAGTGTCCGATGTTCGTCATGCATGAACCAATGAATACTTCATCGATATTGGTACCCTGAACTTCAGATAACAAACGTGCGTCATCTGGGTCATTTGGAGCACATAGAATTGGCTCATGGATGTCAGCTAGGTCTATTTCGATAATGTGCGCGTATTCGGCGTCATCATCTGCTTGCATCAACTCTGGGTTAGCTAACCACTCTTCCATTGCAGTAACACGACGTTCGATCGTACGAACATCGCCGTATCCCTCAGAAATCATCCACTTAAGCATGGTGATATTAGAGTTTAAGTACTCTTCAATGGATTCTTGAGACAGTTTAACTGCACAACCTGCTGCAGAACGCTCTGCCGAGGCATCTGAAAGCTCAAACGCTTGCTCTACAGTTAGGTGTTCAACACCTTCAATTTCAAGAACACGACCAGAGAATTCGTTGATCTTACCCGCTTTTTCAACTGTCAAAAGACCTTGTTGAATGGCGTAGTAAGGAATGGCATGTACTAGGTCACGAAGTGTAATACCTGGTTGCATGTCGCCTTTGAAACGTACCAAAATAGACTCAGGCATATCCAGAGGCATTACCCCTGTAGCTGCTGCAAATGCAACCAAACCAGAACCCGCTGGGAATGAAATCCCAAGAGGGAAACGTGTATGTGAATCACCACCTGTACCAACAGTATCAGGTAGAAGCATACGGTTTAACCATGAGTGGATAACGCCATCACCAGGTCGCAGTGATACACCAGCCCGGTTCATGATGAAGTCTGGCAATGTATGGTGCGTATTCACATCAACAGGTTTCGGGTATGCCGAAGTGTGACAGAATGACTGCATAACCAAATCAGCCGAGAAGCCAAGACACGCCAAGTCTTTCAATTCATCACGAGTCATTGGACCAGTCGTATCCTGAGAACCAACCGTTGTCATTTTAGGCTCACAATATTGACCTGCACGTACACCTTCTACACCACACGCCTTACCCACCATCTTCTGAGCTAGCGTGTAGCCTTTATCTGAAGCAGAAGGATCAATTGGCTTCGCGAACAAATCGGTATCAGCAAGACCAAGAGATGCACGAGCACGGCTTGTTAAACCACGACCAATGATCAATGGAATACGACCACCAGCACGCACTTCATCCAGCAGAACTTTACTCAATTCAAAGCTTGAGATTTCAGTACCGTTTTTGTGTACAACACCTTCATACGGGAAGATATCAATGATATCGCCCATGTTCATCTCTTGTACGTCTAGTTCAATTGGTAATGCGCCGGAATCTTCCATTGTGTTGTAGAAGATTGGGGCAATCTTGCCTCCTAAACAGACACCACCGGTGCGCTTGTTTGGAACAAAAGGAATATCTTCACCCATGAACCAAAGAACAGAGTTAGTCGCCGATTTACGAGATGAACCTGTACCAACAACGTCACCGACATAAGCTAACTGAATACCATCTTTTTGCAGCTCTTCGATTTGCTTAAGAGGACCAACGTTACCCTGGTCATCAGGTTTGATACCATCTCGTTCCATCTTCAGCATCGCTTTAGCGTGTACTGGAATATCCGGGCGAGACCATGCATCTGGTGCTGGAGATAAGTCATCGGTATTCGTTTCACCCGTAACTTTAAATACCTTAACGGTAATTTTCTCTGCGACTTTTGCTTTTGATGTAAACCAATCTGCATCAGCCCATGATTGAAGGACTTGCTGAGCGGAGGCATTGCCTGCTTTGGCTTTCTCTTCAACGTCATAGAACGCATCAAACATTAACAATGTATGGGAAAGTGCTTTTACAGCGATTGGGGCTAAATCGGCATCTTCTAGTAAAGAAACCAGTGATTCAATGTTGTATCCACCTTGCATGGTACCCAAAAGTTCTGCCGCTTTTTCACGGCTGACTAACGGGGACGTTACTTCACTTTTAGTAATTGCAGTAAGGAAGCCCGCTTTAACGTATGCGGCTTCATCTACACCCGGTGGAATACGATTTTCTAGAAGATCAATAAGGAAAGCTTCTTCGCCTGCTGGCGGATTTTTTAATAATTCTACAAGTCCCGCGACTTGTTCAGCATCAAGGGGTCTAGGTACAACTCCTTCTGCGGCACGCTCTTCGACGTGTTTACGGTAGGCTTCAAGCACGACTCATTCCTCTCATTGCGGTTTGACCTCCCTTGTGATCAAGAAGTACAAACATCCTTGGAAAAACTTGGCTGCCTTGCCGCTTTTATTATGAATAGTCTTATTCTGATTCTTAATAATCAACAGCGGCATAGGGCCAAACTGTGGGGTGGAGAATAGCAAATTTAACTTAAAATTAAAATCTTATCATTTTGACCAACATAGCAACTTGAGACTAAAGTTCTATGAATATGGTTGAATTATTTTGAATTAAAATGCAGTTCCCACGATCAGATATACTGAATTGAAATTTTGCTCTGTTTGTCCGTACGCTAGAATTATAGGCCCTATTGGAGATTTTACACCCGCAAAAAGCGAGCCTGCGACGTACATCGGTGCTTCACTGATTTTAATGTTCGGATCAGACCATACTCCACCATATTCAGCCGACGCACCTATGTAAACTGGTGATTGAAACAAGCCAAAGTTATTGTCAAACCAACGGTATCGATAGACTAAACTACCGAATATCTTGTTTTGACCGATAAGACTTTTACCCGGGATACCTGATAAATTTAGAAAGCCACCCAGTGACTTAGGCATTATGGGAACAGAAGCATTACGGCTTCGTGTGACCTCGTATTCAGCCATCCCTACCAAAGTATGACGTTCATAGCTCTCTGCATGCCCTAACTTTATCGCAACTTCATTAACACGATCACTGGTGTATTCGTTATCCTGATCTTCTTGAATATTGTCTTCCGATGCCAGCAATTCAAAATGCGCTAGGCTACCACGAGACGGAAAATTCATGTCATCAAACGTGTCGTACCGATACCGAGCAAATACGCCTTTACGGTTAAACATCCCTTGCCCTAATGTGGGTAAGGTCGATATCGAAATTTCACCAACAGTATATCGAATACCCGTCTTAAACTCCTGATCAAATGTGGGGTTTACGCCCAGAGCAAGTTCTGATGAAAACTGAACATAGTTAATCGGAATGTAATCCTTAACGCCCCCAAGTGAAATGTCTTCCAATCCGTCTGACCCAAATGGTGCTTTCTTATTTTCATTCCGATAAGTCATTTTTGCACTGGTAAAGACGTTCTGCTCATTGAATATCGGGCTATATAATTCCGCTTCAATCAGTTTTTCAGAGCCCATTTCGAGATTGGTTCGAATTTCTGCACCTTTATCATTCAGGGCAGTGAAATTGGTACTCACTCCAATGGAGTACTGACTTGTCGTTTGAAAATCATCTTCAAGGAAGAAGCGAAAGTTCACGTAGTTTGGTCCCCAATCTTTCTCATTGACTTCAATATGCAGCGTGGTTTTTCCATCTTCTTGTTGGTAGCGGTAAAGAACCTGTTCAAAGCGGTTAAGTGAATATAACTGCTGAACGTGTTCTTCCAATTCTTCTAAACCATATCGGCGTCCAGCTTCTAAACCAAGAAACTGCTTTAGCACGTTTTCGTTATAGTGGCTGTTATTGTGGATAACAATGTCGTCAATTAGGAGCTCGTCGCCGTAATCGATAGCTTTTCGAGCTTCTTGTTTTCGGTAAATGTACTTTTGGTAAAGAGCAGGTGTAACTACAAAGGACTCTAGCGCGTCTTTAGATTCAATAGCCGCTAGATAGCCCAATTCATACGCATCTGGCATGCGGGAAAATTCAGTTGTCGACATATTGCCAACCTTGGGTGTAAGCAATACATCTTTATCTTGTAAATGGGTTGCTTGTCGCTGAGTGCTACGTTGCACCATGTAATTGGAGAGCTGATCACCGACATTTAGGAACGTTTTTAGCTCTTGTTTGGACTGATAATTCGTACTGATGTCCACAGCAATAACCAAGTCAGCCCCCATAGAGCGTGCGAGCTCAACAGGCATATTGTTGGTTACCCCTCCATCAACCAGCAATTTTTCCCCCAAAGGAAATGGCGGCAGCGCTCCGGGCACAGACATACTGGCCATCATGGCATCTGTTAAGTAACCACTTTCCAATACGACGGGTTCCAGCTCAACAATATCTGTCGCTACAGCACGATACTTCACCGCCAAATCATCGAATGATGACATAGGCGGAATGTTTCCTGCCGACTCGCGCAGAATCTTATACATGTTCTGCCCTTGCACCACTCCACGTGGCGCCGTGACTTCAATCCAACGTAACCCTAAATCTGTCTTGATCTGGTATCGGTCAAAATATTCTTTTTCACGGACGGGCAAGTGCTCTCTCTCAACACGATCTCGATAGCCACTGTTCCAATCTATCGTATGGATAAATGATTCAATTTCATCCGCCGACATGCCTGTAGAATACAACCCGCCAACAAAAGCCCCCATGCTGGTGCCTGTAATGATATCAACAGGAATATGCATCTCTTCCAGCGCCTTCAGCACACCAATATGAGCCGCACCTTTTGCTCCACCGCCAGCGAGTACAACGGCGATAACAGGTCGTTCTTTCTCTTCAACTTGCTCCTGAGCCGCAACAAAAGGGCTCAGTAAAGCCGCAACACTTACAGTTGCCACCGTCACAGTGAAAGTTGCTATTCCATTAAACTTAGAGAAAAACAAAAGCGCTCCTTTATTTCATATCCCTATATACATCGACTGTTCTAGTCAAACAAACTGCTCAACCATTTGGCCGGTTCACTTTTGCAAGCTTCACGCGCATTACCTTTCTTATCCCAAACAGGAAGCGTAAACGCTTTATCGCAATCGACTTTTAATCCGCCATCTGGTTTAAGCGCAAACCCTAAGGTGGTAATTTGTGCTGGCCACGGAAGAATTAATTGCTCTGGAATTCGGTTTTGCAAATATTGGTGGTACACCCGTAATGCGCCACTAGCACCCGTTAACTTGGTGGGCTTGTTATCATCACGACCAAGCCAAAGCGTTACCACTTCTCGTCCATCCACCCCAACAAACCAACTGTCACGAGTATCGTTACTGGTTCCGGTTTTCCCTGCGAGTGTCATACGGCTAAATTGACCTTGCAAATAACGTCCGGTTCCCTCGGCAACCGCTTTCTTCATTGCATAAGTGGTTAACCAAGCCGCTTGTTGCGATATTCGTTGCGATACTTTGGGAATAGATCGATACAGGACGTTTCCATCTAAATCTTTTACACTTCGAAGCGCACTCAGTGGCGCTTTCTTACCTGAGTTAGTCAGTGTTTGGTACATTTGAGCGACTTGGTAAGGTGTCAAAGAAAACGATCCAAGAAACATCGACGGCACGGGGCGAATTTCCTGCCGATCGACACCTAGCTTTTCAAATGTATCCATTACTTTGGGGATACCCAATTTCAGCCCGAGCCTTACTGTGGGCACATTTAATGATTTCGCAAAGGCTTGATACAAAGACACATCACCGCGGAATTTTCGGTCGTAATTCTTAGGTGACCACACGCTCCCCTTACTGCCTTTGAGAGAAAATGGCGTATCATCTAACGTGGATGCTAACGTGTATTCCGACGGATTCTGTAGTGCCGTGAGATACACCGCAGGCTTAGCCAAAGAGCCGATCGGTCTTGAAGCGTTCAATGCTCGATTGAAGCCGTCATATCCGGTTCGTTTTCCACCAACCATAGCGCGAATTTCTCCGCTGCGTCTATCCACTGCTATTCCAGCTGCCTCCAATCCTTTCCCAGATCGCAACTCCAATTGAGGGATTTTGGATTTCACCGCTTTTTCCAGCTCAAATTGCGAAACGGGATCCAAAGACGTAAAGACTTTTAGCCCGGTTTGCCTTTGGAAGGCCTCACCCACTTTTTGCTTTAGCTCGCGACTAACCTGCTGAAAATAGGCCGGCTGGCGGCTGGCTATTTGCGGTTTATCTTGCGTATCCAAATCGCGGCTGGCTGCCATTTCAAACTGGTGAGAAGTCAGAATGTCGTGCTGCATCATCAAACGTAATACCAGATCTCGACGCTCTTTCGCTCGCTCAGGTTTCCGGACTGGGTTGTAATAAGAGGGACCTTTTACCATTCCCACCAGCAAGGCAATTTGGTCAATACGAAGCTCTTGCAAAGGTTGACCAAAATACAACCTCGACGCCAAACCAAATCCATGAATGGCTTCACCACGGCTTTGACCTAAGTACACTTCATTCAGATAGGCTTCTAGTATTTCATCTTTGCTGTAACGATAATCCAATATGAGGGCGATATACGCTTCTCGGACTTTTCTCCAGAGCGTTCGTTCACGAGATAAAAACAAGTTTTTCGCTAACTGTTGGGTCAAGGTGCTCCCGCCCTGAACAGTACGCCCCGCCTTTACATTTGCCACCAATGCTCTAAGAATCGCAAACGGCGAAACCCCTTCATGTTGATAAAAATCTCTGTCTTCTGTCACGAGTAAGGCATCAACCAGCACTTCAGGGAATTGCTCTCGCTTTAAGAAGAGGCGGTTTTCTTCTGTGTTTTTTTCCAACATTCCAAGCATTTTAGGGTCGATACGTAAGTAGCCCATATCTCGCTCGGATTCGAGCGATTTGATCCTTTCTAAACCTTGGTCGTTGAAATACAACATCACGTGGCGGGAAGCTTCGGGGCCGTCTTCAAATTCGAAATCACGGCGAATAAGTTCAATTTTTGTCGATGAAGACGAATACTCCCCCGGGTGTCGAGGAGCGCGGACTTTACGATAATTGAGTACATCCAGTTCTTTACGAAGCTGCGGTAATGTCACAGGGCTTCCGGGGCTCAACGTCAATACTCGTCCATAAACGACTGTTGGTAGCTCAAATAGCTGGCCTTCAAATTTCTGGCGAACCACACTATCAAGGTAGATACCGACAAAAACCAACACCGCAAATACGGTAACGGTTGTTTTCCACGCTAACCCCCAAAGAGTGCGTAACCAACCTTTTGATGTTTTCTTTTTTGTTTTATTTTGACGAGGGCGTTTCTTTTGAGTGCTCTTTTTAGCCGTTGTTTTTTTTGTCGTTCGCTCTGACGCTTTCTTTTTATCTGTCATGAATTCAACTGTCGTTTGGTTTTCGTTGTCGCCACATGGTTAGCCGGATCATCTGGCCAAGGGTGTTTAGGGTAACGCCCTTTCATTTCTTTTTTTACTTCGTGATACGAGCCCTGCCAAAATGCGGCTAAATCTTGCGTGATTTGAATCGGTCTTCGAGCTGGAGAAAGCAGTTCTAGCACCACAGGAATCCGTCCATTAGCCACCGTTGGAGAAGTTTGTTCACCAAAAACTTCCTGTACTCTTACTGAAAGCATTGGCGGCTTTCCTTCTTGATAATCGATTTGCCGACTTTGCCCTGTTGGTAATGTATAACGCTCCGGCAGCCATTCATCGATTTTCTGGTTCAATGGCCATCCTAAATAGGCAATGAGAGCTTGATGTATATCGACCTTTTTTAGGGTCTTCATGTTAGAAACACCGTTCATAAATGGCAACAGCCACTCTGTCAGATTATCAAGCAAGCCCGAATCTGAGACGTCTGGCCATGTTTCTTCCTCAATCCATGCCTGACCGCATCGAATGCGTTGAAGTAAACGCTCAGATTTGTCCGACCAAGGGAGAGTATGCGTGCCGCTTTCACGGATATAATCCAACAATGCGCTGGATTTTTGTTGCTCGCTGATATCTTGGGTTGGTTTGCTTTCTAGCACAATAGCACCTATTTGTAGCCTTTCCTCTGCTAAAAGCTCTCCTTTTTTGTCATCCCAGTACACATAAGTGGCTCGATTCACTTTATTTTCTGGTACTGCATCCAGCGGGCAAGCTAAATAAACTTGGCTATCACTACGGTGACTTTTCATCAGATCTACGACAACCAAATACTCATTTTTCACTAACGAAGACAATGAATCGACCTGCGCGCCATGCCCATTCGCCAATAGGTAATTCTCACTTTCTGTTTTTCTTTGCCTGGCAATTCTGTCGGGATAAGCCCAGCAAAGACATTCACCAGCAAGTGATTCATCAGCACTCCCTTTTAAAACCGAGCTAAACCTAGCAGCTAAACTCGACATTCTGGTTTGTACTTTCTTTTGTTTTTGATGATGACCGTCTTTGAAACGCTGCAAGGCATGAATCAAGTTATCACCTTGCCGCTCAGGCTCTTCTATCAAAGCCGTTAACGTTATCGCACACTGCAAATAGGCAGTTCCTTTCGAATGGGCTTTTAATAACATGGCAGCAGTCCTTGGGTCGGATCCCAGCGCCTGTGCCTGTTTTCCTAGCTCAGTCAACGCACCAGATTCATTCAATAAATCGAGCTGATAAAGCAGATCTTTTGCTGTATCAATGGCGGCTTTGGTTGGCACGTCAAGCCAATGGGATCGCGAAAATGTCCCACTCCCCCATTGAAGCATTTCAAGCAACACAGAAGACAAGTCGCTCCGAAGGATTTCTGGCTCTGGTACTTTGGGTTGCTGCTGGAATTGTTGCTCGCTGTACATACGCACGCAAATGCCTGGTTCTAGCCTACCAGCACGGCCGGCACGTTGATGAGCAGAGGACTGCGCAATCCTTTGTTGCTCTAATCGAGTGATGCCTGTTTTTAACTGAAAACTGGCAAAACGCTCCAACCCACTGTCAATAACAATGCGAATTCCCTCAATGGTCAAACTGGTTTCCGCAATATTCGTCGCTAACACAACCTTTCTTTTTCCCTGCTCAGAAGGAGAAATAGCCAGTTGCTGCTCAGCAAACGTTAATTGACCGAACAACGGGAACACATCAACGTCAGAATCAAGTTCACTCAGCAATTCCATAACTTGGTTGATAGCACCTGCCCCTGGCAAAAAAACCAAGATAGACCCGTCTTCACTACTAAGAAGAGTGCGAACTTGTTTTGCCACAACCGTTGTCAGCCTGTCATTGGGCATCAGTGGTGCATACCGGTATTCAATAGGATAGCCCCGACCATCCGATTCAATATAAGAAGCCGAAGGCAACAGCCCTTTTAACGCCATTTCATCAAGTGTCGCAGACATAACAAGCAATGTTAGGTCTTCTCTAAATACTTCTTGGATCTCCAAGCAAAATGCCAAACTGGTGTCTGCGTGGATACTGCGCTCATGGAATTCATCAAAAATGACCATAGCGACACCATTCAGCTCGGGATCAGACTGAATCATTCGCGTCAAAATACCTTCAGTAACCACTTCTAAACGCGTGTTTTTGCTTGTTCTCTTTTCTCCACGAACACGGTACCCAAAGGTCTCACCCACCTTTTCCCCTAATTGCTTAGCAAGATAGGTGGCAATATTTCGCGCAGCCAGCCGTCGAGGTTCCAGCATGATAATTTTGCCTTCCACCGTATTTTGCTTGAGCAGCTGTAAAGGTAAGTAGGTTGATTTCCCGGCCCCTGGCTCCGCTTTAAGCACCACTTGGTGTTGTGTTCTTAATGCAACTAACAATTCAGGAAGAACGGCTTCTATCGGGAGTGGTAACGTAGAGGATTGTGACAATGGGAGATCCTTGTGCTGTAATGAGTTCGATTTACAAACCGTATTCTTGATGCAAGGTGAAACATGATACTCACATGCGCTTTAATTGCAGTGAGCCCTCACCAAAGCATTGTACATAATAACAGTATCGAACCCCAAACGACGACTTATGGAATTTACTTCACCATTACAACGCGCAACGCTGATTAAAAGATACAAACGCTTTCTCGCGGATATTGAGCTGGATGATGGCTCCGTAACCACCATCCATTGCGCTAATACGGGAGCAATGACCGGTTGTGCCGATCCCGGAAATACGATTTGGTACTCCACATCCGATAATCCGAAAAGAAAATACCCTTGCAGCTGGGAGCTTTCACAAAACGCTCAGGGTGACATGATATGCATCAACACCGCAAAACCCAATGCTTTGGTGGTTGAAGCGATAAATCAGGGGCGTATTCCTGAGCTAACAGGATATGACTCTCTAAGAACAGAGGTGAAATACGGTAATGAAAACAGCCGTATTGATGTCTTACTAGAAAGCGAAGATCGCCCGAAGTGCTATATTGAAGTGAAAAGTGTGACTTTATTAGAGGAAAATGGACAAGGCTATTTTCCTGATGCAGTCACAACGCGAGGACAAAAGCACCTTCGCGAGTTGATGGAAGTCTCAAAAAATGGAAGCAGAGCCGTACTTTTTTTTACTGTTTTACATACTGGTATTGAAAAAGTGTCTTCAGCACACCATATAGATGCGAAATATTCACAACTGTTAAATCAAGCGAAAGAAAGTGGCGTGGAGATATTGTGCTACAAAGCCAAGCTCTCTGAACGTGAAATGCAACTGATTCAAAATGTTGAATTTATCAACAACCATGAAAAATGATGCGAACTTCACAATGGCAAGGGCCCACAATTACGAGTCGTTGCCACCAGCTTTTCTTTCTGCTATAGATACCCGCCTTAATTTGTCTGCTGGTCAGTCAAAAAGGTGTAAGTAGGAGATGCTGTATGCCAGAAAGTAACAAAAGAAAAACGCTAGGCATCCTAGCAATTGCAGGGGTTGAGCCTTACCAAGAAAAGCCAGGTGAAGAGTACATGTCACCTGACCAGTTAGCTCACTTTACAAAGATTTTAGAAGCTTGGCGCAATCAGCTCAGGGAAGAAGTCGATCGCACTGTGCATCACATGCAAGACGAAGCATCAAACTTTCCAGATCCTGTTGACCGTGCTTCGCAAGAAGAAGAATTTAGTTTAGAGCTACGTAACCGAGATCGTGAGCGCCGCTTGATTAAAAAAATCGAGAAGACGCTTGATAAAATAGAAGATGGTGACTTTGGTTATTGTGAATCTTGCGGTGTTGAAATTGGCATCCGTCGTTTAGAAGCTCGCCCAACTGCTGATTTATGTATCGATTGTAAAACGCTTGCTGAAATGAAAGAAAGACAAATGCAAGGCTAATATCAGCTGCGCTAAAGCAAGGATAAAAGGGAGCCGATTTGCTCCCTTTTTTGATGAATACCATGAGTAAATCCAATTATATAGGGCGCTTTGCCCCATCCCCATCAGGTCCTCTTCATTTTGGCTCACTTATTGCCGCTTTGGGCAGCTACTTCCAAGCTAAGTCTCAACATGGAAAGTGGTTGGTTCGAATGGAAGATCTCGATCCGCCCAGAGAAATGGTTGGTGCGGCTAATTTGATTCTATCGACTCTAGAAAAATATCACCTATTTTGGGATGACGAAGTCATCTTTCAAAGCCAGCGTCACAACGCCTATCAAGCGCAAATTGATCAGTGGTTAAAAGATGGGGTGGCGTATTACTGCGAATGTAGCCGAAAACAAATAAAAGACGCCGGTGGTTTTTATCCCGGCACTTGCAGAGCAAAAAAATTAATCGACGACCAACCTTGTGCTGTTCGACTTACCATGACGCACCCTGTGACCGAGTTCAACGATTTGCGGCACGGTTCAATACCTATTCCAATCTCTTTGGCACAAGAAGACTTTATTATTAAACGACGAGATGGTTTATTTGCTTATAACCTTGCGGTTGTTTTAGATGATATTCATCAGGGCGTAACGGAAGTGGTTCGCGGAGCCGACTTAATCGAACCCACAGGTCGCCAAATCAGCCTATATCAAATGCTTAAAAAATCGCCGGTTCAATACTTACACCTGCCGTTAGCCATTGATGACAGAGGAAATAAGCTCTCAAAACAGAATCGTGCAGAGGGTATTCGCCAAGACGATCCCAAACCTGAAACATTGTTAGCAATGAGCTTCTTAGGCTTTGATATTAAAAAAGAATTAGAGCAAGCTACTCAAGATGAAATACTGCAATGGGGCATCGAAAACTGGCACTTAAAACAGTTGCCAGACAAGATCAAAATCACGTCCCCATTCTCAAACAAGGACAGCTAAGCTATTATTAGCCGCAATTTTTGAGCACAAACGTAATAGAGGTGGGCTATTTTTAGTCAAGTTACTCGCTTTTGCCGTAAAATCCTTACCAGCAAAGGCCAAAAAAATAGTCGCTCAAACGGAGAAATTACTCTGAATATTATTACACGAGAAGAGCACAACATTTCTCGCAAACAGATAAGCGACAACGCACTCAAAGTGCTCTATCGCCTGCATAATGCTGGATACGATGCGTTTCTGGTAGGCGGTGGAGTACGTGACCTTTTATTAGGCGAACAACCAAAAGATTTTGATATCGCGACTAACGCAACCCCAGAACAGATCAAAAACCTGTTCAGAAACTGCCGTTTAATTGGGCGTCGATTCCGCCTTGCGCACATTATGTTTGGGCGCGATATCATAGAAGTTGCCACTTTCCGTGGTCATCATCAAGAACCGACAAAAAACGTTGCTGCACAGTCTAAAGAAGGCATGCTGCTTCGTGATAATGTGTATGGCACCATAGATGAAGACGCAGAACGTCGTGATTTCACTGTCAATGCAATGTATTACAACATCGCCGATTACAGTATTCATGATTATGCAGGTGGTATTGATGATCTTGATGATGGGCAGATCCGTCTTATTGGCGATCCAGAAACACGTTATCGAGAAGATCCCGTTCGAATGCTGCGTGCTGTTCGTTTTGCCGCTAAGTTGGATATGGATATCTGCGAAGGCACAGCAACTCCAATCAAGGAGCTTGCGCACCTGCTACAAGACATTCCAGCAGCGCGGTTGTTTGAAGAGTCACTAAAACTTTTGCAATCAGGCTACGGATTGGAAACCTACCACCTATTACGTGAGTACGACCTTTTCCAACCATTGTTCCCTGAGATTGCTCGTGAATTTACTGAAGAACAAGAAAGCCCAACCGAAAAAATGATTGAGCTGGTATTGGAATCAACAGACAAACGCATTCAAGATGGCAAGCGAATTAATCCAGCCTTCATGTTTGCAGCGTTACTTTGGTACCCATTGAATCAACTGGCTGAGAGATTGATGGAAAAGCGTAATTTCGCTTACTACGACGCCATCATGGAAGCCAGTAATATGATTCTAGATGAACAAGTTAGAAGCCTTGCAATACCTAGAAGACACACCGCGACCATTCGAGAGATATGGCAGCTCCAACTGCGCTTACCAAGACGTAATGGTAAACGAGCAACACGCTTACTTGAGTTGAATAAGTTCCGCGCGGGTTTTGATTTCCTTGAAATGCGAGGCGAAGTCGAGCAAGGTGACACCAAAGAGTTGGCGAAATGGTGGCAAACTTACCAAAATGCAGGCCGCAATATGCGCCAAGCAATGGTAAACGAATTAGGCGGCTCAAGCACTGGGCAGCGCCGACGTAAAACGTACAGAAACAAAAAAAGAAAGCCACAGGAATGATTACCGTATACATCGCTGTTGGCAGCAATTTATCTGATCCCGTCACTCAGGCAAAGCAGGGAATTGAAGCGCTTAAAGACATTCCAAACACTGAATTCGTTTGCACTTCTTCCCTGTACAGCAGTACGCCAATGGGACCACAGAATCAACCCGACTACATCAATGCCGTGGTTGAAATAAAAACCAGTTTGACGCCGCTTGAACTTCTCGATTGCACTCAAAAAATCGAACTTGAGCAAGGGCGTGTCCGTAAAGATGAACGATGGGGACCAAGAACCCTCGATTTGGATATCATCTTATACGGCAATGAGGTGATCGATTCAGAGCGTCTTATCGTTCCGCACTATGGAATGAAGGTAAGAGAATTTGTTCTCTACCCACTCGCTGAAATCGCACCACGTTTAACTCTCCCTGACGGGACGCAACTGCAGACATTGTTGGAGAAAACTGACCGTAATGGTCTCAACATCTGGTCGTCGTAAGTTGCCCCTAATAAGGATATAAAATGAAAAATGTCACTATTAATACGCTAATGACCTGGAAGCAAGAAGGTCAAAAATTCGCTACATCGACCGCGTACGATGCCAGCTTCGCCCAATTGTTTGAAGAACAAGAAATGCCATTGCTTTTGGTTGGTGATTCATTGGGTATGGTACTCCAAGGTGAAAACTCGACATTGCCCGTCACCATCGATGATATTGCTTACCATACTCGTTGTGTGCGCGCTGGTAGCCCAAATTGCCTCTTGCTGGCAGACATGCCTTTCATGACTTATGCAACCCCTGAGCAAGCTTTTGAAAATGCCGCTAAGCTCATGAAGGCAGGAGCAAACATGGTCAAAGTTGAAGGTGGAACGTGGCTAGCTGAGACCATCAGTATGTTGGCAGAACGCTCTGTACCTGTTTGTGCTCACCTTGGTTTGACTCCGCAATCTGTCAATATTTTCGGTGGCTTTAAAATTCAAGGCCGTGACGCTGAACGTGCGGAACAAATGGTACAGGATGCCATTGTTCTCCAAAACGCTGGTGCACAACTTCTAGTGCTGGAATGCGTTCCAGCCTCTCTTGCGAAACGCATTACCGAAAGCCTGACTATTCCAGTAATCGGTATTGGTGCAGGTCCGGATACTGATGGTCAAATATTAGTGATGCATGATATGTTTGGTATTGCAGCCAACTACATGCCAAAATTCTCCAAAAACTTCCTAGCTGAAACTGGTGATATTCGTAAAGCCATTACGAAGTACAAGGATGATGTACAAAATCAGATTTTCCCAGGTGTCGAACACACCTTTGAGTAAGGAAACATAATGCAAACTTTCACTGATATTGCATCCCTTAGAGAACAAATCAAACAGTGTAAACGCGATGGTCGTCGTATTGCATTTGTTCCAACCATGGGTAACTTGCACGAAGGGCATCTTACACTCGTGCGAAAGGCTCGTGAGCACGCCGACATTGTGGTGGCGAGTATTTTTGTTAACCCAATGCAGTTTGAACGTACGGACGACTTAAATAACTACCCGCGTACGCTTGAAGAAGATTTGAGCAAGCTGAACGGTGAATCGGTCGAGTTTGTGTTTACACCAACACCCGAAATCATGTATCCGGAAGGTCTAGATAAACAAACATATGTTGAAGTTCCAGGGCTGTCTCATATGCTTGAAGGCGCATCGCGTCCAGGACATTTCAAAGGCGTATCAACTATCGTTGCTAAGTTGTTCAACATTGTTCAGCCAGATGTCGCATGCTTTGGCGAAAAAGATTTTCAACAACTTGGCATTATCCGTCAAATGGTCATCGATCTCGCCATGGACATTGAGATTGTAGGTATACCTACCGTCCGTGAAATGGACGGTTTGGCAATGAGTTCTCGCAACTCTTTACTTACTATTGATGAGCGCCAGCGGGCTCCTGTCGTTGCTCGTACAATGCGCTGGATCAGCAGCCAAATTCGTGGCGGGCGAGATGATTACGCATCCATCATTGAAGATGCTAACGATCAGCTGCGTGCTGCCGACTTGCTGCCTGATGAAATTTTTATTCGAGATGCTCAAACACTTCAACCCATAACGAATGAATCGTCTCAGGCTGTTATCCTAATTTCTGCACACTTAGGAAAAGCTCGCTTGATTGATAATCAAGTATTTGAACTGACAAATGATGTAAAAGAGAGCAATGAAGACAAAAGCGAGTAATAAAAGATAAAGGTAAGTAATCACTTTTTCTCTTAAGCCTTAAGCTAAGGACTTCTGTTCCAAATTACATAAATGAAAAACGGGTCGCTCAGGCGACCCGTTTTATATTTAATGCTTCTAGAAGCTATCATGCTCTAAAACACGCTCTCTTGAGAAAACGTCATTGATAGACTAGCTTCGCAGCCCTATCCCTTTAGCAACCAAATAATGCGCAACGGCGTACAAGCCAATAATGAATACACCTAAGACTCCAAAAGAAGTGGCAATCCCAACATCCGACACACCTAAAAAGCCATAACGAAAGGCATTCACCATGTAGACAATTGGGTTAATTTTCGACACACCCTGCCAAAATTCAGGCAGCAAGCTGATCGAATAAAACACGCCACCTAAATAGGTTAGCGGCGTTAGAACGAATGTAGGGATAATGGAGATATCATCAAAAGTACCCGCAAATACCGCGTTGATGAGCCCACCTAATGAGAACACAACTGAGGTGAGAAAAACGGTGGCAATAATAATGCCCCAATGTTCAACTTGCAGATCGACAAAAAACAGTGAAACCAAGGTAACAATAGCGCCGACCAATAAGCCACGTACCACACCTCCCATCACAAAGCCCGCAATAATGACATAATTGGGTACCGGTGCGACCAACAGCTCTTCGATATTTTTCTGGAACTTCGCACTAAAAAAGGAGGAGGCAACATTAGAATAGGAGTTAGTGATCACCGACATCATGATAAGACCGGGAACGATGTATTCCATATAGGAAAATCCGCCCATTTCACCAATTCTTGAACCAATCAGGCTACCAAATATAATGAAGTAAAGCGTCATAGTAATTGCTGGCGGAACCAGAGTTTGTACCCAGATCCGCATGAAGCGATTCACTTCTTTCGCCAATAGGCTTTGGAACGCCGTCCAATACAGTTGATACATCTCTTTACCCCTGCTCTCTTACAATGGTCACAAACAGCTCTTCCAGTCGATTGGCCTTATTGCGCATTGAGAGCACATGAACACCACTTTCTGTCAATTGAGTGAATACATGATTCAACCCTTCCGTTTTTTCTAATTCAATCTCTAAGGAGTCATTCACCAAGCTCTGAGAATTAACACCAGTAAGCTCAGGTACTTTAGCGCCATGTTCTAAATCCAAAATAAAGGTCTCAACATGAAGCTTATTGAGTAAATCTTTCATCGTGGTGTTTTCAATCAGCTCACCGCGATTGATTATGCCAATATTACGACACAGCATTTCAGCTTCTTCTAAATAATGCGTTGTCAAAATAATGGTAATACCTTGCTCGTTGATTTCTTTCAGGAAATCCCACATCGAGCGTCGCAATTCAATATCGACCCCCGCTGTTGGTTCATCCAAAATCAATAGTTGCGGCTCATGCATCAACGCCCTTGCAATCATTAGGCGTCGCTTCATACCTCCTGAAAGGTTGCGAGCTCGCTCTTCACGCTTCTCCCATAAATCGAGTTTCGTCAGATATTTCTGCGCTCGCTCTTTGGCTAACCCTTTGCTTACACCATAGTAACCCGCTTGCTGCAATACGATTTGCTCTACCGTTTCAAACTGATTGAAGTTAAATTCTTGCGGTACTAGACCTAAATTTTGTTTAGCCAGTTCTAGATGTGAATCAATATCATGCCCAAAGACTTTCACGTTCCCTGAGCTTTTATTAACGAGAGAGGTGATAATTCCAATGGTTGTCGACTTCCCCGCCCCATTAGGACCGAGCAGTGCGTAAAAATCGCCTTTTTCGACATTCAAACTGATGCCTTTTAAAGCTTCAAACCCACCCGCATAGGTTTTTCTAAGTTGTTCTATTTCTAATGCGTACATGCTTGTCGCGCTCTTTTCGAAGATAACCAAGAGGAAATGCTGACGATGTGTCAACTTTTCAAGTCTATTGGCCAAATAAAAAGCGCAGCTCGTTGGCTGCGCTTTTCTTTATCGTTTCAAACTCTGTTATTCAAAATCCGCTTTTCGAACGTATTTCACTGCTGATTTTAATGCCTCATAGCGGAACGAGAAAGTATTCCCATCATCCACCAACTCAAGAACGTGGAACTTCTCAAGCTGCTGACGCGTACGTTCATTCGGACATAACAAATACACTTCACAGTCAGCATCTTTTGCATCTTTAATGGCATTTTCCAGCGCTAATCCAACTGTAACATCGATCATAGGAACATCGGTTAAATCCAAAATCATCACTTCATAATCGGAAATACTGCTGTGCTGGCGTGATATCGCCTTCGATACACTGAAAATCATAGGGCCAGAAAGATAGAAGAACAAAACCTTGCTGTTCGCACTATCAAGCAACTTTCTCTCGCTGTCGGTTAGAGGTACATCATCTTCATCCGCATCACTGATGGCCTTTACTTGACGCGCTTGTTCACGGCTCAACCTTTCAATAATAATGATATTAGAAATGAAAACGCCAAGCCCTACTGCAACAATCAAGTCAACAAATACAGTGAGAAGCATAACACCATACATGATCGCCATACCTTGAACACTGACTTTATGCGCTCGCTGAATGAAACTCCAATCTAAGATATTGAAGCCCACATACACCGCGATGCCTGCCAATACCGCCATTGGAATCGGTTCAGTCAATCCGCTCGCAACCAACACCACCAACGCTAAAACAAGTGCGCGTATCACGCCAGATAGCGGTGAACGAGCACCAACTTGAATGTTCGTTACCGTTCCCATGGTTGCACCTGCACCAGGTAAGGCACCAAACAGACCAGAAATCATGTTTGCTAATCCCTGACCACGCAACTCTTTGTCGGAGTCATGCTCTTTACGAGTCAGTGAGTCACCAATAACAGCAGTCAACAAAGTATCAATACACCCTAGAGTACCCAGGACCAATGCATCGATTACCATGGTGGTAAAGACTTCGGCATTAATGGTCGGAATAACAAAAGAAGGCAAACCCGCAGGGATTTCACCAATTCGGCGAATACTATCGAAATCGAAAACAATCACAGAAAGAAGCGTTACCGCCACCAAGGCAACGAGCTGGGCAGGAACATATCGACGATATTTTTTAGGAAAGAAGAATAATATGCCTAGGGTCAGTAGACCAAGGAACAGTTCACTAAACTTCATCCCAGAAACCATATCCGGCAACGCACTTAGTGTTCCAGTAACTCCTCCCGATGGCGCGGGGTGACCAAGCAATGGCGAAAGCTGCAAAATTATGAGTATCACACCAATACCTGACATGAAGCCTGATATAACGCTATAAGGCATTAGCGTTACGTACTTACCAAGCTTGAGCGTCCCGAGCATGATTTGAAATGCACCCGCCATCATGACAACGGTAAACGTCATCGCCATGCCACTTTCTGGATATTTCGCGGTCATGGTGGTCAATACTGCCGTCATAATAACGGTCATAGGTCCGGTGGGTTCCGAGATCAGGCTCGATGAGCCACCAAACAAAGCGGCAAATAGGCCAACCAGTATCGCCCCCCAAAGCCCAGCTTCAGCGCCGGCTCCCGATGCAACGCCAAAAGCGAGCGCCAATGGCAATGAGATAATAGCTGTGGTGACGCCACCAAATAGATCACCTTTCAGATTCCAATCCGCGAATCGATTTCCAGTCAAAATATTGCTCCTGCATGAATAGAAATGCGGGCGAATTTTACCATTGAGTGACGCAAATCACACGACCATTTCACAATGTCATGACGAAATTGGCTATGAATAATTTATAAAACAAATGCAAACGTTTGGCATCAATGCATACGAGATATGAAAAAAGAGTAATAAAACGTTTCTATTATTAACAAAATGCTAATCTGACCAGTCACAAAATCATCAAGAACATTGATTTGAAAGAGGTATGAGGCGTCAAGCTTGTGTATAGTGGCGCAAATAAAAAGGAAATGTAGCATGCCGGATATCAAACAGTTATTTAACAATAACTCTTCTTGGGCTCAAACCATCAAATCTGAAAAGCCTGAGTTTTTTACCAATCTAGCTGAAGCCCAGCACCCCGAATACCTTTGGATAGGCTGCTCTGATAGCCGTGTACCTGCTGAACAGCTGACGGGCTTAGCCTCTGGTGAATTGTTTGTTCACCGCAATGTCGCCAACCAAGTGATTCACACCGACCTAAACTGCTTATCCGTTGTGCAATACGCTGTAGATGTACTCAAGGTAAAACATATTATTGTATGTGGGCACTATGGTTGTGGTGGCGTTAATGCGGCAATAGAAAACCCTCAGCTAGGGCTTATCAATAACTGGTTGCTGCATATCCGAGATTTGTACCTAAAACACAGAAATTGGCTGGGCAGTCTCCCTCGTGAAGAATGGTCAAACAAGCTGTGTGAAATTAACGTGGCCGAACAAGTCTACAACCTCGGTAATTCCACCATCATGCAATCAGCGTGGGAGCGTGGTCAGGAAGTTCAAATTCACGGTTGGATTTACGGTATTGGCGATGGGGTACTCAATGATCTTGGTGTTCGCTGTCACAGCCGAGAATCGTTGGAAGTGTCTTATCAGGCGTCTATTGCGAAAATTTTAAATGTTGACGCCAAGAATAACGACTGATCAAATTTTTCACCCTACCTTCAGCTTGATTTCCAATTATTTAGCGTCTAAAAAAGCGGTCGAATTATCGACCGCTTTTTGTTGGCTTTTTTCTAAATAGTCATATTTTAGTTCAACAACAAAAATGCTATCAGTCCAAACCCAAGAATCAGACGGTAGATAACAAATGGCGTCATGCCCATTTTGGAAATCAGTTTCAAAAAGAAATGAATACAGATGTAAGCGCTGATGAACGAGGTCACAATACCCGTCATCAAGAACCCCATATGAACAGGCTCGCCACTGGTGACCAATTTCATGCCAAGGTAACCACCTGCCAACGTGATGATTGGAATAGACATTAAGAATGAAAAACGCGCAGCAGCTTCACGAGTAAAGCCAAGATAGAGCGCTGCTGTGATGGTAGCCCCTGAACGCGATGTACCTGGAATCATGGCTAAGGCTTGAGAAATACCGATGAAAACCGCTTTTTTCCAGTCTGCCTGATATTCGTCGTCTTTTAGTGGAGAGTTCTTATCCACCCACCAGAGCAGTAGCGCAAACACTATCGTCGTGGTCGCTATCACCCAAGCGCTACGCAAGTAGATTTCGATGATGTCTTTCATAAACAAACCAAACACGCAGGCAGGAATCGTGGCAAGAACAATCATCCATGCCAGTTTGGCTTCTTTACTTCTGTCGCCTTTAAAAATGGACGCAAACAATGCAGCAAAGAGGGTAACGACTTCTTTACGAAAATAAATAACGACAGCAAGTAACGTCCCCACGTGAACGGCAACATCAAATGCTAAGCCTTGATCTTCCCAACCTAGAATGGCAGAAGGCAAAATTAAGTGGGCAGAACTGGAAATAGGAAGGAATTCTGTTAGACCTTGAATTAAGGCCAACATAAAAGCTTCAAAATAACTCATTGATTAAAATCGCTATCAAAAGGGTTCACTGGAATCAGTGAATCTAAATTATCCATTGTTTGCCAAACCTGTGTAACGGTTCTGCCATCATTTGGGATAACTAATTGAGGGCAAAGCTCATACATAGGCTGAATAACAAACGCGTATTTATAGATGTCTTCACGTGGTAGAGATGGCGTACTGGACACGACATTACCATACAAAATAATGTCTAGATCTAATGTACGATCTTGCATTTTTTTTGCGTCAGGGTTTCGCCCCCAACGAATTTCGGCTTCTCGTAACTTAACCGCTAAATCGTCAAGATTTAACGGCGTTTTCATCTCGACGACTAAGTTATAAAAAGGACGACTTTCAAATCCAACCGAAGCACATTCATAGACAGTTGAAACACGCAATTGTTCGCCAAGTTGACGTAACTCTGACACAGCAGCTTGAACATGCTTCACTGGTTCTATATTTGATCCTACACCTATATAGGTGGTGATCATGCCTGACCTCGCTCGATCACAACGCCAACGCTTTTTGCTTGAGGAACCGCACCAGGTTTAGCTAGACGAATTTTCACCCATGGCACTGAAAAGCGTGACATGATGATGTCGGCCACTTCTTCAGCGACACGCTCAACCAACAAAAATCGCCCATTTTCGATATGCTCTAATACCGCTCCGCTCACTTGAGCGTAATCAAGGGCATCGGCTACATCATCACTCTTACCAGCTGGTTGGTTATCATGTGCCATTTCGATATCTAGAACCAATTTTTGTTTTATTTCTTGTTCCCAGTCGTAAACCCCAATAGTGGTAATCACTTCCAATTGTTCGATGAATACTTTGTCTAAAGCCATTATTCTTCCTTTATCGTTTACAGGTCGGATACCCATTTGAGGTAAAAACCCGTAGAATATACTCGATTTTCCTAACCTAATCAGCATTACTTTTGGTGAATTAAGGACAAGCATGACACCCACTGCACTCATCATGATCATCTCTGCCTATCTGTTAGGTTCGATCTCTAGTGCCGTTTTAATTTGCCGCTTGTTCCGAATCCCAGACCCTCGAACGACAGGTTCCCATAACCCTGGTGCGACCAATGTACTCAGAAGTGGTTCTAAGTTTGCTGCGGTATCAGTATTGCTGATCGATATGCTCAAAGGCACCGTTCCTGTTTGGCTAAGTTGGTACCTTGGGGTAGAAGATGTCATTTTAGGCATAGTCGCAATTGCCGCTTGCTTAGGTCATATGTATCCGCTGTTTTTTCATTTTAGAGGTGGAAAAGGTGTTGCGACGGCACTGGGTTCAATGGCACCCATGGGGCTAGGTTTAATGGGAATGTTAATGGCAACGTGGGTAACGGTTGTCTTTTTTACTCGCTATTCTTCTGTTGCATCTATTCTAACTACGCTAATTGCGCCGCTTTATACATGGTGGTTTAGGCCGGAATACACACTTCCTGTCTCTATGTTGTGCTGCCTAATTATTTTACGTCATCATCAAAACATTAAGCGTTTATATGAAGGTACGGAACCAAAAGTTGGTGACCGCACCTCCTCATCTAAAGCTTAACCGTGCACTCAATTTTAACCGTAGACTCTATTTAAGAAGCTAATCAGTTTTTCATTAACAAAACTTGGTTGCTCTAGGTTACTGATATGACCCGCATTAGGGATAACCGTTAATTCACTACCTGTAATAGCATCTTGCATCAAATACGATTCGAAGACAGGTCTTGGCTTATCTTGATCGCCCACCATAATCAGTGTGGGTAAAGCAAACTTCTCAATCTCTTCAAACTGATCACGGCGGCCAAATACAACTCGCCCTACTTGAGTAACATCAACAGCCGCTTTACCTTGCAATCGAGAAAGTGATTGACGGAAATTTGCGACCAATTCAGGGTTCTCAACTTTCGCATCTTTGGCGAAAAACAAAGGTACGATTGCTTCCAAGATAGGTTCAGGTATCGATTTGGCGAGCGCGATACCATCCAGCATTCCAAAATATTTGGCGTGTGTAATTTCCGGCTCCAGACCAACAAATGAGTCCATAATCACCAAAGCCTTCACTCGAGATGGGGCTAATGTGACAACTTCGGTTCCCCACATTCCGCCGACAGACAGCCCAATAAGACTGAACTCTTCAATCTCCAAACTATCCATTAGTGACAAAACATCTGACGCGTAGTCTTGAAGTGTGGAGGTTTGCTGCGGCAAGGCTTCGGACTTACCGTGTGCCCATAAGTCCGGCACGATACAACGATATTGCTGACTCAATACCTCGATTTGAGGTGCCCACATATTGCTATCCCACAGATAGCTGTGTCCAAACAGTAAAACTGGGCCTTGACCCACGTCTTGATAATGCATGGTTTGACCATGACGGGTGAAAGTAGGCATAGGAATCCTTTAGAAAATGCATCCCAAATAACATCCTAATTAAAGGAAGCTTGGGAACTTACAGAAACGACCAGTTATCAGCTGGTCGCTATATGTGAATCACTTAGTAATCATGAATGTATCGGTTCTAGCTGATCAATTGGCCAACGTGGCTTAGCTGAAACAGATAAATCTGCAATCTCGTCATTCTTAAGACGCTGCATACCAGCATAAGCAATCATGGCACCATTATCGGTGCAGAACTCGGTACGTGGGTAATACACTTCCCCACCAATTTTATTGGCTAACGTTTCGAGATCAGCACGTAATTGTTTGTTTGCACTCACTCCACCCGCAATAACAATGCGCTTCATGCCCGTTTGTTCTAGTGCTCGCTTGCACTTAATCACTAAGGTTGCGCATACCGCTTCTTGAAACGCATAAGCGATGTCGGCGCGGGTTTGATCATCATTATCGTTAGCCGCTATCGTATTGGCCGCGAATGTTTTAAGACCGGAGAAGCTCATGTCCAGCCCCGGGCGATCAGTCATCGGACGAGGGAATTTAAATCGCCCCGGAGTTCCGTTTTCCGCCAAACGAGAAAGCAATGGACCACCTGGGTAATCTAGCCCCATTAATTTGGCGGTTTTATCAAACGCTTCACCCGCAGCGTCATCAATCGATTCACCCAGAATTTGGTACTCACCAATGCTTTTCACTTCCACCATCATGGTGTGTCCACCAGAAACCAGCAGAGCAACAAAAGGAAATGGAGGTGGATTATCTTCCAGCATTGGTGCCAACAAGTGACCTTCCATATGGTGCACTGGAACGGCTGGCACTCCCCATGCGTAGGCTACGCTGCGGCCAATCGTTGCACCTACTAATAGAGCCCCGACCAAACCAGGTCCGGCTGTGTATGCGACGCCATCAATGTCTTTTGATGTTAACCCTGCTTCTTTTAGCGCTTCTTTAATCAATGGAATGGTTTTCTTGACATGATCTCGGGAAGCAAGCTCTGGCACCACTCCACCGTAATCGGCGTGAAGTTTAACTTGGCTATATAGCTTATGACTTAAAAGCCCTTTATGGTCATCGTAAATGGCGATGCCTGTTTCGTCGCAGGACGTCTCTATACCTAAAATGCGCATTACGTTCTCAGTATTAGCTAGAATTGCGGCAAGTTTACCGCTACGAAAAAAAATTAACCAGTTCTGACGGCGATAATACTTTACAAAGGGTAACTGATCAGATTAAAATTCCGCACCATTTTTGATCAAGCTGGTTAAAGACCCTTCAGACTACTGATGGGTTGGTAAGGTACCAGCATTAACGAATAACCCCTGAGGTGAAAGGCATATGCCAGTAGTTAAAGTACGTGAAAACGAACCGTTCGACGTAGCTCTACGTCGTTTTAAGCGCTCTTGCGAAAAAGCAGGTATTCTTTCTGAAGTGCGTCGTCGTGAGCACTATGAGAAACCAACTACAGTTCGCAAACGCGCTAAAGCAGCAGCTCAAAAGCGTCACGCTAAGAAGCTAGCTCGCGAAAACGCACGTCGCGTTCGCCTGTACTAATAACTTGCTCCAAAAGGATTAAGTTATGGCTCTAATTGATAAACTCAAAGATGAGCAAAAATTAGCGATGAAAGCCAAGGACAAACCGCGCCTTGGCACAATTCGTTTAGCTCTATCAGCCATTAAGCAACGTGAAGTCGATGAACGGATTACTCTGTCAGACGACGATATTCTTGCTGTGCTGACCAAAATGGTTAAACAACGTCGCGATTCAGTCGCTCAATTTGAATCTGCTGGTCGTCAAGATCTTGCAGACGCGGAGAAAACTGAAATCAATGTACTAGAGGACTTTATGCCTCAACCGCTAACCGAAGAAGAAGTAGCTGCACTGATTGATGCTGCTATTACTGAATCAAAACCAGCGGGCATGCAAGACATGGGTAAAGTGATGGGTGTTCTGAAACCGCAAATTCAAGGGCGCGCAGATATGGGTAAAGTCAGCGGACTCGTTCGCTCTAAATTGGCTTAAACCCAAATCAAATTGCAACAAGCCGTGCTATCCTCTGGAGTGCACGGCTTGTTTGTATCTGCAAGCCTCTTCTTTTCTTTGATTCAATACTCTGGTTTTTATGGCAGGACAGATCCCTCGTTCTTTTATTGATGACCTCCTCGCACGGCTTGATATCGTCGATATCGTCGACGCTCGAGTGAAGCTGAAAAAGAAAGGCAAAAACTACAGTGCTTGCTGCCCCTTCCATAACGAGAAGACCCCATCTTTTAGCGTAAGCCAAGAAAAGCAGTTCTATCACTGTTTTGGTTGTGGTGCGCATGGCAATGCCATCGACTTCCTTATGGAATACGAACGTTTAGAGTTTGTTGAAACCATTGAAGAACTCGCTTCCTATCTTGGACTGGAAGTGCCAAGAGAACAGCGAAGCGGAGGTGGCTTCAGCTCAGCTCCAAAAGCCAACACGGAGCAAAAGCGTAACCTTTACGACATGATGGGCAGCATTGCGCAGTTTTATCGCTCTCAATTAAAACTATCAAGTAGCAAGCATGCCATTGAGTACTTAAAAGACCGCGGTCTTTCAAAAGAAATCGTTCAAAAGTTCGGAATCGGTTATGTCGCAGATGAATGGGACTTAGTACGTAAAAACTTCGGACAATCTCAAACCAATCAAGACATGCTTGTTTCTGGTGGCATGCTGATCGAAAACGATAAGGGCAATCGCTACGACCGATTTCGTGGACGTGTCATGTTCCCGATTCGCGACAGACGTGGACGTGTTATTGGTTTTGGCGGTCGAGTCATTGGTGATGGCACACCAAAATATCTCAACTCACCAGAGACCCCAATATTCCATAAAGGTAAAGAGCTTTACGGGTTGTATGAGGTACTCCAAGCCTATCGAGAGCCGCCTCAAATACTTGTGGTTGAAGGTTACATGGATGTGGTTGCCTTGGCACAGTACGGGGTGGACTATTCCGTCGCATCGCTAGGTACATCCACCACTGGCGATCATTTGCAACTCCTGTTCCGACAAACCAATACGGTCGTCTGTTGTTACGATGGAGACAGAGCGGGTCGAGAAGCTGCTTGGAGAGCATTAGAAAATGCGCTTAGCTTTTTAAAAAGCGGTAATATTTTAAAGTTTCTTTTTCTTCCTGATGGGGAAGACCCCGACAGCTACATTAGAACACACGGCAAAGAAGCTTTTGAAGAGCAGATGAAAAATGCCGAACCTCTCTCTAATTACCTTTTTAGCAATTTACTTTCGCAAGTAGATGTCGGCAACAACGAAGGTAAAGCAGCGTTAGAAGCGTTGGCACTGCCCTTAATACATAAAGTGCCTGATACCTCTATGCAAGATCAGCTATTAAAGCTGTTGGGGCAAAAGACGGGAATTTACAAAAAGCCATCCTTACCGAAGCAGGATGGAAAGCCCTCAGCTCCTCATAGAGAAATCAAACGCACTCCAATGCGTGAAGTCATTGCCCTACTTCTGCAGAACCCACATTACGTGGAGTTAGTACCGGATTTGACCAGCGTACGGCATATTAACTTGCCTGGGTTAAGTTTATTTGAGGAAGTACTTGATAAATGCCGTTCTCATCCCAATATCAACACTGGCCAGCTACTTGAGCATTGGCGTAACGAGAAAAACGGATCACTGTTATCACGACTCGCAGGTTGGGAAGTACCACTCGAAGACGATAATCAGGAAGACATTTTCCTCGACTCACTGGATAACATTATTGCTCAGTGTGTTGAAAAACAAATTGAATCGCTACAAGCGAAAGATAGAAGTGTCGGCCTAACACCCGACGAAAAAAGAGAGCTCGTCGCTCTAATGCTGGACTTAAAGGCATAGATAACCACCATGTAGCGGTGAAATTATGTGCTAAGTTATCATAGTCATCAGCTATTTTTTTTGATAAAATTGGCGGTTTGCATTTCGCAAAACTAAACTCATCACCAGACCTGAAGTTGGATATCGTCTATGGATCAAAATCCGCAGTCACAGCTAAAAATACTTGTTATTAAAGGCAAGGAAAAAGGCTATCTGACCTACGCCGAAGTAAATGACCACCTACCTCAAGAGATTGTCGATTCTGAACAGGTAGAAGACATCATTCAGATGATCAACGATATGGGTATCAAAGTAGTTGAAACTGCTCCTGATGCTGATGATCTAGCACTGAACGATGACACAAACATCACCGATGAAGATGCGGCTGAAGCTGCAGCTGCAGCACTTTCTAGCGTAGAAAGTGAAATTGGTCGCACCACAGACCCTGTCCGTATGTATATGCGTGAAATGGGTACTGTAGAACTATTGACTCGTGAAGGCGAGATCGATATTGCAAAACGCATTGAAGATGGTATTAACCAAGTTCAGTGTTCAGTTGCAGAATACCCAGGAACGATTTCTTATGTACTTGAGCAGTTTGACAAAGTTCAAGCCGAAGAATTGCGCCTGACCGACATCATTTCTGGTTTTGTTGATCCTAACGACGAAGAAACTGCAGCGCCGACTGCAACACACATCGGTTCAGAGCTTGCAGAGAAAGATCTGGAAGACGAAGACAAAGACGAAGCTGATTCTGACGACGACGATGATGAAGAAGAAGATACAGGTATTGATCCGGAGCTAGCCGCAGATAAATTCTCTGAGCTACGCAACGCTTACCAAAACCTTCAACTTGAAATCAACGAACAAGGTCGCGATGTTGCTCTAGCGGGTGAAACTGCGACAGAGCTACTTGATATTTTCCGTCAGTTCCGTTTGATTCCAAAACAGTTTGATTACCTTGTAAATGAGCTTCGCACTTCTATGGATCGCGTACGCACACAAGAGCGCTTAATTATGCGTTCGTGTGTTGAATACGGTGACATGCCAAAGAAATCTTTTGTTGCTCTGTTTACAGGTAATGAATCTTCAGAAGCGTGGTTAGATGAAGTATTGTCTTCAGACAAACCATACGCAGCGAAGATTAAACGCAACGAAGAAGAAATTCGCCGTAGCATCTTGAAGCTAAAAACCATTGAAGAGGAAACGTCTCTTCCGGTTCAAAGCATTAAAGACATCAGCCGTCGCATGTCAATTGGCGAAGCGAAAGCTCGTCGTGCGAAAAAAGAGATGGTTGAAGCAAACTTGCGTCTTGTTATTTCTATCGCGAAGAAATACACCAACCGTGGTCTACAGTTCTTGGATTTGATTCAAGAAGGTAATATCGGTCTGATGAAAGCGGTAGATAAGTTCGAATACCGCCGTGGTTATAAGTTCTCTACTTACGCCACATGGTGGATTCGTCAGGCAATTACACGTTCAATCGCTGACCAGGCACGTACAATCCGTATCCCTGTTCACATGATTGAAACGATCAACAAGTTGAATCGTATCTCTCGTCAAATGCTTCAGGAAATGGGTCGTGAACCTCTTCCAGAAGAATTGGCAGAGCGCATGCAAATGCCTGAAGACAAGATCCGTAAAGTACTTAAGATCGCGAAAGAGCCAATCTCGATGGAAACACCTATCGGTGATGATGAAGATTCGCATCTTGGTGACTTTATCGAGGATACAACCCTTGAGCTACCGCTCGATTCTGCTACATCGACAAGTTTGCGTGTCGCAACGAAAGATGTACTAGCAGGGTTAACACCTCGTGAAGCAAAAGTACTTCGTATGCGTTTTGGTATTGATATGAATACCGACCATACACTTGAAGAAGTGGGTAAGCAGTTTGACGTAACACGTGAACGTATTCGTCAGATTGAAGCAAAAGCACTTCGCAAGCTTCGTCACCCAAGCCGCTCGGAAACACTTCGCAGCTTCTTGGACGAGTAATAAAAACTCAAATATGTATAAAAGGTGAGCACTTGCTCACCTTTTCTGTTTCTAGTGTTCTAAGTGCGCAAAAACTAGACATAAATTACCCCCTCACTATCTAGACACACCCTTAGGCTTCCCCTATAATCATCCACCTACTGGCCCCTTAGCTCAGTGGTTAGAGCAGTCGACTCATAATCGATTGGTCCGCAGTTCAAGTCTGCGAGGGGCCACCATATACAGAAAAGCCTGAGAGTGAGTTCACTTCTCAGGCTTTTTGCTATTTTGGCTTCCTATTTTTGGAAAAGCCTTCCCTAAAAGACATTCATTTCTGTATCCACTGCGCTGCATTGGCTTTATGGAAAGAAAGAGTCGAACCATTCGGCACATCAATAAAACGATCTGCTAGCGAACCAACACCTATGCTGAGAACTCCAGTGTATGCATTCGCAACACGCTTCACTGAAATTCGTCCAGACGTTGAAAGCATTGAAACCTCCGTATCCACCACTTCATCAAGAAGCTCGGCGTGATTCAATGTAATTACTTGAGCCGCACTACTTTTTGAGCCTGCATTTGCAACATTATTTAAGCTAACATTGACCACTGAGTTCGATATAGAACGGTGATCAAATACCTCATCGACAAGCTCACCATGGCTAATGCTAAGCACATCAACTGTCTTTGCATTACCAGAGTGTTTTAAATCTATAGAAATATGTGCAGAAGACACATCCTGTGTATCCAAAGTTTCATCAAGGAGCTCCCCTTGATGAATCTCAATCTCTTTTGCATTGCTATTCGCTGTATCTGAAATCTCTATATTCGCTCTTGAGTGCTTGAAGTGTCGCTCAATATCAAACACTTCATCAACAAGCTCTCCCCATTCGATATAAGTTTTTCCACCTCCGAAGACGTTTCCAGAATCTTCAATTTCAATGGATACGCCAGAATGGTTTACCTCACCGGCATCTATGGATTCATCCAATAGCTCTCCGTATTTTATTGTGGTGTTGAATGCGTTGGAGTTGGCACTTTCTTCAATATCTACCGACACCAAAGAATGTTCGAGTTTTTCGATATCCATCACCTCATCAATCAATTCACCTTGAAGAATAAACACGTCTTGATGCGTTGCGCTATTTCCTGACTCTTCAACGGAAATGGAAATATTCGAGTGCTTAATGTGGTTGGCATCCAAGACTTCGTCTAAAAGCTCCCCTTCATGAATATGCAGCTTTGTACCACTGACATTGGCCACATTTTCTAGAGAAATAGAAACTAAGCTATGCTGCACGTTAGCCGTATCTAACACTTCATCCACCAGCTCTCCGTCTATTACCCGTAAACTATCGACATACGCATTCCCAACGTCTTCCAAGATGAGGTTAATCACGGAACTCGAAAAACTTTGCGTATCGACACTTTCATCGGAAAGCTCCCCATCAAAGATATGCAGCTCTTTCGCTCTAACATTTGCTACGTTTTCTTTTTCCACTAAAACGCTAGAGATTCCCAAGGTGTAATCGATGTTCTCATCTTCTAGTTGCCCATCTCGAATGTAAACGCGGCTTGAATTAGTACCATAAACGTTCGCTGTGTCTTCTAAATCCAATTGCAAACAACCAAAATGAATATGGGAGTGCTTTCCATCTCTAGGCTTATTGATGACTTCTTCAAATAAACTGGCTTTGCCAATATGAAGCTCTGAGTCTGCTGCTGTTAGGTACACATTCGCAGAAGATTCGACATTGACTTGAATTTGAGCACCTTCTTTCACATCACCATGAATGATGTCAGAAATGAGTGCGGGAGTGGCTATATCGGGTTCTGGGATTACAGGGGCGGGTGGCTGAACGCTATTTGGAATGCCTTCAGGGAGCTCCTCTCCCATCACGAGTTTTTGGCTTACTTCGATATTGGCACTGTTCACGATATCGATTCGCAAAGATGCATTCTTTCCAACACTGCCAATAATCGTAGGAATAACCGAGTAATCAGAAATGACCTTCTCTGCCACTTTGCTATTTTTGTAATGACAGACGGCGACAGATAGCTGCTCTCCATCTTTAACCAAATAGGGTGATTGTTCGTCCCACTGAGCAACTGTACTGCCAGGGTTCTTCATAAAGATCCCTGTTCGCTTCTCACAAGATATGGGGGAAATCTCAATCGCACATTGAGACGAGTAGGCAATGTTCGGCAATAACATTGCAGCTAAAATAAGCACCGCCCTTAACTTCATAAAATCACCTTTATTTCACAAAAATAAAAGTGTAGTTGAGCCGTACACTAAATCACCTGCTCAATTGTTAGTTAAAGTAAAAGACTGTGCCAAAATACTTTTTTTCTACCTAGACAAAACAAAAGCCATGCGTCTGCATGGCTTTATAGGCAATAAATTAGTCATATATAATACAGACTTTTATTTCACGGAAGTAGCCGCCTCTGGGTTCAGCACCTTGACTTCAACGTCCTTCAATTGAGAAGGCAATGAGAGCTGAAATTCCTCAAACATCGGCGCTCTTCTACAATCGTCCGCAGATCTTAAAACACCTATTTAATCGTGACACCTAAACCTTAAACTGATGCGTGTATTCACTCAGGTTTTCAGCGGATTGGGCAACTTCTTGGCTGGCTCCAGATAACTGTTCGGCACTGGCGGCAGTTTGCATAGATGCCTCACTGATGCGTAACACGCTCTGATTGACCTCTTCCGTTACTTGAGATTGTTGCTCAGAGGCGGCTGAAACTTGCGTCATCATGTCGTCTATTTGCTCTATAGACTCTGTTATCTCAATAAATGCCTGTCTAGTCCGATCGGACAACTCTGCAGTGATATTGGCTTGTTCTTCACTTTTCGCCATATTACTTGTCGCAGAGTCCGCGGCTTTTTGAACAGCGGTGATCATAGTTTGAATATCAGAAGCGGACGTTTGTGTGCGCTGAGCAAGAGTTCTAACTTCATCGGCAACGACGGCAAAACCTCTTCCGGCTTCACCAGCACGAGCCGCTTCAATGGCAGCATTCAGCGCGAGAAGGTTGGTTTGCTCAGCAATTTCTTGAATCACAGTAAGCACGTGACCAATTTCACCACTCTTACTCTTGAGCACAAGCATGTTTTCGTTAGTGGATTTCACATCTTCAACTAGTTGGCTCAAGGCTGCTTCGCTATCGGTTAATACCTTCTGACCTGAGTCGCTCTTTGTGTGGGCACCTTGAGCGGCACTTGCAGCACCGGCAGTACTTCTGGAAACATCCGCTATCGTGCTCGACATTTGATTGATAGCTGTCGCGACCATTTCAGTATCCTGATGTTGATGACTTACCGCCGTCGTCGTTTGCTCTGATGCAACGGATGTTTCTTCCGCTGTCGATGCTAATGTATTCGCTGCCTGTTGGATATGAGCAATGAGTGCTGTCAATTTTTCAGACATATCACGCAATGCGCCATACAGTGTTTCGGAAGAGATTTTCTGATCAAAATGATGCGTTAAGTCACCATTAGCAATTTGCCGAGCCAATTGAATCATTTCTTTAGGTTCACCGCCAAGAGGTCGCTTAATGGTATTCGCGAGATAGATAGCAAAGCCAACAGTGAGTACAACGGTAATAGCCAGCAGAGTCCAGATGCTTGTACGAATGGTATTCACTGCCGAAAAAGCTTCAGACTCATCAACTTCCACCACCAATGCCCAAGTAAAGTCACCAATATCTAAAGACGAATAGGAAGAAAGGACACGATTGCCATTATAGTCTTCAATGATTTTATCTCCGGACTTGCCTTGTAGTGCCTCCATTGTGGCTTCTGTTTTAACGCCATTGTTTTTCACGTTCCCTGCAAATGAGGCGCTTACTGTCCTACCTTCTGGATCTAAAAACGAGTCGGATCGCATACGAAAGTCTTGTCCAACTAAATACGACTCTCCGGTCTCCCCCATTCCTGTTCTTAGCTGCATGACGTTATTGATCGCATCTATCGATAACTGAAGTGCAACCACCATTACGGTGTTGCCTTGGTTATCCAAAACTGGCTGACCAATAAACGCAGCAGGGTCGCCATTCGATGGCGCGTAAGGTTCGAAGTCCGCGATGTGATATTGCTGGTTATCCAACACTTTTCGAGTGAGTTCACCTAAATTTGAACCTGAATACTCACCTGTCAGAATGTTGGATTGGTAGTCCGATTCTTTTGCTACGGTATAAAAAACTTCACCGTTTGGTTCGATTAAGAAGAGATCATAGTAGCCATACTTTTCTATGTACTGACTATAAAAATCTATGCCGCTATTGTTTTTGGGCACAAATGATTCGGCAACATCTTTTTCAGTCACCATAACCCAACTCAGTTCATCTGAAACATTGATGATGTCCCACACAGACAATACCAAGTTGCCGTTATAATCTTTGAATATGCCTTGTCCGCTTTGACCTTCAAGCCCCATCTCTACAGCATCGGTATTTACTTGGGTGTTGTTTTTGAAAGACGCAACAACAGAATGCCCTGTGGGATCGAGCTTGGAGTCAGAACGCATGAGCTTATCAGGACCGACTAAATAGGTTTCCCCTGTGCTCCCCATTCCCTGTGATTGGCTAACAATGTGGTTAATCTTGTTAATGGGGAATTGAAGCGCTACATACCCAGCCACATTGCCTGATATGTCTTTGACTGCAGAAAGAAAGAAGCCAGCAGGTTCATTATTAGAAGGTTCGTAGAGGGTAAAATCCCCCACCACAACTTGCCCTTCATCGATGTTCTTATCTACCGCTTGGCGATATGCCTTTGCTAAACCCGAATGCGTTAACATCTCCGAGTCTAAGTTTTGCCCAAGATCCGATTCACGAGCGCTGGTGTACATGATTTGCCCATTTGGCGTAATCATGAATACGTCATACCATCCAAAATGCTTTACATAGGCATCGATTTCATCTTGAAACATAATGGCATGAAATTCCCACATCCCATCTCCGTAGGAAGCATGTGAAAACATCTGTAGGGCTTCTTCAGCCATCTTTGATTCTGCAAGAAGAGATAACCCCGATTTGAGTTGTTCTAAGTAATCAACAAGCTGTTGTTTTTGAGATTGATTAACGGCGCTGAGCTTTCGAAAGGCTTCTAGCTGCAAGGTATTGGCGACTTCAGTAAGAACATCCATATCCCCTTCGCGCTCTTTAAAGAAGTTTTCTATTTGCGATTGCTTAATACTTCGAACCGTATCCAATTGATCATATGAACGCTCTCTTAGCGCCTCTTCTGCCAATCCAGATGACCATAAGCCTAAAATTAAAGCTGGAATAAGCCCAATAAAAAGAAGCGCGCCAATAATGACGTTTGAAAGTTTAAATTTGTTGATGAATCGTCCCATGATAACTCCGCTGAATCCGCTTATCCAAGCCAGCTTTTACACTTCTAATGACGCTTAACTGATTGGAAATCAAAAACATCATCGTGCGGTAAAAATATTTATATCAGTAGGTATGAGACCTAATTAATAATCAAGTTTCAATAAGCAGACACACGTTGAAACATTTTTATTATCAACAATTTATTTAATATTTTTTTACACCATCATTTCGAAAAATGAAAAGCACAAATGCCAAATGTAATGAGGCATGGAAACTAAATATTTAAGAAAGATAAAAGATAAAAGGCAACTAGATGGAAGAGCTAGGAATAAATATAAGAAGAGGTAAATTGGCGAGCAAGAAATCTTAACATGCCCGCCATCCAAGCAGCAGTAAGCGAGATATCATTATGTTGTACTAATGTGGAAATGGGCTTATCTCATGAGCCACATTTCTAAATTAGCATATTCAAATATAAGTGCGTTGAATTATTCAGTATTTTGCGACTGAGTTATTTTTTAGCGTTTCAAAATTTATCATTGTTACATTTTTACATACTTTTGCTGATTATCGTGTCCAAGCAAGAAGATCAAATATGATCTTACAACCTCTATCCAATCTACATTGTCACTTTTTCGACTTGTAATCGAAGCCAAATTGTCACTTCTTCGTCATAGCATAACCTCGTCTGCTCAGAAATGTGTAGGCATAAGGTTCGTTCAATCACGTACCTAAATAAGTAAGTTCATCAATAGATTGGGTAGTTAAAGCTCATTAGCTGCAAATGGTTGAACTCCCCAAGCTTACGTTCTTAAAAATTGAATAGAGGTTCGTATGACAGTAAGCAGTCCATTCAAAATCCCAAGGAAAACCCCATTTGGAATTGGCGAAGCCGTTGCAGAGTGGGCAACAGGCCTCACTCAACTCGACAAATTCTATGCTCAGCGTCCAGCAGAATGTAATACAGCACAGTTTCTACGTTTCACATTGGAGAGGTTGGGGATTGAATATCGGCTATTACAAGGCACACTAGAAAGAGTTCCGAAATCGGGAGCAACCGTTGTGGTTGCTAACCACCCACTTGGCTGTGTCGAAGGGGTAATACTGGCTGAGCTCCTTCTTACTATTCGACCTGATGTTCAGATTTTGGCAAACCAGTATCTTAAAACGGTTCCAGAATTGGATAAGCTATTCATTGGTGTGGATGTATTTGAAGGCCGAGAGGCTCACAAAGCCAACCTCAAAGCATTACGTCAAGCGCACCGACACTTAGCCAATGAGGGGATTCTGCTGGTTTTCCCTGCGGGAGAAGTATCTCGCATAGAAAGAAAACGCACAAAAGCACAAATACAAGACAAAGAGTGGAGCCGCTCTGTCAGCTCTCTTATCAAAAAGAACAAAGCCGCTACAGTGCCATGCTTTATTGATGGTCAAAACTCTCGTCGCTTCTACATGGCTGGAAAGATTCATCCCTTGCTTCGTACGCTAATGCTAGGACGAGAGCTACTGAACAAACGTGAATGTAAAATCGGAATCAGTATTGGCGAACCCATTCAATACAAAGAAATTCACTCCCTTTGCGATTCTCAATTGATCAATTATCTGCGCCTAAATACTTATCTTTTGAAACCAGCAAACTCAATCAAGCACTATTCCTCTCATTCAACACTCGGAAAAGCGTATAACAATGCTGCTCCAATTGCGCCTCAGCTTCCTGTGCACGAACTATTAGACGATCTGAAAAACCTTCCAGATGAAGCGCATCTTTTGGATAGTAATCAGTTCTCTGTATATTGTTGCCACTCAAAACGTATCCCTGCCCTTTTACATGAAATCGGCCGGATGAGAGAAGAAAACTTCCGGCTCGTAGGAGAAGGTACGGGTCGAGATCTAGATTTAGATGCGTTTGATAAGGAATATCTACATTTGTTTGTTTGGGACAATGATGCCAAGTGCTTAGTCGGTGCCTATCGCCTAGGCATCGTGGATTATTTGATGCAAAAAGGTGGGCTCAATGCACTCTATTCCCGAACGCTGTTCCAGTATAAACATCAGTTCATTCAAAAAATGAGCAAGAACGGTAAGTGCATTGAAATGGGCCGCTCGGTTATCGCAAAAGATTATCAACGCAGCATGAGCGCTCTATTATTACTATGGAAAGGGATTGGCGCATACATTCAACGAAACCCAGAATACACCCACCTCTTTGGTCCAGTCAGTATCAGTAATGACTACAGTGACAAAGCGAGAAAGCTGCTTGCTGAAACAATGACGATGCACCATTACGATACGGATAGCGCACATTATGTTAAGCCCACCAACCCTCTGAAAAATGAAAGCAGCGTGTGGAACCCTAGCATGCTTACTGCTCTTGGGGATCTTCAGCTACTCTCTAGAGTGATCGCTAGAATAGATGATGGGAAAACGTTACCCGTACTGCTGCGCCAATATCTTGCTCTTAACGGAAAGTTAGTCAGCTTCAATGTTGATCCTGCATTCAACAATGCGCTTGACGGCCTAATCCTTGTTGATCTTCGAAATGTTCCAATAAAAACATTGGCAAGGTATATGGGGCTAGAAAACGCTCGGGGCTACCTAACTCGGCATAAAGTTAATCAATGCGATTAGGTATTATTAAAACTCATAAATCAGTACTAAATTGGATTATAGGAGCTCAGATAGAGCTCCGTAAAAAATAATTTACAAAACCAGCTCACGTCGAGATATGTCAATCAAGTTACATTTATTGTTCACTCAAACATCAGTTGCTAGCATCTTTACTAGACGCACGCACATATGTAAATGGATGTATATAAATGGCATTATCTCCACAAGACCAGCAAACGCTTCAAGAATTCTTTGAATACTGTAAGACCCACCAATACAACAATATTGGATACCCTGTTGCAGCAGACTTTAACTACAAAGAACTCGAAGAATTCTGGCAGTTTTCATTTAATAACTGTGGAGATTGGGCAGAAACATCAAACTACCGATTAAATACTTTTTACTTCGAAAAAGAAGTGATGGCGTATTTTGCCGATAAGTTTCAATTGCCCTTTGATGAATCTTGGGGGTATGTGACCAATGGCGGTACAGAAGGCAACATGTATGGATGCTACCTAGCACGCGAAATGTTCCCTAACGGCATCTTGTACTTCTCGGAAGATACACACTATTCTGTCGCAAAGATCGTTCGCCTATTAAGAATTGAACACCGAGTCGTAAAAAGCCTTCCAAATGGCGAAATGGACTATAACGACCTTGAAAAACATATTGCTTCGAATGGAAAAGCCAACCCGATAATATTTGCGAATATTGGTACAACCCTATATGGCGCAACGGATGACCTAACCAAAATTAAGAGCATCTTATCGAGTGCAGGTTTCCAAAAGGAGGAATACTACCTCCATGCTGATGCCGCTTTTCATGGCATGATCCTACCCTTTGTCGACCAGCCGCAACAATACTGCTTCTCTGATGGCATCGACTCCATTTCTGTTTCTGGTCATAAAATGATTGGAGCGCCTATCCCTTGTGGCATTGTGCTAACCAAGAAATCCTATGTAGACAATATTAGCGTTGCCGTGGATTACATTGTCGCTTTCGACAAAACCATTACCGGATCTCGCAATGGTTTAACGCCATTAATGATGTGGCATGCCATTAAAAGCAGTACCGAACAAGAAAAAGAACTGCGCGTTAAACGCTGCCTTAGGCTGGCCGAATACGCCGTAGAAAAACTTCAGAATAAAGGTGTTGCGGCTTGGTGTAACCCAAACTCTGTTATTGTGGTATTCCCAACGCCTACAGAAGCTGTGTGGCGTAAATATGGACTCGCAAATTCAGCTAAACATGCGCATCTCATTATTACAGGACACATGATTGATAACACCGATTTGTTAAAGCAACTTATTGAAGACGTTGCGGAAGATACTCTCCATCTTCAGCCCACATGCAGCTAACTTGAAATTGGTGTGATTTTTAAAAGCAACGAAGTGTAATCATTCTCATTTATATGCCATTAAGCTCTTAGGGTTAATATTGTCCCTTTAATTTTTATATTCAATAAGTTAAGGGTACAGAGTGAATAAGGCAGTTATTACGGCATCTTTCTCAAGTATTATGTTGATGGGTTGCGGTGGCGGTGGAAGTGGCGATGCCAACTCTGTCACTCACCCCACCGTCAAGGGCAACTGTGGCGAAATTTACTTAAATCGAAGTTATAGCAACACCGAATTTGTCCGCTCTTATTGGAATACACGAGATCAACAATCTGACATACTTTCTAGATCTCACCCAACTGTCTTCAACGGCGCGGTGGAAACGATCTTAACGTCCAGCTCATCCCAATGTCAGCAAACACTCAATGCATTGGGTGGTTATGAATACCACACATGGGAAGGAGAATCACAAGGTAACTTGGTTACGGGTAAGCAGTTTTATTTTAAACCGACCCTTAATGTTAAATACGATCTCCCTTCGGTCGAGTCATACCAAGAATGGGCTGAAGCTAGCAAACCAGAATTCGTGAATACCACTATCAACAAGGTAGAGCTCTATTCTGTCGTTGCTATTGGTAGTGGCAACAGTTACCAAGATTTTAGACCATCAAACTCAGAAGCCATGTACTTAGCGGAACTTCCACTTCAATGCACAGTAGCTTTACCTACCTCAGTAAAAATTACGGAGAGCTCGCCTAAATCCATCGCGGATGTACAGGTTGCGAATATAGACACTCGATACTGTAGCGAGCCTACTGATGGTGTAATTAATAACAAAAAAGAGTTGGTCAGAAGCTGCATATCAGCCTCTCCAATCACAGAAAAAACACCAGTCAGCTGTACTTTCAACAATGCCAAGGTTGGTGTTCCCGACAACAAAGGTAACTACTTTCCAGCTTATGTTTCTGGCAGTGTGACTCGAGAGCAAGGTCAAGACTTTGTATTACAAGTCAATAAGGTGGAGTATTAAATTTGAAATTTAAGGCGGCGATAACCTTCGCCTTTACCTATTACTTAATGGCATTCATTCTAGTTTGAACTCGGGCGAAGTTTTTCAATCAATGAGAAAAAGTCGCATTTTTTCCTTTATTTTTTTTTGCTTTCACAGAAAAATACGCATTGATTATGACTATTAATCAGTAAGTTATAAAACTAAAAGGAATTTATCATGAGTAAGAACACTCCATTTTTTTCAAATTTTGTTGAGTCACAAATTGAAGAATTGTCACAAGAAGAGATGACACAGTGCGCCGCGGGAAAAGTTGACGGAGCTTTTGAGTTTACAGCTTCAGCTAGCAGCTTTGTCACTCTAAAAGCACCTTCAGATGCCGATGAGCTTGCGTTCGAAGATGTCATCCTTAGAGGTACTTGTCCGGGGATGAACCCGACTTTAGCCTAAACTGATTCAGTTGCCCCTCATATCTCTGAGGGGCAACTTACCTTAAAAGTGATGTTCATATCACTTTGAATTCCACATAAAGCACTAATTAAACTCAATATTCTGGCTTAATACCCCACCCTTTCTAGCACAATTATTTTTATCGCCTTACCAAATACAATTCGTAAGAATAATCAATTATTCAAAGCTCTAGAACACTATTTTTATTCTTCATTATTTGTCTTTATGCTGGCTAAAAACCATGGAACAGGATGAATAACAATGACAATAAAACAGTGTGTCTCCAAAGTGCTCATTGCCTTAGCCGCAATATCTTTACCGTTAAGTGCAAGTGCCGCTGAAAAAATCTACCGATTAAAGTTGGCTGAAACTTGGGGACCGAATACTCCAATACTTGGAGACGCCACCAAAAATATGGCGAAATTGGCAAAAGAAATGTCGAATGGTCGCCTCGATATTCGAGTGGATTCTGCAAACAAGCACAAAGCACCTTTAGGCATTTTTGATATGGTCAAATCAGGTCAATACGATCTGGGGCATTCCAGCTCTTATTACTGGAAAGGTAAAGTGCCAAACACATTGTATTTCTCTTCTATGCCATTTGGCATGATGTCTACAGAACAATACGCTTGGTTTTACCGAGGTGGAGGCATGGAGCTAATGCAGCAGGTGTACGCTCCTCATAACTTGCTTTCTTTCCCCGGTGGCAATTCCGACATTCAAATGGGAGGTTGGTTTAAAAAAGAAATCAATTCCGTCGACGATCTAAAAGGCTTGAAAATCCGCATTCCAGGGTTTGCCGGAGAGGTGATGGCTAGAATCGGTGCAAAGCCGACGAATATTGCACCTGGTGAGCTTTATACTTCATTGGAACGAGGCACAATTGATGCGCTTGAATGGGTCGGACCGGCATTTGATTTACGTATGGGCTTTCAGAAAATCGCGCCTTACTACTATTCAGCATGGCATGAGCCCGGAAGCGAAACCCAATTTCTAGTGAATAAAAGAGCTTGGGATAAGCTACCTAAAGATCTACAGGTTATTTTAGAAACGGCATTCCGAGTGACTGCTTTCGATATGTATAACCAAGCATTGGATGCAAACGCCAATAGTTGGGCAACCATGAAAAGTGAATACCCAGATATCAAAGTACGTGATTTCCCAACATCGGTACTTACCGCTATGCGTCAGGCAACCGATGAATTACTGCAAGAACAAGCGAGTAAGGATGAGTTAGCAAAAGAAATCATTCAGTCTCAAGCCATTTATCTTAAGAAAGTTCGCGATTGGACTGATATCTCACTCAAAGCCTACTTAAACTACGAGTAATCAGAATGAGGAATGTTAATACCATTCCTCATTTCCTCATTTCCTCATTTCCTCATTTACATTATCAATAAAATTTAAAAACTGATTATCATTAATGATGGATTATCTGTTTTTTCATTGATTGTTAACATTCAATTAAATGTGAGAGTTGAGTGAGTAGCCACTATGAGCGAGTCCTATCTAAATAAAGATTTCCTTTCGATTAATCAAGCTTACAACTCCGTTTTTAAAGTTGGTAAGCTCAGCATCGGATTGGTTGTTCCATTGGAATCCTACCCTGTTGGAAGCGAACCTAATATGGCTGATGACATAGCTCGAATTCAATATGCAGAACAACTCGGTTTCTCTGCCGTGTGGTTACGTGATGTTCCATTCAATGTGCCTGCATTTGGCGATGTGGGACAAATCTATGACCCATTTGTTTACCTTGGTATGTTAGCAGGGCAGACCAAACGTATTGCACTGGGAGTTGCTAGTATCATTTTGCCTCTTCGCCACCCGGCCCATGTCGCAAAAGCCGCGTCGAGTATCGATGTTCTATCTCAGGGGCGACTTCTTCTTGGAGTCGCGTCTGGTGACCGCCCCGAAGAATACCCAGCACTAAACATGCCCCATCAAGACCGAGGCGTTCGATTTCGTAGGAGCTTTGAATACATAAGAAGCATGGCAGAAGCCAAACCTCGCTTTTCCAATCAATATGGAGAATTAAACGGTGATATAGACATGCTTCCAAAGCCTAATGGCATTCATTTACCTATGTTGTTAACAGGTTCGAGTCAACAAGATCCAGATTGGCTGGCTCAAAATGGAGACGGGTGGATGACTTATCCCAGAAACATCTCACTTCAAGCTAAGATAGTAGATGACTGGCGGGACCGAATTTTCTCTCATGGTGGAAGTAATAAACCGGCTATGCAATCGCTGTACATTGATTTAGTAGGCGACCCGAACATGGCACCTGAACCGATCCATTTAGGCTTTCGAACGGGGATCAATTACTTACGTACCTATTTAAAGTCGTTGGAAGAAATTGGAATGAACCACGTGGCGTTAAACTTGCGCTTCAATCAAGCCAATATTCCAATTACCTTAGAGCGCATTGCCGAGGAGTTGTTACCAGATTTTTAGGTATAAGTTGCCAAGGAATGAGTTGAACAGCTACACCCTAATCCCGCTTTGACCATTGCCACAAGATAAAAAGGTGATAATTATGCTAGGAGAAGATCATAGTTTAATCGTCGATTTCCCGGAGTTGGAAGCAACAATTGTAGAGCTCATGCAGTCCGATGCGGAATTTGCGAAAGAAAACAAAAAATACACCGCCTTAGATAAGGAGATAAGAACATTAGAACTCAGAAATGCTCCTATTGATGACGATGAAATGCACCGAATCAAAAGTGAGCGCGCTTATCTAAAAGACACCCTATATAAAAAACTCACTAGCGGTCGTTAAATACCGAAATCTCATTTACTCAAACCACTCTATCTTGAAACTCGCACCAGTAAGTTAATTGGGTAGAAACTGAAAGAGCCATCTGGGTTAAAGATGGCTCTTCTGTTTACTTAGGAAATGATCCGTTATTCTACCGTCACCGATTTCGCTAGGTTACGCGGTTGATCGACATCTGTCCCTTTGATCAAAGCGACATGGTAAGACAGCAACTGCATGGGTACTGTATAGAAAATTGGCGCTATCACCTCGTCGACATGCGGCATAGTGACGATTTTCAACCCATCGCTTTCTTCAAAGCCCGCTTCTGCATCCGCAAAGACGTAAAGTTGCCCGCCACGCGCTCGCACCTCTTCAATGTTGGATTTTACTTTCTCCAGTAAATCATTACTTGGTGCAACGACAATGACAGGCATTTCTGCATCAATCAGCGCAAGGGGACCATGCTTCAATTCGCCAGCAGCATAAGCCTCAGCGTGAATGTAGGAAATCTCTTTAAGCTTTAATGCCGCTTCAACAGCGATAGGGAAAAATTCACCTCGCCCTAAAAATAAAGAGTGGTGCTTATCTGCAAAATCTTCCGCCAGCGATTCAATCACGGCATTGCTTGTCAGTGCGTTTTCAAGCTGAACTGGCAGTTCATTAAGGGATTTAACGATCTCCGCTTCTTTAACGAAGTCTATCGTTCCTTTTTGCTTACCCAGTGCGGTAACAAACATCAACAATGACGCTAGCTGAGTCGTAAATGCCTTCGTTGAAGCAACCCCTACTTCTGCTCCTGCACGAGTCATAAAAGCAAAATCAGATTCGCGTACCAAAGAAGAACCCGGAACGTTGCAGATCGTCATTGCAGCCAGATAGCCTTTCTCTTTTGCGAGGCGAAGCGCTGCCAATGTATCAGCGGTTTCACCTGATTGAGAGAGGGTAATCAGGAGACTGTTAGGTCGAGTGACAAATGGGCGATATCGAAATTCAGAGGCAATTTCAATGTCACAACTTACGTTTGCCAATGACTCGCACCAATATTTTGCTACCATTCCGGCATTAAATGACGTACCACAAGCGACAATCTGAACATGTTCAACTTGGTTAAACATGTCTGCGCTATTTGCGCCAAACGATTCTAAAAGAATAGAGTTACCAGTGACTCGTCCTTCTAGGGTGTCTTTGAGAACCACAGGTTGTTCATATATCTCTTTTTGCATGTAGTGACGGTATTGACCTTTATCCGCCGCATCTTGTTCCACCGTTGACTCTTTCGCTTCTCTCTCGACCGATTCTCCGTTCACATCGAAAATATTTACGTTACGACGTGTAATTTCAGCGACATCCCCTTCTTCAAGGAAGATAAAACGACGCGTCACGTTCAAAAGAGCGAGTTGATCAGAAGCTAAGAAATTTTCCCCAACCCCTAACCCTATAACCAATGGGCTGCCTGAACGCGCAACGACCAATTTATCGGGTTGCTCTCGGTCAACGACAACCATTCCGTAAGCCCCTTCCAGCTGCTTAACAGCAATTTGAACAGCATCTATCAGGGAATTCGCTTGCTTTAATTCAAGATCCACTAAATGACCTATCACTTCCGTATCGGTTTGAGATTGAAACTGGTATCCCAGTTCTTTCAGTTTCTCTCGCAGAATTTGGTGATTTTCAATAATACCGTTGTGCACAACGGCAATACGTTCATTGGACATGTGTGGGTGTGCATTGGCTTCAGAAGGTTCTCCGTGCGTTGCCCAACGTGTATGGGCCAAACCAGTACCACCTGAAAAGGTGTTAAAATCAATGCTGTCTGCTAAATTTTGGACTTTACCAACTTTACGCATTCGTTGAATATTAGAATTGGTATCAATGACCGCAACTCCGGCCGAATCGTACCCTCGGTATTCCAGTCTTTGTAATCCTTGTAACAAAATTTCAGCAACGTCGCGCTGCGCAACTGCACCTACAATTCCACACATAGTAACTCCAATTTTTAATAGTATTTTTTGGGGTCTTTCGACCTGGCAAGCAAGTTAGCTAACTTGAATAACTTTAACGTTGTGAGATTCAATGATCGCAACAGACTCAGCCTTAACCTGATCGTCTGTTACAAGCACATCTATCTCTTTCCAAGGTAGCTCAAGATTTGGTATTTTTCGTCCAACCTTCTCAGATTCAACCATCACAATAACTTCTCGAGACACATCGGCCATGACTTTGCTCAGCCCCAGTAATTCATTAAAACTGGTTGTTCCTCGCTCTAAATCAATACCATCAGCACCTATAAATAGCTGATCAAAGTCATATGCACGTAAAACAGATTCCGCAACCTGCCCCTGGAACGATTCAGAATGTGTATCCCAAGTCCCTCCAGTCATCAATAAGGTAGGTTCACTTTCCAGCTCATTGAGAGAATTCGCAACATTAAGTGAATTGGTCATGACAACCAGTCCTTTTTTTTCATTTAATTGCTGAATTAGCGCCCCCGTTGTGCTCCCACTGTCGATAACAATTCGATTGTGGTCTCTTATCAACTTAGCGGCAGCTTGTGCCAACTTAACCTTACGAACTGAAACCTTACTTTGAAAGTCATCATGAACCGTTTCTTTTGGCAGTGCGACAGCACCACCATATCGACGAAGTAAAAGACCGCTCTGCTCTAATGTTGCTAGATCCTTTCTTATAGTGACTTCGGAGGTTTCAAATTGATGAGATAGCGCTTCAACACTCACCTCACCAGATTCTTCTACAAGCTTGGATATTGCGTGTCTTCTTAGTTGTGTATTTCGTTTTGACATTTCGAATCGATAGTTAAAGTTTCACTTTGAAAGAAATATAGTCGATCTGAAACATAATTGTCTATTTTTTTTACAGCAAAAAATAAATCAATTTGCATCAAAACCTTGTTCTAAGACAACCCAGACCCGTGATATTGACGAAATTCGGTGGTAGAATCCGCACCCTAAAAGAAAAAAAATTACAGAAATTCACGTTATTTTTTTGCAATCAATTTCAGTTAGGCTGATTTAAATAGACAAAAATTTACTTACATCAATATCGTTTAGGTAGATACACCCTAAACTTGTTGAAAGATTTTGCGATACCAGAGGGCGTTGACGTCTAAAGCTACAGAAAGTCACAACTTACGAAAATGTTGTCATTTTCTTTCTTATGAGCGTTTCCTTTGGTTCACCCAAATTAAAATTGCAACTATACGTACCGGAGAGTATTTTCCATGAAAAAGACCAAAATCGTTTGTACGATTGGCCCTAAAACTGAACCAGTAGAGAAGCTACGCGAGCTCGTTGATGCAGGCATGAATGTAATGCGCCTGAATTTCTCTCACGGTGACTTCGAAGAACACGGCAACCGCATTGCTAACTTCCGTCAAGTAATGAAAGACACTGGTAACCAGCTAGCGATTCTTCTTGATACTAAAGGTCCAGAAATTCGTACTATCAAACTAGAGAACGGCGACGACGTTGATCTAGTAGCTGGTCAAGAATTCACTTTCACTACAGACGCAACAGTTGTTGGCAACAAAGATAAAGTTGCAGTGACTTACGCAGGTTTCGCGAATGATCTAACAGCTGGTAACACCATTCTTGTAGACGATGGTCTAATCGAAATGGAAGTTATCGCAACTACAGAAACTGAAGTTAAGTGTAAAGTGCTTAACAACGGTGCACTAGGTGAAAACAAAGGTGTTAACCTTCCTGGCGTTTCTGTGAAGCTTCCTGCTCTATCTGAAAAAGACAAAGCCGATCTTAAGTTTGGTTGTGAGCAAGGTGTCGATTTCGTTGCGGCGTCTTTTATTCGTAAAGCAGAAGACGTTCGTGAAATCCGTGAGCTTCTAAACGCAAACGGCGGCGAGTACATCCACATCATCTCTAAGATCGAAAACCAAGAAGGTGTTGATAACTTTGACGAAATCCTTGAGCTTTCTGATGGCATCATGGTTGCTCGTGGCGATCTAGGTGTAGAGATCCCTGCAGAAGAAGTTATCTTCGCTCAGAAAATGATGATCGAGAAATGTAACCGCGCTCGTAAGATGGTTATCACTGCCACTCAAATGCTTGATTCTATGATCAACAACCCACGTCCTACACGTGCGGAAGCAGGCGATGTTGCCAACGCAGTAATGGATGGTACTGATGCTGTTATGCTTTCTGGCGAAACTGCGAAAGGTAAATACCCTGTTGAAGCAGTAACGATCATGGCTCAAATCGCGAACCGTACGGATTCAGCGTTAGAAGCTGAGCTAGGTTCTCGTTTAGACAGCCCTCGTCTTCGTATCACTGAAGCAGTATGTAAAGGCGCAGTAGACACAGCTGAAAAACTAGCGGCACCACTTATTGTTGTTGCGACGCAAGGCGGTAAATCTGCTCGTTCAGTACGTAAATATTTCCCTACTGCGAACATTCTTGCTCTGACAACGAACACTAAGACTGCTGCTCAGCTTGTTCTTACTAAAGGTGTTACGCCAGTAGTTGTTGAAGAAATCAGCAACACCGATGCATTTTATGTACGCGGTAAAGAGCTCGCGCTTGAATCTGGTCTTGGTAAAAAAGGTGACATCGTTGTTATGGTATCAGGCGCATTAGTTGCATCCGGTACAACAAACACAGCATCTGTACACGTTCTGTAAGATCAAACAGTTAACATCTGATAAAAAGAGGGCTTAAGCCCTCTTTTTTTATGAAACAAGCTTGCCCCATTAATCCGCATGGCGTATTATTCAACATACTGAACTGTATGTGGTTAAAAGTGAGACACATTTAAATGTGAGCTCAGTGCGAAAAGCCTACTACAATAATTATGCAATTGAAGTACTAATGAGGATATCGTGTCTAGCCCCACTCTGACTGACAAAGTGTCAAAAATGATTCGCCAAGATATCTTAAATGGCATTCTAATCCCTGGTCAAAAACTAGTTGTAGCAGAACTCAAGGACAAATACGCAGTAGGAGCTTCACCTATTCGTGAAGCATTAGTTCAGCTTTCTTGGAAGAAATACGTCCGACTAGAACCACAAAAAGGTTGCTGGGTCTCTTCAGTAACTCAAAGTGAACTGTCTGATTTATTTGAAAGTATGAAAATTGCGTCGGTCCATTTGCTTAAAAAGGCAATTCAGCAAGGTGACGAAAACTGGGAACTGGAAGTACTGTCTGCATTCCATAAACTTTCCCGTATACAACACACGGAAAATGCATTCGACAATTCAGAATGGGAAGAGCGCCATCAACGCTTCCATACTGCATTGCTAGAAGGTTCTGATGCCCATACCATGTATGGTTTTTTCCTTGAGCTCGATAATCAAATCAAGCGTTACCGTTATGTTGCATTAAACTCAGACAAATTTGAGTCAAATACCTTCATTAATGTTGACGAACATGAAAGCTTAATGAAACTGGTTCTAGCCAAAAACGAAGTGCAAGCGCTTCAAGTTATGGACAAGCACCTGGACAATACTCAACGCAAAATCGAATCCGTTTTGCCTGAAGAAGAATAAGCCCTCTTTTTTATACGAAAACGCTGAGCCATGGCTCAGCGTTTTTATTTGTTTCTCACTCAAAATACTGGATATCGATTTCGATTTGTTAAGCGATATCATCGTTACTCAAACACACTGAGACCCTATTTCGCCCCTGAGTTTTTGATTCATACAGTGCGATGTCCGCGTATTTATAAGAACGTTTTGTATCGCTGCACACATCTGTTACGCCAGCACTCACCGTCACTCGGTTAGATGACTCTAGTTCTATAGAGATTCTCAGTCGGTTCATCAGTACTTCTGCTTGCTCAACCTGTGTATTCGGCAAAATAATGGCAAATTCTTCGCCGCCAATTCGAGCTAAAAAGTCTGTTTCTCTCAATTGCCCTTCCATAGAACTTGCAACACTTTGGATAACTCTATCACCCTCATCATGACCAAACTGATCATTTACACGTTTGAAATGATCGATATCCACTAATACCAAGCAAGATGGGGAAGAATAACGCTCAACCAACCGAGTTTGTTTAAACAACTCTTGATCAAACTTCCTTCGATTCCAACACCCCGTCAGTGCATCTCTCTCACTCAGCTGGCGCAACTGCTCTTCAAGGTGTTTACGCTCTGTAATATCAAACAGTGAAAGAATGTAATATTTCGAACGAGCATTTTCAGAGTCAATAGATTGAATTCGCGTTAAGCTAATAAAGCTATCACCACAGGATTTGTTATTTTCTAATTCTCCTTCCCAAAACCCAAAGCCTTTCAACCCTTCCGCTATTTCAATGATCTGATCATTACTGTGTTTTCCACATAACAATTTAAGTGCATTTCGCCCAACCACTTCATTATTCGTAAAGCCCGACAAATTCTCAAATTCTGTGTTCACCTGAATAATTCGGTGGCGCTTATCCGCAATGATCACCGCCGACATGCCATGCAGAGCTGCAATAGCTAACTTACTTTCTAGGTTACGTTTCTTATAAAGGTAAATAAAATACGCCGTAGGAATGGCAAATAAGAAAATCCACACTAATACATAAGTAAACTGCTTCACTAAATTGGAAGTTTGCAGCTTAATGCCTTCTTCAAGTTGATCTTGTTTCACTTCTATAAGTAGCTTAACTTCGCCTTCTTTAAAGAATTCTACTTGGTAGAAAACAAATAGATTACCGTTTTCAATGGCGTGGCCATGTCTGCTGTTCTTTATTTTCTGCCAAGCTTCTGGGTGAGTTACCGAAAGATTGTATTTCTGCCTGTCTGGTAATAGAAAACCAAAGAGTTTCTGACGATCTTTACTCACTAAATAGTCTCCATCTTTGGTGACGACCTCTGGCATCAATTGCGAACTGGGTGAATATTCGATCACTGACATCAAAAACCAAACATCCAAAACGAAGACAAGATAGCCTGCACGTTCCCCTAAAGAATAGATGGGGGTAACTATTTCAAGAACTGGACTGAAACTGGATTCTTCGACATGCTCCATAGCTCGGATCGTTAATCCATAAGTGGCAATATCGTTGGCGTTTAAAGACTCTGAGAATTGAAAGAGAGGGGTATTTTTATGGTCCTCTAAATGATGTCTAGCCTGAGCACTACTTGCTTGAAAAGAGAAATCAACGGCGATTGATTCTTTTCCTTTATTATCCATGTAATAAATACTTTTAAACCATTGCTGGCTAGACGCTATCGACATCCATAGCTCTTCAACCAACACTCGCCGACTTTGAATAGGATATTCGACATAGTCGTATAAGAAACGATTACCTCGTAGCAGCTCCATCGTCGCACGCAGTTGGACTTCGATCTCATTGAGTTCTCGTTCAGAAAAGGCCATCTGGTGCTTGGATTGGCTTATCAATTGATCGACATGCTGATCCACCAATTGATTATATCGCTTGTGATACATAAGCGCTGCACCAGTAGACAAAATAAGGCAAGTGAGAGCAATGTAAATAACAAGATTTTTTACTTTCACTGACGACCTCAAACCAATAACCGAACCATTACACGACGAAACGAAAATACGCTGTCTGCAAGTATATAACCAAACTCTATAAACAGGTTAGATCCGCTTGATTTTTATACAAACCATAAAAGCTATGAGATCAGACCACCTTGAGAAGGTGCAATATAACAAAAAAGCCACTTCTCTAAAGAAGTGGCTTGCCTCAAAGATACAATTGGTTACGCTTTCAACGAATGCTTGCCTCGCGCAATTCCGACCACACCGCTTCGAGCAACTTCAATAACTTCCGTAACTTCGGTCAACGCGTTGATAAATGCGTCTAATTTCTCACTTGTTCCTGCCATCTGAACTGTGTACTGAGAGGCTGTGACGTCGACGATTTGACCTCGGAAAATATCCGCAGTTCGTTTCACTTCTGCACGCGCAAAGCCGTCGGCCTTCACCTTAATTAACATGAGCTCTCTTTCTACGTGCTCAAGATCAGTAACCTCTTGCACCTTAAGAACATCGATCAATTTGTGCAATTGCTTTTGAATTTGTTCCAGTTGCATTTCACTTGAAGTGGTTGTGATGTTCAAACGAGATAACGTCTCATCATCTGTAGGTGAAACTGTCAGCGATTCAATGTTGTATCCGCGCTGAGAAAACAATCCCACAACACGAGACAAAGCACCCGGCTGGTTTTCCAGTAGTAGTGAAAGTATATGTCTCATATTAGGTTCTCTCCGTCTTGCTTAGCCACATCTTATCCATACCCTCGCCTTTAATTTGCATTGGGTATACATGTTCAGTCTCATCGACACTGATATCGACAAATACCAGTCGGTCTTTCATATCCAGTGCTTTTTGCAAGCCTGACTCCAGTTCGTCTGGGGAAGAGATACGAATACCAACGTGACCATAAGCTTCTGCGATTGCAGCAAAATCGGGAACAGAACTCATGTAAGAGTTAGAATGACGACCTTGATAAATGATGTCTTGCCACTGCTTAACCATGCCAAGGAATCGGTTATTTAGGTTAATAATTTTGACCGGGATATCATATTGAAGCGCTGTAGAAAGCTCTTGGATATTCATCTGGATGCTGCCATCACCGGTTACCACGACCACTTCTTCATCTGGATTGGCGAATTTCACCCCCATACCAGCTGGCAAACCAAAGCCCATCGTTCCCAAGCCACCTGAATTGATCCAGCGACGTGGCTTATTAAACGGATAGTAAAGCGCAGCAAACATCTGATGCTGACCAACATCTGACGCTACATAAGCATCACCATTTGTTAGCTTGTGCAAAGTTTCAATGACTTGTTGGGGCTTGATGCATTCTGGTGACTTTTCATAGGCGAGACAGTTTCTGTCTTGCCATACTTTAATCTCGCTCCACCATTGCTCTAACGCTGCTTCGTCATTGGACTTATCTTGCTCAACAAGCAACTTAACCATCGTTTCCAGCACTTTCTCCGCTGAGCCTACAATGGGTAAATCCACTTTCACATTTTTAGAGATAGACGACGGATCGATATCAATGTGCATTATTTTGGCGTCGGGACAATATTTCTCAAGGTTATTGGTCGTGCGATCATCAAAACGCACACCCACACCAAAGATTAAGTCAGCATTGTGCATTGCCATATTGGCTTCATAATGCCCGTGCATTCCCAACATACCGAGTGCATTCTTGTGCGTACCCGGAAACGCGCCCAGCCCCATTAGCGTACTGACGACGGGTAAATTCAATGCCTCAGTCAGCTTAAATATATGCTCATGCGCTTCAGAAATAACCGCACCACCACCAATGTATAACACTGGCTTCTTAGCTTCTAATAGTGCTTTAAGCGCCTTCTTGATTTGCCCCTTATGACCAGACGTTGTTGGCTTATAGGAACGCATTCCTATCGTTTCTGGGTAACTATATGGGAGCTTGATTTGCGGATTCATGACATCTTTAGGCAAATCAATAACCACAGGACCAGGTCGCCCAGTCGTTGCAATATAAAACGCCTTTTTGATGGTTTCTGGAATATCTTCCGCTTTCTTCACTAGAAAGCTGTGTTTTACGATGGGACGAGAAACGCCAACGATGTCGCACTCCTGAAAGGCATCATTTCCTATCAGACTATTTGGTACGTTACCAGAAATGACAATCATTGGGATAGAGTCCATGTATGCGGTCGCAATACCCGTTACGGTATTAGTAGCACCAGGACCAGAACATACCAGTACTACACCGGGTTTACCGGTAGAACGAGCGTAACCATCAGCCATATGGGTGGCGGCTTGCTCGTGTCGTACTAATACGTGTTTGATTTGTTCAGTTTTTGCATGCAGAGCATCGTAAATATCAAGTACGGAACCACCTGGGTAACCGAAGATCTGATCAACTTGCTCTTCTATCAGAGATTGCACAACCATCTCTGCGCCGGACAACATTGCCATATTTTCTCCTTATCAAACGCCTTGCAGTAAGGTCAACTGCTGAGTTTGATATCACATAGTCTAGGGCTTATTCGTAGCCTATTCGAAATTCTTCCAATTTTTCATCTATGTGCTTTTTGTCAGTCATAACCAACAAAAAGATCACATTCGAACTTTACATCCGAATGAAGCTGGCTGTCTAATCGCTCATTTAACGCTTTTTTGCCAATATGTTGCTAATCACTTAATTGGCAGCCTATAAAATCATAAAGATGAAACCATACAACGTAAAAGGCTTATATTTAGCGAAATTTAAACCGAATATTTTTTACACTTGTAACAAACTATGATTCTCAGCGGTGAGATATAAGCTTTATGGCATCAAAAAAGCCTGCAAAAGTGCAGGCTATTTTTGAAAGAAAAGTAACGCATAATTACTTTTTATTGGGAAAGTCCGTATACATTTCTTCTATTTCGACTTGATATCGATCGTTAATCACTTTTCGACGAAGTTTCTGTGTTAGTATTACTGCTTAATCGAGTGAATCTATAGCGCGATGAGCAGCGTTATAAAGCTTCTTTAATGTTACATCAAAAACCCACCGAATGTATTTAGCCGTCAGGTTTGCAATTTTCGTTACAGATCGACCAACAAAAACCAACATATGTCCCAATAGGCCTATCGCTTGATCTGCTAGCTTTTCAGATGCTGCTGCAACCTTTTCTATACATTGTGCAAGTTTATCGTAAAATGTCAGACCACTTGATATTCTAGCTTGCGCTTTTACAACCGTATAATAACCGGCATCTTTCAACAATGTCTTCAATGCAGCACTAAGTTTATCCGCCCAATGCTCGGTAAATGTCGCTTGATTTCTATCTTTAAATTTCAATCGTACAGGTTTGTTAAGAAATTGGTTAGAGCGGACTCTTAAGGAGTGCCAGTCCTCACTTTTGGCAGTGTTTACATACCCTGGGTTATCTTCAGGTCCCATACCATGAGTTCCAGCATTAATTCCAGAACTGTTGTCTAAGCGATATTCCTTGCCAGTAAACGGTGCGTGTTGAAAGGGCCAAAGTGGTATCATTGGAACGGGATCAGCCCCGTGAGTACAACGGAAAATTTTGTCGTTTGCGTGTTCAGATTTACGAGCATATACTTCCTGCCCTACACGAGGTGCACCAAATGTATACAGGTTTACTCGAATAGAAAACTCAGCTTTTAGCCAGTCAGCAAAAAGTGAAGCCAAAGCCCCTCCGAGGCTGTGACCAACACAATGTACTCGCTTAGGCAATCTTTTCTGGGATAACAAAAAACTTTTTATTTTGGGTCTTAGCGAATGAAAAGTATTAATAAATCCTGCGTGACCAGTAGCTCCATTAGGTGCCCCCTTTAAGCCAATGTTCAAATTAGTTATCCAGTCGTTGGTTCGCTTAGTTCCTCGAACGGATATAACTAGTTCATCTTTATATTTCCCTTTCCCAATCCCAACTAATGCAAAACCTTCAGTACGAGAGCCAATTCCAATGAACCCAAGCACCCCACCAGTTTTGCCTTCGTAACTTCGGGTTGCTCGATCAAAAGAAAAGTTTTCTTCTACAGATGTATGTATATCTAAAGGTCCACGATGTAAAAGAAGTTGATAAGGGATATGAGCAATTCTTGAAGCTAGCTTAGGCGTTAACGTAGACATTACTTATTATCCTTATTAAATTTTTCTATATATCCTTTAAGGTTACATATTCCATAGACGCTGTATGGAATTGCATCTTTTTTTTCATTTTCAAATTCGAATTGGTACTTATCACTATCTATATCGCACTCTAAATCATTTAAGTTATCTACAATGAACTGCATAGGGCTTAACTTACCAATATATGAACCCCACAATTGCTTTTCTACTCCATTGAAATTAGTAAAGATTCTAATTGCGACAACATTATTATTAAGCTTAAATGGTTTAGTCCAACGGTGTAGAATGACTTCATCGAAAGAAAAACGTCCAAACTCATCTGTCACAGAGTCAAAAGTGAAATAGCTGTCACCGTATTCCACATCCAATGTGATTTTGAGTCCTTGATAAACTTCACCAGTTTTAGTGACTACACCAGAAACGTCTGGTGACAGTATGTAAGAATAAGGCTTTAAAAAATCTAACATATTGCTATAACTACCGAATGAGATTAGTAAAATAATCAAATAAGAAAAAACTCTTATAAACTTCATAGTTTTTACTCAAGTTAACGTTGCGCAAATAGTACTCCACACACTTCAATCGTAATATTATTTATTTTGATTTTTTGATATGACTCGAAAACTATAAATTGACACTTAAAACAATAAGATATTATTAAACCTTACGAGGATAATTTTATAAATAAATGTGAAAATAATATTCCTTAATAACAAAAAAAAGCCTGCAAAAGTGCAGGCTATTTTTGAAAGAAAAGTAACGCATAATTACTTTTTATAGGGAAAGTCCGTATACATTTCTTCTATTTCGTCTTGATATCGATCGTTAATCACTTTTCGACGAAGTTTCTGTGTTGGAGTTAGCTCGCCAGAATCCATAGAAAACGCTTTTGGAAGCAATGTGAATTTTTTCACTTGCTCAAACTTCGCCAATTCATTTTGAAGTTCAGCTAGGCGACTTTCGAACATTTCAACGACTTGAGAGTGCTTGATGAGCTCCATTCTATCTTGGTATTTGATATTCAGTTCTTTAGCGTATTCTTCTAAGGAATCAAAACAAGGTACGATCAAAGCTGACACAAATTTTCGTGTATCCGCTATTACAGCAATCTGTTCAATAAAGTGATCTTTTCCTATCGCACCTTCGATCATTTGAGGCGCTATGTATTTGCCTCCTGACGTTTTCATTAACTCTTTAATTCTGTCGGTAATGAATAAATTGCCTTTATCATCAAACGTACCTGCATCACCCGTCTTCAGAAACCCGTGCTCATCAAACGTTTTAGCGGTTTCTTCCGGTAGCTTGTAATACCCTTTCATAACCATAGGTCCGCGAACTAAGATTTCATTGTTCTCGCCTATCTTCACTTGAGCGCCCGGCATTGAAGTTCCAATGGAGTCAGGATCAAACGTACCATCAGCCCAGCACGAAACCGTTGCTGTTGTTTCAGTCATGCCATAGCCGAGCTTAACGTTAATACCAATAGCATGGAAAAAGCGACCTATGGTTTCATCTAACTTGGCACCACCACACGGCATAAAATTGATGTTTCCACCAAGCAATGCGCGAAGTTTACTTAAAACCAATTTATCAGCCAGTTTGTGGCTACGTTTTAACATGAACGAAGGTTGGGTATTGGTGCGCTTGCACTCTGCCATTTTTGCGCCCATGTTGACAGCCCAAGTAAATAGTACCTTTCGAATAACAGGCGCTTTGGATACTTTTTCGTGAATGGCAGAGAATATTTTCTCGTAAAACCTAGGGACGGCGCACATTACCGTAGGGCGAATGTCTCCAAGCGCTTCTCGCACTTGCATGGTGTCTTTTAGGTAGCAGTTCACTGCCCCCTTATAAAGCACATAAAATGTCCAAGCTCGCTCAAATACGTGCGATAAAGGAAGAAAACACAGTGATACGTCTTTTGGCGTCAAGCCTAGTCGACGGTCATGCCCTTCAAGTTGCGCCGCTATGTTCGAATAGGTCAGCATCACGCCTTTTGGCTGGCCTGTTGTACCAGAAGTGTAGATAAGGGTTGTTAGGTCATCTAAATCAATATCGTCTAATCGCTGGCCAAGCTCATCACTCGCATGTTCCTGCCCCAGTGACATGAAAGTATCCCAACTCAGGCTGTTAGATCCTTCAACGATCTCAATGTCCTTCGACATGGCAACGATAAGCTCAAGCTGTGAACACTGATCAAATATGGATAGTGCAGCATCATATTGCTCTTGCTCGCCAACAAATAGAACTTTTACATCGGCATTGTCTAGGATATATGCAGCTTGGGCGGCGGTATTTGTTGGGTAAATAGGAACGGTAACGCAGCGGAGTTGTAACGTGCCTATATCGGCAATTGTCCACTCAGGCATATTGTTGGAGTAGATCCCCACTTTGTCTTGGACGTCGATACCCTGCGACAATAACGCGAGAGAAAGCGAATCAATTTGCTCACCAAATGATTTCCAACTGATGCTTTCCCATTTGTCCGAGACTTTGTGTTTGAGCGCTGTTTTGGCTCCACCTTGCGCAATTCGTTCTCGAATGCACTTTACGATGTGAAAGTCTTTATTCAACATGTCTTTATTTACCTCTAACAGCGCCTCTGTTTCCTAACTTAGGCTCGGATGAATGGCATCTCCTTTGCCATTTCGCCAGCTACGTTCTATGCAGCTTAGCTGAATCATGTGTTATCTCGTCGACCGCATGGTATTTTGAGTAAACACATGTAAGCTGAATAAGCCGCCCAAGTTTACAAGCGCGATTAAAAAAGGCAACTGATGTAGACCAAGCTTTGCCACATTAATTGTAAAAACTCATATCCTGCACATACCCTGTACTTTACGTTCCTTTTCAAATCCAAAATTGAGATAAAAAAAACGCCGGACAATGCCGGCGTAGTACTTCGTTTTTTTAACGAGTTGCGACCGTTTCACCGCAAATCATCATTAGCTGATCACGCATCCAGATGTGTGCTTTGTCTTTCTCACTGGATTCATGCCAGCTTAAGTAACCCGAAATTGACTTGTTTGACATGGGGAGATCCAGCACTTTCAAGTTTTGCAAATTCACAGCGTTCTCAACTAACCATTTCGGTGCAATTGAAATCAATTCAGATTGGCTTACAACGTAGAGAATATTGCTTAAGCTTGTTCCTTGATATGCGCTGCGGCAATCTAAGTTCTTATAGGCTTGCTCTGAGAAGCATCGTACGCCATTCACTTTTGATAATGTTGCATGCATTTCAGATTGGAGTTCTTCGATAGAAATATCGTTACCAATGCGCGGATGAGAAGATGATGCTACAACAACCAATTCATCACTAAAAACTTCTGTGCTCGAATAGCCCACTTCCTCGAAGCGTTCATAGTTGATGACAAAGTCCACTTCTTGAAAACGCATTTTTTCCGCTAATTCGTTATCGACATCGGACTCCATTTGCAACTGAATCACTGGCGCTTGCTTAGCAATGGTACTCATGATTGCAGGTGCAAATCGAACATCACAAGGGCTGCTTATTGCTAGACGGAAAAGGCGAGACGATGTTTTTGGGTTAAATACCGAACCCGGTAACTCATTGCGGATCAGCTGAAGTGCTTGTCTCACAGGACCAAATAGCTGACGAGCACGCTGGGTGGGTTGAATCCCTCGCCCATGACGCATAAACAATTCATCATCAAACATATTCTTTAAACGTGATACTGCGTTGCTCACGGCAGGTTGTGACATGCCTAAATTGTGCGCTGCACGAGTAATGTTCTGCTCTTGCATTACTGCATCAAAGACGGTGAGTAAATTTAGGTCCACTCCACGTAATGTCGATTCCATTCGATAACCTGCTACAGCTTGACTTGCTTCAATCCTATTCGACATTGGGTTGCCTCTCACTTATATCAATAGTTCTTTAAAATAGGCATTAGCCTCGGTTATTCGAAAGCCTTTGATTGGTATTTACTGCACTAATGCTTTCGCTCTTTTCAAGAATATCCCTAAATACCACGGGTAGGACAAGTGGTTTAATATTAAATTATCATTTTTTAGCCTGTTAAATGATTTAATATTATTAATCAATAAGATATGAGCAGCATAAAAAAAGCTAAAACACTTCTTTTGATAATAATTGAGATGAGGATGTCGCAGAAATGATACAGGAAGGAATCGAGCTTTCGAGCTGAATTGTTAATAGGAAGAGGCATTTTAAGAGGTCACTATTGTACGTCCTCTCCCATTAACGTATATAACCAAGTTGCCACAAGATACTTGGTTCAGCGAGAATTAATTGTGCTTTATCTAGCCTTGAATCGTTGCGTAACTCGGGTAATCCACCTGTTCCCAAAGCAAAGACCACAATTCTTGAACGCAATCCCATCGCCCCTGCATAATCCAGTTCACAATTGAAGCGGCGACATCTGGATAGATCACTTTTTCCGCACTTTGTTCATCGAGCCAGTTGCGCACAGCGGTAGGGTCAAGGTATTCCATTGCCGATGCCAGCCCTAAGTGCTCTAAAGTAGCAACATTGCTTTGCTGTTCAAATTGACCTTTTAAAGGTTTAAGTAACAGTTTTTTCCCTAGTGTTAGTGCCTCGGAAGGTAATTCAAAGCCACCATTAGCAATCACTCCAGAACACGATTTCAAGCTACTTTGAAATCGCTCGTGAGAAAGAGGATGAAAAGTGATGTTTTCCAATACATGGGTTTGCTCAACACCTGGGTGATAGCAATCAAAGTGCTGATGGCTGAACCTATCAAGTAACTCTTGAATATCGCCTAAGGACTCAAATGGTAGGTACACCAATATGGATGCACCGACTTCTTCAGATAAGCCAGAAGTTGTATGAACAATGGGTGGTAAAATTTGTTGATCAAAATGATACCAGTGCAACCCGATAGGAATACTTGTTGGCGCAAAATAGTGGATTATCCAGTGATCGAACCAACGAGAATCCTTTATTGGAACCTGATAGCGGAACGCGTTTTGATGGCTAAGCCCTATGCAAGGCACGTTTTGCTTTTTGGCAGCCCAAGCAGATACGGGTTCAAAATCATTGATCACCACGTCGTACCCACTCAGATCTAATTCATCGATTTCTTTCTTTATGTTGAATAAGCTGTTTTTAAGTATGGTTTGCGTAAGATTAATTTTTCCATTGCTGGTGATAAAGCTCATCCCATTTCTGGTTTGATAATCACCAAAAGACTCCATGGAAAAATATTTGTCTTTATCTCGCCCTGAAAACAGAAAATCCACATCGATATTCTGTTCTTCGAACGCATTAGCCATCGCTCTCGCTCTCGCAATATGGCCGTTCCCCGTGCCTTGAACACCGTAAAGAATTCTCATGATCCAACGTACCCTCTAACTCAAAGTCAGTAGCGCGGCTTTTGCACACACAAGACCAAGCCCTGCTCCGATAACCACGTCTGTAATAAAATGAACGCCTAAAAGAATGCGAGAAAGCCCAATAAATGAAGCCCATATAACGGCTATTAGGTAGAAACTGGGATAGAACTCCCCTATCAGAGTCGCCATTACAAATGCAGCCGCAGTATGCCCAGACGGCAAACTGTAACGATCAGAAGGGGTGATAAAAGCAGTGAGCAGATTACTTAATTCTTGAGGGCGTCGTCGCTTAAAGCTATTTTTTAATACCCAGTAGATGGGAAGCTCTAATGCAAATGCCATCAACCCTGCGGTAAGGAATTCTCCTCCAGACATCGAATCGAACAACCAAAGCACGATACCTAGTACGGCGTAGAAGTGCCCATCTCCACTCCGAGAGACAGCTTTACTGATTCTTGCTACTTGTAAGTTAAACCGGTGTTGTAAGCAAAAACTTGAAAATGCCAGATCGAATCTGGCAATGGGTTCGATAGAACGCATAGCCCATTCCCTCTTTTCCTATTTCCTGATTAGAAATTAGGTGAAGCAGGTGACAGCTAAGTGACGAGATGTTTGTATTTCGATGACAGTCCACGTTAACTTTGCTCTAACACTGACTGTCAGACATAAATTTATCGTTATCTAAAACTGATAATGTGCTCCCAAAGCAACTTGCCATCGCTCAGTCTTTTGTTCATCAAACCAAGAGCGTTGAGCTTCGGTATACAGCTTGGTATTCTCAAAACCAACAAACTCTAATCCCAGAGCAGCCGAGGTTTCTTTTCCACCTGACAACACGTCAGATCCTGTTAAGTTTTCAATTGTGGAATAGGTATTGAAACCTTGATGAACTTGAAACTTCACGCTTGCACCCGCAGCAAAAACTTGACCAATTTCGTTATTATCATCCAATTCATAGTGTCCTAATGTTCCTGCGTACCAAACTGGCGCTCCATACAAATCGTTCTTCTTAACAACCGTTATACCGACACTGGTAGAGCGAGCATTGTTCTCAAACGTAGTCACTTGTAGAGCGCCACGTACCTGTAAGTCTAGATCTCGGTTACGGTATTGAGCAGCAGTAGACCAACCATTATTGATGCGTTTTTCTTTTGTTTTCAAAGATTGACTTCCCACACCAAGCCTAACGGATTGATCGACGTTTCTGGAAAAGTTGTACTGCGCCATTAACCGCCAATCTTCTACATCCGTTCTAACAGATAGCGTGTTTTCATTTCGCTTATTTCCCAGAGACTCACGAGTAATATGGGCGGCACCACCAAGCTTATTCGTAAAATCATAGTTATCCAGATTGTGAATCAGTGCTTCTTGTTTACCAAAATCTACTCTTCCGCTGTCTGTTCTAAGCCCTGCGTAAAACAATCGGACAGAAAGTAAATCATCGGCATTCGTATTTAGGTGGGTTCCTACTTCAAATGTTGAGTAGAGTCTGGCTTGTTCTAGATCCCAATGACCTTTCACACCTATTCGTGAGCGGTCATCGGTCAATTTAAACTGGGAAGACGTACTTTGGTAACGTGCTAATATTTTGGCTTTGCCGTATAACTCTGCCTGATATGTCTCTTCATCAACTAGAGAAATTTCAGCAGAGACAGAGAAACAGCTCGCAAGTAAACAAGAACTGAGTAAGGTGTGACGGATTGATAAAATAGAGTACATAATCATATTGCCTTGTAGGTAAGTTCAATGGGCAACATATTAAGACTCAATGCCTGACAGAAAGCTGATTAACGCTGTAAGCTTCCTGTCAGGTTCGAATAAAACGGCTCGACTAGGCTAGCTCGTTCCTCCGCGAACTTCTGGAGTTTCGATGTACCAAACGTTTTTTTGCTTGCGACACGCTTTGAAACTTCCTTCGAGTACGTCTTCATTCTTGCGGATCTCATAATTCAGGTTCCGGCATATATATATCCCTAAAACCCCTTCAATTGGTACGTCCGTTTTATGCTCTGATTGTTTGTCATGGTAAGGATAAAGTAACGGATTAGGCTGAGTGGCAATGATACTTCGACTTCTTACATTGGTCGTCACATAATCCTTGTGAACATAGCCTCGAATGACGCCTTTCTGTTCGACCAGATACCAAGGTTCTTCAAGTACTTGAGCCATCGAATTGAACACTTCACCTTTGCTCAATACGCCAAGCTTTTCCCCATGAGTTCCAGGTTCTCCCCTGAGATTAAGCTTTGTGTTGGAGCGATAAGGGATGTCCATAAAAACCAAATCAGCATCCGTGACAACACCTATTTCTGTCGGGCGTTTGACCTCAATAGCTTGCCAATCTTGCTCCTTAGCTTTAATGGTCCAAGAGGCATAAGTATGTTTGTCTTTTCCAACAAAAGGGGTTTCTGATGGCGATTCAAGCGCACTCGTCACTTGTTTTAGAAATCGTTCGCGACTTGTTTGGCTCAAATACAGATCAAGGTGGTCACTTATTTCAGCCACATTTTGTGCATGTGATTGTTTAACTTCGCGAGAGACCTTTTCAATTTTTGACTGGGAAGATAGAAGTTGACACCCAGACATCAGCAAGCCAACACTGGCAACCAATACACCTCGAATGACCTTTCCTTTCATGTTATTCCTTTTCATCGAGGTAACCTCCTGGAAGTAGAATCTGAAAACATGCACCGCCAAGATGTGAATCGTGGAGCGATATTGTTCCGCCATACAACAAAACAACGTCTTGTACGATGTGAAGCCCAAGACCGGAGCCTTCCGTTGTCTCATCTAAACGCTGCCCTGGCTTGAACACTGAATCTTTGTTTTGTTCTGAAATACCTAAGCCGTCATCATCCACTTGAATTGTCACTTGATATTCAAATGCGCTGACATCAACAAACACCTTTCCTCTCGACCATTTACAGGCGTTATCTATTACGTTTCCTAACACTTCCTCTAAGTCATGTTGGTCGCCTTTAAAATACAGTTCGGAATGACAACGGAAACTCAAGTCGATGCTTTTGTCTTTGTAAAGCAGCTCCATAGAGAAAAGAATGTCACTCAAGCTTTCTGCAATATTGGTTTGACTAGCGAGATGATTCATCGACCCAGCCAATCGGGCACGTGAAAGATGTGTTTGAGCGTTCTGCGATAACTTATCTAGCTGTTCGGCCATCACATCAACTGAATTAGCATCAAGCTTTTTCAATTCATTTCGCAATACCGAGAGAGGATTCTTCAATGCATGCGCTAGGTTAGACGCTTGCAGTCTAGAGCGCTCTAGAATTGCACTATTGTGTTGAAGTAAGCCATTTAACTCATTCACGACCTCTTGCAACTCTTTTGGTAGCGTCCGGCTAATTTCCGTTTGTTTTCCTTGACGAATTCCTGCAATTTCTTCACCCAACTCTGTCACTGGGTTTAAAAGGATTCGTATTTGACGAAACAACGAATACCCCATCACAGCTGCAAGCAACACCAAAATACCAAACAGCGGCTGCGCAAAGGCTAGTACATCTCGATTAATGTTTGAGACAGGGCCTGCAACAATAAACTGCAATCGCAAATCGGCATTAGAGAACTGAATGGTTTGAATTCCAGAGCGCAGTTTTTGCAGTGGTCCGTCGAATTCGCCCCAATGGTAGCGCTGGTCACCATCAAACGTGGTAAGTGGCGTCGGCAAGTCGCTGTATAGTGATAATGACTGATGAAGTACTTCATTATCTTGCCCGAGAATCTGCCAGTACCAACCTGATAATGGCTGGTTAAATCGAGGGCTATTCGGTTGCCACAGCAAATCTAGCTTTCCACTCGCTGTCACCTCGGTTGCTGCGACTAAATCATGCAATTGAGATTGAATTCCTTCGTCAAATCGCTTTTGGATATAGAATTCAAATAAAGCCAGTAAGATTCCACCTACCATCAAAAGGGCAATCAAATACCAACAGAGTGCCGCCTTTAGAACTTTTCGTGTCAGTGATGGGCTAGTCTTGCTCATTCAACTGATACCCCAATCCGCGGCGCGTTTGAATGTGTCCTGTTCCCATTTTCTTGCGAACCCGATTCACTAACACCTCAATCACGTTAGAATTGTGCTCGAAGTCCATCTGATAAAGATGTTCGGTCAATGTGGACTTTGATACGACTTCACCTTGATGGTTCATGAGATAGGCGAGCAATCGATATTCAAGAGAGCTAAGGTCAAGGTGTGCCCCTTTTAAGGTTGCTCGTTGCGTAGAGGTATCAAGTTCAATTTGTCCGCACTTTAAAACGGAACTGGCGTGACCATTTGATCGACGAACAAGCGCTTCAATTCGCGCAAGCAATTCTTCCATTTCAAATGGCTTGACCAAATAATCATCAGCCCCAGCTCGAAGACCCGTAACTTTCTCGCGCCATGTATCTCTTGCGGTAAGGATAATAACGGGCATTTTATTACCGGAACGTCGCCACTCCATCAAAACACTCAGCCCATCTTTTCCCGGTAACCCAAGATCTAAAATAGCAATGTCATAATCTTCAGTGTCACCATGAAACCAAGCATCATTGCCATCATGAGTCACATCCACGATGAATCCATGCCCAGACAACGAATCTGAGATTTGTCCTGCTGCTTGAATGTTGTCTTCTACTATTAGTGCTCTCATTTAATCGTCGTCGCCATCATCATCGTCATCATCGTCATTATCATCGTCTCGATCACCACTGCCACTAGATGCCCCTCCGCTTGAACTGCCACTTTTATTTTGGTTACTGTTATCTCTATCAGAGCTCGAGCTACCAGTATGCAAAGGTTTATCTTCAGCAAGCAGCTCAAAAGTGTCAGCATTGTAGACTCTGGTCACTACTCGACCTCGTGCGTCTAAAACCTTCAACTCAAAAGAGGGCTGACAATCACTTGTTCCTGCAGACGCTTTCAACAAGGTTTCCCCTGCACTTTTCGCCTTTGCTTTCATGCCTTTCATAAATTTAAAAAACGAACTGGCGGATGGCTTTACTTCACAATTAGCCAACACCAGATTTGGCGATCCGGTTATCAACAAAATGCTAGTAATGAACATGGCGGTTCGTTTATTCAATTCACATACCTTTATCGAGAAAATTCTCAGCGTCTAATATACCAAGACAACCTTACAAAGAGCTTACGGCTTTCATTAAATCATGGATAGAAAAAAGCCAAAAAATTAAAAAGTAAGAATTAATTAACCATAACAATCAAAAAGTTAAACGAGGTTTTTAGAAGCTTACTGAAACCTTACATGCTCTATAAGCTTTATGTCAGCAACTGCTCACTACAATGGCTCCCCGTTGAAGTAACACACTAATTTATTTGGAGAGCATCATGATTTCACTAAACCAATCTCAACGCATTGTTTCCGCTAAACGTTCTTTCGTAACTCGACGTGTACCAATCGAGCTGATGCAAACACTTGTTACTGGCATTCAAACACCTAAAGCTGGAGACCTTGTGTTAGCGAAAGTCACTTTGCTTGGACACCATAAACGCAGCGAACGTGTTGATGGTCGTCGTGCCACTTTATTCCAGGGCGACGAAGTCATTTTGGCATACGGCAATCGATACGCCCCCGATCAATTCGAAGCGATTGTTCCAGACTCTATGGAACCATGCCACATGGTGGCCGCTGGTGGTATTGCAGGCAAGGCGTTGAGTTGGCACCATAAAATTGATTTTCCTACAGAAATCACTCCAATAGGGCTCATTGGTAACGCAGAAGGAAAAATCATTAATTTATCTGATTTTTCTGTCCATCCACCAGCAACAACACAACTTATTCCCAATGTAGTGGTGGTTGGTACGTCAATGAATGCCGGAAAAACCACCTCAGCAGCACATATTATTCACGGACTAACCAAAGCTGGTTATCAAGTTGGAGCAATGAAAGTAACAGGAACTGGTGCTGGTGGCGATCTATGGCTAATGCAAGACGCAGGAGCCCACTCTGCTATTGACTTTACTGACGCTGGCTACCCAACGTCATTTAACGTTAAGTTAAACGAACTTAATGACATTGTAGAAAAGTTATCAGCTGAACTTATTCACCGAGGATGTAACGCCATCGTCGTAGAGATTGCCGACGGCGTATACCAACGCGAAACTCGTGCTTTGCTACAAAACCCAAGTTTTAAAGCAAATTACCGAAACATTGTATTTACAGCCAGAGAGTCTCTTGGCGCAACATCAGGTGCTCAATGGTTAACCGATCAGGGTTACTACGTTCCAGCAATCAGCGGCATGATTTGCGCCTCTCCATTGGCACACCGTGAAGCAGCAAAGCAAATTGATGTGCCTGTTTACGGATTGGAACAATTAGTCGAACCGCGCATCGCCAAATCTCTACTTAACTTTCCCGTTGCTTTAGAAGAAAAAATCTCGGCATGAAGCTAACGCCCTTATGCCAGGGAGTGAGAACTCGCTGGCTACTTCTTCTTGTTGCGACAGGAGTGGTGATTGCCTCTCTGAATATCTTTAGCCTGTTATTGCTTAAACATCTTTGGCAAAGCAAATGGGATTTGCTTCTACTCAGCCTATTTCTCACATCATCTGTGAGTATTTTCCTATTTAGCTTAGTAGAAGCTTTCCTAGCTGAACGTTTAGGTCAACACTACTTAAAAGATGTTCGCCACCAGCTCTATATCACTTTGATGTCCGCTCCTGATTATCAAGCCCCCAAAAGGTTAGGAGTAATGATGACGCGCCTCATTACCGACAGCAGTAATATCAAAAATTGGGCAAGCCAAGGTGCAGCCAAGTTAGCTACACATGGATGCTCTACACTCGGTTATTTGGGATTGCTGATAACATTGTGGGGAAACACTGGAGGATTGATTGCAGGGATTATTGTCGTTGTTTTCATTGTTACTGCGATAATTAGCCCGACACTTTTTAACTTAGCCCGCAATATTAGACGAGACCGAGGGAGGCTTAGTGGGCACTTATGTGAGCGAATTGTTTCGTATCGATGCGTCAATCAATTTAGGCAGATAAAACGTGAAGGCAGAAGATTAAATCGCGCCAGCGATAAACTTGCCAAAACTTCAGTTAATGAATTTGTTCTTCAAGCATTCTTGACCCAGCAAACTGTATTTTGGCTTCCCGTTACACTAGCAGGCTTGATTGTCACTTTCGTATGGCAACAAGACACGAAAAATGAAGATATCGCCACGCTGCTTTTGGTTTTAGGGCTGTTGTTCAACTCTGTGAGGGAAGTATTGATCAGTTGGGGATATGCCATCACATATGTCGTAGCTAAACAAAGGCTTGAGCTTGCCATGTCACATGCAATGGCAATTCGACCCCATCGCGACAAGCGTTTAACTCATAATCAGGCACACAGCATCAAGTTAAAGCAGTTAAAAATGGATGCTCATTCAGAATCCATCACCCAAGTATTTTCTTCTGGTGAGGTTATAAAACTTAGGGGTTGGCGAAGTTCAGAGCGAAGTCGGCTTTGTCGAATATTGACTGGAAATGAGCAGCCAATAGAAGGAGGGGTCGTTGTGTCAGGTCGAAAATTGGAGTGGCTAAACCCAGATTCTATCTCTAAAAGCATCATTCACATTAATGACAACAGCAAACTCTTTAGAGGATCAATTCTAACCAATATCCGTTATGGAAAACGTAAAGCGACAGAGAAAGAAATTCGACGAGTTTGCCAGGTGGTTGATCTATCCCTCGATCTATTGAATGTGCCTGTGCTCGAATTTGGCGTAGGTATCAATTCAGAATTAACCGATAAAGTACTAATCGCTCGCTCACTACTCCTGCAACCAAGATTAATATTGCTTGATCGTCTGTCTATTTTAAACAATACCGACCTTTTAAATATATTAGAGAACTTTGCCGGGTCAGAAACCTTTACGTTACTGCTAACTCATTCAGAGCAAACAATACAATAAGGGGAAGCATATGCTTCCCCCTAGTCAACAATTCACACCAACTTAGTCACACCAATTTAGTTTGATGCTTTTACAATTCGGGCACTGCCTTCTTCAATATACCAAGAGCCTTGCTGCTTCTGGCACGCAGTAAATTCGCCAAACTGCACTTTCTCATCACGAGAGAATGAGTATTGTAAATCTCGGCATACGTAACTGCCTGCTAACACGGACGTTTCTTTATCTGTCTCTAAGTGTTTTTGGATCCCAACTTTAGAAACAATTAAATCCTGCGGTGGACCTGCTAGCGTAATGTAATCATGATGTACGTAACCGCGAACATCACCTTCTTGCTCAACCAAAACCCAAGGTTTTCCGCTTGCCTGAGCTAGCACATTAAAGGCTTCACCTTTTTGTAACTGACCAATTTTTTGGCTGGATTGTCTTGGACCCGTTCTTAAATTAAGCGCTGTTGTCGTCTCATGCGTCAAACCAACAAACGTTAAATTTTGTGCGGTATCTACCGTTTCTTCAACCGGGTAATGAACTTCAACGGATTGAACTTCTGGAGAGGCCACTTTGATCAGCCATTTTGCGCTATTTGATGAATCAATGCCTTGCCACTCATTGGTGCCTTGAGATTCCAGAGCTTCAATAGACTGCTTTAAGAATTGATCTCGCGCTTCCTGACTCAAAAACGCGTCTAGTTGCGTACTAACCAAACCTGAACTTGTACTACCAGACACTTTGTTAGCAGAAGCTGCATTCGAATTTGTTCCGGTACTTTGACATCCTGTCAGCAGGATCAATCCTGCACACCCGATAAGACTTTTAATGGAAAGTGGGCGTAATTGAATTTTGCGTTTCTGCCATGACATTGATATTGGGTCCTTATATTTTCTGTTCGGCAAGCTAAGTGTTACTTGCTTCAATACGCATCTCTTGGTATCAACGCTCATGCTTTTCGTTCTTTGCCAGCCAAGCGAAGAATCATGGTAAAACCAATGAGCAACCGATTTGATATGCATTTAGATAAGCCATCGTAACATATGCATATGGTGTATTTACATACTATTGATATTCAAGTGCAACAAACATCAAAATTATTATTTTTAGAGTCAAATCACGACGAAAGGGGGATTCTTCCCCCTTTATTGCTTTTACATGAATATTTTATGATTTCTGCGTTAATGAATATCTTGGTGTTTACGCACCAATCCAAAATCCGCTAGTACTGCATACGCAGCAGGAATCATAAACAGCACCAATAGTGTAGAGGCAAATATGCCAAATACAATGGATATTACCAGTGGTTGTATCACTTGAGCTTGAAGGCTCGTTTCTATAAGCAACGGTAATAGACCAGCAGCGGTGGTAATTGACGTCAAGAATACCGCACGGAAACGCTCCCTGCTTGCTTTTACCACCGATTCGTACACAGAATCACCTTCATCAACATGGTGCCGTATGTATTGAACCAGAAGAATAGAGTCATTCACAACAATTCCTGCCAATGAAACAAATCCCATGATGCTTGGCATACTTAAAGAATGCCCTAACAAGAAGTGCCCCCAGATAACACCAATTAACGCCAAGGGTATCGCCACCATAACCACAAACGGTTCCATGTAACTGCGGAACTGGTAACTCAAGATAATGAAAACACCAAATAGACCGAGCAAGAACCCACTTGCAATTGAGCTGCCTGTTTTGGCGGCATCTTCTGCCTCACCTTCGAAGTCAAATCTTAACCCTGGATACTTCGCCATTAACTTGGGTGCTTCTTCTTTTTGGAACTGGGTAATAATCTCTGACGAGCTGGCTTTTGAATTATCTACGTCACCGTAAACACTGATCGTTCTCAAGCCATCCACTCTCTGGATTCGTACATAATTACGTTGGAAATCTAATGTGGCGATAGCCCCAAGTGGAATTTGAGAGCCATCCGACTTTATAATGGGAAAATTCGCGAGCTGCTGCAGATCGCCAGCCTGCTTTTTATCGAGCTGAACGTCGATCTTTATGTTTTCCACTCCAATTTGAATTTCATCTGCGGTTTGACCAAAAAAAGCAGAGCGCAATTGCCCAGCGATCATTTGCCCGTTAACCCCAAATGTTTCCGCTCCCTGACGCAGCTTCACTAGTATTTCTTCTTTGCCGAGTCTCATATCATCCAACACACCATGCACGCCATCAAACTCATTGAGATAACTCTGCATTTCAATTGATGCAGATTTTAGTGCCGACAGGTCATCATGTTTGGCTCGAATCTCTATCGCCCGCCCGCCCGGTCCCATCGTAGGTTGCTTGAACACAAGTGACACTGGTTGGGCAAGCTCTCCCACTTCATTGCGCCATGCTTCGACAAATTCATCAATCAAAGTATTGCGCGACTCTGCCCCCAGAAGATCTAACCGTACCGTAGCCAAGTGCGGACCTGATTCGTCTGCATCTGCATTGACGTTATAACTGCTAGTGACATGTTGAACTAACGTTCTTCCACCTTCGACTCGTTCACTCCAATCGCGGTTTAGCTTTTCTGCCGCTAGCACAATATGATCAACGACCGCCTCGGTTTGGCTTAACGAAGCCCCTGGAGGAAGAATGATGCGTGCCTCTGCAATGTCGCCATCTAAATCAGGAAACGGTACAAACTTCACTACACCACCCGCCAACATGGCAACAGATGCTAGCAAGGTCGCCAATACGCCTCCTAAAAAGGCATAACGCCACTCCACCACTTTGGTCACAGCAGATACCAATTGGTTGTTGCGGAAACTCTCAAAACGTTCAAGCAGTACTCGCTTGAATTTTAATGGTGGACGATCATTTTTTTGCTTGTGCAATGAGTGGGATAAATGATTCGGTAGAATCAAAAACGCTTCGACAAGGCTTAAACACAAAACCAAAATGAGTACTTGAGGAACCGCACGGAGCACTGCCCCCATCTCTCCTTCAAGAAACAGCAAGCTACCAAAAATACAGATAGTCGTTAGAAAGGAGGACAACACACCAGGAAAGACTTTACGTACACCGTTATACACGGCTTCATCAACACTTTGCCCACGATCCAAATGCGAAGCAATAGACTCTGCAATAACGATGGCATCATCCATCATGATACCAATCGCCATCAACAGCCCAACCAAAGACATGATGTTAATGGAGAGCCCTAGGTTTGCCATCAAGAACATGCCGCCCAAGAAAGCAACTGGTAAACCGGCAGCAACCCAAAACGAGTAGCGAAAGCTAAAGAACAGCCACATTGTCGCAAACACCAACACGATCCCTTGCCAACCATTGGAGAGCATCATACTGAGTCGATCCCACAGAACAGAAGAGAGATCGTTGGTTAATTCCAGTGTGACGCCATCTGGTGCTACCGCTCGCTGCGCTTCAACAAATTCAGCAACCTGATCTTTTATTCTTAATGCATCATCTTCTTTATTTTTACTGATTTTCAGTACGGCAGAAGGCTGACCATCAAACAGCACTTTTTGTTCATCCAGCTCAAACCTGTCGGTGATTGATGCAATATCAGCTAACCTGATGACACTACCATTCGGTGCTGAACCAACCACGATTTGGCTCAGCTCATTGGGCGTGATGCTTCGTTCGTCAAAACGAATAAGAAAATTTTTATCCGGTGTTTCTATATTCCCACTAGGAAGCTTGACGTTCTGCCTGCCAATTTGCTCTGCAATATCACCAACGCTTAGCCCTAATTGTCTTATTGCGATGGTATCTAGCTCCACTCGGTATTGGTGATCAGAAAAGCCACTTACATCTACCAGCGAAACGTCGTAATCCAACTTCAAGGTACGTTTAAGCTGCTCAGCATACGCTTTAAGCTCCGGCCAAGTGGTGTCGGCTGTAATAGCAACATCAACAACAGGTTCATTCCAATCCATTTCCCTTACAACAGGTGATTCAATCTCATCTGGGAAATCATTTATCGAGTTAATCTGAGTTTGAACATCCACCAGCATGCGACCGATATCCGCCCTTTCATTCAGCTTAAGAATCAATCGCGCTGAACCTTCTACCGCTTCACATCGAGTTTCTTCAATATTGGCTAGCCCATCAACGGCATCTTCCATCCGCACACACAAGCTTTCCTCCACTTCTTGAGGTGAAGCTCCTGGATAGGCAACTCCCGCCATAATAAATGGTGGAGAAAACTCAGGGAATGTCTCACGCTTTAACTTGGGTAGTGACGTAATTCCTATAATCAAAAGCCCCAGCATCAACAAATTAGCGGCAGTGGGGTGTCTAGCAAAAAATCGAATCATTCCAATACCTCCACTGCTTCCGTTGTCTTGAGTTGCATCCCTTCAATCGCTGGGAGCAAGTCATTCAAAATCAACGCTTCACCTTGTTCTAGGTCGCCATCTACAATCACTTGGTTATCACGGCGGTAGAGCACTGTTACGGTTTTAATCCGTAGCTTATTGTGCTCATCTTTAATATAAATTCGATTACCATGTAGAGCTCGTTCCGGAATCACCCAGCTTGGGTTCTCTTGCCCGATGATTTCCGCTTTTACGAACATACCATTCACTAATGGAGGAGAGTTCTGGGGCTTTAATTGACGATAGTCTTGCTCCATCTCCAAAATTACACCTACCGTTGCCTGATTGGGGTCGACCGTTTCACTGACTCGCGCTACTTTAGCATCCCAGTTGGCGGCTAGACTTCCACTGGTTAACTCAATATTCGCCCGTATTTCCTCTGTAGCTGGTATTGGGTTCCCATACTCATCCTTATTGAATGTGCTGAGGCTAGAAATCAGTGTTCTCATGTCGTGAAGAGGTAACTGCGCTTCCACTTCCATCGTCGTGACACCATGGGCAACAATCATCGTTTGTTGCAAATTGACGACTTGATCTTGTTCGATGTCGACTTCTGCAATACGTAGGTTTTCTGGCAAAACAACCGAAGTTTTGTCTAGAGAACGCTGGGCTTCGTCTAACCTCGCCGAATTCACTTTCACTTGCGCTAAAGCTACTTTTCGTTCATCAGGAAAAAGAGCGAGTTGATTTCGCATATCTTGAACAAGTTTTTGCTGAGATAAATAGGACTGAGTTTGTTGATCCACATCCGACTGGGATGTAAGCCCTTTTTTACGCAAATTTTTCTTACGGTTTAATTCTGTTTTGCTTATTGCCAGACGGTTTTCTTCGATCTTTAAGGTGTTGGTTAAATTAATTTTTTCAAGATCGAGTTTCGCTAACTGGGTTTTACTTGAACTTAGATCGGCTTCGGTCTGTGCCAGTTTTAATTCGTAGTCCAGTGGATCAATTCTTAGAATTTCCGTTCCAGCTGGCAGCATTCGCCCCTTTTCCAGTTGAGGGTGCCTGTACACCACTTTACCAGACACCTCCGCTATAGCTTTCCACTCCAATTTAGGGGTGACTTTACCAAAACCAATCACCACAGGTGCCATAGCCTTTAGTTCAAGCGGCATGGTTTCAACTAATCGAGCACGATCGCCAGCCGGTTTTGTCGGAGGAGTGGGTCTCAGTTTTACAGCGAGGATAAGAATAATGACACCGACAGCTAACGCCGGAAAGAACAGTAATTTACGGTTAAACGCCATCGATTACTCCTTGTTATTTTCAAGGGGGGAGGATAAAAAGCCACGGGACAATAGTTGCAAGTTGTGCTCTAGCAACCTTGCAAGAAAGTCTTCATCCAACGTGACATCGTGTATTTTTAAAAGCTGAGGAGGGGCGATAAATGGGAATACCATTAAGCTGATGTAACTTACCTTACACAGCATGGGGTCAAGATCGTCTCTTATCACACCATTGTTTTGCATCGATTGGAAAATGAGCTTCTGAGCAGGCATCGCGATTTCCATGAATACTTTTTCCATCATCTGACGCTGGACGGCACCTTCTTCCATCATCATGATTCTGGCAACCAACCGCGGAAAATCAGGGTTTTTCACCATCATGCTGTAGTAAGTTTTCATAATGCCGGTGAAATCACTGCCACTTTTGTTACTTTCAGCACTATTATCACTTGCACGATCATTATCACTTCCGTGCCCAACAATATTGCTAACATGTTTTTTCATGGGGGCTAGTGTTTCTCTCAGCATGGCTTCAAATAACCCATCTTTACTACCAAAGTAATATCGAATCATTGCCATATTGACGCCAGCTTTCTCAGACAATAAGCGGGTCGACACTTTTTCATAAGGATGCAAGGTAAAAAGTTTCCTTGCTTCTAAAATAAGCTTTTCTCTGGCATCAGTTTTTTCGGCAGGACGCCCAACTTTTCGGCTCATTTCAATCTCCAGAATTATTCATCTGAATAATTATAGAGGCCAAAATTTCATCACGATAGCAGAATAATTAATCATTATTTAATCATTTGAATAATTAATTTACTCAGGTTTGAATTTGTTAAATTCGACACGTTTATGGGATTTCACCTCGGAACTGATCCGATATGCAGAAAAAAACAACGAAAAGGTTGACGCATCATCAGGAGTACGGTACTAATTTGTTAACTTAATTTTGTGGAAATGTTTTACATGACATCTCGTTTTTCTATCCTGCTAAGCCTCCTCCTTATCGTGAATCGATCGCGCGGGTAGGCAGTGGAAGAAAAATAACCACATAAGATTCTCAAAACCCGCATTCAAATGCGGGTTTTTTTATAGCTTAAGAAAATAAAAAATCGGCATCTGCGGACAGAAAACGATTAACCAACAGGAAAAGGACAGCAAACATGAGCGATCAAGTCATTATTTTCGATACAACTTTGCGTGATGGCGAACAAGCTTTGTCAGCAAGTTTAACCGTTAAGGAAAAACTGCAGATCGCTTATGCACTCGAGCGTTTAGGAGTAGATGTGATTGAAGCGGGTTTCCCCGTTTCTTCTCCGGGTGACTTTGAGTCGGTAAAGACCATTGCCCAAAATGTTAAAAATAGCCGTATCTGTGGTCTTTCTCGTGCCGTTGCGAAAGACATTGATGTAGCTGCAGAAGCATTGAAAGTGGCTGAAGCGTTTCGAATTCACACTTTCATTTCAACCTCAACGGTCCATGTCCAAGATAAACTGCGCCGCAGCTACGAAGATGTTGTTGAGATGGGCGTACAAGCCGTAAAGCGAGCTCGTCAGCATACCGATGATGTAGAATTTTCTTGTGAAGATGCGGGTCGTACCCCAATCGATAACCTATGTCGTATGGTAGAAGCCGCTATCGACGCTGGTGCCAGCACTATTAATATTCCAGATACCGTTGGTTACACCATTCCAGGTGAATTCGCAGGCATTATAGAAACGCTGTTTAACCGCGTTCCAAACATCGATAAAGCCATCATTTCAGTTCACTGCCACGACGATTTGGGTATGTCCGTCGCGAACTCTATTGCCGCAGTTCAAGCCGGTGCTCGTCAAATCGAGGGAACCATTAACGGTATCGGTGAGCGCGCAGGTAACTGTGCACTAGAAGAAGTGGCGATGATTTTGAAAACGCGCTCTGAGTTAATGGGTGTGCAAACTGCCATTAAACACGAAGAGATTCACCGCACCAGTAAGTTGGTTAGCCAATTGTGCAACATGCCGATTCAAAGTAATAAAGCCATTGTCGGAACTAACGCATTCAGCCACTCTTCAGGCATTCACCAAGATGGCATGTTGAAGAACAAAAATACCTACGAAATCATGACGCCTGAGTCGATTGGTCTGAAAAATCAAGCATTGAACTTAACGAGCCGAAGTGGTCGTGCTGCGGTTAAAAGCCATATGGACACCATGGGCTATGGCGAAAACGAGTACAATTTAGACACACTTTACGCCGACTTCCTAAAACTTGCTGACAGAAAAGGACAGGTGTTCGATTACGACCTAGAAGCATTAATGCATTTTGCCAACCTTCGTGAAGAAGATGATTTCTTCAAACTGAATTATTTAAGCGTCCAGTCTGGAAGCTTAATGGCAACCACCAGCATAAAATTGAAGTGTGGTGATGAGGAAAAATGCGAAGCTGCGGTTGGTAACGGTCCTGTTGATGCGCTTTACCAATGTATTTACCGTTTAACAGGGTATGACATTGTATTGGATAAATTCGATCTCACTGCAAAAGGTGAAGGCGAAGATGGTTTAGGTCAAGCAGACATTATTGCCAACTATAAAGGCAGAAAATACCACGGCACGGGTGTATCCACCGATATTATTGAAGCTTCAGGTCAAGCATTGCTGCATGTTATTAACAGTATTCATCGTGCAGACCAAATTGCTGACATTAAGCAAAAAAAAGATAAGATAGAGACAGTATAAAAACAGGGTAAAGCATAGGCAGAATTGATCATCGCGAGCATAACGCGTCTTTCTGCCTAGTTTCTCTAACACTAAATTTGCTTACTCTCAAAATTCAAACACAACTTAACTAACAAGGAATATTTCACCATGGCAGGCTCAAGCTACAACATTGCCGTATTACCGGGAGACGGAATTGGTCCGGAAGTCATGCAACAGGCTCATAAGGTACTGGATGCGATTGAAAAGAAACATGGCATCACCTTTACGCGTGAAGAGCATGATGTTGGCGGTATTGCAATTGATAACCATGGTTGTCCGCTACCAGAGAGCACAGTAAAAGGCTGTGAGAATGCTGATGCCGTTCTATTTGGTTCGGTTGGTGGTCCTAAGTGGGAACACCTTCCACCTAACGATCAACCTGAACGTGGTGCATTGCTTCCTTTACGTAAACACTTCCAACTGTTTTGTAACCTTCGTCCAGCCCAAATACACAAAGGCTTAGAATCTTTCTCACCTCTACGTGCAGACATTTCTGGTAACGGCTTTGATATTGTTGTTGTACGTGAATTGACTGGCGGTATTTACTTTGGTCAGCCAAAAGGTCGTGAAGGTGAAGGACCAAACGAAAAAGCATTTGATACTGAGATTTACCATCGTTACGAAATAGAGCGTATTGCCAAAATTGCCTTTGAATCTGCACGCTTAAGAGATAAAAAAGTCTGCTCAATTGATAAGGCAAACGTACTTCAGAGTTCAATCTTATGGCGTGAAGTCGTTGAAGAGGTCGCAAAAGACTACCCTGATGTCGAGCTTTCTCACATGTACATCGATAACGCCACCATGCAGTTAATCAAAGATCCATCTCAATTCGATGTCATGCTGTGTTCCAATATCTTTGGTGACATTATTTCAGATGAGTGTGCCATGATCACAGGATCAATGGGTATGCTCCCTTCTGCTAGCCTGAATGAAAGCAAGTTTGGTTTGTATGAGCCGGCTGGCGGAAGCGCTCCTGATATAGCAGGTAAAAATATTGCAAACCCTGTTGCTCAAATCTTATCTGCAGCGCTCATGCTACGTTATAGTTTAAATGAAGAAGCAGCTGCACTCGATATTGAAACCGCCGTATCAAAAGCGCTTGAAGCTGGTGAGTTAACAGGTGATTTAGCGGGGAACAAACCTGCGCTATCTACATCGGAAATGGGCGACAAGATTGCTCAATACATAGTTAACGCATAGTCATGTTAACGCGTCATAATTCCATCGTTTTTACGGACGGAAAAAATCGCAAAACAGATTAATCTACAAGACAGTTCAAAGTTAGCATGAAGGTGTGCCACTAACCGTTCAGTGACCACTTTCTGCTTAACTTTAAGATAGAGAAATACAGAGCGCTTCGCTCAAGGAAGAAGCAATGTCGAAAACATTATACGAAAAAATTTATGACGCTCATGTCGCGGTTGCGGCAGAGGGCGAAAACCCGATCTTATACATCGACCGTCATCTAGTACACGAAGTCACCTCTCCTCAAGCGTTTGATGGATTACGTGAAAAAGGCAGAAAAGTTCGTCAAGTAAACAAGACGTTTGCCACTATGGATCACAACGTATCCACCCAAACAAAAGACATCAACGCCTCTGGTGAGATGGCTCGTATCCAAATGGAAACGCTGTCCAAGAACTGTGAAGAGTTTGGTGTCACGCTTTACGACATCAATCACAAATACCAAGGCATTGTGCATGTCATGGGACCTGAGCTAGGAATCACTCTTCCTGCAATGACCATCGTTTGTGGTGACTCACACACTGCTACCCATGGCGCTTTTGGCTCTTTGGCCTTTGGTATTGGTACGTCGGAAGTTGAACACGTTCTTGCAACTCAGACACTGAAACAAGCCCGCGCCAAAACGATGAAAATCGAGGTGAAAGGCAAAGTAGCTGAAGGCATAACGGCTAAAGATATTGTTTTAGCCATCATTGGTAAAACAACCGCTGCGGGTGGCACTGGATACGTGGTTGAGTTTTGTGGTGAAGCCATCACCGATCTCACAATGGAAGGTCGAATGACGGTCTGTAACATGGCCATCGAACTGGGTGCGAAAGCGGGTCTAATCGCACCTGATCAAACTACCTTTGACTATATTAAAGGTCGAAAGTTTGCTCCTTCTGGTGAAGATTGGGATGCCGCGGTTGAATACTGGTCATCAATGAAAACCGACAGTGATGCAACATTTGATGCCGTTGTCACTCTTGATGCTACCGAGATCAAACCTCAAGTCACATGGGGAACCAACCCTGGGCAAGTGATTGCAGTCGACGCCACCATTCCTGAACCTGAAAGCTTTGCCGACCCTGTAGAAAAAGCATCTGCTGAAAAAGCGCTGGCTTACATGGGACTTGAAGCTGGTAAAAAACTATCTGATTACAAAGTCGACAAAGTCTTTGTTGGTTCTTGCACTAACTCGCGCATTGAAGATATGCGTGCCGCTGCTGCGATTGCTAAGGGCAATAAAGTCGCAGACCACGTACAAGCACTCATTGTTCCGGGTTCGGAGCAAGTTAGATCTCAAGCCGAGTTGGAAGGACTGGACAAAGTCTTTATCGATGCGGGCTTTGAATGGCGCTTGCCGGGCTGCTCTATGTGCCTAGCCATGAATAACGATCGCCTAGGTCCACATGAGCGTTGTGCGTCAACCAGTAACCGTAACTTCGAAGGACGCCAAGGTCGCGATGGTCGAACTCACCTAGTGAGCCCTGCCATGGCCGCTGCGGCTGCGATTGCTGGCCGTTTTGTCGATATCCGTGAATTGAATTAATAGGGAAGTAATCATGTCAGGTTTTAAGCAACATACAGGTCTGGTTGTTCCTTTAGATGCAGCCAACGTTGATACCGATGCCATCATTCCAAAGCAGTTTTTACAAAAAGTCTCTCGCTTAGGTTTTGGTAAACACTTATTCCACGATTGGCGCTTTCTGGACGATGCCGGTGAACAGCCAAACCCAGATTTTGTCATGAACGCACCGAGATACAAAGGTGCTTCTATCTTAATCGCAAGAGAAAACTTTGGTTGTGGGTCTTCTCGTGAGCACGCGCCTTGGGCGTTGGCAGACTACGGAATTAGAGCAATGATTGCGCCGAGCTTTGCCGATATCTTTTACGGCAACTCAATCAACAACCAGATGGTTCCAGTTCGCCTCACAGAACAAGAAGTGGATGAAATCTTCCAGTTTGTGGACAACAACGAAGGTGCGCAAGTGGAAGTGGATCTTGAAGCTATGAAGGTTCGAGCTAATGGTAATGAATACGGCTTTGAGATTGATGAATTTCGCCGTCATTGCCTTCTGAATGGTTTAGATAACATTGGATTAACGCTTCAACACGAAGAAAAAATCTCTGAGTTTGAGTCAAAAATACCAAACTTTTTAGCTTAAGTAAGCTCATCAATGAAAGCCCCTAATGGGGCTTTTTTTATTTACACGAAAGAATTTCTGATTGCCCTTGGTCTTCTATACTAACTAAATTAACTTAAGAAACCTGAAGCCATCATGAGAACTCTATTTACTGTATTTATTCTTCTTTTTTCGAGCCTAACGTTTGCGGCACCAAAATCTGACCTTTGGGCATACTGGAATCAAAGTAATGAAACCAATAATGCGACCATTTCACATCAAGCTTGGGATTCTATACTTAACAAGTACTTAGCGGTTTCTGGTCAGCATCATTTATTTGATTACGCTAATATTTCTTCTTCTGATAAGAAAGCGTTGAAAGGTTATATAAAAAATCTAGCGAATCTTGACCCGCGTGATTACTCAAAAGCCCAGCAATACGCTTACTGGGTAAATTTGTATAACGCGATCACGGTAGATTTGATCGTCGATAACTATCCAATTAAATCGATCACCAAATTAGGGGGTCTATTCACTTTTGGTCCGTGGGGAGACAACGTCGTTAATATTGCAGGAAAAGATCTGACACTGAACGACGTTGAGCACCGAATTCTAAGACCTATATGGAATGATCCGCGTACCCACTATGCTGTGAATTGCGCAAGCCTTGGCTGCCCTAACCTTCAACTGTCGGCGTTTACAGCTGAAAATACAGAAACGCTACTAGAGCAAGCTGCTTCAAGTTTTGTGAACAATAACAAAGGTGTGGTGATAAACGGAAATGATGCCCAACTGTCTTCCATCTACGAGTGGTTTGTTGCTGACTTTGGCGGAAATGAAGCTGGCGTTATTGCTCACTTGAAACAATATCGCCCTGACTTGGAATTAACGACAGACAGCAATATCAAGTACGACTACGATTGGGATCTTAACAAGCAATAACTTGAGACTATGGAAATGCGAACCCAGCTTCGTACTCAGAAAGAGGGCATTCAGAAACTCGACCCCGGTTGAGTTAGAAATTCAATCTCTTCCTCCGTTGATACCCGATTCAATATCTCATTACGATGAGGGTATCGACCGAATCGCTCAATAATCACTTTGTGCTTGTATTCATATTCCAATGTATTTTCAACACCATTTTCCTTGAATAGCTCGACAGCTTTCTCGTGAATTTTTAACGATTCACTGTGCATGAAAGGCATATACAAGAAAGTTCTCTCCGTTTGAGAAAGTAACTTGTCTAGATCTTGTTGAATGGTCTCTTGAGCGAGCGCCAAAGCAAGTGAATCACAAGCAAAAGCGTTGGGTGTACCTCTGTGAATATTACGAGAAAACTGATCAAGTACAATGACTTCTGCTAGCCTTCCTTGAGCACTACTTCGCCATTCACTTAACTCACTCTGAGCTGCCATTGCATGCACTGACCCAAAGCGTTCACAGATCAAAGAATCCAGTTCTTCTCCACCCGTAAACCAATCTTTAGGGCTAAGTTCTTCAAACCAAAAATCGAGTACATCCTGATACATATCTTCTCCTTAATATCACTTAAAGCAAACGCTCACATCGCCATTTTGTGAGTGAGCTGAATAGAAGAGCTAGCTATTGTTAACTATCAAACCTTGGCTATCAAAATCTTAGCCCTTGACGCTCCCTCTGCTTTTAAACCTTGGTTATCTAAACACCCAACTATTTAGATAGTTAGCTATTTAAACCCTTTCTCTTTCTTTATAAGATCGTAAGCCGACTGGATTTCCTGAGCCTTCTCTTTTGCCACCTGCATCATTTCCGGTGGCAAACCTTTCGCAACCAATTTGTCTGGATGATGTTCATTCATTAATTTTCGATAAGCTCGTTTCACCGCTTTCGAATCCGCACTTTCTGCTATTCCAAGTACTTTGTATGCATCGGGTAACTGGCTTGCCGACGATGCTTGCCATTGACCGGATGAACCATTGTGCTGGTGACCAGAGTGTCCTCCGCCAAAGCCGCCTTGCTGAAATCGAAAAGCCGCTTCTTGCATTTGTAGCCTTTGCTCAAGTTGTTCAGATGAGAAGCCAAGCCCTTTAGCAATGATGTGTAATACACTGCGTTCACTTGGGTGCAAATCTCCGTCAGCAAAAGCAGCAGAAATTTGCAGTTCCAAAAAGAACTGTAGCAGATCAAAGCGTCCACCTGTTGCGACTCGAACACTGGCAAGTGTTTCTTCTAATGGAAAATCTGATGATTTACCGGAGCGAAAGGCTTCTTGTGCAGCTGTTCGCTGTTCACCGTGTAAGCTCATACGTTCCATCATGGCAGAAGCCAGTTGGATTTCTTCTTTGGTCACTTGTCCTTTTGCTTTCGCAACATGTCCCATAACGGCAAAAGCACTTTTGAAGAACTCTGCCTGTTTCTCTGCCTGAGAAGGTCCCCCAAAGCCTTTAGGTCCGCCCGATGCTCGAAAACCATTTGATTGGCGGTTTCTGGCTTTATCAAACTGATGCCCCAAAAAAAGCCCAAGAAGCGCCCCCGGAATATTGCCAAACAGGAATCCGAAGAAAAAACCTAGGATTTTGCCGAAAATCTGCATTATTGTGCTCTCAATCTATGAATTTTTACTAAGTAAAGCGGTCTTATAGTGTCGGTTAATATAAATTCCTTTATGATAAAGGACGATATTTGTATTCGGTATCCGACAATATTACCGAATGGATTAGGTTTCACAGGATAGCTCAACTCGATGTCTTTTTCTTCCCGCACATTTTTGGCAGCATCAATAACAGCTGCACTTTCAGTGCCTTCGACTCAAGCCGATACTCTCAAAGATAACAGTGTGCAGGAAATGCCCACTATTGACCAATGTTACGTTCCTGAAGTGGGCGCAACCGACGTCAGCGAGCAACCCGTTTTCGTTGAAGCCGATAGTGTGACTGCACAAGCCGAAAAAAGTGCTGTCTATGAAGGTGATGTAGTGATTACACAGGGTCATCGCCAGATGCAGGCCGATTCTGTCACCCACAACCCAACAGAAAATACATTAAAAGCTGAAGGCAACGTCCGTTTTAGTGATGGTCAAATTAAATCTCAGTCTGATTTAGTCACGTCTAACATTGATGACGAATTGGTCACAATGGAGAACACGCAATACAATTTCTTGTGTGAAGCGGGGAGAGGAGAAGCGACAAGAGTGTTAAAAACAGGGCAAGCTATATACGAAATGGAAGACGGCACTTTGACTGCCTGCCCTGAAGGAGATAGCTCATGGCGTGTGAAAGCTTCCTCTATAGAGTTAGATCAAGACGAAGAACAAGCATACTTTTACAACACACGTTTTGAAATATTAGATGTCCCTGTTTTCTACATGCCTTATATGAGCATGCCTGTGGGGGATAAGAGAAAATCAGGTTTGTTGTTTCCGCGAGTATCTCTGGATACCAATGATGGTTTAAGTGTAAACATACCTGTTTATTGGAACATTGCACCAAATTATGATCTTCTGACCCGATTTAACTACATGGAAAGACGGGGGCTTCAACTTGATGCTAACTTTCGTTATCTAACAACTTATGGTTCCGGTAACTTGAGAACTGAGTATATAGCTAGCGATAAGAAAAACGAAGAATTAGGTTCTCGTTGGGGGTTAAATTACTCTCATAGTGGAATTGTTCTATACAATTGGAAACTAGACATCGACTATTCACTGGTTAGTGACGTAAATTATTTTAGAGACTTCAAATCAGGTATTGGTAATCGCGAAGATGGTCAGTTGATTCAAACTGGTAGTGCGGCATACCGTACTAAAGATTGGGATTTGACTTTAGCAGTCAAAGATTTTCAAATTTTGGATGAGAATGCCACTCAACCTTACCAAATGCTTCCCCAGCTAAAATTTAATTACTATTCACCTGACTTTTATAGTGGAGTCAACTTTGATCTTACAAGTCACCTAAGCCGCTTTGTTACTGAAGATAGTGCAAAACCGTCGGCAACTAGAGTTCATGTAGAGCCTGGAGTCGTTATCCCATTCTCCAGACCTTGGGGTTCTCTTACGGGTGAAGCTCGGATGCTGGCCACTTACTACCAACAGGAAATTGACAGTTCAAGTGATCCTGTATTAAAGGAACAGATATCAAGAACGTTACCTGAATTTAGGCTCCACGGCATTCTAAACCTTGAAAGAGACGCGGGCAACTATATACAAACGCTAGAGCCTCAGGTTCAGTATTTGTACATACCAGAAGTCGAACAAGACGGTATAGGTCTCTATGATACCACTCTCCTTCAAACTGATTACTACGGATTATTCCGAAGCAGAAAGCACAGTGGTGTAGACCGTATACAAAAAGCGAACCAGTTCAGTTATGGAGCAACAACACGCTTTTATGACAGCGATTATAAAGAACGATTGAATGTTTCATTCGGACAGATCTACTTTTTAGAACCGATATCATCTGGTGAAAATGCATCTAATTATTCCGCTTGGGCGGTTGAAACAGATTTTAATTTTAACGACTACTTGTTCTACCACGGTGGCGTTCAATATGACATCGAATCCAGTGCGATTCAGTTAGCTAATAGTGCTCTTGAATATCGCTTTAACGGTGGGTATGTTCAATCAAACTATCGCTATGTGACGAAAGAGTATATTGAAAGTGCTGTAGATGGATTAGATGTATCCAATATCACAAAAACAGGTATATCTCAGGCTGGCTTACTGGCAGCTTATCAAATAACCCCCAAATGGCACTTAAACGCGCAGTATTTCTACGACGCAACGGTGAAACAAAACCTTGAGTGGCTTGCAAACCTCAGCTATCGCTCGGATTGCTGGTACATCAGCTTTTCCTACAGCAATCAGTTGAGAGGATGGAATGGTAATTTTGTAACAGATCCCAATGCTACCCCAGTATATGACGACAACTTTGCGGTAAACTTTGGCATATTCGGCTTCGGTACTTCTGTGGGAGCTCCATCATTAAGCTCCACTGGCAACGCGCTAGGCTATGGACGCCCATTTTACCTAAACAACTAATTGAATTATTTCAGGAACACCCTTCCTGATGTACATGGAAACATAAATGAAAATCTGGAATAAAACGCTACTAAGCCTCACTGTTTCTTTTGGTTCACTAGGAGCGCTTGGTTCATTTGAAGCTTTCGCCCAACCGGTAGAGCTTGATAAAGTCGAAGTGATCGTTAACGAAGGTGTCATATTAAAAAGTGACATTGACTCGGCAATGAAAACAATCCGAGCTAATGCACGATCTGCCAATCAATCATTACCAGCAGAAGACATACTAAAAGAACAAGTCTTAGAAAAATTGATTTTAGACACCATACAAACGCAGCAAGCGGAAAAATTGGGTGTCCGAATCGATGATAATCGCCTTGAAAGTGCGATTAAAGAAATTGCATCGAACCAAGGAAAAACCATTCCTCAATTACGTAAGGTATTGGCGAGTGAAGGTTTGAGCTACGCTGAGTTTCGTGAACAGGTACGTAATGAAATTGCGGCATCTGAAGCACGAAATGCTCAGGTGCGTCGCCGAATTAATATTCTTCCTGCCGAAGTTGAAGGTTTGGCTGAAATTTTAGCCAAAGAGAGCAATGCAACGGTTCAATACAAAGTGAACCATATTCAACTGCGATTTAATGATTCTCAAACAAAACAAGAAGTCGAAGATCAAGCCAACTTACTTGTTTCGAAAATCAATGATGGTGAAAACTTCAAAACCATGGCGTATACCTTCTCAAAAGGTCCAAAAGCTCTTCAAGGTGGTGACTGGGGATGGCTAAGAAAAGAAGAAATGCCAACCATCTTTGCAGACCAAATAACCACACAGGGTAACGGTGCGGTTATTGGTCCTTTCCGAAGTGGTGTAGGTTTCCACATTATTAAGCTTGAAGATGTAAAAGGCTTGGAAACCGTTGCAGTGACGGAGGTCAATGCTCGTCACATTCTGATCAAAACATCCGTCATATTGAGTGATGATGGCGCAAAACGCGAACTGAATGAATTCAGACGCCAGATTGAAGCTGGAGAAAGAACCTTTGGCGATCTTGCCCAGCAATACAGTGCTGACCCTGGTTCAGCGGTGAGCAATGGTGAGCTAGGGTTTCAAACACCCGATCTCTACGTTCCAGAATTCAAGCACCAAATTGAATCACTTCCTGTCGGTCAATTGAGTCAGCCATTTGAAACTGTGCATGGCTGGCACATTGTTGAAGTATTAGAAAGACGCCAAGTGGATAGAACAGATTCAGCAATGACAAATAAAGCGTACCGAATTCTATTCAACCGCAAGTTCAATGAAGAAGTGGGAGCATGGATGCAGGAAATTCGTGCCGGTGCTTATGTAGAAATTCTGGGAGATGAAAATGACAGTTAGACGAATTGCTGTCACTGCTGGTGAACCCGCGGGAATTGGTCCTGATCTCGTACTTGCGCTTTCCGCACACAATTGGGATCACCAAATCATTGTCGTTGCCGATAAAGAAATGTTAAACCAGCGTGCTAAGCAGCTCAATATTGATGTTGAGCTCATTGGTTACAATGCCAATAGCGTAGCAAGCCCCCAAAAAAGCGGGACGCTCATTGTTGATCATTTGCCTACCGCTAAAGAAGTTGTGGCTGGTGAGCTCAACGAAGCCAATGGTAACTATGTACTCAAAACATTAGAAAGAGCCGCTCAAGGCTGTATGAATGATGAGTTTGATGCTATTGTCACCGGCCCTGTACACAAGGGCGTCATTAATCGTTCCGGCGTCCCGTTTAGCGGGCATACAGAGTTCTTTGCAGAAAAATCGAATACGCCACTGGTTGTAATGATGCTGGCAACGGAAGGTCTGCGAGTTGCTCTGGTAACAACGCATATTCCTTTGGCTTATGTATCTCAGGCTGTCACTGAAGATCGTCTAGAAAAAATTATTGAGATTTTACACAAGGATCTGGTCGAGAAGTTCGCCATCAAGGAACCTAAAATTTACGTATGTGGGTTGAATCCACATGCTGGTGAAGATGGCTGTTTGGGTATGGAAGAGATTGAAACGATCACTCCTACCCTTACCAAGATCCGTCAGGAAAAAGGGGTCGACTTAGTTGGCCCCCTGCCTGCTGACACGATCTTCAATCAAAAGTATTTGCAAGAAGCTGACGCTGTACTCGGGATGTATCACGACCAAGTATTACCTGTATTAAAGTACAAAGGATTCGGTCGTTCTGTTAATATCACGCTCGGTTTACCGTTCATTAGAACATCAGTAGATCATGGTACAGCACTTGATTTGGCAGGGACTGGTCAGGCGGATACAGGAAGTTTCCAAACAGCGCTCACGCACGCCATCGAATTAGTAGAGAAAAAACAATGAGAAACGATGTCCATTTAGGACACAAAGCGCGTAAACGTTTTGGTCAAAACTTTTTAAACGATCCTTATATCATTGATGGAATCGTTTCGTCGATCAACCCAAGACCCGGTCAGAACTTAGTTGAAATTGGTCCCGGACTTGGTGCCATCACTGAACCTGTGGGTAAAGAAGTCGACAAATTTACGGTTATTGAGCTAGACCGAGATTTGGCCGAGCGCCTGCGCAATCACCCAGAACTAGGCGAGAAACTGACAATTCACGAAGGCGATGCCATGCGTTTCGATTTTACGCAGCTGGTTAAGCCTAATAACAAACTGCGTATTTTTGGTAACCTGCCTTACAATATTTCTACGCCGTTAATGTTCCACTTATTTGAGTTTCATAAAGACGTCCAAGACATGCACTTTATGCTGCAAAAAGAAGTGGTTAATCGCTTAGCAGCTGCACCAGGTAGCAAAGCTTACGGTCGGCTGACTGTGATGGCTCAATACTATTGCAAAGTGGTTCCGGTACTGGAAGTTCCACCTACTGCATTTGTTCCGCCACCTAAAGTGGATTCTGCCGTCGTACGTTTAGTGCCTTACGAAGAAATCCCATACCCTGCCACCAGCCTGAAGTGGCTAGATAGAGTGTGTCGCGAAGGCTTTAACCAACGCCGTAAGACCATTCGAAACTGTTATAAAGGCCTATTAACGGCTGAGCAGTTAGAAAGTCTGGGCATAAACCCGAGTATGCGCCCCGAAAATATCACATTAGAGCAGTTTGTCGACATGGCAAACTGGCTAGATTCTAACCACTCTAACTAGAATCTATACTTCGAAAGCTGATAAATGCCTTAAGTCTGTTATAGTTAAGTCATATACCGGATTTAAGGCTTTTTTGCATCCAAGGAGCGCTTATATGGAAGTATCCCATCCTTGTGTCAAATGTCAGGTACACACGAAATACGTGCCTGAACAATCCCAACCCGATCAAAATCGATACGTTTTTGCCTATATCATTACCATCAAAAACCTCAGCCAGCAGTCTGTACAGCTTATGAGTAGAAAGTGGCTTATTACGGACGGCAACCAGAAGCAATTGGTGGTAGAAGGTGATGGTGTCGTCGGAGAGCAGCCCGTTATTGATGCTGGCGACGAATACACTTATACAAGTGGTACCGCAATTGAGACGCCAATAGGTGTCATGCAAGGTCACTACCTGATGCACGACCAATCTGGCGGTGAGTTCAAAGCCGATATCGACCCATTCCGTCTCGCAGTACCCAATATCCTCAATTAAGGAAAATTCATTGGCAAATTATATTGTTGGTGACATCCAAGGGTGTTTTGAAGAACTGATCCTATTATTGGAATCGGCTCAATTTAACCGAAAAAAAGACATATTATGGTTTGCAGGTGATCTTGTGGCTCGAGGTCCTAGCTCTCTTGAAACACTCAGGTTTGCCAAAGATCTAGGTAAAGCTACAAGAGTGGTTCTGGGTAATCACGACTTGCATTTGCTAGCGGTGTATCACGGTATTAGCCCTCTTAAAAAGAAAGACAAGACCGCCCCAATTATTGAAGCTGATGATTGTGACGAGCTGATGGCATGGCTTCGTGAGCAACCGCTTATTGCTGAACATGATGAGTTTGTTATGTGTCATGCAGGCATTTCCCCACAATGGGACTTACAAACGGCGCGTAAAGAAGCACGCAAAGTCGAGTCTGTTCTACAAAGCGACAAATGGGTTTGGTTACTGGAAAATATGTATGATAACCAGCCAGACCAATGGAATCCTAAGCTGAAAGGCATTGAACGTTATCGATACGCTATTAATGCGTTTACAAGAATGCGTTTTGTGCACCCCGATGGAAGATTAGATATGGCGTGTAAGCTTCCTCCATCCGATATTTCCGATGAACGTTTAATGCCTTGGTTTGACCTTCCTAACAAGAAAGATGTCGAAAAAACCATCCTATTTGGGCATTGGGCTGCTCTGGAAGGTGTTATTCAAGAAGAGGTGATCGGTTTAGATACGGGATGTGTCTGGGGTGGCGAGTTGACGATGATTCGCTGGGAAGATAAAAAACTGTTCACTCAAAAAGCGGTATAGGTAACCCTATCCTTTTTAAGGAAGAAGTAAATCTTCTTCCTTTTCTTCAAAACTGAGCTCTAGAAGAAATCGACTGTCTGTGAGCTCTGTTTCAATAACCTAATTATTCCTTTCAAGAATAACAAACTCTAGGTTGTACGCATTTTTATCATTTTTACTGAAATATTCTTGATGCGTTTGCTTCCAACCTGCTCCCCAATCAGGGAACTGAATATCGCCGTCTATATCAGCATCTATATGTGTTACATAAAGCGTGTCTGCAATAGGTAAGCACTCTGCGTATATTGAACCACCACCGATGATCATCAGCTCTTCAACACCCTCTACCAGTGACTTTGCTTGCTCAATACTGGTGACTGTCTCTACGCCTTCAATCGCTAAATTCGGATCGCGACTCACCACAATATTTCGACGACCAGGTAGAGGTCGCCCAATAGATTTGTAAGTTTTTCGCCCCATAACGACAGGTTTTCCCATCGTACAACGCTTAAACCAAGCAAAATCTGCAGGTAGATGCCATGGCATATCGTTGTCTTTACCAATTATGCGGTTACGAGCCATTGCGGCAATCATACTAATCTTCATTTGGGTCCTTTGAAGCAACTAAACAATGGGTTTTCGGCGGTAGAATAACAAACCCGGCATTGCTAAGCCAATGGCTAACCCAGCAATGATAAACATCGCTTTCAAGAAATTTTCTACTAAGTCACCGAATAGAACTTCGCTATACCCTAAGCTGTTCAACTCAACCAACGCAATCATGGCTTTAAAAGCGTAAACCCCAGGCACCATAGGAATTAAAGCTGCTACCGTAAATACTTTTGGATGAGCTAGGAACCGATGTGACCATCGCACACCAATAAACCCAACTATCGTTGCAGCAAGAAATGAAGCCCACTCAATAGGAATTCCGTATTCCATCAATAAAAATCGGCTACCATGCCCTAAAGCACCACCAATCGCACAAAACCTTAGCGCGTTAACAGGGACATTGAATACCAACGCAAAACCAACAGCGGGAATAGCGGCGAAGAACATATCATTAATTAACGCTAAAATTAGACTCATCCGACCCAACCCCAAACACCAACAATGTTCATGGCTCCGATAATTCCCATAGCGGTTGCCAACGTCAACAAACTTGCCATAACAAATCGGGCAATCCCCATGTTGACATACCCTTTGAGCATGTCTGCGACAGCATTGATCAAGGGCACACCCGGTACCAACATCAATACAGAAGACGCCATGGCAATAAATGGTTCGTTACCTATTTGAAAAGTGACCGCTTGTGCTGAAATTAACGTGGTAACAAAAGCCGTGACAGAGAAATTGAGAAATGGATTAAAATGTCGATGGCCAATTTCTTGCCTAACGATCATGCCGACAGAAGATGCCAAGAAAGTCATGAAGAAAACGTTCCAATCTCCTCCTGCTAGCCGACTGAATGATGCGCAAGATAAACCTATCATGAACACGACTAACCAGCGGTTGTAACGCTCTGGGTTAATCTCTGCGAGCTTATTTTTCGCCAGCTCACAATCCAGTAATCCTTTTTCCATCAAGATGCAGATACGCTGAACTTGAGTAACCACTTTCATGTTAATTCCCCGATCGGGGCTGCGTCTTGCTGTGGTGATACAGTTACCGGATTTTAACGTAGTGACCACCAATGAACTCGCAGATAAAGACACTTCCACTTCATCCATTTGGCTTGCAAGCCCTATTCTTCGAGTGATATCGCCGACTAACGTGCTTTCTGCACCATGAGCCAACAACATTTGCGCCGCTTGAGCGATAAGCCGAGTGACTTCTCGCTGATTGTTATCCATAACCATGCCTCTCAATTGACGAGCAGAAAATTATACAATTGCTATACAAATAAAAAATGCCGCAACCAAAGTTTGCGGCATTTTTAAAATGAATACGTACGGGTTAGTCTCGAACGTAGATAACGTGACCGTCATCTTCTTCGTCGTCCCAATCGTCATCCTCATCTTCTGTGATAACGTTTTTACCACTCATTGCGTCTTTGTGGTAATCGTCCCACATGAAGTCGACTTTATCTTCGACCTCTTCCACTTCTTCTTCACGAGGAAGGCTTTCCATGAAGTCTGCCAGCTTATAACAAAGCTCTTTCGTACCTTGCTTATTAACAGCTGAAACTTTGAAGTAAGGATCTTCCCAGCCAAGTGCATCCAAGATCTCTTGAATTATCTCGTCGGCATCTTCTTCTGGCATCAAGTCCGTTTTATTGAAGACCAACCAACGCGGCTTTTGCGCTACCTTTTCACTGTATTGCTCAAGTTCATCGATAATGGTTAATGCATTCTGAATCGGGTCACTTTGGTCAACAGGCATAATATCGATCATGTGAAGCAATACTCGACAGCGCTCTAAGTGTTTAAGGAAACGGATCCCCAAACCAGCGCCATCTGCAGCTCCTTCTATCAATCCAGGAATGTCCGCTACAACGAAACTTTTTTCGGGAACCACACTAACAACACCCAAGCTTGGTATAAGCGTGGTAAAAGGATAATCCGCTACTTTCGGTTTAGCTGCTGATACAGCACGGATAAACGTAGATTTACCAGCATTGGGTAATCCCAACATACCAACATCAGCAAGTAAGAGTAGCTCTAGACGCAATTCACGAACTTCGCCTTTTGTACCCATGGTTTTCTGACGTGGAGCTCGGTTAACAGACGATTTAAAGCGTGTGTTACCTAATCCGTGCCAGCCGCCTTTCGCGACCATGATTTTTTTGCCGTGCTCTGCTACTTCACCCACAACTTCATTCGTGTGGATATCGACTGCACGAGTACCTACTGGCACTTTCAGGATGATATCTTTACCGCGTTTACCAGTACAGTTACCACCACGACCATTTTCGCCACGATCAGCGTTGTAAAAGCGTTGGAATCGATAGTCGATAAGGGTATTCAGGTTTTCATCCGCTTGGACATAAACATCACCGCCATCACCACCGTCACCACCATCAGGACCACCTTTAGCGACAAACTTCTCACGCCAAAAGCTAACAACGCCATTACCGCCGTCGCCAGCATCTACTTTAATTACCGCTTCATCAACGAATTTCATTTTTTACTCCGCATTTTGTGCGTTGCAATACCACCTGAGTAAAGTGGTATAAATTCTAGCAGATCCAGATGTAAGATCGATCACCTGAGATCCAGGATCGGTCTGCATTCAGGAACAAAAAGAAAGATCATCTAAAAAAAGAATTCGATATTTATCATTTAGATAATGACGGGATCTTGCTTTTGGCTCTGTCATAAATAAAAAACCCCGCCGAATCGGCAGGGCTTTTGAATTCAGCTAAAAACTAAATTTATTCAGATTCGATGCTAACGAATTTACGGTTTTTAGGACCTTTAACTTCAAATTTCACTTTACCTTCAGTAAGAGCGAAAAGAGTGTGGTCTTTACCGATACCAACGTTAGTACCAGCGTGGAACTTAGTACCACGTTGACGAACAATGATGTTACCTGCAAGAACAGATTCACCACCGAAACGCTTAACACCAAGACGTTTGCTTTCTGAATCGCGGCCGTTACGAGTAGAACCGCCAGCTTTTTTGTGTGCCATTGTTAAACTCTCCTAATATCTATTAAGCGTTGATGCCAGTGATTTTCACTTCAGTGAACCACTGACGATGGCCTTGTTGCTTACGAGAGTGCTTACGACGACGGAACTTAACGATTTTAACTTTATCGCCACGACCGTGCTTAACCACTTCAGCAGTTACCTTGCCGCCCTCTACAAGAGGAGCACCAACAGCGATTTCTTCGCCGTTAGCTACAAGAAGAACCTTGTCGAACTCAACAGTTGCGCCAGTTTCAACGTCTAATTTTTCTAAACGAAGAGTTTGACCTTCGCTTACACGGTGTTGTTTACCACCAGATTGGAAAACAGCGTACATATTTTACTCCGCTTTTTCCGCACAGCCTATGCTATGTGAGCAATTTGGGTGTGCGCTAAACTAATCATCAATAGGGCGCAGATTCTACAGAAAGGCTATCCCCATGACAAGCCATATTTTTAAAAAATTGGCGAAAAGCTAATCGCCAAAGAAAAGTGTGCCAATCATGCCGTTAGATAATGTATTTCGCAACGATTTTTAGTGTAATATTCAGCAATTAATAAAAATCATTAAGCCTTACAGGGTATAACCTCAGCCGGAAGAACAATGGATTTTAAAGCTATCCAAGCGCTCACAGCCGATGATATGGCAAAAGTGAACGAAACCATCCTTGCTCAACTTAACTCTGATGTGAGTTTAATTAACCAACTAGGATTTTATATTGTAAGTGGTGGCGGTAAACGTATTCGTCCGCTACTTGCTGTATTGTCTGCTCGTGCATTGGGCTATGAAGGTAATAGTCACACCACCGCTGCAGCCTTTATTGAATTCATTCACACTGCCACTTTATTACACGACGACGTCGTTGATGAATCAGATATGCGTCGAGGCAAGGCCACCGCTAATGCGGCTTTTGGAAATGCAGCCAGTGTACTTGTGGGTGACTTTATTTATACGCGCTCTTTTCAGATGATGACGAAGCTAGGATCTATGGAGATCCTCGAGCTAATGAGCGATGCTGTCAACATTATTGCTGAAGGAGAAGTACAGCAATTGATGAATTGCAATGACCCAGATACAACTGAAGAAAGCTATATGCAGGTCATCTATTCAAAAACAGCACGTTTGTTTGAAGCTGCCACTCAAATTGGAGCGATTTTGACCGACGCTTCTCCAGAAGTCGAAAAGGCAATGCAGAACTATGGAAAATACTTAGGTACAGCTTTCCAGCTTATTGACGACGTTATGGATTACACATCCGACGGCGAAGATATGGGTAAAAACGTTGGGGATGACCTTGCAGAAGGTAAACCAACTTTACCTCTTTTATATGCCATGCAAAATGGTACTGAAGCGCAGAGAGCGATGATTCGTGAAGCTATTGAAGAATCGAATGGCATGGAGCGCTTTGATGACATCATGCAAGCGATGCGTGAAACAGCTTCTTTGGAATACACGTCGGGTCTTGCTCATCAAGAAGCGGATAAAGCCATTGCAGAGCTCAACGTACTGCCAGAGTCAGAATATAAGCAAGCGCTTGTAACTTTGGCTCACATGGCGGTTAAGCGCAGTAAGTAGCTGAAGGTTTAGCCATATAATAGAGGGAGTCATATTCTTCCTCTATTTACTCGCTTCTTTATATCCCTACTCGTCTATATACATAGCCTCTATATATGAGGCTTAGTATACTCTGTGTCTCTAGCTTGTCGTTGACAAGCAAAAAGTAGTACCACAAGATCAAAAAAACCGACCACACGGTCGGTTTTTTATTTCTCGATATTGGGAGAACTTACTTAGCGAAGTCCACACCGATGCTGATGTCGCCTTTAAGCGTATCTAGCATGCCATCAAGTGCAGCTTGCTCGTAAGCGCTGATTTCACCGTAGCTCAAGACTTCTTCTACGCCATTCTTACCCAATTTAATTGGTTGCGCGAAGTACTCTGCGTGCTCACTGCCGCCATCAACGTATGCACACTCAACTACGCCTTCTTCACCTTGAAGTGCTTTCACAAGTGATAGACCGAATCGACATGCTGCTTGTCCCATAGACAAGGTTGCGCTACCGCCACCAGCTTTCGCTTCAACAACTTCAGTACCAGCATTTTGAATGCGCTTTGTTAGAGCATCGATTTCTTCATCGGTAAACTCTACACCTTCCACTTGTGAAAGAAGAGGAAGAATAGTCACACCAGAGTGACCACCAATAACAGGTACACGAACATCGCCTGGATCTTTATCTTTTAATTCAGCTACGAAAGTTTCAGAACGGATCACATCCAATGTGGTCACACCGAACAGTCTGCGCTTGTCATAAACGCCTGCTTTCTTAAGTACTTCAGCAGCGATTGGTACAGTAGTATTTACAGGGTTTGTAATGATACCAACACAGGCTGTTGGACATACTACAGCAATCTTTTCAGCTAGTGATTTAACAATACCTGCGTTAACGTTAAACAGATCAGCACGATCCATACCCGGCTTACGTGCAACACCTGCAGAAATCAGTACAACATCTGCACCTTCTAGTGCTGGAGTCGGGTCTTCGCCTGCATAACCTTTAATTGAAACCGGAGTTGGGATGTGGCTCAAATCTGCCGCTACACCCGGAGTAACAGGTGCGATGTCGTAAAGAGCAAGATCAGATCCAGCTGGTAGACGGTTCTTTAGTAGAAGTGCGAGTGCTTGGCCAATGCCTCCTGCGGCACCAATTACGGCTACTTTCATGGTTATTCTCCTTGGGTAATTTAGCAATACTTCACGTTAAGGTATGAAACCTTTGTAAGTTGGTTTTTCTAACCTAAATTGTAGATAAGAAACTATAGTAACTACGTTCTTATTACAATTAATTAACGACATCTTTGCGACTTCGCGCAAATCGACCTTTTCGTGCTACAAAATGAAGTAAGAGAATGCTCTTAAAACCCAGAGCATACAACAAGTTTGATCAAAATATTTGTGGCATAAATCTCACCTAAAAGCGCCGGAAATTAGAACTTTTCATCTAAGAGTAAAAGAATGAATACAAGTGACTTTAGTAGCAGAAATTGGGCAGAAGTTGGTGAAGGTGCATTATCTATGCAAAAATAACAAAAATAGTTTTAACTATATGAAATTGAGAATCATGCGAAATACAGAAAAACAAGACAACCTTGTACGTGCTTTTAAAGCACTATTAAAAGAAGAACGCTTTGGTTCGCAGGGGGAAATCGTCGATGCTCTGAGATCTGAAGGTTTTGAAAACATAAACCAGTCGAAAGTATCTCGAATGCTAACTAAGTTTGGTGCTGTTCGTACAAGAAACGCTAAAATGGAGATGGTGTACTGTCTTCCTGCAGAACTTGGCGTTCCTACCGTATCGAGCTCTCTACGCGAGCTAGTATTGGACATAGACCACAACAACGCGCTGGTTGTAATCCATACAGGTCCTGGAGCTGCACAGCTTATTGCTCGGTTATTAGATTCTCTAGGTAAATCAGAAGGCATCTTAGGTGTTGTCGCGGGTGATGACACTATCTTTATTACACCGACTCTCCCCGTTCCTACCAAGGAACTGTATGACTCCGTTTGTGATTTATTTGATTACCATGGCTAATTCACACCAGTGCAAATGACAAATAACTCATTTCATTACTATTGTGATCTATCGCACATTTAAAGCAATCTGCGACTAAACTAATCACGAATATCTAACCCCATGAAAAACAAAGATTTTATGGGGTTGGGCATTTCCCTTATTCCTTTTCAACTCTAGACTTATCATCTATAGAAATTAACATTCTTGTAATTTCCAACCGGATTTTTGCTATTATTCAGCCACTTTTTCATCTAATGGACTGAAAAAGATGCCGTTTCCAATAGGAAGCTATTCCACATTCGTGGCGAATAATGAAAATAAGGAAGGGAAATTCATGGCATTTAAACACCTTGTAAAAATCAGTGTGATTGCAGCAGCAGTAGCTGGCGCTGGTTCTGTTCATGCTCAAGAATTCATTACCATTGGCACAGGCTCTGTAACTGGCGTTTATTACCCAACTGGTGGTGCAATTTGTAAGCTTGTGAACAAGGGTCGCAAAGAACACAACATTCGTTGTTCAGTAGAGTCTACTGGTGGTTCTATTTACAACGTAAATACCATCCGTGCTGGTGAACTGGACTTTGGCGTTGTTCAATCTGACTGGCAGTACCATGGCTACAATGGTACAAGTAAATTCTCTGAGCAAGGTCCGTACAAAAAGCTACGTGCTATGTTCTCTTTGCACACTGAACCGTTCAACATTATTGCTCGCGCAGATGCAGGTATCGATAACGTTGCAGACCTTAAAGGTAAGCGCGTAAACATTGGTAACCCTGGCTCTGGTGACCGAGCAACAATGGGTGTGGTTATGGATGCATTCGGCTGGACAAACGATAGCTTCAAGCTAGCATCAGAACTGAAAGGTTCTGAGCGTTCTCAGGCACTTTGTGATAACAAGATTGATGCGTTCATCTATATGGTTGGTCATCCAAATGGATCAATCAAAGAAGCAACAACGTCTTGTGATGCAAAACTGGTTTCCGCAACAGGTAGCAACATCGATGAAATCGTTGCTGGTAACCCATACTACGCATACAGCAATGTACCTGCTGGTATGTACCGTGGAACAGAGTCTGACGTGAAGAGTTTTGGTGTTGCAGCTACTATGGTGACAACTTCAGATGTATCTGATGACGTCGCTTACAACGTAGCAAAAGCAGTATTCGAAAACTTCAATACGTTTAAACGCCTACACCCTGCGTTCGCGAACCTGAAGAAAGAAGACATGGTAAAAGCCGGTCTTTCTATCCCTCTTCACCCGGGTGCTGCGAAATACTACAGAGAAGTAGGTCTACTAAAATAAACTAAGTAGAAATACTTTGATAAAAAAGGAGGCACTCACGCCTCCTTTTATTGGCATATCAAACAATCGTTATTCCTGTTATGCCAACTTCAATTTGACAGACATACTGTTTCAAAACACAAGTCATTGTCTTCATCAGTCTCAATAGCTAGACTGGTGAAACTTGTTAACATTTTGTTAAGAATTTTTCGTTACATTAATTGAACGACCTGCTGCTGGACTTGCAGCATATAACACCAAAATATAATAAGGATAACGTACATGACGCAGACAACAACACCGTCTCAAGATGTGCAAGATATGGTGGCACAAACCGATACTGGAGCGCGAAGCCCTACTGGGATTCCAGGTCGGATTTTATGGTTTGTCCCTCTTTGTTGGTCTCTTTTCCAACTGTGGTACGCATCACCCCTGCCATTTATTTTCAATTTTGGCGTTCTGAATGACACAGAAGCCCGAGCAATCCATTTAACGTTTGCAGTATTTTTAGCCTTTACTGCATACCCAGCTCTAAAAACTTCGCCTCGCGATCATATTCCATTAGTGGACTGGGCGATGGCATTAGCCGGTAGTTTTGCCGCTGCTTATATTTACATCTTTTATACTGAGCTCGCTGGTCGTTCTGGCGCGCCAACCACATTTGATATCGTTGCTGCCGTGACGGGTATGGTGCTGTTGTTAGAAGCCACTCGCCGAGCACTTGGTCCACCTCTAATGGTGGTTGCCGCGGTATTCCTGACTTACACCTTTGCTGGCCCATACATGCCAGATGTTATTGCGCATAAAGGTGCGAGCTTGAATAAGGCGATGTCTCACCTATGGCTAACAACAGAAGGTGTGTTTGGTGTGGCTCTAGGGGTTTCAACCTCTTTTGTATTCTTGTTTGTACTGTTTGGTGCCATGCTTGAACGCGCTGGTGCAGGTGCATACTTCATCAAAGTCGCATTTTCGCTGCTTGGTCATATGCGTGGTGGTCCAGCGAAAGCCGCCGTTGTTGCATCTGGATTATCCGGTCTCGTTTCTGGCTCTTCGATTGCCAACGTGGTAACGACGGGTACTTTCACCATTCCGCTAATGAAGCGAGTCGGCTTCCCAGGGACTAAAGCCGGTGCTGTAGAAGTTGCTGCTTCAACCAATGGTCAGCTAACACCGCCGATTATGGGTGCTGCAGCATTCTTGATGGTGGAATACGTGGGTATTTCCTACGTAGAGGTTATCAAAGCCGCGCTGCTTCCTGCTCTTATTTCTTACATTGCTTTGATTTACATCGTTCACTTAGAAGCATGTAAAGCAGGTATGACAGGGCTTCCGCGCCGCCGAGTTCCAACACTAGTGCAGAGCCTATTATCTTTCACTGGTACCATCCTGGGTCTGTGTGTGATCAGTGCCTTGGTTTACTACGGTGTAGGTTGGACGAAAGATGTCTTCGGTGATGCTGCCACTCCGATCGTGACGGTTGCTCTGCTTATCGCTTACTTAGCGTTAATTCGTATTTCAGCGAAGCACTCTAAAGAAGGTGCTATTTCTATCGATTCGGAATTAACTGAAGTACCTGAACCGGGTCCTACCATTAAATCTGGATTGCACTTCTTACTGCCGATCGTTGTTTTGGTTTGGTGTTTAACCGTTGAACGTTTCTCTCCGGGTCTTTCTGCATTCTGGGCAACCGTATTCATGATCTTTATCTTGATTACTCAGCGCCCACTCATGGCTATTTTGTCTAAATCAGGCAACGTTAATGAGCAAGTAAAAGAAGGATTTGTAGACTTAGCTGAAGCACTTGTTTCTGGTGCTCGCAACATGATCGGTATTGGTGTGGCAACTGCTGCTGCAGGTACAGTTGTGGGTGTTGTTACGCTAACGGGTATTGGTCTAGTAATGACCGACTTTGTTGAGTTCATCTCTGGCGGAAGTATCATCTTGATGTTGCTATTCACAGCCATAATCAGTCTGATTCTCGGCATGGGCTTACCGACAACGGCAAACTACATCGTTGTATCAACACTAATGGCTCCCGTTATTGTGACCTTGGGTGCAGCTCACGGGCTGATCATTCCACTGATTGCCGTTCACTTATTTGTGTTCTACTTCGGCATACTTGCGGATGATACGCCTCCGGTTGGTCTTGCTGCTTTTGCCGCTGCGGCGATCGCAAAATCAGACCCAATCAAAACGGGTATTCAAGGTTTCACCTACGATATCCGAACCGCCATATTACCGTTCATGTTCATCTTTAACACTCAGTTGCTGATGATGGGCATTGATTCTTGGTGGCACCTATTCCTAACCGTTATCTCTTCTATCATTGCGATGCTGATATTCTCTGCAGCAACACAAGGTTGGTGGTTTACGAGAAACAAATGGTGGGAAACGGTTCTTCTACTTGTACTAACGTTCTCATTCTTCCGTCCTGGATTTTGGTGGGACATGCTTTACCCAGCAAAAGACTATTATGAAGGTTACGAGATCACGCAAGTCGCTGAAGGCCTGAATATCGGGCAAACGTTAGAACTGCGTGTAGGCGGCGAAGACATTGATGGCGATTACAGCGAAAAGACCGTTCGTTTACCATTTGAAGATTCTGCCGTAACGGGTGAAGAGCGTGTTGCATCGATGGGGCTAATGCTCAATGAAATTGAAGGTCGCATGATCGTTGATATGGTTGAGTTTGGCAGCCCAGCAGAAGCATCTGGCGTCGATTTCGATTGGGAGATCAAATCGGTTGTCTTGGAAGCAGATAGACCAATGAAAGAATGGGTATTTGTCCCGGCTCTCATGATCTTATTTGCTATGGCTTGGAACCAAAGGCGTCGAGCGAACAAAGACGCCATTCCAGCTTAACGTATTCTAAAATCGACAGCGTTGATTTCAACGCTGTCTTACAAGAGATAAGCTATGTATAAAAATATTTTGGTTCCCGTCGACCTGAACGACGAAGGCTTTGCTGATAAAGCAATAGAGCTCGCAGTATGGCACGCGAAGAATTCGCAAGCCAAAGTACACTTGCTGACGGTATTGCCTGGGATTCACAACTCTATGGTCGCGACTTACTTTCCGAAAGATGCCGCTAGCCAAATGAAAAAAGACGTGAAAGCTCAGCTGCAAGAAGTGGCGGATAACAGCTTAACCAGTGCCAAAATCGATAACGAAGCGCACGTTGCTGAAGGCAAGCCTTACGCGGCCATTTTGAAACACGCGGATTCTTTGAACGCGGACTTGATCATCATGCCAAGCCACAAACGTTCAAAGCTCAACAAAGCCGTACTGGGCTCCGTTGCTGCAAAAGTAGTGCAAAACGCCAAAATTAGCGTACTTGTTGTAAAGCCTCAAGGTTAATGCATCGATATCTAAGAGTTCGGTAATTTCAAAACAGAACACAAAATTAAAGCACGTTTCGACGTGCTTTTCTTATGCCACTCGATTGTTCAAATTACCCGCCGCATACGACTCGATGTTTTCTATCAAAATCTCACACAGACGTGTAATCGCGCTATCGCTTCCCCACGCGACATGAGGCGTTAACAACAAGTTGGGAAGGTGCATATTGGCAATCAACGGGTTGGATTCGTCGGCTGGCTCTTCGGTAAATACATCCATTCCAGCTCCCGAAATTTGCTGGGACTTTAAGGCGTCAATAAGCGAAGATTCATCCACCAGCCCGCCACGACCAGTATTGATTAAAATGGCATTAGGCTTCATAGCTGTTAGCTCAGAGTGACCGATAAGATTGGTTGTTTCCTCAGATAATGGGCAATGCAGTGATACCACATCAGCTATCTCCAGCGCTTTATCAAAGGGCACATACCCTTCACGACAAACAGTTGCCCCTTTACGCTCGGAGTAGATCACCTGCATGCCAATGGCTTGTCCGAGTGCGCCTGTAGCTTTGCCCAATGCGCCAGACCCAACGATAGCAAGCGTTGAACCTGCAACATCACCAATGGGATGAGTAAAGAAACAAAATTGCTTTTTCTTTTGCCACTCCCCATTTGCAATATCTTGATGGTAACCCATTACATTGCGGCGGAGTGCAAACAGCATCGCTATTACATGCTCAGGAACGGACTGGGTCGCATAGCCTTGAATGTTGCAGACTGAAATCTCATTCTCAGCACAGTATCTTAAATCGACGTTATTGGTTCCCGTAGCGGCAATCGCAATCAGCTTGAGTTTGGATGCCAGTGCCAGCACTTCCTCATTCAAAATGGCTTTGTTGGAAATCACAATATCTGCGTCTTTGATTCGCTCTGCGGTTTGGGAAGGAGTGCTAAGTGGGTATTCTTCCCACTGATGATCAAAAGTAGGCTCTGGAACAGGAATTTGGGCAGGAATGGTGTCTCTGTCTAGAAAGACAATTTTCATTGAAGGCTCCTTTCCTGCCTTCAATTAAGGTCTAGGCAGGGATTTATAATCAGGCAATATTTTATCAAGCTGAAATTGTTGCAAAATTTCCGCTTCCGCTTCGGGATAGAAATCACAAGGCACAAACATCGCCTGTAATTCTTGAGAGTTAGGGTGATAAAAAGTCAGCTCTGTTGAGTGAAGTTCAAGCCGAGCGGAATGTGCCATTGCCTCTGGTGTGGCATAAAACTCATCCCCTACAATTGGATAACCTAACGCTTGCATATGGACACGAAGCTGATGAGAGCGCCCTGTTATTGGAATCAAGCGAACAATAGAGGTACGCGCTTCCTTTTTCACGACTTGATATCGCGTTAAAGAGGGTTTGCCGTGTTCAAAGCACACTTTTTGTCTTGGTCGATTTGGCCAGTCACAAATCAGCGGTAAATCCACCTCACCTTCTTCAGATTCTGGATGTCCCCAGACACGAGCGTAGTATATTTTGTGCGTCAGGCGATATTGAAATTGCTTCTTTAAGGAGCGCTCCGCTTCTTTGTGTTTGGCAAACAACATCAACCCTGATGTTGACATGTCTAAGCGATGAACCACCTCTAGATCAGCATACTCCTCACGTAAGCGGCTCCACATACAGTCGGCATGCTCTGGCGCTCTTCCGGGCACCGACAACAACCCAGATGGCTTATTCGCAATCAGGATATCATCGTCTTCGTACGTAATGTCTGTCCAAGGAGTAGTGGGAGGGGTGTATTCAAGCATCGCCATAAAACGTTTTTCTTTCGTTAAGGTATTAGGGTCTGTTGACCCTAAGTGAAGGGGAAATGAGCCTCGCCCATTCCCCCTTATATTTTTTCTATCAGTTATGACTTACGACAATCAATCGCAGCGAATCCAACTGAATTTGAGCACTTTGGATATAACCCGTCAGTTCTTTGATTTGTTGCTCAATTGCTTCGAGCTCTTCATCTCGGATATTTGGGTTCACAGCTTTAAGTGCTTGCAAACGTTCCAACTCACCATTGAGGTTAGATTGCATGTCACTCAAGGCTGAATCACGCACTTTCGATAAGTGACCTTGGATATGACCTTCACCCGCTTCAATAAGCTTATGAACATCCCCTTGAACCGAGCTCACTAATTTACTGGCGAGATGACGATTCACCGGGCTTAGTTGGCGGTTAAAGCCTTCAAACTCGACTTGCTCAGACAAATCGTTGCCTTTGCCATCCAACATCATGCGAATAGGCGTTTGCGGTAAGAATTGCGACAAACCACTGCGCTTAGGGGCTTGTGCATCCACAAGATAAACAAGCTCAAGCAAAATGGTCCCAACTGGCAACGCTTTGTTCTTCAACAGCGATACCGCAGATGTTCCCACGCCTTCGCTAAGCAGCAAATCGATACCGCCTTGGATCATTGGGTGCTCCCAGCTCATGAAGTGCATGTCTTCACGAGAAAGCGCGGTATCACGATCGAAGGTAATCGTTGCACCTTCATAAGGTAAACCTGGGTAGCTTGGCACCATCATGTGTTCTGATGGGGTAACCACCAGCGCATTTTCGCCTTTGTCGTCTTGGTTCAAACCAATAGTGTCGAACAAACTCAATGCAAACGTAACTAAGTTGGTATCACCATCGGTTGACTCTATTTGCTCAACAATTTTCTGAGCTTTTTCACCACCGTTAGAGTGGATTTCCAGCAATCGGTCACGACCTTGCTCAAGTTTGGCTTTCAGCTCTTGATTCATGTGACGCGATTGATCAATCACTTCGTCTAACGTTTCTGTATTTCCTGATGCCAACATCTCAATCAGTTGTTCAGAATATTGGTCGTACACAGCTCTGCCCGTTGGACAGGTTTCACCGAACGCACTCAATCCTTCTTCGAACCAGCGAGCAATAATGCCCTGAGACGTACCTTTTAGATAAGGAACGTAGATATCGATATCGCGCTGCTGACCAATACGATCCAAACGTCCAATTCGCTGCTCCAGCAAATCTGGGTTGAATGGCAAATCAAACATCACAAGTTGGCTAGCAAATTGGAAGTTACGACCTTCGGAACCAATTTCAGAACAGATCAAAACCTGTGCGCCGCCTTCATCTTGAGCAAAATACGCCGCCGCCTTATCACGCTCAAGTATCGACATTCCCTCATGGAACACGGTTGCTCGAATACCTTCACGCTCTCTCAGTGCTTGCTCTAATTGCAATGCCGTGTTCGCACGAGACGCAATTACTAACACCTTCTCACTGCGTTTCTCTTTCACTTTTTCAATGAGCCAGTTTACGCGAGAGTCAAACTGCCACCACGTTGCACTATCCCCTTCAAACTCTTGGAAGATCTCTTCAGGGTAAAGCATTTTCATGGCGCGAGCTTCAGGCTTCATTTGCCCACCGAGCATACCCGCCACACGCATTGCGGTGGTGTATTGGCTTGGAATGTCCATTGGCAATAGGTGAACATTACGCTCAGGGAAACCTTTGATAGCTGCCCTTGTGTTTCGGAATAGCACTCGACCTGTACCGTGGCGGTCCATCAGGTTATCAATTAACTCCTGACGCGCTTTGGCTTTTTCCTGCTCTTCGCAACTGCCTTCGATAATGCGGAACAAGGGTTCAACATCCTGCTCTGAAAGCAATTCGGTAATTTGGTTTTTCGCTGAGTTTTCCAGCTTCTCGCCGGAGAACAAAGTGGCCACAGCATCAGCAACAGGCGCGTACTGTTTTTCTTCTTCAACAAACGCACGGTAGTCATAAAAACGGTCTGGGTCTAAAAGACGAAGACGTGCGAAATGGCTTTCGTGCCCTAGTTGCTCCGGTGTGGCTGTTAGAAGAAGAACACCAGCCGTACGTTCGGCTAACCCTTCGACTACTTGGTATTCTCGGCTTGGCGCTTCTTGGCTCCACTCTAGGTGGTGCGCTTCATCCACCACCAGCAAATCCCAATCAGCATCCAGCGCTTGTTCAAAACGCTTCTTGCTCTTACGTAAGAAATCAAGCGAACACAAAACGTATTGCTGTGTTTCAAATGGGTTATCGGCTTCGGCATAGGCTTCAATGCAACGTTCTTCATCGAAAACAGAGAAGTGCAAATTAAAGCGACGCATCATTTCAACTAACCATTGATGCTGAAGTGTTTCAGGCACCACAATTAAGATACGTTCCGCTCGGCCAGATAACACCTGCTGGTGAATGATCATGCCCGCTTCAATGGTTTTACCCAATCCCACTTCATCCGCCAGTAATACGCGAGGCGCATGACGACGCCCTACTTCGTGAGCGATATAAAGCTGGTGAGGAATGAGACCAGCGCGCATGCCACACAAGCCACGCATCGGGCTTTTGTGCTGCTGATACTGGTTGGTTAGCGCTCGGTAACGTAAAACAAAGTTGTCCATACGGTCGATTTGACCCGCGAACAGCTTGTCTTGAGGTTTGTTAAATCGAATTTGATTACTCAGCATGATTTCACGCAAAATCACACCGGATTCTTCCGTATCTGAGCGCGTACCAAGGTAGGAGAGAACGCCATTGTCATCGACGACTTGTTCGACTTTTAATTGCCAGCCTTCTTGAGCATCAATCACATCACCAACATTGAATGTGACTCGGGTAACGGGGGCATCAGAACGCGCATATACACGGTTCTCTTCCGATGCTGCAAATAGCAATGTAACGGTTCTCGCATCCAGTGCGACCACCGTTCCTAAACCCAAGTCACTTTCTGTATCACTAATCCAGCGTTGGCCTAAAGCAAATGTCATGTGATTGACTACCTCATCGAGTATTTCAGTTTCTATCAGGGTAAATAATTATGGCTTCACCCTGTTCAAAAGGGCGCTCATCTTACTTGAACACGTGATTCACGTCACGTTCAACGCGAGTAATTTACCTCTTTTTTTTACCCATTTCGCAATTGCAATCAAAGTGTAAAAAAGTTGTGACAAATCTAAAATACAAACTCACGAACTGTTGCTTATACTTATTAGTGAGCTCACACCGAAATAGGACAAGGTGTTGAGTTTGGTATCTAAACGGGTCTGAAGTAAGTCACTCTCTTAGCGGTACCTTTTCGGGGTTTTGGTACCCCTCGCCTTCAGCAGTGACCTATGCCTCAGAAAAATGCTTGGCTAAGCACTCTGCTGCGGCAGAAAAGGAGACGCTTATGGGCGATACCGACCGGAAAATTTTTGTACTGGATACAAATATCCTTCTGCATGAACCTTTCGCAATCTATTCCTTTCAAGAACATGATGTGGTCATTCCAATGACCGTCCTCGAAGAACTCGACCGAATCAAAGACAGTAAGCGCGATGTCGCGAGGGACGCACGCGTCGCGATTCGAGCGATGGAAAACTTGTTCCACGATGCCACACCAGACCAGATATCCGAAGGCATCCCTCTTTCAAAAGAAAACGCAGGAGGCACATTAGCCATTCTTGCTGATTTTGAATTACAAGAAACCGTGCGTGCGTTTGCCGACAAAGCAGGCGACAACAGAATTTTAAACGGGGTGATTTACCTACAGAACAAGCGTTCACCCCGAGAGGTGGTACTCGTCACCAAAGACATCAACATGCGACTGCGCGCCAAAGGGGCGGGAGTACGTTTTGTTGAAGATTACCGAACAGACCAATTGATTGATGATGTCCAATTCTTGACCAAAGGATTTCACACTTATGCTGGAGATTTTTGGACAAACATAGAAAAGGTGGAAAGCCGCAGTGTCGGGGGACGCACCTACCATGACATCAGTAAAGAGTCGCTGGAGCCAACCTTTATTAACCAATACATCGTTGACCAAGATACCGACTTTGCTGCCCGTGTTGATTCCATGGAAAATCAAACAGTCACACTCAAACATTTAAGCCGAGAGCGCTTAATGAACCGACAAGCTTGGGATGTCAGCCCTAAAAACATCTACCAAGGAATGGCGTTAGATGCCCTTCTCGACCCAGATATCGATTTGGTCATTTTAACCGGAGCGGCGGGCAGTGGTAAAACCATGTTAGCCATGGCAGCAGCTTTGGAAATGTCGATTGAACAAAATCAATTCGATAAGATCATTGTTACGAGGAACACACCAGACATTGGCGAATCCATCGGCTTCCTACCGGGGACGGAAGAAGAGAAAATGATGCCTTGGCTCGCCGCCGTAACCGATACACTGGAAGCGCTACATAAAAACGATCACTGCACTGAAGGCTCGCTCAAATACATTTGCGATAAAGCCAATATTCAATTCAAGTCGATTAATTTTATGCGCGGTCGCTCCATCCAAAATGCCTTTGTACTTCTGGATGAGTGCCAAAACCTCACTGCCTCTCAGATCAAAACCATCATTACCCGATGTGGAGAAGGCACTAAAATTGTGTGCTCGGGCAACCTTGCCCAAATCGATTCTGCCTACTTAACGCCCGTCACTTCCGGCTTAACTTATATGGTAGAGCGATTCAAAAACTTTGAAGGAAGTGCCAACGTTCACCTCAACGGCGTAGTGCGAAGTCGCTTGGCTGAGTTTGCCGAAGAAAATTTGTAATATCTATTTGCTAACACGTTAGATTGTTACTAACTCACTAGGTTAAACATAAAGAATGCCTCTCTCCTTCTTGGTGAGGGGCATTTTTCTTTCTGCTTTCTGCTTTCTGCTTTCTGCTTTCTACGCTGGGGGCTGATCTCTTTCGCTGACAAACGCTTACACTCTGATAATTCACTGAATGGTACAGTTTTACTCCCTAAAAAATATTGCGAGAAAGCCATGGCCAGATTGTTTCTTCGTTTAGAAAGTGCCCGTGACCACCAAATCCTTATCGAAGAATTTGAACCTGAAGATACGTATATGGGGTACTTGAAACTATCTGATGTAATACGTCAGCTTCAAGCCGCAAATAAATCGAACCCTTTTGAGCGTTGGACATGGCGATTCGATTATTTGAGTTAGATTTACATCCCACTTTCACTGCCTACTTTTTGGGTGTTGTGTAAGAACCTAATGTCGAAATTCATCATTTTTGAGACCAGTTCCACTTTTCCCTTTCAAAAAGCGATTTCCTGACTCCTCACTGAAAGAGATACAAGAATCTAGTGGTCTACTTCTTGAATCGACTAGAGAGGGAAGTCAGGATGTCATATACGATTCTAGTGGTCGAAGACGACCAAGATATGGCGAATCTAATTAGCCTTAATCTAAAAGTTCAAGGCTACAAAACCATATTAACGTCACATATCAGCGAAGGTTACCAGATAGCCTGCCAAGGGTTAGCTGATGCCGTGATCTTAGACCGGAAGCTGTGTGATGGCGACGGCACTGAAATGTGTAAGCTGCTACGCCAACAACACATCGGGATTCCGGTACTGATGCTAACAGCGCTCACCAGCGAGCATGACATGGTTGATGGATTGGAAGCCGGCGCTGACGACTACCTAACGAAACCATTCAGTGTGATTGAACTTCAGGCAAGAGTTCGAGCGTTATTGAGAAGAACAGAACACACGCGATGGACAGAAACCAATGACAGCCAGCCTGATATTGCCCCCCCACAAACCACGCCAGATTGGCACCTAGCCAACCAATCAACACATCAACTGGCTCCAGAGCAAGTTGATACTTCATTACCATCTTCGTTGATTTTTGATGATCTTGTGATTTCAAAAAAACTGCATGAAGTACGTTTGGCTGGAGAAAACATTAACCTCACTCCTACCGAGTTTTCCCTTTTATATTGCTTGGCGAGTAAACCTGGGCGGGTTTTCACAAAAGACGAACTGCTTATTCGAGTGTGGGACACCGACTACGATGGCTATCACCATACCGTGTGTAGCACCATTAATAGGCTGCGCAACAAAATCGAAATACCAAAGAATAACGCACGATTTATTCGCACAGTTTGGGGTGTCGGCTACAAATTCCAGCATGAGGTGAGACAATGACTCGCTCTTTCAAAAAGCGCCTGTTTTTGCTCTCTCTTATTTGGTCTTTGGTAAGTATCCCGCTTCTGACTTATCACTTTCATATTACATGGCAAGGCAGCGAGCAACGCGCTCGTCAGTTCTTACATAAAGATTTAGCCAATCACATGCGCGACGATAACCCGCTCATGGAAGGTAATGATTACTCACCCAAAGCACTAAAAAGCATTTTCCACACATTAATGATGCTAGGTCCGGATTTTGAAATTTATTTTTTAGACAAAAATGGAAAAATAACCACCACAGCTCTAGACAGTGAGGTTGAAATCGCAACACACGTGAATTTAACCCCAATCCATCAGTTCTTAGCCAATGATACTCTCCCTATTTTAGGCGACGACCCGCGTGATATGGGGCGTCAGAAAGTGTTTTCAGTATCCGCTATCGAAAGCCCAAATGGGGTAGAAGGTTATTTGTATGTCGTCATTGGGCGGCAATCGTCAGACATTGCGAGAGTTAACCGCTATATGATGCAGTACTCCCCTATTTTGATCGGCGGTATTGCGTTGATTTTGTTGTTTACTGTTCTCATATATCGGCTAATTCAGAAAGACCTGCTTAACCCTAGCCAACAACTCATTCGCCAGATAGAGCATTCAGCAAAAGAACATTTTCGAGTCGAACCCAATTTATCTGTCCCAGTTACTGAGCTGCTTCCGTTGTCACGCCAGTTTGGGTATCTACTCGACCACATTCAATGGCAATTTTTGCGGCTTAGGCAACACGAACATTCACGTCGCGAATACTTAATGCGTTTAAGCCACGACTTAAAGACGCCCCTCGCTAACATACAAGGCTACCTTGAAACTTGGCTTCTTAATGGTAAACAAAATGCCGAATTAGTTTCCACAGCACATAGCAATGCATTGAGGTTGCACGATCAGCTTCAAGAACAATTTGATGCGGCAAAAAAAGAATTGATAGAACCTGAAATTCAAAATGAGATCATCGACATTGTCGAATTCATAAATGAATTGAAAGCACGCTTTGAAATCGGCCTCGAAAAGAAGTCTCTTGATATATTTTGTACCATTTCAGTCAACGCCCAAGTGAATGCAGATAGGAAATTGTTGGTAAGGTTGATGGATAACCTTATGGAAAATGCCATTCGTCACAGCCCTGAAAAGGCAACTATTCAGCTTTTTGTAAAACCTCATTGCGGAGTAAGCTCTCAGGTTAACGTGAAAGATATCAGTATCGTCATCATCAATACGGTCAATCCCGCCATTCGTGGAGGAGAACTAGGTATGGGGTTAAAAACTGTCAATGCGATTCTGACGTTACATCAATCGAAATTAGAGATATCAGAACAACCGGGGTTATTTATCGCCAAGTTTAAGCTTTCAGTGCAGCCCTACTCCAATGCTCCATTATTGGCAAACGCATCAAATGAGCAGAGTTGAACCATCCATTTTAAATATCACCCTCGCTTTCTTTCAAAAACGAGGGTGATATCCACGATGGGAAAGATCTCGCTAGTGCCCTTTAAAACTCGGTGCTCGCTTTTCTAAAAAAGCACGCATGCCTTCTTTTTGATCGTGGGTGGAGAATAACGAGTGGAAAACTCTGCGTTCAAACAACAACCCTTCTTTCAACGAAACCTGTTCTGCTCGGTCGATGGCTTCTTTACCAACAAGAACAGAGGGCTTACTGTAGCTGGCGATCACTTTAGCAACCGCAAGGGTTTCCTCCAGTAATGCTTCATCGGGCATGACTCTGGCAACGAGACCAGCTCGTTCCGCTTCAGCGGCATCCATCATTCTTCCCGTTAATATAAGATCCATCGCTTTAGCACGACCCACCAAACGCGTGAGCCTTTGCGTACCACCAATCCCGGGGATAACCCCCAGTTTGATTTCAGGCTGACCAAATAATGCGGATTCAGAGGCATAAATGAGATCACACATCATCGCTAACTCACACCCTCCCCCTAATGCATACCCTGAAACCGCCGCTATTTTAGGCGTCCGAAGTGCACAGAATGCATCCCATCCAGAGAAATAATCTGTGCTCAACATATCGGTATAACTTTTGTCCGACATCTCAGCAATGTCGGCACCCGCGGCAAAAGCACGCTCGGAACCTGTAATCACAAAACACCCTATGTCTGGATTTTGATCATACTCTGTCAGTGTTTGCGTAATTGCAGACATAACTTCGCTGTTAAGTGCATTGAGTTTGTCGGGGCGGTTGAGCCGAATTAAAACCACTCGACCTATTTGCTCAGTTTGGATAATCATAATTCTGTCCTCGTTATGAATCCCAGATGGCGCCATAGGCTGGAATGCCTCGACTCTCTAAGCCAAACACCACTTGTTGGGTTAGTTTTTGATTAGCAATGCATATCACTGCTTCCGCATCAAATTTCTTGTAGGCGGCGTACGCCAGTTTCACCATATCGGGTTTGCCTTTTTCTGTGGTATCCCAGATATCGGCATCCGGTTGAACCGATAGAATTTCATCCACTAGCTCATCACCGTATGTTTCTCGTGGTGTTCGGGTAGACCAAACTAAATGCATCGGTACTTCTTTCGCAAGTAGATGAGGCAGGCAAGGACCTATTCCACTTCCCGTTGCTATATACACAACGCGTTTAAACAGCACTTCGATATTCGCAACACCAGCAGTTGGAATACCCTTAACCCATACGTGGCTAGGTCTGTCTTCGATGAGCTTTCCAGTCCAGTCACCTGCACGCGATACGGTTAATCGATATCCCGACTCTCCTGGGCTTGGTACATTGGCAAAGTGGTGCCATTCCAGTAATGGGTTACGACTTATTGCCATTGATGAGCCTGCAAACGGTGTAACACCATAATCAAATTTCAGTAGCGCTACGTGATTAGAGGGCGTTTCAATTTTCACAGGAACACGGCGAAGGCGAAGCCAAGGAAGAAGGATGCTGATGCTCACCGCAACCAATGCCCAAAAAGAATAGGAATCCAACAAGATGCTGCTGATATTCTGGCTCGGGTTTAAATCGGCGGCCAATGTGAACGTTTGCCCCCAAAACAGAATCAAAACACTCCAACCACCAAATCGATGAGTTCTTTCGAACGCATTGTGATACTTCTTGCGAATGTTCGGTAATGCCATAAAAACGATCAGCATCAGCAATGCTAATATCGCATAGGTAATTCCGAGGGTTAGGGATGAAATGGAAGCCAGTTGGTGCTGATAACTGAACGCTAACGCACCCGTAAAAATAGCAAACCAAGACGTTGCAGCCATGGCGCTTCCACTGTGCAACCCTCCGTGGTGGTAGATTTTGCCTAAATGCCAACGAATCGACAAAGGCAGAGATGTGGGCGCTCGTGTCGCTAACCAAAAAAGTAAATTAATCACGTATTGCTGGCGAACTAATACGGCAACCGTCAGATTCAAAACAACCATGTTTGAAAGCGTTTGGAGTGCAATCCCGTCGGTTTTAAACCATTCTCCAACCGTTACGCCATATGCCAATGTAGCAATATTGGCCATGAATACGAGAATCACCAACCGATAATAATGCTCCATCGCTGGATACGACCAAATTCGACGAAGTAAAGATCGCTGCTCTGGTAAAACAACAGCACTTTGATCTATTGAACTCATTGTGTTTCCTCCGTAATGGCTAGCTGGCTTTTCTCGTAATGTGCCATCAGAGCACGTTTATCAATTTTTCCTCGTGAGGTTTTAGGTAAGCTATCGAGCGCAATTACGGTACTGGGTACGCAGTAGTAAGGCAGATGCTTCTTCACTTGATTTTGTGCTTCAGATTCACAGACTTGAGCAGGGGTAACAAATGCGATGAGTGTTTTGCAATCCACTTTCATTGTCACAGCTTGGTGGCAGTTTTCCGTCTTTTCCAAAACCCGAGAAACCGAATCCAATTCAACACGGAAACCAAGGATTTTCACTTGATCGTCAGTACGACCTAGGTGGAGGAGCTCGCCGCTTTTTGTCCATTTTCCAAGGTCTCGTGTTCGAAACATTTTGTGCTTACCACCTAGAAATGGGTCAGGTCGATATCGGTCGGCATTCAGTACTTCATTCCCGATGTAACCAGCCGTCACACATAATCCACCCGCCCACATCTCACCAACATCGCCAATCGCGCAGGGCTTGAGGTTGTCGTCCAATACGTACACGGTATTGTTGGGCGTCGGCTTGCCTATCGTGAGTTCTTCACATTGATCCGAATAATGCTGCGCAGTGTTGATAATGGTGGTTTCGGTTGGACCACAAGCATTGTAAAAGCGGCAAAAGGCTCCCCATTGGTCTGCTAAGGGTTGAGGGCAAGGTTCACCTGCAACAGCCGCAACTTTAATAGATTGACAATGCTTGGCTTCTAAACTCGCGAGAATAGACGGGGTCGCAATCACCGCATCCGCTTGGCTGACCGTGGCTTCAATATCGCGATTGCGAATCATCAATGTTGCACCGTGGCAAAGAGTGACAAAAACCTCCCAAGCGCACATATCAAAAGCTATGCTCAGAATTTGACCGACCTTCATTCCGGGCTCTATACCCAAATTTCCAGGTGATGTCATCACGATATTCGCAACATTCTGATGCGTCACTTGCACACCATTCGGTGCGCCTGTAGTACCTGAAGTAAATAAAATAAAGCACCGCGATTCTGGCTCTACATCTGGTAATTCCAAACCTTCGCTGTCGTATAGCTCTGGTAGTAGTTCATCTAAGAAATACAGATCTTGATGGCTGAGTTCTGGCAAATGCTGTTCTAAGTGTGAAAGGCTCAGTACTGTTTTTACGTCCGCGGTTTCACAAACATGTTTAAGTACTTTTTTGGGGGCTACACCCGCATGCTGAGGGACATAACAGGCGCCTAGTTTTAGGGTTGCCAAAATGCCAATTAGCATTGGGATTGATCGTGTGAGAAAAATACCCACTGCATCACCTTGCTTAATACCCCGCTTTTGTAGGAAAAAGGCAAGCTGGTTTGCTTTTAGGTTTAATTCTCCGTATGTAATTTTTTCTTCTTCATGAATTGCTGCTATTTGATTCGGCATAAAGATCGCCTGAGCTTCGATAGCAGTGTGAAGGCAAGAGTATTCAGGAATGGCGTAAGGACCTTGTCCAAACTGCTCAAACAAAATCTGATCACTCAATGGCAATTCAGAAATGGCGCCTCGTCGAAATTGAAAGCGTCGCGTCTGTTGTAGAGTGTTGTTCTGTTGAAGAGTGCTGTAATGCTGTGAACTGTTGAGGCTATGCTCTGACTGTAATTTAGGGAGTTTCATGAATTTCTCCTTGTTATTGGTTTGCTAAAACCTAACAAGAGAAGTTCACAAATTTCTCACAAAGAGGTACTGAGTTTGTCACAAGTTTCTTAACCAGCTTTGTGAAAAACACCTGAAACTTTTCTGACATTCATTAGGGTCTGTTGACCTTTCGAGATGATTTTTGCAGCGATTTGTGGGTTCTTTATACAAGGCAGCGCTTATTCGGTGTAGTCGCTCTACATCAATAAGCGGTAACACAGTAGAAAGAAACCACAAACGCTGCTCAAAGGGTTCGGCTAAAAGCGTTTTACTCTTTGTTGAGAGGTATTTGCTTAGAATGACTAGGCGAAAAACCTCTCGCCGCGATTAAAACGCTTTTATCTCGAACAAAATTTAACCGCGAAAGGTCAACAGACCCTAATAAAAACAAAAATCGCGCTTGCTGAAACAGCAAGCGCGATGATTTTTGAAGACCGTTCTCAAACAACCTCCATCTGTAGGTAGTTTGAAAATACATAATTTGAGTATAAATAGTTAAACGATAAACAAGGTCGCAAGCCCTAAGAAGACCATAAGCCCTACAACATCAGTTACCGTGGTTAATGCCATTCCTCCAGCTAAAGCCGGGTCAATATTTCTCTTTTTCAAAAATATAGGAATACTCACACCGGCTATTCCTGCTACCAATAGGTTCGTCATCATTGCAGCAGAAATCACACCGCCAAGCAGCCAATCATCTTTCCAAACAACAACAATTCCACCAATGATCAAAGCCCAAAGCAAGCCATTTAGAAAGCCGATTGCCGCTTCTTTGAGTAGCAATTCGCGCTTATTGGTATCACCAATGTGTCCTAGCGCCAAACCACGGATCACCAACGCAACCGTTTGATTACCGGCGACTCCCCCCATGGAAGGGACAATGGTCATCAATACGGCTATTGCTGCCATTTCCTGTAGAGTGGCTTCAAAAAGGTTAGAAACTGAAGCTGCCGTTAACGCGGCTAACACGTTCGCCCCAAGCCAAATGCTCCGCTTACGAGCCGATTTAACAACAGGTGCGAAGGTATCCTCCTCATCGTCCAAACCCGCTAGGCTCATCATGGAGTGCTCGGCGTCTTCACGGATTACGTCAACAACATCATCAATGGTAATTCGACCGACCAAATGATTGTCTTCATCAACCACTGGGGCGGAAACCCAATTTCTCCGCTCAAACAAACTCGCAACATCGCTATCGCTGGCATTGACGGAAATCGCTTCGTCTGCGTCTTCCATGATTTCACTGATTTGCACGTCTGGCTGAGAAGTCAGTAAGGTTGTTAGGTGCAAATACCCTGTTAACTTGCTGGTTTCGTCAATCACATACAGTGCATCTGTCGCTTCAGGTAACTCACCTTTGATGCGCAAATAGCGTAAAACAACATCGACTTCGACATCACTACGAATAGTGATAACGTCGGTACTCATTAAACTACCGGCGGTGTCTTCATCATACGCCAACGCAGTTTCGATTCGATGCCGATCCGCAGTATCCATCTGGGATAGAACTTCACGGGAGAGATCATCAGGAAGACTTCGAAGTACATAGGCTACATCATCCGTTTCAAGCCCTTCCGTTGCTTCAGCCAGCCTTTCTGGTGCCATTTTGGACACTAGGCTATCTTTCACATCTTCAGAAAGCTCATCAAGGATTTCACCGTAATCTTCAGGATCCGTGAGTTGCCAAAGCACATCACGACTTTTACGAGGAGAAGCTTGCAGGAGGTGGGCGATGTCTTCCGGCTCCATGTCTTGGAGCATACGGCGAACATGGACAAATCGACCGCTATCTAACGCATCGCTTACTTCTTGTAGGGTTTGATGAGTTTGGTCAATTTCTAACTGCTCAGCCATTCTCGTCCCCTATTTTTACATTCGTTTACAATATGTTGAGTATACCCAAACTACCTGAAGATGCTAGGTTCAGCGAGAAGGAGATGACGAACAATATGTGAAAGAGGCGAGAAATATGTGAAAGAGGCGAAAAATCACTCTTCTTCGTCGAAACGATGCTCAATCAGGTCACAAACAGCGCTTAAAGCTTGTTCGGCATCTTCACCAACAGCAGAAATGGTAACACTTTGTCCCTGAGAAGATTCCAACATAAGTAGCCCCATAACGCTTTCAGCAACCACGGTTTTTTCACCGTTACTGACACTGATATCGGCATTGAAGCTTTGGGCGAGTTCAACAAGTTTGATGGCTGCACGAGCGTGCAAACCGAGGCGATTTTGAATAAAAACAGTTCTACAGCATTCCATTGCCAATTTTTACTCTCTTAGTCCAATAATTATTTGTGGTGCTTTTCCAAGCTTGTATGACGAATCTGTACTTGATGACCTTGCTTCGTAAAATGCTCACCAAGTTGTTGCGTTATATACACCGAGCGATGTTTACCGCCTGTACACCCGATCGCCACAGTTAGATAACTGCGATTGTTTTTTTGCAGTAGTGGCAGCCAATGCTCGATAAAGGTTTGTATCTGCTCTTTTAGCTCTAACACTGAATTGTGATTTTCTAAAAAGGCTTTTATGGGAGCATCTAACCCAGTTTGCGGACGCAATTCAGGTTCCCAATGCGGGTTAGGCAAAAAACGGACATCAAATACGTAATCCGCATCGTTGGGTAGTCCATATTTGAATCCAAAAGATTCAAACACCATCACAAGCTCTTTGCTTTCCCTACCTTCAACTCGCTGGCGTACCGTTTCGCTCAAATCGTGCAGTGATTGATTACTGCTGTCTAACACCAGATCGGCATATTCTTTGAGATTCAACAATAGCCCTTTCTCTAACCGAATAGCTTGTTCAAGTGAAAGCTTTTCTTTCGGTCTCATCGACAATGGATGGATTCGGCGAGTTTCGCTGTAACGTTTTAGTAGGGTGTTTTCATCGGCATCTAAAAACAGAACATTCACATCAAGTTCGGATTTAAGTTTGGTCAACGTCGTCGTAACCAAAGCAGGATCTTGAGGAAGGTTTCTAATGTCGATACTTACGGCTACGTTTTGTTGGCCGCCTTGAATGGACTGTACAAAGTTTTCTAACAGTGAAACAGGCAAATTATCAACACAGTAATAACCGAGATCTTCTAAAACCCGAAGCGCTACACTCTTTCCGGCCCCGGATTGACCACTGATGACAATCAAGCGTTTTTTGTCTGATGGCTGAGAAGAGTTCGTCATGACTATTGCGTTATGATGTCGTAAAGCTCTTGATCGGACTGAGCATTACGAAGAGATTTGAGGGTGGACTTATCGTTTAAGCGTTCAGCCATTGCGGATAAGGTTTTCAGGTGAGTTTTACATTGAGCATCGGGCACCAACAATGCAAAAAGTAAATCCACTGGACGGTTATCTATGGCATCGAATTCAATCGGCGCCTGACATTGCAGTAGAACTGCGACAGCTTGGTCACTGTCCATCATACGACCATGTGGAATAGCAATACCATTTCCGATTCCGGTACTGCCCATTTTTTCTCTGTTGAGCATGCATTCGAACAGCTCTGTAGAGTTTTGCCCCGTGTGTGTGGCGGCAACTTCACTGATAATTTCCAGTGCTCGTTTTTTGCTTGTACATTGGACTGCACTTTTTGTGCAGTCCAATGCAAGTACTTCGCTTAATTGCATGTTAGTGGCTACTTAGCTTTTCTTTGTGCTTATTGAGTTGTCGAACTAATTTATCGACTAAAGAGTCAATGGCAGCATACATGCTTTCGTTTGTCGAAGTCGCATGAATGTCTCCCTGGTTGACATGAAGTGTAGCTTCTGCGATTTGATTCAACTTTTCAACACGCAGTACTACTTGAACTTGATTGATGTGATCGAAGAATCGCTCTAGCTTTTGGAACTTGGATTGAACGTAGTCTTGCATTGAATCGGTAAGATCAACGTGGTGCCCTTGGATATTGATTTGCATAGACTTTCCTTCTTACTGTAGGCCTAGAGTAGGCGTTTACGCTGACTGGATGGCGCAATGCCGAGGGACTCTCTGTATTTTGCGATCGTTCGCCTCGCAACTTGTATCCCTTGGTCAGCTAACAAAGCGGCAATCTTGCTGTCACTGAGAGGCTTAGCGATATTTTCCGCAGCCACCAGCTTTTTAATTAATGCGCGAATTGCCGTTGACGAACACTCTCCACCGTTATCGGTACTGACGTGACTAGAAAAGAAATATTTCAGTTCAAAAATACCACGCGGAGTGTGCATATACTTTTGAGTGGTGACCCTTGAAATGGTCGATTCATGCATATCCACCGCCAGTGCTATATCGTTTAGCACCATCGGTTTCATCGCTTCCTCACCATATTCGAAGAAATCATGCTGATGCTCAACAATGCAACGTGCAACTTTGAGCAATGTCTCGTTTCTACTTTCTAAGCTCTTAATCAGCCATTTTGCTTCTTGTAAATTGGTTTTTATGAACTGACTGTCTGAACTGTTTCCCTTACCTAACGCAGCGTATTGTTGGTTCACTTTGAGCTTTGGTACACTGTCTGGATTAATGGACACTCGCCATTGACCATGTTCTTTAAATACAGAGACATCGGGAATAACGTATTCCGTTTCATCCGGTGTTACACTGCTGCCAGGGCGAGGATCTAACTGTTGAATCAATGACAATACATCGCGTAAGTCCGACTCTTTTAGCTTCGTTTCCTTGATGATTAACTTGTAATCACGATTGCCCAAATGATCGATGTGATTTTCAAGTAATGATTTAGCCTGAGATAACCAAGGCGTATCTTCAGGAAACGTCGCCAATTGCAATAAAAGGCATTCTTGTAGATTTCGGGATGCAACACCAAGTGGATCAAACTGCTGGATGCGTTTGAGAACGGCTTCGACCTCATCCAACTCGACTTCTTCGTTCCCCATACTTTCCAAAATATCTTGGGTATCGATGGTGAGATAACCATAATTATCAACCGCATCAATGATGGCCATTGCAATGGTTCTATCGGTGTCGGTGAATGGGGTTAGGTCGAGTTGCCAAGTCAGGTAGTCTTGAAGACTTTGGGTGGTCTCACCCTGATAGACAGGAAGGTCATCGTCTAGTGCAATACCTGTGTTGCCCGTATTTGCGCTGTAAACGTCTTCCCATGTTGTGTCGATTTCTAAATCGTTGCTGATTTCGGACTTTTCAATCAAATCCGAACTGTCACTTAATTCTGGTTCTACAGTAATTTCTTCGTTGGACTCTTTCTCATTAGTGCTAGCTTCTTTGGCAGCTTCTTCATTGGCGGAGTTTTCTTCATTGCCTTCATCCACATCTAAAAGTGGGTTTGACTCCAAGGCTTCTTGAATCTCCTGCTGCAAGTCCAACGTTGACAGTTGCAACAAACGAATCGCTTGTTGTAACTGAGGCGTCATCGCCAGTTGCTGACCTAGCTTTAATTGTAATGAGGGTTTCATGTAGTCCTTTTCTTATCTTTCTAATTCGGGAAGGATGTGCCAATTGGTATCCTCTATTTAATCATAGACGGAATTGCTCACCCAGATAAACCCGTTTTACCTGTTCATTATTGAGAACCTGTTCCGGTGTTCCTTCCGCGATCAAATGCCCTTGGCTCACAATATACGCACGCTCACACACATCAAGGGTTTCACGAACATTGTGATCGGTAATCAACACACCCAACCCCCTGTCTCGCAGGTGCTCAATGATCTTTTTGATATCAATGACTGAAATGGGGTCTACCCCTGCAAACGGCTCATCCAGCAAAATAAATTTTGGATTTGCTGCCAACGCTCGGGCAATCTCTACTCGGCGTCTTTCACCACCAGAAAGTGCCATACCATTGCTTTTGCGGATATGCTGAATGTGGAATTCATCCAGTAAGTCTTCAAGCCTGTCTTGGCGCTGCTCACGCGAGAGTTCCTTACGAGTCTCCAGCACGGCCATAATATTGTCTTCCACCGACAATTTTCGGAAGATAGACGCTTCTTGAGGCAAGTACCCAATACCAAGTCTCGAGCGCGAGTGCATAGGCAATATACTGATATCTTGATCATCGATAGAGATACGACCTTCATCACGACCGACCAATCCAACGATCATATAAAACGATGTCGTTTTACCAGCACCATTTGGTCCCAATAACCCTACTATTTGACCTGATTTTACCTCTAAGCTGACATCAGTGACTACTTTTCGTTTTTTATAGCTCTTCGCCAGATTTTCCGCTTTTAAGATTGCCATCTAAATTACTGTTTCTTCGTCTGAGTGGGTTGTAGGACAGTCGATACACGCTTACCTTTTTTACCATCGGCAATCAGTTTTTGAGGCGTAATCAAGTATTTAATAAGTGGACCTTTAATCACACTATCATCTTGAGACAGCACAGCATTCTCAGTCATCGTCAACAAGTCTTTACGGACTTGATAGAGCAAAATGTTGGCTTCACCATGTAACGTTTTGCCATCATCTGTCAGCTGAGTAAAGACTGCAGTCTTACCAAATGCCTCTATTTGCTCGATACTCTCATCTTCGGAATTTCGAATCACAATCACTTTGTCTGCTGTGATATTGATGCTGCCTTGTTTCAGAACCACATCACCAACAAAGGTGACTTTGTTGCTGATCATGTCCAGCGCTTGGCTGTCAGAGTCTATATAGATAGGCTGCTCTGAATCTGTGCTTAATGCCCAGACAGGAGCAGATAAAACTAAGCAAGAAATTAAGCTAAGGAGTCTTCGTCTCATATTTACTTTGCACTTGTTTTAATAGGGTTGCGGTGTTGTCGCCAAAATTGCCCACCATCGCATTCCCATTTGAAATAAATGTCGGACCAACGAGCGCTACGGGCTCGTCGGTATTAAAATCTTTACTGATCAACTCAATGATGAGCTTTTCTGTTGTTATAGTATCAAGTCCCGCTTCTGGGTTGAGATTCTTTGCGAGCACGTTACCCGTCAAGGTGAGTACGTTGTCATCATCCAAAATACCTTTGTCTGCAGTTACTCTCCACTCTTTCGCGTGGCCTTCACGAAAAACACTCAGTTCTAGCTGCTCAAAAATGGTATCGCCGCTTTTTGCAAAGTGATCCAAATGGCTAGAGCGGATATCAAAATTTCTTATACCACCTTCGGTGTAACTGGTGTTGAGCAAGTCTTTCCCAGAAAATGCAGGGAGCTCGATATCTGGCTTCACCTGAAGTAATTCTGGTTCACTTTTACCGTATAGATAATACACACACCAGCAAGATATAAAAATAAGAACAAGGTATATAGGACGAGGAAGCGTCATATACTCAAACCTTTGTGACTATCTAAATCGCCACGTGCTTCCAATACAAGATCGCATACTTCGCGCACAGCACCGTGGCCACCTTTAATGTTCGTCACGTAATTGGCTCTTTTCACCAACAGTGGATGACCGTCTGCCACACACACTTTTAACCCAACCTGTTCCATAACCGGCCAGTCAATCAGATCATCGCCGATGTACCCAGTCTGTTCTGGTGCGATATTTAGTTTTTCACAAATATCAGCATAAGCTTTTAACTTGTTATCCTGCCCTTGATAGATCAGGGAAATGCCTAAGGCGGTCATCCGGTTCTCGACTATCTTAGATTGCCTACCTGTAATAATCGCAATTTCAACACCAGCACTCATCAGAGCTTTGATGCCGTAACCGTCTCTTGTATGGAACGTTTTCAGCTCCTCTCCCTGATTCCCCATATACACCAGACCATCAGAAAACACGCCATCCACATCGCAAATCAGTAATTTTAGGTTCTTTGCTATGTTAAATACATCGTGGTTAACATCGCCATAAATCGTTGAAATCATCTGACTCACTACATAACTCCGGCTTTCAAAAGGTGATGGATATTGAGGGCACCAACAAGCGTATTATTCTCAGACAACAATAAACTGGTTATGCTCCGTGCTTGCATCATATTCACCGCTTCTACCGCTAACATGTCCGGTGAAGCCATCATAGGGTTCTCTGTCATAACAGAACCTATAGATGCGGTATGAATATCGACTTTTTTATCAAGAAGACGACGTAGATCACCGTCTGTAAAGATACCAAGGACCTGATCGCTTGAATCCACAACCGCCGTCATCCCCAAACCTTTTTGAGATATCTCTAATAACGCATCTTTTACTGACGCTTCTGGTGACACCTTGGGAAGCGCATCGCCAATTTGCATGATATCGGCGAGCTTCAAGAGAAGTTTACGCCCTAAGGCACCGCCGGGGTGAGATAGCGCAAAATCATCAGCGGTAAAGCCTCTAGCTTGGAGGAGTGACACCGCTAATGCATCCCCCATCACCAATGTTGCTGTCGTACTTGTTGTAGGGGCGAGCCCTAAACTGCAGGCTTCCTCTGGAACATGAATGCACAAGTGGATATCAGCCTGTGTTGCCATATTCGAAGACGGCTTGCCTGTCATTCCGATAATACCGATACCTCTGCGCTTTAAAACGGGGTAAAGCGCTAAGATTTCTGAGGACTCACCAGAATTCGAGATTGCCAGCACGATGTCGCCATTTTCCACCATGCCTAAGTCGCCATGACTCGCCTCTCCAGGATGAACAAAAAAAGCAGAAGTACCAGTACTTGCCAACGTCGCCGCTATCTTTTTTCCAATATGACCGGACTTACCCATACCCATGACCACAATTTTGCCTTTGGCTGCAAGGATTGCCTCACAAGCTTGGACAAAAGAAGCATCAAAATACTTCTCAAGCTGAGACAGCCCTTGGATTTCAATTTCCAAGACTTTTCTCGCGGCACTACAGAAATCGAATGTATTCGACATGGATAGGCTCCTGAAGAAGAAATAGACTAAGCAGCTACATTATAAAAAAGATAACCTTGGTAAACCGCAAAAATAGTGAACAGAATGCCCCCTTCAATGCGGTTGACGCTTCGTGATTTACCCAGTGCCATTACGACGAGTAATAACGAAACGGCAAGCATGACCCAAAAGTCACGTCCCATTGCATGCTCATTAAGAATAGATGGATTTAAAATTCCCGGAATACCCATTACGGCAAGGATATTGAAAACGTTGGAACCGATGATATTCCCTACAGCCATGTCATCTTCGCCCTTCATTACACCTGCTAAAGAGGCGGCTAATTCAGGCAAACTTGTACCAATCGCAATAATGGTCAACCCAATAACTAAATCACTCATACCAAAGTATTTTGCAATGATAACAGCGTTATCCACCAAGATATCCGCTGATAGTGGTAGTAGAATAAGACCGATAACCGCCCACATCACCGCTTTAGAATTTGGCATACCCTCAGGGATTTCAGATTCTTGATCTTCAACGAATGCATCGCCATTTTGTTTTTCTTTTTGGCTAATTCGTAGCATTGCAAGAATGAAAGCAGCAAAAAGAACAAACAACAAAATACCTTCGTAGAAACCAAGGAAGTTATCGAACATCAATGCGCCCGCCACTACGGTGACGACGATCATAAGAGGAAGTTCGCGTCGAACAACAACAGAACTGATAGATAAAGGCTTAATAAGCGCGGTAATACCCAAAATAAGAGCGATGTTAGCGATGTTTGAACCCAAGACATTTCCTACCGCTGTGTCCGTCTTTCCGTCTAGAGCAGCGGTAGCAGAAACCATCATCTCTGGTGCTGAGGAGCCCATTGCTAAAATGGTCATACCGATTACCAATGGCGAGATACCAAAATTTCGGGCAAGAGCCGCAGCTCCTAAGACCAATTTATCTGCGCTCCAGACGAGCAAAGTTAAGCCTACGACAAGCAACGCAACGGCTTCAAGCATGATGTTCCCTTTAAATTAACTGAGTAGAAAGACAAGTAGCCGCTAATTTTGACGGTTCGTGACTCAAAATGGAAGCCATTATAGTAAAAAGAAACAAGGATTCGCGACAGACTAACGGTATTAAGAAAGGATGTTCGGTTTGAGTTTTGGGTTAAATTAAGGTCATATTCGGTAGCTTTACTTTGAATTCAACGCGTTTAGTGCTTATCATTGCCAATTCACCTCAGCTCAACTAGCAGCATATTAGAAGAACTTTATGTCGACAGCGGATTTAGTCACCATTCAAAACCTGACTTTCTATCGTGGAACAAGAAAAATCTTTGATGATGTCACCCTATCTGTTCCCAAAGGAAAAATTACTGCCATCATGGGGCCTTCTGGTATCGGAAAAACCACCTTACTCCGCCTGATCGGGGGACAAATTCACCCTGATAATGGCGATGTCATCTTTGATGGCGATAATATTCCTCGCCTTTCTCGACATGCACTGTACGAAGCGCGTAAGAAAATGAGCATGCTTTTTCAATCTGGCGCACTCTTTACTGATATCAATGTCTTCGAAAATGTTGCGTATCCTCTAAGAGAACATACTGAACTTAGTGAAGAGCTCATTCGTAGTATCGTTTTACTCAAACTTGAAGCCGTAGGGTTACGAGGTGCCGCAGAATTAATGCCCAGCGAACTTTCCGGTGGTATGGCTCGCAGAGCGGCTTTAGCAAGAGCTATCGCCCTAGACCCCGAGCTCATTATGTATGACGAACCATTTGTCGGACAAGATCCAATCACCATGGGCGTGTTGGTGAAGCTCATTCAGAATTTAAACCAAGCGCTGAACCTCACTTCAATTGTCGTGTCTCACGATGTACCGGAGGTCATGAGTATTGCAGATCATGCTTACATTCTTGCCAACGGCAAAATCATTGCGAGCGGAACACCTGAGGAATTGATGGCGAATCCAGATCAAAATGTACAGCAATTCCTGACAGGAATGGCAGACGGTCCCGTCCCATTCCAATTTCCAGCAGAAGACCTGACTCAAGATCTTTTCAATATATCGGGAAGTGCTCAATGAACACCTTGCTGAATTTCATCACCAGTATTGGGCACAGCACGCTGTCTATTTGCCGAGCTTGGGGACGGGCGACACTCATGCTTTTTGGCGCTCTGATTGCCAAACCTCAACCAATCAAACACTTTCCGTTGCTGATAAAGCAACTCTACAGTGTTGGCGTGCAGTCTATGGTCATCATCGTGCTATCTGGGTTGTTCATCGGCATGGTCATCAGCCTGCAAGGGTATGTTGTTCTTGTCGACTTTGGTGCCGAAGGGGCATTAGGTCAGATGGTGGCTCTTTCACTTCTACGCGAGTTAGGTCCAGTGGTGACTGCGCTGTTATTTGCAGGGCGAGCAGGCTCTGCTTTAACGGCTGAAATCGGTTTAATGAAAGCCACCGAGCAATTATCCAGTATGGAAATGATGGCTGTTGACCCACTGAGAAGAGTCATCGCCCCTCGTTTTTGGGCTGGCGTCATTTCAATGCCGCTTCTTGCAATGATTTTCATGGCTGTCGGTATTTGGGGCGGTCAACTTGTCGGTGTTGACTGGAAAGGCATCGACCACGGAAGCTTTTGGGCTTCGATGCAGTCCTCAGTAGAACTAGGGCAAGATATTGGTAACAGTTTAATTAAAAGTGCCGTCTTTGCTTTAACGGTTACATGGATAGCACTTTTTAACGGATACGATGCGATTCCCACATCTGAAGGGATCAGTCGTGCTACAACTAAAACAGTGGTGCACTCATCACTGGCTGTTCTGGGCCTCGATTTCGTCCTTACAGCACTTATGTTTGGGAACTAAAGATGCAACAAACTCGTAAACTGGAATTATTAGTAGGAAGCTTTGTCATCGCGAGTGTGATTGCCATTCTTGTTATGATTCTAAAAGTCGCCGATGTAAAAAATTTTGGCTCAGGGGAAACCTATCAGCTGAAGGCCCAGTTCGATAACATCGGCAGTTTAAAACTCCGCTCACCAGTTAAAATTGGTGGTGTTGTTGTTGGACGTGTATCGGACATCACTTTAGATATTGAAAGCTACTTACCCGTCATTACGCTCACTATTGATAAGCAATATGGCGAATTCCCAGAAACATCTAGCGCACAAATCCTCACTTCAGGCTTAATTGGTGAGCAATATATCGGGTTGGTACCCGGTTTTATTGATGAAGACATCGACATGTTGCAGGATGGCGACTATATAGAGGATACGAAGTCAGCACTGGTACTCGAAGATCTCATTGGACAGGTCTTGTATCGCGTCGGTGGTGACTCAGAAAATTCGGAGGAACCGTAATGAAATGGTTTAAAAAATGGGCACTAGCAACAACGCTAAGCGCTCTTTCGTTTGTCAGCATTGTACAGACTAGTACGGCACAAACTATTGATGCCACCAAGCCATACGACATGATGCGACAAGTCGCGGACAAGACGTTCTCTCGCCTGAAAAACGAGCAAAATCAAATCAAATCCGACCCTGACACGCTAAAAGTCGTGGTTGAAGAAGAGCTAATGCCTTTTGTCAACAATCGCTACGCGGCTTTGAAACTGCTTGGACCGAACTTAAAGAAATCCAAGAAAGAAGACGTTAAAGTTTTTGTTGAAGCTTTTCGTGCGTACCTTGTGACGTCTTATGCCCAAGTGCTGACACAGTACACCGATCAATCGATAGAATTTGCCCCAGCACGACCACTCGATCCTAAAAGCCGCATCATCTCTATTCGAGTAGAAATCATCGATAACCCAAACCCAAACATTAAGCTCGATTTTAAATTGAGAAAAGATAAAAAGAGCGGAGAATGGGCGGCGTTTGATATGGTCGCTGAAGGGGTAAGCCTGCTCTCCAGCAAGCAGTCAGAATGGAACAGCAAGATTCGAAAAGATGGGCTCTTAGAGGTCAGCAAAGATTTGCAAGAATTGGCAGCGAGACCAATTCAATTCAAGGACAAAAAATAATGAGTCATCCTCAGTGGCTGCAAGTCGCCCCGACTCAGAGCCAACTTTCTGGGGACTTGGATCGTGAAAGTGTCCCTAGTTTGTGGCAATTTTTGAAGAAACGAAAAACTGACACGACTCAACTAAATATTGACATGAGTGAAGTGAAACGCGTCGATTCCGCTGGTATGGTGATGCTGATTCACTTAATAGAGCATGCAAAAAAGCAAAACTGTCATATAATGCTCAGTTTCGTGCCTGACCAGCTGCGCACTTTGTGTCAACTGAGTAATGTCGAAGCAATGCTATTCCCCGAAACTGAAACCGCACAAAAGTCTCAGCTTGAATCATCGGGTGAACGCAATCACATTGAAGTTTAAATAGGATCTACCGTGGACAGCGTTGAAGTAAAAAACATTTTAGATCAAGCTCTTAATCTAGAAGAGTTACACGTAAAAGGGGAAGGCAGCCACTACGAAGTGATCGCTGTAGACCCAAGTTTTGATGGAATGAACCGTGTAAAAAAACAGCAGCTCATCTACGCTCCGCTGATGGAATACATTCAAAGAAACGATATTCATGCAGTTTCGATTAAGGCTTACACGCCGGAAGAATGGGAACGCGATAAGAAACTGATGTCTCTTTAAGGTTGATTGATGGAAAAGTTTCGAGTTAAACGTTCGGGTCCTCTAACTGGTGAGGTCTCAATCTCTGGTGCTAAAAACGCCGCCCTACCGATTTTATTTGCTTCCATTCTTGCAGAAGAACCTGTTGAAGTAACCAATGTACCTAAGTTGCGTGACATTGATACTACAATGGAATTACTGAAGCGTTTAGGCGCTCAAGTAGAGCGTAATGGTTCTGTGCATGTGGATGGTCGCTCTATTGACCAATACTGTGCGCCTTATGATTTAGTAAAAACCATGCGCGCTTCTATTTGGGCATTAGGTCCTCTGGTTGCTCGATTTGGTCAAGGTCAGGTTTCGCTTCCTGGCGGCTGCGCGATTGGTGCACGACCTGTTGATCTTCATATTTATGGCCTTGAACAACTTGGTGCCACTATTACCCTTGAAGAAGGGTATGTAAAAGCCGAGGTCGATGGACGCCTTAAAGGTGCTCACGTCGTGATGGATAAAGTCAGTGTCGGCGCAACCATTACCGTTATGTGTGCAGCCACTCTAGCAGAAGGTAAAACCGTTTTAGATAACGCAGCGCGTGAACCTGAAATTGTTGATACTGCAGCATTCTTAAACACACTTGGTGCTAAAATCTCGGGGGCTGGTACAGACACCATTACTATCGAAGGCGTTGAACGTTTGGGCGGTGGTAAACATTCCGTCGTACCTGATCGCATTGAGACAGGTACTTTCCTTGTCGCAGCAGCAGTGTCTGGCGGTAAGATCCTATGTAAAAACACCAGCGCATCATTACTTGAAGCTGCTCTTGCGAAGCTAGAAGAGGCTGGTGCTTTGGTGGAAACGGGTGAAGATTGGATCAGCTTAGATATGACAGGTCGCGACTTGAAAGCGGTATCCATTCGTACAGCGCCTCACCCTGGCTTCCCAACCGATATGCAGGCTCAATTTACGCTGTTAAACATGATGGCAAAAGGAAGTGGGGTCATTACTGAAACCATTTTTGAAAATCGGTTCATGCACGTACCAGAACTGATGCGTATGGGAGCAAAAGCTGAGATCGAAGGCAACACGGTAATTTGTGGCGATACCGATGGGTTGAGTGGAGCTCAAGTTATGGCAACCGACCTGCGTGCTTCTGCAAGCCTCGTGATTGCCGGATGTATTGCTGAGGGCGAAACCGTTGTTGATCGCATCTACCACATCGATCGTGGTTACGAAAAAATCGAAAACAAATTGTCTGCACTTGGTGCTAACATTGAGCGATTCAGAGAGTCTGGTTAAACTCTAGCTTTGAATCTAAAAGCCGGAAACTGTCTATCTCAGGTTTCGGCTTTTTTGTTGCGTATTACCCCGCTTCCGTTTATTTTCCGATCGTATCGTTCAAACGTAAGCTGAATAACTATCAAAGAGAATTTTATGATCGCTTTATTGCGTCTCATCGCAGTGGCAATATTCGCCATTCTGATGTTTGTATTTGGGTGTGGCTATTGCCTATTGAGCCCAAGAAACCCAAAACACGTCTTTACTTTTGGCCGTTACTTCGGGCGCATGTCCAGAGTATTCGGCATTAAATTGGATCTCAGGATCCCAGAAGATGCCTATAAGCGTGGTCAGCATATTTACATTGCCAATCACCAAAATAACTGGGATATTTTTACTGTTTCTTCTGCCGTGACACCAAATGTGGTCACCGTTGGAAAGAAAAGCCTTGCCTATATGCCATTGTTTGGCCAACTTTATTGGATCACTGGCAACATCCTAATTGATCGCGCCAATCGCAGCAAAGCCATGGGTACGATTGAACAAGTCGTAGCAAAAATCAAAGGTCGTGACATATCGGTATGGATGTTCCCTGAAGGTACACGCTCTCGTGGCAGAGGTTTACTTCCGTTCAAAACAGGCGCTTTTCATGCCGCCGTTGGGGCTCAAGTGCCAATCATTCCAATTGTATGCAGTACTACAGAAGGTAAATTTAAGCTTAATCGCTGGAACAATGGTCATGTCATTGTTGAAATGCTGCCGCCAATCAGTATTGACGGTTATGGCAAAGAGAATGTCCGTGAATTGGCGAATTTATGCCGTGAACAGATGAAGCAAAAGCTTGAAGAGTTAGACGCAGAAGTAGAGCAACTAAATAGCCAAAAATAATCGATTAAGTCGAGTTGTTCTTTTAGATACTGAAGCTGCAAACGGCTATTCGAATGAAAAAAATCCGGTTATCAAAGATAACCGGATTTTTTAATTTCCATTCCCTTTACCTAAGCAGGAAAAGGGGTTTCACTTTAAAGCGCAGCAATCGTTGCTTTTTGCTCTTCAAGCTTCACCAAAGTGTCTTGGTAGCCTTCAAGTTTTTCCCGCTCTTTCGCAATAACCGCTTCTGGCGCTTTAGCAACAAAACCTTCGTTACCTAGCTTGCCTTCGATGCGCTTGATTTCGCCGTGCGTTTTTTTCACTTCTTTATCAAGACGAGCAAGTTCTGCGTCTTTGTCAATAAGACCTGCCATTGGGATCATCAACTCAGACTTGCCAACCAGTTTAGTCGCACATGCTGGAGTTTCAGCACCGTCTGCAAGTACAGTCAGGCTCTCTAGCTTCGCAAGAGAGTTCAGAACTACCTTGTTCGCTTCGATACGCTCAGCGTCTTTCTCGTTTGCAACTTTGATCATTACTTCTAGACCTTTGCTAGGTGCAATGTCGTATTCCGCACGTAGGTTACGAATAGCGGTGATAAACGTCTTCACCCACTCAATATCTTCGACGATCTCCGCATTGAAATTATCTTCGTTAAACTGAGGAAGCGCTTGAGTCATGATAGTCTCGCCCTCAACACCCTCTACTAGCGGCTTAACGCTCTGCCAGATAGATTCTGTGATGTAAGGAAGCACTGGATGAGCAAGACGTAACGTCTTCTCTAGAACGGTGATCAGCGTGTAACGAGTCGCTTGTTGTTGAGCTTCAGTCCCTTTCCAAAGCACAGGCTTAGTTAGCTCTAAGTACCAGTCACAGAATTGGTTCCAGATGAATTCGTAAAGCGTGTTAGCAGCCATGTCTAGACGATAGTTGTCTAAATGAGCATTAAACTCTTTCGCAGCCACTTCAAACTGAGATTCAATCCACTTGTCTGCTAGAGAGAATTCCATGTTTACACGATCTTCAACAGACAGTGGCATGCCACAGTCGTGCTCTTCTGTATTCATCAGTACATAACGGCTTGCGTTCCATAGCTTGTTACAGAAGTTACGGTAACCTTCTAGACGCTTCATATCCCAGTTGATGTCACGACCTGTTGAAGCCATAGCAGCAAGAGTGAAACGCAGAGCATCGGTGCCGTATGGTTCGATACCGTTTTCGAATGTTTTACGTGTGTTCTTTTCAATCTTAGCGGCTAGTTTTGGCTGCATCATGTTGCCGCAACGCTTCTCAACCAAAGACTCTAAGTCGATGCCGTCAATCATATCGATAGGATCAAGTACATTACCTTTCGACTTAGACATCTTATCGCCGTTCTCATCACGGATAAGACCCGTCATGTAAACCGTTTTGAACGGTACCTGCGGTTTGCCATCTTCGTCTTTCACGAAGTGCATGGTCATCATGATCATACGAGCAACCCAGAAGAAGATAATATCGAAACCAGATACCAGTACTTCAGATGGGTGGAACGTTTTCAAAGCCTCAGTATCTTCCGGCCAGCCTTGTGTACCGAACGTCCAAAGTGCAGAAGAGAACCATGTATCGAGTACGTCGTCATCTTGCTTAAGCACAACAACAGGCGCTAGGTTGTTCTTTTCACGAACTTCTTCTTCAGTGCGACCTACGTAAACTTTACCGTCGTTGTCGTACCATGCTGGGATGCGATGTCCCCACCAAAGTTGACGAGAGATACACCAATCTTGTACGTCACGCATCCACGCAAAGTACATGTTTTCGTATTGCTTAGGCACGAATTGAATCTGACCATCTTCAACCGCTTTTACTGCTGGTTCCGCAAGAGGGGCAGTACGTACATACCACTGGTCGGTTAACATTGGTTCGATAACTACGCCACCACGGTCACCGTAAGGGACCGTTAGGTCGTGATCTTTGATTTCATCTAGAAGACCAAGTTCTTCGAATTCAGCAACAATAGCTTTACGAGCAGTAAAACGCTCCATGCCTTGGTACTTAGCTGGGATTTCTGTCGAGTACACATCACTTTCTTCGCCGTTAGTAGTGAACACTTCAGCAGCATCACGGATATCAGCGTTGAACGTTAGGATGTTGATCATTGGCAGGTTGTTTCGCTTACCCACTTCGTAATCGTTAAAATCGTGAGCAGGCGTAATTTTCACACAACCTGTGCCTTTTTCCATGTCAGCGTGTTCATCACCTACGATAGGGATAAGACGATTTACAACAGGAAGCAGGATTTCTTTGCCGATAAGATCTTTGTAGCGTGGATCTTCTGGGTTAACCGCAACCCCTGTATCGCCAAGCATAGTTTCTGGACGAGTAGTCGCAACGACGATGTAGTCTTTGCCGTCAGCAGTTTTAGCACCGTTCGCTAGCGGGTAACGGAAGTGCCACATGAAACCTTTTTTGTCTTTGTTTTCAACTTCAAGATCAGAAATTGCAGTGTGCAATTTAGGATCCCAGTTTACTAGACGCTTGCCACGGTAGATTAAGTCCTCTTCGTATAGACGAACAAACACTTCTTGAGTCGCAGCAGACAAACCGTCATCCATTGTGAAGCGTTCACGATCCCAATCTACAGATGCACCAAGGCGACGAAGTTGCTGAGTGATCGTGCCACCCGATTCATTTTTCCATTCCCAGATTTTGTCGATGAAAGCATCACGTCCGTAGTCGTGTTTTGTTTTGCCTTCTTCAGCAGCGATCTTACGCTCTACAACCATCTGAGTTGCGATACCCGCGTGGTCAGTACCAACCTGCCAAAGGGTGTTTTTCCCCTTCATACGCTCTGCACGAATCAAAGTATCCATGATGGTATCTTGGAATGCGTGGCCCATATGCAGGCTACCCGTGACATTCGGCGGTGGGATCATAATGCTGTATGAATCTTTGGTCGTGTCACCGTGTGGCTTAAAGTAGCCTTTCTCTTCCCAAGCTTGATACAAAGCTTGTTCAATAGATGTTGGGTTATATGTCTTTTCCATAGTGCTCTTAAATGGATACGTTTACGGGTTAATCTTGGTCAAACTTTATAATTGAGAACTCTCAGTACAGTAAGTACTTGCGAAATCTCTTAACTATAAGGTTTGACTAAGGGTTTTGAATCTCGATAGTTTCCAGCTGATAACCAGCTTGACGGTAAATTTTATACCTTTCTCGAGCTTGTTGCTTAGCTTTTTCTTCGCAGGGAACGAAGTCTACCACTTGACCAAAGGTTGGGGCAAAAGTTGTCTTGTCATTCGCCATATTTATAACGAGCTGTCGGTTCCACGCAGGCTTTACATTTGAGTAACCAATTTCGATCCCCGTCCCTGATTTGGGCCCCTCGCCCACCAAGTTATGCGCAACAAACGTTTCAGGCTCCGCCTGAAAAAGCAGTTCTGCAACCGCTTCTGCACTCTTTTTGTTTTCAGCATTGACGTACACTTTCGCACCCAGTTTGGCAAAATGATGAGCAAGAAATACAACATACTTGTGAAACCCCAACTCTTCAGACTGAGGGCTACTTTCTTTGATCAAATAAAATGTTGCTGTTGCCATTTGCTATCACAACTCATTTAAAACGCGGTATGTGGTTCAAAAGGAACCTTCTGTTAAAAAGCTAAACGCAGTTAAAAAGCTAAATACAATTAAAAAGAAAGGGCCTTTCGGCCCTTTCTAAAATTTGAAGATTTACTCTTCAGTATCCTGGCCGCTTCGGTTCAGAAGGAATTGGACCAGCATTGAGACGGGACGACCAGTCGAGCCTTTGTCTTTACCGCCAGATCGCCAAGCCGTACCTGCTATATCAAGGTGCGCCCAGTTGTATTTCTTAGTGAAGCGAGACAAGAAACAACCCGCAGTAATCGTACCGGCTGATTTGCCACCAATATTTGCCATATCAGCAAACGGGCTAGCAATTTGTTCTTGGTACTCTTCACCCATAGGCAAACGCCATGCACGATCACCAGCTTGCTCAGAAGCATTGATCAATTCATGAGAAAGTGGGTTATGGTTCGAAATTACGCCGCTAATGTGATGGCCCAATGCGACAACACATGCGCCCGTCAACGTCGCTACATCAACCACACATTCTGGTTCAAAACGCTCTACATACGTTAGTGCATCACAAAGAACCAAACGCCCTTCCGCATCGGTGTTCAATACTTCAACCGTTTGACCTGACATCGTCGTTAAGATGTCGCCAGGACGGTAAGCATTGCTACCAGGCATGTTCTCACAACCAGCTAGGATACCAACAACATTAATTGGAAGGTTTAACTTTGCGAGAGCCTTCATCGTACCGAATACAGATGCAGCACCACACATGTCGTACTTCATTTCATCCATGCCTGCGCCCGGCTTCAATGAAATACCACCTGAATCAAACGTCAGCCCCTTACCGACCAATACAATTGGCTTGGTGTCAGGATCTGGTGCGCCTTTGTATTCCATAATGGACATAAGAGATTCGTTGTGAGAACCACGACCAACAGCTAGGTAAGAAGTCATACCCAGCTTTTCCATCTCTTCTTCACCAATGATCTTGGTCGTTACCGTTTCATGCTCATCAGCTAAACGGCGAGCTTGAGATGCAAGATACGCAGGATTCGCTACGTTTGGCGGCATGTTGCCCAGATCTTTCGACGCTTTCACGCCTGACGCGACGGCTAAACCATGGCTGATCGCTTTTTCGCCTAAATTCAATTCGCGACGAGTTGGTACGTTGAATACGAGCTTACGCAAAGGGCGACGAGTTTCTGGTTTCGTGCTTTTGAATTGATCAAACGTGTACAAGCCATCTTTCGTTGACTCAACGGCTTGACGAACTTTCCAGTAAGTATCTCTACCTTTAACGTGCAATTCTGTTAGGAAGCAAACTGCCTCCATTGAGCCTGTCTCATTAAGTGTGCTGATGGTTTTCTGAATAATTTCTTTGTATTGGCGCTCACCAAGCTCACGCTCTTTACCACAGCCTACGAGTAGAACGCGCTCAGACAAAACTCCAGGTACTTGATGCAGAAGTAGCATCTGCCCTGGTTTTCCTTCCAAGTCACCGCGTCGTAATAGTGAACTGATGTAGCCATCACTAATTTTATCGAGCTGCTCCGCTACTGGAGAAAGACGGCGAGGCTCAAAAACACCAACAACGATACATGCGCTGCGCTGTTTCTCAGGGCTGCCACTTTTTACACTGAACTCCATGCGTACTCCTACATCCTGAAGACAAACTGAACTAAATGTTAGATAATGGTCGCTTAGCTTAAAATATTCACGTTGGAACGCTAAGCCCATTATGTTGACTAACAATTAGCCAAAGATTTAAAAATAAAAGATTCAACGAGAAATTATAGTGATTCAATTAAAAAAACAAGTTTTCTATAGGTGATTTCAGCGTGATTATTGTTAGATATTTGATCCGCGAGACAATCAAGACTCAATTTGCGGTATTTTTAGTCCTGTTTTTGATCTTTCTTAGCCAAGAATTCATTCGAGTACTGTCTAACGCCTCTGATGGCGATGTGCCCGCTCGTTTGATCTTAACGCTGGTCGGTTTGAACATGCCCACTATGGGAATGTTAATGCTACCTTTAAGTTTATATCTTGGGATCTTACTGACTTTCGGGCGGTTGTACGCCGAAAGTGAGATTACCGTAATGAACGCGACCGGAATCGGGAATAAATTCTTGATTCAAGCGGCACTGAGCTTAGCGGTAATCACAGGAGCTTTAGCTGCATTTAACTCTTTGTGGTTATCCTCTTGGAGTCAGCAACAAATTACCCAAATATTCTCGGAAATCGAATCAGATAACAGTATCGACCTGCTGCAAAAAGGGCAATTTCAAGCCTCTCCTGACGGATCTGCCGTCGTCTTTGTCGATGATATTGAAAATAAAGAGTTAAAAAACGTCTTTATAGCTCAGCTAATACCGAGAGACTCTATCCGCCCAAGTGTCATGTTTGCAGACACAGGAAAGATGCAAGAGCTATCTGATGGTCGCCAAGTTCTTACACTTTATGATGGTAAAAGATACGAAGGCATTCCGACTCGCCTCGATTATATGATAACCGATTACAAAGAGTATGAAGCCTTAATAGGACAAAGAGCGGCTACGCAACGTTCATTAAGCTTAATGGCCACGCCAACGCTTGATCTTATCAACTCAGACGACAAACGATCTCAAGCCGAACTTCAATGGCGAATTTCTCTTATCGTTTGTATTCCCCTGCTTACAATGATTGTTATTCCGCTTTCCGCGGTAAACCCTCGCCAAGGTCGTTTTGCGAAAATGGCACCAGCGGTACTCATTTACCTTACTTACTTCCTGCTGCTGAGTTCCGGAAAATCAGCCATTGAAGAAGGCAGTTTACCGGCGTCAATTGGGCTGTGGTCAATCAATGGTGTAACACTTCTTTTGGGTATATTACTCAATAGTATGGACAGTACTTTCGTGCGACAGTTAAAAGAAAATTTCAGAAGAAAGGTGGCGTAAAGCGTGTTTAAGATCCTCGATTGGTACATTGGCCGAACTATCATCTCGACCACCGCTTTAACTCTGACGACTTTGGTCGGTTTATCCGCCATCATCAAATATGTTGAACAGCTTAGGGCTGTCGGCGAAGGCAGCTACGATGCATTACTCGCTTTCTATTATGTAATGTTGGCTCTACCTCGTGATGTGGAATTGTTTTTTCCGATGGCCGTATTACTGGGTGCTCTGATTGGTCTTGGAATGTTAGCGGCAAGTTCCGAATTAGTAGTCATGCAGGCATCTGGTTACTCTAAGCTAGATATCGGTTTCTCGGTACTTAAAACAGCCATTCCTATCATGGTCATTGTAATGATGCTTGGTGAATGGGGCGCCCCTGCCACCCAAAAAATGGCGAGAGAATTACGGACATTCGCGGTATCAGGGGGTAACATCGTGTCTGTACGAAGTGGTGTATGGGCAAAAGATGGCGGTAACTTCATCTATGTAGGGCGAGTAAATGGGGAGCAATTGCAAGGTGTTAACGTTTGGTTCTTTGATGAAGATAAGAAATTAGCTCACACCATGTTTGCAAAGGAAGCCAACTACGCCTCAGATCGTACTTGGGAGGTAAAAGATGTCATAAAAACCAGCTTTGATAATGACGTTGAAATATCAAAAGAAAAAATTGCACTGCAAAGTTGGACAACCACATTAACCCCAGACAAGCTAGCCGTTGTAACCGTTCAACCTGAAGAACTGCCCCTAACGGAACTTTGGAGCTACGTAACCTACCTAAAAGATTCAGAGCAGGATGCAAGCCGCTATGATTTGGCTTTCTGGCGTAAAGCCACTCAGCCCATATCGGTCGGAGTCATGATGTTTGTGGCCATGTCCTTTGTGTTTGGTCCACTTCGAAGCGTGACCATGGGGGCAAGAATTCTTTCTGGTGTTATTGCGGGATTTGGTTTCTACATTTTTGCCGAAACCTTCAGTAACGTCAGTTTACTCTATAAGCTCCCAGCCCCTGTGGGTGCACTGGTTCCCAGTATCGTATTTATGAGTATCGCTATTTTATTGATGCGGCGAAAAGTGTGAGCACTCCCCAACAATAGAAAAGGAGGGCACCCTCCTTTTCAAATTACTTTGAGCAAACGTGCTTTGAGTTAATTTGCTTTCGGCAGAACAACCACTTGTGTTTTTGCCCAAATGTCATGAAAGGCACGCTTCTTGGGATCAAATGGTACCGTAAGGTTTGCTAAGCCAAAACCAGAGGTTGCGACTCGGATGAGCGCTTGAGTCAACGAGATGGATGAACCATCTTCGTTTTGCACACGTAGCTTCCATGCTCGCATACCTAAAGTCTGTCCCGCTTTTGTCCAGAAGAATACAATAAACCCAATCCAAACTGCCGCGAGATACGCCGTGTACATAGCACTCCATACAGGGTGGTTGGTTAGAAAATCGCTGGCGTCGGCATAGCTTCCATAACTCATCAAACCTGCCGCGTGAAAGGCAAAGAGAATCGCAATTACTAGCCCCCCAGCCATCATTTCTATGGCGAGTATAATAAGGGCGTCGTACATCAGTGCGCCTAGCCTTCGAAGCAATCCTGCAGGTTTCGTTTGAAAAGACATAGTTCTCACATGGGTAATCGTTGGAAAGCGACAGAATATAAACTAGTACCAGAATTTGGAAGTGACTTAGCGCACAGCACGAGCACTTGTGTTGAAATAATCGCCAAACGAATGGTTTTTAAAGATTTAACTCTTGCACCCGCTTAAGTCATCCGTATAATGCCAATCATCGAAAGGGCAATAGCCCAGAGATGCCGGTGTGGTGAAATTGGTATACACGACGGATTCAAAATCCGTTGCCTTCGGGCGTGGCGGTTCAAGTCCGCCCACCGGTACCATTATTTAGAAAGGTCGCTATTTTTAGCGACCTTTTGTCGTTTTAGACTCTCAAAAAATTCGGCGTGACGTCAGGGATGCCTGTCCAATCAATCCGCCTCACGATACCACTATTCAGAAGCCACAATTTTAACGATCTTTCGTCGTTTTAGACTCTCAAAAACACCCACTCATTGAATTCTCTTCAAACAGCTACCGAGTAATATCCCACCTATCCCCGCTCAAGAAAATTAGCTTGTTATCAATTACCTGAATTATTTTAGTTACTCGCAAATATGGCAATAACTGAGCCACAATCCACATGTATTAATCACATAAGTGCATAATACCCATCTTTCAAAATTGCTGATGATGGTTGTAGGGGAAACATGTCTAAGAAAACCGATAAATTTGAAAAAGACGTTGCTGCGAGCGTAAACATTGGAGACACACTACCCAATGACTTACCTTCATGGATGAAAGATATCGGTGTAAAACCAGGAGCTAAAGTCACCTCCGTTCAAGCACAAGGTGCGATTGGTGGTAAGACAGATATCCTAATAAAGCTGTCGGATGGCTCCCCTATTAAGATTTCAGCAAAGATGAGCAGCGCGCATTACTTTGGCAACTGGTATTCGCACAATCGAATCATTGAAGATTTTGGAGTTAGAGCTTTTAATAAGCTGACAAAAGATTGCACTCAATGGGCAAAAGAATGGGTAAAAAGCCCTTCAGCTTCCTTTTTCGTTGGTGTCAGTATTTGTTTTGGAAAACGTTCAGGAAAAACAGCTAGAGAGTTTACCCAAGTCTTTGACTATCAGGATATTGTGAAGATAGTAGCAGGCGTAGGTAAAGGAAATTCAGTTGCTAACTGCCTATTGGTGAACAATAAAGTTCCCAGTAACTTACTTGAGCTCATACAAAAACTTGAACCGATAAACAATGAGGTAATACAAACATTAAGCCGCAATTTTAAAGTCGTTTACCGTCCAATTAATCCAAAAACGGAAGGAAGTAACCGAGGGAAGTGTACTTATACTCAATTTCGACCAACAAAGCGCTTAAGTAAGATGACAAAAGTCGAAACCCTTAAAGATCTAACGAGACTTGGCACCTTCGAGATCGTTTTGCCGAATGGTCTAAACCACAACCGCCTAATCCAAAATTTGAGAACCTATAATATCGACATTCCCACCAAGAAATAACCACCGAAAAAAACCTCAGTATTCGGCAAGAAACTGAGGTTTTTGTTTAGGCGGCACCAAAGGAGCGGGATCTAGCAAGAACAGTTAGACAACGAAAAGTAAACGAATGTCATGATTACGTAGCTTGAGATTTACCAATCGCTCCTGCTTTAGCCAGCGCACCTTTAATGCTTTCAGCAATGGCCGCAGCAAAATTCACCGCCACGGCATTGCCAATCATTTTGTAGCCCGCCCCAAGATCCTTGTAAATAAATTCAAAGCTGTCCGGAAAACCTTGGATTCGAGCGCATTCTCGAACACTTAAACGGCGATATTCGTGCCCATCCACAAAGACAAATTTGTCGGTTTCGACTTTCTGCATTTTCGGTGCACTAGGATGCAACGGTGCATGGCGTCCACCCGCTTGAATCGTAAATGAGGGCTCATCCCAAGTACGTACTCGGTTTCGACTCATAAACATGCTTGAAAAGCCTCCCGTCATGTATTCATGATTAGGAATTGCAACCTCTGGATTAGGCTTGGACTTTGCTATAGCAGGGACGGCTAATCCGTCTATATCTTTCAGGCAATCTTTTAAACTTGGCTTATATTCGTGTGGTTCAGGAAAATGATAATCGATATTGAGATCGGAGCGAAAGCCGATGAATATCACTCGCTTTCTATCCTGGGGAACATCGTATTCTGCAGCATTCATCAACTTAAAATGAAGATCGTACCCTGCTTCTCGGAACGTTTCTTTTATGTTTTCGAGTGCTTGTTTATGCCTTGGCGCCAGCATCCCACTCACGTTTTCTGCTAGAAAAAATTTCGGCCTTTTATCGGTAAGAATACGAATGAACTCGTAGAACAACTGCCCGCGGTGATCGTCTATTCCACGCTTGCTGCCCGCTTCACTCCAGCTTTGGCATGGTGGACCACCAATTATGCCATCGCAGTCTGGTACTTCTTCGCTTTCAATATTAACGATACTTCGACGATCCAGCTCAGTGGATGGGTGATTATGCTCGTACGTATCCCAGATTTGCTTATCGTACTCATTGGCGAAAGGGATGTGGAATCCCGCTTTTTCAAAGCCAAGATCTAAGCCACCAGCTCCACTGAAAAAAGAAGCGACCGTTAATTTCATTGATGCACTCGTTTGGTATCGGTTATGACAAGATTAAAGCATTTTACTGTACAAAACGTCAGTAAAAAGGGCGGGGATTATACCATATACATTCATTTTTGTGAGGAACAATGGTAGGAGAGGCAAGGGTAAAAACAAAAAAACGCCAATAAGTCATTGGCGCTTTTTCATAAGTATTAAGGCAAATATAAAAGCGTGGTCCTTTTCACTTAAGCCGTATGTTTCTACTCGCCTGCAATCTTCATGGATTCAATTAAAATAGACCCTGTTTGAATCTGAGAACGCGTTTCCACATCACTACCCACGGCAACGATTTTCTGATACATGTCCACGAGATTACCAGCAATCGTCACTTCAGATACTGGGTACTTTATTTCCCCGTTTTCAACATAAAAACCAGCCGCGCCACGAGAATAATCGCCAGTTACAGAGTTCACACCCTGCCCCATTAGCTCGGTGACTAAAAAACCCGTACCTAACTCTTTAAGCATGGCATCAAAGCTTTGTCCCGTTGATTCTACAAACCAGTTATGAATACCACCAGCGTGCCCTGTTGGTGTCATGTTCATTTTACGCGCGGCATAGCTCGTCAGTAGGTAAGTAGATAGAACACCATCCGTAATGATTTGTTTGTCTTGAGTAAAGACACCTTCGTTATCAAACGGGCTTGAAGCTAAGCCACGAAGCATATGCGGTTTTTCGTGAATGTTAAACCAAGATGGCAGAATCTGTTCGCCTAACTTGTCCAACAAGAATGAAGATTTTCTGTAAAGATTTCCGCCACTGATAGCCATCACAAGGTGACCAATCAAGCCAGTTGCAACATCCGCAGCAAACATAACGGGCATTTTCCCAGTTGGTAAACGCTGTGCATCTAAACGGCTTATGGTCTTTTCAGCCGCTTTTAAGCCAACCGTTTCAGGTGACCATAAATCTTCTTTTCGGCGTGAAACAGTGTAGTTGTAATCACGCTCCATATCGCCATTTTCACCCGCACCAATCACACAACAGCTCATGCTGTGTCTGCTCGAAGCATAGCTAGCCAGTAAACCGTGGCTGTTGCCATACACTTTTAAGCCATAATGGCTATCGTAGCTTGCGCCGTCACTCTGCTTGATTTTGTCGCTGTAACTGAGTGCCGCTTCTTCGGCTGCAATAGCGAGCTTAGCCGCTTGGTCTGGTTCCGGTTCGTCTGGGTGGAAAAGATCCAAATCAGGGATGTCCTTAACCATCAATTCTTTAGGCGCAGGACCTGCACAAGGGTCTTCAGATGTGTAGTTTGCGATATCAAGCGCTGCCATCACTGTCTGTTGAATTGCTTTTTCACTCAAATCAGATGTCGAGGCACTGCCTTTACGCTGGCCACGATACACAGTGATGCCTAAAGCACCGTCACTATTAAATTCGACATTTTCAACTTCACACATGCGAGTTGATACGCTGATACCGGTGCTTTTGCTAATAGCGACTTCAGCAGCGTCTGCCGTTCCTGTCGCAATTTCCAATGCTTTGCTGACAGCTTCCTCTAATTCCAACTTTTGTTGTGCGATTTGCGCTTTTACGTCCATACCGAAATAACTGTTGTTTAAGGGATTATTGATTAAGGATAACAAGGTTTTCGCTTTCGCCCCATAATTCTTGTTAAAATAAGCGATAATTGAACACTGATATCGAAGTAGGCAGACAGAAATGGCACGTAAAAACCAAAAAGCGCCGTGGGAAGAGGAAGAAGAAATCATCTGGGTAAGTAAATCCGAGATGAAGCAGGATATGGAAGAACTGCAGAAGCTAGGTGAAGAACTGGTGGAACTAAAACCGGCGGTATTGGAAAAATTTCCACTCAGTGAAGATCTGCGAGACGCCATCGCAGACGCGCAACGTTTCAAAAATGAAGCCAAACGTCGTCAGCTTCAGTACATTGGAAAACTGATGCGTACAGAAGATCCAGAGCCTATTCAAGCCGCATTGGATAAAGTTCGCAACAAGCACTCCCAAGCCACTGCGGAATTGCATAAATTGGAGCAATTGAGAGATCGCGTTATAGAGGAAGGCGATAGCGCGATTGCGGAAGTGTTAGAGCGATTCCCATCTGCAGACAGACAGCGCTTACGTCAGCTTTCTCGTCAGGCAAAAAGGGAAAAACAAAACAACAAACCGCCAAAATCCTCTAGAGAGATTTTCCAAACTCTAAAAGTACTTTTCGAAGAGACAGAATAGAGACACAAAAAAAAGCTGCCTAGGCAGCTTTTTTATATCTAACTGGTTTATTTCTACAACTCGGTCACAGCAAACAAAGCAAACTGCTATCCCGAGTTCAGGTTAAGTCATTTACTCTGTACCACCAACAGTGATGGAATCCAGTTTCAGTGTAGGTTGGCCGACACCCACTGGCACGCTTTGCCCAGCTTTACCACAGACACCAACACCACGATCTAAGGCAAGATCATTACCAACCATCGATACCTGCTGCATCGCTTCAATCCCTGAACCAATAAGCGTCGCACCTTTAACTGGTCGAGTAACCTTACCGTCTTCAATCAAATACGCTTCTGACGTTGAGAATACAAATTTGCCCGAAGTAATATCTACTTGTCCCCCACCAAAGTTAGGGGCGTAAAGGCCGTTTTTCACCGTTGAGATGATTTCTTCAGGAGAATGTTCACCAGCCAGCATGTAAGTATTGGTCATACGAGGCATTGGAAGGTGCGCGTATGATTCACGACGACCATTACCCGTTGGTGCAACCCCCATTAATTGGGCGTTGTGCTTATCTTGCATGTAGCCTTTTAACACGCCATTCTCAATAAGAGTGTTGTATTTGCCAGCGACACCTTCGTCATCAACGTTCAAAGAACCACGCAAGTCGGGCAAGGTTCCATCATCAACAATGGTGCAATGTTTTGATGTGACTTGTTCACCCACTTTGCCCGAAAACACAGAAGAAGCTTTCCGGTTAAAATCACCTTCTAATCCATGACCAACCGCTTCATGTAGAAGAACGCCCGGCCAGCCTGCCCCTAAAACAACAGGCATGGTACCAGCAGGAGCTGCGTCCGCTTCTAAGTTAACCATAGCTTGACGAATGGCTTCATCCGCAAAATCAAAAGCACGCTTTCGACCACCTTCTTCTTGAAGGAAAAACTCATAGCCATATCGACCACCACCACCAGAACTGCCACGCTCTCGACGATCGCCTTTCTTCGCCAATACACTGATAGACAATCGAACGAGAGGTCGAATATCCCCAGCATAAGTACCATCTGTCGCGGCTACCAGCATCTGCTCGTAAACGCCACTGATGCTAACCGAAACTTCTTGTATCAAGGGCTCTTTAGTACGAATGTACGCATCGAGCTGCTTTAGCAACTCAATTTTTTGCTGCTTCTGCAAACTTTCTAGCGGATTAACTGAACGGTAGAACTCCGGAGCTTGGTTGCGAGAAAACGCTTTAACTGAACCCGTTTGGCCTTGAGATGCGATACCGCGAGCTGCAATTGCACTTTGCTTTAATCCATTAAGGTCGATTTGATCGGAGTAAGCAAAACCCGTTTTCTCTCCGGTGATAGCACGAACACCCACACCACGATCAATATTAAAAGAGCCATCTTTTATAATACTGTCTTCCAGAACCAGAGATTCATGCCAGCTCGACTGAAAGTACAGATCAGCATAATCTACATCTCGGCTGGCAATCAGACCTAATGTCTCAGCAAGATCTTTCTCAGTGAGACCCGTAGGTGCCAGTAATTCTTGTTCAATTTGATTTATTGTCATTTGATCGGCTCTTTCTTCATTACGTTGCTAAAGCGATTGTGCTCTATCAACGGCATATTCTTTCTGATTGAGGCAAGCTGTTCTAAATCCAGCTCTACCAATAATGTTCCTGATTCTTGTTCTAATGAAGCGATGACTTCACCCCAAGGGCTTACCACCATTGAGTGTCCCCAAGTTTCACGCCCACATGCATGTGTTCCGCCTTGGTTTACTGCGATGACAAAGCACTGAGTTTCTATGGCTCTCGCTCTTAACAGAATCTCCCAGTGCGCCTTACCGGTGACGGCAGTGAATGCGGCGGGCACAAATATAATATCCGCACCTTGGTTTCTAAGTTCGCTAAATAGAGAAGGAAATCTTAAGTCATAACAAATTGTTAGACCAAGTGTAGCAGAGGGCGTATCAACTAGCGAAATCTTGTTGCCGTAGGCAAAGGTGTCGGATTCGCGATAGTTCCCCTGTTTGTCTACGACATCCACATCAAATAGATGAAGTTTGTCGTAGTGAGCAACGCATTCACCTTTTGGGTTATAAAGCAATGACGTTGTCGTGATACCTTTGGTTTGTTGAATTGGAAAACTGCCAATATGGAGCCAGACACCATAAGTCTGAGCTAAGTTCTGAAAAGCTTGTTGAAGCAACCCCTCCCCTAGCTTTTCGGCAACGGAGTGATACTCGTCTCGACTACCAAATACGAGTGCGTTTTCAGGGGTAGAAATCAGCTCTGCCCCCTGTTTGGCCAATGATTCAACCCCTTGCTCAATAATGTTTAAATTATGCTGAGGCAAAGCGTTTGACGTCATTTGAATCAGTCCTACTCGCATGTCCTTCTCCTTAGGTTTCAAACCTCAAACTACAAACTTAGTTTTGAGAGGTGTTGTCAGGTACCGTATATTCACCCTTACTTCTAGATATCTCCGTTACGCTTGGGTTATCCAATGCCCCTTTCACTGCATAATTTACCTTGGTAAACACTTCCACTACTGGAGATAGCGCGGTGGTTATCGCAAAAACATATATAGCGGTTTGTGGTGCCACTGCAAACGCGGTAATGACGGGAATACCTGATGTTAGATCGGGTACAAACTCTACTTCAGCATCCACTACTTGTGTTTCTAGGTTTGCTAATCCTTTAATTGACATGCGTCCTGCTACAGCATCCATCTCAATATCATTAGTAACAAAAATACCGTTCTTCACTTCACCAGATCCCGTAATGCTATTGAACGCCATCCCCTTATCAAACACATCACTGAAATCGAGCTGCATTTTACGAATAATGGAGTCTAAGCTGAACAGCCCAAGAAGACGCGCTGCACCACTCACATCGGATATTACACCTTTCCCTAGCTTAGAGGAGATGGTTCCATTCATAGAAGTCATTTGGGGCAACCAAGGTGCGCCATTCCATTCAAGATCTGTCTCCACGTCAAATGGCGCCTTTTGAATGCCGGAAGTAATACCGAAACGTTCCATCACTTCTGTATTGTTCTTACCAGACATCACCATTTTAAATTTAGAGCGACTTTGGTTCTCTTTGAGCATCCACCAACCGGAAGCCTTAAACTTATTGTCGCCACTTGAGAAGGAAATATTCTTCCATTCAAGACGATCGCCTTGCCTTAAAAAGTCCACATTGACCTTTCCGATCTTATAGCCTTGTAACCAAAAGTCGTCTATTGCCAACGTTAGGTTGGGTACCGCGTCATGAAATACTCGGTCAAAAGGTCGAATCAGAGGTTGGGGTTTTTCATCATCCAAAGCGAGTGGCTCAGGGTCTGTCGATTCATCGAAACCAGGGATATAGAGTTGCAGTCTATCCAGTGAAACCGTTAAATCATACGGTTCAAGGTAGCTTGCTTGACCTGATATCTCAGCCCCCTCCGCTTCCATCTTCCAGCCAAGACTCTTCTTGCGAGCGCTAAAGTTTAAATCATGCCATTCGACCCCGGCTAACGTCAGCGCTTTGCTCTCCACTTTAACGCTTTCTGGAACGGGGATTTTAGGCACATCTAATTCGCTCACTAGCGGTTGGGGACCGGTGACAGGTCCCAAAAAGAGCTCTAACCAATGATCCAGATTGAAGTTATCACGACGCACAACCGCACTGTGACCAACAATGGGGCTTACTCGGAATGCGCCACGCCCGACCACTAGGTGAGAGGCTCCGAATTCGGGTCTTTCATTGCTAATATCAATTTCAGCCTGATATTTAAATTCAGGAAGCTGTAAGCGTGCAGAAATGGTTTCTTGGTTACCAGAGGCTTGTAGCCTAGCACTGCCTTTCTCACCCAATGCTTTACCGAGAGGCTCTGGATATTGGCTGGCAATAAATTGAGTTTCCGCTTTCACATCAACCTGATAGGTAAAGCCGACATCGTTAATTTGCAAATCAACATCCATACTCCACGGCGCATGACCTTGTACGCGCTTCAACCACGTTTCGCCTACATACGGCACCAATGGTTGTACGTCCCAATCCCCAAGAACATCGATATTTACGTTGTAGTTCTTGCTCTGAGTTTGCCCTAAAAAGTCCAGAGAAATAGGCTGCCCTAAGAGTTCCGCAGATAGACCAGAGGACCGAACCACATCATTATCAAATTCGATTAAACCAGATGCATTACTTAGCGTCATTGAGGGTGTTTTAATATCAACTTGATTATCTGGTAGTTTTGCCCAGCCCCAAGCCCGAGTATCGCTTCCATCAAAAGGAATCTTTAGTTGAAAATCCGCATCAACCAAGCCTTTAACTTGAACGGCAGTTAAAGCGGCACCAACAGAATCAACCAAAGGTGTGGCCATCATGTAATCACGAACGGCATCACCTTTACCTCTTGCTGTGGCTTCTATTTCTATATGACCATTTTCCGACAACGACGGGATTCTTCCCGTAATTCGACTCGCCTTCACATCCATGAGTGTCGCGCTTCGAGAATCCATAAACATGGCTTCATTTTGGAATAACAAATCAAGCTGAAGGTTCTTAAGCGGCGGCCACGCCGTGTCAAAACTAAACTGCGACTGCTTTAAATTTACCAGTGCTTGGAACATGCCATCATTGTTAGAGTATGGGAATCGATCCAAGCTGCCATACCAGAGCAACTTAGATGTGCTCGCTTTACCTGCTTGAATCGCTGTTGATAGGTAATCCGTCAATTCCGTACCTAACGCCAGAGTTGGCAGATAGCGCCACGTTTCACCTGCGTTGAAGGCATCAGCTTCGGCATAAAAAGAAAGGAATGGGCTTTTCCCTTTAGGGAAATCCAATTTAAAGGCACCTAATACTTGGAGATCAGGTGTTGCTGCTGTTACTTTGTCTGCCCATAGGCTCCAACCCCAATCACCCAGATCTTTCCATGTGATGTCCACTTGGGCTTGGCGAATTTTGAGCGGGGCTTGAAATACATCACCATAAGGCAATTCATCATCAATCAAAGAAACACGAGCATTGATCTGCTCTAGAGAACCAGACACTTGAGCACTTAGGTGATGCAATTCAGGTAACAGCTCCCACTGTTTCATTGCTCCATCTTCAAGAATGGCAGAAAAGCGCATGCTCGACGGATCTTTGCCCATGGATACACGAATGTCTTCTACTCTACCTCCGAGCTGAACGGTATCCAGCCACCCGTTAAGCTTATCCGACTCAGGCATCAAGTGAACGAATGGCGTTAAAGTTGCGACATTGACTTCAGATACATTTAACTGCCAGTTTTCTTTGTTGAATTTAAATACCGCATCCAACAAGGGCCAAGGTGTATCATCTGTTCGGAGTCTAAGTGAGTGGGCATTCACTTGCCAGCCTGAGCCTGATGGAGCCATGCTAACAATACCGTGCTCCAGCATTAAGCTATGCTGCGCTTCCTTATTCCAACTGATTTCGCTTGGTAAAATTTCTAAGTAAGCGTTTTTAGGTTGCCCTTTGTCCAACGTAATCCAAGAATTAAAGCTAGCGTGCCCCTGAGCAATGCCTACTTTGTCTTTCAAGTACTTTGTAAGCCAAGGCGTCACTTGAAGGTTTTCGGCACTAACGAAGAAATCACCACTGATTCGAGACAAATCTCCCGACTCGGTAAAATCAGCTTTCACCGTTAGGCTATTTATGTCGTCATCTGCAATGCCAATAACGCCATCAGCCCGATGCTGGTTTCCAAAGTTCTGCCACTTTAAATGCTCAATTTCCAACGTTTTTATATCGCCGGTAAACGTCTGGTAAGTTACGTTTGAATTGGCAATCGAAAAATCGTTCAATTGGCGCAGAAGTAAGTGTTCAATGTCGCTTAAAACACTTTCAGATGAAGGGGAAGATACCTCTGGCTTTCCAATAGCTTGGTTGCTTTCTTTCAACCATTTAATGTGCTGAATATCTAAACTCAGCCCATCAACACGTAACGTCGACACGACAGGGGTTAGTTGGCGAAGTGAGGCAAAAATGTCTAGTTCTATTTCAGCTTCTCGGATAAGGATTTGGGTTTTATCTTCATCTGGAAGAATGGCTTGCAGGTTTTCTAATGCAATGAAAGGGTGAGTATTTTTCCAGTAGCCACTGACCTTTTCACTTTGGAATTCGATTCCCGTGGATTGAGAAACCCACGTTTCGATATCAGCTTGATACTTATCTAAACGAGGAAGAGAAACACGCAAAACAGTAACGGTGATCGCAAGGATCACCATTACGGTGACTAAACTCCAAATGAGCGTGCGCCAAAGTAGAGATGGCAGAAACTTCACTGTTGCTCCATTTACATCATAACGACATCAAATTGTTCCTGGACATACAGTGGTTCAGGTTGAATTTTCACTTCTTTTCCAATAAAGACTTCAAGCTCTGCCAATGCATGTGACTCTTCGCCAGTCAGAGTATCTGAAACGGCAGGAGACGCATACACGACAAATTTATCAGCATCGTAAGCGCGGTTTACACGAGTCACTTCACGCAGGATCTCATAACACACCGACTCGACCGTTTTCACTGAACCACGACCTTTACAGGTTGGACACTCGGAGCACAGAACATGTTCAATACTTTCGCGAGTTCGCTTACGTGTCATTTCAACCAAACCCAGCTGTGTGAATCCGTTGATGTTCGTTTTAACTCTGTCGTGAGCAAGCGCCAATTCCAAAGAAGTGATCACTCGCTTACGGTGTTCATCTGACATCATGTCAATGAAGTCGATAATAATGATGCCCCCAAGGTTGCGTAGCCTAAGCTGACGAGCAATCGCTTGAGTCGCTTCAACATTCGTATTGAATATGGTTTCTTCCAAATTTCTGCGACCAACAAAAGCTCCGGTGTTGATATCGACTGTTGTCATCGCCTCGGTCTGATCGATGATAAGGTAACCACCGGACTTAAGCTCAACTTTTCTGTCTAAAGAACGTTGAATCTCATTCTCGGTATCGTACATATCGAAAATGGGTTTATCGCCTTCGTAAAGCTTCAGTTTCTCATGCAGCTCTGGCACGAATTCCGATACGAATTCTCTAAGGTTTTCGTATACCAACCTTGAATCGACTTGAATGCTATCGAGTTCTGTTCCAACAAAGTCTCGTAGAATTCTCTGAGCTAACCCCAGTTCACCGTATAGCGTTGAACGAGTTTTGTATTTCTTTCGGCGCTCGATGACTTTCATCCATAAACGCTTTAGGAAAGCGGCATCTTGAGACAATTCTTGCTCATCTGCCCCTTCTGCAGCGGTACGGATGATAAACCCACCGTGTTCATCGCAATAACTGGAGACCGTTTTTTTCAATCGTTCGCGTTCATCTTCACTTTCTATACGCTGAGATACACCCACGTGGCTTGCGCCTGGCATAAAGACTAAATAACGGGAGGGAAGCGTGATGTCTGTAGTAAGGCGGGCACCTTTTGTGCCAAGCGGGTCTTTAACGACCTGTACGACAATGTCTTGTCCTTGGCGAACCAGCTCAGAGATATCTCTGACTTGGAATTGCTGCTTTTCATTTTCAGCAACACATTCTGTATGCGGAACGATATCAGAAGCATGGAGAAACGCGGCTTTTTCCAAACCAATATCGACAAATGCTGCTTGCATTCCTGGCAATACTCGGCTCACGCGTCCTTTGTAAATATTGCCTACAATGCCTCTTTTCGACTCACGTTCAATATGAACTTCTTGTAGTATTCCACCTACAATCATCGCCACTCGAGTTTCGCTCGGAGTAACGTTTATCAACAACTCTGCACTCATTCGTGTGCCTCAAATTAAATTAGAAAAACTTGTGCAAGAGCTGGTCAGTTTCCATCAATGGTAGCCCCATAACGGCATGGTAACTCCCTTCAATGCGAGAGATAAACTTCCCACCAATCCCCTGAATTCCATAACTGCCAGCTTTATCGCACGGTTCGCCTGTTTCCCAGTAACTTGTTATTTCTTGTTCTGACAGGGATTTAAACCATACGTTTGTTTCAACAAGTACAGACTCACTGCGAGTTTTGTCTAATACAGTCACGGCGGTTAGCACCTGATGACTGCGTCCTGACAAGCGGCTCAACATAACTCGTGAGCTTTCAAAATCTTCTGGTTTCTCTAGCGCTTCACCGTCAACAACAACAATGGTATCAGAGCCAATAACAATATCGGCTTGTTCAGTCATCATTAGACCGGCCTGCGCTTTTTCTTTAGCAAGTCGAACCACGTATTGGGAAACGGACTCACTGACGCTTTTTTCTTCTATGATATCTGGAGAAACCGTATCAAACGGGTAGCCCAACTTACCAAGTAATTCTTTTCGTCTTGGTGAGCTAGAAGCTAAGGTTAACCTGCGCTCTGTCTGGGACATACCTTTTTCCTTATCAATTACCGAATATGCCAATGGCGTCTCACTCGACGCAGCAAAAGGAATATCCATGGCCACAAAATACAGTTCACTACCGCAGCCCAAAGTGACAATGGGTTAAACGTGACATCCTGAATGAGGTATTCACCAAAAAACTCTAGTAATTCAGCCAATGCCGTCAGCGCACCAATAATGATGGCTTGCTGCCACAGTGCCATATTTCGTAAAACAAGAAAATTCATAGCCACTAAGTAAACGGTGATTGACATCATCATGCCACGTATACCTAGGGTGGAACCCAGTAGCAGATCCCAAATCAACCCAAGTACTAACGCTGTACCTACATTGACTCGATGTGGCAAAGCCAAGACCCAGTAAAACACGATGAGCAACAACCATGCAGGGCGGAATATTTCAAACATCCCCGGCCAAGGAATGGATTGAAAGACCAAAGCTATAAGGAAAGTCGCCCAAATGACCATGCGCCCCTTTAGAACACTATTCGCCATCACTCACCTCACTGACAGATTCACTGGTATTTCCATGGTCCACTGGCTGAATATCTTGTCTATTTTCACTTGGCCAAACCAATAGCAGATAACGTAATCGGTCAAACGCCACCACAGGTTCAGCAGTGATCGACGCGAACGGACGTCGATTATCGCGCTCAACAGTGGTGACGTAACCAACCGGGTAGCCTTCAGGGTATCGATCGCCTAGACCAGAAGTGACCAGTAAGTCACCCTCTTCAATTTCTGTACTGCTTGGGATATGTTCAAGCTGTATGGTATTGATGCTCCCGTTACCCGAGGCAATAACACGAATATCATTTCGTACCACTTGTACGGGGATGGAGCTGTTGGTATCGGTGATCAGTAATACGCGGCTATTGTGAGCGGCAACAAAGGTTACCTGACCAACAATGCCTTTCTCGTTGATAACAGGCTGACCGACATATACCCCATCAATTTGACCTTTATCGATCACTACTTGGTGGCGATAGGGTGAAGAGTCCACAGCCATTACTTCCGTCACTACCTTCCTTTCATCACGAATAAAAGGGGAGCCTAGTAACTTTCTTAAGCGTTGGTTTTCTTCACGGTACTGATCAAGTAGAGTCAAATTACTTTTGAGCCTGAGAACTTCTCGTTTCAATGCTTGGTTAGACGTGAGCAAGGTTTCGCGCGTGTTCATTCGCTCGTACATGCCATCAAACATGGTACGAGGTAAATTCGCCAAGTATTGGATTGGCGCAACGGAGCTGTTTAAGAAATAACGTACGCTGGAAAATGTGTCTAAACGACTATCAGCCAGCATAAGGCTGGCTGATAGTATGACCGCAAAAAACAGACGCAGTTGCAGGGATGGTCCCCTGCCAAATATCGGTTTCATCGCTGTTTACCCGAAGTTAAAAGCAGCAAGGCTTACTCTTCGCTAAACAGATCGCCGCCATGTACGTCGATCATTTCTAGCGCTTTACCGCCACCACGAGCAACACAAGTCAGGGGTTCTTCTGCCACAACAACAGGAATGCCTGTTTCTTCTGTCAGAAGACGGTCCAAATCTTTCAGTAGTGCACCACCACCAGTAAGAACCATACCATTTTCAGAAATGTCAGAGGCCAATTCTGGTGGGCATTGTTCAAGTGCAACCATAACAGCAGAAACTATACCAGTTAGAGGTTCTTGAAGTGCTTCAAGGATCTCATTGGAGTTCAATGTGAAGCTGCGTGGCACACCTTCTGCTAAATTGCGACCGCGCACTTCGATTTCTTCTACTTCATCGCCAGGGTAAGCGGAACCGATTTCGTGCTTAATTTTTTCTGCTGTCGCTTCACCAATCAAACTGCCGTAGTTTCGACGAACGTAATTGATAACGGCTTCGTCGAATCGGTCCCCACCGATACGAACAGAAGAGGAATAGACCACACCGTTAAGCGAGATAACGGCAACCTCTGTTGTACCACCGCCGATATCGACAACCATTGAACCAGTTGGCTCTGACACGCGTAAGCCTGCACCAATTGCTGCCGCCATTGGCTCATCAATCAGATAAACTTCACGTGCACCCGCCCCAAGAGCAGATTCACGGATAGCTCGGCGCTCAACTTGAGTAGAACCACACGGTACACAAACCAAAACGCGAGGGCTTGGTTTCAAAACGCTGTTGTCATGCACCTGCTTTATGAAGTGCTGAAGCATTTTTTCAGTAACATAAAAATCAGCAATAACGCCATCTTTCATAGGACGGATTGCTGAAATATTGCCCGGAGTACGACCCAGCATTTGTTTCGCTTCGTGCCCTACAGCTGCGACACTTTTTGCGGTACCAGCGCGGTCCTGTCGAATGGCCACAACGGAAGGTTCATCAAGGACAATGCCCTGACCTTTTACGTAGATAAGAGTATTGGCTGTACCTAAATCGATAGAGAGATCGTTTGAAAACATGCCACGAAGTTTTTTAAACATATTCTTCGTTCATCCTGCAAGCATTAAGAAGACATAAAATTGCACTAAATGTACCAATGCCTTGCGTTATCAGCAAGGCATTGACATGTAAACATGGGCTGAATCTCGCTTTTTCTTGCAGATTCTTTACTTAAGCCCTCATTTTTAATGTTAAGCGGTGAAAACCTCAGTTTTATCGACCAGTGATTCTTGGCTCTCCCCGGTAAATAATCCGGTCATTTCCTCGGTAAGTTCCAAAAGTGATAACTGCCGAAGGTATTTCATCCCCAACTCCTCTCCAATTGTATTTCAACCAATCTTGGTTTCCTGAAGAGCTCCAACATTCTATGTTGTTATCCGTTGGGTTTATTTTTCCTATCTGCCCAGTACCAATTCTTAACCATAGGCGCACTTGTTCTCTTATGGTGGCATTTTGTTTCGCAATTAGCTCATCACTCTCACCATGGGAAACTCTGCCAGATTCATTGAAACTCGCCGTTGAAAGCTCACTGCCTAGACTGTTCCATATTGTTTGACGGCAGAATTGATTTCCGACGAAGCTACTTTTGCTGTCGTCATTATTAACAACAAACTCTTCACCATTCCAAAATTCAGTACGCATGGGGACAGATACTCGACCATTCGATTGTGTACCCAGATCTTCCAAAATCATTCGACCATATCGAACATCTGGCTGTTGAGGTAAACGTATACGTTCTTCATCCGAGTTAGCGGAGAAACTCACAGGATCCACACCGCTGATTTTCAAGTCTATCTCTGTCGCGGTTGAATCAAGCACCGCTAAAATTCCGGAGTAATTAAACAATTTATCTGGATAAGTTTGAGTGCTACTCACCATTAAACGTGACCAAGTGACATCATCCGACGGATTGAATCGCCACAATGCATCGTTGCCCCACAACCCACTTCCGAGGTCGGAATCCTTAATAGAAAGCCGGTCTGCATGTTCTCCCACCAACGAGAAAGAGGCTTTTAAATGCTGGCTGTAGTGTTCTCCATAATTTAATGTCGGGAGAGGTACATTTCTTTCAGTCATAGCTGACAACGCTTTTACTTCAAAAACTACATCTTCGAAAGGCTGGTTCATGTAAACAAAGTTATTCTGCCCAGTAGGGTAAATAAATTCTGCTTTTTCAAGAGAGAAGTGAGATGGATAAAAGCGACCAATGGGGTGTTTAATAAAAGGCACAGACATACCATTTAAGTAGTTGTTCTTTTCAACCCACATCTGAATGCTGCCTACTTCAGACCATCTAAAGCTTTGATCAGAAATCCCCCGTTCATTGAAATTCACGGATATAGGTAAATAACCATTACTTGAGTTACTTATCTGATTTGCCATCTCAAGTATCCCTTTATGACCCAAGGAAGGAGTATGAAGGTCAAAATGCACATCAGCAGAGACTTCAAAACCGGTCACACTGTCTTCTAAACACAATAGCGGATCCATGTAACCGCCATCAGGAACACCATCATTATTAGTATCAGCGCTGGAATACCAGCGTAAAGCCCTTAGTCGCGAATCCACAAAATTACCTGAGCCAGTAAATTTATAACCTCCACTTGCGGTACCAGAAGGAAACAACTGAAAAGAGCCACCTTGTGGAGCATGACAAATTGATAAAGCGAAAGGACGGCTATTTATGGTGGCGCTTCCTGCTAAACCAGACCACGAAGGCATGCTGACTTGTGATGGTTGCCATTTCGCATCCGCCACATGGAGCTTGAACTGACCAGCTGACGAATAAACACTATCTAAGACTGCAACACCCTTATCAAACTGAATATTGGGTACAGTAGCTCCGGCAAGTGGATCGCTTCCTTTCGGAATGTCAGTATTGTGAACAACAAGAGAATTGTAGCTATTGATAAGTGATGGGGCAATCAGCTCATAGGACATGTTCAAGGACTGATGCCCGGAGTAATCTTCAATCGTCTGACATTGCCTAGGATTCGCTGCATTTGATGCGACTGCAGACACTTTAACACTAAAGGGACGACTTGCGACTTGCCCTTTATTGTCGTCGACTCGGTTTTCATCGGCAACTTTAAAACCATACGGAACAAATTGATATGGTCCGGCATCCGCAGACACATTGGTATTCTGAAGTAGCTTCCCTTGAATGTGGACGGGAGATAAAGAGGTACTGGACAAAGTTTTCGTCACAATCGCGTCTTGTCCTGCTACAAATTCATGCAGGAAAGGTGTCGTACAACGAACAGGGTCAGAATCGGAAAGCCAACAAGATTGCCCTGCAGCATTATTAGGAATGTCTACGCTAAGTGTGCCCGAATAGTTATTAAGTAGCTGCTTTGTGGCTTTATCCACCAATTTAAATGTTACTGGGATCCCGTCACAGGCAAGCCCTGTGGCAGCATCGGGTGTAATCACTAACTCGGGCTGTGAGAAACATTGGCTTTCACCGGTGATTTTGGCGCTATTCGACATGTTCAAATTCAGTGCGGTTACAGCACCATAAATATGAACACTATTGGACAGGTTAACCGTCGCTTCACTGTAAATAAGCCCTTTAAGTTTGTCATTTTTAGTCAAACTGATAACACAGCCACCAGCGGGACAAGATCCACCACTCTTTTCCGGATTGTACCCCACAATAAATAGGTGATCAGGATTACCCATATTATTAAACTTGGAGTCGTTAGAAAGTGTTAATCGCTGAACGTGCAGCACCACTTTTCCTTGAATGTTAATTGTTGTTTTACTATTGATATCTAGATTTTCAAAATAGTAATGACCCGATTGAAGAGTCACATTGGAACGCCCGATATTCAGTGTCTTTGATCGCAGTGGCGATAACGTGACCGTTTCGTCCCAAATATTAGAGATCGACGTATTGAGTGAAAAGTCAGGCAGTTTATCCATAGAAACCTGATAATTGGCATCATTGGCACAAGTACCACCATCACAGTTTGCTTGGTTGTTAAAGTTAGCGGATGAGAAACCAACGGTACGCTGACCATTGATCAATCGAGCATTTAAAATAGAAGCATCATTGGACATAGCAATATGACTGTTGCGACCCTCTTTCCACCCTTGAGCAGCAGACGGAAACAGTGTGCAAACATTAAATCTTGGAGTTGGAATATGTTGTTGTCCAAAAGCAAAATACCCCACCTCTTCATCCACATGTGACCGCTTAGAATTTGACCCAGATTCCGAAAGATCTTCGTCAATGACAAAACTCACTTCGTAATCACCATCATCGTCATCACTGGAGTCATCCTCACTGGACAATTTACAACGCCGCAGCCATCCACCATGACTACCACTTCGTTTTTGTTTATTAGCAATGATACCTGGCTCTGTTTTGTAGCCATGTTCGAGTTCTTCCAGGTCATTACAGGCATCTTGTATCGGAGTATTTCCACTGTGCTCATTAACCTCGACTTTTCCAAATTCGTAATGGACACCATTGGCTATACCTTTCCCTTCATCACTGACCAGGAAAGCGATTTTCTCTGTATTCGTAACGGGGGTATTTCGATTCACTCGAGTTAGCTCTAAAAACAAATCAATTGAATCGTCTTTAACGTTTTTGATACCCGCAGTCATCCATCGATTCGTTGGAGAGTTGATTTGTGCTAACGCAATAGGTTCATCAAATGTCGTATTTGAGAAGGAGGAATAATTCACTTTCACTTTATTGGGTGTACTGCTGGTTTGATCACCACGATACGCTTGTGTGTAAACATAACCTGCAACTACTTTATGCGCTTTGGTATCATCATCGTCGTCGTCATCGTCATCGTCGCTTCGACTCACAAATGTTGCTGTACCCGGTTCAATCACCATATAGCTTATTGAGTCCATCAGTACTTCATCCATACCATTGTATTCAGCAGCAGTGGGGGCGGTATCCTGAATAAAACTGAAGGACTGTTTTGTAACCGATGTAACGGATAACGCAGCAGGCTTATCGTTGTCGGCATTACTTGAAGCGACAGTTGGCATCAAAAATACCAATGGCTCCGTTCGATATTGTTTCGTAAATCGAATACTGCAGCCATTCTTACAATTCGCACCTTGTAAACGACCAAATTCATACTGGGCATCGTCATAGCCCATTTTTACGCGGGGAAAGGGAGGGCAATTTCGCCCCTTAGAAATACGGAAATTATCTGCAGAAAATTGGTTTCCCAGCACGCGAAGATTCAAAAAAGGGTCGCTAGTTGAAACGCCAACAGCCGTTGTTAGGTTAAAGTTCGTCTGCTCTTTTTCTTTAAAACCATCAACAAAGTACTTTACTGTACCCTTGATGTTATTTTGATTGTTTTGATCAGGAATAAACTGAACTTTGTACTGCCGTACTTGAGGGTCGGTAACATGCCGCGACTCATAGACAAATGGACTGTACCGTTGGTATGTGTTGTCATCCGTCCAAAATGGATAAAATCGAGTACCCTCTAAACGAGCTCGATTACTGCCATCTGAGTCCATATTAAAAACAAAGCAAAATCCATCGTTCGCATTGATGCTCGTTCCATTAGGCACTTCTGTCGCTGCTATCGAATGAAGTGGAAAGAGGATTAAAAGCAGAAACAAAGGCCACTTGGCTTGAACCAAGCGAAAAGCATTCAACATCATGAGGACTATTCCATGGCTTTAGCCCAAACTTCCTGTTCTCGGCTAACTTCAAAGGTATTGCTTCCGCCACATACCGCAACGGAACTGATTCTATAGAATGTTAAGTCACCCGACCCACTTTGAGCACAAGTGATGTTTAATGAAGAGCACGGAACATTAGAGTTTATGCGCAACGCATCTTCAGCTGCATTTGCAGCAGTATTTAAATTCGTACAACGAGAGGTTAACTGAGATGTCCCCGCACTTTCATTTAATGGGTACATGTAGGTCAAGCCCCACTCGTTACCGGAGTGAGCCAAAAACCACGCTTGTGTGCCAAGCACCTCACGAGTCAGAGTATCTTGGTTTGACCACTCCAAACGAACTAAAGTTAGCCCAAGCATCCCCATCACAACAATAACAAAAATGGCAATAATCAGCACGCTGCCTGTTTGGTTCTTTTTATGGGACATTAAGCACCTGCACATCATGATTGTAGTGACTTTGCTCACCATCGCTTTCGAATAGAATATCCATGTGGACTAAGCCACCACGCTGTAATGACATTCCATCGACAGCGAATGCCGCGCTGGTGGCATTTTCGCCTACCTGAACGACAGCCTCAGCATCTCGAGTAATTAGACCTGTTCCTGTATTCACGCAGTACTCGACTTGCTCCGAGGGTATGTAAATATAGTGTCGGTTGGCAATTGAGTTGCTCGAAAATGACGCAGAGAGACTGTAGATTGCACCGCTTAAACTGACCCCAGTTAACAATACTGAAGCAGAAGAAGGAGCGACCAAATCCGATATTTGACTTGGATTAATCACCAAACGGGCTCCAGCGCTGATTGCAGCATTCATGTCCGTCTGAGTAAAACCGTCATTGCCCACAATAAACTGCAACGTATCAGTGCCACCGCTTATCGAATCAATTATCTGGTAAAAGCCAGAATATCGAATTGGATAGAAGGATACGCACGAGCCGCCACTTGAAGTCGCCAAACTATTGGGTACAGCATGCCTTATTTCACGAGACATTTTTTCAATAACAAATCGCGCTTGATTGTGCAGAGCTTGCCTTCGAGTCGTGTCTGCATAACCTTGAGCACCAATCTTTACGAATCCAGCAATGCCTAAAAACATGATAGAGACGATCAATATCGTGACGATCATTTCCATCAAAGTGAACCCTAATTTTTTCATTAGTAGTTCCCCTTGTAAGCACTGAATCGAAACTCCCCATACTGCCCTGCAATTACCGTTAAGGTAATCCGCTTATATCTATGTAGAGAGTCGGCAAAACCCAGATCACTGCTTGGAACGTACACGACGGCTACTTCAGTTCTAAAGTTTGGATAGTCGCTAGCAATGTCAGAGCCGAAAATATCATTGAGGCTACCGCGAGCACTCAGTACACATTCCGACGCGTTATTATTGGTATGCCAGCACCCGATGTAATCATCAACATCATTAAACGTTGCTGTTGTTTCTCCAGTTTCTGGGCCTAACGTTACCGTACAAGTTGGAGCCCCAGTTTCATCGCACCGAATGATACTGCCATTCGGGTCACTTTCATGGTCAAACCCTCTCGCTAGAATTTCAGTCATGATACTTTGAGCCAAAATAGACGCTCGAACTTCATATTGTGAATACGCGGAGTTTTGAATACGAGGAAAAAGAATGGAGAGTAATACCGACATCGAAATGCCTAAAACAATAATGGCGATAATGCTTTCAACCAGTGTAAAGCCACGTTGTTTAACAGCCATAGACAAATCCTTCGCTGTTAATGCAAACTTGAGCCGATTCTACACCGTTGGAAATGCCAATAGAAATATTGCCCCCAGCAACAGGCGTGGTACAACCAGAAATACACGTTGGTACACCTAATAGATCAAACTCGACGATCATACTTGCAGGTGTAAAAGAAAAGGTTTGATCTTCAATGAAGACATAGTTGCTTCGGTTATCCGAAGTGCACCCAGTACCAGAACCTAAACAATTGCCTGAAACCACCAAGCGGTATTGGCTTTGATCGCCAGAGTAATCAAGAGAAGGTAAATTGGATTGCATTCGACCAAGCTGAATTTGCCGAATAATAGAGATGGATTGTTCTTGAGCAGCGAAAGTGGAGAAGCCAGAAACCCCTACATACTTGCTGGCAGCGTAGGTGGATATGATACCTAAAAGCACAATGACCACCACGAGCTCTGTAAGAGTAAACCCAACTTGTGAAGAAAACCGTTTATTGTCCACACCACTAACCATGAGTTCACATCGCTCCGAACAAAAGCAAGAGAGCTTTCAATTGGTATCCATTAACCAACAATAGAATTAACCAGAGGTTAGAAATTAACCTCTGGTATTTTGATTAACAGCCTGTAGCTACGACCGATATTGTAGGCGCACTACTAGAATTTGCAGCTTCGGTGTAGGAAACATAGCAGTTTGTACCAACTATTGCTGGGGCATCCGCATGTGTCGGGGAAGCTTTGAACGTTGCATAGTAAGAAGCTCCTGAGACGTTTGTATCCCAATCAGCAGGCAAACCTTCAACAGCAAGCTGGATACCATCTGTTGCAGCAGTAGGGTAACCAAAGTGAGTGTTAATACCACTTGCAGCAGGTGCTGTTGCAGCACCTTTACTGACGCCCTCTTCACCTTCAATGGCAGACTTGCCATAAACAATACCCGAAGCACCACTCATTGCGCCTTTTAAGCCCTGAAGAGATGATTCTCGAGCATCGCCCTGAAGGTTTAAAAACTTAGGTGCAGCGGTTACCGCCAGAATACCCAAAATAACAATTACAACCACTAATTCGATTAGGGTGAAACCGCCTTGTCTTTTCATAGTCACTTCTCTCTATGTTTAGATATTAACGCTGTAACCAATTCAGTTACTGCAATTCTACGGTCACACGACCAGTTTTTATTTCATACACAAACTTATGATCACTGCCTTCTTGCTGTACATAAGAACAAGTGTTCTCAGAACTGTTTGCTTCAGCAGTGTATTTTAAATCAGCGAGGTTGCTGCTTGCTGCATCCCCAACTTTTGGTGAATTTTGTAGCAAATTTTCCATCAAATTGACGCAATCAGATGAAGAGATAGCTGACGGAGCAGCCGTTTGACCCGTTGTTTTTAAAGCAATCGGATAGCCATCTCTAAACGAACTGTCATTACCATCGTCATCAAACGAACGGGTTAGCCAGAACTCCACACCATCATACTCAATGTAATGTTGCTTGCTATTTCCAGTCCCCACGCCCGGTCTGCCTTTCGCTTCCCACTGCGCTCGCGCTGAAAGAACACCAGTGGCATAGCCACCAGCAACCGCTTCAATGCTTGCTTTTTTGGCTTCATCTGTGACATCTAAGAACTTGGGCAATGCCGCCGCCGCTAGCAAACCAAGAATAACAATCACTACAACCAGTTCTACTAATGAAAAACCGAACTGCTTTTTCATTTCTTCACCTATTTTTTTACTCATTCCTGAGTGATTTCATTATATCGCACGCCGACCAGTAAGACTATGCTTTAGGTAGTTTAACTGCCTATTTTATAGTACTTATTGAGAGCTTCTTCTCATTCAAAACTAAGTCCAGCACCATTTCTTCATTAAATTTATATCGACAATGGTATGTCGGATAACCGGAGAGCATTTGTATGTCAGGTGCTGATAAATACGTACTTCCTAATCTAGGATACAATGTTTCTAGCCACCATTTGCAGTTCACTGCATTTCCATGCAAAGGTAATACCCATCCATTATCATCTAGCCGAACTTTTTTACCTTCATACTCAATAAAACTGGGCTGCTTACTGATAACCCATTGCTGCCTATAGGCATTTGCGCGCTCAGTAATTTGGTTTTCCAGCATCAAAAAAGTGGTATCTGAAGCTTCATCGTCAATTTTTTGCCAATTGAAAACCAAAGTGGCAAGCAAAATGCCTACTAAAAATGTCCAAATGGCGAATGACGAAACAGCTTTAGCCTCCATGTTAATGCACCCAACTATTTTTGAATCGCATCCAACATGCCCCACATTGGCAAGAAAATCCCCATAGCCAAAATCAAAACCATACCTGCAACAATAGTCAGCAGTAGAGGCTCTATTCTTGCCGTTAATGTTTTCAAGTCGTAATCCACTTCACGATCGTAGAAGTCCGAAACTTCAAGCAATAGCTCATCTATTCGACCAGTTTCCTCTCCTACAGAAATCATCTGTATTACCAAAGGGGTGAAAATTTGGCTCTGAATTGCCGTTGACGACACAGTACTTCCCGCTTCAATCGCCGATTTCATTTCTAAAATTCTAAGTTCTAAGAATCGATTCCCGAGCGCTTCGCCAGATAAAGCTAAAGACTGGTTTAACGGAACCCCAGATTTCAACATAAGAGCAAAAGTTCTTGAAAATCGTGATAGTTGAGCACGATTCACAATATCCCCCACAATAGGAATCCTTAACCTAAATTTATCCCACTTTTCTCTGCCATCAGGTGTTCCTATCCAAGCTTTCATGCCAAACAAAAAGGCAAAAAAGGCAAAAATCAGCCATACCCAATAATTTACAAAAAAGTTAGATGTACTAATCAAAATCCTTGTAGGCAAAGGCAAATCCACACCAAACCTTGCAAACATTGTAGCAAACTGCGGAATTACTTTAACATTCAACACTATCATTGCAATTGAAATAAAACTCAATACGAAAATTGGGTATCTCATTGCCGTTTTTATTCTTTTCCGCGTTTCCAATTCTTGTTCATAATATTGAGAAAGCTGCAACAAGGCTTGGTCTAAACGCCCCGTATTCTCACCAACATTGATCATTGAAATAAATAACGGACTGAATACTTTTGGGTATTGCTGCATGGACGAAGATAAGTTTCGACCATTGGTCAGCTCATTCCCGACATCTTCCAAAGCGTGTTTGAGTTGCTTGTTCCCACAATTTTGAACCAACCCTTTGATAGCTCTTAAGATGGGTACACCTGCTTTCGTCAAGCTATACAACTGTCGGCAAAATATAACGAACACTTCCAGCGGAATTGACGGCGTAAACAGCGCAGAAACATCGAATCCGGCACCGCCTTCTGCACTTTTTCCTTTACTTATCGAGGTCGGTATTACCCCTTTGTTTATCAATGCCTCAGCTGCGAGCTCTTCAGTCGGGGCATCAACCTGCCCTGCCACCTTACTGCCTTGTAAATCTCTGCCTTGGTATTGATAAGTCGCCATGTCGTAACCTTAGAGCAGAATCGGTTCAATCGTCGCTGAAGAGTCGCCTTCACCGAGATTCATAACTTCATCTAGACTCACTACACCTTTTAATGCGAGTTCCATAGCAGAAGCCAGCAGCGGTTTATACCCTGTAGCTCTGCGTGCTTGCTTTGCAAATTCGACTGCATCTCCTGAGCGAAGCGCATCCATCATATGCTGTTCGAGCTCAAGTAATTCGAACACACCAACACGCCCTCTGTACCCAGTGAGGTTACAGTTTTGACAACCAACACCTTTATAGAAAGTGGCATTCGCCTGATTTGGAAAACGACTCTCCAACCACTGCCTTCGAGCATCATCAATGTGATCTTCTGTGCGACAATCCGGACATATTTTCCGAACTAACCGCTGAGCCAACACTGCCCGAACAGCACTGGCAACCAAATACCCAGGAGCGCCCATATCCATCATACGCAGTGCGCTGTCGATGGCATCGTTTGTGTGTAAAGTGCTTAATACTAAGTGACCTGTTAATGCTGCTCTTAGCCCAATTTCCACCGTTTCTTGGTCACGCATTTCCCCCACTAATATAATGTCAGGATCTTGACGCAAGAATGTTCTTAATATCTTAGAGAACCCAAGATCAATCTTAGTATTCACCTGAACTTGGTTGACGCGCTCAAGCCTATACTCAACTGGGTCTTCCGCAGTTATGATTTTCTTGCCTGGTTCATTTAATTCAGAAAGCGCACCATAAAGCGTGGTTGTTTTACCAGAACCCGTCGGCCCCGTAACGAGGATCATGCCATGAGGGCGTCGAAGCTGTTTTCGCAATCTCAGCAGCAAACCTTCAGGTAAGCCAGATTCATCAAGTTTTCTAACGCCTGCAGATTGGTTGAGCAATCGCATAACGACCGATTCGCCATGCTGAACAGGCATAGTAGACATACGAATATCTACAGACTGCCCTTTAACGCGAATATTGAAACGACCATCTTGAGGTAAGCGTTTCTCTGAAATGTCCAGATTCGCCATTAGTTTAAGCCTCAAAACGAGTGCTGAAGCGATATTCACCTCATTCAACAGTGTTTCATGAAGCACACCATCAACACGCTGTCTGAGCCTTAGTACATTTGAATCAGGTTCAATGTGAATATCGGATGCGCCAACTTGAATCGCATCCTCAAACAGAGAGTTAACCAGTTTTACAACCGTCACCTCTTCGCTGTCTTCATCGTCTCCAAAAGAAAAATCGAACGTATCACTCACCTGATGCTCAGCTTGAAGCTGCTCTGCAAACGAGGCTATTTCTTTTGTTCGGCGATAGTATCGGTCAAAGCCTTCTACTAACTGCTTTTCTGGCGCGATGACAAAATCAAGCGCGTATTGTTGAAGCTGGCTTAGCAGCGATTCTTGAGCAAACAAATCAGCGGGGTCACTCATCGCAACACGCAATGTGTCACCCTGCCGACCTACAACTAACGCTCTCAATCGGCGGGCATGTACCTCGGGAAGAATTTGAACAGCATCAACATCAACGTTTGCTCGGCTAAGATCGATCAAAGGCACGTTAAGTTGCTGCGACAAGAAAGTCAGCATTTGCGTTTCAGTTAAGAAACCAAGCTGTATTAAAGTATCACCAAGCTTTCTGCCTGTACTCTTTTGGTGACTTAGGGCTTCGTCAACTTGATGTTCTGAAATGATGCCTTCTTCAATCAACAAATCACCAAGACGTTTACGTAATTTAATCTGCATTTGAAGACGCCTCTCTGTCATTGATATAAGCAATACGTTCACGAATAAAACTGTTGGTCTGTGCCGACAGTCCTACTCGATTAAGTGCTTTTTGATATGAGGCTTTTGCTTGAGAATACTTAGCGCTTCGCTCTTGCTGTATTCCCAGCCCTAACCACCACTTGCCATTATCCTTGTCTCTTCTCACTAGCATTTGATAACTTTCAAGTGCTATCGGATAATTTTTGAGTTGCTGTGCCAACCCAGCCCTAGCAGCGAGATAGTCTTGTCCTGGCTGAGGCGGCAAATACTCAAGAACATTTAAAGCCGCTTCGTTAATCCCTTCTTTTACCAAAATATTCATAGCGGCTAGCCTCAGTACTTGGCTATCTCGGTCTAGCACGATGCCTTTTTGCAATATTTCTAGAGATTGACGTACATTGCCACGCCCATAATAAAGCGCAGCCAATTTTTTACGTATCACTTCATCTTTAGGTAAGTAGCGTAGAGCCGATTGGTAGCCCTTTATCGCTCCATCAAAATCATTAGCATCTAACGATTTTTTTGCCCTCGACAATGCCTTATCCGCTAACTGCTTAGGAGTAAGTTCAACCTGCTGAATCGCAATTGCACCATCCGTTACAGGCTGTGGTGGTAGTTCAAATTCATCTGTTTCTGCAATTGAAGAAGCGCTTGCCAATTGAACTTTAGATGCTTTCTCAGAAACATCCTTCGCTTTTTCGGGATTTTCTTCTTTCTTTGAAGTGATTGTTTTCTTAGAAGTAAGTGCTTCCTTAGAAGTGACTGATTTTGGAGCGTCTAATTTTTTAACAATTTGTTTTTTCTCTGCCTTAACCTGTTTTTCTATAGGCTTAAGTGTAGATTGAGGTGTGACAATACTCTTTTCAGACTCAACAATTGCGACCTGTTCCTCATCAGTTACTGGGGATAATACGGAGCTTACTGATACTTCAGGATCTTCCGTAGCCTGATCTTGGTATATGTTAGCCACCGACTCAGATACGGTTTGTTGAGTTGGTGAAGCTACCTCCATCGTGACGACTGTAGTCACAGGTTTCACAACATCAGAGACGTTATCAGAGTTCACCTTTTCAGAAATTTGAGTAATTTCCGGATTGTCAGCAGATTGACCAAAAATAAACCAAGAACCACTGGCAACCAGTAGGGCAATGAATACAACCACCCAAATAGTTTGTGGACGTTTTTTAACGGGAGAAACATCCACTTTTTCAATGCGCCCTGAAGGCGATTTCTTATCTGACATTTCAGATAATGCTTTATTTATAACACTCATGATACCCCCCACCCCCATAGAAATGGCTTTTTAAACCGGGGTTTTACGGTGTCTAGCGTGTCATTAATCGCGTTATAAACGTGCTCCATATGGATATGAGTCGCGTTGGCAGTAAATGCTAATAGGAGTGCTTTATGGCAAACTTGGTTAATTAAGCGTGGAACGCCTCGAGAGGCTTTCCAAATCGCTTTTTTTACTTTTGCATCAAACAGGTTGACGTTTCCACCGCTCACCTGAACGCGATGGTCGATATACGCAAACGCTTCTTCAATAGAGAGCGGTCTTAATGTCGCGCTAAAGGAAATACGTTGGCGTAGCTGTCTAAGGTGGTGGTGCTCCAATCGGGCATCAAGCTCCGGCTGACCTAGCAAAACGATCTGCATCAGCTTAGCCTGCTCCGTTTCTAGATTTCCAAACAATCGGATCGCTTCGAGGGCTTCATCACTCAAGCCTTGTGCTTCATCGATCAACGCCACAACACGCTTCCCGTTCAGGTGCAGTTTTAGTAGTTGCGCTTGAATATCATCGACCAAGCTATCACTGTCTCGAATTTCGACCTCAAGCTCTTTTGCTATCGCAATCTTTAGTTCTTCACCGGTAAGCTGCGGGTTGGGTAAGTACACCAACGACACTTCATCGACTAGCTGGTTAATGAGCATACGGCATACCATGGTTTTCCCCGTGCCCACTTCTCCTGATACTTTTATAACGCCTTCACCCATGTCAATAGCAGACAAAACGGTTTGGATCGCCTCATAATGCGGTACTAACCCCTGAAACAATTCAGTGTTGGGGGTTAGCGAAAAAGGCGCTTGTTTAAATCCAAAAAATGTCTGATACATAATTATTCTTCAGGGAACCACTCTTGTAATAAGTCTCGTGAACGTTCCAATTCTTGCTGCCATGTGTTAACGCCGACCACGGTTGGTCTTAGTAAAATCACTAGCTCTGTTTTTTGAGTAAGCTTGGTCACGTTTCGGAACAAATGCCCCAAGCCAGGAACATCGCCTAAAAATGGTACTTTGGAAACTTGATCAATTGTGTTTGACTTCATCAAGCCGCCGATTACGACAACATCACCATCTCGTGCTCGAATGACCGAATCCGATTCACGAATCGAGCTTTTAGCTAGAGGGACTTCGTATTTTTTACCCTCAATATTGATGACTTTTGTTTGTGTTTGCACATCAATCACCGCAGGGTGGACATGAAGAAGAACAAAGCCATCATCATCAATTTGCGGTGTTACGTCCAAAGAGATACCTGAGAAAAATGGCGTTAGCTCTATGTCTGGTGCAACATTTGCGTTGTCTCCACTGCCTACCACACTAGAAATGTCGGTGACGAAATATTCATCAGAGCCTACTTTTATGACGGCTTTCTGATTATTTGCTGCCGTAACCCGTGGGCTAGACAAGACATTAAGATCACCTTGTGTGCCAACAAAGCTCAACACACCATTGAAATCACCATTTTTAATGGTGACATTGGTTTGACCGCCTAACAGTGAGCCAATTGCATCAAGACCAGGTAAAGCAGGTATACTTCCATCAGCAGGAATTAGACCCCGTCCTATGGAAACACTCGCGTTCCCAAATGTTGATGTTAGACCGCTCCAATTGATCCCTTGTTGGTAACCATCAGATAAAGTGACCTCAAGGATTTTCGCTTCTAAAATCACTTGTCGCTGCATGCGCTGCTGCGACACACCAAGGAATTGCCTTATCTCTCTTATCTCGTCTGGGTATGCTCGAATCGTTAAAACACTGGCTTGAGGTGAAACAACCACATTCCGGCCATCTCCTGTGCCGATAAGCGTCTGAGCTGCTTTTTCTAATTGAGCCCAAAAATCACTTTCACTGATGGTTTCTATCTCAGTGCCACCAGTAGGAGAAGTACTGGAACTGCTAGACGAGCTCGAATTATTACTGGAGCTTGAGGAGCTAGAGCTGTTGCTTGATGAACTAGAGCTACTTCCGCCATCCTTACTGGTAATAGATCCGGTTGTAATAGAAGTAAGTGAACGCCCTAACCGTTTAAATTGAAGGTAGTCGATTGGAATGGTTTCGGTACGCAATCCAGCTGGGTAAACCTGAATAAGCTTTCCACTTTGGACGACTTCGAACCCGTAAAGATCACGAACCACTTTAAGCACTTCGTCTAACGTTACATCAGTCAGATTAACGGTAATTCGCCCCGCAACATCAGGGTGGATCGCTGCGCTGTAGTCCGTCCCTTTAACAAGGCTTGCAAAGAAGGTTTTTGCCTCGACACCATTGGCTTGTACTCGAAAGCGCTTCAGGGTTGGAGAAACCGCAAACTCTTCGTTTGCTAACTCAGGCATCAAATCAGCCTGAACGGAAGCAGGAAGCTCATCTAAGCTTTTACTACTCGCTTCATTGATCACTTCATTAAGCGCTTCTTTAACCTCGACAGGCTCCCGGTGCCCCATGGAGCAAGCCGTTAGTGACGCGATGATGGCTACTACTACAATATTACGCATAATGTCTATGAAACCTTAGTGTTTAATGTCAGAGGGAAATAGCTCTAGTCGCCATTTTTTCCCGCTCTTTATCAAATCTACAAATTCTGGTTCGATCCTGTTGGCCAGATACCCTTGGATGTACTTCCCTTTCTCTACAATTTTATCATTTAAGATGGCATAGCATGGCGCACCTTCTGCACAAATAATGGATTGCAGCTTTGGTACTGGAGCGACTGTTTTTTTCTTAGTTTGTTTCTGTATTGTTGTCTTTGGTGCTTGCCAGCCAAGTGGAGCTGTAGGGTCTTGGTTGGCGTGCCCAAAAGAGCTAAATATTATTGCTAAAGCTAAAAAAATTCTAACCACCGATAAACTCCTGTCCCGTACCTAATGTATAGACAATAAGAACCAAACGCGCCGACGGATAATCTTCAACTTGATATTGATAACTGCGCCAAAAGTACGTGGTAGGCATACTCTCAAGTTCAATCAAATAATTTTTTATATCAAAGTATCGACCTGTAACTTCAATTTTCACAGGATGAATGTAGTACCCAACCGCTTGAGAGCTTCCCCCTGCGATGATGGGCTCCGCAGGTAGAGAGTTTAGACTTTCTAACTTTAGCCCTTTACTCCCGATGAGTACATTTTCTAACAATTCAGCCATTTGGCTAGGTGTAACTAAAGATTCAACCAATAAATCTAGACGCTCAGATAACTGCTGGCTGTGTTTTTTTAAGCGAGCAAGCTCTTCATCGACCTCTTTGTTTGGATCAGTCCTAAGCTGTTTATTGACCGTTGCTATTAGATCTTTGGTTGTTTTTATGGACTGTGTTAAAGAAGAGTACTCACTGTTTTGAGAAGCTTTGACTTTAAATGACGGTTCCAAAAAGAACGTCAATATGATGAAGAAGATCGCGACCCATCCACCAGCAGTAATTAACCATTTCTCTCGGCTAGAAAGAGCTGAAAACTTCTCACTTAAATCTTGAAGAAGTGCCATTTATTCACCTCCTCTTTTAGCTTGCAGATCAAATGTCACTATATCGTCGTCATTTCTACCGATATTGAGCTGCTCAAAATTACGCCCGACTAAATCTAACTCACTTCTAAATTGTTTAATCCAGCTAGGAACTGCACTAGGTGTTCGAGCTAGACCTGATACGTTCAGTGTGTTCTGGCTAATAGTTATTTGGCTGAGTGATATATCATTTCTCCCTAACCGAGATAACGCACTCATAATTCCCGAGTAGCCAACTTGCTTTTGATTATCAAACTGCCCGACTGCATTAAGAGAAGCTTCTTTTGCTTTTATGTCTTTTTCAATTCTAACCACGGCATCCAGTTTATTTGGGGAGGGTTTATGCTCACCCAACATGGTTTTCAGTTCAGATAGCTGAGTCTTAAGTACTTTAGATTGCTCTGACAAACGTGCAATTTTCGTTTTTTCAGTACGAATCTGATATTCATTGAACCCATAATAGCTCAGCATAACCAAACCAACGATCAACCAACTTGCAGCTACAACTGGCAAGGTAAAGAATTCTTTTTTGGGCTTTAGGTGTTCTGGGTATAAGTTGACGTGGTATTGGGCGCCAAGAGCGTTATGAGAAAGTACTTCCCCACAACGCTTGTCTTCTTCCATTAACGTTCCGACTTTGACACTTAACCTTTCTTCCAGTGCCGAAGTCAGTTCTTCATCAACTTCATCATCGCAACATATAAACAGTTTATGGAACTGTGCCTGTTTGATTTGAGAGCTGAGATAATCGATCGAACGTTGCATTTCGAGTGCAAGTCCGTCAATTTGCAAGCTACTTGCTTGAGGACCTGTAAGCGGAGGGGACACTCCACGAATGGTCCTGTGAAAGCATATATCTCTTCCTACATAAGCATTTATTTTAAAACTGCTGTGTGCACTTTGATGGAGCAATAAAAAATCTTCAGCCTGCTGATGAGTCTGACCCCAAACTTCATCTTCAGGTAAAATTCTATCCAACTCTACTTGGCATTTTTCCAATATAGCAAGCAATGGAGTGAGTATTCGCTTACTCATTACATAGGCTTGAATCTTATTGCTGTTAGGTAATGCGATGCCATCTGCAACGATGTCTGATACTCGTTCGGCGATCAGATCTTTAAGTAAAAAAGGAAGGGCGACCGACCATTCCTCTTCTGGCAACTCAGGTCGTTCAATTTGATAAGTTTGGTAATGGTGAGATCCTAAAACAATAACAACACTGGAATTCGCATATTGTTCTTCAGTCAAAAGCTTAAGAAGTGTTTTTTCCCAACCTTTCTCTTTTACTGAAAATGATTCGACTTTGTTGTCAAATGAGCAGTAAACGGCATCTTCAAGGAGAGCAATACTCACCTTTTTAGTACTGGAACTTTTCCCTTTCAAGCGTTCTAGCAAAGAAACCATTTTATTCATTAGTTACTGCTCACATTTTCTGTCGCCATCGATTTCTGCGACCAATTTTAACCTTTGATGCAAGACGCTTAGGAAAGAGTAGTTCTTCTTTTACGAAAAACCGACCTTGCCCCCCGTCAATACCCAAATTTTGTAAAGCTATCCATTCAGAGCTATTTTCGACCCCAACAGCAATAACTTTAGTTTTACTGTCCATGCAAGCGCCAATTAAGCTTCTTATGAACAACTGATTTTCTTGTCTTTGGTCTATTTTTTTTATCAAACTGCGATGCAATTTAAGATAATCAACATCCAAATCTTTTATGTAATGTGTACTTGCAATTGTCCTGCCAGCTTGGTGAACAATAATTTTGCACCCCAATCCAGAGATCATACGAATAACCGGACGAACATAGTCCAAGTTTTTTACCAAACTACTTTCCGAAAATTCAAAGCTAATGCTCTTTCGTATTTCGCTTGGCAGTTGTAATAGCTCATCTCGCAGCCAACGTGTATAGAGTTTTTCTTTGAATGGAAGCACATTTATATTTAAAGAATAACATATTCTTTCATTTTTCGTCTTTAACCAGTCAAGAATTTCTTGAATTACAACACGATCCATGGTCATTTCATAACCAACTTGTTCGATAGCTGCCATAAATCTGGATGCTTTTATAATTGCACCGCTTTCATCCTTCAATCTTAGAAATAATTCATGATGCAATAATTCTTCTTGTTGATTCTCTCTTATAAAGCAAGGTTGTGAATATATTTGTATATTAGATGAGCAAAGTGTTTTGTCGAACAATGTCCTCCAACGGACGTTTCCTCTGGCAATATCTTTCTTTTGCTTTTTATCAAACCGAGACCAATTATTCACCGGCTCTATTTGTGCTGTTTTCAGTGCAGTTTCAGCCTCATCTAATATATAACCACGCCTCTCCCCTTCTGAATATAAACTTGCACCGATATGGCACCAGTTATCGGGAGATAATGGCGAAAGTGGCTCTATTTTGGAAATCTGCTTTATGACTTGGCTACAAAGTGCTTCTATTTCTTTGCTGCCTTGGTGAGGAATCAAAATGGCAAAGTCAGACTCGTAGTAGCGCGAGAAAATAACATCCGGAAAACGCTGAACAATGTTTGATAAACTTTGTCCAACTTCAATAGTGAATTCATCAACAGAAACTTTATCATTGATTGAGATTACATCATCCCAAGCTTTGATTCTAAATAATACAATCCCGCCGTATGATCCCGCCTCTTGTAAACTTGCTTCTAACTTTGAGTCAAAGAGTACTCGATTAGCAGCGCCTGTAAGTTGGTCTAAAAAAGTATGAGTGCGAATAAAGGTGTCAAAGCGGCTACGTTCTTGCCGCGAATCTCTCAACTCTTCGATTAACTTGTCTAACGCCTCACTTGCGGTGTAAGGCCACTCTCGCAGATCACCTTCGGCAAATTCTTGTGTTTTGCCAGCTAGGATCATTCGCCCTCTTTCTTCTAACAGTTCGGAGCCATATAGCTGCTCTTTCAGCCACTTAATGCCTTGTATTAAACAAAAAACAATCAATAAAACCGCTAGCGTAATCGAAGACATTGCACCAACAGAATACTCAAGCCCAACATAAGGTGGTAATACTGTAAAATGAATCTGGTAGCCTGAGTGGTGTTGTAGCGGATAAGTGAGTTGTTGCGCGCGTTCTACTTGCAAAAATGAGCGGGTATCTTTGTAGTGATACATCGAACCTGATGGCGAGGTGACATCCATTTCAAGCACATTACTCGCTTGCAGCAGTTTTGGCAGCCATTTCGCCATAGATTCTGCAGCTTCAGGGTTATCTAGTTCAGAATCAACAACATCTGCGATGCCTGAGATATAGTGATGGACATATTCCTGCCCTATTCGCTTAAACGAAAGCGTCCCACCAATAAAAAGAATGAACATGGCACTGACGACGATCATGGTCACAAATGCAACCAATCGAGTGCTTAATTTGAGCGTAGGGGTGTATCGCATTGTCAGGCGAATTCCTTTTCTTGTTAGTTCAAGTAAGACTTCCTGGCTCTGTTGAACGAGCAACACGAAGTTTCATTTTCTAAGAATCGCACAATCGATATCATGCCCAAGTAGCCTAATACCTTGAGGTTACTTGGGTATATTGTGAATAGGGAATGGATGATACACAAGTTATTCGATGAAAAACCTAAACAAAAGCCGCGAAAATTCGCGGCTTTGTTGAATATTACGAAATGCTCAAAGATTGAGATTTGTTTTATTCTTCTGAAAATCTCTAGAATGGAATATCGTCATCGAAATCCATTGGCGGCTCATTGTATTGAGGTTGAGCCTGTTGAGGCGCTTGTTGCTGCGGCTGTGACTGCTGCTGTTGCGCTGCAGGTTGTTGATAAGACTGCTGCTGTTGCGTTGGCTGTTGTGGCTGCCCCCAACCTCCTTGCTGCTGTCCCATGCCTTGACCTGGAGCACCTTGCCCTTGCTGGCGACCGCCAAGCATTTGCATTACACCATTGAAGCCCTGAACAACCACTTCTGTTGTGTAGCGATCTTGACCACTTTGATCTTGCCACTTACGAGTTTGCAATTGACCTTCAATGTATACCTGCGAGCCTTTACGCAAATATTCACCCGCTACTTCAGCCAGTTTTCCAAACAAAGCAACACGATGCCATTCTGTTTTTTCACGCTGTTCGCCTGTCGCTTTATCACGCCACGATTCTGAAGTCGCAATGGTAATGTTTGCCACAGCACCGCCGCTAGGCATATAGCGGATTTCTGGGTCATTACCTAAATTCCCCACTAAAATAACTTTATTTATTCCACGGCTAGCCATGTTTTGCTCCGTCTAAAATTCACTTCGACTAAAATTTAACGCTCAAGGATACCATGATATCAGCAATGCTCAAATCAAGACCTACATACTAAAATTATAGTCCCAAGTTACCTCTTGGGTTAGAGTCTTTCAACTGGGAGCAACTTGAGTGTCAACGTTATTTGTATGCGATCATCATGGCAGATAAGCACATGAAATCGCAATGAGATATTGGATCATTCTACTCTTTTTTAGAGACTGTCTAATTTCACATCACTATTATAAATATCAATTACTTAAAATATTATCCTCTGCATTTCCATTTTGGGATGCTCTACAAGAAACGAAGCCAGTAACCGCCATTTTGCTTTATAAAAAATGATTGATAAATTATTTTTGAACGTTAGATATTCAAACTATTTTATAATCTTGATGAATACTTCATCGTGAACCTTTTGGCCATGGATTCAAACATGAACGAAAAACCGCTATCACCTGCTATTCTCTTGGTTTCTGATAACAGCCAAGGTCACACGCTTCTTTCAAAGACTTTGCTACCAAAACTCTCCAGCAAAATAGGTAAAGAAGCGAAAGCCGTTACAGCAAAAGATGTTCATTGCCTTGATGAAACCATTAATCCTCTTCTTTTCCTAATCGATACAGCGCAGGTTTTGGATGATGCCATGCTTCAAGAAGCACTTTTTAGCTTCCCCCAAAAGGTTTACACCATATTGTTAAATGTTGATAAGAAAATGACGCTTTCTGAAATACTAAAGTGGCGCTGCCTGTATGGTTATTTCTTAAAAACAGACACACAAGATGATATCTGCAAGGGTGTCGAGTGCATAGCGAATGGTCAAAGTTGGTTACCACGAGATACGATGACTCAAATGGTGGACTATTATCAAACGGCAATGATCAGTCATAAGCCCGCATTTGATGTTGAATTGACCCGCAGAGAACTTGATGTTCTGCAAAGCCTTAAAACCGGTGCTTCCAACATGGAGATTGCTGATGAGCTTTTTATCAGTGAGCACACTATAAAATCACACCTATATAATATTTTTAAGAAACTGGATGTTAAAAATCGCATTCAAGCAATGGCGTGGGCTAAACAACATTTGTCTTCTTAAAAATGTTCAATTTTTACAGTTCGATTCACACAGCGACCATGGTAAAGTTAGGCACAATTTTAGGAACCAAATAATTCAATTAGGATAGATTATGATTAAAAAGTGTTTGTTCCCTGCAGCTGGCTACGGTACGCGCTTCTTACCTGCAACAAAATCGATGCCCAAAGAAATGATGCCAATCGTGAGTAAACCCCTCATAGAGTACGGCGTAGAAGAAGCGATCGAAGCAGGCATGGATGGTATGTGTATTGTGACTGGTCGTGGTAAGCACTCCATCATGGATCATTTCGATAAAAACTACGAACTTGAGCACCAAATAAACGGCACCAACAAAGAAGAATTGCTGGTCGACATTCGAAACGTGATTGAGTCGGCTCATTTCACATACATCCGCCAACGCGAAATGAAGGGCTTAGGACACGCAATCTTAACTGGCAAAGAGTTGGTTGGTGACAACCCATTCGCTGTTGTGCTTGCTGATGACCTTTGTGTAAACGAATCACAAGGCGTCTTGGCTCAAATGGTTGCTCTTTACAAGCAATTTCGCTGCTCAATTGTTGCGGTACAAGAAGTACCAGAAGATGAGACTCATAAATACGGTGTCATCTCTGGTGAAATGATCAAAGACGATCTATTCCGTGTTGATGATATGGTGGAAAAACCAGAAGCAGGAACAGCGCCAAGTAACTTAGCCATCATCGGACGCTATATTTTGACTCCTGACATTTTCGAACTTATCGAACAAACGGAGCCTGGCAAAGGTGGGGAAATTCAAATTACCGATGCCCTTCTAAAACAAGCGAAATCAGGCTGTGTTCTGGCGTATAAATTTAAAGGTAAAAGGTTCGACTGCGGCAGTGTGGAAGGATACATCGAAGCGACAAACTACTGCTTTGAAAACCTTTACCAAAAAGATAAAAAGAAGACAGAGTTAGATAAACACTCGACTCACAAAGCATAACGTCTTCTTTGCTGGATTAAGTAACAGTACTCAAGCTGAATACTGTTATTTTATCCAGTATTTTTTCTTTGCACAAAAATAAGTCTATGTAATACTTGTGGCTATCAATTACACAAGAGCATAGCAGATGGACACCATTGATGTACGTGGCGCTAGAACCCACAACCTCAAAGACATAAACCTCACTATTCCACGAGACAAGTTAATTGTCATTACTGGGCTTTCTGGCTCAGGAAAGTCTTCTTTAGCCTTTGATACTCTTTATGCAGAAGGGCAACGCCGTTATGTCGAGTCTTTATCAGCTTATGCTCGCCAGTTTCTTTCATTGATGGAAAAACCGGATGTTGACCATATTGAAGGTTTATCCCCTGCCATTTCGATTGAGCAAAAATCAACGTCTCACAACCCAAGATCGACCGTAGGCACGATTACTGAGGTATACGATTATCTTCGACTTTTATACGCACGTGTAGGTGAACCTCGTTGCCCTGAGCACAAAACTCCATTGGCAGCTCAAACGGTTAGCCAAATGGTCGACAAGGTATTGGAACTGCCAGAAGGCAGCAAAATGATGTTGCTTGCCCCCATCGTTAAAGAACGAAAAGGGGAGCATGTTAAAACATTAGAAAATTTAGCCGCACAAGGTTTTATTCGAGCACGAATTGATGGTGATATTTGCGATCTGTCTGATCCTCCAACTTTGGAGCTTCATAAGAAACATACAATAGAGGTTGTTGTAGATAGGTTTAAGGTACGAGGCGACCTTCAGCAACGTTTAGCCGAGTCGTTTGAAACGGCATTAGAACTGTCTGGTGGCATTGCCTCAGTATGCGATATGGATGACTCATCCAAGCAAGACATCATTTTTTCTGCTAATTTCGCCTGTTCGCACTGTGGCTATAGCATGCAGGAACTTGAACCAAGGCTGTTTTCATTTAACAACCCTGCTGGCGCATGCCCTACTTGTGATGGCTTGGGTGTACAGCAGTTTTTTGATCCTAGCCGAATCATCGTTGACGCATTCATCAGTCTTGCGGATGGCGCAATTCGAGGCTGGGATAGAAAAAATTATTACTACTATCAAATGCTGGGGTCCGTTGCTGATCATTACGGGTTTGACTTAGACACACCTTTCGACAAATTGCCGAAAAAATTTCAAGATGTAGTGCTTCGAGGCTCTGGTCGAACTCAAATTGAATTTACCTACATCAATGATCGAGGTGATAGCCGAACGAAGAAGCACCCATTTGAAGGGATTCTCAATACGCTAGAACGCCGATACCGAGACACTGAATCCAACTCTGTTCGTGAAGAGCTTTCCAAATACATTTCAACCAAATCTTGTAGTACCTGTGGCGGTACAAGGCTTCGCACTGAAGCGCGTAATGTGTTTATCGAAGATACGCCATTACCTGCCGTTGCTGAAATGAGCATCAGCGATGCGATGTCGTTTTTTCAAAACCTCGAGCTGACAGGTCAAAAAGCTAAGATCGCCGATAAGGTGATGAAAGAGATCAACGACCGACTGCACTTTCTAGTCAACGTTGGTCTTAATTACCTCAACCTTTCTCGAAGCGCCGAGACTTTATCAGGTGGTGAAGCTCAAAGAATCAGACTGGCTAGCCAAATCGGTGCTGGCTTAGTTGGCGTTATGTATGTTCTGGATGAACCTTCCATAGGTCTTCACCAGCGAGACAATGAAAGGCTGTTAAAAACGCTGATACACCTGAGAGATTTAGGTAATACCGTTTTGGTTGTCGAGCACGACGAAGATGCCATACGCTGTGCTGACCATGTGATTGATATTGGTCCGGGAGCTGGTGTTCATGGAGGCGAAGTGGTTGCAGAAGGCGATATGCAAGCTATTCTCGACAATCCAAACTCCCTCACAGGTCAATACCTCAGCGGAGCAAAATCCATTGTGGTTCCTAAGGATCGTACGCCAATGGATCCGAAAAAAGTAGTTGAGCTGCTTGGTGCCTCTGGAAACAATCTTAAGAATGTCGATCTATCCATTCCAGTAGGGCTCTTCACCTGTATTACAGGTGTATCGGGATCGGGTAAATCTACCTTAATCAATGATACTTTTTACAAGATTGCACAAACTCAGCTTAATGGTGCCAGTATTGCGACTCCTGCACCTTACAAAAAAGTCGTTGGGCTTGAACATTTCGACAAAGTCATCGATATCGATCAAAGCCCAATAGGTCGAACACCACGTTCAAACCCAGCAACATACACGGGTATATTTACGCCTATTCGTGAGCTCTTTGCAGGCACTCAAGAATCACGCGCCAGAGGATATAAGCCAGGTCGCTTCAGCTTTAACGTTCGTGGAGGACGCTGTGAAGCTTGTCAGGGGGATGGGGTAATTAAAGTTGAAATGCACTTCTTACCTGATGTCTATGTACCTTGTGATGTTTGTACGGGTAAACGCTACAACCGAGAAACATTAGAAGTTCGATACAAAGGTAAAACCATTGATGAAGTGCTGGAAATGACTGTCGAAGACGCACGTGAATTCTTTGACCCTGTACCTGTCATCGCAAGAAAGCTTCAAACATTAATGGACGTCGGTTTGTCTTACATTCGACTTGGTCAGGCGGCGACCACACTATCAGGCGGTGAAGCTCAACGAGTAAAATTAGCCAGAGAGCTCTCTAAACGAGATACAGGTAAAACACTGTACATTCTTGATGAACCGACAACGGGTCTGCACTTCCATGACATTCAGCAGTTGCTGACGGTCTTACATCGCCTGAGAGATCATGGGAATACCGTTGTGGTTATCGAACATAATCTGGACGTTGTCAAGACCGCAGATTGGGTCGTCGATCTAGGACCAGAAGGTGGACAAGGTGGCGGTGAAATTATTGCGCAAGGAACTCCGGAGGAAGTCGCAAAAGTTAAAGGTTCCCATACGGCTCGCTTCTTAAAGTCTATGCTTTAAAACGAAAAATGATAGTATCACTCAACGGTCTGGCTGCAGACCGTTGAAATCTATTAAGGAAACATTCAAATATGGCAACTCTGCTCGTCCGAGGATCACAGCTCGAGTCCAATAAAACCCGAACACCACTCAATCGGAAATTTTTAATCGTAATTGCGTGTACGTTTTTAGTTGCCATGAATGTTTTTATGCCAAATCCGGGTGGTTCAGGGTTGGCTTTATCATTTAACCCTTCAACTTGGATAGGGCTTTCTTTTGCTCTAGCACTAGGGTTCTATCAGATATCACACCGCTACCAGATTCGTTATTCCAAACTCGGTGTAGTGCTTCTTTTATGTGGTGCAGTTCTTACCATCCCCATATTCCTCCCCAACGCCATTCTAGAAGAGTCTACAGGTCGAATTTTGGGGTTATGGTCTGGACTAATTTTATTTTTTGTCCTTCAACAGTTTCAATTTACGAACAAGCAAAAGCAGCGCTTACTTTGGTTTATTCTCATTGCCACTGTATTACAAGGTCTCTACGGATACGTACAGTTCCTTGCCCTAGAGCCCGATAACATATTGGGGTACAACACGGTAGCTAACCGTCCTTATGGCATTTTTCAGCAACCAAATGTTCTTGCCAGCTTTTTAGCAACGGGATTAGTCCTTTCTGGTTACCTGCTTGCGAGACAACCTCAAAAATACAGACGGAAATTGGGGCAATTGATTTTCCTTGTTTCCGTACCGGCACTCAGCGTATCGTTGCTTGTTATAGTTGCTTCCAGAACAGGGTGGCTAGGGGCAACACTCGCATCATTACTGGTCATACCTTATTTAATAAGATTTTCTACTCCCAAAAGAGTCTGCGCTTGGCTAACATCCATTGTCGTTGGCATATTACTTGGTCTTACTGTTCCTCAATTGACTGAATCCAACTTTGACAATCTTTTAAAAGATAAACAGCATTTAGATAGTGTAAGAACAGTTTTTTTCCCACAAGCCATCGATATGATCATCGAGAAGCCATTTACGGGGTATGGGTACGGTCATTTTGAATCTTCCTATGTTTTGTACACTGCGAGGCAACATCAATTAAATAGTGATTACCCACCAGCAGTAGCAGCATTGGATCACCCTCATAATGAGCTTATGTTATGGGGAGTAGAAGGCGGTGTGGTTACGATAGTCGCAATTCTATTGGCTGGGGTATATATCATTTATAAGGCTTCATCAGCCCGAAAAGGAACCAAACTGGGACTTTTAGCGCTCTTTGTTCCAATTGCTGTCCACAGTCAATTAGAGTATCCGTTTTATCACTCTGCCATTCACTGGATGACATTCATCATTCTGCTATATTGGCTCGATCAAAGAACAGCTCGATACAAAGCAGTGAATTTTAGCGTCGTCAGTAAAATTACGCTGAGGGTATCCAGTCTAGTGTTACCCATTTTAACCACGTTCTATATGCTCAGTACGCTGCACACAAATTACGTACTTACCCAATTTGAAAAATCGCAGCCAAGAAACCCTAGTATCCTAGAAAAAGTCAGTAACCCTGTTGCGTGGAAAGACAGATACAATTGGGATATTTACAGCACATACCTAACCATAGGGTTATTTACGAAAGACAATACACTTATCGAACCCTATATTGAGTGGTCTCAAGATATTATACAAAGAAAGCCGAGACCAGCTTTTTACAATAATCTGATCGTGGCGTATAGAGGGATGGGCAACGAAAGCAAAGCGAAACAAATTCAAGAAGAAGCTGAATACCTTTTCCCAAAACTTGATTTCTCAAAAGTACGATACTCAAAGGCATCGCAAGCAATTATCACTGAAAATCATGATGAATCAAAAAAAGCCGCTGAATAAGCGACTTTAGCGATGAATACAACGGTCTCAATAGTCTAAAGCGTATCTTCTAACGCCTTGAGACAGAGTGCTACATTTTCTTCACGTGCTCCATACCCCATTAATCCAATTCGCCAAGCTTTACCCGCTAGAGCTCCAAGCCCAGCCCCTATCTCTAGGTTGTATTTTTCAAGTAAAGTAGCACGTACGCTAGCCTCATCAATACCTTCAGGTATGTATACGGCATTCAGCTGTGGTAAACGTGAATCTTCTTCGACGACAAATTCAAACCCTAAGTTTTCTAACCCACTTTTAAGCTTGTTGTGCATCGCTTTGTGTCTTGCCCATGCGCCCTCAAGCCCTTCCGTTTTTAACTTCAGTAACGCTTCATGAAGTGCGTATAAGCTATTCACTGGCGCAGTATGGTGATAACTTCTTTTTCCTTCGCCACTCCAATAACCCAAAACTAAACTCTGATCTAAAAACCAACTCTGCACGGGGGTACTACGCTGCGTAATCTTATGAACGGCTGCTTGAGAGAAGGTTAACGGCGACAATCCGGGCACACACGACAAACATTTCTGACTGCCAGAGTAGACAGCGTCAAGCCCCCACTTATCAACGTACAATGGTACACCACCTAAAGACGTAACCGCATCGACTATCGTCAACGCACTATGTTGCTTAGCAATACTGGCAAGAGTTTGGGCATCAGAGCAAGCACCTGTCGATGTTTCAGCGTGGACAAATGCAAGTACCTTAGCATCAGGGTGTTGGTCAAATGCGGCTTGCACTTTTTGTACGCTTACCGGCTCCCCCCACTCATCATCGACAATAACTGCATCACCGCCACAGCGCAGAACGTTTTCTCTCATACGCTCTCCGAATACACCATTTCGACACACAATTACTTTGTCACCGGGTTCAACCAAATTGACAAAACAGGCCTCCATACCCGCACTGCCAGGGGCCGATATCGCGATAGTGAATTCATTCGTTGTTTGAAAGGCGTATTTCAAAAGATGCTTTAGCTCATCCATCATATTGATAAACAACGGATCGAGGTGACCAACCGTCGGGCGACTGATCGCTTGAAGAACCTCAGGATACACATCCGATGGCCCTGGTCCCATTAAAATGCGTCTTGGTGGGTTAAAGCTTGTTATTGTCATAGATGTTCTCATTTTATTGTAATTGTAGGTTTAAAAAATTGTATACAAGTCTTACTGTACAAATTTTACTCTAATGCATCAAATAGGCTTAGGTCGAGCGTCTAGAACGCAATTTTTACATAGCCAATATCACAAAATAACAAATTCACGCTTTGTGATTGACATTTTGGTCATAAAACCGTTCAATAAACGGGCTTTCTAGCAGAAGAGGAGCATTGCCCAGGCAGGTGTGGTGTGGAACCCCAATTCCAATACACTTCACTCAGGGGGAGCAGTGCCGAGATGATGATTCATTGCGGGTGAATTACACATCGGGCGAGTAGGTTGAATCCTACCGACTGTCACCAACAAGGTGAAGAGCTTCTGAGGTGCGCATTCCTTTCTTATGCTTTCCCTCTGCTCTACGTAATCTCTCTTCAACATCGGATGTTAAGTAGTCCCTTTGACTACTGTGTCGTTATTCTTGGACGTATTTTGGGAGACAGTGCTTTGAACGAGAACAAAGCTACTAGCGCATTTAATGTAGCGAAATTTGGCGGAACCAGTGTTGCAAACTTTGAGGCAATGAGCCGCTGTAGCACGATAATAGAAAACAACCCGAATACGCGGTTGATTGTAAGCAGCGCCTGCTCAGGCGTGACAAACTTACTTGTTGAACTTGCGAATGGCGTTCAAGAAGCAAGTAAGCGTCAAGAGTTAATTAAGCAGATCACAGATATACATCATCAAATTTTAGATCAGCTTGCAGATCCTGCGCATGCAGAAAAACAAGTCCATACTATTTTAGATTCCGTTGCGAGTGCTGCTGAAGCGGCATCATTCCAATCAAGTGAGAAGCTGACGGATCATTTGGTGTCATGCGGAGAGCTCATGTCTACGCACATTCTGACTCAAATAATGAAAGAGCGAGGCATTGATGCCGTCCGGTTTGATATTCGTGATGTCATGCGCACCGATTCAGTCCATGGAAAAGCGCAACCGGAATTAACAGAGATTTCTCGACTGGCACAAGAGAAACTGGTTCCGCTATGTCACCAGCAGGTGGTGGTAACACAAGGTTTTATCGGCTCAGATGAGGATGGAAACACCACTACATTAGGGCGAGGTGGCAGTGATTACAGTGCCGCATTGATTGCAGAAGCAGTTGAAGCAGCAGGTCTTGAAATTTGGACAGACGTCCCAGGTATCTACACCACTGATCCACGAATCGCACCTAAAGCGAGCCCAATTCCAGAAATCAGCTTCAGCGAAGCATCAGAAATGGCTAATTTTGGTGCCAAAATCTTACATCCATCGACTTTACTGCCAGCACTTCGCCACCAAATACCTGTTTTTGTTGGGTCATCAAAAGCACCAGAGAAAGGCGGAACTTGGATTCGTCAACAAGTAGAGAGTGCCCCCCTATTTCGTGCACTAGCATTGCGCTGCAATCAAACCATGGTGACATTACGTAGCCCAAATATGTTCCAAGCATACGGCTTTCTTGCTGATGTGTTCCAAATTCTCGCTAAATACAAAATCTCGGTTGATTTAATAACCACATCCGAGGTCAGCGTTTCGCTCACTCTTGATCAAACCAATACGAGTGGTGGAGCACCAGAGTTGCCTGCTGAAGCTAAGCGCGAGCTGGAAGAACTATGTACTGTAGATATAGAACATAATCTATGTTTAGTGGCTCTAATTGGAAACAATATGAAAGAGAGCAAAGGCTACGCGAAACAGGTATTCAGTACGCTGGAAGACTTCAATTTACGTATGATCTGCTACGGAGCAAGTGCCCACAACCTTTGTTTCTTATTGCACGAATCTGTGTCTAAGAAAGCCGTACAAGCACTCCATCAAGAGCTTTTTGAAAAGTAACCTTCAGGCAAAAAAGGGTTAGTACTTACCAACCCTTTTCCATTCTTTTACGTATTTATCAGTTAAGGTTGGGGCCAAGCCATTTTTCAGCCTCTTCCCACTCCCATCCTTTTCTTTCTGCGTAATCTCTTGCTTGATCTTCTTGGATCTGCGCAATGGCAAAATAACGGGAATCTGGGTGTGAAAAGTACCAACCCGACACTGACGCTCCAGGCCACATCGCGTAACTCGTGGTCAGTGACATATCGATCGCCTCTTCAACTTTAAGCATTTCCCACAACGTACCTTTCTCGGTGTGCTCAGGACAAGCGGGGTAGCCCGGTGCAGGTCGAATACCTTGATACTTTTCACGGATCAAATCTTCATTACCAAGATCTTCATCTTTTGCATAGCCCCAGATTTCTTTTCGTACCTGCTCGTGGAGATATTCAGCAAATGCTTCTGCCAATCGATCTGCTACCGCTTGAATCATAATGGCATTGTAATCGTCACCTTGCGCTTTATACGCGTCAGCGAGCTCTCGCTCCCCAATACCGCCGGTTACAGCAAATGCACCAATCCAGTCTTTCTTACCGCTGGATTTTGGTGCGATATAGTCAGACAAGCAGTAGTTAAACCCTTTGGGTTTTTCGGTTTGCTGGCGAAGGTTATAAAGCGTGTGAGCAACTTCTGTTCGACTTTCATCCGTGTACACTTCAATATCATCCCCAACGCTTGCGGCAGGAAACAGAGCACACATTCCTCGAGCTTCTAGCAAGCCTTCTCTTTCAACGCGATCCAACAGATCATTGGCATCTTTAAACAATCGCTGTGCTTCTTCACCCACTTCTTCATGTTCAAATATTGCAGGGTATTTACCTACCAGCGACCACGTCATAAAGAAAGGTGTCCAATCTATGTATTGACGTAGCGTGGATATTTCAAAATCCTCAAATACGTGGACACCAGGCTTAGCTGGTACTGGCGGTGTATAATTCCTCCAATCAATCGCGACTCGATTATCTCGCGCTCTCTCGACGGTCACAGGTTTAGTTCTAGGCTTCTTACGGTTGTGCTGGTCACGAACTCGAACGTAATCTGCATCCAACTTTTCAACAAAACCTGGATACAACTCATTAGATAACAAAGAAGTACACACACCAACCGCACGTGAGGCATTATTCACGTACACCACGGGCTTGTGATAATTCTGTTCAATTTTTACCGCAGTATGAGCTTTGGAAGTCGTTGCACCACCAATAAGAAGTGGAAGTTCAAAGCCCTGTCGCTCCATTTCTTTGGCAACATGAACCATTTCATCCAAAGAGGGAGTAATAAGACCAGATAGTCCAACAATATCAACGTTTTCTTCTTTGGCGACTTTAAGGATCTTCTCGCAAGAAACCATCACACCGAGATCAATGATTTCATAGTTATTACACTGTAATACAACACCTACGATGTTCTTACCAATATCATGAACATCCCCTTTTACAGTCGCCAACAGTATCTTTCCGTTTGTCGAACCTGCTTGTTTAGAGGCGTTAATATAAGGCTCTAAGTGTGCAACGGCCTGCTTCATAACACGAGCCGATTTTACTACCTGAGGAAGGAACATTTTACCTTCACCAAACAGATCACCCACTACATTCATGCCGTCCATTAGAGGACCTTCAATCACTTCAAGAGGTTTGGTCGCATTTTGGCGGGCTTCTTCCGTATCATCAACGATGAATTCTGTAATCCCTTTAACTAAAGCGTGTTCCAAACGCTTTTCAACAGGATAGCTTCGCCATTCAAGTGCTGAAGCGTCTTCTTCTTTACCTACGCCCTTTCCGGCAAACTCAGCTGCAATATCAAGTAAACGCTCTGTACCGTCATTACGACGGTTTAGAACCACGTCTTCAACCGCTTCTCGAAGCTTTTCTGGGACGTTATCGTAAACCTCAAGTTGACCAGCATTAACGATACCCATGTCCATGCCGTTCTTGAAACAATGGTATAGAAACACGGCGTGGATGGCTTCACGAACGTAGTTATTACCTCTAAAAGAGAAAGAAACGTTGGACACACCACCTGAAATCATAGCGTGTGGCAATTTTCGTTTGATATCGCCAACTGCTTCTATGAAATCGACCGCGTAGTTGTTGTGCTCTTCTATACCCGTTGCGACCGCGAAAATATTCGGGTCAAAGATAATGTCTTCTGGTGGAAAACCAATTTCGCCAACCAGAATATTGTAGGCATTGGTACAGATTTCAAGCTTGCGTTCACGTGTTTCAGCCTGACCGACTTCGTCAAACGCCATTACGACCACAGCGGCACCGTATCGTCGAATTAACTTAGCCTGTTCCAAGAATTTCTCTTTCCCTTCCTTTAGGGAAATCGAGTTAACAATACCTTTACCTTGAATGCATTTTAGACCCGCTTCGATGACTTCCCATTTAGAGGAGTCAACCATAATCGGAACTTTGGATATTTCTGGCTCAGAAGCACAAAGGTTCAAAAAACGAACCATACAAGCTTCCGCATCTAGCATCCCTTCATCCATGTTGATGTCGATGATTTGCGCACCGTTTTCAACTTGCTGACGCGCGACATCTAACGCTTCATCATAGAGCTCTTCTTTGATAAGGCGCTTGAAGCGTGCTGAACCTGTTACGTTAGTCCGCTCACCTACGTTAACGAATAAGGTATCTTTCGCTATCGTCAGAGGCTCTAAACCAGACAAACGACATGCCACAGGTATGGTAGGCAACTTACGAGGAGGAACACCTTCGCAGGCTAGTGCCATTTGGCGAATGTGTTCTGGTGTAGTACCACAGCACCCACCTACTAGGTTAAGGAACCCAGCTCTCGCCCATTCACCAATATGTTCAGCCATATCTTCTGGTGATAGATCATACTCTCCAAACGCATTAGGTAAGCCCGCGTTCGGGTGAGCAGACACACTGCACTCTGAAATACGTGAAAGTTCTTCAACGTATTGACGCAGTTCGTCTGGCCCCAACGCACAGTTCAGACCAAATGAAATGGGCTTAACATGTCTTAGCGCATTGTAAAAACCTTCCGTAGTTTGACCAGAAAGTGTCCGACCAGATGCATCGGTTATCGTACCTGAAATCATAACGGGCAATTCAATGCCCATTTCTTCAAATACAGATTCAACCGCAAATGCACATGCTTTAGCGTTCAACGTATCAAAAATTGTTTCAAGAAGAATAAGGTGTGAACCACCTTTGATGAGTGCGCGCGTCGATTCAGAATACGCTTCGACTAACTCGTCAAAACTCACGTTACGATATCCAGGGTCATTTACATCTGGAGAGATCGAACACGTTCGGTTAGTGGGACCAAGAACGCCAGCAACATAGCGTGGCCTGTCTGGGTTTTTTGCCGTCCATTCATCAGCAGCTTCTCTTGCCAGCTTCGCTGCTTCGAAGTTGATCTCTTCGCTCAGGCTTTCCATATCATAGTCAGCCATTGCAATGGTGGTGGCATTGAATGTGTTGGTTTCTAATATGTCAGCACCTGCTTCGAGATACTGACTGTGTATGTCTTTAATAAGCTGAGGCTGAGACAAAACTAAAAGGTCATTGTTCCCTTTTAAATCACAGTGCCAATCGGAAAAGCGCTCACCACGATAATCCTCTTCTTCCAACTTTAAGTCCTGAATCATGGTACCCATACCACCATCGATGAGCATAATTCTTCGGGAAAGTTGTTGTTCGATTTGTTGTCTTAAATTGCTTCCAGCCACACTACAGCCTCATTCCTTATCTTTGCTCTCATCCTACCATACATCCAATAGAAATCTAGACGTCCAAACCAGTAAATTATCGATCTATCACTGCTGCTTTTTTGCTAAATAGATGAGCAAAAAAAGTATTTGATATTGTGCAAAAGTAGGAGGAAAATCCGCCAATCACACATTTTGTTACATTTGGGATACCCTAGGTCATGTCTGTTTATTACACCCTGTGCTTTCTTTCCGCAGCTGCAATGCTGATCGCATTTATAAACAGTAAGATAGGAAAGATGCAGACAACAATAGCCATCACCGCAGGTGCGCTGATCTTATCGCTATTTATTATTATTGCAGGTCAAAACGATTGGTTTCACTTAACCAAAGTCGCTGCTGGAACAATGAGTACAATTAATTTTGAAGCGTTTTTGCTCAAAGGCGTATTAGGCTTTCTTTTGTTTGCCGGTGGATTGGGAATAAAGCTTCCTAATATGGAAGATCAAAAGTGGGAAATTACAATTTTAGCGCTTGGTGCCACATTGTTTTCAACGGCGTTTATTGGCGGTGCGCTCTACCTATTCTGTCAAGTAATTGGTATTCAATTCGATCTCGTATACTGTTTGCTTTTCGGAGCTCTTATCTCACCAACCGATCCCATTGCGGTGCTGGCCATCGTGAAAAAGCTTGATGCTCCCAAACGCATCTCAACTCAAATTGAAGGTGAATCCCTTTTTAATGATGGATTTGGTCTCGTCATTTTTGTCACGCTTTATACCATGGCATTTGGTACGGAATCCCCTACTATAACAAGCGTTACTTTACTGTTTGCTCAAGAAGCTATTGGCGGCGTCGTATATGGTTTTGCCCTTGGATTACTATTCCATTATTTAATCAGCGCTACCAACGATCATTCTATGGAGCTCTTATTAACGATAGGAATTCCGACTGCAGGGTATGCCTTTGCAGATGTAATTCACGTATCCGGTCCATTGGCCATGGTGGTTTCGGGGATTATGATCGGCAACTGGACTCGATTTATCGGCTTTTCAAAAGAAAGTGAAGAGCACTTAGATCATTTCTGGGAGTTAGTCGATGAATTTTTAAATGGTGTTTTATTCTTACTTATCGGTATGTCTATGCTTCTGTTTGAATTCCATCACGAAGATTGGATCCTAATGGCATTTTCCATCCCCCTTGTTTTGACCAGTCGATATTTGAGTGTTTGGCTCTCTTATTTAGGCTTCACTCGATACCGTAGCTACAATTCTTGGTCAGTAAAAATTCTCACGTGGGGAGGGCTTAGAGGAGGGCTAGCTCTCGCAATGGCTCTATCTATTCCTCCTGGTATTTTGGTGATTCCTGATAAGCTGATTGACGTAAAAGAGATCATTCTCGTGATGACTTATTCTGTTGTTGTATTTTCCATTCTTATACAGGGCTCCACTATTACCCCAATGATAGAGAAAGCCAAAAAAGAAGAATAAAAACAAAGGGCAGCGATTACGCTGCCCGAATTTTATAGCGATTTATTCTTCGTCTTTCGTAAAATTAGCTTCCGAAAAAAGAGACAAGTCATATGGTGTCTGCTGATAAACACAGTAGTTTAGCCAATTTAGAAATAACAAATGTCCGTGGCTTCGCCAACTGGCATTAGGTTTGTTATCAGGGTTGTTGTTTGGGTAGTAATTGACAGGAATCGGTGGCTCCATCCCCTCCCCTAGATCTCTCACATATTCGTTATGTAATGTGTGAGAGTCATATTCAGGGTGTCCGGTGACAAATACATTTCGCTTATCCTTCGTTGTCGCAAGATAAACACCGGCAACATCCGATGTAGCCAAAATATCTAAGTCTGTATGCTCCGATAAATATTCTGGTGAGAAGTCAGCATATCGAGAATGTGGTGCTAAGAAAGTGTCATCAAACCCTCTCAGAACAGGGTGGTAGGGTTGCAAGACTTGATGCTGATACACTCCAGACAACTTTTCTTTCCGAGTGCGTTTAGGCAGATTGTACAGTAGCTTTAAACCAGCTTGCGCAGCCCAACATACATATAATGTTGAGGTTACATGCTCTTTTGCCCAGTTCATGATTGTTTGAAGGTGCTCCCAATAGATAACATCTTCAAATTGAACGAGCCCTAATGGTGCACCTGTAATAATTAACCCATCAAAGTTCTTGTTTTTCACCATTTCGAACTGACGATAAAACGTATCTAAGTGTTCTGTTGGCGTATTCTTACTTGGTCGATTATCAATTCTTAATAGCTCTACGTCTATCTGTAATGGGCTATTTGATAATAGGCGAAGAAACTGAGTTTCCGTTTCAATCTTCTTCGGCATTAAATTAAGAATGAGTACTTTAAGTGGGCGTATTTCCTGCGTCGTTGCGCGAGACTCTGGCATTACAAATATATTTTCATGCCTTAGCGTATCCAAAGCTGGCAATTGATCAGGAATCTTAATGGGCATCTTACTTTCTCCCTAAAGCGTTTAGACGTCTATATGTCCAGACTATATCAGCTAATACCGTATGTCGAGCAGAAACTTTAAGGGAAATGGAACTATCAAATTGAGTAACTATTATGAGTCAAAGACGGCTACTGGAGCTTTTTTATAGATAAAATACATTAGTTCATAATGACAAAAGCCCACTCTATTCGACCTGGCATACTAGTAAGTGATAGGGCTATTGCAGTTACACTCGACTGGATTTGTTCGACCACAAGTTGATTACGTAGCTCTAAAACTCAAAAACCTCAACATTTCTACTGAGGTTTCTTAAATAAATGGGGGAGTGGCTGGGGTCGCACACGACCGGGACTCGTTCAACCGTAGGTTGAATGTATCTTTCTAAACGCAAAAAACCTCAGCATTTCTACTAAGGTTTCTTAAATAAATGGCGGAGCGGCTGGGGTCGCACACGACCGGGACTCGTTCGACCGTAGGTTGAATGTACCTTCCTAAACGCAAAAACCTCAGCATTTCTGCTAAGGTTTCTTAAATAAATGGTGGAGTGGCTGGGGTCGCACACGACCGGGGCTCGTTCAACCGTAGGTTGAATATACCTTCCTAAACGCAAAAAACCTCAGCATTTCTACTGAGGTTTCTTAAATAGATGACGGAGTGGCTGGGGTCGCACACGACCGGGACTCGTTCAAGCGTAGGTTGAATGTGCCTTCCTAAACGCAAAAACCTCAGCATTTCTGCTGAGGTTTCTCAAATAAATGGCGGAGCAGCTGGGGTCGCACACGACCGGGACTCGTTCGACCGTAGGTTGAATGTACCTTTCTAAACGCAAAAAACCTCAGCATTTCTGCTAAGGTTTCTTAAATAGATGGCGGAGTGGACGGGACTCGAACCCGCGACCCCCGGCGTGACAGGCCGGTATTCTAACCAACTGAACTACCACTCCGCAGTGGTATCTTTACTAAATAAAGTCTTATGGTTAGCTCGCTTTATCTAGTTTTGCCTTCAGATTGTTCAAAATCTGAAAACATAAAGTAA
>NZ_BFAQ01000016.1 GCF_002933855.1 Vibrio penaeicida
TCTGATGGGAAGCGCATGGCATCGGTCATTGAGGTCAGGATATTGACCTCTTTTCCCTTAATCGTTTTCGTGAGTAATCTCACTTCAACCGTTTCTGATAGGTCCGGGAACTTCCGCCTTGCTTGAGGACTCGCTCTCAAGGCAATCACTCTGTCATTACGACCTAACTTCTTAATTACTGTGTATTGGGTATCTTTCCTCATTGGCATCAACCAATGGCGCTCTTCACCTGTCTGTTGCCAACGATTGAGTAATCCCAGAGAGTAAAACCCTCTGTCAAACAGAGTCAGGCTATTATCGGGAGTCGTTTCGATGAGGCGCTCAGCCAGCACCATCTCATTCGTTTTATAGCTATCGAAAGCGCTCGCTATCATCATGTGGCTGGTTAATTCCATCTGACAAACCATGCGAACTTGTGGGAAAGCACCATGACCATTTTGATTCGAGGCGGATTGATATCGCTCTCTGTTCTCAGGAGTGTCTGGCGTCCGCCAGACGACTCCATCTACACCAAGGAGCTTGAGTCCAGACCAAGTCGGATGCTCGGCTTGCTGATGCCACATTTTCTGACTTTGATGAAAGACTTCTTTTACTGCATCGACACCTAGCCGCTGGCGAGCTTGAACAACAGCACTAGGAGCCACTAAAGGTTTCTTTCCTGGCAACATCAAATTCGCTTTACTCACAATACTCCAAACAGGTTCCTGTCGATAAAGAGACATGGCGATAACGGTCCAAACAGCCATATCTAAAGGGATACGGCGTTTTCTCATGGTAGACACACCCGAAGTTTCAAGACATTGATTGATAAAGTCTGGGCAAAGAATATCAGAGAGTTTCCCGAGTTCTTCAGTGTTTGGTGCATAGCCATTAGCCATGGCGAGAGCGGTTGTGAGTTGCAAAACAAAAGGTCCTAACCATAGAAAGTTAGGACCTTTATAACGCTTCTAGAGGATCGTTCAACCGATCATTTTGACCTTAACTGATCGGCATTAGCACTTAGTGCTCCTTTTTTATTTGTGTTTTATTAAGTGTTTTTATCTGGTTAACCAAGATTTCGGGTTTTGAGCTTTACTGTTCCGACGAATCTCAAAGTATAGGGAGGTTCTGTCTTGACCTCCCGTATCCCCTGCGAGTGCAATGGTTTCACCGGCTTGTACTTTGTCGCCTTCTTTTTTCATCAGAGTCTGATTAAAGCCGTACAACGTCATGTCGCCCTTTCCATGGTCGACTAACACAAGCAAGCCATAGCCTCGTAAGTATTCTGCGAAAACCACGGTTCCCGAATACACGGCTTTTACAGGTTGTTGGTGTTTAGCGCTGATCACCATACCTTTCCAGTTTACCTGCCCAGTCTGTTTTGTGCCGTAATTGTGCAACACTCTACCTCGCAGTGGCCACGGAAGCCGTCCTTTTTGCTTGCTTAAACCGTTCATTGGAATAGCGGCGCGTTTTGCGGCTTTGGCGATTTCGGCTTTCAACCGGTTTTCGTTGCGTTGCAATTCGGACAAATACGTTTTGTCGTTCTTAACGGTGCTTTTAATTTTAGAGACGGTTTTCTTACGGTTTGATTGTGAACTGGTCAGTGCTTTCTTCTTGGATTTTTGAGTTGCCAGCAAATCGGATATTTCTTGTTGTTTTTGCCTCAACGCACGGTGGGTGGTTTCCAATTCGGTTTCAGTTGCCATGAGTTCTTCAATGGCTTTAGTGCGCTCTTTGGCTAAGTGTTGGAAATAGTGCCCAATGCGATCCAATTCGGCTTTGTTATCACTTTGCAGAAGGGATGCTGCATCGTATTTGCGTCGAGTTATGTAATAGGTTTTGACCAGCTCTTTTAAAGTATCACTTTGTGATTTTTGCTGCTTCTCTAATGAGGACTTCTGTTTCTGGTATTGGCTTAGGTTGGTGTTGGCTTTCTTTAGGTTGGCTTCAGTCTGCTTGATCGTCTTCTCTATCGCATTGATTGAAAGCTCTTGTTTTTTGAGTTCGCCTTGCAGTTTGTTGAGCTGCTTCTGTGCTTTATTGAGCTGCTGCTGTTGGCGAGAAATTTCTGTCTTTACCCCTTTAAGTTCAGTTTGAGAAGCCGCAAGTGTACTGCCACTGAATGTCGAGATAACTATAAGAAGACATGAGAAAACGCCAGCGCGAAATGCACTGGCGTTTAAGGAATACTGTAAATTAAACAGGTTCATCCGTATGAATCGTTCCGCCATAAGACGAGGCTGAAGCAGTTCCAGCCTCTTGATTATGAGGATGATTATTTCAGATTAACGATCACCTGACCAGTCATCTCAGCAGGGATTTCCAGATCTGATAGCTGAAGCATTGTCGGAGCAAGGTCAGACAGCTTACCGCCTTCAACAAACTCAAGCTCACGGCTACCCACGTATACCAATGGAACTGGAAGGTTAGTGTGCGCAGTGTGCGTACCGCCTGTTTCAGGGTCGACCATCATTTCCGCGTTACCGTGGTCAGCCGTAATAAGAACCTGGCCGTCTACTTCACGAATGGCTTCAACCACTTTACCTACGCATGCATCTACAGCTTCGATAGCTTGGACTGCTGCTTCGTAAACGCCTGTGTGACCAACCATATCTGGGTTAGGGTAGTTACAAATGATAGAGTCGTATTTGCCTGATTTGATAGCAGCGACGAATTTCTCAGTCAGTTCAGCAGAGCTCATTTCTGGCTGTAGGTCGTACGTTGCCACTTTAGGAGAAGCAACTAAGCTACGCTCTTCACCTTCAAATTCAGCTTCTACGCCACCATTGAAGAAGAAAGTAACGTGTGCGTATTTTTCTGTTTCAGACATACGAAGCTGAGTTTTGCCACACTTAGATAACCACTCACCTAGTGTGTTGTCTAGAGAAGCTGGTGGGAATGCCGTTGCCAGAGGAATATCTGCCGCATATTGCGTCAGCATAACGAACTCTGCTGATGGGAATACGTTGCGCTCGAAACCAGCGAAATCGGTAACGAAAGTACGCGTAATTTGACGAGCACGGTCCGCACGGTAGTTCATGAAGATAACGGCATCGCCATCTTGAATGCTTGCGTCTTCTTGACCTTCTGTTTGAAGTACTGTCGCTTTAACGAATTCATCGTTTTCATCACGAGCGTATGCCGCTTCTAAACCTTCAACAGCGCTGTTGTATGTGAATTCTGCTTTTGCTTCAGTCAGCAATTCGTAAGCGACTTGAACGCGATCCCAGTTGTTATCACGATCCATTGCAAAGTAACGGCCCACCAACGAAGCCACTCGACCTTTACCTAGCTCGGCAAACAAGTCATCAAAACGTTTTAGAGAGTTTTCGGCGCTACGTGGTGGAGTGTCACGTCCGTCAAGGAAGCAGTGAAGGTAAATCTTTTCTGCACCACGTGCTGCTGCCATTTTTACTGCAGCGTAAATGTGGTCTTCGTGGCTGTGAACGCCACCTGGAGACATTAGACCCATCAAGTGAACGGCTTTACCTGCGTTAACGGCTTTGTCGATAGCAGCAACCAATGCTTCATTCTGTTCGAACTCACCATCAGCAATCGACTTAGTAATACGAGTTAAGTCTTGGTATACCACACGGCCTGCCCCAATGTTGGTGTGACCCACTTCTGAGTTACCCATTTGACCGTCAGGCAGACCTACATCAAAACCAGATGCAGAAATAAGTGTGTTTGGCTGGGTTGCTAACAGCTCATCCATAACCGGTGTTTTAGCGTTAGCAATAGAGTTGCTTGCTGAGTCTTCGCGGTGTCCCCACCCATCCAAAATAACTAGAGCCATTGGCTTCTTAGCTGACATAGTTCTAACCTCGTCAAATTCAAAGTAACTGATAAATCAAATTAGCGTAATTTTACTACACTTTATAGGTGAAACTGTAGCCTTAGATCAAATAATGATCGCGACTGACTGTTACAAGTTTTCAAAAGTGCGTTGCAGTTGGAACAGATTATTGCGAATTACAGGAAGGAAAGACAATCATTTTCAGTGGCGGACGGTATTGAGAGTGTCTATTCCTAGGCTAAGTTTGAGGGAAGTTAAATCTCGCTGAACCAAGCATCTTGAGGTCACTTGGGTATATTGAGTGCCAATTACTTAAAAACTTGGATAACGACATTATCGCAATGGATAAGGCAGGCGGTTAATTGATAGCGACCATCGCTTAACTGATCAAATTCAATCTCTGGCTTTGAAAGTGGCTGATCATTCAAATACCAACCAGCATTCTCAACGCTCGCTTTTAGGTTTAAAACTTGCCCAGGGTAGGGGAAAAACTGCATTTCGTTCTGAGGTGTTAAAATCGTGACGCGTTCTTGGCGAATAGGTGTGGATTGATTCAAAGAGACCCCTTTTGATAGCGACCACTGCTGCAACGGCTCTGGCCACTGATGCAAAGTGTTGAAAGGTTCTTGGTATCTCAACGTTGGTGGTGCTTGCTCGTCAATTAGCCATGCTGGTTGAGTGCTCAAACAATCTTCTTGTTTAATCTGCGCCTGTAATAACCCACTTGGCCAACACACAATGCTAGAAGACACATTGATAGGTTTGATGAGTGGCTTAGATTCTGGTGGAAGTAAATCAAACACATCAAACATGATGGGAGCGGCTTGCTTGGCTCCAGTTTGCCCTACGTTGGGCGAGCCATCCGGTCTTCCTACCCAAACCCCAACTGTGTATTTAGGGCTCACGCCAATGGACCAAGCATCGCGGAATCCGTAACTGGTGCCTGTTTTCCACGCGACTTTTCTGCCGTGCGCAGGGGCAAAGCGCTTAGGTGGTGGAATTTGAGACAATATATCAAACAGAATCCAACTCGCTTCTGGGGTCAGTAATTTATTCTGCGCCGTTGTTTCACCTTCAAGGTACCTCGGTTTTATGGCAATCCCTTCTTTTGCTAATGAAGAGTAGAGAGAAACAAGACCTTCTAAGTTAGTACCTACTCCGCCTAAAGCAAAAGATAAGTTTGCTTCATCTGCCTTTAGGGGGATTTGGCTAGTATTTAAAAAACGTAGGAACTCTTCAGGGCCAAGCAAGCTAAGAACTTGTACGACAGTAGAGTTCTTAGAGAGTTGCAGCGCTTTGTCCATGCGGATCGGACCGCTGAAATAACGGTTAAAGTTCTGTGGCTGGTAGTTCCCATGTGCAATAGGAATGTCCATCATTAAACTGCCACTGTGGATAAGCTGTTTTTCCAGTGCCATTCCGTAAATAAAGGGCTTCAAAGTTGAGCCGGGGGAGCGAATTGCCTGCACCATGTCGACATGCCCATAACGACGCAAGTTCGCGAAGTCGGCGGAACCTTTGTAAGCAATCACTTCTCCGGTAGCGTTCTCCATCACAAGCACGGCGCTGGAGAGTGTGGATGACCAATCTGTCGAGCGCTTTGATATCAGTTCTTCGATTGAAGATTGCAATGTGTGATTGATGAAGGTGTCAAACTCTGCAAGGCTTGGCTGGTTTGAGCGCAGCCTTCTCGCAAGTAGTGGGCTCATCACTGGCGAAAGGAACCTTGACGCACCAAGTGGGGAGCTTGCTAATAGACGAGTGGTGGAGTCCGTCAGTGCCAACGCTCCGCTAACCCTGTGCAGAACTTTGTTCCTTGCCGTTAATGCACGTTTAGGATGGCGATCGGGGCGAGTACTGCTCGGGCGCTGAGGCAGTACTACTAAAGTGAGCGATTCGGTTAAATTGAGGTTCTGAGCCGACTTACCGAAGTAACGTTGTGCTCCGGCTTCGACCCCTTCAATGTTTCCCCCCATTGGCGTGTGGGTCAGGTACAAATCTAAGATCTCTTCCTTGTTGTAAGCCAGCTCGATTTGTATCGCTCTAAATATTTGCTCAACTTTACCTGCGTATGAACGCTCATAAGGATAAAACATGCGCGCGACCTGCATCGTTATGGTGGAGCCACCTGAAATCACACGCCCATGTGAGACTTGTTGAATCAATGCTCTAGCAAGGGAAAATGGGTTAAAGCCGGGGTGAACGTAAAAGTACTTATCTTCATATTCCAGCAAAGCCGTTAAGTACACATCCGAGACTGGGCGTACAACCTTTCCATTTTGCACTTGGTGTTTTATTGAGGTTCGAAAAATACCTTTTGAGTTGGAAAATTGGCGTAGCACCTCGCCATTTTTACTGTAGACCGTGGTGCTGTGATCCAATTTCTGTGCAAGGTTAAGAGGTGAGCGGGCATTCGCGATAAAAAAAGCTCCGACGATAAGCAGTATTAGAATCAAAATACTGCTTAACGCCCCAATGCATAGTCGCTTGGATAAAGGCTTCATCGCGCAATCGCTTATGGGCGAATGGTGATGGATTCGATGGAGCGATAGGGTTTGTAAATCAGTTTTTCAGGCTGATACATCTTTTCCATAAAGAGCGCCGGCAGTGTCGAAACCCCCGGTGTTTCAGCACGTAAAACATAATTGATTCGGTAACGCTGCCCTTTTTTCATATTGGTTGAAGCAATCAATCGGTCGTTTCGGTATTCCAACATGTCCCACTTACTGCTCTCAATCACCTTAGAGGACTTTATAATGTCCGCGCTATTGGTAAATTGTGGATTTTCCAATACGAAGCCAGTAGGAAGGTACTCAACAATCAGCGCGTTATTGGCTTTCTCTTTTAGGTTGTAATCGACCGAAACAATTAACTTGTCTCCTACTTTGAGAGGTTGCCCTTTGTAGATACTGCCATCTTCTAAGCGATAAGAGCGAAGTGCTTTATTGAAATTGATAGTGGAGTTCAAATAACTTGAATTGGCGAGCCCTTTTGTTGCCAGTTGAAGGAAGACGGATTGATCACCCGCTAGAGATACCGTGCTTCCTACCGCCAGCAGTTCTTGCCCTGAACCTTGGCTGGATGCTTTTCTTTCGACATCATTTTCGCGAATGAGCAACTCTACCGTTTCGTTGGTGTCGTCTTTTAAGGCGATACCCGCTCTCACGAGTGCAATGCGTTCTTGCGTGCTTAGGTAGGATTTACTCGCCGACAGTTCCATGACTCGAATAGCAAGACGGTTCCTTAATTCAATCATGTCTGGGCTTAGCTTCATGACTTTCTGTACATCTTCGAGAATAGAAATCGTTAATGCTAGATCACGAACATCGCTTCCATACTCGTAATACGATACGCGGCTTCGCATCGCGTCGGATTCCGCCCATGACAGATACTCTTCGCCCTGTTTGGTTTGTCCATTGAGAAGGAATGCCCCACCTAAATGTGCCGCAGACAGTCTTGAAATCCCGTGCCTTGGGCTATCTTTTAACGTGGACTGTGTACTGTAGAGCTGTGCGTTATTCACTAAACCTGCTTTCGCACCTAGCCAAAGTGCGTAGAAATGGCTGGCATCGGTGGATTTACTTGCGCCGATATAACGCGTTAGGTTTTCCAAGGCTTTAGCGAGCATTTGTTCAGGAACAGCATCACTAAAGCGCGCGTTGGCTTCGAGTAAGTATTCAGTCACGTACATGCTCAGCCAAGGATCAGCAGAGCCATGTTTGCTCCAGAGTGAGAAACTGCCGTTGGCTTTTTGCATGGTCGACAATCGATTCATCGAATCTTCAATAATTTGACGAACAGGTTTGCCGTCTGCTGCCTTGGCTTTTACCTGATTGAGATCGCTGTCTTCAAACAACCATGGCATCGCCTTACTAGTAGTTTGCTCAGCGCATCCGTAAGGATAACGGAATAAATCTGATGCATGTTCAGCGACATTCAGTTGTGGCGAGCGAGAGAAGGTCACTACTGCAAATTGCTCGGTGAAATCTTGGTAGTTCTTCCATAAATCCGGCGTTAATTCAAAAGACTCGTTTCCTACGCTTTCTGTATTTTCGGTACTTCCGGCTTTTTCTGCGCTTTCCTTGCTTTTGGGCGTCAACGTAATCAGAGTGCGCTGGCTCACCATTGGCTGACCAATGCGAACAGGAAGGGTCCAGTCTCGCTGTTGGCGATATTGGCTGTTGTCTTCGCCTTTTGCATCAATGGTTAGCTTGAGCGAAATCGTCTCTGAACTTGAGTGAATCTGACCCACCTCAAATGGGATAGGCACGCCTGTACGTTCTCCATCTTTAAGCGTGAACTCAAACTCTGAATCCCCAGGTAACGACAAAATGTCATCTGCTGTAATGGAGGCCTTAATCGTCTGGCTTACACCCGAAGTGTTAAAGAGTTCCATATAGGTTTGGCTAGAGTCGCCCGGTGCTAAAAATCTCGGTACGGCAAGTTCAGCCACAATCGGTGCAGAAATGGTAATGTTCGATTCCGATTGTCCGAATTGATTGTCGGTAAATGCCATCGCAACGACTTGTGCCTGACCGTTGTAATCTGGGATATCTACCGTGACATTGGCTTCACCATTTTGGTCAAACTGAATCAATTCCGACATGATGGTGATGGTTTTGCTTTCGACTAAATCATCTTTACTGACATTTAAATCGATTTCCTGATCACCACCATATCGATGGTGCGTGACAAAGGAGTCCGGTCTTGTCTGATACAAACGTGAGTACAAATCAATCACGTCACCTTGGTAGCGCCTGTGCGAGAAGAACCAATCCGCCATTTTAGGAGGGTGGTACTTGGCAAGGTTTACGATGCCTCTATCCATAAGCGAAAGCGTAACCCAAGCGCGCGTTTCTACCGCTTTATCGAGTTTTACTTTGATGGTGGCAGGCTCTAGAGGCAGTAGTTTCTCTGCATGCTCAATAGAGATGGGGAGTCGACGAGCTTCGCGATCCAGCATCACTGGGGCAACGGCAAAGTAGCGCCTCGGTAATGCATTTCCTGATGGATCTTGATCGGTTGCACTGCTGACCAAGGTCGCGGTTAAGTAAAGATCGTGGCGATTGGTGTTTGGAGCCAGTGCTATTTCAAATTGGTGCTGACCTGCAGCAATGGTGTGGCGTTGCTGCAAAAGAGACTGCCCGCCATCCAAGCTGAGCATTAACTCACCCGCTTGTTTACTAAACAGAGACACTTGAACCGTGTCACCAGCGTTATAGCGTTTCTTGTCTAACGTAAGGGAAAGCTGATCCGGTTTAACTGGTTGTTGAGCATTCCCTTCATTCCAACCTGCCCAAAATGGATAGCGTGTAATGGTGCCATCTTCGGTGCGAAGTGTAAGTCGGTAACGTCCCCAGTCAAGCTTAAGTTGAAGTGGTACAGATTGGTCGGCGATGGTGTCAATTTGGTTCACCTCAACAGGTCGCCATTTGTCGTCGCTGCGAATATCCCAGCCACTGCTTTCACTGTATACCCAGTAATAGCCGCCTGCATTGCGCTCTAAATGGTAATCGACTTTGCCAGCTTCCAATTGTTTCCCATCGCCGCTCAGCAAAGCTACATGAAATTCTACAGAGCTGTACGAATCAATATCGCCTTGAGGGGCTTTAAGACCAGCCAATTTCTTCCCAGACCAAAGCTGACGCTGCTGGCTGCGAGAGACACTCGCGCCTCCGGTTTCGAATAGCTCGAAGGTGAAGCGAGCGTTAACCGGCGATTTCATCAATGAGGATTTATATAATGGGAAGGTGAGTGAGTACTTGCCTTGGTCATCGAGTTTTATGTCGTCAATACTCTCTACATCACGCCAATGTGAAATAGAGAAAGCTTGCCCAACAAAGTAATCGCTAAACTTCGTGTCGAAATGGTTCGATGATTGGTAATCCGTGCGAATAGACACTCTGTTTTGTGCCGCAGGGGAGCCAAATAAGTATCGACCATCAAGGTCAGCGGTGACGCTCCTTGCACCAAGGTCAATGTCTTTGGGTAAATCGACGGTGAGATCCATTCTCTCAGGAACAAACTCGCTGACATTAAAGGTAAAGGTACTGATAGGCGTTTTGGCTTTCTTATGGAGCTTTATCTGAGCGACCCATTTACCTAGTGGCGCGCTGGTTGGAATGGCGTAGTTGTCACTGTAGAAACCACTTGCAGCACTTGGGCTCAACCAACGACCCGCCGCAATACTTTGATCTGGTTTTACGTATTCTACATACAAGCGATGGATATCGGGCGCGATCTCACCGTCTTGGTCTCTGGCAATAATATTCAAAGGAAGGATGTCGCCAGGGCGGAATAAATCGCGGTTTGAATACACAAACGCTTCATGATCTTGGTACTGACGACCAGCAACTTTGTAGTCGGACAAATCCAGTGGCATCTCACGCAGTGGCAGTACGCTAACTTCTGTATCTTTCTTAACGAATAAGATGTCGCCTTGTTTTACTTGATAGTCAAACTGTGCAAAGCCTTCTGTGGATGTACCCAAATCGGTTTTCGAACCATCTGAGTGATAAACCGAAATTTGGGCGTCTGTGACAGGCTCTGAGTTTGATAGTGACGACAGCTGAACCGCCAGATGTTGTGGAAACACTTTGGTCTGAATACCAATGTCGGTCAGTGCTACTTGAATGGCTTTTTCGCTATCGTAACTGAAACTTCCTGTTGGCTTTACGATTAACAAATACCAGCCGCTGTCGAGTTCAGGCGGTAATAAGAGTTCTGAGTATTGGGTTTGGTTGGTTTTTGCTTTCTCAATATCAAAGCTCAATTCGGTAATCGGTTGAGTCGATTTAGTGAGTCTATTCAGTGCCCAGCGATCTGGCGACGCGGAATAATGGGAAGCGTTGAGAAAACGGGACGGATCGCTGACTTTAAGAATTTCGACGGAGACCTGCTCAACGTTGGTTGTCGATATTGGAACACTGCGCTTTCCTTTTGAAGGCACTATTGGACCGCGCCCAATCACTTCTAATGTTGGGTCTTTTTTGTGAATGGTCACATTTTTGGTGGAAGAATCGTTGTATTTCAGGCCGTGGTTGAGCACCACAAGATAACCTTGCCCCACATCGATGTCGGTATAAATCAGTGCATTCTTCGCTTTACTGAGCTGCCAAGTGTCTGGAAGGTGAGCCTCTTCCCCTTTTTTCTGAATGGTGACCGCATCTTGAAACGGTACGACATCATCAAACTGCACTATGATTGCTGGCGCACCATTGTGGTTATAGCCACCAATATAGGAAATTGTTGTACTTCCCCAGCTGAGAAGCGACCAAAAGGTCAATGTCATAGCGAGTGTAAATTGGGCAAATCGTCTCATGGTGGTTCCTTTACCGTGATAGGGCACTAAAGAGAAAAGTCACTGAAAGATTGTTCGGTTATTTTGATCCCAAGAAGTGTTTGGACTCTTGAGGTAATTTTGTGCGCTGACTATACAGTATCACAATCGGCTTGTATAAATTTCAATGCATATGTCTTTGATATATCCATCAATTGTTAGTTTGGTTTATCGTTTTGGAAGCATTGTCAAAGTTGGGTCAGAAGCCCACAAATTGAGACCTGAAAGGTGAGCGCTGCCTCTTATTTCACTTCTTTCGCGCCCCCTTGTCGAATTTCCCCATCTTCAACGGTATACTCAGCCCTTTACAGACATCCGCGTAAGCGTTGCAAGAGCGTAGGACATGCAAGAATATTTAGATTTTATTTCCAATAATCCAATTTTAGCTATGGTGTGGGCAGGTATTGTTGTTGCACTCATCGCGAACATTGTGAAAAGTAAAACAGCCGGTTACCAAGAAGTATCGGCATCTGAAGTCACCAATATGCTGAACCGTGAAGACGGCGTTGTGGTTGATATCCGTTCAAAGGATGAGTTCAAGAAAGGTCATATTACAGGCGCAGTTCACATTTTGCCTTCAGATATCAAAAATGGTTCTACAGCGAGCCTTGAAAAGCATAAATCGAACCCAATCATTGTGGTATGCAAAACAGGTCAAACTGCGCAAGCAAGTGCGAATGAACTGAAAAAAGCAGGCTTTGAAAAGGTATACCTTCTGAAAAGCGGCTTGATTGCGTGGAATGAAGCTAATTTGCCACTGATTCGTGGTAAGAAGTAATTCACAGATACACAAACAGTTTTAATGCTCTGACTGGGTCAGTCGGAGCAGTCAAATAGATTAAAGGATTTAGACATGGCTGAAGCAGCACCTCAAGAAGCTCAACAAAACTTTGCAATTCAACGTATTTTCCTAAAAGACGTTTCTTTCGAAGCGCCTAACTCTCCGGACATGTTCCAAAAAGAGTGGAACCCAGACGTGAACTTGGATCTGGATACTCAAAGCCGTGAATTAGGTGAAGGCGTATACGAAGTGGTTCTTCGCTTAACAGTAACAGTGAAAAACGCAGAAGACACGGCTTTCCTGTGTGAAGTTCAGCAAGGTGGTATTTTTACTGCTGAGCAAATGGAAGCTGGCCAATTGGCGCATTGCCTAGGTGCATTCTGCCCGAACATTCTATTCCCATACGCTCGTGAAACGATTTCAAGCCTAGTAGTTAAGGGTACATTCCCTCAACTGAACCTAGCACCAGTGAACTTCGACGCGTTGTTCATGAACTACCTTCAACAGCAAGCGGCTGAAGGTGAAGGCGAAGCGCAAGCTTAATCGCTTTAAGTTGGCGATCCAGAAAACTAGAGCGCCATCTATAAAATCCAATTCTTATGCACATCTGATCTCACGATACGATGTGCATTTTTATTGTATACCTGCTTTGTTTTTAGCGAATCGGTACTTTGTTTTTTGTAAACCGGATGCTGGAAGCGAAGGTGGGGTTAGCAACATTTTCAGAGCAAGCCTTACATACTTTAGAGATCCACAAACTTTAGATGTCTGCAAACTCTAGTTGTCTGCAAATCAAGAGCGACATGCTAAAGTGACTTAGGTATGGGCATTCACGATACGTAACAGGTGAAACGATGACACACTCTTCAGCCAACCCAAACAGTACAAATAATAGCTACGGCAAAGAAATAGCCATGACTGTCATTGGGGCAGGATCTTACGGAACCTCGCTGGCGATTTCTTTGGCACGTAATGGAGCGAATGTCATTCTTTGGGGGCACGAGCCAGAGCATATGGCGCGCCTTGAATCTGACCGAGCCAATCATGTGTTTTTACCTGATGTGGACTTTCCGCCTTCTCTGATTATTGAAGACAACCTAGAAAAAGCCGTCCAAGCCAGCCGAGATTTGCTGGTGGTTGTGCCTAGCCACGTATTTGGCATCGTTTTACAAAGTATGAAGCCTTTCTTAAGAAAAGATTCACGTATTTGCTGGGCAACCAAAGGGTTGGAGCCAGAAACAGGGCGCTTACTGAAAGATGTTGCCCAAGAGCAGTTAGGTGAAGGGTACGCTTTGGCAGTGTTATCCGGTCCTACGTTTGCCAAAGAATTAGCGAAAGGAATGCCAACCGCTATCTCTGTTGCCTCTCCAGACAATGAATTTGTGAAGGATTTACAGGAGAAAATCCACTGTAGTAAAACATTCCGCGTCTACGCTAACAGCGATTTTACGGGGATGCAGCTTGGTGGAGCCGTCAAGAATGTTATTGCGATAGGGGCTGGTATGTCTGATGGTATTGGGTTTGGTGCTAATGCTCGTACCGCACTTATTACTCGTGGTTTGGCGGAAATGACACGCCTAGGTGCATCGCTAGGTGCGCAGCCGGAAACGTTTATGGGTATGGCTGGGTTAGGCGATTTGGTTCTAACGTGTACCGACAACCAGTCGCGAAATCGTCGATTTGGTCTTGCTTTAGGGCAAGGGAAAGATGTCGACACGGCTCAAGAAGAAATTGGGCAAGTGGTTGAAGGTTATCGCAACACCAAAGAAGTCTGGCTACTGTCAGAGCGAATGGGGGTTGAAATGCCAATAGTTGAACAAATCTATCAAGTATTGTATCAAGGAAAGGACGCTCGCATGGCAGCGCAAGATTTGCTGGCACGTGACAAGAAATCAGAAGCATAAAGCGGCAGAAGTTTAAAACGCTAAAAGCTTAAAACGATAAAAGCACAAAACGGCGCTGTACTTTAAATAATTTGGACTTTGCTTAGATAAAACATCTATTTCAAGGATGATTGGAATACCACAATGAAGCTATGTGAAAAACAAAAGGTTTGGAAGGCGATAGTTCGTGAAGCACGAGAACTGTCAGAGCAAGAGCCGATGCTGGCGAGTTTTTACCACGCCACTATCATTAACCACGACAGTTTGGGAGCAGCGCTGAGCTACATCCTTGCCAACAAACTAAAAACCGCCTCTATGCCTGCCATGGGAGTGCGCGAAGTGGTGGAGCAAGCGTTTAACTCCGATCCAGAACTTACCGCTTCAGCTGCTTGTGATATTTGTGCAACCGTCAACCGTGACCCTGCCGTTGCTATGTATTCCATGCCACTTCTCTATCTAAAAGGTTTTCACGCCCTGCAAGGTTACCGTGTGGCTAACTGGCTTTGGAAACAGGGCAGGGTGGCACTAGCCACTTATTTGCAAAACCAAATTTCCGTTGCATGTCAGGTAGATATCCACCCAGCCGCTCAAATTGGAAGAGGCATCATGCTCGACCATGCAACCGGTATTGTTATCGGTGAAACAGCAGTAGTGGAGAATGATGTTTCCATACTTCAAGACGTTACATTGGGTGGTACTGGTAAGGAAAGCGGCGATCGTCACCCGAAAATCCGTGAAGGCGTTATGATTGGCGCAGGGTCAAAAATTTTGGGCAATATCGAAGTTGGAGAAGGCGCCAAAATTGGTTCAGGCTCGGTGGTTCTTCAACCAGTACCGGAACACACGACTGTGGCAGGTGTGCCAGCAAAAATTGTCGGTAGACCTAAAAGCGACAAACCTTCTCTCGATATGGACCAGCAGTTTAACGGGAAGTCTCAAACATTCATTGGCGGAGATGGCATTTAGCCAACGCAATGAAAAAGACCACTTGAGTATTCTTCGCTCAAGTGGTTTGATACGTTCAAGCGGCTTAGGTTTTGCTCTTAAGCTCCAGAATTCTAATTATAAAATCAATAACGTCGGTTAAATGGAACACTCCCAATTATTTAAAACTCTTGCTCTGCATGCACTGCTGCATCTTCAATTTCAAATCCAGTTAAAGCCGCGTGTTGTCACGGGCACTCTGGCAAAAAACGACGTCCTCATTCGCTGGTTTAAACCCAAGTTAAAACTGAATAAGTACAAATCTATTCGTAAGCAAATCAAGTTGTTTGTTAACTTAAGTAAGCATTCCAACTCTAATTTGGAACGTTTTTTAGAAGGCTTAGTGATCGGTGAAGATGGGAAGCCAGGCTACCCACACCTTGATGGTTACTTATTGCTAATGAATGAGATCGAGAAAAAGCTGGGTACGACAGTCGTGTTATCAACACCCGAAGCGCTGGATTTGGATTTCAATAAAAACGGCAACTTGGTCGCCGTGTTATCTCAGGATCTTAACGCGCATTTTAACGATGCCAATCAATTGCAAACGCCCGTACCGATGCTGTTTCGCGGAAACTTAACCCATCGACATACTTTCCTTGGCAGCATTTACGCCAATAGCCAGTTTGACTACGACGTTGAGTACGAAGACGACAGTTTTATCCGTATTCTTCTCTCTGCCAAAGCGGAAAGCTAAACTTCAATACACCCCAGTTTCTCAGTTTAGTGACCGTTATCCTCTAAAATCATGTCGGCTGCTTTCTCGGCAATCATGATGGTAGGGGCGTTGGTATTGCCCGATACAATGTCGGGCATCACAGACGCATCGGCAACGCGGAGCCCTTCAATCCCAAACACTTTCAAACGATGATCTACGACGGCCATGTCGTCTTTCCCCATCTTACATGTACTGGTTGGGTGGTAAATGGTTTGGCTATATTGACGGGCTGCTTCCAGCAATTCTTCATCCGATTGATATTGGCTTCCCGGAACATATTCTTCAATAATATGCTCAGATAGGGCTGGTTGTGAGGAGATGTGTCTCGCCATCTTAATGGCATCCACCACGACTTGTTGATCGCGCTCGTCCGACAAATAATTAGGCTGAATGATCGGGTGCTGGGCTGGATCGCGAGACTGAATTTCAACGTAGCCTCGGCTGTGTGGGCGAAGCTGACATACGGAAGAGGTAAAAGCGGAAAAGGGGTGTGCTCCTTCTCCGGGCTTATCCGCGCTGAGTGGTTGCATGTGAAATTGGATATCTGGTCGCTCAACTTGCGGATTGGATCGCGTAAATACCGTGACTTGGCTGGCTGCTAATGTAAGAGGCCCTGTGCGATTAAAGGCGTATTGCATCCCTACCCATATTCGCTTCAGAGGGTTATTGACCTCATCATTAAGCGTGCGCTGGCTGGTTTTAAAGACCAAGCGAATTTGTAAGTGATCTTGCAGATTTTGCCCAACACCAGGCAACGGGTGGATCAACGGAATGTCGAAGCGATCCAGTAGATCGCGATCCCCAATGCCTGAAAGCTGGAGTATTTGTGGCGACCCAATAGCACCGGATGACAGTATCACTTCTTTGCCAACCTTAGCGGTTATCTTTGTTTGGTGTTGCTGGTATTCGACCCCAACGGCTTTCTTATCTTCAAATACGATGCGGTGTACTTGCGCATGTAAAGCGACAGTAAGGTTCGGCCGTGAGAGTACAGGTTTCAAGAACCCTTTCGCCGTGCTCCAACGAAACCCTTTGTACGCGGTTTGCTGAAAATACCCAACCCCTTCTTGGTGCTCGCCGTTGTAGTCATTATTTTCAGGAATGCCTGCTTGAATGGCCGCCTGGATAAAGTAGTCGGCAATAGGGCGCCGAAGCCGAAGATCCGACACCTTTAAAGGACCGCCTACACCGTGGTATTGGCTTTCACCGCGTTCTTGATCTTCCGACTTTTTAAAATAGGGGAGCACTTCGTCGTAAGACCATCCAGTATTCCCGAGAGCCGACCACCGATCATAATCCTCAGCCTGCCCTCGTACATACAGCAAACCATTTAATGCACTGGATCCCCCGATAACTTTGCCTCTGGGCCACTGAAGTTGGCGTTGATTGATGCCTTTATCAGGTGAAGTCAAATAGCACCAATCCGTTTTTGGGTTGTGCATCGTTTTAAAGTACCCGACTGGAATATGCAGCCATGGATTGTTGTCGTTACCGCCTGCTTCAATGAGTAAAACCGTGTTTTTCGGATTGGCAGAAAGCCGGTTTGCTAGCACGCACCCTGCCGATCCTGCCCCCACCACGATGTAATCGTATTGTGTTTCCGATGTGCTCATCTCTTCACATTCCCTGTGTCTGTGTGACAGCGATTCCGCGTTTCTACGCAGAATACTCAATATATCTTAAATTTCATTTATTGAGACTAAATGGCTCAATTTTTTAAGTCAAGGGTTGTTTTTTTATTTTTTTGTGTAATAAATGAGCAATATTGAATCGTAAAATTTAACATTTGCATGGAAGAAATATTGGGAATGTAAACAGATTCAATAGCTACAACAGCGTGTTACCCAAACGAATAACCGCACGGTTATCAAATCAAGGTAACCCTTTCTGTTTGTCGAAGAGTGGTAGTCAAAGAGCTGAGGTTTCGCTGTTCATCATTAGTCAATGGAGTGATAACCATGAAAGACGAAAAATTAACGCGACGTGGATTTATGAAAGTCTCTGCCCGTTATGGTGTGACATCAACGTTTATTGCTGCTGGCACATTAGGGGCGGGAGCGACTCTGTCGCAGCTCGCTCAAGCCGCAGAACAAACAACGAAAAAGCGCTATGCCGTTAAACCCAAATTCCAGCTTAAGTTTGGTGCATCTGGATTTAACGAGAAGAATCTGGATATTCAAAAGTCGGGGCAACTGTTCTTTGCCAAGGATCTTGAAGCGCGCACAAATGGCGCGATTCGGGTTGAGTTTATTGGTAGCAATCAAATTTGTGGGCAAACCAACTGTGTGAAAAAAACTCAGCAAGGCATTGTTGATATCTACTCTGCCTCCACGCAAAACTCGGCCGGTGGTGCGCCTTATCTCAACGTTCTCGATTACGCCTACATGTTTCCTTCGCGAGCAGCGCAGTATCACTTCTTCTACAGCAAAAAGAGTGAAGCGTTACTGCGAGAGCCGATGAGGAAAAGGCACAACGTCCAGTTTTTGTTTACGCACTGCGAACTCAGGGGGATTCAACTTGGGCTCAAATGGCAGGACAAACCAACGGTAACCTCTGTCGATCAACTTGCCGGAACCAAGAACCGAGTCACGGGCACGCAACTTGGCCGGATTGCTATGGAGTTGATGAATTTAAACCCTGTTCCTATCGCATGGGAAGAGACCTTGGATGGTCTAAAGCAAGGGTTGATTGATGGTGCAGAAACGTGGATGGGGGCGGTGGCATACGCGGGAATGGCCCCTGTGGTTTCGCAGTGTGTAGACCTTAAATTCTTTTGTGGTACAGAGCATACGGCAATGAATCTTTCCGTGTTCGATAAGTTGGGTTCAGATTTGCAAGATGCGGTGATGGAGTCTGCGTATTTAGCGCAAATATACACACAAGGTATGAATGAAGCGGGCTTGTTCGACATTGTTGGCGCAACCAATCCACAGAAACCCGACACCATTTTTGCGAAAAATAACGTTCGAGTTGCGACGTTGTCCGATGCTGAACTGAGAAAAGCGGAAGAAATGTGCTCCCCTGAGTTTAATCCAAAACCTTGGGAGGCATGGCGCGACCGTTTAAACAAGTGGTCTGGTGGTCATGATACCTATCAAGAAATTTACGATATTGCTCGTGAGATCCCCAAAGACATGGCCGCAGTGAATGTTGAGCCACAGCGTTGGTGGCAGAGCTAATAAGAATAGGGTGGTGCAGCGGTTATTGCGGCACCTTTCCTACCCTAAACCTTGAGGTCACTTGGGTATATCAAGCATAAATTCAGATAACAGGATAGGGATATGACGTATCTTCGAACGCTTTTGGGTTGGCTGGACAAAAACACGGAAAAAGTGATTATTCTGATTACTTACATCTCGATGGCGGGGATTATTTTTGTCGAGGTGATTCGGCGTTTCTTGTTCAATCAGCAGGTTCCGTGGAGTACCACCGTTCCTGTCTTGCTCTTTTTGTGGGTCACGTGGTTTGGCGCCTCTTACAACATCAAGAAACGCACTCACTTGGCGCTGACTGAAGTTCGGTCTCGGTTGCCATATCGAATGCAGTTTTATTGTTTTGTTTTGGATGCCGTCTTATGGATTGCGTTCGCTGTGATAGTCATTTACTACACCTACCAACAGACTTGGCTGGCGTATGACAACTTCGCCATTGTGGGGGGCACCGATAACGTAATGGAATGGTGGTTTTATTTGGCGACGCCATTGGCTTGGGGGCTAATAGTGGTTCGGGTGCTTCAGAATTTGAAGCAAGACATTGTTCGCTATCGCAATAACGAACCGTTTGTGCTGCAAGCATCATTATTGGATTAAGGGAGGAATCATGGATAACGCAACACTTATTACCCTTATTTCAATCGGTGTAACGATTTTGTTTTTGCTGGGTATTCCGATTTTCTTGGTGATTGGTTTCTGGGTCGTTGGATGCAGTCTCGTCATCGATTTCACTCTTGCAAACGTGGGTGTAACCCTATTTGAAGGATTGAGCTTTTTCGGTTTACTGGCGCTGCCTTTGTTTATTCTAACAGGCGACCTGATCAATGCGGCTGGTATCGCCAAGCGCATGTCGGACTTTGCTTATTCAATTCTGGGCTGGGTTCGTGGTGGGCTAGGAATGGCCACCATTGGTGCATGCGGAATGTTCGCCGCCATTTCGGGATCGAATGCGGGGACCACGGCAACAATCGGTTCGATCATGCAGCCTGAAATGGCAAAAAACAAATACGATGAACGCTTTGCGGCAGCCACCGTCGCTGCGGGAGGCACGGTGGGAATCATTATTCCGCCGAGCATTATCTTTATCGTTTATGGTTTTCTGCTTGACTTATCCATCAGTGATTTGTTTATAGGCGGTATGCTACCAGGCATTCTAATGGTGATCGCCATGCAGGTGACCTGTTACTTGGTTAGCCGACGCAATAATTGGGGAGACATGATTCGATTCGAACCAAAGCGAATTGTTCGTGCTGGCCTCAGAGCGTATTTAGGCATACTGGCGATCGGGATTGTGATTTACGGCATATATTCTGGAACGTTTTCACCAACAGAAGCCGCAGGGGTAACAGTTGGGTTTTGTTTGATTGCCGGTGTCTTGGTGACTCGCCAAATAAAGCTTTCTAAGTTGCCGGAAATCTTGCTTCGCTCTGGGCAGATTACAGGCATGTTAGCACCGTTGATCGCGGTTTCGGTTGTCATGCAGCAAATTCTCTCACTATTGGGAGCAGGAGAAGTCGTGAATGGCTGGATGTCGAACATTGGTGACCCAGTCTTTATTCTGTTGGCGTGTATGTTCCTCGTTCTTATGGCGGGCACTGTGCTAGAAAGTTTGCCTAACACCATCATATTGGCACCGATTTTGGCACCAATAGCCTACAGTGCAGGCGTGGATCCCATTCACTTTGCGGTGGTTTTCCTTGTCGGCGATGCAATCGGATTTATTACTCCCCCATATGGGCTTAACTTGTATGTCGCCAGTGGTATGACGGGTATACCGTACTTCACGATTGTGCGTCATGTTCTGCCATATTTATTCGCATTGATGATTGCTTGGCTTATCATTGCTTTCTGGCCACCGCTGTCGACATTCTTATTGCAATTTGGTGGTGCTGGTTAGGTCAATAAATCTAGGCAAACTCAGGCTTTAAAGAGGGGAAAATACATGGATGAGGAACGGCATTCTTACCCTACCATCATGCGCGGATTTGTGGTGTTGGAGAGAGTGGTGCAAGCACACAAGCCAATATCGACAGCAGACTTGATGGATGAACTCGGTTTAGCCAAGCCGACACTGAACCGAATACTTCAGCAGTTAGAGGAAGAAGGTTTAGTGGAGCGTGAGCCCGTGAGTCGGCGTTATATACCCAGCTTACGTGCGCGTGCTTTTTCGAGGAGCATTATGTCGAATCATGCATTAAGCGCGCCTCGACATGCGATCTTAAAAGTATTGTCTCAAGAAGTTGATGAAACGTGTAATTGCACCATGTTAGATGGCGATCACACCGTTTACTTTGATCGCGTTGAAGCTAATTGGCCGTATCGAATTCAGCTTCCTGTTGGGTCTCAGCTTCCCCTTCATTGCACGGCAAGCGGGAAAATGCTGCTTGCTCATATGAAGCCTAAAGTTCGAGATAAGCTAATCAATGCAACACCATTGAAATCTTATACGTCATTCACGCTTACTGATCCCAGTGCTTTGTTGGAAGAGCTGGAGAAGATTCGTCATGAGGGGATTGCATTTGATCGGGAAGAATTTATGGAAGGTATGGTGGCAATTGCTGTACCCGTCCGGGATCAAAGCGGTAGCGTGTGCTTCACGGTCTCTGTTCATGCCCCTAAAATTCGTAAGACGTTGGAAGATTTACGAATGTATCTCCCCTTTCTGAATAAAGCCGCTACTGCTTTGGCGAAAGTTCAGTTTGAATAACTCTTTCGATATAGCAAAAAAATGCAATAAAAAAGACCAGCCGAAGCTGGTCTTTTTAATGTGTTCTGGAAAATCAGAATTACGCTTTTGCTTCTGCCGCTGCTTTAGCGATAGCTGCGAAACCTTTAGGGTCTAGAGATGCACCACCTACTAGCGCACCATCGATGTCTGGTTGTGCGAAGTAAGATGCTGCATTTTCTGGCTTAACAGAACCACCGTATTGGATGATTACTTGCTCTGCTACTGCTGCATCTTTTTCAGCGATAAGTGCACGGATAGAAGCGTGAATACGCTGTGCATCATCAGCTGTTGCTGCTTTACCAGTACCGATAGCCCAGATTGGTTCGTATGCGATGATTGCGCCATTTAGAGCTTCAACGCCGTAAGCGTCGATCACTGCATTGATTTGACGTGCACATACAGCTTCAGTTTCGCCTGCTTCGTTTTGAGCTTCAGACTCACCGATACAGAATACTGGCTTCAGACCGTTTTCTTTAAGGAACGCGAACTTCTTAGCAACAAACTCGTCAGACTCAGCGTGGTATTCACGACGCTCAGAGTGACCGATGATGATGTGTGTTGCACCGAAATCTTTCAGCATTTCAGGAGAAGTATCACCAGTGAATGCACCGCTGTTATTTACATCAGTGTTTTGCGCGCCCAAGATGATTTTGTTGCCACCTTCTTTAATTAGACGCTCAGCTAGGTCGATGTAAAGTGCTGGTGGAGCAACTGCAACGTCTACACCAGTTACGCCTTCAAGTTCAGCATTTAGGCCATTTAATAGTTCAGTGACCATTGATTTGCTGCCATTAAGTTTCCAGTTACCCATCACTACAGGACGACGCATAGGAATATCTCCATTAATTAATGTAAAAAATAAACGTGATTGCGAAAGAATATAACAGATTAATACGGCTAAATCATGACTGGTGTCATGTCTTTCCGTGATCTGACTGTAAGGCCAGATCTGATGGTGTTACCAAAGAGATAAAAACCAGTGATCAAGTGGGCAGTTTCATGCCCAGAGTGCACCAAGGCGCTTAATTTCCTGTATCTTACCCCCAATCACGGAAGAGAATAATAAGGACGAGCAATGCCTAACTTAGTGATGGAGTATTCGAACTCGGTCGATGAACGAGTGAATGTGCAATTGTTGCTGGAAGATTTACATCAAGCAGCGATAAACAGTGGTTTGTTTGAAGTGTCCTCGGTAAAGTCTCGAGCTTTGCGTTGCCATCATTGGTTGGTGGGGGATCAAGAAGACTCGGTGGATTTTATTCACATTACATTTGATTTGTTAGACGGCAGAACCGAAGAACAAAAACGCACGTTGTCGAGTCAGTTGATGGTGATATTGCAACAGCAAGCCAGTGAAGTTCATAGCTTGACCATTAATGTCCGTGATATGGACACCAAATGTTTTCAAAAAGTGCTCAATTGAGCAAAGGTAAGTAAAAGATGTCGATGAAGCAGTACTTGTTTTCTTTTCGCGGACGTATCGGGCGTCAGGTTTTCTGGATCTGGAATGCGTTCTATTATCTGATTGTGATTGGTTTTAGTTTTGGTGCAGGGACATTATTCCCAGACTTAGGAAATATCATTGCCATCGCCTTCCTAGCGTTTATGCTTTTCCCTGATCTTGCTATTACCGCAAAACGTTGGCACGACAGGGGAAAATCGGTGTACTGGCTTGCATTGCATATTCCGGTTATCGCTGGGCGTGTTTTGGTGCCTGTTGCAGCGCCAGGCGTTGAAATTCAAACTTCACCCCTTGAAATGATTGCTTCTATCTTGGCGCTGGCGGCGGGGGTGTGGATTTTTGTAGAATGTGGTCTGCTGAAAGGCGACGACAAAGAAAACCAATATGGCGCTCCTCCGCTTAAATAAGCCAATCCTCGTGCGATATTGAAAGCGGCAAAAGCGCAACGAATGCAATAGCCCAATGAAAAACGGACCGAAGGAGGTCCGTTTTTGTATTTGTACTCAAACTATGTGTAGAGTTCAGCGAGTTTCGTTTGAGTGTACTTCGAGCTATTGTTTTCGTTCTAAGTCGAACGGAACAATGTCGGCGGATTCCTTAATGATATCGCCATGCAAAGCATCTTGGAATTTACCAATTTGAGCGGTGAGCTCGTTCATTAATGCTACGTTGGCATGAGTTGGGTTTTTACATCGGTCAATGACTCGTTCGATGTGAGTTTGCTGCGCCCGCAAGCGGGGCTGCATTTCAGATGATGCGTATGTAATCATCTCATCGCACATCTTCTGGCGAAATTGATTAAATGCTTCTGGGTCATCCTGAGCCAGAGCGACAAGCTCCTCAAATGGAGGTAAAGTTTGATCATATTGAGCGCGTCCCATCTGCACCCTCCTACTTCTTCGTTACAGCACATGATCAGAGCATACGATAAAATTAGCTCAAAAAATGCACTGTAATTGCTCTATTATTGTTCTGTCTCATTATTGATATATGCAACTTTAATCTTAGGGTAATGCGACAAATTGAGCTTTCAACGTAAGCTTATGATGCGATTGGGAAATTAGTGAGGGCTAATTTGATAGCTGCAGCGACGCTTTCCTTGAATGATATGTTCGGTTCGCGTAACGGAATAATCTTTTCCTAAAAGCTTACGAAAGACATTCAGTTCAGATAAGCAGAGATTGGGGCACCGTTTTGCTGCTCGGCAAATAGGGCAATGATTTTCTATGAGTTCAAATCCTTGCTCGTTTTTTAACAGTTCAACCATGTAACCTTCGCTATCACGGAGCTCAGTAAGCACGTTTAGCTTTTCTTCTAGTGTCTTACAATCTTCCATTGCTGCTTGGTATTGTCTAAGAGTGGTTGCTTCACGTTCAGCGGTGACTTTTTCCATGCCTTCTCGACCAAACACAGACTCCACGGCGTCAATCATATTAATCATCAGGTCGCTATGACCATCAAAGAATTGTGCGTGACCTTTATCGGTAAGTGACCAATGGCGGGTCGGGCGTCCGACTTTCGCTTTTATATCATCAAAATCTAAGAACCCTTCGTCTTCTAGGCTCTGAAGGTGTTGGCGTGCGCCCATCGTTGTCATGGATAAATCTTGTGAAAGTTTTTTGGCAGTAATAGCACCTTCACGTTTGATTTTATTCAGAATCCGATCAGTGGTTTTCATGTTGTCCTTACCTCTAGCTTGATAACTATTATGAGGTATGAGGTTAATAAAGCAAACTCTTGATTAACTGTTTGGCGCTTTGTTAATGGAGGAGTCTAAAAACAAAAAGCGCAGCCTAGGCTGCGCTAATGACAATACTATTATCGCTTACAGGATGAAGTCGCGAACTTCGTCATCTTTACGATCAAGGTAGTGAGTAGACTGAATACGGCGAATCGTACGACAACGACCTCGAATTAACAGTGTTTCGGTAGTGGCGATATTCCCTTGGCGAGAAATCCCCTCAAGCAGATCGCCTTTGGTAATACCGGTCGCAGAAAAGACCACATTGTCGCTGCGCGCCATATCTTCCATACGCAAAACAATGCCAGCGGTAACGCCCATTTCTTTACAGCGCTCTAGCTCTTTTTCGCCATGTACTCGGTTTTCTGGCGTATCGCCTTTGACTTCGTGACGTGGTAGTAAGCGACCGTGCATATCACCATCTAATGCGCGAATAACCGCTGCTGATACCACGCCTTCCGGTGCGCCACCAATGCAGTACATAACATCCACTTCGCTATTTGGCATACAAGTTAGAATGGATGCGGCAACATCACCATCCGGCACAGCAAATACACGAATACCCATCTGCTGCATTTCAGCAATCACGGCATCGTGGCGAGGCTTGGCTAGTGTGGTTACGGTTAATGTATCCAGTGTTTTCCCTAGAGCGGTAGCGATGTTCGTTAGGTTTTCGGCCAGTGGCTTACTCAGATCAATCGCCCCTTTAGCACCCGGACCCACAACCAATTTTTCCATGTACATGTCAGGTGCTTTCAAAAAGCTGCCTTTTTCACCAGCAGCTAGTACCGCTAGCGCATTTGATTGCCCCATTGCGGTCATGCGAGTGCCTTCGATTGGGTCAACCGCGATATCCACGGCATCACCGCCAACGCCAACACTTTCACCAATGTAAAGCATAGGAGCATCATCAATCTCGCCTTCTCCGATAACAATCTCACCAGAGATGTCGGTTTTATTGAGAAGGGCACGCATAACTTCAACAGCGGCACCATCAGCGGCGTTTTTGTCGCCTCGACCAAGCCATTTATAGCCAGCCAGTGCTGCGCCTTCCGTTACTCGGGAAAATGCCATCGCCAAATCGCGTTTCATATGGACTCCAGATACCAAACAAAATTAGAGAAATAATTGGCGGCGATTCTATCACAGCCCCATTCAAACGTTTGCGATTTTGCCTTTGAAATCCAGTGTCGATTGCCCAGCATCAATTTTTGACGGTAAATTTGTAGATATTAATAATGAACGTCAAGATTTGGTTAAATATCGACTTTTTTTTAACCAACCGAGCATAGATCACCAATTTTGAACGTGTGTCTATCAAAGATGCTGAGTAGAATGTGAGGTAATTTGTGAACTTTCATTCACGCAGACTGAATCAAAATAAACAGGTGGCTAACATGTCTTTAGAAGTCCTAGAGCAGCTAGAAGTAAAAATCCAAACCGCAGTTGATACTATCGCACTTCTACAAATGGAAGTGGAAGAATTGAAAGAGCAAAACGCTCAACTTAATTCCGAAGCAAACGAGTTGAAAAGCAACCGTGAAGAGTTAGAGTCACAAAACATTAAGATGCGTGAAGAGCACACTGCGTGGCAGGAGCGTATTCGTAATCTTCTTGGGAAGATGGACGACGTAGAATAACTCAAGCCTAAGTTTGCCCTATTATTTTATAGCGTCGTCAGAAGTGCTCATTTACATTCGTAAACTCCGCGCTTCTTCCTAGCTCTAAAAAAATAGGGGCGGCACTTAGACATTGATTTATAATTGCTAGGCTGAAGAATCAACTTGTGTAGATTCCTAAAACCTAACAAAACAAAAAAGCAGCCGATGGCTGCTTTTTTGGTATGGATACTACGGTGAAGATACTTGCTTATTCTTCTTCGTCTTTATTCTTCTTCGTCTGAGAAGTCGTCGTCTTCATCTTCACTTTCTAAGTCGGAGTCGAGAGGCTCTTGGGAGATGATGATACCCGTGTTATCAGCGTAGAGGTAATCTTCTGGTAGGAAGGTTACGCCACCAAAGTTGACGGCTACATCGATTTCACCAACGCTTTGCTGCGCTGCGCCGACTGGAATTGAAGCGAGGGCTTGGATACCGATGTTCATGTCTTCGAGTTCGTCGACTTCACGCACACACCCGTAAACTACAATGCCTTCCCATTCATTTTCTTCTGCTAAAGACGCCAGATCTGCATCGATTAAAGCTCGGCGTAATGAACCGCCTCCGTCGATGAGTAATACTCGACCTACACCATCTTGTTCCAATACCTTTCTGATTAAGCCATTATCTTCAAAGCATTTCACGGTTGTAAGCTGACCCGCGAACGAGGCACTACCACCAAAATTACTGAACATCGGTTCCACTACATCTACTTGATCCAGGTAGATATCGCATAGTGCTGAGGTGTTGTATTCCATAAGCAAGTCGTCTTCTGTTACGCAGTTCTGTATTCGAGTATATATGCCTAGTAAGTCATTGCAATGACAAGGCTCAATTAAGTCATCAGAGTTTGACCCGTGATCACGATTGAGAATAAGAGGTTAGTTATCAAGGCACATTTAACAATGACAGGCATCATGGGTGCCAGCTCGGTTGGGGTAGAGGCAGCGAGTACCGCTCTGCCATGATTGACCACAAATAGTATGGCCAGCAACATGCTCAAACCCCAAGCTAATGCAGTGTTTTGTAAAGCTAAGAAAGCAATGAACGGGACCATTCCACCAGTTAACAGCAACATGTGGTAACGTTTTGCACGTTGAGCACCAAGGCGAACCGCCATCGTTTGTTTGCCACAAGCGGCGTCATTATCGATGTCCCTCATGTTGTTGATGTTAAGGACGGCAACGGCCAAAAGCCCACAACCAATCGAAGGAAGGAAAATGGTGGCATCAATAAAACCAGTATGAAGAAAAAAGGTGCCAGCAACGCCAAGTAGCCCAAAGAAGATGAACACCGAAAGATCCCCTAAACCGATATAACCATAAGGCTTGTTACCAACCGTATAGGCGATGGCGGCCACAATCGCGAGTAACCCAAGTGCCAGAAACGCGGCAATGCTGGTGGGGGATTGCAGAGCATAAAAAATGAGAGCGAGACCAGACAGTATCGTGAGAGCAATATTGATGATAATGGCATTTCTCATGGTTTTTGCAGTGACTGCACCCGATTGGATCGCACGCACAGGACCGATTCTATCTTGGTTGTCGGTGCCTTTTAGAGCGTCACCATAATCATTAGCTAAGTTGGATAGTATCTGTAACAGAATCGCAGTCAGTAAGGCCAACAGCATTACTGGAAGAGAAAAATGACCATTGAATAAAGCTAGGCTACTGCCGGTTGCGATAGAGGCAAAGGCCAAAGGCAGTGTTTTTGGGCGAGCGGCGCCCAGCCATACACTTAAAGATTGTCTCATGCTTCGTACGTCGTTGCTCGATTTGCATCCAGTATAACAACGACTTTGAAGAGGTGAATACAAAAAGCCCGCCTAAGTGCGGCGGGCTTGTTTTATATCAAATATGGGGTGTTTATAGAATAAAACGGCTTAAGTCTTCGTCTTCTACAAATTCACCTAACTTGGATTGCACGTAGTCGGAATCGATCGTCACCGAACTTCCACCTTTTTCAGTGGCTTCAAATGAGATTTCTTCCATCAAGCGCTCCATCACAGTGTGCAAACGTCGGGCACCGATATTTTCCGTGGTTTCGTTGACTTGCCATGCTGCATCTGCGATTTGTGCAATGCCTTCTTCTGTGAAACTAACGTCAACAGATTCTGTCGCCATTAGGGCAGAGTATTGCTCAGTCAGAGAAGCTTTAGGTTCGGTCAGGATACGTTTGAAATCTTCGCTTGTTAGGGCTTCCAGCTCTACACGAATCGGTAGACGACCTTGCAGCTCTGGGATCAGATCGGATGGCTTCGCTACTTGGAATGCGCCGGATGCGACAAACAGAATATGGTCTGTTTTTACCATGCCGTGCTTGGTCGACACCGTACTGCCTTCAATCAAAGGAAGTAGATCGCGCTGGACACCTTCACGAGATACATCTGGACCAGAGCTCTCACCACGCTTACAGATTTTGTCGATTTCATCGATGAATACAATGCCATTATTTTCCACGTTATAGATGGCTTGCTCTTTCAGTTCTTCTTGGTTGACGAGCTTCGCGGCTTCTTCTTCGGCTAGCGCTTTAAACGCGTCTTTGATCTTCATCTTGCGGCTTTTCTTGGTATCGCCTGCAAGGTTTTGGAACATGCCTTGAAGTTGGTTGGTCATCTCTTCCATACCAGGAGGAGCCATGATTTCCACGCCCATTTGAGGCGCAGCCACTTCAATATCGATCTCTTTGTCGTCTAGCTTGCCTTCTCGTAGCTTCTTGCGGAAAACTTGACGGGTGTTGGATTTATCTTCTGTGTTATCACTTGATCCCCAACCTTCACGTGGCGGAGGAAGCAATGCATCCAGAATGCGTTCTTCGGCTTGTTCTTCAGCGCGGAATTTTACTTTTTCCATCGCTTGCTGATGCGTCATTTTGATCGCAACGTCAGTCAAATCTCGAATAATGGTCTCGACTTCTTTGCCGACATAGCCCACTTCGGTGAATTTAGTTGCTTCCACTTTCATGAACGGGGCATTGGCTAACTTAGCTAAGCGGCGAGCGATTTCAGTTTTACCCACACCCGTTGGACCGATCATTAAGATGTTCTTTGGGGTGACTTCAGCTCGCAAGCTTTCTTCGAGTTGCATTCGACGCCAGCGGTTACGAAGCGCAATGGCTACAGCGCGTTTGGCTTTGTCTTGACCGATGATATGACGATTTAATTCGTGAACAATTTCTCTAGGTGTCATTTCAGACATAGGGTAATCCTTATTATTCTTGCGCCGCGGTGTCGAGTTCTTCAACGGTATGATGGTGGTTGGTGAAAACACAAATATCACCAGCAATTTTCAGCGATTTTTCAGCGATTTCACGGGCGTCTAACTCTGTATTTTCGAGCAGAGCAGTGGCTGCGGCTTGCGCAAAGTTACCACCAGAGCCAATGGCGATGAGATCGTTTTCTGGCTGAACCACGTCACCATTACCAGTGATGATAAGCGAGGCTGTTTCATCCGCTACGGCGAGTAGAGCTTCAAGTTTTCTTAATGCGCGGTCACTGCGCCAGTCTTTTGCCAATTCAACGGCCGCTTTTGTTAGGTGACCTTGATGCATTTGCAGTTTGCTTTCAAATCTCTCGAAAAGAGTGAATGCGTCTGCCGTACCGCCGGCAAATCCAGCTAGTACTTTATTATTGTAGAGGCGACGCACTTTCTTTGCGTTGCCTTTCATTACGGTGTTACCCAACGATACTTGACCGTCTCCAGCGATGACGACTTTATTATTTCGGCGTACAGATACGATAGTAGTCACTTTTATTAACCTTTTAATTCGCTCGCGATATAACTCGGATATGAGGGCTGGAGATAAAAAAACAAGGGAGCCAGCGGCTCCCTTGTGAATTTAGTCATGAACGCAGTGCTCTATTGCGACTCTTTCCAGATGGCACAAGGCTCTATCTTGGCGCGCTGAAGTTTGTGACGATCGCGCTCTGCATCGCGTTTTTTAACATACGGTCCAAGCACGACACGATACCAGCTACTGCCTTCCTTTTTACGGATCTTACTGCTGATGCCTTGAAAGGCTATATCTACTTTGCGTGCTTCTGCTTGCGCGAGCGTTTTATACGCTCCACATTGCATTATATATGGAATCTCAGACACCACTTGCTCTTTGGCTTCGACTTGCACTTCTCGCTTTGGAAGTGAATCGACGTATTCCCACTTTTCTTCAGGTGGTGGTGGCAATGGTTTAGGTTTGCTCACCGGTTTCTTCGGTTTCTGAGCAACCTGAGGTTTGGGTGGTTCAGGATCTTGGCTGAGCATATAAAGCCCATAACCAAACCCGCCAGCAAGTAAAATGGCGATAAGACCTGCTTTCCACGGCTTCTTATTGGATGTTTGTTTTCTGGTAGGCTTCTTTTGCCCACGCCCTCTTCTTACGTAATCTTTATTTGCCACGGTTTAACAGCTTGCAGTCAATAAAAAACGGGTAACATGGTAATCCAGAATTGCTCTGGAAAACCAGTGTTACCAGTGAAAAGCTTGCAGGTGAGTCCACTTTCGACGTGTTAAGTTCTTGGTGGAGCCGCGCTTTCTCGGATTTTCAAGTGTGTTTCCAACAGGCGTGAACCTGCGTGAACATCGCGACCTTTCAAGATCTCAAGCAACATTAGCATTGCTTGTCGACCAATTTCATAGCGTGGCTGTGTGATGGTCGTCAGTGGTGGATCGCAGAATTCAGCAAACTGAATATCGTCGAAACCTACTACGGATAAATCCTGAGGTACTTTTAATCCTGCGGCTTTTGCCCCTTTGATTGCTCCAATTGCCATGGCGTCGTTATGACAGAATACGGCGGTTGGCGGCTCTGGTAGTGAAAGCAATTTGGTGACGGCTTTGTGACCAGATTCAAAGGTGAAATCTCCCATCTCTTTATAAGTGGGGTTCATTGTAATGCCAGCTCTTCTCAGCGCTTGCTGATACCCTTGGTTTCTAAATTGGCAAAGCGCTGCATCGTCTGGTCCGGAAATCTGAGCAATCTTGGAATGACCCATTTGTGTCAGATAGTTCACCGCCTCGAAAGACGACGTTAGGTTATCAATATGAACCGTCGGCAATTCCAGTTCCGGCGCAAACTCACAAGCCATCACGAGTGGTGGCAGGTTTTTTTGTTCCGGCTTGCTGACGTCGAATGGCAAGTGCGTACCCAAGAGCAACATGCCATCGGCTTGTTTAGTGAAAACCAAGTTGACCAACGAGCTCTCTCGTTTCTTTTGCTGACCGCTGTCCCCCAATAGTACGAGATACCCATTTTCCACAGCCACATCTTCAATGCCACGAATGATCTCTGTGAAATAGGAGTCACAGATGTCAGGTACAATTGCAACGATGGTTTTGGATTCATTACGTCGTAAGTTTCTTGCTAGTGAATTCGGTGAATAACCAGCTTCCAAAACGGCGCTCTCTACACGTTTACGCGTAGTAGATGAAACCTTCTCAGGGTTCATCAGAGCTCGTGATACGGTTGCAGTAGAAACTCCTGCTAGCTGGGCAACATCCTTCATTGTCGCCATAGTAAGTTGTCCTCTTTATTTTTCATGGCTGTAATAGCATCTATAAGATTTATATCTAGCGCTGACGTGAGCAACTTTTTTATTGGATATTTTATGCTCTAAATTAAGATTAATTTACGGGCAGATTAACAAATTTTGCATAAGTAGCGTGACATCAATCACATAGGATCATATTCATTTTCTCAAACTAGCTACAAAATACCGTTGAGTAACAGAACTGACATCACATCAATTTACAGAGATTTTACTTCTAACTAAGATCTTGGGGCTCAATGTCGGTTGTCCATCGCACTTTTTTTGCCAATGGCAGTGCATCTATGACGACTTTTGAACTGTACAACAATTTTTGCATTAAAGATCGTGACGGTGCTTGCAATATTAGCTGCCAACGCGACTTGCCAGCACGCCGTGCTAGCGGTGCGGGCATTGGTCCTAATACCATACATTCACCATTAAAAATTGGATTTGATTCAATGGTTTGTCTAACTTGTCTTAGGAATTGCTCGCCCGTTTCCTCATGATTTGCTTCGGCGCGAAATAAGGTAAGAAAAGCGTAAGGTGGCAGTAAGGCAAGCTTTCTTTCTTCAAGTGCTGTTTGAGCAAAATGTCCATACCCTTTATGAAGAAGAGCTTGCAGTAGCTGATGTTCAGGATGATGTGTTTGTAAGACGACTTCCCCTGCTTTACTGGCTCGACCTGCACGCCCTGCCACTTGAATAAAGAGCTGTGCTAGCCTTTCGGAAGCTCTAAAGTCACTGCTGTACAGCGAGCTATCAACATCAATCAGTGCAACGAGCGTGACGTCTGGAAAGTGGTGACCTTTCGCCAACATTTGCGTACCAATCAAGATTTGATATTCGTTGTTCCGAATGGACTCCAAGGCACTTTCCAGGCTGCCTTTACGTCGGGTGCTGTCCCTGTCTATACGAATGGCCTTGAATTCGGGAAACAAGCTGGCAAGTTGTTCTTCCAACTGCTCTGTGCCAACACCGACGGATACCAATTGTGTCGAGCCGCAGCCTTGGCACTGATGCAATACAGGGTGTTGAGCCCCGCAGTGGTGGCACCGCATTTCTCGGCTATTTTGGTGAAATGTGTAGTAGGCATCGCAGCGATGACATTCGGCAATCCACCCACATTCATGGCACATGAGGGCAGGTGAGTAGCCTCTGCGATTGAGGAACAGCATGACTTGGTTGCCAGCCGTTAAGTGTTTACGCATCTCTGCAATCAGTGGGGCGGATAAGCCGCTCTCAAGGTATAGCCCTTTTACGTCCAGCACTTTATTGGTTGTTGGCATTGCAGCACCAGCTCGGTTTGCCAACGTTAAGTGATGATATTTACCATTCAATGCATTATGGAGTGTTTCGAGTGCAGGGGTCGCGCTGCCTAATATGACGGGAATCTTCTCTTTAGCCGCTCGCATCACCGCAACATCTCTAGCGTGATAGCGCAAACTGTCTTGTTGTTTGTATGAAGCGTCGTGTTCTTCGTCGACAATGATGATGCCAAGATCGGCAAACGGCGTCAGTAACGCAGAGCGAGTCCCTATGACAATACCTGCGTGTTTATCACGTGCCGCTAACCAAGCATTCAAACGCTCGGTATCGTTTAAACCGGAATGAATGACTTCTACTGGGACACTAAAGCGACGTTTGAAGCGATTGATGGTTTGCGGTGTTAAGCCAATTTCTGGCACCAAAACGAGTGCCTGCTTCCCTTTGTCTAGAACCGGCTTAATCATATTCAAATAGACTTCGGTTTTACCCGAACCAGTAACCCCTTCTAACAGAAAACAACCAAAGTCCTGATGGCTATTTACAGCGGCAATCGCAACAGACTGCTCTTCGTTGAGCTTGGGCTTTTCCTCAGTGCTTTCTACTTGTTTTGTCCAATCTAAGGCAACAGGCTTACTTTCTATTTGTTCTACCCAACCTTTCTCTTGCAAGGTTTTTAATACCTGGCTGGATATTTCGTTGTCGAGCATCATTTGATGGGGGACAGCGCCATTGGCGACCAGATGCATCGCTTTGGCTTGCTGAACGGCTCGACCAAACCCGCTCATGATTTGATCTTTACCAGAGGACGTTATAACCCACTCTTTTAAAGTACTAAAGTCGGCAGGTTTTCCTTTCCTTAGTAAAGCAGGCATAGCATTCGCTAATGTGTCACCTAACGGATAGAGATAAAATTGGCTGCACCACTGCAATAATGCGTACAGAGAACCCTGCCAAACAGGTGACTCATCCAGTACTTCTTTAATTCCCTTTAGTTGATGAGCGGGAAACTCAGACTGACTGACGAGCTCCGTTACAATACCAACCAAAGTTTGCCTTCCAAAAGGTACACTAACGCGACCGCCAATCACTGGAAATTGATGGGGGGCAATAAGGTAATCAAATTGCTTGTCCAATGGTACGGGCAAAGCGACTCTGGCAATAGAAGGGCGCATAAATCTTTTATAAAGAACCTGATAGGAATCGCTTGAGTATACTCAAGTTACCTCAAGATGCTAGGTTCAGCGAGATTTGCTTGGTTTTCAGGCAAGGCACCGATTTGAAGATCTAGTGGTTCTAAATCAAGAATCGGTAACGCAGCATGAGAGACAAGCAATTCTCGCCCTTGGGAGCTTATCTTCTGTCCCATTTCATCGTCAAAGAACTTGGAAAGGACTCGTCATTCCACTGCGTCCTTTTCCTTGAATTGAAACAGAAGATAGAGCTCTGAATCCTGCACCTTGAGGTAAATTGAGTATATAACCGAGTAAGATTCGCTAAGTAACCTATCCATCAAATCTGGCTAAACTCGAATTTTCTTACCCGCAGGGTAAGTGGGTGAAAACTGTCTTTAAATCAAAAATAGTTGGCGAAAAAACTGCCAAATAGGTTGATCCTACCTAAATGTTTCATTACTATACTGCGCCTTGATGATGTGGTCATTCCGCATCGATTTATCTGAAACTACGTGTGGTGTCCGGCATAGAATCGGATGGCGACACGGCCCAATTTGAGGTTATCCCATGAAAGTAGGTATTCACCCAGAATACAAAGCGGTTGCAGCAACATGTTCTTGTGGCAACACTTTTGAGTTCCAAACAACTCTAGACAAAGAGTCTATCCACCTAGACGTATGTGACAAATGTCACCCGTTCTACACTGGTAAGCAGCGTATCGTTGATACTGGCGGCCGTGTTGATCGCTTCAACAAGCGTTTTGGTGCTCTTAGCAGCAAGTAATTACGAAATCGTAATACTGACCAAATTTGAAAAGGACGCCTCGGCGTCCTTTTTTCGTTCATGAAATAAATGTTTTTTGATTCAGCTCTCGGTTAAGTGGTCTTAGCTCTTCCAAAATTACCTCTCTTTGACTTTAGCAATCTATGAAGATTGCAAGCCATACTTTAGTATAAAGATACAGTTGAAGTTATTTTTGCGGTCGGCTTCAGCTCATAATGTAAGAAACACCCTTTACCTAACCAAAAAACAATAATTGGAACGTCCCCACATGTCCGAAGACAACAGCCAACAAGATTTTCGCCAACAAGCTCTGGATTATCACGCTCAACCTACCCCCGGTAAAATTTCCGTCGAACTCACTAAGCCTGCAAATACGGTGGAAGATCTCGCACTTGCGTACAGCCCTGGCGTAGCCGAACCTGTCCGCGAGATCGCACAAAATGCCGACAATGTTTATAAGTACACAGCCAAAGGCAACATGGTGGCTGTGATTTCTAACGGCACAGCCATCCTTGGGCTGGGTAACCTAGGACCATTAGCGTCCAAACCTGTGATGGAAGGTAAGTCGCTTCTTTTTAAACGTTTTGCTGGTCTTGATTCCATCGATATCGAAGTGAAACATCGCACGATTGATGAATTCGTGGATACCGTTGCCAACATTGCGGATACGTTTGGTGGAATCAACTTAGAAGATATTAAAGCGCCAGACTGTTTCGAGATTGAACAACGTCTTATCGAGCGTTGTGACGTTCCCGTTTTTCATGATGATCAACACGGCACAGCCATCGTGACAGCCGCTGGTATGTTGAATGCTATTGAGCTTCAAGGTAAGAAACTCGAAGACGCTACGATTGTTTGTTTAGGGGCTGGGGCAGCAGCCGTCGCTTGTATGGAACTGCTTATCAAATGCGGTGCGCAACGCGAAAAAATCTACATGTTGGATCGCAAAGGTGTGATTCACACTCGTCGCGATGACCTTAATGAATATAAGCAGTTGTTTGCAAACAACACGGATAAACGCACGTTGGAAGATGTCATTGAGGAGGCCGACCTTTTCTTAGGGGTGTCTGGTCCTGATTTATTGCCTGCAGAATCTCTAAAGCTGATGGCGGATAAACCTGTTGTCTTTGCGTGTTCTAACCCTGATCCAGAAATCAAACCGGAACTCGCCCATCAAGTTCGTGATGATCTGATTATGGGTACGGGTCGAAGCGATTACCCGAATCAGGTCAACAATGTTATTTGTTTCCCATTTCTTTTCCGCGGTGCGTTGGATGTTCGTGCCAGTGAAATTAATGATGAAATGAAGCTTGCAGCAGTAGATGCTATTCGACAGTTAGCAAAAGAGCCAGTGCCAGAAGAAGTGAAAAAAGCGGCAGGTGTTTCGGAGTTAGAATTTGGTTCCGGTTATATCATCCCGAAACCGATGGACGCTCGTTTACTACCACGAGTAGCAAAAGCGGTTGCGCAAGCGGCGATTGATTCAGGCGTTGCTCGTATTGAAATGCCTGAAAACTATATGCAATCCTGAACGTGACAGTCTGATTCACTTTTCATGTGTGTCAGATTAAACGTACATTGCTTTTTCAATACACATAAAAAAGGGGATAGTTTAGGCTATCCCCTTTCTTCTTATTCTTCGTCGTAGGCTTCGAATTCAATACCCATTTCCGTCATGATTTTTTTCACTTCACTTGGGATGTCGTCTGGGCGATCTTTTCTCAAATCTTCATCTGTTGGTAACGGCTGACCAGTATAAGCATGTAGAAAAGCTTCACAAAGCAGCTCGCTGTTGGTGGCATGACGCAGATTGTTGATTTGGCGGCGTGTTCTTTCGTCCGTCAGTACCTTAAGTACTTTTAACGGAATCGATACTGTAATTTTTTTTACTTGTTCGCTTTTCTTACCATGCTCAGCATAGGGGCTTATGTACTCGCCATTCCAATCTGCCATTGCGCACCTTCAATTATTATTTATCTAAGTTATATGGCTACTCCGCACAGAAAGCTCTTTTCATGTGTTTTAGCGACTTAGCCGTTCATAAAAAACGATTTTAGCGACTTTTACTGCCACAAGCAAAGACATATGGACGTCTAGAAGTGTTGACGTCCTAAAATGAGAGCGCTAAAGTATTGCATATTAATCGTGACTATCTCTGTTAAAACACGTTACACGCATGTTAACTCGCGTTCGTAATTGGTATAACAGAGGCTCGAAAAGTTTGCACCACAGGAAAGGAAGACCCTATTTATGAGCCAACGAAAGCCAGCCACTATTGCCGTACGCACTGGTATTGAAGCGGATACTCAGTATCACGCAGTTGTCCCACCAATTTACTTGTCTACGAACTATGGCTTTCCTGCGTTTGGTGAAGTGCCCAAATATGACTACACGCGTTCAGGTAACCCAAATCGAGGCTTGCTGGAACAAGCGTTAGCGGAGCTGGAAGAAGGTGCAAACGCCATCATCACCAATACTGGTACAGCAGCCATTAACCTTTGGGTGACGGCATTATTAGGTCCTGATGATCTTATTGTCGCGCCACACGATTGCTATGGTGGTACTTATCGTCTGTTTAATACCCGATCACTAAAGGGTGACTTCAAAGTTGAATTTGTTGATCAATCCGATGAAACCGCTCTTGCTGAAGCACTCAGCAAAAAACCTAAACTGGTCTTGCTTGAAACACCGTCAAACCCTTTGGTACGTGTAGTTGATATTGCAAAAATTTGCGAACAAGCAAAACAAGTCGGTGCGCTTGTTGCAGTCGATAACACATTCTTAACACCAGTTTACCAAAAACCTCTTACACTTGGGGCGGATTTCGTTGTTCATTCCACAACGAAATTTATTAATGGTCACTCTGATGTGATTGGTGGTGTGATCATCTGCAAAGACGAAAAACACGCGGAAGATTTGGCATGGTGGGGTAACTGCATTGGCGCAACAGGTACGCCATTCGACAGTTACATGACCCTGCGAGGTTTACGTACACTTGGTGCACGTATGCGCGCTCATGAAGAGAGTTCGAACACGATTTTGGAGTTTTTGAAAACACATGAGCTGGTTGGCACCATTTACCATCCAAGCTTGCCTGAGCACCCAGGGCATGACATCGCTAAGAAGCAACAATCGGGCTTTGGCTCTATGCTCAGTTTTGAATTAAATGGAAGTTTCGAGCAAATGAAATGTTTTGCTAGCTCGCTTCAGCTATTCTCACTCGCCGAATCTTTGGGCGGTGTAGAAAGCTTGATCTGCCATCCAGGCTCAATGACACACCGTGCTATGAGTGATGAAGCGCAAGAAGAAGCGGGCATTGCTCCAACACTGCTGCGTTTGTCTGTGGGTCTTGAAGATGTGCAAGATCTGATTGCAGACTTGGAGCAAGCCTTTGCAAAAGCCAAGGAGGTGGCGTAATGACTATCGAGCGTCAATTACATAAATTTGGTGGCAGTAGCTTAGCTGACGCCGATTGCTATCAACGTGTCGTGAGCATACTTAAAGAATATTCGGATACGAACGATTTAGTTGTGGTATCCGCGGCAGGTAGTACGACAAACCAACTTATTGCATGGCTAGCCGCGTTAGAAAAAGATGGGCGTCTAGCGCATGAAGCGTTGCAAGAATTAAGACAATACCAAATCAATCTAATTGAAAGTTTGCTGCCAGCAGATCGCGCCGCAGCTTTGCTTGATGTTCTGAATACGGAATTTTCTGGGTTAGGCGAATTGTCTTACCCGTTAAGTAGTGCTCAAAAATCATCGGCAATGGGACACGGTGAAATATGGTCGGCAAGACTATTGGCTGAACTTCTTAACCACAATGGGTTAGAAGCGGTTGCACAAGATTCACGTGATTTCCTTCGCGCGGAACACGGAGCTCAACCGGAAGTAGACCGAGCACGTTCTTACCCATTAATTAAAGAATCACTAGCACAGCATCGACAGTGCCGAGTTGTGATTACTGGCTTCATGGCAAAAAATGAAGAAAGCGAAACGGTTCTTCTCGGGCGTAATGGTTCAGATTACTCAGCGACTGTCATCGGTGCGTTAGCAGAAGCGTCCCGAGTGACCATATGGAGTGATGTGGCTGGGGTGTATAGCTCTGACCCTCGTAAAGTGTCAGATGCCTGCTTACTGCCTTTACTGCGCTTAGATGAAGCCAGTGAATTGGCTCGCTTGGCGGCACCAGTTCTTCATAGTCGTACGTTACAACCTGTCGCTCAAAGTTCAATGGAACTGCATTTGCGTTGCAGCTACCAACCTGAATCAGGCTCAACACGTATTGAGCGTGTTCTTGCGTCGGGTCGTGGTGCCAAAATCATTACTTCTTTAGATGAAGTGTTACTGGTTAAAGTGGACTTCGGGCACGGGCACGATTTTGAACGTTTAGCAAAAGAAGTGCTTACAACGCTTTCGCGTGGGCAACTCAGCCCATTGGCATTTGAAGCGCAAAGCGATCAAGGCTGCTTGCTTTTGGCGTATACCTCAGAAGTGGCTGGCGAGGCGCTTTCCCACCTACAAGATGTCTCCATTGGTGCTGAAATTAAACTGAAAGAAGGCTATTCATTGGTAGCTGCGGTAGGCGCAGGTGTAACTAATAACCCGAATCACTGCTACGGGTTTTACCAGCAACTGAAAAACAGCACAGTAGAGTTCATTAGTGAGGCTGAGTCTGGTCTTAGCTTAGTTGCGATTCTTCGTAAAACCGATACATCTCGTTTAATCACAGGTATTCACAGCCAGTTGTTCCAAGCTCAAAAACGCGTTGCTATCGCTTTGTGCGGCAAAGGTAATATCGGTTCAAGCTGGATAGAGCTGTTTGACGAACAAAAAGACGAGCTTGAAAAGCGTCATGGAAAAACGTTTGATTTGGTTGCGGTAGTCGATAGCCAAACGTATTGGTTGGACTTTGATGGTATTGATGCCAAAGAGGTCTTCAATCGTTTTGATGATGAAGCGATCAGTAATGACGGAATTGAATGGTTGGACAAATTAGCGCATCAACAGAAATTCGATGAAGTGATCGTATTGGATGTAACTGCTAGTGAAGCCTTGTCTAATCAATATGTCAGTATTGCTGAGCATGGCTTCCATTTGATTTCAGCAAATAAAGTCGCAGGTTCGGCACCGGGCGACGTTTATCATCAGGTGCAAGATGCATTTTCAAAGACTGGTCGCCATTGGTTCTATAACGCAACGGTAGGTGCAGGGCTTCCTGTAAACCACACAGTACGCGATTTACGTGAAAGTGGGGACGATATTCTAGCACTTTCAGGAATCTTCTCAGGAACGCTGTCATGGCTCTTCCAACAGTTTGATGGTCAGGTGCCTTTCAGTGACTTAGTTGACCTTGCTTGGCAGCAAGGTTTAACGGAGCCCGATCCTCGTTGTGACTTAGATGGCTCTGATGTGATGCGTAAGTTGGTGATTCTCGCGCGTGAATCCGGATTGGAGCTAGAACCTGAAAACGTGAAAGTTGAATCACTGGTTCCAGAGCAACTACGCGATTTACCGTTGGATGACTTTTTGGACAACGGGCAGATCTTGAGCGAAAACTTAGCCGAGCGCCTTGAAAAAGCCCAACGCGAAGACAAAGTATTGCGCTATGTAGCAAGACTCGAAAAAAGCGGCAGTGCAACAGTAGGTGTTGAAGCGTTACCTCGTGAGCACGCACTAGCCAATTTATTGCCTTGCGATAATATCTTTGCCATTGAGAGTAAGTGGTACAAAGATAACCCATTGGTTATTCGAGGCCCTGGTGCAGGTAAAGCCGTTACGGCAGGGGCCATTCAGTCAGATCTGAATCGACTTTCAAGTTTGTTATAACTCTTTGTTTTAGTGATTTGTTATAGCAATTTATTATATCGAAAGGGCACTCAGTGCTCTTTTTTGTTGCTCCAAACCCATTAAAATGCTGTGGATTTTTATTAATGAAAAATGCGTAACTTCATCATGAATAAAATTCATGATGTTCTGGTTGACATTAAATCGGATAAAAGACATCCTTTGGACATATAGACGTCTAAACGTCGCTGAGAATTTTAAAAGAATTTTTTGTGGTGGTGCCACAGGGAGAGAAGCATGAGTTATACCCACGCAAGTCATATAGATGCTTTGAATCAGAACGTTGCTGAGCTTTCTGATGACATCAATGTTTCATTTGAGTTTTTTCCACCAAGTAGTGAAAAAATGGAAGAAACACTTTGGAACTCAGTGCACCGCCTGAAAACTTTACAACCAAAGTTCGTTTCAGTTACGTACGGAGCAAACTCTGGAGAGCGCGATCGCACGCACTCGATTATCAAAGAAATCAAAGACCAAACGGGTTTGGTTGCAGCACCACACTTAACGTGTATTGATGCGTCACGTGATGAATTGGTGAACATTGCTAATGATTACTGGAGCAACGGCATTGAAAGTATTGTGGCGCTGCGCGGTGATATTCCACCAGGTGGTGGTGCTCCCGATATGTATGCTTCTGATTTGGTCGAATTACTGAAGTCACAGCACGATTTTGATATTTCTGTTGCGGCATTCCCTGAAGTACACCCAGAAGCAAAAAGCGCACAAGCAGATTTGCTGAATTTGAAGCGCAAAGTGGATGCAGGAGCGAACCGTGCGATCACTCAGTTCTTTTTCGACGTAGAGAGTTATCTTCGTTTCCGTGACCGCTGTGTAGCGGCTGGAATTGATGTTGAGATTGTTCCGGGAATCTTACCAGTATCGAACTTTAAGCAGGCTTCTCGCTTTGCGGACATCAATAACGTAAAAGTTCCAGGGTGGATGGCGAAGCAATTTGAAGGATTGGATGACGACCCAACGACACGTCAGCTGGTGGGCGCAAGCCAAGCAATTGATATGGTCAGAATTCTAAGCCGAGAAGGTGTAAAAGATTTCCACTTCTATACGCTAAACCGTGCTGAGATGACATACGCGTTATGCCACACATTGGGTGTTCGCCCTCAAGCGTAGTTTAAATTCGGTTCGAAAGTGAACGGTAAGACACAAAAAAAGGTTGGTGTATGCACCAACCTTTTTTATTAATAGCGAAGATTTACGCCATAGCTTCTAGTTCTGCAAGCGCTTCTTCTGCCCAAGCAACCCATGTATTACGAAGCAACAAGTTGCGACGAAGGGTTAATCGCTCTAAACGAGCTTGCTTGTCTAAAGTGCTTGGTGTCGCGTAGTAAACCGACTCAATTTCTTTGTAGTGGTTCACTAGTTGACGAGACTCTTCAATCAAGCCAGTCAGCTGTTCAATATACGAAGTAGAAGGTTGTACGGAACATGCCATTAACTTGGCAGAGAACTCATCGCGAACGGTTGGGTGTGCAGTTGGTTGGTCAAACCACTCCCCGAGCGCTCGGCGTCCTTCTTCTGTAATTGAATAAACTTTCCTGTCTGGTTTGCCCTCTTGCGGCTCAAGCACGCAAGTCACAAGTTGGTTTTGAGCCATTTTGTTTAGCTCGCGGTATACTTGTTGGTGACTTGCTTTCCAAAAATAGCCAATACTGTATGAGAACTCTTTTGTGATGTCGTATCCAGTTGCATCACGAGTACTTAAAACAGTAAGGATTACGTGCGGTAATGACATGTCTTCAATCCAATGGTCAATCAAACTGTAAAACTTGAACGCGTAAACACCGAGTGTGCTTCTTTGGCACGTTTGTATAGTGTGTTAATGCGTTCATACCAATCTAAAGACAAATTTAGATGGCTCTGTCACCTTCTTAGCCTTACATCACCTAGAAAATGGCAGCTATTGAATTTGCTACCTTAGAAACAAATGCCAATGCCATAGAATTGCTGCGGATAGTTATTAGTAAATTTACAGCGGTTAGTAAGCATATCAATAATAATAAGCATTAAGTAGAATAAAAAATATGAATGGTTTGAAAAACTGACAAAATTCTCAATAGCAAACGCTAGCCATACAAAAAGCCGCATCTAGCGGCTTTTTGTCTCATTTAAAGAATAAATAACTGGTTACCCAGTGTTGCGCATTCCTGCTGCAATACCTGCAATTGTGACCATTAATGCTTCTTTAAGCTCTGTCGATGGCGTTTCTGTCTGCCTTGTACGGTAAAGCAGTTCTGCTTGCAGCATATTCAACGGCTCTACATAGATGTTACGAAGGCGGATAGATTCTAATCCCCACGGATCACTCTGCATTAAATTTTCATTATTCTCAACATTGAGTACAGCTTTAATGTCTTTTTGTAATTGAGCTCTCAGTTTGTCGCCCAGAGCCCACAAAGATTTGTCTGTTAACTTCTGATCGTACAGGCTTGAGATCTCGATATTACATTTCGAATACACCATTTCCAGCATGCCCAATCGTGTAGAGAAGAAAGGCCATTCACGACACATTGATTCCAGTAATGATTGGTGCCCTTGATCGACCGAATACTGAATCGCCTCTCCGGCACCTAACCATGCTGGTAATACCAAGCGGTTTTGGCTCCATGAGAAAATCCATGGAATGGCACGCAAGCTTTCGACACCACCGTTAGGGTTACGCTTTGATGGGCGAGAACCTAATGGCAGCATGCCTAGTTCAAGCTCTGGTGTTGCCGCGCGGAAATACGGTACGAAATCAGGTTCGCCACGAACAACCCCACGATAGGCTTCACAAGATACTTCAGATAGGGTGTCCATCAAGTCACGCCACTCTTGTTTTGGTTCCGGCGGTGGCAGCAGGTTGGCTTCTAATATTGCACTGGCGTACATGTTGAAGCTGTTAACCGCCACTTCAGGTAAACCCAACTTAAAGCGGATCATTTCACCTTGTTCAGTTACGCGCAGACCGCCTTTTAGACTTTTCGGTGGTTGAGAAAGCAATGCGGCATGTGCAGGCGCACCACCACGACCAACCGTACCACCACGACCATGGAACAAGGTCAGCTCGATCCCCGCTTCTTCCGACACTTTCACTAAGGCTTCCATTGCGCGATATTGCGCCCAGCCCGCAGCCATGACACCTGCATCTTTCGCAGAATCTGAGTAACCGATCATGACCATTTGGTGGTTTTGAATGAAACCGCGGTATAGGTCGATCCCCATTAACTGGGTGATAACGGCTTCAGCGTTATTCAAATCTTCCAGTGTTTCGAACAGTGGACAAACGTCCATGCGATATGGACAACCTGACTCTTGAAGTAATAAATGCACAGCAAGTACGTCTGAAGCGGTTCTTGCCATAGAAATTACATAGGCACCAAAAGCTTCACGAGGCTGGCTTGCCACGATGCGGCAGGTATCCAACACCTCTTTTACAGGTTCTGATGGTTCCCAGCCTCGCGGCAATAGTGGGCGCTTAGAGCTAAGTTCCGCAGTGAGGAAAGCGACTTTATCTTGTTCGCTCCATTGATCGTAATCGCCAATACCAAGGTAACGTGTTAGCTCTGACAATACATCCGAGTGACGCGTACTTTCTTGGCGAATGTCGAGGCGTACCAGATGAATGCCAAATGATTTGATTCGACGGAGTGTATCTAGCAGAGAACCGTCGGCAATGACGCCCATGCCACACTCATGCAAAGATTGGTAACACGCATAAAGTGGTTCCCAAAGTTGCTCATTAGATTTCAATGGCGCTTTTACTGCCAGTTGCTCTCCATTGATTTTGGCTTCGAGAATGTCACGAGTTTCGGTGAGCGTTGTACGGATACGCTTTAGGATTGCACGATAAGGTTCATGTTCCCCTTCACCGGCTAACTCACGTAATGCGTCACTGCATTTGGTCATCGATAATTCGCTAACCAGCTCGTTAATGTCATTTAGGTATAGGTCTGCAGCTTTCCAGCGAGACAACAACATCACTTCACGAGTTATGGTATGGGTAACAAATGGGTTACCATCGCGGTCACCTCCCATCCAAGACGAGAAATGGACGGGTCTTGCATCAATAGGTAAACCTTCGCCAAGATAACCTTCCAAACGTTCATCTAACTCGCGTAGGAAATCAGGTACACCTTGCCATAATGAATTTTCGACAACAGCAAAACCCCATTTCGCTTCATCGATTGGCGTTGGGCGTTGCTGGCGGATCACGTCAGAGTGCCATGCCTGTGCGATAAGCTGCTCTAAGCGGCGCTCTGTTTTTTCACGCTCTTTGTACGATAGATCGCTAAGCTCTAGCTTCGAAAGACATTCGTTGATCTTGACCAGTTTGTTGATCATGGTGCGACGCGTAATTTCTGTCGGGTGCGCCGTTAGCACCAGCTCGATATTCAAATCACGAACAGCTTGAGCAGTATCGAGTTTACTGATGTCGCTTTGGCTTAGCTTTGAAAATAGACTGTTAATGGCGTCTGGTTCGCAGACGTGTTCCTCACAATGACGAGAAATAGTGTGGTATTGCTCTGCCATGTTTGTGAGGTTTAGAAATTGATTGAATGCACGAGCAACGGGTGTGAGCTGCTCATCTGGTAGGCTTTCAATTTCTTTTATGAGATTTTCGCGGTCTTCCTGACTGCCCCCTCGTGCTGATTTTGAGAGTTTACGAATGGTTTCGACTTTCTCTAGGATTGCCTCACCATGTGCATCTTGAATGGTATTGCCAAGTAATCGACCTAGCATGCTCACATTGCTTTTTAGCGCGGCATATTTTTCATTCATTGTTTCCCGCCTCGTAAATTTATTACATCCGATGTTTTGTTTAAGCCCACAATCTAGCGAAATTGTTTGGCTTGAGTCAAATAATCCGACACTAAAACAACGGAATTCGGGCAACTATTGATATTGCTCATTTTTGATACGCGCTTTGTAGCGCTATTGTGAAATTTTCTTTCAATATTTGCTGAAGCTTGATGTGGTCTGGTTTAAGAAGCGTTAAAAAAGCGCAGTTGCCTGCGCTTTTAGAGATTATTCTTTTGAAATGTTTAGAAACAGTATTGGTGAATGGCTTTCTTCAAAACATCGATGGTAGGGTCGATAAACTCAAAAGCAAGATATTCATCTGGCTGATGGGCTTGGTCAATCGAACCTGGCCCAAGGACGAGAGTGGGGCAAAGCTGCTGTAAGAAAGGGGCTTCAGTACAATAATTTACGGTTTCACTTGTCTTTTCACAGATGGCTTCCATTCCACCAATGAACGGGTGATCGTGATTACACTCATAGCCAGGGATAGGATCATGTAATGGTTGAATCTCGATTCTTCCTAGCCACTTGGCTTCGACTTCTTTAAGCGCATCGCGCAGAAGGTTGTCCAATCCATCAAGGCTGATACCTGGTAATGGTCTTACATCGTAGTGAAGCTCGCAACAACCACATATTCGGTTAGCACTGTCCCCACCATGAATATGCCCTAGGTTTAGGGTTGGAGTTGGGATCTCAAAGCCCGGATGGTGGTAGGTTTTAATCAACTGGTCTCGAAGCTGCATGAGCGCAAAAAGCACTTCATGCATTATTTCTATGGCGTTGACACCCAAAGCAGGGTTTGACGAATGCCCTGAATGACCTGTCACACGCACAGCATTTGCTACATGGCCTTTGTGTCCTCGAATCGGAACCAAGCTAGTGGGTTCGCCGATAATGCAGTAATCCGGTTTAAACGGGGCGTCTTGAGTGAAGTGGCGCGCGCCGAGCATGGTGGTTTCTTCGTCACACGTAGCCAGTACATAAAGTGGCTTTGTTTGTGTACTCCAGTCGACGCTTTTAACAGCTTCCAATATAAAAGCGAAAAAGCCTTTCATGTCGGCTGTACCCAAACCATAAAAACGATTGTTTGCTTCTGTTAATGCATGAGGATCGAAATTCCAACGTCCTTCGTCGAAAGGAACAGTATCGGAGTGACCCGCTAACAATAAGCCGCCCTCTCCCTGTCCCATTTTGGCAATCAGGTTATGTTTGCCTTTTTCGACTTCAACAACGTCCGTTTCGAATCCCAAGTCATTAAACCATGTGGCAAGTTTCGCAATGACTTCACTGTTTCCTTCATCCCAACTCGCATCACTCGAGCTAATAGAGGAGGTGGAAATTAAGCCACCGTAGATATCGATAAAACCGGGTATTTGCATATTAACTTCACTTCCACTGTTGACAGACTAAGCTTAAAACGATAAAACACATATTAAATCACAATAAGTGAATAAAAACTCAAATAGAGTTAATAATCAAGTATGGATAGTCACTTTTGTAGAAATTAAGTGACAAGCGAAATTGGATGTGTTGCAGATGTTAAAAACCACAATCATTGGTGCCAGCGGATACACAGGTGCAGAACTTGCTCTGATGGTCGCCAAACACCCAAATCTCAAGCTATCAGGTTTGTATGTGTCCGCCAATAGTGTCGACGCAAATAAGCCGGTATCAGAGTTACATAAGAAGTTATCGGGTGTAGTGGACATGCCTGTCACTCCATTAACCGATCTTAAAGCCGTTGCTAAAGAGTCCGACGTGGTATTTTTGGCAACCGCACATGAAGTCAGTCACGATCTAGCCCCGACATTATTAGAGCACGGCTGCACAGTCTTTGACTTATCTGGCGCTTATCGGGTGCAGAAAGAAAACTTTTACCCAGATTACTACGGGTTTGAACACAGCAACCCAGAATGGCTAGATAAAGCTGTATACGGTTTAGCTGAATGGAATGAAGCCGCTATTTCAGAAGCTCAGCTTGTGGCTGTACCAGGATGTTATCCAACGGCATCACAATTGGCGATTAAGCCTCTTTTAGCAGCAGGTCTGATTGAAACGTCGCAATGGCCGGTAATTAACGCGACTTCCGGTGTTTCAGGTGCAGGCAGAAAAGCCACAATGACCAACAGCTTCTGCGAAGTATCGATGCAAGCTTACGGTGTGTTTACTCACCGCCATCAGCCAGAAATAGCTTCACACCTTGGGTGCGATGTTATTTTCACGCCTCATCTTGGTAACTTTAAACGTGGCATCTTAGCGACCATAACCATGAAGCTAAAAGCGGGTGCGACTCTTCAACAAGTAACCGATGCTTTTCACAATGCTTATGGCGACAAGCCAGCTGTACGTTTGTTTGATGATCAACTGCCGACCATCCTACAAGTAGAAAATACGCCATTTAACGACTTGGGTTGGAAAGTTCAGGGTGAACACGTGATCGTTGTATCGGCAATCGACAATCTGCTGAAAGGCGCTTCAAGCCAAGCAATGCAGTGTTTGAACCTTCGTTATGGCTACGAGCCTCTCACAGCATTGATTTAAGGAAGTGATGATGAGCATACAAACCCCACTTGTCGTAAAACTGGGCGGAGCCGCATTAGAATGCAGTGAAACGCTTGGAAAGCTCTTCGGTGCAATTAAAGATTACCAACAGTCAGCGCAGCGCGCGATTGTGATTGTTCATGGTGGTGGCTACCTTGTCGATGACTTGATGAGCAAGCTTCAATTGGCCACCTTTAAAAAAGATGGATTGCGCATCACTCCTTACGACCAAATTCCGTTCATTGCTGGTGCGTTAGCAGGTACAGCAAACAAGCTACTTCAAGGCGAAGCGATTAAGTCTGGCGTTAATGCGGTTGGATTGAGTCTTGCTGATGGCGGATTGTGCCAAGTGACAGAGCTGAACCCAGAGCTGGGTGCAGTAGGCAATGCGACTCCGGGGAATCCTGATGTCCTTCAAGCCGTAATGAATACAGGCGCTATCGCGATCATCAGTTCGATAGGTATGACAGAAGAAGGGCAACTTATGAACGTCAATGCCGACCAAGCAGCAGTAGCTGTAGCGGGCGCATTGGATGCTGAATTGGTCTTGCTGTCTGATGTGAGTGGCGTACTAGATGGCAAAGGGCACCTACTGAACAGCTTAGACAAAGCCGAGGCTCTTCAACTTATTGAAGGCAAAGTGATTACTGACGGCATGATCGTAAAAGTGCACGCTGCATTGAAAGCGGCTAACGATCTTGGACGTCCGATTCAGGTAGCGACATGGCGTTACCCTGAAAAACTGACCGATTTATTTTCTGGTACCAATATCGGTACGCAGTTCTTACCTGAATAAACCAATTTTGTATGACCTTTTGGGCGCTGACCGCCAAGTGCAGACCCAAGGATTAGGAGAAGTAAAATGAGCAAAGTAAACGTAAAAAAAGTAGTCGTTGCCTACTCTGGCGGTCTGGACACATCAGTGATCATTCCATGGCTAAAAGAAAACTACGATTGTGAAGTTGTGGCATTTGTTGCTGATGTTGGTCAAGGTGCGGAAGAGCTTGAAGGCATTGAAGAAAAAGCCAAAGCATCCGGCGCTTCTGAGTGCTACATCGCGGACCTAAAAGAAGAAATGGTGGCAGATTACATCTACCCGACATTAAAAACAGGTGCGCTGTACGAAGGCAAATACCTACTGGGTACGTCTATGGCTCGTCCAATCATTGCTAAAGCACAGGTTGAGGTGGCGCGTAAAGTGGGTGCCGATGCGTTATGCCATGGCTGTACGGGTAAAGGTAATGACCAAGTTCGTTTCGAAGGCGCATTTGCTGCACTTGCACCGGATCTACACGTGATTGCACCATGGCGTGAGTGGGATCTAGTGAGTCGTGAAGAGTGTTTAGATTACTTAGCAGAGCGCAACATTCCATGTACGGCTTCATTAACTAAGATTTATTCACGTGATGCGAATGCATGGCACATTTCAACAGAAGGCGGTGTATTAGAAGATACATGGAATGCACCGAATGATGATTGCTGGGTTTGGACCGTTGATCCAGAGCAAGCGCCAAACGAATCTGAAAGCGTGACACTGAAAGTAGAAAAAGGCGCTGTTGTCGCTGTCGATGATGAAGCGATGACACCATACAACGCATTGGTTTACCTAAACGAGAAAGGCGCAAAACACGGTGTTGGTCGTATTGATATCGTTGAGAACCGTCTTGTGGGAATGAAATCTCGTGGCTGTTACGAAACTCCGGGTGGCGCGATCATGATGGAAGCGCTGCGTGCTGTAGAACAATTGGTGTTAGACAAATCGGCGTTTGAATTCCGTGAAGAGTTGGGCTTAAAAGCTTCTCACCTTGTCTATGACGGTCGTTGGTTTACACCGCTTTGTAAGTCTCTCCTTGCAGCTACAGAGGAGTTGGCGCAAGATGTGAACGGCGAAGTCGTGATCAAACTGTACAAAGGTCAAGCAACCGTAATGCAAAAGCGTTCAGACAACAGCTTGTACTCTGAAGAGTTTGCTACGTTTGGTGAAGACGAAGTGTATGACCAAAGTCATGCTGGTGGTTTCATCCGCCTTTACTCTCTGTCTAGCCGCATTCGCGCTTTGAACGAAAATAAAAAATAAGCGAACGACTCGTACATTTATCACAGCTTTTTAAGCACATTACACAAGCAAGCAAATGAGGCTCTGAAAGATTCAGAGCCGCAACTCAGGAGAGACGCCATGGCATTATGGGGCGGTAGATTTACCCAAGCAGCAGACACCAGATTCAAACAATTCAATGATTCTTTGCGATTCGACTACCGATTGGCAGAGCAGGATATTGTTGGGTCGATTGCGTGGTCTAAAGCCCTGCTGTCGGTAAACGTTTTGAATGAGGATGAACAACAAAAATTAGAGCTAGCGCTGAATGAGCTCAAGCTTGAAGTGATGGAAGATCCCGAGCAGATTTTGCGCTCGGATGCTGAAGATATCCATAGTTGGGTAGAACAGCAGTTGATAGGTAAAGTTGGTGACTTGGGTAAAAAGCTGCACACCGGTCGTTCTCGTAACGATCAGGTCGCCACGGATCTTAAACTCTGGTGCCGCCAGCAAGGTCATCAGTTATTGATGGCGCTCGATCGCCTGCAAGGTCAGATGGTTGAAGTGGCTAAAGCACATCAAGGTACCGTGCTTCCTGGTTATACACATTTACAGCGTGCTCAACCTGTGACGTTTGCCCATTGGTGTTTGGCTTACGTTGAAATGTTCGAGCGTGATTATTCTCGCCTTTCGGATGCCATCAAGCGCCTAGATACTTGTCCACTGGGTTCCGGTGCGCTTGCAGGCACAGCTTACCCAATGGATCGTGAAGCTCTTGCGCATAGCCTTGGCTTCCGCCGTGCAACGCGTAACAGCCTCGATTCGGTATCTGATCGTGACCATGTTATGGAGCTTATGTCAGTAGCCTCTATTTCTATGCTTCATTTGTCTCGTTTGGCAGAAGATATGATTTTCTATAATTCAGGCGAATCTAACTTCATTGAGTTGGCGGATACCGTGACATCCGGTTCTTCACTGATGCCACAGAAGAAAAACCCAGATGCACTTGAATTGATCCGCGGTAAGTGTGGACGTGTTTACGGTGCAATGGCTGGCATGATGATGACCGTGAAAGCACTGCCTCTAGCGTACAACAAAGACATGCAAGAAGACAAAGAAGGTCTGTTTGATGCGCTAGACAGCTGGAATGAATGTATGGAAATGGCTGCGCTTTGCTTTGATGGAATTAAAGTGAATGGCGAGCGTACGTTGGAAGCTGCGAAACAAGGGTATGCCAACTCGACAGAGCTAGCCGATTACCTTGTCGCAAAAGACATTCCATTCCGTGAGGCTCACCATATTGTGGGTGTAGCGGTTGTTGCTGCGATTGCCAAGGGTTGTGCGCTAGAAGAGCTATCGATTGCAGAACTGAAAGAGTTCTCCGATGTTATCGAAGATGACGTGTACAACATTCTAACAATTGAGTCCTGCTTAGAAAAACGCTCTGCACTGGGTGGTGTTTCGCCAAAACAAGTTGCTTATGCCGTAGAACAAGCCGAACAACGCATTGTCCAAAGAGACACATCAGGGGTGAAAGTACGTGCGGCGCGCTTAACCGATATTGATGCGTTAGAAGGCATGGTGGCGTACTGGGCAGGGTTAGGTGAGAACCTTCCACGCACACGTAACGAGCTGGTTCGCGATGTTGGTTCTTTTGCTGTTGCTGAACATCATGGTGAGGTGACGGGCTGTGCATCCCTGTATGTTTATGACTCTGGGTTAGCTGAAATCCGCTCGCTTGGTGTTGAAGCCGGGTGGCAGGGCCAAGGGCAAGGAAGCGCACTTGTTGCACACCTGACTGAAAAAGCACGCCAGATGGCGATTAAGAAAGTGTTTGTGTTGACTCGAGTGCCTGAATTCTTCATGAAGTACAGTTTCATCCCGACATCAAAATCTCTTCTGCCAGAGAAAGTATTGAAGGACTGTGATCAGTGTCCAAGAACGCATGCATGTGATGAAGTCGCGCTGGAGATCAACCTATCAGAACAAGTGATCACTAAGGTTAACGTTGCATAACAGTGTGATTAAAAACAGTTTTTGAATCAGCTCAGATCTTTTTAAAGAAAATTGATCTTTTTTGGGAACTTATTAAGGAAGAGCACGGTCATATTAATACCACTGCTTTTTCTTAGATGAATCTAAGAAGGCCCCTAACCAGATTTGGCTTAGGGGCTTTTTTCTTTTTCCAATCCAGCTCAGTTTTAATTTCCCCCTGCTATTTATTTGATTTGTTATAACATTACATATTCATTAAATTTTCATGAAACATTCACTTCATTGATACCTAAGCATACTTTTTGATCTTTAGAGTGTCCTCCGTTGATTATCAAACTACTTCGGAGATATCCCCATGAAAGGGCTTCAACTTTCTACACTAGCAATTGGTGTCATGGCAGTAGCGACCGTAAACGCCAATGTGCCTCAACAATCAGATACGTGGTACCAAGAAGCAAAAAGCGCGATTGCTGCTGCAAAAGAGCTTAAGCCAATTGATGGACCTGCAAAAAATGTGATCTTGTTTGTGGGCGACGGCATGAGCGTTGGCACCATAACTGCTGCGCGTATTTATGCCGGTCAGCAAAAAGGTCAAAAGGGTGAAGAGTTTGTGTTGGCCATGGAGCGTTTGCCACACACAGCATTATCCAAAACATACAACACTGATATGCAAACCCCAGATTCGGCAGGAACAGCAACCGCAATGGTGTCAGGGGTGAAAACCAAAGCGGGCATCATTAACGTGAATGACAATGTTCAACGTGGTTTTTGCAACACTCAAAAGGGCAATGAAGTCAAAACAGCTTTCCAAATGGCGGGTGAAAAAGGATTGGCGTTAGGTGTTGTTTCTACAGCGCGTTTAACTCATGCCACTCCTGCGACGGCCTACGCGCATAGTGCTGACCGCAATTGGGAAAACGACGGTAAGTTGCCAAACATCGCTAAAAGCACAGGTTGTAAAGACATTGCTTCGCAGTTTGTCGAATTTGATTCCGGTAATGGTTTCCAAGTGGCATTTGGAGGCGGCAGGCGTGAATTCATTCCCAATACGATGACCGATCCAGAAGGTAAGAAAGGCAAGAGAAAAGATGGGCGCAACTTAGTCAAAGAATGGGAAGAACGCTACCCGCAAGGGAGCTATGTTTACGACCGAGCTGGTTTCGATAAGCTGAATGGAAACACCAAACGAGCATTTGGGTTATTTGAAAGTAGCCATATGCAGTATGAAGCTGATCGCGTAAAGGAAAACAACGAGCCATCGCTGGCTGAAATGACATCCAAAGCCATCGAAATCTTGAAAAATAATAAGAAGGGCTATCTGCTTATGGTGGAATCGGGTCGTATCGATCACGCTCACCACGCAGGCAATGCTGCGCGAGCTCTTGAAGATACGGTGGAATATGACCGCGCCATTAAAGCGGCTTTGGAAATGACGGATCCAAAGGAGACGCTGATCGTTGTAACAGCCGACCACGCGCATACTTTGATTTCAAACGGCTATGCAGAACGCGGTAACCCCATTCTTGGTCTATCCAAATCCAAAGGTAAATTCAATAAGGATGAATTTGGAAAAAACTACACTACATTGGCGTATGGTAATGGCCCTGGTGCAGTAGAAGGGAAGCGAAGTGATTTGTCGGAAGAAGAAGTACTCAAGCTAGATTACTTACAGCAAGCATTGGTCAAGTTAGGCTCAGAAACACACTCTGGGGAAGATGTAGCGATTTTTGCTCGTGGTCCGCAAGCTTGGCTATTCCAAGGCGTGGTAGAGCAAAACTACATTTATCATGTGATTGATGAAGCGTTAAGGCTAACTAAGTAAGTATTAAGAAGTAGCCTTCATACAATAGAAGCCGCGCAGAAATCAGCGCGGTTTTTTATTGCGAGCTTGCCAAGGAAAAATTACAAACCTCATCCACAAGTGCATGGCAAGTAAGCCATTGAAAGCAAAGCCAGCAAAAATTAACGTCACAGACTGAATACTATTGGGGGATTCTTTTAAGATGAACCACCAAATAACCCAACAGACAACCGAAAGTACGGTGAGTTGATCCATGCATCGCTGGCAACGGCCTATTTTCTTCCAAAACCAGTTTTCTTGGCATGTTCGACACGGCATAAAGTCGCTTTTCGTTAAATAATTCTTTCAAGAATTATAGCTAAACGAATTGCGTATCATAAGGATGCAAGTTCAAATTTAGATGAAATTAATATGAAAAGACCCTGACTCTGGAGAAAAGTCAGGGTAAAAAAGGACTTAGAAGCAATTTCTTATTTTAAGTAGTGTACTTTGTTGGCTGGGTTGAATTAACAACCCGGACCGCAATCCAAGCAGTGCTCAATCATTTCTGGACCAAGGTGTAACTTGGCATTTAAGTCACGAAGTGCTGTTCGAACCCCTTCTTCAATCACAGGGTGATAGAAAGGCATGTCCAGCATTTCAGATATGGTCATTTTGTTTTGGTGAGCCCAGGCTAGAAGGTGAGCTAAATGTTCTGCATTCGGTCCCATCATTTCTGCACCTAAGAATCGACCTGTACCTTGTTCCCCGTATACGTGCAAGACGCCTTTATTGCGCAGCATAACGCGAGAGCGACCTTGGCTTTCGAACGACACTTCACCCGTTGCAAAACAACCGCAGTTACCTAAACGTTGAGTGATCTGTTGAAAAGTTTCACCCACCATTGCGATTTGAGGATCCGAGAATACTGCGGAGATAGAAGAACGACGCAGCCCTGCTCGGATGTCTGGGAAGCGACCCGCATTATCGCCTGCAATACGACCTTGATCGGCGGCTTCGTGAAGCAGCGGGATCTGGTTGCTTGCATCGCCAGCGATAAAGATATTTTCAACTGACGTTTGCAGTGTGTAGTGATCTGCTTTTGGGACACCTCGATCATCTAAATCTATATCCGTATTTTCCAGATCCAGTTTGTCGACATTCGGGCGGCGACCCGTTGCAGCCAATACGTAATCGGTAACGAAGGTTTCAAGCTCGCCGTCGTGATTAATAAATTGGATCTCAACCTTATCACCGACGCGCTTCATGCTTTCGACTTTGACATCGGCATCTAGGTAAAACTCTTCACTGAAAGCTTTGTTAGCGTAAGCCATGACTTCAGGATCGGTTAGCGGACCGACTTGCCCACCTAAACCAAACAGCTTGACATCAACCCCTAATCGGTGGAGTGACTGCCCTAATTCCAAGCCAATTACCCCTGGTCCAAATACCGCGACAGAGCCAGGAAGATCATCCCAATCAAACACATCATCATTAACGATAAGGCGATCGCCTAACTCATTCCAGACACCTGGGTATGCAGGGCGAGAACCTGTGGCAATCACAATTTGTTGCGCCTTTACTTCAGTATGTTCATCGATGATCAGGGTGTTGTTATCGACGAATTTTGCATAGCCCGATATTTTGTCTTCTGCTGGAATGTCATCCACACCTTCTAACACAAACCCGACGAAGCGATCACGTTCGCGCTTTACTCTATCCATTACTTCACGACCATTGATGACGATCTCACCTTGTGGGTGAATACCGAAGCCTGGTGCTTTTTCAATTTGGTGAACACTTTCAGCAGCTGCAATGAGCAATTTAGACGGCATACAACCTACGCGAGCACATGTTGTACCGTAAGGGCCGCCTTCAATCATCACGACATTTGATGTATGCGCTTTTGCGGTTCGATATGCGCCTAGACCAGCGGTGCCGCCACCAATAATCGCTACATCAACATTCAGTTGTTTCATAATGGATTCTCTTTAATGTCGGTTTGGAATGAAAAGCCCGAGTTTCCTCGGGCTTAGTTCAGGAATACGTCGTTACTTTGGATTACTTAAGAAGAAAGCTTTCGAGTTCTTCACTGCCACCAATGTGTTTACCACCAATGAATACTTGTGGAACTGTTGCGCGACCGGTGATAGCTCGTAAGCTAACGGTTGTTGCATCTTTACCCAGAATCACTTCTTCATATTGAAGACCGTTATCAATCAGATTTTGTTTCGCCTTCGCACAGAAAGGGCAACCTGGCTTTGAAAATACAGTGATGGATTCCTGAGTTTTGTAATCCGGAGCGATATAACCAAGCATAGTATCTGCATCCGAAACCTTGAACGGGTCACCCGGCTCGTTTGGTTCAACGAACATCTTCTCAACAACGCCATTCTTCACCAGCATGCTGTAGCGCCATGAACGCTTACCGAAGCCGATGTCATTTTTATCGACTAACATGCCCATGCCATCAGTAAATTCGCCATTTCCGTCTGGGATGAAAGAAATGTGCCCTGCTTCTTGGTCTTCTTTCCAAGCATTCATAACAAAAGTGTCATTCACAGACATACAGACGATTTCATCGACGCCGTGTTCTTTGAATACAGAGAACAGTTCGTTGTAGCGTGGTAGGTGGCTTGATGAACATGTTGGCGTAAATGCACCGGGTAAGCTGAATACGATGACCGTCTTATCTTTGAAAAGGTCATCTGATGTCACGTTTACCCAAGCATCGCCTTTGCGAGTCGGAAAAGTGACCTGTGGTACAGTTTGACCTTCTTTTGATGCGAACATGTTGGTTTCCTCTTTGGATTTTTGAATTCTTACGTGTAGCCGACCTTAATCAGCGTAGCTGGCTTTTGTTTATTCAGCCTGTTTCGTTTTGTTGAGTCCATTATTCAACGATCGGGTTGATAGCTCCAATCGTTTATTGTTATGGTATTGATAGATAATTTCTATTTTAGGGTGGAAAGATGAACATTCGTGATTTCGAATACCTAGTGTCTCTCGCTGAGCACAAACACTTTCGCAAAGCTGCAGAAGCGTGTTTTGTTAGCCAGCCCACGTTGAGTGGTCAGATTCGCAAGTTGGAAGATGAGTTAGGGACAGCGCTTTTAGAGCGCAGTAGCCGCAGAGTATTGTTTACCGAGTCGGGTTTGCAGCTTGTGGATCAAGCGAAGAGAATTCTGGGTGAAGTGAAGTTATTTACCGATATGGCAACCTTGCAAGGCAAAGAGATGAGTGGTCCTTTGCACATCGGCTTTATTCCTACGGTTGGTCCTTACTTGCTCCCTAAAATCATTCCACAGCTTAAAGAACAGTTCCCAGACTTAGAGTTGTTTTTACATGAAGCGCAAACCCATCAGCTTGTTAGGCAACTTGAAGAAGGGCGGTTAGATTGTTTAGTGTTGGCTTCGGTTGCCGAGACGGAGCCCTTTAAAGAGTTGGATCTTTACAACGAACCCATGAGCGTTGCTGTACCTTGTGATCACGAATGGGCAGAACGAGATGAAATAGACATGCTTGAACTGAATGGTAAGACCGTTCTTGCATTAGGTGATGGGCATTGTTTACGGGATCAGGCGCTAGGGTTTTGTTTTGCTGCGGGGGCGCGTGATGATGAACGCTTTAAAGCTACTAGCCTTGAAACACTGCGAAACATGGTTGCCGCAGGTGGTGGCATTACCTTGTTGCCTGCATTGTCGGTTCCCGCTGAGAAAAAGCGTGATGGCGTATGCTACGTACGCGCCAGTAACCCCCAACCAAGCCGTCGCATAGTGTTGGTTTATCGACCGGGCTCTCCGCTTCGAAACCGTTTTGAACAGCTGGCTGAGAGTATTTCAGAGCTTGTATAAAAAAAGGGCTGGTGATTATTGGGAATTAAAAAAGGCGCTGATGCGCCTTTTTTGTTTTATACGAGTGTAGGGGTTACTGGAGTTAACTCGCTCGTTTAAAACAGCTCTTCACCATCCTCGCTGTATATGGCTTCGCTTATCGGATCGTGAGCGTACTCTCTTGGCTCCGTTCCACGTCTGAAATATTCAAACATGGTTGAGTCGTCAGATTTGTTGGTAAGCAACCCTGATTCCGCATCAATTCGGGTACGAATGATACCCGCAGGTAATTTTTTACGGACGGCGGGGACATCTTCCAGTGCAACTTTCATAAAATTCACCCAAGCTGGTTGGGCTGTTTTCGCCCCCGCTTCTGCTCCGGTAATTTGGTCTTTACCTAAGTTCGGGTTTACCACACTGCGACCGAGCTCTCTTTGGTGATTATCAAAACCGACCCATGCAATGGCCACCATTCCTGGTGCGTAACCGTTGTACCATGCGTCTTTAGAGTCGTTGGTGGTTCCTGTCTTTCCGCCCACATCGCGACGCCCTAATTTCTTAGCCCGCCAGCCAGTGCCATTCCAGCCAGTGCCTTTACGCCAGTTACCGCCACCCCAAACGTTGCTGTACATCATCTCGCGCATTAAGAAGGCGGTTTGCTCTGAAATAACTTGAGGTGCGTAAGGGGAGTCGACATCCTGCTCCTCAAATTCGTTACTTTTTTGGACTTGGCAATCTTTGCGGCACACCACCTTTGGATTCGCTTCCAATATTGGTCTACCAAATGCGTCTTCCACACGGCTTATGTAGTAGGGCTCGACAAAATAGCCGCCATTCGCGAAGACAGAATAGCCTTGAGCCATTTTCACTGGAGTTAAACTACCCGCCCCTAACGCGATGGTTTCAGAGCGAGGAAGTTGTTCTTTTTCGAAACCAAATCGAGTTAGGTAGTCAATCGACTCGTCCAATCCAACTCGACGTAATATTCGTACAGCCATGACATTCTTTGACTGAGCAAGTCCAACGCGCATACGAGTAGGACCTGTGTATGTCGGTGGCGAGTTTTTCGGACGCCAAGCAGTGCCTTGGCTTTTATCCCATTTATTGACTGGTGCATCGTTAATTAAGCTTGCCAGCGTCATGCCTTTATCGATGGCGGCGGAGTAAATGAATGGCTTTATGCTAGACCCTACCTGACGAACAGATTGAGTGGCGCGATTAAACTTACTGTGAACAAAGTTGAAACCGCCAACCAATGACACAATGGCACCATCATTTGGATTCATTGCGACAAATGCAGTATTGGCGTCTGGTACTTGAGCAAGCTTCCAAGCCCATTGCTGCTCTAGTTTGTCATCACTTGCCGGAAGCGAAAGCTTGCGCACCCAAATTTGATCTCCGACGGATAAAATTTCCGACGCTTTTTTCGGTGCACTACCTTGGCGTTTGTCGCTTCTAAATTTACGAGCCCATTTCATCGCATCCCAATTGAGAGACGAGAAGTTTTGGTTTTTAATGTAAATCTTAGCGGATTTGTCTCCGACTTCAGTAACGATGGCTGGTATGAGTTTTCCATAAGTCGGAACTGTGCGTAGGTGTTTACGCATTTTGTCCTCAGTCCAAGGCACCTCACCTGTAGCCCAAAGCTCTTCTTCTGCGCCGCGATAACCGTGTCTTTCATCGTAGCCTAACAAATTATTGATAGTGGCTTCATTTGCAGCTTGTTGCAGCTTGGAGTTCACAGTTGTGTAGATTTTCATCCCTGATGTATAAGCATCTTCACCATAGTTTTCTAATGCCCAAGAGCGTGCAATTTCAGCAGCATAAGGTGCACTGAGTTCGATTTCTGCGCCGTGGTATTTTGCCACAATGGCTTCAGAACGAGCTGAATCGTATTGCTCTTGAGTGATGTACTTTTCATCAAGCATGCGCATCAGGACGACATTTCGACGTTTAGTCGCACGTTCTACGGAGCGAATTGGGTTAATGCTAGAGGGGGCTTTTGGCATTCCAGCCAAAGTCGCAAGTTCACTTAAAGATAAGTCGTTTAATTCTTTACCGAAATAGACTTGAGCAGCCGCCCCAAATCCATAAGAACGATAGCCAAGAAAAATTTTGTTGATGTACAGCTCTAGAATTTCTTCTTTAGTTAGAAGCTGCTCAATGTGGATTGCGATGAAAATCTCTTTGATTTTCCGCATGATCTTTTTTTCGTTAGTAAGAAAGAAGTTTCTCGCCAACTGTTGGGTAATCGTACTTGCCCCTTGTTTCGCTGAACCTGTTGTTGCAACAACAATAGCGGCACGAACTATACCAATCGGGTCAATACCGGGGTGATCGAAAAAACGGCTATCTTCGGTCGCAATAAGCGCATCAATGAGCTCTTGAGGGATGTCGTCGTGTGCAACAGGCACTCGACGCTTTTCACCAAATTGTGAGATCAGCTTTCCATCTTGACTGTATACCTGCATAGGAGTTTGCAGTTCTACGTCTTTTAGTGTTGCAACATCAGGGAGCTCAGGTTTTACATAAAAGTAAAACCCAATAATTGTGGTCACTCCCAAAATGGTGCAAACCAATGAAAATATTAACAAATGCTTTATGAACTTCACCGGAGAATCCCTGTTTAATTTGGCTATCTGGTTACATATCTTCTGTTACTGCGTTAAAACGTCAGGATTATTTTTTGGATATGTCTTAAACAACTCGTTTTTCCAACTTGCCGAGTGTAACACTCTTTTAGGAGCCAAATCGCCATGGGTAGATCTTTAGTAATTGGCATCGATTTCGGTCATCACAGTATTAAAGCTGTTGCAATGAAGCCTATCGGCGAACTAATGCAACTGGTTGGTTATAATGAGCTTAATGTACCCGAAGATATTTTCTCTGAAAACCATACCCTCGATTATCAGAAGATTGTAAAGAAACTCAAAGAACTTAAAAAGGGTTTACCTCTTTTTAGTCATCAAGTCGCAGTTTCCGTACCTGATAAAGCCGTCATCAGCAAAGTGCTTCAAATTGAACAGGATATGGATGGGAGAGAGCAGGAGTTCGCTGTCCATCAAGCGTTTGGTCAGCAGTCGCCAATCCCACTCGAAGAATTAAGCCTCGACTTTATTGAAGTAGACCAAAAGGTCACCACTCGCAGTTCGACATCTACTTTCCAAGTTTATGCAACACGTAAAGAAGTGGTCGACTCTCGCGTTACTGCATTAACGAAAGCGGGTTTTAAGCCTTTGACGATTGATGTACATGCCAATAGCTTGTTGAAAGTATGGCGCTTAGCTAGCCAAGTTCATCCTGATAGAAGGCAGTGGATGCTGGTGGATATCGGCTTGAATCAAACATCTTTGTGTACTGTCGCAGCAGGCAGAACGCCTTTCTATAAAGAAATCCCATTCGGCACTCAAAACGTTGCGCAGTCGCAAGCCATGTCTGATGCCATGACACTGAGTAGCGACTCAGTTACTCAGAGCTTTGTAAAAGATCTTGGTGAAAAGCTACAAAGACACATCAGCTTATACAATTCCGTAAACCCTCAACAAAACATAGATGGTATTTGGTTGAGCGGTGGAGGAGCTAATTTGGTGGGTATTGCTGACATGCTCAGTAAAGAACTTCGACTCGAAGCCGCTCCCTTAAATCCGTTTGGGTTGGTTGAAAATGGCACTAAACAGTCGGTTAAGCAATTGTCGGATTCTGCTGCCTACGGCGTGGCAATGGGATTGGCAATTAGTGGTGTTGAGTGGCTAAAAGGAAATCACCATGCATAACATCAACTTATTGCCTTGGCGCGACGAGCTGCGTGCCAAATATCGCCGTCAGTTCTTTTCTTATCTTGCTGCTGCGATTTTGGTTGCCTTTGGTATGCAATGGGGCATTGGGTTGTATTTCTCTCAGCAAAAAAGTATGCAAGAAGAGCGCAATGCCGAACTGACTCGGCACATCTCTTATCTTGACCAGCAACTGAGTGGGCTAAGCCAAGTCCGCGATCAGCATGAATCTATCCTAACTCGGTTGCGCTCGGTCGAAGCGCTCCAAATAAAACGAAATAAAACAACCGATTTTATGTCTCTGTTACCTGATGCCATTCCACCTGGCGTCTTTGTCGATAAAATTGAAATGAACGATTTTGAAGTAGAAATTAACGGCATCAGTGACAGCACGGCCAATATCACAACCATGCTCGATCTATTGGAGCGTTCAGCCAAACTCGCTGACGTGGAAATGCACTCAATTGTGTCGGGGAAGAAGTTATTTGGCAAAGTGTTTAAGACGTTCAAAGTGTCGTTTGTATTTGCCCCTCAAAAGGATGAAGAATCATGATTGATTGGCAAGACCTTGATTTTGAAGACTTGCCAGAATGGCCACTTCCCGCACAACTTTTGGTGTTTGGGCTTCTTTTTCTTTTGATACAGGCGCTAGGCAGCTGGTTTTATCTTGCGCCAATGAATGAAGAATTAGAGCAACTGCGCCAAAAAGAACAAACCCTGAAGAGCACGCTGATCATCAAAACCAATAAAGTGGCAGCACTGCCTAAATTGGAAGAGCAATTAGATGAACTTAACAGCCGCTATGACTACTTGTTAAAGCAATTACCGGAACAGAAAGAGTTGGCAAGTATGCTTGCATCTGTCAATGAGTTAGGTATTCAGCATGGGCTAACGTTTACTCGTATTGATTGGGGTGAGAAGCAAAATCAAGAATTCTTGTATCGATTACCTCTAAACATTGAATTGACAGGGACTTACCAAAATATTGGCGAGTTTTCTGCGGCGATCGCCAACTTACCTCGCATCATAAATTTTGATGATGTTGATTGGCAGAGAGTGAGCCAGGAAAGCAGCACACTGCACTTTAGGGTAAGGGCATATACATATCAGTTTAAACCGGAGGTGAGTGATGAATAAGCCGCTGATGGGGCTGGTCGTAATTGCAGCTTTAAGTGGATGTCGTGCCAACCACGAACCGCTTCAGGACTTCATATTAAAGACACAAGCCAACGCTTCTACGCAAGTATCTAAGCTACAAGCAGAGCAGTCGTTTAAGGCCAGTGAATATGAGCCAGTAACGGCCCGCGTTCCTTTTGCCTTACCTAAAATTGCGGTTGTTGAAACTCAGCCATCTTTGGTTAAGGACTGTTGGCAACCAACCTCTCGAAGGAAGAATGGGAAATTAGAAAGGTTTGCCCTTACTCAACTCAAGTTAAAAGGAGTTATGGGGAGCGGCAAAAAAGTATCGGGCATTATTCAGGTGCCTGATGGTCATGTCGTCAAGGTAAAACAGGGACATTACCTTGGTTTAAACAATGGCAAGGTGATTAACATTACTCCAAAGCACCTGACGATTCAGGAGACATTACCTGATGGGTTGGGGTGTTGGCAGCAGCGTAACGTGAAACTCGCATTGAAATAAATTTTAGGATTTAAGATTAAAAGGGAAAAAGTCAATATGACGCAGATGTATCGTCGTGCTTTGCTTATCTTTATAGGGTTATTTGTTGCGACTGGAGCGTCTGCTCAATCCAATGAATTTGTAGGAATTGATTTTAGACTCAATAAAGACAAGCATGCACTGTTGGTGATTGAATTGGCGTCTAACGCAGCGGCTGTTGATATTCAGCCAATGCCCGATGGCTTGAATATCTCCTTACATGAAACCAGCGTAGAAGATGAAAAGCTATTTGTTGTAGATGTAGCCGACTTTTCTACCCATGTCGAAAGTGTCGAGGTGTTTAGAGAAGGTTCAAATACTCGCTTATTTGCCACTACGAATGCGGCTTACAATTATGATTATCGATTGCGTGATCGCTTTCTCGAGGTCACGGTTTCCGCTAAACCGAAAGATGAGCCAGAGCAAGCCAGTATTCTTGAAAAAGACGGCAAGCTTATTTCGATCAACTTTCAAGACATCCCAGTTCGAAGCGTGTTGCAGCTCATAGCGGACTACAACGGGTTCAACCTTGTTGTCTCTGACTCCGTATCGGGTAACCTCACATTAAAAGTAGATGATGTCCCATGGCAGCAAGTGCTCGACATCATTTTGAAAGTGAAAGGGTTGGACAAACGCGTTGAAGGTAATGTGATTTTGGTCGCCCCGAAGGAAGAGTTTGATAGCCGAGAGCAACAAGATCTCGAACAGGAGCGTCTGGCACAAGAACTTGGCTCGTTGGAGTCAAAAATTATTGAAGTAAAGTTCGCCAAGGCGTCTGATATTGCCGATATGATTGGCGGCCACGGTGAAGTATCGATGCTTTCTGAGCGCGGAAGTATTTCGATAGATGAACGGACAAATGCTTTGTTAGTGCGCGATTTGCCTGAAAATATCGCCGTTGTTGAAGACATTGTCGAATCTCTAGATATTCCTGTTAAGCAAGTTCAAATTGAAGCGCGTATTGTCACTATTACGGAAGGGGAAATTGAGGAACTAGGGGTTCGTTGGGGCTTCAGTTCGACTAGTGGAACCAATACTGTTGGCGGGAGTATAGAGAACAATCTTGCAACCGTTGGGCTTTACCAAGCGGGCGGTGGTTCTGGTGGTGATTCAGGTGGAGAAGGTGAAGGTGGAGGTGGCAGTTCAACCATTGATGACTTCCTTGCCGTCAATTTAGGCGCAACAAATAAAAATGCGGCAAGTATTGCGTTTCAGGTTGCAAAACTTGGGACGGATACATTATTGGACCTAGAACTATCTGCACTCCAAACGGAAAACAAAGCGGAAATCATTTCCAGCCCAAGGCTGATTACGACCAATAAAAAACCGGCTTATATTGAGCAGGGTACCGAAATTCCATATCTTGAAGCTTCTTCTAGTGGTGCGACGACAGTGTCATTCCGAAAAGCGGTATTGAGCTTGAAAGTAACGCCTCAGATTACGCCAGACAACAAATTAGTGCTGGATCTGAGTGTAACGCAGGATAGACCCGGTAAAGTCGTAAAAACAGGGAACGGCGAAGCCCTTGCTATTGAAACTCAGAGAATTGGTACTCAAGTTTTAGTAGATAACGGTGAAACAGTTGTTCTGGGAGGAATCTATCAGCAAAGTGTGACAAATACCGTCGATAAGGTGCCACTTTTGGGTGATTTACCCCTATTAGGCGCACTTTTCCGTCGAAGTTACGAAAATTTAGGGAAAAGCGAATTGCTGATTTTCATTACGCCGAAAGTGGTTCTACAGTAGTGTTTGGTCAGATTCTCAATCATCGACAAAAAATAAGGTTGCATTCAAGGCATCATAATTGAGATAATTTTGGGTCTGATCACGAATTTATCTGTGAGGAAAAGGTGCCTTGAAGGCTTTCATATAGTGCCAATCTGGCTTACTTCAAGGCGATGTCATTGAATTAACGTTGTAAATTACTGCTTAACATGGCTGAAAAACGTAACATTTTTCTTGTTGGCCCAATGGGCGCCGGCAAAAGTACAATTGGTAGACACCTAGCTCAGCAACTTCATATGGAGTTTGTTGATTCTGACACGGTTATCGAAGAGCGCACAGGCGCTGATATAGCTTGGGTGTTTGATGTGGAAGGTGAAGATGGCTTCCGCCAACGCGAAGAAGCGGTCATCAATGATCTAACGGAGCAACAAGGTATTGTTCTGGCGACAGGTGGCGGCTCAGTCAAAAGTAAAGAAAACCGCAACCGTCTATCGGCTCGCGGTGTGGTTGTGTATCTAGAAACCACAATCGAAAAACAGTTAGCACGCACGAATCGCGATAAAAAGCGTCCTCTGCTGCAAACTGATAATCCTCGAAATGTACTTGAGTCTCTGGCTGGAGAGCGTAACGGCTTATATGAAGAAGTTGCCGATTACGTAGTACGTACCGATGATCAAAGTGCAAAAGTAGTAGCCAACCAAATCGTAAAAATGCTAGAAGAACGTTAAGTTCAATTTCGGAGAGCAAACCATGGAACGGATTACGGTCGATCTTGGTGAGCGTAGCTACCCAATATCTATTGGTGCCGAGTTATTCAAAGACTCGGCGTACTTTTCTAACATATCTTCAAAGAAAGTTGTTGTTATCAGTAACGTAACAGTGGCTCCTCTTTATGCGGATACCATCGTTAGTAAGCTTGAGTCTCTTGGCCATGAAGCCAAGTTGCTTGAGCTACCTGATGGAGAGCAATACAAAAATCTAGACACGTTCAATACCATCATGACGTTTTTGCTTGAGGGCAATTACGGACGTGATGTGACGGTCGTTGCTCTAGGTGGTGGTGTAATTGGTGATTTGGTCGGATTCGCGGCAGCGAGCTACCAGCGCGGTGTCGACTTCATCCAAATTCCGACTACATTGCTGTCTCAGGTGGATTCTTCTGTCGGCGGAAAGACAGGAGTAAACCACTCGCTTGGCAAAAACATGATTGGTGCATTTTATCAGCCCCAATCTGTAGTGATTGATACCGATTGCTTGAAATCTTTGCCTGAGCGCGAGTTTGCAGCAGGCATCGCTGAAGTTATTAAATACGGCATCATATACGATGGCGAGTTTTTTGCGTGGCTTGAAGATAACTTGGAGCGATTGTACGCGCTGGATGAAGAAGCGCTGACGTATGCCATTGCCCGTTGTTGTCAGATAAAAGCCGACGTTGTTGCTCAGGACGAGAAAGAGTCCGGTATTCGTGCACTGTTGAACCTAGGACATACATTCGGACACGCTATTGAAGCGGAAATGGGGTATGGCAACTGGCTTCACGGAGAAGCGGTTTCATCAGGTACTGTAATGGCTGCAAAAACGGCGTTATTGCAGGGAATGATTGATCAGCAACAGTTTGAACGAATCCTATCTATACTTAAGAAATCCCGTTTGCCAGTGCATACGCCTAACAGTATGAGTTTCGAAGACTTTATCAAACACATGATGCGTGATAAAAAAGTACTTTCGGGCAAGCTCCGTTTGGTGCTGCCTACGGGTATCGGAACGTCTAAGGTTGTATCAGATGTTCCAAATCATGTTATTGAGCAGGCGATCGACGCATGTCGAGTAAGTGAGTAATACGCCTGCCGATTACCAAAGGTGGCGTCAATGAGTCTTGCTCATGAAATGCGAGTACTGGAAATAGAAACACAGACGGAGCTGCTGGACAGAGTGCAGCTCCTGACTCGTTTTGGCTCCAACTTAATCAATATCACTGGTAATTCAGGTTCAGGAAAAACCTGGCTTGCTCAGCGCTACCTTGAGGCTTGGGCATCTGAAAAGAACCAATCCCTCCTTCTCTGTTTTCCCACACAATCGGATGAGCAGCAACGCGCAATGATGCTCAATCAGATAGTGTCCGACCCCCTATTTAATGAACACGATACAATCATCGACAGCTTTTCTCGCTTAGTCGGTGATGAAGCATGCGATGTCGTGTTTGTCGTAGACGACGCTGAACTATTAAGTGAAGACTTGCTCGCCGAGTTGTGGATGCTGGTCATTGAAGCTCAAAATCACCCTAAATGGTCAGTGAATGTAGTGCTTTTTTCGAAAGGGGATAGCTTAGAGCACATTTTGACTCGCATTAGCTATGGTCAAGAAACCAAACCTATCGATTTCGAAATAGAGCCACTCAGTTCAGAAGAAGCCATCGCATTCACTGAAGCATTAGTTATTCGCTATACCGTTGGCGAAGACGCAAAGAAGAAAGTTCGTAAATCTATCGCAAAAACACAGCGACTACCGGGGCAGCTAATGGAATTAGGAAATAAGAAAGTGGAAAGAAGAGTCATCATCCGCTCAGTGATTGAATCACCTATTCGAATTGCTATCGTCGTATTACTGCTGCTTTTGCTGATAGGTGGTGGATACTGGTGGTACTTAAGTCAGCCCAATTTGCTAGATGGCATTGATTCTGAAAACGGAAATGAGGCATCACAAAGCTTGGCAGTAGAAGGCGACAGCGTTTCAAATGGTTCCGGTGACGAACTTGTATCTGGGGTCAACCTAGATGACGTTACTGCCGATAACGGTTCAAATACTGGCAGCGACAGCAACGATGATTTTGCAGCTTTGCCACCGCAAGTGACCGACCAAACTGCGGAAGTTGGGCAAAGTGATGCCGGAAAACGCGTTGTGGTTCCGTCTGACGTTGTAGATGCGTTGTTACTAGATGAAAGACCACCGCAAACCGTGACTATTATCGATGATGCAATTGAAGACGCTAAAACTGATGCGATTGCCAATGAAGAAGTCAGCCAACAACCGCCAGTCGAAACTGAGACTGTGACTGAAGAATCAGCCCCTAAAGCGCTTACTTTTTCTTATGCGAGAGATGAATTGTCTGCGGTGTCTTCTAGAAACTACACACTTCAACTTGCCGCGCTGACCTCCAAAGAGGAAGTGCAAGAATTTATCGACTTACACCAAATTCAAGAAAGTGTTCGAATTTATCCAACGGTTCGAAATGGCACCGAGTGGTTTATCGTTACCTACAAAGATTTTCCAACCATTCAGCAAGCACGTGATGCCGTTTCTGAATTGTCTGTTGACGTTCAAGCTTTGGGACCTTGGGCAAAATCCATGGTTCAAGTTCAGAGAGAGATTGAACGTGGGAAATAACGCTGAGCTTTGCTGCAAAATATGTTACATTCCGCAGCCTTATTTTGAGTAGTTGGAATTGAACGGTCGATGAAGAAACAACGTGCCTTTCTAAAGTGGGCTGGTGGTAAGTATGGCTTGGTGGAAGACATCCAGCGCCATCTTCCTCCTGCTCGAAAACTGATAGAGCCTTTCGTTGGTGCGGGCTCCGTGTTTCTCAATTCCGATTACGATCACTACCTGTTGGCAGACATCAATCCTGATCTCATCAACTTGTATAATCTTCTCAAAGAAGAGCCTGAAAAGTACATCGAAGAAGCCAAGCGTATGTTTACGCCTGAGCACAATCGAAAAGAAGTCTACCTTGACACACGAGCGCAATTTAACCAAACAGACGATGTTCTGTTTCGCTCGGTTGCTTTCCTATACATGAACCGTTTCGGGTTCAATGGTCTGTGCCGCTACAATAAAAAAGGTGGATTTAACGTTCCTTTTGGGTCTTACAAAAAGCCTTACTTTCCAGAAGATGAATTAATTTTCTTTTCTGAAAAAGCGAAGAAAGCCACGTTTGTGTGTGAAGGGTATGCTGAAACCTTTAGTCGAGCTCGCAAGGGCAGCGTGGTGTATTGCGATCCCCCTTATGCCCCTTTGTCTACCACTGCCAACTTCACCTCTTACGCAGGAAATGGTTTTTCTTTGGACGACCAAGGAGAGCTGGGTGAGATTGCCGAAAAAACAGCAAAACAACGAGGCATTCCCGTTCTTATTTCGAACCACGATACCGCATTGACTCGCCGTCTTTACAAAGGGGCAAAATTGAATGTGGTGAAAGTGAAACGCACGATCAGTCGTAATGGTGCGGGTAGAAATAAGGTCGATGAATTACTTGCATTGTTTGAACCAGTAGCCCCTGAAAAAGAATAAATTCTGGGATCTCTTCTCACTGTTGGGTAGAATTACGAGCAATAGTTACTCGAATTTCCAATATTGAGGTCAGGTATGACAGACTTTCTCATCGCCCCATCTATCCTTTCTGCTGATTTTGCGCGCTTAGGCGAAGACGTAGAAAAAGTGCTTGCCGCTGGTGCGGATGTGGTGCATTTCGACGTAATGGATAACCATTACGTGCCTAACCTCACGTTTGGTGCGCCAATTTGTAAAGCGCTTCGCGATTACGGCATTACCGCGCCTATCGACGTACATTTGATGTGTGAGCCAGTCGACCGACTCATTCCAGATTTCGCAAAAGCGGGCGCATCGATGATTACTTTCCATGTCGAAGCAACCAATCACGTTGATCGCTCTCTGCAGTTGATCAAAGAGCACGGCTGTAAAGCGGGTGTGGTATTTAACCCTGCCACGCCGCTGCATCATCTGGATTACATCATGGATAAAATTGACATGATTTTGTTGATGTCTGTGAACCCAGGTTTTGGTGGTCAATCTTTCATTCCTAATACACTGGATAAGCTTCGCGAAGTACGTAAACGTATTGATGCTTCTGGTCGCGATATTCGCCTTGAAGTTGATGGTGGTGTGAAAGTGGAAAATATCCGAGAAATCGCAGAAGCCGGTGCGGATATGTTTGTTGCTGGAAGCGCCATTTTTGATAAGCCGGATTACCGAGCTGTGATTGATGAAATGCGCGGCGAGCTTTCCAAAGTGAACCGTTAAGTGGTCAGATAACGTAGATTGAATGCAGTGCTCAGGCGCTGCATCACTTTTTAGGAATAGAGAAAATATGTCTTTAAATGGAATCAAGCTCATTGCTTTTGATTTAGATGGAACCTTGCTAGATAGCGTCCCAGATTTAGCCGTTGCTGCTGATCAAGCAGTACAAGATCTAGGCTTTGCCTCAGTGAGTGAAGAACAAGTGAGGGATTGGGTCGGCAACGGTGCGGATGTATTGATTTCACGAGCACTTTCCCAAAGCATTCAAATCGATTCAAATTTGTCGCCGGAAATCATTCAAGAAGCACGCAGTAAGTTCGATGATTACTACGAGAAGGGAGGGCATAAGCTCAGCCACTTGTACGCAAACGTGCGTGATACTCTGGTGAAGTTGAAAGCAGCGGGATACACGTTGGCGCTAGTGACAAACAAGCCATCTAAATTTGTCCCAGAAGTGCTAGAGCAGCATCAATTGTCTGAGTTGCTTTCCGATGTGCTAGGTGGCGATGCCTTCCCAGAGAAAAAACCCGATCCGGTTGCACTCAATTGGTTAATGCAGAAACACGATGTTAAAGCCGATGAAATGCTGATGGTCGGTGACTCAAAAAATGACATCTTAGCCGCTCAAAATGCAGGCTGCCATTCGTTTGCACTGACATACGGTTATAACCATGGCGAACCTATTTCAGATGCGAATCCAGATTTCGTTGCAGACAATATTGCTGAAATTTTGAATATTGTGCCAGTCGCCGAGTATTCGTAACGAAATACCCAGTTTGCACTAGTAAAATACTTGCCAATGAGTACACTGCTTAGACGCACGCCTTTTCGCATAAGGGCGTGCGTTTCTTAATTTAGACCTATTTGAAATGAGCAAGGAAACCATCCCCATGAGCAAACCCATCGTATTGAGTGGTGTTCAACCGTCAGGTGAACTAAGTATCGGTAACTATTTGGGTGCTCTACGTCAATGGCAACAAATGCAAGACGATTACGATTGTCAGTACTGTGTAGTAGATCTTCATGCAATTACGGTTCGTCAGGACCCGAAAGCACTCCATGAAGCGACACTTGACGCGTTAGCAATCTGTCTGGCTGTTGGTGTTGATCCGAAGAAGAGCACGCTATTCGTTCAGTCACATGTACCCGAGCATGCTCAATTAGGTTGGCTTCTTAATTGTTATACGCAAATGGGTGAGCTGAGCCGTATGACTCAGTTCAAAGACAAATCTCAGCGTTACGCCAACGACGTGAATGCAGGTTTGTTTGGGTACCCTGTATTGATGGCAGCAGATATCCTTTTGTATGGTGCTCACCAAGTACCAGTGGGTAACGACCAAAAGCAGCATCTTGAATTAGCACGTGATATTGCAACGCGCTTTAACAATATCTACAGCCCTGAACAGCCAATATTCCAAGTGCCTGAACCGTACATTCCTACCGTGAATGCACGTGTAATGAGCCTTCAAGATGCGACGAAGAAAATGTCTAAGTCGGACGATAACCGTAAGAACGTTATTACTCTGCTGGAAGAGCCTAAATCCATCTTGAAGAAGATCAACAAGGCGCAAACCGATGCGGAAACACCACCGCGTATCGCACATGATTGGGATACGAAAGCTGGTATTTCTAATTTAATGGGGCTTTATTCGGCGGCAACGGGTATGAGCTTTGCAGACATTGAAGCTAAGTACCAAGGCGTTGAAATGTACGGGCCATTTAAGAAAGATGTGGGTGAAGCTTTAGTTGCAATGCTTGAGCCAATTCAGTCTGAATACAAGCGCATTCGAGAAGACCGTGCTTACATGGATAGCGTAATGAAGCAAGGTGCGGAAAAAGCCTCTGCTCGCGCTGCCGTCACACTGAAGAAAGTGTATGACGCTGTAGGCTTCGTTTCGCGCGCCTAGATTTTTCTAGCACGTATCCTTTTTCTAGCGGTATTGGGTCACTTAAGTTCATCCAATAATTCAGTTAAAATTATTCAAAGCCCTTGGTGAAAACCAAGGGCTTTTTTGTATTTGTCCCCCTTCGATTTCCTCATTTTTATTGCTCAATATAACCTTCATCAATCATTCCATTTCTTGTCATATTCTCTAGTTACTGTTTCTGTTGAAACTTGGGTTTTGATTCAAGTATTTACTCTAATAGTGCGATTGATCTCTCGAATGAGTGAGTGAATGCTTTTGTCAGTTACATAAAAAGTAAACACTTCGCACGTTACCGGATCCGGTGACATTCCAAATTTGTGATATAGAACTGCTACGGATGAAAGCGGTCGACACATCCTTAGTACAAGAGGTGGACAATGGAAACCAAATTAACACGGACATTACTCGCGCTTGCTATCAGCGGGGCATTTGCTGCGCCTGCGGCTGCGGATATTGTGCTCTCCCAGTATGTTGAAGGTGGTAGCTTTAATAAGGCTATCGAAATTGCGAACACCAGTGATGTCGCAGTCAGCCTCGATGGCTTTCAGCTTGCGAAATCGACAAACGGCGGCGGTACATGGGGAAGCAGGCTTTCCCTAAGTGGAAAAGTGATTGCTGCAAAAGATGTACTTGTGATTTCTCACGCTAGTGCAAGCGCCGCTATTCAAGCCGTAACTGATGAAAACAGCTCGGTCGCGAATTTCAATGGCGATGACCCGATTGCCTTACTTAATTCAGATGACTCAATTCATGACATTATTGGTGTGATGGGGGATGTGGACTTTGCAAAAGACAAAACGCTGGTTCGCAACTCCGATAGCATGACACCGTCATCAACCTATCAAGCCAATCAATGGACAGTACTTGGAAAAGACAACATTGATGGATTGGGTGAATTAGATGGTGGCACACCACCAGTCGCATTCAACTGTACGGTTGATGGACAAGCGCCAAGCTTTACGTCTATTCAAGACATTCAAGGTGAAGGCGAAACTTCTCCTTTCATTAGTGGCTACCCCTACATTACAGAGGACGAATACTTCGTTCGGGGTGTTGTGAGTGCAGTAACGACGGGACTGACGAAAGGCTTCTATCTACAGGCAGAATCAGACGATAACAATCCGAACACATCAGAAGGTTTGTTCGTTCATACGGGTGAGAGCAGTATTGCGCTTCAACCTGGTGACGTTGTCTGTGCCCGAGGTAAGGTCCAAGAATTTTACAATCACACTCAGCTAAAAGTTGAAGGTGGGAAGTACGTTAAACAAGACGAATCTTCCGTACCGAGTGCCACTGAGATCCAGATTGCAGATAGCGACGCCAATTTTGATGAAACTCTTGAGCGCTATGAAGGCATGTTGGTGAAAACTTCACAAGATCTCGATATGCGTGTGACGCGTACATTCGGGTTTGACTATGCGGCTCGTCGAAACAACATGGTTCTGGCACAGGGGCGTCCAAATACGCAGCCAAACCAAAATAATGCAGCGGGTTCTGATGGCGCTAAAGCACAATCGGAAGAGAATGCGCAACGCCGCTTGTACGTTGAATCCGATGCCAAAGCACCTAATGGCGTGATTCCATACTACCTAGACTTTGGTCGCACTGATGCAGACCAAGACGGTTCAACCGAAGATTACATTCGTATTGATGATACCGTTATCGGTCTTGAAGGCGTGATTGCCTACAGTTTTGGTGATTATCGCCTAATCGCGACCAATTCGTTAACCAACGACAACTTTGTTCACAACGACCCGCGCACAGAGAAACCAACTCTTGAACGCGGTGGTGATTTACGTATCGCAACATTCAACGTTTTGAACTATTTCAATTCACCATTTGGTGGCGACTCGAATCAGCATGGTAATAACCGTGGTGCGAGCAACCAAGGCGAATTTGATATTCAAGAAGCGAAAATCGTCGATGCTATATTGCGATTGGATGCCGATATTATCGGATTGATGGAAATCGAAAATAACGGTTTTGGTCAAGGTGCAGCGATTCGCCAGCTTGTTGAAAAGCTGAATGAAAACATCGACAAAAAACGCAAGCGTTACAAGTTTGTATCTGTTGATTCGAATGCTGATGGCATGACTGACGAAATGGACTCAGTCGGTACAGATGCCATTACAACCGGTGTGATTTACCGCAGTTCGAAAGTGAAACTGAAGAAAACCCGTGTTATTCCAATGCCTCGCCAGGTGGCTCCAGAAGTATTGGATGACGATGGAAAAGTGATTGAAGACGGTAAGAATTACCAACGTGATAGCTTAGCGCCAACGTTCAAAGTGAAAGGCACCAAGCACAAGATCACTGTTGCGGTTAACCACTTCAAATCGAAAGGGTCAAAATGTTGGGAAGATGCCGCTCCTGTAGACCAAGGTGGTCAAGGTGGTGCGGATCCTGACAAACAGGGCTCTTGTGAAGCGTTCCGAGTCGCGGCTGCGGTTGCACTTGGTGATGCGTTGGACGAGATCAAAGGTCACAAAGTGATTCTTGGCGATCTCAATGCCTACGGCAAAGAAGATCCATTGCTGGTGTTAACGGATTACTCTCAAGAGAAATACGGCAAAGAGATCAAAGGCGCGCGTAACACCTTTATTGGTGACAGTGAGCAGTTTGGTGACAACGGTGCAGTGATCAACCATAACTACGGTTACGTCAACGCGGTTGAAATGAAGCATCCAAACAGCTGGAGCTATTCATTTAATGACGAGGTGGGCGCGCTGGATCATCTACTGATCAGTAAGAGCCTGAAGAAGAAAGTGGTCGACGCAACAGATTGGCACATCAATGGTGGTGAATCGACATTGTTTGACTACAACGATGAGTTCAAAGGTGATTTTCCTAAGTATCAAGATCACTTCCGCTCTTCGGATCACGACCCTGCGGTTCTTGATCTGAATATGCGTGGCGCATCGGCTGGGTTTGCAGGCTTACTTGCTTTATTCGGCTTGGGTATGTGGCGTCGTCGTCGATAGAACCTAAAACACCATAAGCATGATATTCAAAAGCCAGCGTTTGCTGGCTTTTTGTCATCTATGTCTGAACAGTTTCTATAAGGTAATCAATGAACAACCTTAAGCGCGGCGCCAAATTCTTACGGCTGGGATAGAGGATGTTCATGGTTGGTCCTTTTTGGAAGTAGCTTGGAAACAGCCGAGTGAGGTTAGGATCATCAATCTGCTCTGCCAAAAAGTTTGCGATAAGCCCTATCCCCATTCCCTGTTGAATCAACGACATTGAGCCCAGTGGGGCATTACAAATGTGCTTTGGATAGGTTTTGATTGCCTGATGCTCGCCTTCTAGGTTAGTGAGAGTGAGGACATCGTTTGGTAAGTTGGATCGTGTTAACGAAACCCAATGATGCTTCTCTATATCTCTAATACAGTTAATATTGGGTGAGGCTTCAAGGTAGGTTTTACTGGCGTATAGTCCTAGTTCAAAGGGGGCGAGTACTCTTCCAACAAGAGAGGATGCAGTGAGTTCTCCAATCCTAATAACCAAATCCAGCTTTGATGCCACAGGGTCTTGCACGCCATCATCCAGTTGAATGTCGAAGGTAACGTTTGGGTAACGTTCTGAAAACTGAGCAATCAGTGGGCTCAGCAAAAAAGCGCCCACATCAATGGTCGTGCCAATGCGAATTGTGCCACATACCTCTGACGCAAGGTGGTTTACCGAGCTAAATGCTTCTTCTGCGACTTTGAGTAAGCCGCTACTGTATTGATAGAACGTTGTCCCTTCGGTGGTGAGGTTGATTTTTCTCGTTGTGCGATGAAGCAGTCGCACATTTAGTGTAGATTCCAACGACGTAATTTGTTCGCTTACTTTCGATTTTGCCAACCCCAGTGATTCACCAGCCATTGTAAAAGAGCCGCATTCTACGACTTTGTTGAATATTGCGATTCGTTTTAATTCATTCAACATGATTGTTCCCTTATTGGTAACTTTGGGTTCTTATTTTGTTATCTAGTCAAAATCTGAATTTGCGCAAATAATGAGTTTGGTATTTAGATTCAAATAAATATATTTGGTTTATACAAATACAAAAATATAACAACAAACTTCATACTTAATTTAAATATTGAGATCTTACTTCCTGAATCTCGGGAGTATTAAAATGAATTCAGCAATGTCAATGCTCTTAATTTTAGAGTTTTGTAAATATTCATATATCACTAATTTATTTAATTTAATTATCTGATGGTATTTTTCGTCGTTTAAATATACCGAGAATCAGAACCTACCGAAAAAGGTAATATGTTATGAATTATAAGATAAGCCACCTTGAGCCATTTGGCGTACTTGTTGAACCTTTAAATAATCAGACCAGTGTAAAAGAGTTAGATATTGAAAAGCTGCGAGATTTGTTCCGTCAGAAGCAACTGGTTTTGCTTCGAGGCTTTGATAATTTCGAGGCGTCTGACGATTTTGCCGACTATTGTGAAAACTGGGGTGAAATCAGCATTTGGCCATTCGGAAAAGTACTCGATCTGATTCAAAAAGAAGATCCTGGCGACCACATATTTGATAGCAGCTATATGCCGATGCATTGGGATGGCATGTACCGACCACAGGTACCTGAATATCAAATCTTTCAATGCGTACAAGCACCGAAGCCAGGGCAAGGGGGAAGGACAACGTTCACCAATACCATCATGGTATTGGAAAATGCTCCAGACGAACACGTTGAATTTTGGAAGAAAGTCGTCGGTAACTATGAAAGGAAAATGGAGTTTTACAATAGCAAAACCGTTTCCCCCATTATTACCAAGCATCCCCTACATAATCACGATGTCATTCGCTATAACGAGCCTCATTTTGAAGAGCGAGGCGACTTGCTTAACCCGCCAAATACTCAATTTACCGGTATCGCCCCAGAAGAAGTGGAATACTTCCATCAAACGCTGCGACAAGCGCTATACAGCCCAGATAATTTTTACGCGCACGAATGGCAAACTGGCGACATTGTCATTACCGATAACTTTAACCTTTTGCATGGCCGTGAAGGCTTTATTTCTCAATCGCCTCGCCACATTCGACGTGTGCAAGTGTTGAGTAACCCTCCGTATGACAATCCAAGCTTGGAGTCTTATCAATGACGAAACATACAACAGCAGATCAAACCACTGATATCTTAGTTATTGGAGCGGGTCCCGTGGGGCTTATGTGTAGCTACCTCGGGCAACGTTGTGGGTTGAGCACCATTGTGCTTGATAAATCACAAGGTCCTTTAGAAGTTGGGCGAGCTGATGCGCTGAATGCGCGAACTCTGCAGTTACTTGAAACTGTAGATTTGTTTGATGACTTGTACCCACTCGGAAAACCGTGCAATACCAGTTCGGTTTGGGCGAATGGCGAGTTTGTTTCCCGTCAGTCTTCATGGTGGGAGGAACTGGAAGGGTGTTTCCACAAACACTTTCTGATGCTTGGTCAGTCCTTTGTGGAGCAATTATTGGATGGCAAACTCAAGGCTTCTAGCAACGACGTATTGCGTTCAACGTCGGTAGAAAATATCGAGCTTAACGAGCAAGGGTGCCTAACCACGCTCACAAACGGTGACACTATTCAGTCTCGATACATCATTGGCGCTGATGGTTCACAATCTTACGTACGTCGTTTTTTTGATGTGCCTTTCGAAATCATCAGACCACAAATTGTGTGGGCTGTGATCGATGGGGTTTTGGATACCGATTTCCCGAAGGTGCCTGAAATTATTGTCTTTCAAGCCGAAACGTCCGACGTTGCTTGGATCCCAAGGGAAGGTGAGATTGACCGATTCTACATCCGTATGGATACCCAAGATTTCACCATGGAAGAAGCCATCGAAAAAATCAATCGGGCAATGCACCCACATACGTTGAGCTTTAAAGAAGTGGAGTGGTTCTCGCAGTTCTCCGTTAAAGAATCGGTAGCGGAAAATTTCTTTGTACAAGACAGAGTTTTCCTTGCTGGTGACGCAAGCCATATTCATTCTGTAAACGGGGGACAGGGGCTTAATACCGGTCTTGCGGATGCATTTAACTTAATGTGGAAGCTTAATATGGTGGTCAACCATGGTGCTGACGAAAGCTTACTGAAAGCCTATGAAGACGAGCGAAAACCTGTGGCGAGAAGTGTGATAGACAGTTCTGGGGAACTGGTGCGATCTACTAAGTATTCTGAAACGGGCACACACGCACAAGACTACGTAAAGATTGTCGAGAAGCGAGCAGGCAACATCACTGGTATGGGAATTCGATATAGTAAAGAAGGACTTGTGGGTTCGCGCGTATTCGATTTCGGGATTCATCATGCTGGTGCTGATACACGCCTGTACAGCCTTTTGGACTACACCAAGTTTACGCTACTGATTGTCGGTGAGTGTGAGCCTCCAAAAGCGTTGCCTGATTTTGTACAACTGCTTCACTTACACAAAAATGGCTCGCAAGGTATGCCTTGTGAAGATGACTCTCCCTATGAGAATCGAGTGGTACTCATTCGCCCAGATGCGTACATCGAGGAAATAGCGCCACTAGAAAACATTCATTCTGTGTTGGGTAAATTTAAACACTAGAGAGTGAATTCTTCATTCTGTTCTTATTATACAGTCAATATTCAAGATGAACCTTTTTGTTTGAACTTATTTATTATTACAAAATTGAGATATTGGTGCATGTTCACTATTTGAAATTGTAATAATTGATTCGATATTTTTAATGATTTAAACATAGTCGGTTTTATCTTTATTAATTCAATTAAATTCTCTTTTAAGAGTATCTAATAAATAATTGAAGGGATAATCATGCTCGATATTCAACGTGAACAATGTGTAGAGAATATTTCTTTTATATTGCTCAACCAACTTCTTGCTCAAACGAACGCCAGTTTTGATGGTTTAGTAAAGCTAAAAAATCAGATACGCAATTTTGTTTCCAATGAAAGCCAAATTCAGCTCTTACTGCCTGCTTTCCCATGCAAAACCAATAATCTGGATAAAGTCTTGGGTCATAAGCCTGATATGGGGGAGTACTTAGTATTAAGAAAATTCGTGAAAGCCATTCGGGATATCCAAGCGGTCTATGAGCCTGGCGTGACCTTCTATGTCTTTTCGGATTATCACACATTCTCCGATTACATTTCTGTCGATTTAGAGCACCACTACGACTACTCCGATGATTTGAGGAAAATGGTTGAGAATATGAACTGTAGTGAGAGCTTGAAAGTCGTGAACTTTGAGCACTTTCCAGCGTTCGATGACTTGAATGATGAGCAATATTTCCAAGGGCTGAAACACAAGTTCGGAGACAGCCACTACGAAGAAAACTTCTCAGAACTGAAAAAACGCAATAACAAGATGAACAGTACCTATCTAGGCTTAAAGAAGTTCATGAATCAGGATCAGAAGCATATTTTGTCTTCGTTTTCTTACAAAGATAGGCGCAAACGTCTAGCGGACATCGCTAAGGGAATGATGGTTCAAGGAAAAGCGCTGGATAATTTTTTGCAGCAGAATTTTGGTGAATGTATTCGTCTGAGTATTCACGAGCACCCTATGGTCGGGAAGAAATATTCTCTGTTCCTCTTTGATGAGCGCCAGTTCAAAACGCCTTGGCACAGTACTCTCATGTTTGATGCACTTAGCGGAAAATACGTTATCGACTCGCGAGAAAATCATCTCAACGGTAAAGGTGCGGTTTTGTCGGTAACTTACGAGGGCACTCCATGGTGCTACATTAAGCTAACGGCTCGCACTGACACGACAGAGCACACACTGAGACAGATGAAGGCAATATTAAGTCGAGAAAAGTCAGGGCTCATTTTAGAGTGCATCAATGGCAGCTGCTCAGTGTCAGATCTTTCAAATAAAGAACTGAATAACTTGGTGAAGGAGTTTGGTACTGTCACGCTTAAAGGCTTTACACAGTTTAATGAGCCTGCGGAAATGGAAAATTGGTATTGCGAACGAGGTGCCGTTATTCCATGGCAATTTGGTAACGTACAGATTATGACGTCGCTCCAAAAAGCGCAAACCACCTTGCCTTTGCACTGGAATCTAATGTGTCCTCCTGCCTATATGGAAGTGAGCCAAACCAAATACAATTATGAAGACTATACACCGAATGAATTTGCTCTGTATTGCCATCAGAACACGGAAACTAAAGATTCAATGATTGCCGTTGATGCAGCACTTGCCACACTCACTATCGATGGAAAGGAGCGTGAGATACTGCGAAATACTCATCTTGGCTATACCTCTCAGGCTCATTATTCAAACGGTGAAAAGATGGTTCATCCAGTTGTTTTCCGGTGCCCGACAAGCCAGCAGGACATTGTTCGTTGGGCGCAAAATGGCGAGCATACGATGTCGGAAGTGCTTGCTCCTATCAATGCAAATATCGAATCGTCCAAGTCTTATGATTGCGTTGATGAACTCAGCGAAAGGTTGAGCCAGATCTGTTTTGACTCGCGAGTCCTTACCGAGATTGAAATGGACAAAGGCGATATCGTGCTGGTCAATAACCACTCTACGTTGCTTAGTATGCCAGCGACAAATGGGAAACGAGAACTGTGGAGAATGCAGCAGCAGCCCAGATCGGTCAATTCACCGTGGCAACCACACAACATGCCGCCGCTCAATCAGGCGAGTTAGTAGCTTATTGTATGAAAGTCAGCGTAATACTGGCTTTCTGCTTTATACCTAAGCATCTTGAGGTGACTTGGGGATATACCTGTTTTCACTCTTACTTATCTATTTACAGTAAACACATTTAAAAACAAAGAAGTAGGGTCTTAATTCGCTAAAGCTGAAGTCAAATTTGTTCTATTTCAGAGTATTTTGTTTATAGGATTTCTAATACATATACAAAAGAGTGATATGCCTCAGAATCTTATGAATTACCATTCTCTCCTAATACATCCACTCAGAATTATAAGATAGCATAAGCACATTAATTGGTATGCATTCTGACTTATATATCAATATTACTGCCGTTCCCGTCTTTATATTTATAAACAATGTTTGAGACTTGTCTCATTAATTTTCAGTGGATAGCTCCTGATTGAACCGAAAGAAGGCACCTGCCATTCATCGGAGTTTGTTAACAGCGTACATAGGTTTAGAAATGAAACATAAGTTATTACTAGCACTGACATTATCTGTATTTGGAAATGCTTCATATGCGCAAAGTCTTCCTCCGGTACTCATTCAAAGCTTAGGATGCGATCAAGCAACAGATAGCTGTTCCTTAACGATTGCCAATGAGCAATTTGGTTCTTCAGAGTGTGCATCCAACAAAATTGCCTGGGATTCAAGCAGTGACCAAGGAAAGCTGGCATTAGCACTGCTTTCATCTGCAATGATGACGGAGCATCAGGTTGAACTGACCGTTACCGAAGGCTGCTATAACTCTTTGCCTGAACTTGCTTCGTTTAACGTGCTGTCGCGTTCAGCTAAGAAATAGGAGCCCCACAATGACATTCAAAACTTTGTTTGGATTAGCCTTTGTTTCACTAGGAGCAAGCGCAGGTGGCACACATGTCAGTGAAATCCACAATATTCAATGTTCGATGGACAGCGATTTTTGTCAGGTCGTCCTACCAAGTACGATTAATGCCGAAAGCGACTGCACTGGGAATCAAGTCTTAGTTGATGTATCTCAGCAGCAAACACTGTCTGTACTTGCGTCGGCAATGTTTACTAAAACCAAAGTGAAATTCCATGTCTCTGAGAAGTGCGAACAAGGAAGTCCTGTCGTTCAGAGTTATCAAATGCTTAAGGGGTAAGCTAGGAAATGAAACTATCTAACATATACCTTGCCGTCGGTGCGGTACTTTCAGCAGTGTCTTTCACTAGCGCTGCCAATACCTGTTCGCTCACGTCTAATGAATATCCTGCCCACGCCCAGTGGTCTTGTAGTTTGGAAGATTGGGTGAGTGGGCGTATTACACCAACCATAAATAAAACTTTATCCTCTGCTAAGTCTTCAGTGGAGTTATTTCCAGAAAACTTAGAGTTGTTGGGAAGCATAAGTGTAAGGCAAAGTTTTCCAACCTTCTTGGTTGAGAAAAAAACTCAGAACTGTGCGGAAATTTACCAATCGTTTAATCGCCAAGAAGGGAAAACAGCAAATGTAACTCATTGCGGAAGTGGCGCTTATCAGTTTGAACAGTCTTCGCATTACAGTGGAAGCCCTCATTGTCGAGTAGCTGGAAATATAGAGACCTGTATAAGCAAAGAGCTGAGCGTAGAGGCAAAAAGTGTCGATCTAAGGTTTAAAGTTCCTCAAGCCAATTTTGGAGGGGAGCTAAGAGAAATAGAAAGAAAGAACCGTATTTCAAAAAACCTTGGTTTAGTACCGATCCGAGTTGGAGACATTACAACGTTTATACCAGCTGAAGTCACAAACTTATCCCCTCTTCCTACGCGAGTGACATCTCGATGGGGGGCGAGTGGAGAGGAATTTACCTCAGAGGTTATTCCATCAGCTTACTATGAGTTGAGTTGCCCAAATAATTCAAGAGTAGCGTCCCTGAAAATACCTTTGGTGTACAAAAATGATAGGTTATCAGAGATTGGTGTTCACTCAGACTCTGGATTAAGTGGTTTCAGTTCTCAAGCGATTAGTAATTTTGCTACCGCATGTGGTACTAACCCTGCAATGTTTACGGTTGTAAACAGTCAAGACATCAGCGAAGCGAACTGGAGGGTGCACCTAGGAATTACAGACAACGCAGGGTACATACCTGAATTAGAAAGATTGGCCAGTATATTGGTGACAGAAGCAGAATCACTAATAGTTGAGCGGCAATCTCTTGAGACGATATTTCGTGGAAATATGAGTATAAGAGATGAAATAAAGTATGAAATAGCGACTCGTTGGGAGGAATTGTCTTGGATTGAGACTAGGCACTTTTTCAACCCTAAATTCTTGCCAATTGAACTACGCGCCACTAATCAATCTGGGGAGTATATCAAGTTTCCTGTAGATTCGTCAGGTAATCGCGTCCCAGAAGGAAGTGAAGAGGTTTCTGCGTATCACTTTGTGGTTAGAAATGGGCTTGAATATGAATATATTCAGGATAGGACAAACCTCACACGGGAAGAGAACTATCTATTTTTACCTAACTTTGAGGCGTTTGAACAATTTATAAGTCAAATGGAACAATTGGGTGAAGAACCATCACTTGACCTTCTATTTAACCCTAAGGTTCACACCATAAAAGCACCAGATGATGCAGTTCAATATCCTGATGTGTATCCAGCTAATTGGGGGAATTTGATAAGGCTTTCTGAAATTAATCAGGATATTAATAACAATCCAGGCACAGTAACCGATGAAATAATTAGAGCTAATATACAAAGTTTGCTCAATAGGAATACGGATAAAGTTTTGGGTCTGTCTAGCGTTATTACGCATACTTTGTCTGTCGCAAAAAAGGCATCAGATGTAGAAAGCGAGAAGATTCGTGAGCTTCGGGCGAAGCTCTTAGAGCTTTAAATAAATTGGCCACTTACAGCCAAAACTGTAAGTGGCTTTCTTATATATTATTTTTACTTCTACTGGGTATAACATGAAAGTTAGGCTAGTTGGAGCGGCTTTGCTATTGACGCTATTTCAGGGAAATGTAATTGCGGCAAACATAACTTCTGAACAGTTGGATAGTCAGCAAAAGTCTCTCAATCAAATCAATTATCGAATTGATCAAATTTTACAATCATTAAGTCAATACAAACTCGCAAGAGATGAACACTATTTAGGACAAAATGGTGTGTCAGACCAAGTATCAAAATGGTATGCCGATCATAACGCTTGGATGAATAAGATGAACGACCTAAGGCGTCGTTTAAGCGACCACCAGAGCTTAGCTAAGTCTGATGCTGGAGCGTTTAAAAGCGAAATTTCTCTATTGCTAAATGAGCTTTATAAAGTAATAGATGAGTCTGATGAAATTAGAAGCAAAGCTAATCGAGGGATGGCACTGTTAAATGATATTCCTCAGTACCCAGCAGACTATGTCGCTGAGTTTAAAGCGTCAATTCCGGCACTAAATAATAATGTAACTGTTACCTATGGAGCGTTTGAAGATCTTAGCAACAGCTTCACTGTAGAGAAGATGGCTCGACTTGAACAAACTCTTTTACTTACTAATGATGTATTGCAGTCTATTGTTAATCTCTCAAGGTTACAGTTTCCGGAGTTGGAGCAATCTTTATCTAAGCTGAAGCAACTGTTTTCCGTACAAGCTTTAGTGGCTAAATCAGAGAAAACTGCATCAGAATCAGCTTCTTATATTAGATCTCAAGTCAGGAGAAATTGGTTCCTTGCTGACGCAAAATTTTTGATATTTGAGAAGAAGTACCTTAAAGATCGTGAACGAATTTTGAATAGTCCTTTAGATGCTTCTTTGAAACAGCCAAGCATTAGCTTTATTGATGGTCATTATAACAACGCAAAACGCAGCTTAGCTTCTGGTAAACGTCGAGCATATATTTCGCTGTATAACAATTATCGAGCCACCGTGTCTCGGTATGCACCTCAATGTAAGATATCTACAAATCATCAAAAATATAACTGTGCATTACTAAAAAGTTTGGTTGGATTGAACCGCACCGCTATTCAAAAAATGACGCTTGATCAGCAGCGTTATCTGCATGCGCAGCTTTCTCGTGTACCACAAGCACCTTTCTCGGAGGTGACGCAATGATTCCCTTAATGAAGAAATTATTCGGCGCACTGATTCTATTCTCCCTGTTTAGCTCAGTGAATGTGTACGCCCAAAATGCAGGTGAGTCGCCGGGGCAAGAAATCATTAAGTTGATTCTTGGTGATAGAACACCAAAAGAGTTTATCCCGTTTACCGAAAGCGAAATTAGGGAGTTAGCTGAAAAAGATCCGAACGATGCATTAGAGCTCGATGTTCAAAGTGGTAAAACGTATCTGCTGCTGGATATTGTTTCTCAAGCTGAGCCAGAACGTATCGAAATTAACGAATATATTGGCATGGCGAATGAGCTAGAAGCACAGATTACTCCTTATGGTTATAGCATGAGGGATGATTCTTTTGAGCAACTGCCCGTTGATATCTATGAGCTGTTTAACGATCCAGAAATGATGCAAAAAAGGCTTCTGGATGCGCTAGAAGTTTACGCTCAACGCGAGTTAATGCGTCGTCTCGATGCCATCGACCCTGGCATGTGTCCGCAAATCAATGTCGACAGAATAGTTGAAAAGGTAAATGGACACATTGCTGATAAGGTCGACGACAAAGTCAGTGAGTTCACCGATAAGCCCCTTCGCCTAAAATCCGGTGATTTGGCTAAATTTGATGAATACATTCGTGCCGCAAACAACACCAACAAGATATTGTGTGCGCTAGGCTACAGCATCTATGAAGCCATGGGTTTACCAATGAAAACGGTGAACGGTGTTACGGAAGTCGACATAGATAAACTGATTGCCTCTGTTGGAGGCGGTACTGGGAATGGCACTGCTCAGGCTGTGATTTCATACATTGAAGACAGAATCAATCAAGCGTTGGTGAGCATTGGTTTTGATATGCCTGCCATCGATAGCATTCTAACTTGGTCGCCTTTAGTTAAAGCCATGGAATGGGGCTCTGAGTTTTTAGAGCTGGATGGGTTGAACATAAAACTGACCATGCCATCGCCTGAATTCATCAAACAAACAATTGAAGACTTAGGGCTGGCAGTACCTGCGAATTGGGATATCCCGGATATTCCAACCATCAGCTTCAATGAATCCTTTAAGCCGCCGACAAGAGAAGATCTCGTACTCAAAAAGCGTAAAGATTGGGTTGGGTTCGATCTTGGAAAGCGGAGTGTGGCAGGCACGAAAGCTTCTGCCTATTACGAAATTAGGGGTTCTGAAGAAGTTCAATGGGCGATAGCGGTTGGGCGAGCCGACGTGTATATTTTCAATAAAGAAAACAACGCGATCGGAGCATATGCTCAAGCCGAAGTGGGACCACAAAAACTCGAAGGCAATGTGGACATCCAAGTTCTCGGTATGCAGCTGTATAAAAAACACTGGCTAAAAAATGATGGCATCATCAAAGACAGTATCGAGCTACTTGGCAATGGGGATGGTTACAGTTACTCCTACGATTACACACAACAATTTGCAATAGGTCCTATTCCTGTTTACGTCTCTGTTGGTGTGTATGCCAGTGCGAATGCGAAGTTGAATTGGGGTCTTTACCTCACACAGGTGTATGCAGAGCTACAACCTATGGCGAAAGCCGGCGCGTTTGGTGAAGGTGCTGTTGGCATTAAGAAAGTGTTGTCAGCCGGTGTTCGTGGAACCATTGACGTGCTTAATTTCTCCGTGCCTCTTCGAGGGAAGGCTGGTGTCTTCTTTGCGCAATCTGGCGAGCCGTACCTCAAATTGGGGCTGACATCGGATGCGATAGTCAGAGCCATGAGTGGTGGCATCAGTGCGTATGTGGAATACCCTTGGATTAAGATCTGTAAAAAGAAAATTGGTTTCATTAAAATCCCTTACCCTTGTATTCGATCTAAGCGTAAATCGAAGAACTTATACAGTTACAGCGGCTATTCATGGTCTAAATCCATCATGAACTGGCAATTGGTCTACGGCTATCATGGCGTGCATATGACGGGTTCTTTGATTGACCAAACCGACAGACGTGAAGCGGCGGCTTTGAAAGGGCAAGTGAACCTTTACCAAAGACATGTTGCTCTGAATGACTACAGTGCGAAAACACAAGTTAGGGTTCAAAATACGTTTGCCAAACTGAAAGAAGAACTGGAAAGCGCTTCCGTTGCATTGGTTCCACAAAAACGAACCGCCTTGCAATTGAACGCCAATACCGCGGATAAAAACCTGACGCAATACGAATCTTGGTTAGCGGCAACGATAGATCACAATTTGGCGCAATCGCGCAGTCAAAATGTGATGCTGAGAAACTCTGCCGACTGGCGATTGGATGCGGTGAGTTCACCAGCATATGTTTCAAGCCCGTTAGTCTCAGAGGTTGTGGCTGGAACAGATGCTGAGTATTCAGAAGAAGTAGATAACTCAAATGTGCTGCGAAGCCTACACGGGTTCTTGCACTAAAAACGGCTAGGTTGGTAGAAAATGACTAAAAAGGTAACGCTGTATTTTGTCGTATTTTCGGCATTGGTTGCTTTAATTTTACTGGGGTATGTAAAAGGTACCGAAGAGGAATATCGAGTTCGCTATGAACCAGGTGAAACCTATACTTACCAGTTAGAGTACGTCAGTGAGGCATCTGGGCACGCATCAGGCTATGCCGAAGCTGCCAACCTTATCGCCGCACAAGTGAATGTTCATTATGAATTCAAAGGCAAAATGAACATTCACGTGCTGGAGGAGACGATTTCAGGGTACAAGCTTGAATTCACGTTTGACGCTGAATCGTTCAAAGCCAGCCTGAATGAGGAGACCAATTGGGTTTGGCCAAGTGATATTGTGGTGAAAGGCCATCTGAATCGAGCGGGTCAGTTGTCTGAATTGCAGTTTCAAGAGCAATATTTTTTGGAATATGCACAAGTTCTGAAAGAGTGGATGAGCCAGTTTCAGGTGTCGCTGTCTAATCGCGGTAAAGTACGTTGGCAAACCAAAGAAGAAGACTTTACGTCACCTTACGACGTCTCTTATTCGATTGCCGCGCACTCTATCCCTTCGGTTGATTTAATGCTGACGAAGCAATTCATTCCAACAAACCCTCAAGTTCGTATGGATCAAACAACAGACATCACCATCAATCGGTTGTTTGAGCGTATTGAAACAATAGAAACTCACCGAGATAGAAGCACATTCTCTGCTAATCGTTTAATGGCGAAAGAAAATATGCATCTGACTTTGCATTTTCTCTCAACGTCTAAAACAGGGCTTTCTAAGCCTGAACTTTTAGGTGCGGTGATTGAGGATACGCTGTCTGGGGAATATCAAAAACAGGCGTTGAAACAGCAAATGTATGCGAATACGTTGGCAAACACCGACCCAGATGGCTTTAGTGGTCGGCTGCGTTCAACCCCTTCTATGGGGAACCAAGCTCTTTCGAAACTATTCTTTGAGCTTCGGGCTTGGGTGTCGCTTAACCCTAGCGAGCTAAACCAAATAGAAAGTTGGCTCCGTTTATACAATGCTAATCACCCTTCATTTCAGATGTTGAGTGCATTGTTGGTGAACATTGGCACACCGGAAGCGCAAAACATCTTACTGAGAGTGCTCGATACTTCTTCGATCTCTAAGCAGCAAGCCATCATGCTTAAACTGGCTTTCTTAGCCAATCCAACCAAAGAGAGCGTTGCTGCTGTTTCAGCAATGGCGAACTCGCTATATAAAAGGGAAGATCAAGTTCAGGCAAAATTGGTACTAGGCAGTATGGCTAACCATCTTCTGGACTCAGACCAAGTCAGAGGGGATGAAATTTACCAAAAGCTAAGCCAAGAACTGGATGGAGCAAGTGATGCAAGCCAGATTGCCGAAAGCCTAAGTGTAATAGGTAACATTGGTTCTCCAAAACAAACAGAGAAGGTTAAATCTTATCTAAATCACGAAGAAAAGTCGGTCAGGCATGCTGCCGTAAACGCGCTTCGATTCGTCAATACACCGGAGGCTCAATCGGTATTGCTGGATTCTTTAAAAGCAGAAGATGAGAGAGTACGAGAGCTGGCATCCTCTGGTTTGGGGTATACAACACCTCAGAAAGAATTCATTAGTGTCTACAGGAAAAGGCTATTTGAAGAAACGAACCAGCAAGTGATCAAGCAGCTTATGGACCTCCTCGGTAACATGTCCACTCAGTACCCTAGTGCGATTGCGGTACTTGAAGAATATGTGCCTACCATTGGTATCACTAGCTTAAAGAATTATGGGGAAAGCGTTTTAGAGCAAGTTAAAAGCTGACGTTAACTCTGAATTTAATACTCTTCATAAAAAAACAGAAGCGACTTAGCTTCTGTTTTTTTTACTCATCGTATGCTCTGGGTATATCAATTACTTTTTCTCAGACGCCTCAACTTTTGTTGTCTTTCTCGTCGACTCGACGCATTGTTTTTTGCCGCACGAGCTGGCGTATCAGTATCGTTTCCGAGCAATAAACGGCTTTGCTGGGATACGGTAGGGCACTCAAAAACTTTGATTGTTGAAACTGGATTAGGGCTTACCTCTGACAACATGGTAGACAGTCGAGTTGCGAGTAAAGAATTCCCGCCCACACTGAAAAAGTTGCTTTCAGGATCATCAATATCGTGACCAAGCAATTCGCTCCAGATAGCCATGACTTTCTGTTCCTCTTCACCTGCCGCACGATGGTTTTGCGACCTTTTCCCCAAATCCTTTTGGACATGGATAAGCAATGATTTACGATCGATCTTGCCGTTAGGGTTTAAAGGAAACTCATCCAAAAAGAGGATCACACCAGGTACAAACGAAGGCAGTAAATGGCTGGACAGCCAGCTTTGCAGGTCGGCTTCGGTCAATGATGGTGTTTGTCGTCGGGCAAATCCCACTAATCGGTCGCCTTTGCTTCCATCGCTTACCACAAGCGCACACGCCATATCGACCTCTGAGTGACGTGTCATCAGTGTTTCAACTTCCCCTAACTCCAAGCGCAGTCCATTGAGTTTAACCTGACCATCAGAGCGTCCAAGAAATTCGATCCAGCCTTTTTCCTTATCCCACCGTCCCCAGTCTCCACTTCGATATAAGCGTTCACCAGAGATGGGATGAGTAATGAAAGTCGCATCCGTCTTTTCTTTATCATTACAATAACCACGTCCTACCCCAAGACCGCTGATATACATTTCACCCGGTACCCCATCAGGACGAGGATTCAGAGCGTGGTCTAGGATGTGGATTTGGTGATTTGACAGAGGAACTCCATAAGGAATCGATGTCCAAGCAGGATCAATGTCTTTGACCACGTGCTCGACACACCAAATAGAGGTTTCGGTCGGTCCACCCATAGAGACGAGATTGCATTGAGGCGCGTGTGTTTTGACACTTCGACACAGTTCCAGTGGAATGCGATCCCCAGAAAGGAACACATGGTTTAAGCTCGTTAAGTTATTTAACGTATTCTTTCCTTTCAAAAAGTCGACGTAAAGCTGCAATAACGCGGGCACGGAGTTCCACACGGTCACTTCTTTTTGAACAATCAGTTCATGCCAGTGTTCTGGGTCCGTGGCGCGTTCATTGGTAGGAATCACCACGGCGCCGCCGACACCTAAAATGCCAAACACATCGTACACAGAAAGGTCAAAAGATAGCGACGAAACCATCAAGCAACGATCGAGTGAGCGCAATTGATTTCGTTCACATACATCTGTAACGGTATTTAGCGCCGAACGATGCTCAATCATGACGCCTTTCGGGGTTCCCGTAGAACCGGAAGTGAACAACACATAAGCCAGATCTTCAGAGGTAGCCGAGTTGACTGGCTTGGCGCTGGGTTTTAATTCCAGCGTCGATTTGGTAACGGTGATGGATTCCAGTCCGTGTGTATCAATGTTTGCGTCAGCGACCAGCATTGTTTGGGCAGTGGTCTGCTTGAGAATGTCTGATACGCGCTGCGGTGGCAGTTTGGGATCCACGGGTACGTAAGTCGCGCCTGTTTTTAGTATCGCCAATACAGCGACTATCTGCTGCCAGCCTTTTGGCATATAGACAACGATAAAATCACCCGATTTCGCTCCCATTTCCTGCAGCTGTAAACCCAATGCATCACTGGCTCGATCGAGAGCCTTATAACTGATCGACACATCTTCATTAATCACCGCAATGGCATCTGGTGTTCGGGCTGCGCTTTCAATGAATGGTCCGTGTAGATGCTGGTGCTGAACGGTGGGTTGCCAGTCGGTCGAGTTCTGCTCAACTCGCTGCCAGTTGCTTGCGGTAGACGTAAAGAGTTCGGAAGTCTCCCAAGCATCGCTTTCCGCGAGCGCTGTTAACCAACTCAGTTGAACTTGTGTCATGCTCGCAACTTGATCCTCAGAAAAAGCCTGAGAAACATAATCCCAGTTCAATACTAGGTCGCCGTTTTCTTCTAACGCTTGGTGATCGACAAGTAATTGAGGTGTTTGCACGGCAGCATCGACCACCTTGCCAAATTGGCCAAAAGCATCCAAATAACTTCGTCCAGTACCGAGGGCACTAGTGAACACAAACGGCGATTCAAGTGCTCGTCCTGGGGTATTTTCTCGTGCTGCTAGCTTGGCTAGTACTTCCACACCGCTTAAGGCTCGATGATCTAAATCACGCCAAAGTTGCGACTGCACACCCTTGGCTAATTCACTCATGTTTGATGCCGCTGCGCAGTCGATTTCTAGGAGCATCAGGGAAGTAAAATCACCAATTACGCTTAACATGTCTTCACTTGCATGGTCGCGCGAAAACAGAGTTGTTACCAAACAAAAATGAGGCTGTGTTGCCCATACTGCCAGCAACCTACCATACACGGCCATGAGTAGTGCGGAAGCGGTCAAGCCACGTTTGTTTGCCTGTTCCTGCACCTTTAACCACGTTTCTTTTTGTAATCGAATTTGCTTGCGTTCAAATTGAGGAATACCGAATTCTGCTGGGCTTGCCAGTAACGGAAGTTCGGGACCCACTGGAAAGTTTTTTAACCGCTCTTCCCAGTATGCTTCGGCAGCCTGATATTTTGGACTTTCTCGCAATGCGATTAAGTGCTCGACATGATCGCTGAATTGGGATTGTGTGGTTGGAATGGGTGCCGTTGGATCCTTGTACGCATTCCACCATTGGTCGACCCATATTTCTAGCGACCAAAGGTCGAACACGAGAATGTCGAAACTAATGTGTATCACCCAGCGGTTTTGGGGCATACGGTTGAGCTGGATTTCAAATAGTGGCCAGCGATCAGCGGGCAGCACTTGTTGCCAAAGCTCTGCGCGAATATCTTCCCGCTTTTCATGTGCTGTCGCATCATCTAAGTGAGTATGGTCATGTAAAGGAATCTGGTAGGCATCTACCTGCTCAAGCACTTTTTGTTCACCATCTTCAGTAATGATGGCACGAAGCATCGGGTTCGCTGTAATGACTCTATTTAGCGCATCCTGCAGTGGTTCTGGTGAAATCGACTCAGCCTCAATCTCCAAATAGCCGTGAGCGGCGACACCACCTAATTCAAAGTGAGGGTTTCTACCCAACCAGTAAGCACGCTGCACATGGGTGAGTGGGAAGGTATCGTTGGTCGTCTTTGTTGGTGGAACGACAGTGGGTGCTTGTTCGGTTTCGTGGGCTTTTTCCAATGATGCTTCGATGACTTTTTGCCAACCTTCAATGGAACCGGCTTCTGCCATTGCACTAAAACTGACGTGAATACCATCTTGCTCTAATTGGCTGCATAGGCACATTAGGGTAAGGGAGCTCAACCCTAATTCGATAAGATTTTCTGTCGTACTGAACTCGTCGGGCTGGGCTTCCAACACTTCTGCCGCAAAGCCAATCAAGCGATTCTGGCTCCAACTGTGTAATTCCGTTTGGTTAGTCATTTTATTCCTCATGCTATTTGTGCCAGAAATGGGTTTGTTGTTGGATAAACCACTGAATGATTTGTGCGTATAAGGGCACGATGAAATCTTCGGACAACTCGGCCTCTTTACTCCAGCATTGGCGAGCCTTCAACATCGCCGCTACTCGCTCTGGAGCGGGTATTGCTTCGGCTGTTTCTTTGAATTGCGCGGCACTTAAAACATAACCTTTACGCATACCTAGCAACTGGATGATTTGTTTGTCTATCGTGTCGATAGCTTGGCGAACATCGCCCAAGGAGTTGCAGTCATCAGGAGTCTCGGCGTCAATTCCGATGTCACGTGATGTGAGTTTGATGGTCATGCTCATACCTCTTCGCTTAGCTTTTTACGCAGAACCACTTTGTTTACCTTGCCGACCCCTGTTTCAGGGAATCGTTCGATAAAGCGAAACTCATCAGGCATTTTGAAGGCTGCGACACCTTGCTCCTTGAGGTGGCGTTTTAGCTTTAAGGTGCTCAACGCCTCTACTTTTGGAATCACAAAAGCGCAAATCCGCTCACCCAGTAGTGTGTCTGGCAAGCCGACGACAACGGCATCAAGCACACCGTCATGACCGAGCAGGACATTTTCTAACTCTTCACCAGACAACTTTTCTCCACCTCGGTTAATTTGTTCTTTCTGGCGACCCACAACCGTAATAGCGCCATCCTCGCCTTGTTCAACTAAATCGCCAGAAACGTAAAAACCGTCTGCCGTGAAGGACTCGGCATTTTTGTCCGGCATGCCAAAATAACCTCGCATGGTATAAGGTCCCCGAACTTGTATGAGCCCCTTCTCACCAGGTGCAACGAGGTTTCCTTCGTTATCGACGACTCTTACTTCATCGCCCGGACTCATCGGGTAGCCTTGTGTTTTACAGATATGATCCGCGCTGCCATCCAGTTGAGTGAAGCACACCAAGCCTTCTGCCATGCCAAACACTTGCTGCAAGGTGCATCCAAGCGCAGGCGAAATCCGACGGGCAGCCTCTTCTGCCAATTTAGCGCCACCCACTTGCAATACCTGCAAGCTTTGCAGCTTTTGTGGTTGCGCATTGGCTACCCAGACTTGAGCGAGAGGGGGAACAAGTGAGGTCACAGTAACGTTATGGCGCTGAATCAAATCAAAGCAATGTTCGGGCTCTGGGCTGTTTGTAATGATGATGTGACCACCTTCAAGCAGAGTTGCCATGATGCCCGGACAAGCAAAGGTAAAGTTGTGCGCAATAGGGAGAACGCAAAGGTACACACTGCCTGAGTGGATATTGCTCGCCTTAGCCGCACAGCGCATGTTATGCAGATATTCTTGGTGTCGGCGAGGTATCAGCTTTGGAATACCCGTCGTGCCACCGGAAATTTGAAAGACAGCCACTTGATGGGGCGTTGGCGCTTCAGGTAAATCAGTGGGGGTAACATTGAGCTGATTGAACCCTATTTGATGGCTATCTGGAATCCCGTCAACCACGACATGTGCTAGCTCGGGAAGCTCTGCCTGCAATTCGGCGGCGAGCTTACGAAAGTCAAATCCCCCGAATTGATCAGCAATAATGTAAGCTTTTGCACCAGTAAATCGACAGAATTGCTCAATTTCCAGCTTGCGGTATGCCGTCAGTGCAAGAACCGGTACAACGCCGATTCGAGTAAGCGCGAAAAGGCTTTCCACGAAACGAATACTATTGGGAAGTTGTACGACGACAACATCACCGGGTTGCAAGCCTAGTTGGAGATAACCGTGGGTCAAGCTCTCTACTCGAGCCGACAATTCTGCGTACGATATCGTTACATCGCCTTCAGTGAGCGCTGGCCTGTCACCGTATTTTTTCGCCATCTCTTTGAGAGAAACGTCAAACGTATCGTTTAACCAATATCCTTCAGAGCGATAATGCTCAATTAACTCAGGAGGAAAGTCTGGGCATTTTTGTTCCAGCAATTGACGCTTTTTAGAATACATGATGGTCTACGTCCTCAAATTCAGAGATCTTGATTGGAAAGGCGAGAGTGGATTGGGCTGTCTTTAACACTCCCAGCGGCGGCAAAAATGTGTGTTTATTCATGCAGGCTGACCTAATGAGTGCTGTTCAACTAAGGTTGCGATGTGCGCGTCTAAGGCACTGACCGTCGTATGGGTGAAAAGGTCCGTGACCGGTACATCGAACGGCAGCTCCGCATTTAATTGACCATGAGCCTCGACCAAATCGACAGAAGATAAGCCAAGCTCAAAGAAATTCATTTGGGGATCGAGATTTTTAATGCCCAATTTTCTTTTAAGAATGTTTGCAACCAAGCTATCTTTTCGAGAGCGGCTTTTGGCGGATTTTATCGATTTGGCTGATAGAGCGGGGAGCGCTTTTGTATCCACTTTGCCATTTGCGGAGAGTGGCAGTTTGGTGAGCGTACCGATGCGTTTAGGCAGCATGTAGTTTGGTAATAAACGGGCACAATGTTGCTGGAGTGACGTTTCATTCACGCTGGTCACCGCATAGGCCAATAACGTGCCATCTCGAACAATTGCAATGGCTCGCGAAACGTCAGGGTGACTTTCTAGGGCGTGGATGATTTCACCCAGCTCAATTCGATGCCCTCCAATCTTCACTTGCTGATCGCGGCGTCCAAGGAATTCTAAGGTCACATCTTGCCAGAATCGTCCGTAGTCCCCAGTCTTGTATAGCCGTTCTAATGGATACTCACTGGATGGATTGAGTATGAAGGAAGACGATGTCTTTTCTTCATCTTGCCAATACTCGCGAGCCAACCCTAGACCGCCGATATACAGCGCTCCCGGCACAAGGTTTGGTCTGTCTGCGCCATAGGTATCCAGTACACGATAATATTGCCCAGATAATGGTTGTCCGTAGGGCACCGTTAGCCAGTCTTCTGTTTGCTCAGCCACGTCCTGCCAGTTCGACCAGATGGCGGCTTCAGTGGCACCGCCCAACGCGATTAACTTTGCTTCTGACAGCGCTTTCAGCTCTGCTCCCTGAGTCATTGGAACCCAGTCACCACTAACAAGCGCCAACCTGAGGCTCGGCGGCATTTTGCGGTTAGCATTACGCAACCAAACGATCAGCATTTGCAACAGCGCGGGAACCGAATTCCAAATGCTAACGTCATACTGACTCATCATGTCTGCCCAGTGTTCCGGATTCCGCTCTTGGTCAGGAGCAGGCAGCACCAATGCTGCGCCAAAGTTTAAGGTACCGAAGATGTCGTAAACTGAAAGATCAAAGCTAAGGTTGGATAACGCAAACACTCGATCTGAGGGCTGTAGACCAAAGCGTTGCCGCATATCATGGAGTGTATTCAACACTGCGCCATGCTGCATACAAACGCCTTTGGGTGTGCCTGTCGAGCCTGATGTGAAAATGATATAGGCGGGTTGTTCTGCCTGTAATGGGCAGCGTTGCCTTACCAGATTTTCTAGTGGCTGAGAGGTGTCATCGCTAGGGGGCGACACAACAATTTCTGGGACGGTGTCGAGTTCTAAAGAGGCGCTGCAAAGCACCGCTTTCGGGGCGGATTGTTCGCATATGGCGTGCATACGTGCTCGAGGTTGGTCTGGAGATACAGGCACGTAGACTCCGCCAAGGTAAAGGACGGACAACACGGCGGCGATTTGCTTCGGGCTTTTCTCCATAGCAATGAGTACACGGTCACCTTGTGACACCCCGCTAGCTTTCAATTTCTCGCTGATGGATACCGCCCAGCAAGCCAATTGCTCGTAACTCAACGTACCCTCTGGGCTAAAAATGGCAGGCTGTGTGGCTGTTTTGGGTAAATTCAACCAAAAATCATCAGTGAGTCCACCCGTGGGGAGATCGCCATTTTTAGCGTGGATACGATTTCGCGGCTTTGACTGAGATACTGGCAGTGCTCTGGATAACGGTTGTCGCCAAGATTCTGGTTGATTGGCTAAAGCATCAATCTGTAAACGATAGTGATTGAACGCTTCTTCTGCGGCATCTAAATCAATCGCTGATTCAGCCACATCCCAATTCAGGTTTATCCCACCATGCTCTTCGTATATCTGGTGATCGAGTGTGACTTGTGGTGTCTGGCTGATACCATAAACCTGTTCCCAGCCTAGGGATTTTTGTGGTGCGCCATCTTCTCCGATAAGTAAGCTTGTAAAAACAACAGGCATCAGGGATTTACTGTAGTCCGCTCGTTGTCTTGCCAGCTCACGAACAATCTCCACTCCAGATAAATCACTGTGTTCAAGACGTTCAAGTAGCTGGTTTTGCGTCCTGCCTACCTGTGCTTCGAAACTAAGGTTCATTTTGTCGAAGCTGAGCAATGTCGTGTTGGTAAACTCACCCAATACGCGATTAATGTCTTCGTCTCCGGGCGGTCGGTTAAACAAGGTGACATTAAGTGTCAGATCTTCATTGGCACTCCAACAAGACAAGCTGTTCGCAAATACCGTAGCCAGTGCGCTGGTGGGGGTTAATTTGTGCTCGCGGCAGGTTGCTTGAAATGCTGCCCACTCCTTTTCAGGTAGGTGATAATGGAAGCGTTTGAACTGCCCTGTGTTGCTCCTTCCCTTAAAGGGTGCAGGTAGGTTAGGGGCATCTGGCAGGGTAGTCAGTGCATTTTTCCAATAATGAATTGCGTCACTTTTGTCACTCGCATATTGGCTGACCATCAGATCGCGAAAACGCAGTTGCGGTGCTGGGCTAGGCTCTTGCCCTTCAATACGTTGAAACCATTCTTGGAAGAACAGTTGGCAACTCCACGCATCAAGTACGATTAAGTCAACGCAAGAGTGCAATCGAATGCCTTGCTCAGTGCGGCTAATATGCAGATCGAATAGAGGCCACTGCTCAGGATCTCGAACTTTCTCTGACAAATCTTTGCGTATGCGTTGGAGCTCCGCTTCCTGCTCTTCAGGGCTGCGGCCAATCAGATCGGTCACTGGAATACCATAACTCGGTACTTCTTGGAGCACTTTTTGTTGGCGATCGTGAAGGAGTACAGTTCTTAACATGTCATGAGATGCGATGACTTGGTTCAGTGCCGCTTCCGCGAATTCAATATTTAAGTCTGTGCGTTCAAATTCAATGTAGCTGTTTGCTGCAATTCCGCCATGGCTTAACGCATCGGTCCGACCAATCATATAAGCTTGCTGAATCGGTGTTTGAGGAAACGGTTCGAATCGCTCGGCGTCACTGCCTTTGTTATTGTCGCTGAGTCGCTGCAATAATACGGGTTTCATTTCTATCAACCGAGCGCGAAGGTGCTCATTCAGTGCCCCCGGGGGCGCTCGGAATTTTAGTTGTCCTTCTTCTGCCCAAATCTGTATTGCAGCAGCATCCAAATCATCGAGGAGTTGTTCCAGGCTCATAGCGTTTCCTCAGTTAATTCAATATTGAAAGTGGCATTGTTGACATCACGTTGCGTCAGCATTTCGTCCGTTAAAGTGCCACCTACTAAGCCGTGAACGTAAATTTGCTCTTTTTCCAGACCGCATAATTTATTGATTTGCGAAGGAGATAAATCGCCGATATGACAAGTTCCAATCCCTGCGTTTGCCGCATAGTTGTCGACCAACTGCGCCATTGAACCCGCTTCAATGAGCCCAAACGGTAGGCTTGAACCTTCATAAAGCGGTACGATATCTGGCAGATTGAGGGCAAAAGCCAAAACAAAATGCGCTTCTCCAATCCATTCCTTATTGCCTGCGCTGAGGTTTTCTATCTGAGGCAAGGGGGTATTTCCCCGAGGCAGCAATTTATGTGAATGGGGATCGTATAAATACGTGCCTTTCTCTAGCCCCTCGACTTGGTAAGCAAGAAGGTATGTTTGAATTGGATACATTCCGCCTGCAGAAGCATAAGGGCGGTATTGGTTGTTGTTACACCAGTAAACTCGAAGCGCATCGAGCATTTGGGAAAGTGCGAGTTGAGTGACAGGCGTCGAACTAAATGCACGTGCACTGCGTCTTGAAGCGTTGGGTACGTTGCCAGTATCGGGTAGATTGATGGCATGTTTGTCATCGAGAGCGCGATGACGGGTTTTGAACAAGCGACGCTCAAGAGCATCCAAAATGACTGGGGTTTCCTCCAAGTAATCTTGGACCTGCTCTTCACCCGGCCAAATAGATTTCCCTTTTGTATTACCACTGGAAGAAGGCAGCAGCTCAGCAACCAGTTCAATTAGATCCGGTATGGCAACAGTACGAGCTAGTGTGGTTAATTGTGGGCGCGTGCCTGAAAATTTTTGTATTCGGCTGGCCAATGCAATCAGCTCTAGTGATGTCACACCAAGGGCGACAAGGTTGTCGTCTGGCAGAACCTGCTCGCGCTTGAGAACTTCCGCCACCATATTGCAGACCTGTTCACTTAGGCCATTGTCTGGTTTGAATGAGCGGTGCGTTGGGGCTTTTTCTGTGAGTGCCAGTAGCGCTTTGTTGTCAATTTTTCCGTTGGAGGTAAGTGGGAAACTTTCGACTTGGTGCCATATACTCGGCACCATGTAATGGGGCAGGTGCTCTGCTAACATTTCCTTTAATGACTCTAAACAAAGCGTCTTACTTTCTGGTTTCACAAATGCCGCTAAGCTCTTTCGAGTCCCTTCCCCTTTGGGTAACACGCGGCAATCTTGAATGCCATCTAATCCGTTGATCGCCTGACTTACTTCACCTATTTCCAGACGGAACCCGTTGATTTTCAACTGTCCATCGGCTCGACCATGAAACTGAATCACGGCATCTTTATCATAGGCACCAAGATCACCAGTACAGTAAAGAGGAAGCCCACTGCGAGGGTGGTTGAAAAAGGCGGCGGCGGTTTTTTCTGAGTCTTTGAAATACCCATTCGCTAGCCCTTTTCCTGCAATGTATATCCCGCCTATACATCCTGGCTGCGCGATTTCAAGATCTTGTGTCAGTACGAAAACTTGCTGCCCACCCAGCCCATTTCCGTATGGGATACTTTGCCATTCACTATCGACTTCATTAACTTCAAAATAGATAGACCAAATGGACGCTTCGGTGGCACCACCAAGTGAGTAAAAGCGGGCTTCAGGCCAGAAGTTTTTAGCGCGTTGTGGTGACGTAAGACCTATCCAATCACCACTGAGCATAATGTTTTTCAACTCATGCTGTGGCGGCACTTGGTTGGTTTCCAAGTAATCGAGATAAATCTCAAATAAACCGGGTACGGTATTCCAGACTGTGACTTGATGGCGGTGGCATAATTGCGCCCAATGTGACGGGTCGTGCTTACCTGATATTTCAGGTAATACTATCGCGCCACCACACCCTAACGTACCGAAAATGTCTTGAATGGAGAGATCAAAATGAAGTTCTGACAGGGCAAGGACTCGATCAGTCGATGTGATGTTAAAGCGTTGATTGATATCGAGTACGGTGTTCAGTGCCGCATCGTGCTGAATCATGACCCCTTTTGGCATACCTGTGGAGCCAGACGTATAGAGTATGTAGGCAAGAGAATCAGGCTTCGCCCCAGAACAGTGATGAAGAATATCGCTACTGGCGATTTCATGCTGACTGATATCCCAAGATGGATGTTCTGAAAGTACGGCTGGATCGACGCCGCTATGCAAGATCAGAGTTGGCTCCAAATCCTGCAAAATTTGTATCTGACGAGAATTGGGCTGATTACCGTCGATGGGTATAAACGTTACCCCAAACGTGCTGCATGCTAAGGTCGCTGCAATTTGATTGATTGATTTATTAAAAATCAGAGCGACCTTACTGCCTTCATCGACATCGCGAGCCTTCAACCCTTCGATTAATCCAGCTACTTTCTCCGCAAGATCGTGATGGGTAATGCTCTCATTGCCTTGAATAACGGCGGGGTTGGATGCCGCGGAACTTAGTTTCTCCAGCCATAAGTCACTCAAACGTTGTGCTTGGCTTGCCTTTGGCAAATTGGGCACCAGATCTGCATCACTTGGGTCATTAAATGAAAATGGTTTTTTGAGAACTTCCGGATCATCGATGATGGCATCAATCTGAGTGCAATAATCTTGCATCAGTGCATTGACCACTGAAAGAGACATCACATTGACGGAGATATCCCAATGAATTGCCAATTGCCCGTTTTCTTCAATAAGAAGGTTATCCAATATCACCTGAGGTGTTTGAGCCGTACTTAAAACGGGTCTGCCGGGAAGGTCATCCATTACCGTCATTAGTGAACTGGCGTCTTGTGACAGCGTAGACGTTACTACAACTGGCATCAGAGGAATATCAAGGTGCCCTTGTGCTTGCGCCATCATCGACATGACTTCAACGCCACTCACGGCGTTAAACTCTAGATCACGCCATAATGACTTCTGGATGTCGGTTATTCGGCTCTCTCGAGTTTGGTTATCTGCTGTCATATCCATATCAAACATCATGGTAGTGGTGAAATCGCCCACGACTCGAGGTACATCATTGTGTATCGCTTCACGATTGAAAAGCGTCATATTTAGCGTGAAATGAGAAGATTCACTCCAACGTGCCAAAGATTGACCAAAGCACTCTAGCAACAGGCAGGATATGGTGATCCCACTCTCTTGCGCGATGTTTTTCAGGATGGACCAGCGTTCGTTTGGTATGTATTTAGAGATACGTTCGTATTGCGGTACTCCCGCTTCCTCTACACTGTTAATCAGAGGTAATACAGGGGCCGGCGGTAGGTCTTTGGCGCGTGAACGCCAGTGATTTTTCGACGCTTCAAGCTTTTCTGAAGAAGGTGCCGACATCGCCAGGTATTGAGGAAAAGTAAGCTCAGGAGCAGCAATATGTGTATCCGGATCTTCATAGAGCGCGGCGATGTCTTTAAGTACTAAAAGTATGCTTTGTTGGTCAGTATTGATGAGATCAAAACGAAAATGAATGTGGGTTTCCCCAGACGGCATGTATGTGAACTCTAAGTCGAATAGCGGCCATTTATCCAGTTCTGGCAGATCTCGAGACAGCCTCTGGCGCGTAACTGAAAGGTGTTCCTGCGCAACCTCTTCAGAGGCACTTTTCAGATCGTGCTCGGGTGCGAACAATGCTTCCGTCAGGGGGCGAATCACTTGGCTCTCACTAGAGAGTATTTCAACCCGCATCATGGGATGACGATGAGCAGTGTCTTGCACGGCTTTTACAAATCGCGGTACATCCAATTCGTCGCAAACTCGCTCATAGTAGAACTGACAAGCCGCACCACCGAGGGTGAGTTGTGAGCTACGGCCCATGAAGTAAGCGCGTTGAATATCGGTCAACGGAAAGCTTGTTCCTTCAGGTATGTCTGGAAGCTCAACAAGTTCGTTATCTTCATCCAAAGCCATTAATTCGGCCATTAGATCTGTATCAAAATCATCGTCTAGTGTGTTCATTCGTTTTACTCAGGGTTACAGGCGTTTTTGCAAAGCGTTTCGCTTTTCGGATGACATCGTTTGCACTTTTATATAGGTCCGAGCAATGCGTTCCATGTTTGGATAGCTCGTCAGTAAATCTGCGAGTTCTTTTGGCGTTCTTGCGCTCATGAAGTCGGCCTGACCAATATCCGCCTTGGTGATCTTTCTCAGGCGAGACAGCAAGCGCACTGCGGTGATGGAATCTCCGCCCAATAAGATAAAATCATCTGCGGGGTCGACCTCGGTTTGGCCAAGGATCTCGGTAAACAACAGTTGAGAAAACTGCACCAGTACAGGTTGGTCGCTGGCTATTTTGATGCTTTCTTTTGAAGCGCTGGGTTCGGCATCCGCATTGGTTAAACGCTCAGTTGAACTATCAGACGCTTCTTGCAGCAGCAAATCTAATGAGTTTGGAGTCACAATGGCGTGTGAGATCCCTGAAGAAAGGACATCCCATAAACTGGACAAGCCTTTTTGAACAGAAATGGCTTTCTTGCGATTTGATGTGAAAAGATCGTCGTTGTCATTCAATCCTCCCACTTGATCCCAGAAGTCCCATGCAATTACGTGCATCGGTATCTGAGAGCGTTGCTGTGCCAACATTTCGCAGTACAAATTGGAGGCGATGTAATCTGAGCCACCGTATCCCGAAACTTCGGTGATGATAGAGCCGAAAATCGCCAAGAATTCTGGTTGATGTTTTTCAAATGCAGAGGCGAGTGCATCAGTACCTTGAACTTTCGCGTGGTGGTTCGGGCCCAAGTCGGTATCTGTTGTATCCGCAACCGTCTGCGACACATACCGACCCGCTAAGTTAAAGATACCGCCTACTTTATTGCCTTCTTGATCGAGCTGGCTGGCAAGTGCTGTCATGGCATTGACGTCATCGACATTGGCAGCGTGCAAACGTATCGTTGAGCCTGCAGCGATAATGCCTGCGAGATCGGCGTCTTGCTCAGGTGAATCGACCAGTTCTGCTGAAATGTTTCTGCTGACCAAAACAAGGTGGACACCAAGCGGAGCGATGGTACGTGCAAGGCTGCGCCCCAGAGCACCAAGCCCGCCAACGATGATGTAAGTTTTGCCCGCCGTGATTACGTCACCCGCGTCAGCGTTGGGTAGCGATAATGATGTGACTTGTCTGCGCCATAAAACCCCATCTCGTAAGCCGAGTGAATCGGCTTGTAGTCTCTCGTGGCGAGTGCTGGCAGAGATTGCTCTTATTAGCTCTTGTTCATTTGGCGCATCATTACAATCCAACCAAATGGCTTTAACCTTCGTGATTTCGAACGGCAAGCTACGAAGAATGCCGAGCGCTATTGATTGCTCTGCACATTGGGCTTCTTCTGAATGGATACTCGCCAGATTACGGGTAACCAAGGTGATGCTTTGGATGTTGTCGTTTGGCAGTAATTCTTGCGCAAGTTGGCGCAAGGTGTTTTCAGTATTTGGGTTCCAAGACAGCACCAAATGGCTTTTGCCAAGTGTGTTCAATTGACCCGATAGATTTTTGATATCAAGTGGTTTCTCGTCATCATCTATCCAAATAAGTGAGGTATCCCTCGCTTCATCACACTTGAATTCGTGAACTCGATACCACTGGGGAACGTGCGTCCAACAGTTTGATTCGGTGCTTGCTGGTCCTTTTGAAACCGGTAAACAGTGCTCGACTTTAGAGAATGGGTAGCCAGGAAGAGGCACCTTGTTCCATACCTCAGAGCCAGTATTAAAGAGCGTTTCTATTGGAGCGCCGTTTACCCAAAGTTGAGTAATCGCAGTGAGGCAATCATTGGTTTGTGATTGCGCTGTAAGCATTAATGGCAGAGCACCCGGAATATTACCGGGTCCAACCGCAAGGCGCTGCGCGTTTGGATAATCACGTTCGATAGCCTCAAGGTTATCCGCAAAAAGCACGGTGTGGCGAAGATGTTCTCGCCAGTATTGAGGCGTTGAAATCTTGGCTGGGTCGGCAAGATCGCCAGTCAAATTGCTGTATACAGGAATCGTCGGTTCGTTCAATGAGATGTGATTGAACAAGGATTCAAAGTCGCCAAGAATGGGCTCAAGAAGATGTGAATGAAAACCATGAGACACCGACAGGCGGCGGAAGCGCCATCCTTGCTGATGTGCTGTTTCCTCAAAATGTTCAAGAGCGGTTTCTGTTCCTGAGACAACCACCTGATTGGCTCCGTTGACTACTGCTAAGGAGAGATCGGGTGTGAGCTGTGCTTTGACATCTTCCTTTGAGGCATTGATTGCCAACATGCCAGCATTCGGCAGTGACGCGACTAACCGGCCGCGAGCGGCAACCAAAGTCAGTGCATCTTTCAATGAGAAAATGCCAGCGACGGTAGCCGCGACGTACTCTCCAATGCTGTGTCCAAGCAATGCAACTGGATTTAGTCCACCCTCAATCAGCCATTGTGCGCTGGCATATTCGACAGCAAACAGAGCGACTTGTGTATTTTCGGTTGAGGAAAGCGTATTCAGATCAGAATCAAAAATGAGGGGGCGAATGTCTTCATGCCCTTGGGAAATCAATAGTTCAGCCGCTTCATCCAGAGTGGCTTTGAAGGTAGGGGCGTTTTGATACAGGTTTAACCCCATCCCAACAAATTGCGTTCCCTGACCAGGAAAGACAAATACGGCTTCGCTGCTTTTTCCGGTTCTGTTTACCGTGATCTGGTTTTTTAGCTTATTTGCTGCTTCTTCTGAATCCGAAGCGATGATTGCACAGCGTTCTGAGAAAGCGGTACGCCCCCACAATAAGCTCTTCGAAACATCTGATAAATTGTACTCTGTCGATGCCAGCTTTTCTGCCAACTCGTTTCTCATCGTGTCTAATGCGACGTCTGTTTTGGCTGAAAGAGGGATGATTGTGGCGTCTTGGTTTTGCTGGTTTTCGGCTTTTTGAGCAGGGCTTCGCGCCAAAATTTGATGCACATTGGTGCCACCAAACCCGAAAGAGCTCAGTGCCGCGAAGTCGTGGGTTTCTCCTGATACCGCAGTCGGTGTGAGCGATAAATGTGTACCACTCATGCCTAATTCTGGGTTTTCCCCATATTCTTTCAACCGGAGTGTTGGCGGGATAACCTGACGTTCTAATACGCCAATCACTTTGGTTAAGCCAGCAAGTCCGGCGGCGGCATTTAAGTGCCCCACGTTCCCTTTAACAGAGCCAACATAGCAGTGGGTATTACGGTTGCCGTAGACGCGTCGTATTGATTCGGTCTCAATGGGGTCACCAAGTGGTGTGCCTGTGCCATGAGCTTCAATATAGGTAACGTCGTCAGAACTTATGCCACTTAAATCTAACGCTTCTTGAAGAGCATCGGATTGTCCTGACACACTTGGCGCTGTAAAAGCAGCGCGGGCTGCACCATCATTGTTAGCGGTGCTGCCAGCAATAGTGGCGTAGATATAGTCATTGTCGGTTAGTGCATCTTCCAAACGTTTTAGTACGAATACGGCTGCGCCATTGCCGCCGACAATTCCATTAGCGGATTGGCTGAAGGGCGACATGGTTGCATTAGGCGACATCACGCCGCCGGAGTCTGGGAAGTAGCCGTCTTCTAAGCTCACGGATATCGAGGCTGCACCAGCCAAGGCCATATTAACTTCGCCTTGTAAGAGAGCTTGAGTGACCTGGTGCACGCAAAGCAACCCGCTGGAACAGGCGCTTTGAGTCACAACGGCTGGACCGGTCAAGTTCAGCAAGTGGGCGACTCGAGTGGCGAGATAATCTTTGTCGTTGCCAATCATCATGGCGAACATCTCGGCGGCGCTGTCGCTGAAGTCTCGCATGCCGACGTGTCTTAATACGTAATCGTTAAAACCACACGCAGCGTATACCCCCGTGCGATCATCGGAAGAGCGATCACCATACCCTGCGTTTTCTAAAGCATGCCATGCGCATTCTAGAAAAACCCTATGCTGAGGATCCATCAGTGCCGCTTCGTTAGGAGAAAATCCAAAGAACTCAGCATCGAAAGCAAAACGTTCAGGCATAGAAAAACACGCTTTTAATACGTCATTCTCAGAGGTTTTTCTAACCAAGCCGTCGTTTGCCGATTCCAACATATTCCAGAAGACATCTACGTCTTTCGCTCCGGGGAAACGGGCGGATAACCCAATAATCGCTATTTGATCTAGGTTATCGGACAGATTGTCGTTGGGGACGGTGTTTGTCATATCGGTTCTGCTCCGAGTAAGGATAAGGATTTCTGTTAAGTAACGTTCGATTCTAATTCAGCTGTTTTATGTGGTGCTGCTCGTGAAGGGAGACTCTACTGCCTAAGCCGGAGAAATGAGTAAAGTTGGGGAGAGAACAGGAAAATAAGAAAAAGGCATGGAATAAACAGGCTGGAAATAGATAGGCTGAAAATAGATAGGTTAGCGCCAGCCGTGTAGCGTTATCGTCGCTTAGAAAAGTTTTCGCCTGATTCTGAAAACAGAATCAGGCGAAATATTTACCCTTGAGTTGAATACTTAAGCGCTTTTAGCTGATTAACCACGTGGCATTTTCTTGCTGTAAGGTCCACATCTGAGCGTAAATACCTTGATTCTGCATTAACTCTGAATGGGTCCCTTGCTCGTGGATGCCCGATTTGTCCAAAACAATAATATTGTCGACGGATTGAATCGTTTTTAGCTTATGTGCCACAACAATAACCGTTTTGTTTTGGCTGAGAGTATGTATGGCTTTCTGAATAGACAATTCGTTTTCAGGATCTAGAGACGCTGTTGCTTCGTCTAGTAACAAGATAGGTGCATTTTTAAGTAACGCACGAGCAATGGCGATACGCTGTTTTTCACCACCGCTGAGCCTTGCTCCCCCTTCGCCGACTCGACTAAAAATACCGTTGCTGAGACGGTCTATAAATTCCATACACTGTGCTTGCTCACACGCCTTAATCACCTCTGCATCTGTGGCGTCAGGTTTGCCAATTCGAACATTGTTGGCAATGGTGTCGTCGTACAAATAGACATCCTGAAATACCTCACTCATACACGTATAAAGCGTGTGTAGGTTGAGTTCTCTGATGTCGGTACCACCGATAGAGACTTTGCCTTGTTTCACATCGTAAAAGCGGGCAATCAGGCTAAGTATTGTCGACTTGCCTGTTCCACTGTAACCCACCAGAGCGGTAATCGAATTTTGTGGGAAATTCAGCTGGATGTTATTCAGAACATTGTCGTTTTGATAGCCAAACGTCACATTGTCAAACCTAACGTCGAAGGTGCTAGGAGGCGTGGAAATGGTGCCAGTGTCGATGGAATCAATGCTGAGTACTTGCTGAATACGCTTCAAAGATTCATTGAGGTAACGTAGGTGTAGAATATCAATCAGTAACGCCTTGAGTGGGCTAAATGCTAAATAGCCAATAACGAGGAAAACCAGCACTGTCAGGGAAGATAACCCCGATTCCGCGAAACGCTCCAGTGAGCCCCATACCATGGCGAGATAAGCGAGATCGCAGAAAACAAAAGATATCAGCACCATAGGAGCACTTAGCATTTCTGTTCGGTAACACGCTTTGCGGTATTCATTCAAGCTATTCTCCAGACTCTTGAAACGTAATCCGGTTAGGTTGAATGCTTTTAGGTGCTTCATTCCCATGTAAAATTCTAAGAATTTGCTCGCCATCTCTCCGCGTAGCTTTATTTGTTTATGACCCAGCCATCCCACTAGACGGTCCGAAGCAAAGACAAAAGGAAACAGTAGGAAGATACCCAGCAGCAGTATAGAAGCTAGGTAGAAATCGAGCCAAAACAGAAAGCCCATCAATATGATGGCTGAGAATACGCTGGTAACGACATTGGTGATGGCCTGAGAAAACAAAGATTCTACGACTCGGACATCCTGAGATATTACGGAAGAAAGAGTGCTGGGTTCATGCTTTACAAACACCCCCAAACTGATTCGGTATAAATGGGTGCCAATATCCATTCGCAACTTTTCTGACAACTTAAAGCTGAGACGATGGTTACTTAAATTGGCATACCACGACACAAACAGTTGAACCACGAAAGATGCCGCCATGACTGCAACCAATAGCCATACGGTGGAAGTGTCGGTGGAGGGGGCGAGTAACTCTCGAAGAATAGCGACTAGCAATACTACCGGAATAGACAGCAGTAATGCGTGGCAAAAGTGAAGGACGAGCGAAGAAGCAAAGTGCTTTTCGTGACCTTTAATTGCAAAAGTAATATTTTTTAGCAATTTCATTAGTTTTGTCCTCCACCGAGGCTGAACTCTCGAGCGCTTTGATGCGCTTCCCACATTGAAGCATACAGATTTGACGACTCTAACAATGAGGTATGAGTACCTGCAGCGGCAGTTTTACCCTGATCAAACACGACGATTTGAGCAGCGTTAACAATGGTTGAAAGACGATGCGCGATGACGATAACGGTCTTACCCGGAATGATCTGACTTAGCGCTTTTTGGATGGCAGATTCATTGAGCGCATCGGCAAACGCAGTGGCTTCATCTAGGATAAAAATTGGGGCGTCTTTTAAAATGATTCGAGCAAGTTGGATGCGCTGAGCCTGACCGCCACTAAGTCGTAATCCATCCTGACCGTACTGAGTATCATAGCCAGATGGAAGGCTTTGAATAAACTCGTGTGCTTGAGCTAACTTTGCCGCGCGCTCTATCTCTTCTCGTGAATGCCCTGCGCCCATATCAATGTTCGCCGCGATGGTATCAGCAAACAAGAAGTTGTCTTGAAATACAAACGATACGATATCCATAAGATCGTCGTATTGGATGTTCTGTATGTTGACGCCACCAATTTCAATTGCCCCTTGAGAAGCATCGTGAAAGCGGGCCAATAATTCAGCGCATGTACTTTTACCCGCACCACTAGGTCCAACTAAAGCTGTTACTTTTCCAGCAGGAATGGATAGGTTTATTCCTTTCAATGCGGAGTTCACTTCTTCATCCGAATCGCCTTTGTAGTCAAAATGCACATCTTTGTATGTGATGCTGTAGTCCTGAGGTACTTGGGTAGGTGCAAGAGCGTGGTGCATATCTTTCTGGTTGATAAGATTGCTAATCCGCTTAGTGCATTCAAGTGTGTCTGAAAGTGAGGATGCGAAACCCGAAAGACCCAAGACGGGTTTCAAGTAAGCCATCCCGACGATGAAGAATAATAATAGGACTGGCAGCTCAACGGAGTTTTCGAAGTACAACAACAAGCCAACTGTGACAATAGGCAATAAGCTGTTTGAAATGAAAGAGGTTAGAGCCGAGTACATGGGAGCGACGCGTCGGTAACTCACTGATGAAAAGAGAGTAAGATCTTCAACGGTATCTCGATAATTCGCAAATGACTTTGCCTCTTGCCCAAAGAGCTTCATGACGTTCAGTGCTCTTACGTATTCAACAATGACACTGTCCATCTTTTCAACTTTTTGGTGAAACTCACGAGTCATTTCAGCCGTACCTTTTGTCATTACGGCTAACATCATCCACAACAAAAACAGAACAAATGGTGCAAGACTTGCCAATGCTAATCGGTAATCCACCGTAAACATAAAGACCAAAACGACGATAGGTAAAACGATGGCTTTAACGAGGTCGGGGATATTGTGAGCGATAAACACTTCAAGCTTTTCAACGTCATCCACAAGAAGTTTTTTCAATGCACCCGACGTACGTTTTTGTAGGTTTCCAAGTGACATAGAACTCATTTTGTTGGCGATTAAAACGCGAAAGCGGAACAAAATTTCGTAAGCCGCCATATGAGCGGTGACTGCTGATAAGTAAAACGAGAAATAGGCAATGACCATTACCCATGCGGTAGAAGCGACCTGATTTCGCAGTTCATCCATAACTGGGCGTGTACTGCCAGTCATGGGTTTGATGATTTCCAGCATTAGTAAATATGGTGCAATGCTGAGAATGCCGTAGATTGCGGCTAATACTGCGGCAGCAATCAGTAAAAATCGTTTTTGTAAGACGACTTGCTTAAAATGATTCATACCTGTTTCACGTTCCATTTCTTTCCTACAAATATGTCGTGGTATTGATATGGGTTGGGATTCCATACACTTTCAAAATGCGCTTGCATAGACACCAACCCACACGAGTAATCGATTCATTTGGGTGCCAAAATCGCTTATCTCTCAGTCAAAATGTTGCGATTAGAGCAACTCAATTTTTAACATCGAGCTAAGCGATTTTTGCCCATACAAATGTGGAACAATTACTGGTCCGGATTGGTATCAGAAGCGGTATCTTGCGCCGATGCCCACTTCACGTGGTTTGCCGAATGTGATGATAGGACCGCCGTGAGGATAAACGGTGCCTGATGTTTTATAGCTGGTGTCAGCTAAGTTATTCACGTAGGCATACAATTCGCCTGCGTACATTTCATAACCGACTTTCAGGTTTACAACGCTATAGCCATCTTCTTTTAGCTTATTGACGGAATCGAAATACATATCACCGTAATTAACTAAATCAGCACGTCCATAAACACCGGACGAATGGTTATATTGACCGCCGATATTGAGTGAATAAGAAGGCGTTCTCTCAATACGATTACCGACTTCGATCGTCTGACCAAACATGTTGGTAAACTCACTGCCATATTCGGCTCTTGTTACACCTAGTGCCGCATTGAGCTGCCAACTTTCATTAATAATAAAATCAGCTTCCGCTTCCAGGCCGTAAGATTGTGCTTTTTCCACATTGAAGGTTCTAAAGCTATTGTCTATGACCGAGTATGAAAATGCGTGAATGTCTTTGATATCCATATAGAATACGGCTGCAGACATCAGTAGGCGCTCATCTAACAAAAGACCTTTTGTTCCTATTTCATAGCTCAATGATTGTTGCGGCTCGAACTTGTTTTTTTCCTCGTCGGTATTACTTGCCATCATGTTAAAGCCACCTGGCATATAGCCAGCGCTGATACTGGTGTAGGCAGACCAGTCTCTATTGAAGCGGTAATTAAGTGCGGCTTTAGGAAGAAACGCTGTCCAAGTTTCTTCAGAGTTCAGCTCAGAGAAAGGCTTTCCGAGAGTGACGTTGCCATTAACAACGGGCGTGAAATAGTAATCGAGATTGGTACTTTTCTTGATTTGCTGATAGCGGCTGCCTAAAAGTAGTTCGAGGCTGTCTGTTAACGGAATGGTTGCCTGACCGAAGATAGCTTGGGTTTGGCTGCTATTATTCGATAAATAGCTATGATCAAAACCGACGTATTGAGAGCCAATAGCGTCGTAATTTGTTTTCTCTTTTTCAAAGTACAGCCCTGTCACCCAACGTAATCCAGATTCAAGTTGGTTTGACCAACGTAATTCTTGGGAGGTGGATTCAAGAGTCAAGTTTTCAAAAGAAAAACCACCGTCTAGGCTAGCTGGAGTTCCACCGAATATCGTCGTATTGCCTATGCCGTAATCAATATCCGTGCGGTATGCAATCTTCGTTTTACGGTGGGTGGTGATAGATTCAATTTCGCCATAATCACTCTGATATTTTAAGTTGATCCCCTGCGAATTGGTGTCGGTTCTAAAATAGGAATCTTGATCGTAATTCGTATTTTCAAAATCTGAACGCTTGGCGTTGTTAAAACCATCTACCGTACCAGCGGTGCCGCCATCCAAGATGCCTTCACGGTCTTTTTCATTCACCAGTAAGAGTCTGGCACTGAAGTTTTCTGTTGGTGTTAGTAGTAGGTTCGCACCGAGTCGATGGTTCTTTTTATGGTTGGCTTTATCATCCAAATTGGCATTGGTGTTCTTCATCCAGCCATCGTTATTGGTGAGTTCGCCCCATAAGCCAACAGAAAATAAGTCGGGGCTAACAGCTCCCGCTGTACTGAATGCAAGTCGGTGTGAATTATAGCTTCCAATCTCCGCGTCGGCTTGGCTCTCCCAATCTTGCCCTGGTTGTTTTGTCACGACGTTGATAACGCCACCAATGCTGTCTTTTCCATACAAAGTACCTTGAGGGCCGCGCAACACTTCAATGCGTTCAATATTGACGAATGGGAAGTTGTACGCATAGCGGCTGCTAGTAGGAATACCGTCTACGTATATCACCACTGGGTTGTTGCGAGTAAACATGGAAGCGTTAATACCTCTAACATTCACTTCTGCGCCAGTGATCCCCTGCACGCTATGCATGTTTGGAATTTGTCGGATAAGCTCGCTGACATCTGTAATGCCTCGCTCTTCCAACATCACCTCGTCGATTACCGTAATGCTCTGCGCAACGTCATTAATATCTTCATTAAACTTATTGGCGGTAACAATGATCTTTTCTTGCGTTGGTGCTTCTTGAGCTTGGAGCTGCAAAGAGAGGACGCAAGCCGCAGTAAGTAACGGGACTCTATATATAGAATGAATCTGCATTTTTTATTTCCTTAAAAGATTAGCGACTAGCAGAGTAATTTAGATGAAAAGCTCTAATCCGATTGATATGTTGAATCTGGCTTATAAGCTGCTTAATAATGTCTTGAATCTGTCTTTCATTTTTCAAAGTTAATTCGAAGTCAGGCTCTAGCTTCCAATTGACTTTATTGTTCTTCGTTATTTAGCGCATGGTGCACCAGTAAAATCATTGTAAATAATACAATCATCCTTTAGCAGACCACTTTATGAGGTGAGCCTGTCTTATAAGGATATTTTGATTTAATTGGTTTTCTTATTTCTTGGGACGTAATCTGATATATCAAAAATTAAAATATATCGATGTTTTGCAGTGTCTTTATTGTTACGCGAATGTATATTTCTTTAATTCCTCATTAACATATTTTTAGTGATGATAAAGTTTCATTGTTAGATTAGGTTTCACATTAAACATTCTTTGTGTGTCGTTGATCGCAATACATCACGTGAAATCGGGAAACATAGTAATGGGAATGAGAATGACTATCAACTAAATTATAACCAATTATTATTAGTCATGATTCTTGTGTTGACATCAACTTTGGCTCCGTTTATAAATCTAAATGATTATCATTATACTGTCTGTTGGTTAAGCTAGAGAAATGGGTCATCGTCGTAACTTACGGTGTGGCTATGCGTTTTCCTCTAGTGGCTATCAGTATAGGATTGAAAATTTTGATGTATTCGAGCTAAAGGAATACCTCCAAGTTAAATAATATTTAGGACTCAAGATTTAAGCATCTCCGTTTGAAAGAATGGTAGAAATCAGTGTGATATCGATCCGATTTTTTTGAGTATTCGAATTTGCATATATTATTATTTAGAGAATGCAAATATAAGAAAATCATCTTGATTGAGTTTTTGTGATTTAGACTTTTTTCAAACTATTTATTTTAAATAACGTCAATATTATTTAGTCGATTGAATTTATTATTAAGGTAAGTTAAGAGGTCTGTAAGGACCAATATATATCCTCATCAGAGAATGCTGGGCGCTACTGTGACCATTTTTTGTGATCATGTGGGTGCCAACCTAAGGGTAAGTAAATGTTATTTAATACGTATTTTTGTGATTGGCGCAAAGGTGACGTCATGCCTGTTAGTATTGAAGAAAATAAATCGACGAAAAGGCAAAAAACAAGCTGCCTAAGAATAGATCAGCACATACTCATGATAAAAACGGAGGGTGCGCCAAATTATTTGGACTTTTTAGATATAGAACAAGGCGATAGAGTTATCCTTGTTTATGTTGCCTCTGAACGAAGTGAATCAAATAATTATACCCCTAAGCACCCGCTGAAAGTTTTTATTGATAAAAGTGAAAATAAAGAGATTGAACGACAACTTTCCTACATTGAAGACGATGATGTCGTCATAAGCCTTATCGTTGCCAAAGAGTATATTGAGCAATTAGTTTGTGTAAATTGCCTCAAAACTTTTTTTGGTGGGCTTGCTAGTTCAACTGAAAGTATCGCGTCATCAAGTTTTAACTTCCTTCCTCACGGTCATGTTTCGGCAATCCTTCACCAACTCGTAGAGACGAATTCCTATAATGAATTGCAGACCTTATTTGCACAGGCAAAAGTGTATGAGCTGCTTAGCCTAACACTCGACAATATCGGTGCAGATCTGAATACGTGCAGTCTGTCTAAGAGCGATATTGCTCGCTTACATCAGGCACGTGATTTACTGGAACAAAACCTAATCTCGCCTCCCTCTCTGATTGATTTGGCTCATGAAGTTGGAATCAATGATTTTAAGCTCAAAAAGGGGTTTCGAGAGTTATTCCAAATTACTCCTTACGCTTACCTACGCCATTACCGAATGACCGTCGCACAAAATATGCTCGCGCGTCATGACATGTCCGTTTCTGCTGTTGCCAATGCCGTTGGCTATAACAACCTAGGGCATTTTGCCAAAGCCTTTCGCAAACAGTTTGGTCTGAAGCCAAAAGATTTTAAGCAACAACAACGCATGTTGAAGTCGCCTAGTCGAGAGATGATTCAGATGAATTCTGCCTGTGAGAATTAAACATAATATGCAATTTTAAAGGATCTAATTAATGAAAATTACTGCCGAAACACTTGGTAATCCGGCATTCCAAGAATATTTTTCTACACAATATGCATATTATTGTGGCTCCATGTACAAAGGTATTGCCAGTAAAGAGATGGTCGTAGCACTGGCAAATTCTGGTTTTCTAGGTTTTCTGGGTACTGGGGGGATGCGCTTAGAGGAAATCGAGAGTTCTTTAAACTACATATCCAATTCTCTTTCTATGTTTGAACCCTACGGTGCAAATATCTTGCCCTCATATAACAACCCTGAGCTTGAAAATAAAACGATTGATTTATTGCTTCAGTACGATGTTCGTGTTGTTGAAGCTTCTTCCTACGTAGAGCTTTCTCCTGCACTCGTTCGATACGCGTTCAATGGGCTAAGACGCGGTACTGATGGTCGAGTAATACGTAAAAACAGGGTCATCGCTAAATTATCAAGATCCGAAGTGGCTCGAAGCTTTATTGAGCCTGTTCCTGAATCGGTACTTTCAAGCCTAGTCGAAACTAAGCTAATCAGCCGTGAAGAAGCTGAGTTAGCCGCAACGCTTCCTCTCGCTAGTGCAATATGCGTTGAATCTGACTCTGCTGGTCACACAGACAGCGGTATATCCTTTGCGCAATTCCCTGCGATTAAATCTTTGGCAACATCACTCACAAAAAGGAATGCCTCAGAAAAAATATTAGTTGGTTCCGCCGGAGGTCTTGGTTCACCAGATGCAATCGCGGGTGCCTTTGCCATGGGAGCGGACTTTGTTGTAACGGGCTCGATTAACCAATGCTCTGCTGAAGCAAATATCAGCTACGAAGTGAAGGACATCTTGCAAGCGCTCAGTGTTCAAGACACAACTTATGCCCCTTCTGGTGATCTTTTTGAAATGGGCGCTAAGGTACAAGTGGTTAAGAAAGGCAGCATGTTTGCACTACGAGCGAATAGGCTTTATGAGCTTTATACCCAATACGACAGTCTTGATGCCTTAACTCCTAGCATTATCGATGAGCTTGAAACGCAATATTTCGGCAAGTCGATCTCGGACATTTGGGAAGAGACGAGTAACCACTACCAAAAAGCAAATCCCGAGGTCCTAAAATCGGCTGCAAACAATCCAAAAACCAAAATGGCATTGGTATTTAAGTGGTACTTCGTGCACACAACGCGAGTTGCACTTGAGGGCAAAAAGAATGGTCGAGGGGATTACCAGATCCACTGTGGTCCTGCGATGGGCGCGTTCAATGAGATCGTCAAAGGCAGCTCTTTAGAAAGTTGGCAAAAGCGCGGTGTCGCTGAAATTGGGAAATTCTTAATGGAAGGCGCTGCATCCGTCCTTAGCGATCTCTATGCAGAGCAATCAAATAAAGCTTTCGAACAGACAAGAAAAAGTGCCACTCCAAAAAGCACAGCAAAAGTCGCTAAGACCGATGTTGAGGCGGCTATCAGCGAGCTTGAGGAAATCGTGGACGTTCAGCTGGATGCCTCTGACTGGGTGACGGTGACGCGGGAAATGATCAATCAATTTGCCGAAACCACATTGGACGAATATTGGCTTCATGTCGACCAAGAGCGTGCAAAGCAAGAGTCCCAATTCGGCGACACCATTGCTCATGGCTTGTTGGCACTTAGCCTCGTCAGCCATTTCCGCGAGCAGTGTTTTCCTGAATTCCCTAGTAACGCCACTGGCATGGTTTATGGCTTCGATAATGTCAGATTCATCAACCCCGTGCCGGTCAACAGCCGTGTTAGAGGGGTATTTACTCTGAAGGAAATCGTAAAGAACCCAGATAACTCACTGACCACAAAAGCCAAATTTTCTATCGAAATACATGGGAATCCAGTACCAGCATTAATCGGTGACCTACTTGGCTACATCACATTTTCTTCCGGAGAGTAATTAAAATGAAGCCCGATATGCCCATTGCTGTGATTGGAATGACTTGTCGTTTCCCTGATGCCCCCAGCGTTAAAGCATTCAGAGAAAACCTTCTTTTTGGTCACGATTCTATTCATCCGTTAACACCTGAAGAAATAGAGCGTGAAGGGATAGATCCTTCATTGCTCGAAGATGATGATTTTATTAATGCCGGCACGCTCATTGAGAATGTCGCGAACTTTGATTATGGCTTCTTTTCTCTTTCGCCTAAAGAAGCTTCATTGATGGATCCTCAGCACCGGTTATTTTTGGCGGAATGCCGCAAGTTGTTAGACGTATCTAACCTGACGCGAGATGAAGATAACATTGGTATTTTTGCGGGGTGTCGTCAGAGTACGTACCAAGCCTTTCTTTCACCAATACGTCCTGAGCAAATAACCGAATCTGAATCCTTCCAACAATTGATGGGTAACGACAAAGATTACCTTGCCACAAGAGCGTCGTATTTTCTTAACTTAAACGGTCCAGCGCTGACAGTGCAATCGGCTTGCTCGACTTCACTGGTCGCGGTGCATCAAGCCTGTCAGTCTTTGCGCAGTGGTGAATGTGACAGTGCCTTTGCAGGTGGGGTAGCCATTTCGTTCCCGCAAGGGGTTGGGTACCGAGCATCGGAAGGCATGATATTTTCGAATGATGGGAAATGCCGTCCTTTCAGCGAAGAGGGCACGGGCATCGTCGCTGGTAATGGCTTAGGTATTGTCGCGCTCAAACGTTTGGATGATGCAATTAAAGACGGCAATAAAATTCACGCAGTGCTAAAGGGCTCTGCGATTTCTAATGATGGAAAAGCCAAGCTGGGTTATACCGCACCCGGTAAGACTGGACAGAAAAAAGCCATAGAGATGGCTTTGAAAAAAAGTGGCGTCGATCCAAAAGATATCGGCCTGCTGGAGGCGCACGGTACAGGGACTCCCCTTGGTGATCCGATTGAAGTCCAAGCTATTTCAGAAGTTTACAGCACGTTCGATGTGCCCAACCAAAACTGCGCCATTGGCTCAGTAAAAGGTAACGTAGGTCATCTCGATACCGCTGCTGGGGTCGCCAGTCTGATCAAATCGATATTGTCAGTAAGAGACGGTTTGATACTGCCAAGCCTACATTGCCGACCGGAAAATCCACGTATTCAGTTTGATACAACCCCATTCTATTTAGCGCATGACTGCAGTGTTTGGCCTAACCGTTTTCAGTCTCGAATCGCCGCGGTAAGTTCTTTTGGTATTGGTGGAACCAACTGCCATATGATCGTAGAACAGCCACCAAAACAAGAACCTGAGGCGCGTGACACAAGCTCGGATGAATTTGAAATACTGGCGGTCAGCAACCACAAAGAAAGCAATGTGCTTGAACAGGCAAATCAATTTGTTTCTAGCCTTGAAAACGATCAAATTGCATCTCAATGTAAGACTGCTGCATTAAAGCGAACCCATTACTCCTCTAGAGTTGCACTTTACGGAAAAAGCAAAAAAGATTTTCGTAAAGCTCTGAAGAATGCCACTGTCCAAACGGTTAAAACGAACCCTACAGTCGCATGGGTTTTCTCGGGGCAGGGCAGCCAAAAACCTGGAATGGGAAAGGCATTTTATGAAAAGTATGCCGTATTCAGAGACGCGATTGATGATTGCGACCGCTTGTTTAGCGACGCAGGGATTGCCAACTTAAAAGAGGTCATGTTCGATGACCACCTCGCTGAAAAGCTCAATCAAACATTGTATACACAACCCGCTTTATTCGCTTGGCAGTATGCGATGGGGTTACTGCTGATTGATTGGGAGGTAGAGCCAGACTTTGTTGCAGGCCATTCTATTGGTGAGTTTGCGGCTTGTGTCATGGCTGAACACTTTTCCGTCGAGTCTGTTGTTCGATTGGTGGCGCACCGAGCGCGATTGATGCAAGAGCAAACCGATGAAGGTCGAATGTTAGCGATAAAGTTGCCTGAGGCGCAGTTGCAGGATGTGTTAAGTGCACATGAAGCCATTTCTATTGCCTCTATCAACAGCGCTGACCGTTTCACTCTCAGCGGCCGTGATAGCGATGTTTCACGTCTTATTGAAAGTTTGGATGCATCGCAGATTGCTTACAAAGAACTGGACGTGCATCGAGCATTCCATTCCTCCACCATGGAAGCGATTCGTGACGACTTTCTCCAATTTACGTTGCAGCAAGAAGCGACTGCAGAAGAAGAGAGTGACGTCTGTATGTACTCCACACTGACTGGAGAAGAAGTCCAGTCCGGCGACCTTACGCTCGACTATTGGTTTCAGCAATTGCGCAGCCCAGTACTCTTTCATCCAGCATTAGAATCCATTGCCAAGGAAGAGCCTGATCTTGTGGTTGAGATAAGCCCTGATGGCAGCTTCTTATCGCTACTCAAACACTCTGACGTTTTTGACAGTGAGTGTGTCGCTGGCAAAGTGGGTTATGAGCATAGCCACGAATTGGTCGCGCAGTTGTTCAGTTTGGGTTACGAGCAACCTTTAGAAGCATACTACGAAAATGCAGCTGCCCCGTTTTCTGAAATGCCCCCGTTGGTCTTTTCGGACACGCATTGTTGGGCATCCACTCCGATCCATTATCCTGCGGCAAGGCAGCACAGTGGCTATGGGATACAAGAAAAAGAGCCAGCCCAAAGCATGGAGTTCTGGGGATGGCAATGGCAGCCCATTACTAACGATGTCGCACCAAAATCTGAATTTGATGATGAGCTTAAACTTCGTTGGGCGATCATCGGAAACAACAAATGGGCTGACAGCTTAAACGTTGGGATAAGTGCTTCAGGCCATCAATGTGATATTTACGACACCGTTCAGAGTGTGCAAGAGTGTGATCGGTTAATTGATACTCGTCCCCTAACCTTGGACTGGACTTTAGAGGCATCAGCACAAACGCTGACGGCTGCAAGAGAAAAGCTCGTTCAGCTAGGGCAGTACGGTGAACAGCACCCTAAGTGCCGCATCATCACCTTGCTATCAAGTTCAGCTCAAAAAGTAAGTGATGGGAATAGCCCACATAGTGATAACTTGCTTTGGCCTTTCCAAAACTTAAATCGCAGTTTAGCTAACGAAAAGCCGCAGCTCTCTCTTCATTGTTTGGATATTCATGATTGCACAGTGGATAGCGCATTGGTGTCCATACTGTCGAACCTTGATGAGCCTAGCCCTATCTTGAGCTTGAAAAATAATCAGCTCTACACTTTAGACGTTGTCAGCAAAGAGGTGGGAACACCTCAACAAGCTATGGAGTGGCGCAGTGAACACTTTACGGTGATAGCCGGTTTAGGCGCGGTGGGGCTTGGGCTTGCTGAATGGTTAGTTGAGAAAGGCTGCGATAAGCTCGTCATTATCGTGCGACAGGCTTTAAACGAACAACAGGAAGCCTTAATTCAATCCCTGCAAAGCCGAGAAGTGACGGTGCATGTACTGCAAGCCAGTCTTGTGGAAGAGCACGCCTTGAGCGCCGCGTTCGACACATTGGACGTTACTGTAAGTCGTGTGTTCCATACCGCGCATGCGGGGACGCATAAATTGCACCCTCTGGACGACAGCAGTGCGTTCGAGGGCTCTTTGCCTGTCAAACTTATCGGCAGTATGAACCTACACCGCGTGTTTGAGAATCAACCTCTTGAACTGTTTTGTATGTTTACGTCATTAAGTAGCATGATGGCTATTTCGGGTACCAGCGGTTACGCGACGGCAAATGCTTGGCAGGATTCATACGCAGCGTATTTGCGCCAACATGGTGTGCCTGCTCTCACAGTCTCATGGAGTCAGTTACAGCTATCAAGAGACGCCCAATATGTTGCCAGTGTTAATGACACGGGCATGGTAGCACTCTCAAAAGAACAGACGTTTTCCGTGATGGAGCAATTGATTCAGCACAATGAGTCGGGGCTTACTCCTATTCTTTATGATGCCAACGTATTAGGGCAAGTCGTCAGTAAACTTCCGGCGACATCTGTCTATCTCAAAGATATCTTTACCATTGAATCAACCGATGCAGCGACACCCGCGGCAACGGATGGGAATAACCTGATCAGCCTAGACAATCTCAGTACTGAAGAAGCCAAAAAAACGGTTGCTGAATTTTTGCATCAATTGATTTGTCAGCGGCTTCAATACAGTTCCGATCAACTGGATCCCGACGGCTCGCTGACTGGCCAAGGTGTGGACTCACTGATCTTTTTAGATATTGTTCAGGTGATCAACAAAACCTTCAGTATGGATCTGCCACCGACTGCTGGCTACGAGCACGGTACGATAACGGCGTTAAGCCAATACATCGCTTCACAACTTAAAAAAGACGATATTGAATTCTCCCAAAGCACCACAAGCGAGGCGGAGAGTACCATTGTTGCGGATCCTGCCGCAGCATACGAACCCTTCCCTTTAACCGATTTACAGCAAGCTTTTTGGTTAGGGCGTCGCAATGATCTGAACTTAGGCAGCGTGTCTTGTCATGAATATCTGGAACTTCAGTTCGATGAGTTGGATATAGACAAGTTAGAGACCGCTTGGAATCGACTGATCGCTCGACATGACATGATGCGTTGTGTGATCACCGGAGATGGTCTTCAACGAATATTGCCGCACAGCGACCAAACGCACTACCAAGTTGGAGTTACAGACTTGAGTAACGCTTCAGTTGAGGAGCGAGAAAGCCACTTGGCAAATACGCGCCAACGCATGAGTTATCAGGTCTTTAATCCACAAACATGGCCTCTGTTTGAGCTGAGTGTTTCAAAATGGGATGGAGGTATCCGTGTTCATTTGGATATGGACCTATTGGTGTTCGATATCCAAAGTCTACGTGTAATTTTTGGTGAATTGGATACGCTCTTGTTAAATCCAGATACTGAGTTCCAACCGCTAACCTTGAGTTTCCGCGATTACATCATGGTAGAGAAGGCGCGCGAAGTTGAACCTCGCTGGTTAAGCGCCAAAGAGTATTGGCAAAATAAACTGAACGACATTCCACCTGCGCCAGAATTGCCAATGATTCGTGAGGAATCCACTTCCGAGCAGATGTCGTTTAGGACACTGGATCACGTACTTGAACGTGATACTTGGGAGGTCTTCAAGCAAAGAGCGCGTGATTTCGGGATAACACCAAGCGGAGCAATGCTGGCTGCGTATACGTATGCCATCGCGTCTTACGCCAAAAGCTCTGAATTCACACTCAATATTACGTACTTCAACCGAAAAAACGTGCATCCTCAAGTCATGGATATATGTGGTGATTTCACTTCGTTGATGTTGCTCCCCGTTTCTGTCGATGCCACCGAAACGTTCATTGACGCCGCCAAACGCACGCAAGAATCGTTATGGAAAGCGCTTGAGCATCGCGACTACAACGGTATCCGCGTGATGCGAGATTTGGGACGTCATATGGGGGAAGGTGCCGATGCGATTCAAATGCCCGTTGTATTTACGTCAATGATCGGCATGGACTTTAATGACCCATCTCAACCTGGGTGGGAATTGCAGCGCCATCAAATCTTCGAGGTTAACCAGACGCCTCAAGTGTGGTTAGACTATCAGGCTAGGGAATCCAATGGTGCATTGTTCACACAGTGGTTCATTGCCGATGAGTTCTTTGAAAAGCCAATGATTGAAGGTCTCTTCGAAACGTACACTTCAATATTGGACAAGCTAGCAAAAGAGGAAGAATTCTGGACAGCACAAGTCCCTGATTTGCGTAGTGATCAGGCGAAAGCTATTTCTAGCTCGCTGAATCGAGTGGTCGACACTCAATTACCGACACTCATGCCTGAACCGTTCCATAAAAGTGCGGGGCAGGTGGCTCAAAGACCGGCATTACTCACCCACGATTCATCGCTCAGTTACCAAGAAGTGCAAGCCCGAGTCAATCAACTTGCCAACCACCTTATCCATTTAGGTCTATCAGCGTCAGAACCTGTCGCGGTCGTCATGCCAAAAAGTGTTGAAGCCGTGATTACCGCACTGGCGATTCAAACGGCTGGTGGCTGCTATACGCCCATCAACGCCGATTTTGATAATCAGCGTCTAGAGCAGATCCTGCTTGTTCTCGAACCGCTTGCGATTCTTACTGTGGCTGATATTGAGTTGTCGGTGCCTTGTTCTGTGATCAACGTACAGCGATTGAACCTGACAGATGAATCAACCGAGAAACCGATAGCACGCCAAACAAGTGATCAGCTGTCGTACATTATCTACACATCGGGCAGTACAGGGGTTCCTAAAGGGGTCATGCTAGACCATGAAGCCCCTCTAAATACGTTGCAGCAACTGGCGAATATTCTGGACCTTGGTCCTGATGACCGTACCTTATCGATGTGTGCTTTCCACCACGATATGTCGGTGTTTGACTTGTTTGCGATGTTTGGGAGTGGTGGTTCCGTTGTTCTACCAGAAAGGGACAGAGCCTACGATGCCATGCATTGGCTATCGCTCATGCATGAACACAAGCCAAGCATTTTAAATGCTGTGCCAGCGTTCATCACTATGCTGCTTGACGCCATTGAACAACAAAATTCGGTCCCACCTTCACCTCGTCATATCATGATGGGAGGAGATTGGATTCCCGTAGAGTTAGTTCGTCGAATCCAAAAAGTTTGGCCGGAGGTCGACATCCACTCTATCGGAGGACCGACAGAGACGGCCATCGTGTCTACTCATTACCGAATTCAAAATATCGAAGAGGATTCGTCGCGTATTCCATATGGACGCCCTCTGCCAAATCAGACGTGTGTGTTGCTCAACTCAGCAGGAATTGAGTGTCCACCAAATGTTGTGGGCGAAATTTGTATGGGAGGGATGGCTCGCTCATTGGGTTATCTCAAAGATGCAGAACGTACTGCAGAAAAGTATCGACCACACCCTCTAACGGGTGAACCTCTGTTCTACACCGGTGATATGGGGGTGTTAAGACCGGATGGTCAACTGGATATCCTTGGTCGCATAGACAACCAAATAAAAATTAATGGCTTACGAGTCGAGCCGGGAGAAATTGAAGCCGCGATTGAACAACATCCACAGGTTAGTGAAGCGGTTGTTGTTTACGCGGGTGAGCCCACACGTCAGCTACACGGCTTTGTTAAATCAATCGAAGTCACAAGTACAGTCACTGACCAAGATTGGTATCAAGCCTCCGATGATGGACACAATGCGATTGAACACCTTCCAGAGAATTTTGATTTGGCCGACTACGCTGAACATTATTCCGACATGGAACAGTTGGCTACATGGGTAATGCTACGTACGATCCAAGCTGTAGGCTTCTTCAAAACGGAGGGGGATACAGCCTCGTTTGTAACACTTGTGGATGCACTGAAGGTTTCCCCTCATTACCAAAAGCTTTTCGAAAGCTGGGTTCGCGTACTGACAGAGGATGGTTATCTTGTCCTTGAAAAGGGTGAATACAAGGCGACGCACCGCATTAAGGACGCGGAAGAGTATGATCGCCAATTTGCTAAGATTGTTGCTCACACAGAGACGGGACCTGAGCATACTCAACGTATTTGGTCGTTAATATCGCGCTGTATTGAACGAAGTGGAGCCCTGCTCGATGGAAGTTTCAACCCGCTGGAATTAATGTTTGAGGACGGTAAAACCGATTTTGCTGAAAGTTGGTATCGAGAAAACCCCGTTTCCACGCATTTCAACCGTGTTGCAGGTAAAGTCGCAGGAGGCTTTTTAAGCAATCGCTCAGGACCGTTGCGTATTCTAGAGTTTGGCGCAGGTATCGGAAGCGTGACCCACGAAATATTGACCAACATGCCTAGTTCCGATTTCAGTTATGACTTTACCGATTTATCCACTTACTTTTTGGATAATGCCGCGGATGTCTTTAAGGCGTACCCTCAGCTCAATTATGGCTTGTATAACATCAACGAGGAGCCAAGTTTACAGGGGTATCAGTATGGTGAATATGACCTCGTCATCGGTGCCAACGTATTGCACGATGCCGAAGATCTGAATGCCGCGAGCCGACGTCTACGTGCCTTGCTCAAGCCCGATGGTGCACTCTTACTTGTCGAAGGAACAAATAACCCTCGTTTCCAGCTGGTAAGCCTAGGGTTTGTTGAAGGTTTGACGCATTACGCTGATGAAAGGCTGGAAACTTGCTTACCTATGATTTCGGCACCGAGTTGGCAACAAGTCATGAATCGCGCTGGCTTTGCGAAAGCAACGTGCTTCCCTAAAGCGGGGCACGACACCGAAGCGATGAACTATCACGTGTTACTTGGGCAAAACAGCGGCAGTGACTGTTCGCTGGATGTTCAATCAATCCAAAGCTTGTTAAAGAGCCAGTTGCCTGCACATATGCAGCCTGCGCATTGGCATCATTTGTTGGAACTGCCACTTACGCTTAACGGTAAGGTGGATCGCCAAAAACTCGCAACGGAAATCAAATCATCAAGTCACCATGAATCACTTGAATCAGGCGGTTTGGCACTGACGACAGATAAGGAGCATTTGTTGGCAAGTGCTTGGTCTGACACGCTTAACATCCCTGTAGAAACGGCGGACGCCAACTTCTTCATGTTAGGGGGAGATAGCTTGTTGTTGACTCGTCTTAGCGGTTTATTGCAAGACAAACACGGTATTTATCTGGATTTGGCGACGCTCGTCAAAACGCCCCGATTATGCGATCAAGCAGTGTTGATGGGGGATTTACCAGCAACTCTCGATAATCAAGAGCTCGATATTGAAGAAGAAGCATTCGAAGAGGGGGTGATTTGATGGATACGCTCCAAGAACAGTCTCTCCAGGAGCTGCGCGAAGAGGCTCAAAAGCGCCACATCCGACTTTGGGTAGAGAAAGGTCAATTACGCTTTAAAGCCCCGAAAGGGGCTATGGACGCCAATTTACTTGAAGCGATGAAAGCGCATAAAAGTGCCTTAATATCAGCGCTGAGTTCTGGAAGACAAGCACCACAAATAGACTCAAATCCTCAGGAGCGCTATGAACCATTTCCATTAACGGATTTGCAACAAGCTTATTGGGTCGGAGAGCATGGCGGGTATGTCCAGTCGGCAATTGCGTGCTACGTCCACCATGTAGAGTTTAAAGATCTGTCGGAGGAGCGTGTTCAGTCTGCGCTGCATCAGTTGCAAAGTGCGCACGAAGTTCTCCGTACACGCTTTAAAGACGATGGTACTCAGCAGATCATGCCAGTCGGTGAGCTGCCAATCCATCTTCAATGTCATTCACTTAGGTCGATGAGTCAGGAAGATGCCGAGGCTAAGTGTGTGGAGCTTGCAGACAATTTTCCTGAGCAAGTTTTGCCATCATTGCAAGATGGCCCGCCCATGGCAGCCGCACTCTTACATTTGCCAGAAGGTGATAGGTTAATATTTGCCGTGCGATTGATCGTTATGGACGGTCCTTCGCTTGCTCGACTCTTTCACGACTTATTGTCTGCGTTGTCTGGTCAACCCTTACTCACGAAACCTCAGCTTAGTTACCGAGACTATGTGCTGGCGTTACGCGCGCTAGACACGACGGAGGCAGAGTCATATTGGTCTAAGGCGTTGGAATCCTTGCCCGCAGCACCACAGTTGCCGATGAGAGGAGAAATGCCTAAACAATCGAAATTTGTTCGGTTGGGCGGCAGTTTGGGGCTTGAGGATTGGACTCAAATCAAAAAAAAGGCACAAGCACACGGTACGACTCCGAACGCTGTCATGTTCGCGCTCTATGCTTCTGTACTCCGATTGTGGTCCCAAGACGAACGTTTCGTTATCAACATGCTGACTAACTTTCGTCCTTTTGATCATGCAGAAATGGGCTTGGTCGTCGGAAACCACAGTAATACGATTTTGATGACCAGCGACGGTCAGGGGCATTTCATCGAACAGGCGAAAGCCGTTCAAGCCATGTTTGCTGAGCGGTTGCCGCACGCGTCATTGTCTGGAGTTTCTCTACTAAGGCGATTACAACAAACCCGCGACCCAAACCAGCCTGCGGTGCCTTTTGTCTTTACGAGTGGGATATCGCAACAAGCCGCCGAAGGCATGCCGAACAAATTAAAAGAGATGTTCCGTCCAATATCCAGTGAACTCCGTACGCCACAAGTTTGGCTGGACCACCAAGTTGTCGAAGATCAGGATGGTCTTTTGTACTACTGGGATTACGTAGACGGCGTATTTGAAAAAGGGTTACCAGAGGCGCTATTCGAACGTTTTGAATGGGCGCTGTCGGAACTGCTCAATAACGAACAAGCTTGGCTAAGTGTCAATCCAGCCGCTCTTAAGGAGAGCGATCTAAAACCTTTAGTGGAGCTGCCAGAGGTTTCTGCAGAAAGTAACTTGGCAGAAAGTAATTTGGGGCAGGCGTTTTTGAATCAGGTTCAGCGATCGAGTAACGCTGTCGCGCTGGTTGATTCGCAAGGGCGTGAAATGACCTATCGAGAGCTGGCGGAAAAAGCTCTATCGGTTGCTCAAGGCTTGGTTTTATCGGGGGTAAAGCAAGGTGACCTAGTGGGGGTTTCCTTACCCAAAGGTTCTCAACAAATCATCAGTGTGATCGGTATTGTACTCGCTGGAGGAGCATGGTTGCCGATGGACATCCGTTTACCTGATGCACGTCGGAAGGCGATCATTGAGCAGAGTGGTCTTCAATTCATTATTGGAGAACAAACCGGTGATTTAAGCGTTGATGACTTGCTCGCTCATCCTGAACTTGAGAAGCCGAATATAAGCTCAAAAGAAGCGTTGGCTTATGTCATTTACACATCCGGATCGACTGGTCAGCCTAAGGGAGTTGCCACTTCTCATGGCGCGGTTTTAAACACCCTATATGAGATTAACCGCCGCTTTTCCATCCATTCGGAAGATAAGGTATTGGCACTGTCTGCGCTGAACTTTGACCTCAGTGTGTACGATATTTGGGGTACGCTCATTACAGGAGCATCTGTCGTCATTCCTCCCGATGCGGAAGTTCCTGATCCGATGATCATACTTGAGCAATGTAAGCGAAACGGAGTCACCGTTTGGAACTCCGTCCCCGCGTTACTCGAAATGGCGTTCTTACAAGGAAAAGAGTTCAGTCAGGAAGCGTTAACCAGCCTTAAAGTTATCATGCTGAGTGGTGACTGGATCCCAATGCCTCTTGCGAAACAAGTATTGAATTATCTGCCGAAAACGCACTTTTACTCTCTCGGTGGCGCGACTGAGGCATCAATATGGTCAAACTATTTTTCTGTTACAGAAATCAGGGAGGATTGGCGCTCTATTCCCTATGGTTATGGTCTTGCGGGTCAACAGTTACATGTGCTCGATAAGGATGGTACTCCTTGCTTACCTTGGGTTGTGGGGCAAATCTACATTGAAGGATTGGGGCTCGCTGACGGTTATTACAATGATGTCCAGCGCACTGAATCCAGTTTTATTACACATAAAAGTGGCCGACGACTCTATTCAACTGGCGATCTTGGAAGATGGCGTGATGATGGCTCGGTAGAGTTTCTTGGTCGATTGGATTTTCAACTTAAGCTACGTGGGCATCGAATAGAAGCTGGCGATGTGGAATCTCATCTGCTTGCCCAAGCTCCAATCAAGAGTGCTGCAGTAATGGTGGTTCAAAGTAATAATGACCAACCTGTACTGGCGGCACTGTGCACGGGAGATGGTTTTGATGCTGAGGAAATACGCCATACCTTACGTGGTGAGCTACCAGCTTATATGGTGCCAAGCCACGTGTTCCGAATCGATGCGATGCCATTGAATGTGAATGGAAAACGCGACCAAGCCGCATTACGAAAACTGGCTGAGCAAGCGCTGACATCGGCGACAAACTGCAGTGAAACGTGCACCGAGAGCGCGACTCTAGATGATGAGGATCTTGCTCCGCTCGCAGCCCTCTGGGCAGAAATTTTAGATTCTAAACCCTGTAACACTGAGGCGAACTTCTTCCTAGAAGGCGGAACATCCATGCTGGGGGTGCAATTGATCAGAGAGATAAAACTCAAGTTCGACATAAGCTTACCCTTAGCAACTCTATTTGAAAATCCAACATTGAGCGCCGTTTGGCGTGCTATTGAAATTGCTCGTAGTGAGCACAGTACAAAGGTGAATCCATGACCTGTTTACCCTTTCCGGACGTCAAAGCCAATCCGGAAATTGATTTGTTTTGCTTACCCTATGCCGGCGGCAGCTCCGCTGTATTCAGTAAGTGGGACGCCATGTTTCCCGACTGGATCTCAGTCAAACCCGTTGAATTGCCAGGACGTGGTTCGCGCCTGAACTCTTCATTGATGACATGCCCAACTGAACTCAGCATACAATTAGCCGATGAATTGGCTGAACGCATTGAACGACCGTGGGCTATTTTTGGGCATAGCCTTGGGGCTGCTTTGGGCTATCGCATTGCTCACATCATAGAAAGCGAACACCCGTTACTTGGATTTTTCCCATCAGGAAGACATGCTCCAACTTGTGCAGACCCAGCTCCGTTGAGGGCACATCTCAGTGATGAAGCGTTAATTGAAGAGGTGCGTTCGCTTAATGGCGCGCCACCAGAATTGTTGGAAAACAGGGAATTTATGAACATGGTCTTACCGATTATTCGTGCGGACTTTGAACTTAGCGAGCGAGGTTCGTTACTCCCTCCACTTGGTTCTATGAAGTGTGGAATGCAGGTGTTCGGTTCAACAGATGATCCGGAAGTACCCATTGCATCGCTCAAAAATTGGAAGGATGTTGCTGGCGCTGATTTTAGCCAGAAAATCTTGCCTGGCGATCATTTCTTCCTACATCATGAATCTCAGTGTCTTTCGATGCGCGATTCTATCTGCGACTTACTATCCAAAGCTTTAGCTGAATCAAAGAGCACGGTTTCGGCGATATAGAAGCAGATTATCTGTCTGCACTTGACCAACTGAGTCACATGAAAGACGTTGAGTTAGGTGCAGATAGATCGTTGGTTGTGTTCTCCGCTTCGACCTCTATCCTTACTCTCATTTTACATGCAAAAAATAAGGTCTTTTGTCTGTGGTTCAAACTGTGATCTTGCCATATAAATTTAGTTGTTTACCAAACCTGTGATTTTCTTGATTAGTTACTCAATTCCAATGTAGCAAGTTGGTGTGCGGTTTTCATATGGTAGAAGTGACTCGGAATAATCAATTGTACTTATACATTTCACTGCGATTAACTAAATAGGTGACTTATCATTCTGTTGATTCCCTACATTTTTATGGAGCGAGAGGAATAAGAATGAAAACCAAACGTTACCTTTCAGTATTAATTGGCGGTTTATTGTCGGCAAACGCATTCGCGGCAATGAACATCCAACCGGACCCTACGAATCCTACTGGCTACATCATTTCACGTGCAGATATTCAAGCGGTTGAAAACTCAATCACTGTCGATCCAATGTATGACATCTGGTCTAAAGCATTGGAGACGCGTCCAAATACGGTAGTTGAAGCTATCCTACCGGGACTAGCAAGCAACCCAGAAAACGTTAAGCGTGTAGAGCGCGTATTCCCTCAAGCTGAGTGGGATTTCCTAACGGGTATGGCTGCTCCAGAATACACTTACACGCGTTTCTTGCGTGCGATTGGTAAATTCCCTGCGTTCTGTGGTGAGTACACAGATGGTCGTGACTCTGATGCGATTTGTAAGAAATCCATCGTAACGGCATTTGCTCACTTTGCTCAAGAAACCGGTGGTCACATTGCAATCGACAATGTTTCTGACAACCCTCTGGCGCTAGAAGAGTGGCAGCAGGCTTTGGTTCACGTACGTGAAATGGGCTGGGCTGAAGGTCAAGAAGGCTACACAACAGGTTGTGGTCAAAACGATTGGCAAAACGCGCGTTGGCCGTGTGAAGCGGGTCAGGGATACTTTGGTCGTGGTGCTAAACAGCTTTCTTACCACTTTAACTACGGCGCATTCTCTGAAGTAATGTTTGACGGTGATGCGACAGTATTATTGAAAAACCCAGCTCTAGTTGCCGATTCATGGTTGAACCTAGCTTCTGCAATCTGGTTCTTCCTTACTCCTCAAGCACCGAAACCAGCCATGTTGCATGTCATTGACCGTACTTGGGCTCCGTCTCAGCGTGAAGCAGCAGCAGGCATTGGCTATGGCTTTGGTACAACCATCAACGTTATTAATGGCGGTATTGAGTGTGGCGAGCAGAACAAGACAAAAGGTCAGCCTGTAAACCGTATTCGTTACTGGGAAGGTCTTGCTGCGCATTACCAAATTCCAGTCGAAGCTGATGAGAAAAACACATGTTATCAGCAAACTCCGTACGGAAGCCTGAACCTAAATGGTGCCACTGATGTGCTTTACACCAACTGGGATGGTAACTGGAAATACCATGCAGATCGCCCTGGCGGTTTCTCATTTGAGTGTGAGCTAGTTGGTTTCCAAACGGCGTACTCAGCACTTGTACCGGGTGATTATGAGAAGTGTGTAACGAACTTCTACGGTTCACATGCGACATGGCCTCAAGTTCGTGTAACAGATAAGCCAATTCCGGTTGAACCCGGAGCAGGCGTAGAGCCACCAGTTAATGGTGTTGCAGGTTGGGAAGCCACTAAGGTTTACAACAGAAACGATAAAGCAGCTCGCAAAGGTGTGGTTTACCAAGCGAAGAACTGGTCACAAGGGGACGATCCTGCACTAGGTGGTCCTTGGGTAGTTGCTGACGGAACAACAACGCCACCAACGACTCCTCCTACAAACCCAGGTGGTTTCATTCAGTGGGAAGCAGGTGTCAGTCAGGTTGCTGATGGCGACAAGGTGACTCACGCTGGTAAATGCTTTATTGCCAAAAATGGCCCAGGTGTGTGGGAAACGCCACTGACCTCTAACCATTTCTGGGATGAGATCGCGTGTAAGTAATCTTACCTAAATCTTTTAAAGCCTCAGCGTTTGCTGAGGCTTTTTTATTCTTAGAAAGGAAGGGGCAATCGCGACCTGTTAATGTCGCTTTACAGCTTGAATATTGACAATTTCATCTTATGAACAATTTTCACTTGCCTTTCATCGCCTCTGCTGCACAATACCGCCCTTAAGTTACATAGCCAATCATCCATGTAAACGACGTTCCCTATGCTGTTAATCATCGATAATTACGACTCTTTTACCTACAACCTCTACCAGTACTTCTGTGAACTGGGCGCGGATGTAAAAGTCGTGCGTAATGATGAAATCACTTTAGATGAAATCGAGTTACTGGCTCCGTCGCATTTGGTTATTTCCCCTGGCCCTTGTACCCCGAACGAAGCAGGAATTTCCTTGAGTGCAATAGAGCACTTTGCAGGAAAGTTACCTATTTTAGGTGTATGTCTTGGTCATCAAGCTATTGCTCAAGTTTTTGGCGGCAATGTTGTTCGAGCCAAAAAAGTCATGCATGGGAAAACGTCCCCAATTCAGCATAGCGATATTGGTTTGTTCAAGCAGTTGAATTTGCCGTTAACAGTGACACGTTATCACTCACTTGTGGTTGAAACCGAAAGCCTACCAGATTGCTTTGAAGTGACAGCATGGACACAGTCATCGGATGGGAAGTTCGATGAAATTATGGGCTTTCAACATAAGACGTTACCGATTGAAGGCGTTCAATTTCACCCGGAATCCATCAAAACGGAACAAGGTCACGAGTTACTGGCGAACTTTTTGCGACGATAAACCCTGCTTAGGGTCACTTTTCCTAACATTTTTCTGAATTATTTTTCTATCCGCAGTCTATGCAAAACTATTCGCAATACGATTCTCTTGTTTGCGTAACCCTACTATCTATATATGGTTAACCTCTGCTTATTTTACCCATAAGTATAAATTGCTTCATAAAAGCGGTTTGCTCGTGCATAAATAATCATGCGAGAGCTGGGGTGGCGTGTTGTTTGCTCAGTAAAAAGAACAAATCACTATTGAAATAGTTAAATTAATGTAAATACAATGTTTGAGCAGTAGAAAATGCCATTAGGTATTTGAACTTACTAATGCTGATTACATTGGGATCGAAATGGAGTATGTGATGACAATGGAAAATAAAGTAGAACGCAGCTGGTTTAACGACGTAATGGTACCTTGTTATAACCCGATGGAAATCATTCCGGTTCGAGGAGAGGGTGCCCGAGTTTGGGACCAAGCCGACAAAGAATATATCGACTTTGCTGGTGGTATTGCTGTGAGCTGCTTAGGGCATTGTCATCCAGCGATGGTTTCTGCACTAACAGAACAAGCGAATAAAATTTGGCATCTCAGTAATGTCATGACGAACGAGCCTGCGCTTCGCCTAGCAAAAAAACTGACCGAAGTCAGCTTTGCTGAAAAAGTGTTTTTTGCCAATTCAGGTGCAGAAGCAAACGAAGCCGCACTGAAATTAGCGCGCCGTTGGGCAGTGGATACGCATGGTGAAGAAAAGTCTGAAATTATCGCATTCAAACAAGGCTTCCATGGCCGCACCTTCTTCACTGTAACAGTGGGTGGTCAAGCGGCGTATTCTGATGGATTCGGTCCTAAACCTGGTGATGTCACTCACTTGCCTTACAACGATGTAGAAGCGTTGGAAGCGCACATTTCATCAGAGCGCACTTGCGCCATCATGATGGAGCCATTGCAGGGCGAAGGTGGAATTATTTCGCCAACCCCTGAATTTGTGGAAGCCGTTCGCACTTTGTGTGACAAGCACAACGTATTGCTTATTCTCGATGAAGTGCAGACGGGCAACGGTCGTACGGGTGACTTCTACGCTTACCAAGGTCTTGGTATCACGCCAGATATTCTTAGCACGGCGAAATCACTGGGTGGTGGTTTCCCTGTCGGTGCGATGCTTACAACAACAGAATTGTCTAAGCACATGAAAGTCGGCACTCACGGTTCAACCTATGGTGGTAACCCGTTGGCTTGTGCAGTAGCGGAAGCAGTGGTTGACGTTGTAAGCCAACCAGACGTTTTAGCGGGCGTAAAAGAGCGCGAAGCGCTATTCCGTGAAGGTTTGACTAGAATTAACAATAAGTACCCGATTTTCTCTGAAGTTCGTGGTAAAGGTTTACTGCTTGGTGCAGCGCTGAACGAAGAGTGGCAAGGTCGCGCTCGTGATGTGCTTGTAGCAGCAGGAAATGAAGGGCTGATGGTTCTGGTTGCTGGTGCCAACGTCGTTCGATTCACACCATCTTTAGTGATTTCAAAAGAAGAAATCGAAGAAGGATTAGCGAGACTAGAAAAAGCCATCGCAAGCTTAGTTTAGGTTAAGTCGCTCGGTTCGAGTCAAGGTCGGGTGTTTATCACCCGACCTTTTCACTTCGAATGGGGTCTTACCATAGCATCTGGAGGGAGTTGTGATGCTTGTAGTACGTCCGATTACAAAACAAGATTATGAGGCACTGCATACGTGTGCCGTCGAATCAGGACATGGATTTACTTCTCTTCCTGTCAATGAAGAATTACTGACCAATCGAATAGATCACTCTGTTTACAGCTTTGATAAGCCTGAAGTTAAAGAGCCCGGAGATGAAGGGTATTTGATGGTTGGTTTTGACAGCGAAACGGGGGAAGTCGCTGGGACAACTGGCATCGAGGCTTCGATTGGCTGGGATGTACCGTTTTATACCTATCACATCAGTAAAGTGGTGCATTCCTCACCCAAGCTGGGCGTCAATAATGTAGTGAAGCTGCTGACATTTGGTAATAACTACACGGGTTGCAGTGAGATTTGTACCCTGTTTTTACGCCCCCAATTCCGCAAAGGACTCAATGGGCGGCTCATGTCCAAGTGTCGTTTCTTAATGATGGCGGAACACCCGCATCGATTCTCCGAAACTGTCTTTGCAGAAATGCGCGGTGTTTCTGATGACGAAGGTAATTCGCCATTTTGGCAATGGCTGCAAGAACACTTCTTCTCTATTGAATTCACCATGGCGGACTATCTCACGGGGATAGGAAAGAAAGGCTTCATTGCCGATCTTATGCCCAAGCTGCCAATTTACATCAATTTACTGTCGCCAGAAGCGCAGACCGTGATTGGTAAAGTACATGACAACACACGTCCAGCGCTTCGTTTACTGGAGCAAGAAGGGTTCTCGTGTCGTGGTTATGTCGACATCTTTGATGCGGGTCCATCGGTCGAGTGTGACTTGCGAAATATTGACTCGGTACGTCGCTCGTTTAGAGCCAAAGTGAGTGTTCAAGAACATTCCAGTGCCCAACAATATTTGATGTGTAATTCGTCATTTGAAGATTTTAGAGCCGTTGCAGGCGCAGCGGCATACGACAAAGCGTCGGACACCGTTTTACTGACACAAGACATTGCCAATGCATTGGAAGTCAAAGACGGCGAATACGTGCGTTTGCTCGCACAGTAACGTGAACATGAAAAAAGGAAAAGCAGTATGAGCACGCACTGGATAAATGGATCTTGGGTTGATGGTTCAGGTGAAGAGCTGGCGTCAACTAGCCCCTACAATGGGGAAACGATTTGGCAAGGTAAAGGCGCAACAGAAGAGCAGGTTGAATCCGCAGTAAGCGCTGCTCGTTCTGCTTTCTTGCAGTGGAAGAAATTGCCTTTTGTCGAACGCGAAACCGTTGTACTGAAATTTGCTGAGTTGGTAAAAGAAAACAGCGAAGAAATCGCAACCATCATCGCGAAAGAAACCGGAAAGCCAATTTGGGAAACCCGAACAGAAGCGGGCGCTATGGCAGGGAAAATTGCCATTTCCATTCGTGCTTATCACGATCGTACTGGTGAAGCGCAAAGAGAAGCCGCAGGCAACCAAATTGTACTTCGACATCGCCCATTGGGTGTGATGGCGGTCTTTGGCCCTTATAACTTCCCTGGCCACTTGCCTAACGGGCATATTGTGCCTGCATTGCTTTCTGGCAATACCGTAGTGTTCAAACCATCGGAGCAAACACCTTGGACGGGCGAGTTTGCGATGAAGCTTTGGCAGCAAGCAGGGCTACCTGATGGCGTGATAAATCTAGTGCAAGGTGCGAAAGAAACCGGCATTGCATTAGCAAATTCCAAGCAAATCGACGGTGTGTTGTTTACTGGCAGCGCGAATACGGGTCATGTACTGCATCGCCAATTTGCAGGTCAGCCGGATAAAATGCTGGCGCTGGAAATGGGCGGCAACAACCCAATGGTGATAGCCGATCATTTTGGTGATGTTGACGCCACGGTATACACCATCATTCAATCCGCATTCATTAGTGCTGGTCAACGTTGTACTTGTGCGCGTCGTTTGTACGTACCTGTTGGGGAAAGCGGCGATCAATTGGTTGATAAGCTGGTGTCAGCAACGGCAAAAATCCGTGTCGACGAACCTTTCGCGGAACCTGCACCTTTTATGGGACCACAAATCTCCATTCAAGCGGCTGAAGGGATTTTAAATGCGCAATCTCACCTTCAAGGTCTCGGTGGTGTCAGCCTGATAGAAGCGGAATCAAAAGGCGAAGCGTTTGTTACGCCGGGCGTCATTGACGTGACCCAAATCGCCGACCTGCCAGATGAAGAGTACTTCGGACCGTTATTACAGGTAATTCGCTACGAAGGCTTAGAGTCTGCGGTCGAGATGGCAAACGACACTCGTTTTGGCTTATCTGCTGGATTGGTTTCCACGATGGACAGTGATTGGGATTACTTCGTTGAACACATCCGTGCCGGCATTGTAAACCGCAACCGCCAGCTGACGGGAGCAAGCGGAGATGCACCATTTGGTGGTCCAGGTGCGTCTGGTAATCTTAGACCAAGCGCTTACTATGCCGCGGATTACTGTGCTTACCCAATGGCTTCAATGGAAGGGCAAGAAACCTTGTTACCAGCCACCCTAAGCCCGGGTGTTGAGCTGTAAAATTAGATAAACAAGGGGCTATATCTCTATAGCCCCTTACTGTTCAAGTTAAAATAATAACAGGCAGTTAGCTAAAACTCCGTCACAGGCTCCAGTCACCTCTACCTCTCTCGGTAGTTCTAAAAAGGAGGCGTTATGTCGCCGGATACTTTGTTTGCTTCACTTTGGAATGATTACATCACCCGCCTTTGTCCTTCTGCTCAAAAGGTCCATGATTTACTGCAGGAAGATGAAGCTCTCATCAATGATCACATTGCGCTAAGAACTTTTGGTGTCGCGCCATTGGGAATAGATACGTTGGCCAAACCCTTTTTGGAACTCGGGTACAAAGCGGCTGGTGACTATGTCTTTGAATCCAAAAAGTTGGTAGCAAAACATTTTGAACATCCAGACCCTAAGCAGCCCAAAGTGTTTATCAGTGAATTGGAAGTAGAAAAATGCTCTCCTGAACTGCAAGACATCGCCGCAAGATTGCTTGATCAAGTGGATACTACTCAGCTAGCAAGCAGTAAATTCCTACACAGTGGGAGAATGTGGGATATCAACCATACCGACTATCGAGCGCTGGCAGCGGAAAGTGAATATGCGGCTTGGTTAGCGGCTCATGGATATGGTGCAAACCACTTTACTGTTAGTGTCAATCAGTTAAATCAATTTGAAGACGTCATTGATGTGAATCGCCATCTCAAAGAATCGGGCTTCACCATCAATGAGTTTGGCGGCGAAGTGAAAGGCTCCCCAGACGTGTTGTTAGAGCAATCTTCCACCATGGCGGATAAAGTCCCCGTTGCTTTTGTAGGAAGTTCGGAGGTTGTTCCGGGAGGCTTCTATGAATTTGCCAAGCGCTATCCAATGAAAAATGGCGAGCTCTACTCGGGTTTCGTTGCCGCTTCTGCCGATAAAATTTTCGAAAGTACCGATAGCTAGCAACCACGCGTAATACACTGAAATATCAAGGCATCGGCAACCTTTCCCGATGCCTTTCTAGTTTATTTATGGAGCCTTTTGGGTATAAAGGTTTGAGTCTTACAAATATCTCTTCTAACACTCTAAATTCCCCTTGCTCTTAGCGGTGTTTTTCTATACTATTTGCCGTCCTTAAAACTCGGTCATTTTTCTTTAGTTCCTTGCTTCCTCTGGACGACCGAGCCACTCGTGGAAGCTAATAATCCGTAAGGAGCAACCAAATGCGTCATTACGAAATCGTATTCATGGTTCACCCTGATCAAAGCGAGCAAGTTGCTGGTATGATCGAGCGTTACACTGGTTCTATCACAGAAGCTGGCGGTACTATCCACCGTCTAGAAGACTGGGGTCGTCGTCAAATGGCTTACCCAATCAACAAGCTTCACAAAGCTCACTACGTTCTTATGAACGTTGAAGCTGGTCAAGAAGTGATTGACGAGCTAGAAACTGCTTTCCGTTTCAACGATGCAGTTCTACGTAACATGATCATGCGCACTAAAGGCGCTGTGACTGAACAATCTATTATGCTTAAGCAAAAAGAAGAGCGTGCAGAGCGTGCTCCTCGTCGTGAAGAGCGTACAGAGCGTACAGAACGCACAGAAGCTAAACCAGAAGCAGCTGCTGAGTAATTCATTGCATGACCAATCGAATGGAGCTAAGTGGCACTGTCGCGAAAGCACCGATTCGAAGCCACAGCCCTGCGGGCGTCGCCCATTGCCGATTTTGGCTAGAGCATCGTTCTACAGTGCTAGAAGCGGATTACCCCAGACAAGTTTATTGTCGTATGCCGGTAATCATTAGCGGGCAAAGGTCGCAAGAGTTAACTCAAGAACTCGTTATAGGCAGTCACATTAAGGTAAGCGGTTTTGTCGCTTATCAAACCAGCCGAAATGGCAATGGGAAATTAGTGTTACATGCCGAAAATATCACATATATTTAAGATCAGGAGATAGCCCATGGCTCGTTTCTTCCGTCGTCGTAAATTCTGCCGTTTCACTGCAGAAGGCGTACAAGAGATTGATTACAAAGACGTAGCAACTCTTAAAAACTACATCACTGAAGCTGGTAAAATCGTACCTAGCCGTATCACTGGTACAAGCGCTAAGTATCAGCGTCAGCTAGCTCGCGCTATCAAGCGTGCTCGCTACCTAGCACTACTGCCGTACACTGATAAGCATCAGTAATCGGCACCGTCTATTTAGAAAGAGGATTAAACAATGCAAGTTATTCTACTTGATAAAATCGGTAACCTAGGTGGTCTTGGCGATCAAGTAAATGTTAAATCTGGTTACGCTCGTAACTTCCTTATCCCACAAGGTAAGGCTGTAATGGCAACTAAATCTAACGTTGAAATGTTCGAAGCTCGTCGCGCTGAACTAGAAGCAAAAGTTGCTGAGCAGCTACAAGCTTCTGAAGCTCGCGCTGAGAAAGTTAACGCTCTTGAAGCAGTTGTTATTGCTTCTAAAGCTGGTGACGAAGGTAAACTATTCGGTTCTATCGGTACTCGCGATATCGCTGACGCTATCACAGCGGCAGGTGTTGAAGTAGCTAAGAGCGAAGTTCGCCTACCTGAAGGTGCTCTACGTAACACTGGTGAGTTTGAAATTAACGTACAACTTCACTCTGAAGTGTTCGCTAAGATCAACCTACAAGTTGTTGCTGCTGAGTAATTCAGTACCAAGCGATTTGAGAAAAGCTGGCTTTAAGCCGGCTTTTTTTATGTCTGTAGGTTTGAGTTCATGATTGTTTTGTATGCGTCAAAACTTGACCAGCAGATTAGCCGACACCACAGTATCCGTTTTACTTAAATCATTGGGAACGCGATCGAGATACTGCCGAGAGTGAGAAAGCTTAAGCGCGATATCTTCAGTGATGGCGTTGGTAATACTGATCTCGTTATCGAAGCGTGTGTTGGATTTTCCGCTCACGACTAATAAATCAGCGCTGAGTGACAGTGCTGGCAATACTTTCCAGTCACCTTTGAAATGCCCTCGAAAGATAAACTCATCCACATTGTCAGGGAAAATTAAGTCATCGTCATCCAACTCATCCAGATTTGGCTTTTGATGTCGATAACCTGGGCCCAACTCCAGTGAGAGTTTTAAGTCATCCGTGTAGGTAAACTGATAACCGAGCCCACTCGACCAAGTGTAATCTTTGTAATACGCACTGTATTTGGAATCGATGCCTTTGAAGTTGGCATAAAGGTAAGTACGAGGCGCAAGCTTGTAGTCACTTTGAACTTGGTAGGTAGATTGTTTCTTGTCTTCCTTATCGTTTTTATTCAGTTTATAGAACTTCCATTCACCTGAATACCGATGCCTTCCTTGTGTGTAAACCCCTTCCAAGCGGCTATTTAGGGATTCCGAATTGGAGTTACCACTGTGCGCTTGGTATCCAAATTCCACCTCTGTTTTCAAGGGAGATGAAGGCGACGTATCCGTGTCGGTACTTTCCTCTGCATAAAGGCTGGCATGAAATACCGCCAGACTAAGCACAAGCAAATTTTTCGACACTCAATACCTCTCTCATATTCTTATTTTATTCAACCATACACTTGGCTATATAGCGGCACGGCGCATGACATATGAGATTGTATTAATAGCCTTAAAGTCTCGGGTCAGGACTGTGTTAATTTCGTAAATTCTTCAAATCGGTGCCTTGTCTGAAAGTCAATTCATTCTCGCTGAACCGAGCATCTTGAGGTTACTTGGTTATAGAACTTAGCTATAATGAACGATCACGATAAGCTGTTGAGAACACCCATGCCAGATACCCGAGATAATCGTAATAAGAAGCCAATTGATAGCCAAGTTGACGCTATCAAAGTACCGCCGCATTCGTTGGAAGCAGAGCAATCTGTTATCGGTGGGCTGCTTTTAGATAATGAACGTTGGGATTCGGTTGCTGAAAGGGTAGTGGCGAAGGACTTTTATAGCCGACCACATAGAATGATTTTTGAAGGGGTGAAAACCCTTTTAGAAGAAAACAAACCACTCGATCTAATCACCTTATCAGAATTCCTAGAGCAACGAGAAACCCTCGATGATGTGGGTGGTTTTGCTTATCTAGCTGATTTGGCGAAAAACACGCCAAGTGCCGCGAATATAAATGCTTATGCCGATATTGTTGCGGAGCGTGCACTGGTTCGAAACCTAATCGGTGTGGCGAATGAAATTGCTGATGCCGGTTACGATCCACAAGGACGCAGCTCCGAAGACCTTCTTGACTTGGCTGAGAGTAAAGTTTTCGCCATTGCAGAAGACAGAACCAATGAGAATGAAGGTCCTCAGAATGTCGATAACATTCTAGAGAAAACTCTGGAACGTATCGAAATCCTATACAAAACACCACAAAATGGTGTTACGGGTGTTGATACGGGCTTCAACGACCTCAACAAGAAGACGGCAGGTTTACAGGGGTCGGATTTAATTATTGTTGCGGCACGTCCATCGATGGGTAAAACAACTTTTGCGATGAACTTGTGTGAAAACGCCGCCATGGTATCTGATAAGCCTGTGCTTATTTTCTCGTTAGAGATGCCCTCTGAGCAAATCATGATGCGTATGTTGGCATCCCTTTCTCGCGTCGACCAAACAAAAATCCGTACTGGTCAGCTAGACGATGAAGATTGGGCGCGTATTTCTTCTACCATGGGTATTCTCATGGAAAAGAAAAACATGTACATCGATGATAGCTCTGGTCTTACTCCTACTGAAGTTCGTTCTCGTGCACGTCGTATTGCTCGTGAACACGGTGGCTTGTCACTTATCATGGTCGACTACCTTCAGCTGATGCGTGTACCCGCTCTATCGGATAACCGTACATTGGAAATTGCAGAAATTTCCCGTTCTTTGAAAGCGTTAGCAAAAGAGCTGAATGTTCCCGTTGTTGCTCTGTCGCAGCTTAACCGTTCTTTGGAGCAACGAGCAGATAAACGCCCAGTAAACTCGGATCTACGTGAATCAGGTTCTATCGAGCAGGATGCCGATTTGATCATGTTCATCTACCGTGACGAAGTGTACAACCCAGACAGCACACTCAAAGGTATTGCCGAGATCATTTTGGGTAAACAACGTAATGGTCCTATCGGTTCCGTGCGACTGACGTTCCAAGGTCAATTCTCTCGCTTCGACAACTACGCAGGTCCTGCGTTTGATGATGAGTAATCTTCCCCTATGAGCTATATGAAAGCGGCATCCGCATGCATCGATCTTTCTGCATTGAAGCACAACCTGAAAATGGTGAAGCTGCATGCGCCCAACAGCAAAGTTATGTCGGTGGTTAAAGCCAATGCTTATGGGCATGGTTTGCTAAAAATAGCGCAAGCGGCCGATGATGCTGATGCTTTTGGTGTGGCAAGAATAGAAGAAGCCTTGCAGTTGCGTGCTGGGGGGGTTGTGAAACCCATATTGTTGCTTGAAGGTTTTTATTCCTCGCGTGACTTACCAATTTTGGTGACCAATAACATTCAAACGGTCGTACATTGCGAAGAGCAGCTTGAAGCGTTAGAACAAGCGACGTTAGAAAACCCCGTCAAAGTTTGGCTCAAAGTAGACACAGGGATGCACCGCTTAGGTGTTCGCCCTGAAGTGTACTCTGAATACGTTGAACGTTTGAAAGCGTGCGACAATGTGGCTAAACCGCTGCGTTACATTAGCCACTTTGGGTGTGCGGATGAACTAGAAAATCCAGCGACTCAAGAACAAATCGACAGTTTTTTATTGCTGACTGAAGGTTGCAAAGGAGAAAGAACCTTAGCTGCATCGTCAGGGTTGTTGGCTTGGAAAGACAGCCATCTCGACTGGGTTCGCCCAGGTATTATTATGTATGGTGTGTCCCCGTTTGCGGATAAAAGCGCAAATGAGTTGGGCTTTAAACCAATAATGACACTGAAATCGCACTTGATTGCGGTTCGCGACCTCAAAAAGGGCGAACCCGTTGGCTACGGTGCGATTTGGCACAGTGAACGTGACACCAAAATTGGTGTAATAGCGATTGGCTATGGTGATGGATACCCAAGAACTGCGCCTGCTGGTACACCGGTATTGGTGAATGGTCGACGTGTATCGGTGGTGGGGCGAGTCTCCATGGACATGCTGACTGTCGATTTGGGAGCGGATTGCCAAGATAAAGTTGGCGATGAGGTTATTTTGTGGGGGCAAGAATTGCCTTCAGAAGAGGTCGCACAACACATTGGCACAATCGCTTACGAATTGGTGACAAAGCTGACATCGCGTGTTGCCATGGAGTACATTGACTGAGTTATGACCAAACGTCTGATATTTTCAAGCCTACTTGCTTCTTCCTTCTGCGCGCCAGGTGTTGCCTCAGCCTATGAGTGGCTTCCACCTTGGATGCCAGACACCGCCGCTGTTCCTTTTGCTTTTTCATCCAGCACATTGGGGAATACCATCGGTGTGGCAGGTCTACTGAAAGGTCTTGGTCAACCACAAGCTGGGTTGATTGGTGCTGGGCTGATATCCGATAAAGGCAGTAACATGACCTTTATTGGCTACAACAACTTTCAAGTTGGCAACGCATGGCTACTCGGTTTTGATGCTTACAATGCCAGTTACTCTGACTACATATACCATTTGGGAAGCGCGGGAGATAACGACTCTCTCCACAGCCAGAAAACCGTCACGGATGCAAAGGAAGCGCAATACCACTTCACGATGCGCTATATCATTCCTTGGGGCGCTGCCGCCTTCAAAGGAGCAAGAGCAGCGTATGAACCCAAAAGACGTATTCAAGGGGCATCCCCTGCAACCAGTGGGATTTCGACCATTAAGTTTGAACCGTTTTTATCCGAACGCAGCTTAAGCAGCTCAAATGATTCGGCACCCGATTCGACATGGGGTGTAAACCTCGGATTTGAATGGGACAATCGTAATGACGTTCGAAACCCAAGCTTAGGGGCTAAGCTGAAATTGAACATCGCTCACGCTCCCGATTCGGGTAACGACAATACATGGACCAAAGTTGAAATTGAGCAAAGCCACTACTTTAGCCTTGGCAAAGTAGACGACGTATTTTCTCGCCAAGTTTTGGCGTTTGATATGTATGTCGCCGATACCCCTACGTGGAATCGCTGTGGTTCCGGAACGTGTGAAAGACCACCGGAATATGCAGGCGTTTCCTTGGGCGGCTTGTACCATCTTCGCGGTTACTCGGCGAATCGTTACCATGGCAGAAGTGCGGTGCACTACAGCTTAGAGTATCGAGTTATGCCAGAGTGGCAACCCTTACAAAGTTGGCCAATTTTTAATTGGTATGACGTGCCATGGTGGCAGTGGGTAGCTTTTGTTGATGCAGGTAGAGTGGCTGATGAATTCAGTATTCAAGAACTGCATCGCGATATGAAATACAACTTAGGTGGTGGAATTCGCTTCCAAGTAGAAGGCATTGTGGTTCGAACAGAAATGGCATTCGGCGATGAAGAAAACATGTTTCGTGTAATGATCAATCAGCCGTTTTAGACTACCGTGATGAATATGCTGAATAAGTCTAAATGATATGAAGAGGTGCCGAAGTGCACCTCTTTTTAATCTGAAAATAATGGATATACCCAAGTGACCTCAAGGTGTAGGATTCTGAGCCTCATATTCTGTTTCAATTCAAGGAAAAGAACGCAGCGGAATGACGAGTCCTTTCCAAGTTCTTAGACGATGAAGTGAGGCAGAATATGGGCTCCCAAGGGCGAGTTTAACTGGCTTTCATACTGCGTTATCGATTCTTGATTTAGAACCACTAGATCTTCAAATCGATACCTTGCCTGAAAGTCAGTTAATTCTCGCTGAACCTAGCATCTTGAAGTTACTTGGGTATAACTATTCACACTGCCCTTGAAGCGTAGCGATAATTCTTCGAGCGCCACCATGATCGCGATGCTCTCCTAAGTACACCCCTTGCCAAGTTCCCAACGCTAATCGCCCATTACTAATTGGAATGCTCACGCTTGAACCCAAAGTGGATGCTTTGATATGTGCGGGCATATCGTCATCGCCTTCATAAGTGTGTAAGTAGTACGGTGCTCGTTCTGGCACAAATTTATTAAAGTGTTGTTCCATATCAGTACGGACGGTTGGATCTGCATTTTCATTCAAAGTTAAGCTTGCGGACGTATGTTGAATAAAAAGATGTAAAAGACCTATCGAGTACTGGTCAATTTGTGGTAAATGTTGTTCAATTTCATCAGTAATAAGATGAAAGCCTCGGCGTTTGGCGGTGAGAGAAAAGGTAGTTTGATGCCACATAGGTTATGCCTTGTTGTTTCTAATCACTAATTGTTATAAACAATCGCATTAATAGTTGATTCCGATTAGGTACAATTGAGTTTACGTGATAAACCTCAATGTCAGCGATAACGGGTTGCGCCATAATCCGGGATCTGAAAATTTATTACGTTGTTTTGTGTCGATAGGATATAACAAACACAAAATGTACGATTCTTTATTTCGCTTAATCTGGAATTCACTCAGCATCATATAAATTAATCTGGCTGAAGAGAACATAATCGAACGAACATTGGACAATTACCATGTTAAAAAATATTGACCCTACCAAGACTCAAGCTTGGAATGCATTAACTGCGCACTTTGAATCAGCACAAGATATGGATCTGAAAGCCTTGTTTGCTGAAGATGCTCAACGTTTCGATAAATTATCTACACGTTTCGGATCGGATATTCTTGTCGATTATTCAAAGAACCTAATTAACGAGGAAACGCTTAAGCACCTATTTGCTTTAGCGAAAGAAACCGAATTAAAAACTGCCATTGATGCGATGTTCAGTGGCGAAGCGATAAACCAAACGGAAGACCGTGCAGTACTTCATACGGCACTTCGTAATCTCAGTAACAAGCCAGTTTTAGTTGACGGTGAAGATGTCATGCCAGCGGTAAACGCTGTGCTGGAAAAAATGCAATCATTTACCAACCGTGTAATTGACGGTGAATGGAAAGGTTTCACAGGTAAAGCGATCACCGATATTGTAAACATCGGAATTGGTGGGTCAGACCTCGGCCCTTACATGGTGACCGAAGCACTGGCGCCATACAAAAACCACCTGAACCTGCACTTCGTTTCTAACGTAGATGGCACGCACATCGTTGAAACGTTGAAAAAAGTGAACCCAGAAACAACCTTGTTCCTGATTGCGTCTAAAACATTTACTACGCAAGAAACCATGACAAATGCTCACACTGCACGTGACTGGTTCCTTGAAGCTGCAAGTGATGAAGCGCACGTAGCAAAACACTTTGCCGCTCTTTCTACTAACGCAACTGCAGTATCTGAGTTTGGTATCGATACCGACAACATGTTCGAATTCTGGGATTGGGTCGGCGGTCGTTACTCACTATGGTCTGCAATTGGTTTGTCTATTGCTCTATCCGTTGGCTACGACAACTTTGTGGAGTTGCTGGATGGCGCACACGAGATGGACAACCACTTCGCAAGCACGGATCTGGAAAGCAATATCCCAGTTATCCTCGCTTTAATTGGTGTGTGGTACAACAACTTCCACGGTGCAGAATCGGAAGCGATTTTGCCATACGATCAATACATGCATCGTTTTGCGGCTTACTTCCAGCAAGGCAATATGGAATCCAACGGCAAATACGTCGATCGCGATGGCAATGCCGTGACCTATCAAACGGGTCCAGTTATCTGGGGTGAACCTGGTACCAATGGTCAGCATGCGTTTTATCAGCTTATCCACCAAGGTACAAAGTTGATCCCTTGTGATTTCATTGCTCCTGCTCTAAGCCATAATCCAGCGAGCGATCACCACCAGAAACTCATGTCCAACTTCTTTGCGCAAACTGAAGCACTTGCATTTGGTAAGTCTGAAGAAGCGGTTAGAGCTGAGTTTGCAAACGCAGGTAAGAGTGAAGAAGAAGTAGCGTCGCTTGTACCATTCAAAGTATTTGAAGGTAACCGCCCTACTAACTCGATTTTGGTTAAGCAAATTACGCCGAAGACTCTGGGCAATCTGATTGCAATGTACGAGCACAAGATCTTTGCACAAGGTGTTATCTGGAATATCTTTAGCTTCGATCAGTGGGGTGTAGAGCTTGGTAAGCAGCTAGCGAATCAGATTTTGCCTGAACTGGCAGACCAATCTGAAATTAGCTCTCATGATAGTTCAACCAATGGTTTGATTAACGCGTTCAAAGCTTACAAAGCTTAAGCGTATTGAAATACCGCATATGAGTTAAAACAAAAGATCAGTAATTGCTGACCTTTTTTCATTCCAATGACAAATAAAAAAAGCTGTCGCATTCGCAACAGCTTTTCTCTTGTTCGGCTCTGTCTTCTTATTCGAAGCAGATTTCGATAAATGCGTTACCCCACTCAGAGGTAAATGGCATGATGATGATCGCGCCTTCACATTTGTGACGAATGGTGTGACCTTTACCCGAAACAACAACGGGTGTAGCCATGTCGAAGTCAAAACCACTTTCTGAAAGAATGCGTTTTGCACCACCTGTAACCATATTAGTGATTTCACCCACCATATCGGTTACTTCTTCGTTTAGACCATTCGGACGTTCGCCTAGCATGTTTTGCATGATTTCCAATGCCAGAGACTCGTCAAAAGTAATCGACATTGAACCTCGGCTTTGGTCTCCGACCATACCAATCAAACCAGACACATCACCACGAGCGATTTCATCTTTCTTTACTCGAGGTTTCTGAGGCTTTAGCTCCAGTGAAGCCATAGTTTTCAGTACATTCATTAGTGAAGCTAAAAACGGGTTTACAAATTCAGCGCGCATAACGTTCTATCTTTTATTTGTCCGTAAAGTCTGAAAAACAACTTTTGCAAGTACCGTGAGTTTCAATAACGTGATTGGTTAACTGAAACCCCTGTTTTTCACTATTTTTTGCCAACAAGGCTACAAGTTGGTCATCCTGATGTTCAGCTACATTCCCGCACTTATCGCAAATAAGCAGGTGAGAGAAATGCTTGTGAGTACCAAAAGAGCAACACGAGATAAAGCTATTCGTGGACTCAACTCGATGGATAAAACCTTGTTCCAATAAGAAATCCAACGCTCTATAGACCGTTGGTGGTTTTGCCTGAGGTTCACTTTCTTTTAGCCGATCTAACAAATCATAAGCGCTAGATGCACTTTTGCTTGCAAAAATTAGCTCGAACACTCTTTTACGCTGTGGTGTAAGCCTAACCCCACGGCTTTGGCAGATGCCTTCAATTTGTTCTAACAACGACAACTCCAATTGGCTCATCCATTTTGGTGCACATTATTAATAATATACCATTTATCTAGCAAGTTAGGCAGTAAAGGGCGTTTTTTTTAACCCTATGCAAAAGAAGCCAACCAATCAAGCGCTGAATAGAATGCAAAAAACATTTTGTGATTGTAAGTCACTTCCAACATCAGGAATTGTGCACACTGCAACAATGTGTCACATATTTGGCATGCATGCGGTAAGTGTCTTGAACGCGTTTCTACCAGACTTTTACCAAAAACCGCAACAACTTTATGGAGAAGTGTTAAACAAGGTGTGATTTGGCGTTAATTATGGAGTAAATCTGAATTCGTCGTCATGGTGCCTCTATACCTATGAAAATACCCAAAGCAAAGTGTATAATCCGCCAGTTTTTAAAGCCGTTCTCCTATGTATTTAACACTCATTAGGGGAGCTACCGTGAATATTGAGGTAAAACAGTGTCTAAGCCAGAGAATACAAGCGATTTCCCAATGCAGCGCTTCAGCGTTGCACCCATGCTCGACTGGACAGATAGACACTGTCGTTACTTTCACCGCTTAATGTCGGATAACGCACTCCTATATACCGAGATGGTGACAACGGGCGCGATCATTCATGGTAAGGGTGATTTCTTGGCGTACAGTGAAGAGGAACACCCTGTTGCATTGCAGCTGGGTGGTTCTAATCCGGCAGATCTTGCAACGTGTGCGAAGCTCGCTCAAGAGCGCGGCTACGATGAGATTAACTTAAACGTTGGTTGTCCATCGGATCGTGTTCAAAATGGTCGTTTTGGTGCGTGCTTGATGGGAGAACCAAACTTGGTGGCGGAATGTGTTGCTGCCATGCGTGAAGTGGTTGATGTACCTGTGACGGTAAAAACGCGTATCGGTATTGATGACCAAGACTCTTATGAATTCCTCACTGACTTTGTCTCTACGGTTTCTGAGAAGGGTGGTTGTGAGCAATTCACCATACATGCCCGTAAAGCGTGGTTGAGTGGATTAAGCCCAAAAGAAAACCGCGAAATTCCTCCTTTGGATTATCCTCGTGCTTATCAACTTAAAAAAGATTTTGCACATCTGAATATTGCGGTGAATGGCGGAATCAAAACTCTGGACGAAGCTAAAGAACATTTGCAGTATCTCGATGGTGTAATGATTGGTCGTGAAGCCTATCAAAGCCCGTACTTGCTGGCTTTTGTTGATCAAGAGTTGTTTGGTTCTGAAAAGCCAGTTAAGAAACGCTCTGATATTGTGCGCGAAATGTACCCCTATATAGAGAAAGAGCTATCGAATGGCGCGTATCTAGGTCATATGACGCGTCATATGCTCGGATTATTCCAAAGTATGCCGGGTGCTCGACAGTGGCGTCGCTACATCAGTGAAAACGCTCACAAGAAAGGGGCTGGGCTAGAAGTTGTCGAGACAGCGTTAGCTAAAATCCCTGCTGAATTGGGTGTGTAAAAATCGCCACCTGTTAGCTAAATTGACCATGATTAGAAATATGAAGCCTTGAGTTAGCATTCAAGGCTTTGTTGTATTTATTTGTTATAAAAGGAAAAAATAGTATTTTTCAAAAGTTGGTCTGCTTCCTGCAATAACTCAGCTATATGGTTGAAAGTAAAAATACAAAAGGGGCAAACAATGATTGAACTGCTATTTGTGTTGGTATTTCTGGGTGTGTTGTTTTTTACTGGCGTCACCCTAGTGTCGATTTTCGCAGCGGGTGCCGTGGCTTTCGCAGTCATGTTAGTGTTCGGAATGATGGGTATGGTATTTAAGTTATTGCCTTGGTTAATTGTATTGGCAATTGCTTGGTGGTTCTTCCGTAACAAAGTGTACTGCCCGCGTTAAAATTGAGTCAGCCCTGAATGAGATGTCTTTTCGTACAGGGCAATTATGATAGTATCCCCATGTGTTCATAATTGACGGGTGGGGCTTCCTTCCATGAAAAATCGCGTTTGTGCGGCTTTGTTCTCTTCTTCTTTATTAATGTGTACGTTTTCTTCTTACGCGGAAACGGACTTTTCCGTGAAAGTATCTGGCGATACGTGGTCGGCAAAAACGGCTTATAAGCATGATGCCGAAACTATTTTAAATAGTGATAGAGAAAACAAGTTCACAGGCTCGTTAGCTCTAGAGCACAATATTACCTATGTGCCAAATTTTAGAGTTCGCTTTAGCCCAGTAGAAATGAGCTATATCAAATTCAATAAAACGGATTTTACTTTCTACTACGATCTGATTGAGCACGATCTTTTACATTTTGATGCCGGTCTTACGGTTTCTCAATACGCGAATGGTGTCTACTCAAACCCTGTTGATCCAACGCAGGACTTCAATAAAGTTCTTTTTAGCTGGTATGCCAACGCGGCGATTACTATTCCTGAAACAAACTTTGATGTAATTGGTGAGTTTGATTTTGGTAATAGCGATGGTGATAAAACAGCCGATGTCACTGCGGGTATGCGCTATCGTTTTGATTTCGAAAAAGTCGACGTGGCAATTCGAGCTGGATATCGCGTGATGGATTACCGCTTTAACATGTTTTCAGGGCCGAGTGATATGTATTTAACACATGGTGCATTTGTCGGAGTCGAAGCGGGATTTTAATTATTCCCCCGTCTATTCCCCTTAAATTAGAAAAGGCATATTGAATCATATCAATATGCCTTTTTGTTATTTGTGTTAACAATCTATTTGCAAAGTGCGTATTTTGCGTCATTCTTATTAACATACTTGTTAGCACGGAACGACCCATGACGATTTCTGAACTGCGAAGCCTGTATCAAGATAATCAACTCATTGAGGCAATCATCGAACCTTCTATTCAAGAAGGAACTTGGATTGTGGAGTTTCGCCATACGCGAGGCGGCTTTATTCTTCTTACCGATTCACACGGTGAAGAGTGTCATTACATAGACTTAGATAAGGCATCTAAATCTGCGCTAGCGGTTGGATTTCGCCAAGTTCGTATTGAAGAGTACTGATTCCACTCGTTCACATCCTTTCTTACTTCCAAAAAGTTATAAAACATGCTCATCTATTCTTTTTTATTATTAAGGGGAGTGGTTAATCTATCATCACGCAATGAATAGGGATGTCGTGACATGTTACTTAAGGAACTTTCCGCCCTCGCAAGCCCACTTAACGATCAGCAAATAGGTCAATTACAACAAGCTATTTCTGAATTGTCCCCACAGCAGCTAGCGTGGGTGAGTGGTTATTTTTGGGGTATAAGTCAAAATCAACCAGCTGGTGCTGCCGCGCCTATTAATCAGGCTGCCGCCGCCGTAGCCGCAAAACCAGCCGGTAAGCTAAGCATCATCTTCGCCTCACAAACGGGTAACGCGAAAGGCGTTGCAGAAGCGCTGAAAGAAGAAGCGCAAGCAGAAGGAATTGCAGTAGAGCTATTTGACGCGAGTGATTACAAAGGTAAGAACTTAGCGAAAGAAACCCACGTTATTGTGGTGGCCTCTACAAACGGTGAAGGTGAAGCACCAGATAACGCTATGGAGCTTCATGAGTTCCTACAATCTAAGAAAGCGCCGAAATTACCGAACTTGCAATATGCAGTGATTGGTTTGGGTGATTCGAGCTATGAGTTTTTCTGCCAAACGGCAAAAGATTTCGATGAGTACCTGTCTAAGCTAGGTGCGACATCATTTATTGATCGTCTTGATTGTGATGTTGACTATGAAGCGCCTGCATCGGAGTGGCGTAAAGCGGCTCTTGAAAAAGCTAAAGACATGCTTTCCGCTGGGAATGAAGCCGAAGTGGTTCAGCTTCATGCTGGTAGCCAACCTGCTGCCGCTCACAGCCAATACACTAAGCAAAAGCCGTATACCGCAACACTTCTGACTAGCCAGAAGATTACGGGTCGTGATTCTGGCAAAGATGTTCGTCATATAGAAATTGATTTAGATGAGTCGGGCATTACCTATCAGCCTGGCGATGCGTTAGGTGTTTGGTATGAAAACAGCGCTGAGTTGGTCGATGCTATATTAGCGAAGGTTGGTCTGTCGGGTATCGAAACGATTGAAGTTGATGGTGAAAGTCTTTCTATTCGTACTGCGCTGATAAGCAAATACGAAGTGACGACGTCTAACCCTCAATTGGTGACTAAGTTTGCAGAACTTTCTGGCAGTAAAAAGCTAGAGAAACTGGTTGCGGATAAAGACAAGTTACGTGAATACGCGGGTAATACTCAAGTTATTGATGTGCTTGGAGAGAAGAAAACTAAGCTATCGGCGGAAGAGTTAGTAGGAATACTACGTCGCCTAACGCCTCGCTTATATTCGATTGCATCTGCGCAAAGCGAAGTTGATGAAGAAGTTCATTTAACGGTAGGTGTCGTGGAATACGGCGTAGGTGAAGAGACTCGCTATGGTGGCGCGTCTAGCTTCTTATCCCATCGATTAGAAGAAGGTGGTGAAGTTAAGGTATTTATTGAAAACAATAATAACTTCAAATTGCCACAAGACGACAACACGCCAGTGATCATGATTGGTCCAGGTACTGGTATCGCACCTTTCCGTAGCTTCATCCAAGAGCGTGATAACCGCGATGCAGAAGGTAAAAACTGGTTGTTGTTTGGTGATCGTACTTTCACTCAAGATTTCTTGTATCAGGTGGAATGGCAGAAATATCTGAAATCCGGCCTGCTCACTCAACTAGATGTCGCATTTAGCCGTGATCAACAAGAAAAAGTATATGTTCAGCATCGAATTCTTGAGCACGCTGAGCAAGTTTGGCAGTGGATTCAAGATGGCGCCTATATCTACGTGTGTGGTGATGCGACTCGCATGGCGAAAGATGTCAATGATGCATTGGTTTCTGTTGCAAAAGAACATGGCGGTTTAAGCCAAGAAAAAGCAGAAGAATTCATTAACGATTTGCGTAAAGCAAAACGTTACCAAAGGGACGTGTACTAATGAGTGATAAGCAAGAAGTATTAGGCGAAGTGCTCGGTCCACTTTCCGACAATGAGCGCCTAAAAAGAGAAAGTAATTTCCTACGCGGTACGATCTCTGAAAACTTACAAGATCGTATAACCGGTGGTTTTACCGCAGATAATTTCCAGTTGATCCGTTTCCACGGCATGTATCAACAAGATGATCGCGATATTCGTGCAGAGCGTGCAAAGCAAAAGCTTGAGCCACTGCATAACGTAATGTTACGTGCTCGTATGCCTGGTGGCATTATTAAGCCAGAACAATGGCTAGCTATCGACAAATTTGCCGATGAACATACGTCATATGGAAGTATCCGTTTAACGACTCGTCAAACATTCCAGTTCCACGGCGTATTGAAACCAAATATTAAGATGATGCACCAAACGCTAAATAGCATTGGTATTGACTCAATTGCAACTGCGGGTGATGTTAACCGAAACGTGCTTTGCACAACCAACCCAATCGAATCACAGTTTCATCAAGAAGCTTATGAGTGGGCGGCGAAAATCAGTGAACACTTACTGCCAAAGACGCGTGCTTATGCCGAAATTTGGTTAGATGGTGAAAAAGTTGAAACCACAGATGAAGAGCCAATTCTAGGTAGTAACTATTTACCGCGTAAGTTCAAAACAACGGTTGTGATTCCGCCTCAGAATGACGTAGACGTACATGCTAATGACTTGAACTTTGTTGCAATTGCAGAAGACGGGAAGCTAGTTGGCTTTAACGTTTTAGTGGGTGGTGGCCTTGCCATGACGCATGGTGACACATCGACTTATGCACGTCGTGCGGATGACTTTGGTTTTATCCCTCTAGAAAAAACGCTAGAGGTTGCGGCAGCAGTGGTTACCACTCAGCGTGACTGGGGTAACCGTTCAAACCGTAAGAATGCTAAAACAAAATACACCCTAGACCGAGTAGGTTCTGATGTATTTAAAGCAGAAGTTGAAAGACGAGCTGAAGTAAAGTTTGAAGATAGCCGACCTTACGAGCTGACTTATCGTGGTGATCGGATTGGCTGGGCGGAAGGTATCGATGGTAAACACCATTTAGCGCTTTTCATCGAAAACGGTCGTCTTCTGGATTACCCTGGAAAACCTCTGAAAACCGGTGTAGCTGAAATCGCGAAAATCCATAAAGGTGATTTCCGCATGACAGCGAATCAGAACCTCATCGTTGCAGGTGTACCAAAGAGCCAGAAAGCGAAAATCGAAAAGATTGCCCGCGAACACGGCTTGATGGATGATAGTGTGAGCGAGCAACGCAAAAACTCGATGGCGTGTGTGGCGTTTCCAACTTGTCCACTTGCAATGGCTGAAGCGGAACGCTTCTTACCAGAGTTTGTTACCGACGTTGAAGGTATCCTAGAAAAACACGGGTTACCAGAAGATGAAAACATCATTTTGCGTATAACTGGCTGTCCTAATGGATGTGGCCGTGCAATGTTGGCTGAAATTGGCTTAGTCGGTAAAGCACCAGGCCGATATAACTTGCACTTAGGAGGGAACCGCGCAGGTACTCGTATTCCTAAGATGTATAAAGAGAACATCACAGATGCTCAAATCCTAGAAGAGATCGATCACTTGGTTGAACGCTGGGCAAATGAGCGTAACGAAGGCGAATGCTTCGGTGACTTCACAATTCGTGCTGGCATTATCGAAGAAGTCTTCATCTCTAAGAGGGATTTGCATGCCTGATACTACAGCAACAAAGAAGCCCCAGCTTTCTGAGTTACTGTCGATGACCAAGGCGGAGCAGTCGCTGCGCCTTGCTGAATTGAACGGTTATTTAGAAACACTGACGGCACAAGAAAGAGTCGCGTGGGCTATCGAAAACTTAGAAGGCACACATGCGGTGTCGTCCAGTTTTGGTATTCAGGCTGCAGTGATGCTTCATTTGGTTTCCCAAGTTAAAGCGGATACGCCAGTCATTCTGACAGATACGGGCTATTTGTTTCCAGAAACGTATCGCTTTATTGATGAACTGACTGAGAAACTTAATTTGAACCTCAAGATCTTCAGTGCAGCAACTAGCCCTAATTGGCAAGAAGCACGTTATGGAAAATTGTGGGATCAAGGCGTAGAAGGTATAGAAAAATACAACAAGCTAAATAAAGTTGAACCAATGCGTCGAGCATTAGATGAACTTGAAGTGGGTACGTGGTTTTCTGGTCTTCGCCGCGAGCAATCTAGCTCTCGTGCGAACTTACCAATCTTAGCCATTCAAAATGGTGTATTTAAGTTTTTGCCTGTAATTGATTGGACGAATAAAGATGTCCACTATTACCTAGAGGAAAACAATCTTCCATATCATCCACTTTGGGATGAAGGTTATTTGTCCGTAGGTGACACCCATACAACTCGTAAGTGGGAACCGGGAATGAGCGAAGAAGAAACACGTTTCTTTGGATTGAAGCGCGAATGTGGTCTTCATGAAGAAGAGAACGAAAGTGATGGCTCGGGCATTTAAATAACAACTTAGTATCGTGATAGAAAAGCTGCTTATGCAGCTTTTCTTTTTTTATAGGCAATATCAGTTGTACTCTTTTTGTACTAAAATGAATAACTTTGTGGATAAGTTGTGTTTATTCTGGGGTGAAATATGGATAAATAAGCGCTTTGTGTTAAATTCAAAGAAAAGAGTGCTTTTTTCGGTTTTTTATCAAAAAAGTCTTGCGCACTTCATTAATCTCCCTATAATGCCGCCTCACTGACACGGCAGACGCCACAAGGCTTCAGCAGTGTTAGAGAGGTGAAAACTTCTGAGAAAATAAATTTGAAAAAGTGTTTGACTCTTCAAATTATCTCGCTAGAATGCACCTCCGCTTCGAGAGAAAAACTTCTCGAAAAGCAACGCTCTTTAACAATATAGACCTATCAATCTGTGTGGGCACTCGTTGATGATAATCCAAATAGTTTCTTCGGAAACAATTTAGGTTTCAATGAACTGAGTGACCAATACGATGATAACTTTCTTTAGAAAGGAGTCATTGGCACAGTCAATTCATTATCGTTCTGTTGGAACGATAATAG
>NZ_BFAQ01000017.1:0-149995 GCF_002933855.1 Vibrio penaeicida
TATATTGTTAAAGAGCTTTTTCTAACTAGCTAGGCGCTCTGCGTCTTGCTGCTAGGGGTGCGTATAATACGCTCCAGTATTTGAGAGTCAAGAATTTTTTTCAAACTTTCTTTTTCTCTCTTACCAGCTCGTCGTGTGACTTCCGTCTCACTCCGTGTCGGTGAGGCGGCATTATAGGGAGATAAGAATGGATGACAAGCCTTTTTTGAAAATTAATTTCCAAGTGAATAATTTTCAATCAAAAGTCGAATTATCGAATAAAATTTCAACATTTGAAGGGTATCACAGCAATTGGTTGGAATTTCATCATGCTTAAACGTAAGATCTGTGTGTCTATTATGTTAATAGCGCTTTGCATCTTATTACTTCACAATTTCAATGTAGTATTCAGATATGAACTCAAAAAAATCTTATTTATTAGTTATCGCACTGGCAGTATTGGGCGCTGCAGCCTTTTCACAAATTGCAGTACCACCAGCTACCGCTTTTATCATTGGCGTTTTTACTTGCGCGCTTATCTTATCCCTTTCTAACCCTTCTTCAGAGCAAGCAAGTAACGACAAATCAGCTACGACCACTCTTTATGTGGGAAATCTTCCTTATAAAGCTAACGAGACCCATGTTCGGCAGTTGTTTTCTAAACACGGACAAGTATTCGCTGTTAGGTTAATGAAAGACAAACGTACGGGTAAACGAAGAGGGTTCGGCTTTGTTGTTGTATCAAGGGAAGATACTGACAAAGTCATTCAAGGATTAAATGAACAGGACTATATGGAGAGAACGCTCAAAGTTAGAGTCGCCAACGACCCTAAACATCCGGAAACGGCTGAATAACGGTTTCGGAAAAACCCATCTTTTTTAATGTAGAGTTAAGTGCATCATCGCCTCGTGGTGGTGCACTACAAAAAATGTAATTTAACCTTTCCCTCTCTAATCCCGTACTGACTTTCAGTAGAAAAGCGACGCGGCGAGCAATAGCGTTACCAGAATCTATCAATACAACGTCTTTCAACACTCGACTAATTTCATCTTTCAGAAGTGGGAAATGTGTACACCCTAAGACCGCAACGTCTATTTGATTAATAAGAGGCGAGAGCAAAGCCGTCATTTCTTTCGAGCAAACCGTTTCCGATCGTAACTTTCGCTCAGCCATTTCCACTAGTTTCGTGGAGCCTAATAGCTTTACTTCTGTGTCTTTAGCGAAGTCTTTAATGAGATCGTGTGTGTAGTCACGTGTAATCGTTGCTGGAGTTGCAATCAGGCCGACGCCTATTTTGGAGATCAATGATGCTGGTTTTATAGCGGGAACCACTCCCACAATAGGAATGGATAACACCGCCCTTAAGTGAGGCAAGACCAATGTGCTGGCGGTATTACAAGCGATAACCACTAAGTCGATATCGTATTCTCGACAATATTGGGTGATCAATGTTTGAACGCGATACACCAGCGTATCGCCATCCAGCTCTCCGTATGGGTATGCCGCGTTGTCAAAAAGATAGAGGTACTCCAATTGCGGAAGCAACGCTTTCAGTTCTAAGTATACAGAGAGGCCTCCAACACCAGAATCAAAAATGAGCACTCTCTTTTCTGTTTTTTTATCCACGTTCGTTCTTACCCCAATAAAAGCTGGACGTATATTACTGGTAAAGTGACTCCTCGCCAATATTAGCCACATAACGTAAGTGGTGAAATCGCTCGGTGCACTCAATGGAAATAGACCGCAAGCATAAATTATGGCTAAAACAAGGAGCCGATGTCACTAAAGTGTGAAATTCACCATTCTCTCCGCAGGGATCTATTCCGTTAGGTAAATTAGTTATCAACTCTTTGCTATACCACTCACCACATAGGCTGGAAGGCAATTTGTTCCCATCCACTGTCACTACAATGGTTTTAATGCCTCTATCCAATATTTCATTCGCTAATTCTGTACTGGGTGTCCCCATCAAGGGAAATACACATTCCCATCCTGCTTTCTCAATATAGCTTTTTCGATATTCAATGATGCCATTACAAAACATGTCTCCAAACGCAACGGCATCTATCTCTAGCTTTGAGTTTTTTAATCCTTTAACTATAGAATTCTGATAAACCTTGTTGGGTGGAAATACTTCTGGAAGTTGAATCGTGACTAACGGCAAATTGGCGAGTTCCGCTTGCATTTTTACAACCGAAATGGGCGTTACCTGAAATGGGACTTCGCCGTCTACGTGAGTCGTGTACAACCCGACAACTTCATATTGAGGGTCTTCGAGTAGACGAATGAGCGTTAGCGTGGAATCTTTACCTGATGACCAACTGATGATGACTTTTTTGGGATTTCTCATATCGTATATTGTGAAAAAAACCGCCCGTAGGCGGTTTTTGTTTTTAGAATTTGTATGATGCATTCAGGTAGAATGCGCGCTCTGGAGCAGGATACCCCTTTGCCGTTTCGTATTTTTCATCTAGTAAGTTATCAATACGAAGACCAGCTGAAAGATCTTCTGATATTGCAAAAGTAGCGCCAAGGTCAGCGGTAGTATATGCCGCTAGCTCTGCCTTACTTGAGTCATAACGCTTACCAACATGATTCGCTGAAATAGACGTTGATAGCTTTTCATAGCTATAAGACACAACCCATTTGTAGTTTTCTTTTGCACGACGAATTAGCTGACTACCGTCTTTTTTATCTTTTGGTTCTTTCCAATCACCGACAACCCTGTGTTCAATAGGACCCGTATCAAAACTCAATTCGAGCTCGATCCCCTTAATTTCAGCGTTATTTACATTGGAAGGTACCCATGAGCCCGAAGGCAATGGCGCCCAAGCAATCATATCTTTAATATCTGAATGGTATGCCGTCAGAGTCCACTCAACAGCTTCATGATAACCACGAATACCTAGTTCTGCTGATTTTGATGATTCAGGCTTTAGTTGATCATTTCCAGAACCGGGCCAGTACAAATCGTTAAAAGTCGGAGCTTTAAACGCTGATCCATAGCTGGCTATTAAATCAATCTCATCATTTACTGCATAACCGCCAGCCAAATTCCAGGTCGTATGGCGACCAAACACACTATCTTTATCTTGGCGTAAGCTAACCTCTAAAGAAAGATCATCAATTTGCTTGAACCCAGTGGCAAAGAAAGCAAAGTTCGATTTTTCAGTTTCTTCATAATCGCTAGAATTTGTCCCACCACGATTTGCTACTTCTTTTGCGTAGTCCAAGCCTGCATTAAAAATGGCATTTTCAATACCTGTATATGTATTTACCCATGTCGCACTTTTTCGTTTAGTAGTTATTTTAGCGCGACCTGAGGCACCATTATCTGCATCGCCTTCAGCACCTTCGCTGCTAGACATATCAAGCTGAACTGATGAATAAAAAGCATCTTGTTGGTAATTCAAAATACCAGCAATGGAATATCCATTTTTCTCTGACTCTTTCTTAGTTCCATTACTATCGTACTCACTTAAACTCTCTTGAGAAAAACCACTAAACGTAGTATCCCAAGAATCATTAAATTTATGTTTAACTGAGCCTAGAAATGTTTTGGAATCATACCCGTGAATATCGTTATCATTGGCTGAGTCACTAACTTTAAACCCATCTGTTTTATCACCACTGATTAAGAAATTACCACGTGTATCTTCAGAAATTTCACCTACAGAGCGCCACCCTGCTTCTGAAAAGTTATTAGAACCGAACCCTGCTTTAGCTTGATGAACCGAACCTGATACAGGGATAGTCGATATCTTAATCACACCACCAATAGCATCCGAACCGTAAACAGCAGCACGAGGACCGCGAATTACTTCAATTTTTTCAATTGCGAAAGTAGGAATAAGCCCTATTGCCGCTCCACCAGATGTCACAGAATTAATTCGAACATCATCCACTATAACCAAAGCATGTCTTGTAGACGTACCACGAATATATATGCCTGCCGTATTTGCCTTTGTACCTTGTGTGTAGAATTCCACTCCAGGTAGAGTTTTAATTACATCAAATATGCTTTGAGCTTGAAGCGCTTCGATATCTTCACGTGTTAATACACTGACTGAAGCTAATACGCTATCAACTGGCTGCTCAAATCGGTTCGCTGTCACTACAAGAGTTTCGGTGTCTACGGCTTCTTGAGCTACAGAAATGGAGGCGTGTGTAAGCAGCGACGCTACTGTGGTCGCTAGAAGAGTTTTTTTCATTGTCATTTCCTAAATCGCGAGAATCCTTCTAAGACCAAGCAGTACGTTTCAACACTGCTAATATCCGCTTGGCTCTTATTACTGGCAGGTATTCGGACTTAAGAGCTCACCCTAGTCTATAGGAATACTAATTCCATACAGATTCAGATACCTAGCACCTCACTTCCCACTTACAAACAATAAGCAGTGTTTGGATTTAATCCGAGGCGTTCGTTCTCTTTTACCGCTGCGCGTCAGTTCTGGATTTCCACCAGATTCCCTTTTCAGTCAAAAATTGACCACCAGCTTGGGCGAGGATACTAGTTCGCAATCTTACGGATGTCTAGACGTATTTCTTATAACCTATTATCACTCTCGTCAATAGCACAAACATTCAGCAAATCTATGGCGGTATGGGTCGATGGGCTATCTCATACGTCAACCAGAAAGACAAAGCTGGACAAATAAAGTGGATTGAATAAAATCTGCGCTCCCTGTACCTAAGCAATAAGGCATGACTCCATGGCGTCACTTGATGTAAACCCAGAGCATTATCAAGCACAACTTGCTGAGAAAACCCAGCGCCTGACTGAGATGTTTGCTCCTTTCGATGCACCAGAACTGGAAGTGTATGAGTCTCCAGGGCAGCACTACCGCATGAGAGCGGAATTTCGAGTTTGGCACGAAGGTGAAGAGCTCTACTACATCATGTTCAACCAAGAGACACGTGAAAAGTACCGCGTGGATACGTTCCCTGCTGCAAGTCGTTTGATCAATGATCTTATGCCCTTATTGATCGACGCGATGAAAGATAACGATACGTTGCGCCGAAAATTGTTCCAAGTGGACTTTTTATCCACACTCAGCGGCGAAATTTTGGTGTCTTTGCTTTACCACCGTCAATTAGATGAAGACTGGATTTCGCAGGCAAAAGCTCTAAAACAAAGGCTCAATGATGAAGGGTTTAATCTCAACTTAATTGGTCGAGCTCGAAAAATGAAAATCGTGCTCGATAAAGATTACGTTATCGAGAAACTTAACGTGAATGGTGATACTTATGTGTATCAGCAGGTAGAGAATAGCTTTACACAACCTAATGGGATCGTTGCTCAGAAAATGTTGGAGTGGGCAGTTGATTGCACTCAAGAGAGCACAGGGGATCTTCTAGAGCTTTATTGTGGTAACGGCAACTTCTCGTTGGCGCTGGCACAGAATTTCGATCGCGTTTTGGCAACAGAGTTGGCTAAGCCTTCTGTCGATTCCGCACAATTTAATATTGAAGCGAACAACATCGACAACGTGCAAATTGTCCGGATGTCAGCGGAAGAATTCACAGAAGCAATGGAAGGCAAGCGAGAGTTTCGTCGTTTGAAGCAACAGAATGTCGATCTGACAAGCTATAACTGCAATACCATCTTTGTTGATCCTCCTCGTGCTGGCATGGACATCGACACATGCAAAATGGTTCAAGGGTACGAACGCATTATGTACATTTCTTGTAATCCAGAAACGTTGAAAGACAACTTAGATATTTTAAGTGAAACTCACCATATCACTCGCTTTGCATTATTCGATCAATTCCCATATACCCATCATATGGAAGCGGGTGTTTTCTTAGAAAGAAAAGCATAAACAAAAAAAACCGCTCATTTGAGCGGTTTTTTTAACTAAAATTCAGTGTTCTACTGAGGTTTCGCGATATACCCCAGCTTCTTACCTACCCAAACGAGGAGAAGCAGCGTCACTATAATCGAGAAGAAATTTGACCCTGACTCTGGGTGTTGCGCCCCTAAGAACGCCGAATAACCAAACGCGCCCACAAAGAAACATGCTAAAGCAACCATTGGGATTTCTTCAGAAACAGGGTGGCGTAGATATTCTTGATACAGATTCTGAACAGCCAATACCAACGCTATCAATGGAAACACAGAGAAAGCCACTTCACTGACTGTCAATGCTGACAACAGGGCATTACCACACATACCCGCGATTAGAGCTAAGAGGAGAGTTTTCTTTTCTGACCCTTGGTCAGCGATAGGAGCTTCATTCGACATTGCTTTGTCCTGCCTTATTCTTCTTTAGTTCATTTTCTTTTCGGTACACATGGGCACCTTTTGCAATCATTCTGAGCTGGGTTATCAAGCGATTCGCCAGTTCAGTTCGTTCATCTTTTTCTAAATCTAGAGCTTCTGCGCCAGAGCTAAAAACCAGTGTGACAGATGCTTCGGCCTGAGTGAAAGCGCCTTCTCTAGATACACCATTGATTACTAAGTATTCAGTAAGTTCCGCAACAAAGTGCTGAATTTCTCGAGCAACAGCTGCACGAAACTCAGACGATGTCCCCGAACGTTCTCGTAATAACAACCGAAAAACGTTTGGGCTGCTCTCGATAAACTCCATAAAAGTGTCTACCGATGTTTTAATCACACTGCCTTCTTTGGCAATACGCTGCCTAGCTTGGCGCATTAATTGACGGAGCAGTAAACCGCCTTCATCGACCATCGTCAATCCAAGCTCATCCATGTCTTTAAAGTGACGATAGAAAGACGTAGGAGCGATGCCCGCTTCTCTCGCCACTTCACGTAAGCTTAGATTAGAAAAACTGCGATCGGCACTTAACTGACTAAAAGCGGCATCGATTACTGAACGTCGGGTTTTTTCTTTTTGTTGAGCTCGGATACCCAAACTCTTTTTTATATTCTCGTTTGTCATTCTTAACTACGCTTTATAGAGAAACTGACCTAACAGGCAAGCCTTACTATACCGTGAATGCAGTAAGAGTCTATGAGACAACCGCGGATACTTTACGGATTTTTCGCGGAAATGCTCGCCTGTTATTCGAAGTTACTGATGACTTCACAAATTCTGATTGAAACACAACGTGATCCTCACCACTGTCTACTGGTGAGACCATTTACCTGTAAAATGAAGTCGTTAAAATATCGCTACAGCAATGTTAACTATCATTACAAAAGGCAAATATATGACCTCAACGCACTTCGATGCAATAGTAATAGGCAGTGGTCCTGGTGGTGAAGGGGCTGCAATGGGCTTAACAAAATCGGGGTTAAACGTTGCAATCATTGAGCGGGAGAGCAGTGTTGGCGGGGGTTGTACTCATTGGGGTACCATACCGTCAAAGGCACTAAGACATGCGGTTAGCCGCATCATAGAATTCAATAATAATCCTCTCTTCTGCCACAATAATTCCAGCCTCCACTCTACGTTTTCCAATATTCTTGGTCACGCTAAAAGCGTTATCGACAAACAAACTCGCCTAAGACAAGGCTTTTACGACCGAAATGAGTGTTCTCTGATTTTTGGTGAAGCTCGATTCATCGCCAGCAATACGATAGAAGTGCTTCAACCCGATGGCACTGTGGAACAATACACCGCAGATAAGTTTGTCATCGCAACAGGTTCTCGCCCATACAGACCAGCCGATGTTGACTTCACTCATGACCGTATATACGACAGTGATTCAATTTTGTCGCTCGAGCACGACCCACGCCATATCATTATTTATGGTGCTGGTGTCATCGGCTGTGAGTACGCTTCTATCTTCCGTGGGCTCGGTGTAAAAACCGACCTCATCAACACACGCGACAGGCTGCTATCTTTCCTAGATAACGAAACCTCCGATGCACTGTCTTATCACTTTTGGAACAGTGGCGTGATCATTCGCAATGATGAAACTTATGAGCGAATTGAAGCCTCCGATGAAGGTGTTGTGATTCATTTAGAATCGGGGAAAAAAATGCGAGCAGACTGTATCCTGTACGCCAATGGACGAACAGGTAATACGGATAAGTTGAATTTAGATAATGTGGGTCTAACACCTGATTCTCGTGGTCAACTTAGCGTGAACACCAATTACCAAACCGATGTAGAACACATTTACGCTGTTGGTGATGTAATTGGTTACCCAAGTCTTGCTAGCGCAGCATACGATCAGGGTCGATTTGTTGCTCAGGCCATCACGAAAGGTCAGGCCGACAATCACCTGATTGAAGATATTCCGACGGGTATCTACACCATCCCTGAAATCAGCTCTGTGGGTAAAACCGAGCAAGAGCTAACAGCTGCGAAGATCCCGTATGAAGTGGGGCGTTCGTCATTTAAACATCTTGCAAGGGCTCAAATTGCAGGAAAAGATATTGGCTCTTTAAAAATACTTTTCCACCGTGAGACAAAAGAAATATTGGGCATTCACTGTTTTGGTGAGCGTGCAGCGGAAATTATCCATATCGGGCAGGCCATCATGGAACAAAAAGGCGAGGCGAACACGATTGAGTACTTCGTCAACACTACCTTTAACTACCCGACAATGGCAGAAGCGTACCGAGTCGCGGCATTGAATGGTTTAAACCGTTTGTTCTGATTTCACAGCTTCAGCGCTTCAAAGCTTCAAAGCTTCAAAGAAAGTAAGAGGGTTAGCATTCGCTGACCCTCTTTTTAAAACGATACTGCATATAAACACTATGCTAGAAACAGATTTCTTCGCCATTGATAGACAAATACAACTGCTAACCCCAGCCCTCTCATCCCCATAAAGCTCAACATAGCCAGCCATAAAGCATGGTTACCGAAGTCAGAAAAAGCGAAAAAGACAAGGAAGAAACTGCACATCGCAACAAACATGCTATTGCGCATTTCTTTGCCTTTTGTGGCACCAATAAAGATGCCATCGAATAGGAAGCACCACATAGAAACCAAAGGCATTGCGATTAACCACGGTAAGTAAACGTTGGCATGTTCTCGTACGACAGGAATGTCTGTGATCATCGAGATCAGCAGCGATCCCCCCAAGGCAAACACCAGCGTCAGCAGTGCGCAAATAATTAAGCTCCAGAAAAACGTTCCTATCAGCGATAGTTTCAACTGCTTTTCATCTTTTGCTCCGATGGCTTTCCCTACCATTGCTTCCATCGCATAGGCAAACCCGTCCATGCCGTAAGAGATCATCATCAAAAAGCTCATCAATACAGCATTTGCTGCCACCACGTCATCACCAAAACTGGCACCTTGGAAAGTCATAAACGTAAACGCTGCCTGTAAACACAATGAACGCAAAAATATGTCGCGGTTAAGACGAACAAACCGCCCCATTCCATTGGTGAGCGCACCTAGTTGGCTGAAAACAGATGGCAGCGCGAGCTTAATCCAAGTGCGATAAACGAAGAATAAGCCTAAAGACATGCCCGTATAGTCGGCCAACACGGATGCCAACGCCGCGCCTTCGACTTTCCAACCAAAACCCACAACGAAAAGAAGATCGAGCACAATATTCGTCATATTGGACACAATCACGATCCACATTGGGGCTTTCGCGTTTTGTGTTCCTAGTAGCCATCCAAGAATAACGAAATTAGCGAGCGCGGCTGGCGCACTCCATACGCGTATTGAAAAGTATTGCTGACCATAGAATTTAACCTGATCGCTCGCGTCACTCAGCGCAAACACCCACTCAGAAACCCATGGGTGAAAGGAAAGGAATAATAACGCGAACATTCCAGCCATCATTAAGCCTTGGAGTAAAACAAGGCAAAGCTGCTCTCCACTTTTTGCTCCCGTTGCTTGCGCCGTTAACCCGGTTGTTGCCATACGCAGGAAGCCCAGCAGCCAAAATGACACACTTATCATCGTGCCGCCCAATGCTACTCCACCCAAATACCATGCATGATCTAGGTGCCCGATAACCGCAGCATCCACCAACCCAAGTAAAGGAATGGTGATATTGGACAAAACCATAGGAATAGCGAGCCAAAGCACTTGCTTGTGCAAAGACCAATTAGAAAGAAAGGATAGGTATTGAGATTTAATCACGTGGAACCTCGACAATTAAGGCATCGAGGTTAGCGTTTAGCGATTGATTAATCAATCACCATCGCATGTGCAGAAGGACAGGGGTCATTCGGTGCTTGAAGAAGGACATTTTTGATAGCCAGCGTTGCCAGCGTTTCCATCGGCTGCAGTTTTTATCCATAGGAGAATGGACCGTAACCCATTGGTACCAAGGAAGCCAGTTAAGCAATTTCTCTTTAGGTCGGCTGATTGCGTGCTTGTAACCACCGCCACCGAGCTTTTTACCCCAATGAGAATTCGCTAAGTCACCCGCCAAAACAAAACACGCTTGAGCATGAATAAATCGACGACCCAATGTTCTAATAAACTGAGCAACTTGAGATTCATCGCAATCAAGGAGTGCATGCTCACAGACGATAAGAACAGGGGAAGATTCAGGAACGGGGAAATCGTCAAGCCAGTCGGTATCCACCACACTGCCACATCGAAGTTGATAACGCTCACTTGGATGAAAAAGCTTTTGCCGCCAGAGTAAATTTTCGCTGATATCAAGTTCCAGCCAATGACAACGACCGTTATCTAAACGGTAGAAGCGGGTATCCAATCCAGCTCCAACGTTCAAGATCCAAGCTTCAGGGTTATCCATCAAAAAGCTTTTCACTCTTTCATCACACAGCTGGGTTAGAGTGGCATTCAAAAGTTGCTTCTGATCAACATCGCCAGACAAACACTCAGGCGCTAACTCACAACGCTGACACGCACTAGCAGCAATAGGATCGTAAACCAATCCATCGTCAACCAAGCTTTCTCTGCTTCGCAACCACATAGGTTGAAGCAGATTCGCTGGAATCTGGTAGTGAGACTTAGGTCGTTTGAAGTGAGGTTGTGTCATTATCATCTTCCCTACAATAATAGCTAGATGATAATGACTATCATTTAATAATGCAAAATTTAATTACATCCAATCTGCATTTCTGATAACACCAACGGCAATACCTTCAATCGCTAAGTGCTGCGATGTGAGATCAACTTTTATCGGTTCAAACTCTTCATTTTCAGCATGAAGCAGAACCGTGGAGCCTTTGCGCTCAAGACGCTTAACCGTAACGTCTTCATCGACTCTAGCAACAACAACCTGCCCGTCACGCACATCTGAGGTTTTATGAACAGCCAATAAGTCGCCATCCATAATACCAATATCTTTCATGCTCATACCATTAACACGAAGTAAAAAATCGGCTTGCGGTTTAAACATGGCCGGGTCAACTTGATAATGTGTTTCAACGTGCTCTTGAGCCAGAATAGGCTCACCTGCTGCAACCTGACCAATCAAGGGCAAACCGTCTTCTTCTTCATCTTCTAGAAGAATTCGGATGCCGCGTGAAGCACCGGGAATAATCTCAATCACTTCTTTTCTGGCAAGAGCTTTTAAATGTTCTTCTGCTGCATTGGCAGAACGGAACCCCAACTCACGGGCAATTTCTGCACGAGTGGGTGGCATACCGGATACATCGATCTTATCTTTGATTAGATCGAAAACTTGTTGTTGGCGCGGCGTTAATGGCTTCATGATCCACCTGTCTTTTTATACAGTTAACTGTGAGTATATCCAGTAAATCGACGAAATCAAAGACAATTGTCTATTTTTTAACGGGTTTGTTGTTTTACATTCATGCTATCTCCATTTGCCTTCGATATGCTTTGCAAAATAAGGGCTCGATTCATCTCCGTTTCATTGATGCGAGCCGATGTAGCGCTTTAGAGATAGTGACAAATTTGAATAAAAGGTTAGACCAGTTTCTGCTATCCTTGCAGCGCAATTAATCAAGTGGTGATGTTTTAGGGGCTGTTTATCTTTCGAGATGATTTTTGCAGCAATTTGTGGGTGATTTATACAAGGCAGAGCTCATTCGGTGTAGTCGCTCTACATCAATGAGCGATAACGCAGTAGAAATAAGCCACAAATGCTGCTCGAAGGGTTCGTTTCTATGCCTTTTACTCTTTGTTGCAAGGTATTTGCTTAGAATGACTAGGCGTCACACCTTGCGCCGCGATTAAAAGACATAGAACTCGAACAAAATTTAACCACGAAAGATAAGCAGCCCCTATACAAATCGCCATCGAAACAAACATGTTGAGGCAAACATTCGCTATGTCTTCTGGACAATCTCTTTCTCGAGCTTTGATGAAGTTACCTTTGTCGGTATTGGTAAAAGGGACAACTATCCCATCGAATCCGGTGGAAGATTTGGGAATCGATATTTCCAAACCCATCGTTTACGCACTGCCGTTTCGTTCTAACGTCGACCTACTGACGTTCCAAAGGTATGCCCTAGAAAAAGGGTTACCTGATCCATTGGCTCCGCTGGAAATTAATGGTCAACCGTTTGGACGTTTTGTGTTTACCTCTTCACGACCGACGTTGATTCAAAATGATCACGATGCTCCCTCTGAGTCCGTTGATTTGTTTACGAAGCTGCTCGGATTACACAACAGTGACAGTGACTTAGATGTTCAAGTACTGCCTGTAAGTGTACTTTGGGGCCGAAAACCAGGAAAAGAAGAGAACCAAAAACCGTACCTTGAAAGTTTAAATGGTCCTCAAAAAGCAAAAGCATTACTGCTTTCAGGGCGAGACTGTCTAGTGCGATTTAGCCCTGTGGTTTCGCTGCGTTCAATGGCAGATAGCCACGGTACCGACCAAGAAATCGCTCACAAATTAACACGAGTCGCTAGAATTCATTTTTCTCGCCAAAAATTGGCGGCGTCGGGTCCAAATCTTCCTAACCGCCAAGTTTTGTTTCAACGCTTATTGAAATCTGAAGCCATTAAAAAAGCGGTCGCAGACGAAGTCAAAAGCAAAAACATTAGCCAAGAAAAAGCCGAAAAAGAAGCCAAAGCGATCATGGATGAAATCGCCGCCGATTTTTCTTATTCATTGGTGAAACGCGGCGACCGCTTCTTAGGTTGGTTGTGGAACAAGCTGTACCAAGGTCTCAGCATCAACAACGCTTCCACAGTGCGAAAGCTGGCGCAGGATGGTCACGAAATTGTGTACATACCGTGTCATCGTAGCCATATGGATTACCTGCTGTTGTCCTATGTGTTGTATCAAGAAGGGATGGTTCCACCGCACATTGCAGCTGGGATTAACCTGAACTTCTTCCCGGCGGGTCCTATCTTCCGCCGAGGAGGGGCGTTCTTTATTCGTCGCAGCTTTAAAGGCAATAAACTGTATTCCACGATCTTCCGTGAATATCTTGCAGAACTGTTTGCCAAAGGGTATTCCGTCGAGTACTTCAGTGAAGGTGGTCGTTCTAGGACAGGGCGCTTATTGCAAGCGAAAACTGGCATGCTAGCCATGACGATTCAAGCAATGCTTCGAGGGTTAAATCGCCCCGTGACTCTAGTGCCTGTCTATATCGGCTACGAACATGTTATGGAAGTTTCTACCTACGCAAAAGAACTCAGAGGCAAACGCAAAGAAAAAGAAAATGCGGGCCTTGTTCTGAAAACATTGCGCAAACTTCGTAACTTTGGGCAAGGGTACGTCAACTTTGGCGAACCTATTCCACTGAACCAATACCTTAATGAACATGTACCAGATTGGACAAGCGACATAGACGCTGTTAACAGCCCTAAACCCCAATGGATGACTCCCGTGGTTAACCATTTGGCTGAGAAAATGATGACGCACATAAACAAAGCGGCGGCCACTAATGCTCTAACCTTGTGTGCTCTTGCTTTATCGGCATCCAGGCAACGTGCTTTGTCTCGCGAAACTTTAGTTCAACAGGTAGACAGCTATCTTGCGTTGCTTCGCCAAGTCCCTTATTCCTGTACCAGCACTACACCAGATAACAATGCGGAAGACTTGGTTCATCACGCCATAAGTTTAGATAAGTTTGTCATTGAACCAGACAGCATGGGCGACATCATTTCACTTGATCGCCAACAATCCATTCTGATGACGTACTACCGAAACAACATTATCCACTTGTTTGCTATTCCCTCTTTGATAGCTCAACTGGTTGTTCAGCATGAGAATATCAAACTGTCTGCAATCGTGGATTCAGTCACAACCTTGTACCCATTCTTAAAGAAAGAGCTGTTTATCCATTATGACGAAAGTGATATCTCGGATGTAGTTAACAAGACAATCGAAGAATTTGCTCGACAAGAACTGGTGATTCTCAATGATGGAAACGTGTCCTTAAGCCAATGCCGGATACAATCTCTGATTTTGTACGCCAGAACCATACAGGAAACGCTACAGCGATATTCCATAGCGATTACCCAACTCGTAGCGGCACCTGAATTGGGCAGAACGGAACTCGAGCAACACAGCCAACAAGTGGCACAGAGGCTTGGGCGTTTACATGGTATCAACGCACCAGAGTTTTTTGACAAAGGTGTATTCGCCGCTCTATTTAGTACTCTGAAAGAGCAAGGCTACTTGGATGTCGATGGACAATGTGATTTGGACAAGACCAAACAGTTGGCAGAAACACTTTCTAAGCTACTGCCCACGGAAGTAAAACTGACCATACAAGAAAGCCGGCAATCAGAAAGTTAAAAAGCGCTCATAACGTTAAAAAAAGAGACCACCGAAAAAAGGTGGTCTTTTTGATTTGGCGATTTAAGTAATCGCAATCACTTCTGATGGCGTATGAGGCGCGACAGAATGCCCATAATGGTATTTAATAATGGTGCGGCGTTTCGCCATCTTCCCTTCATTAATCGCATCGTTCAGCACACTGGCTGGCAAACGGAAACGGATGGTATACCCCTTTCCTTGCTGGGCACTGTAAGATTGCAGTGCAATTAAATCAAACAACCGTTCAAGCTTATCGATAGGCTCTTCGTGATACTCAGTTTCTGCATCGGAATCCAACTCGTAGTCGGGATGGTCATCTGCATTCCAAGTGGCACGTTTTCGACGCCTTTCCTCTAGCGTTGCCTTTCGCTCTGCACTCGACTTGGTCAATTCTGTAGCGGGAGCCACAGGCTCTTTGACTTTATTGTCTCGTGCGACTTGTTCGGTTTGTATATTGACCGACGGGGCAATCAGCGGAACGCTGGCACTGGTCGGGTTCACTAACATAACAAACCTCCCACAACGGTAACGTTGCCGTGAAACAAGTATATAACGAGCCTCACGACCTCTTGCCAATAATGGCAATGGCAAAACCAACCTGGTTACAGTTTAGCCTGCTTACTCTTATAACGGCAGATTGTTCAATTTATTTACAGAAGTCGGTGATCTTTTCACAAAACTGTTCGAGCTCTGTCATAAAAGGAGCGTGCGAAGATTGTTCGAACGTGTGCTGATGGCTGCTGGGAGCCCATGTTTGCATGTCTTTTGACACTTTAATGGGGACCAGTCCATCTAAGCGACCGTACATTCGGAGATAAGGCACATTGATCTCAGCCACTTCCGCTCTGAGATCAACATTCGCTAACATGTCTAAACCCGCTAGCAGCACTTTAGGATCAGGTAGTGGGCGTGATAGCACTGCTTGTTTTAATTGCTTCACATCTTGGCGAGCGGATGGACTGCCCATGGCTTGGAGTGCCATGAAACGTTCAACGGTTTGCTGGAAATCCTCAACCAACTGCTCTGTAAATAAGGTCAGTACGTTAGGCTGAATACCACGCCAAGGCTTTTCGGCTGCAAATTTTGGCGAGCTGGCTACCGTGATCAACTTGGTGACTCTTTCGCTATGCTTTAGTGCTATGTGGGTTGCCACTAAACCGCCCAATGACCACCCGACCCAAATTGCTTTTTCAGGCGCATCTTGCAGAATGCTATTTGCTATCGTTTCTAGATCTTGTGCATGAACTTGATGACTATGCCCATATCCAGGTAAATCAACCACATGAACAGAAAAGTGGCGAGCCAAGCGCTCTGCCGTTTGTTGCCACACCGCACCATTCATTCCCCATCCATGAAGCAATATCAGATCGGGCCCCTGTCCGAATGATTGCCAATACAACGATGTTGTCATGCTTTTTCCTTAAAACGTATTTAGTACAGCGAGTGTATTTAGTAACATATTCAACATAATGAATACAAAAGACTTAGTATGGCTTTTTCTCACTGGCTGAAAATTCAAATTCACCACCATTTTAAACTTCAATGCCCCTCATGTGGTCTGAACATTGAGGAAAGTACACCAAAAACCAGATGGTGTGACGCTTGTTTAGGTGATCTGAGAGAAAAACACCGATGTTTACAATGTGGGCTGCCCACTTTCAATACGGTTGAACAATGCGGTCAATGCCTCTCTACCCCTCCACCATGGCGGCGCTTACACTGCGTCGGAGATTATCAGCCACCATTATCGAACTATATTCACAGCTTCAAACATCAACATCAATTCTGGTTGTCTGGTGATCTAACCTATCTCCTTGCTGAACAAATTTCTCAACCCGCAGAAATTATTACCTCTGTCCCACTCCATTGGCGTCGGCAACTGTGGCGAGGCTATAATCAAAGTGATTACCTAGCGAAATCATTATGTCAGCACCTTGGTGTCACCGAGCGCTTTGATAACCAAATATTCAAACGTATAAAGCACACTAGTGCACAACAAGGGCTCAATAGAAAAGCCCGCCTTCTCAATCTAAAAAACGCATTCACTCTCGATTCGTCTCGCGTGGCAAAACACATGGCGATTGTTGATGACGTAGTGACAACGGGCAGCACTATCCGACAATTATGCCAATTACTACTTGATGTTGGAGTAGAAAGGGTCGATATTTACTGCGTATGCCGAACCCCTGATCCGACCTAGTGTAAATAAGTTATGACTTAAAAAGCTGGATCGAAATATCGACAGGGGTAAAATGGTTAAATACTTTACAAAATCACTCGGGTATTGGTCGTGTCAAATACAATTACTATTACGGAAAACGCACAATCGCACTTTGGGAAATTGCTTGAGCAGCAACCTGAAGGCACAAACATTCGTGTCTTTGTGGTAAACCCAGGAACGCAAAACGCTGAGTGTGGCGTGTCTTACTGCCCACCAGAAGCTGTGGAAGCCAGCGATACTAAACTAACGTTTGAACTCTTTTCTGCGTTTGTCGACGAGCTAAGCCTGCCATTCCTTGAGGATGCTGAGATCGACTTCGTCACAGATAAAATGGGGTCTCAGCTTACACTTAAAGCGCCCAATGCAAAAATGCGTAAAGTGTCTGATGATGCATCATTAATGGAACGAGTTGAATACGCCATTCAAACTCAGGTTAACCCTCAGCTGGCAGGACACGGTGGTCATGTTAGCCTTATTGAAATTTCAGAAAGCGGTGTCGCACTGGTTCAATTTGGTGGTGGCTGTAATGGTTGTTCCATGGTTGATGTTACTTTGAAAGAAGGCATTGAGAAAGAACTCTTGGCTCAATTCGAAGGTGAGTTGACAGCGGTACGTGACTCTACCGAGCACGACCGAGGAGAACATTCTTACTACTAAGCTCTAAATAGCCGCAGGTAGAAAGAACCAAACAGACGAAAGCCGGGAATCATGATTCCCGGCTTTTTATTTGGTTTTGCGGTGCTTTACCGCAAACTTAAAACACATCGATTACAGCTTGCTCCAAGCATCATTCCAAGCCCAGCCTGTACCTGGTGCGTATGCCCCACCAGCAGAACACCAAAGTCCGCCAGGGAATCCTAGGCATTGGTAACGATTGCCATCTTCAGCCAGAACCACCGTACCAAATGTGTAGCTGCCAATATTTTGTGGGTACACGTGATCATAATTACCACCGCCACCACCAGCCGTTGTAGCATCTGCACTCACATTTGCTTGGTACGTACTTGTGCCTTGATCTGTTGAGAAGGAAAGCTGTGCCTTCGCTAGACCCGCTTTGGTTGCCCCAAACTCAACTGCGACCTGACAGCTTTGATTCGCAGTCAACGTTGTTTTAGAACAGGTATCACGACCGATAACTGCTGAGGTAGCAACACCCGAAGCCAATGCGCGGACGTTGTTCAAAGTAAACGACTGTGTGCCGTTATTTTTAATGCTAAACGTATGGGATTTCGTTTCACCGACTTTAAACGAAGACAATGTCTGGTTCTTGGTGTACCCAACTGCGTAGCTTCCACCAGGATTAGATGTAATCACCGTATCTAGCCAGCTGCGTAAAGCAGCAATATCGCTGTAAACGCCATACTTGCCAGCTTGAGCACAACCAATCCCCCAACTCACGATACCAAGTTGAGTAATCGTGCCAGAGCGATTGATTACGATAGGACCACCGCTGTCACCCTGACAGGAATCTTTCCCGCCATTTGGGAAACCAGCACAGAATGCAACCTCTCCTACACTGTTATAGCTACCGCCAGCTGCACGGCAGGTTGCATCAGAGACCAACGGAACATCCACTTCTTGTAGCTTTGATGGCGATGAGCCACCTTCTGAAGTACGACCAAGACCAGCGACAGATAGCATGTCACCAATGCTGACATACTGACTCAGCGAGCCATCCGCAATTTCTACCGTAGTTGCAGTTGGAAGGGATTTATCTAACTTAAGCACAGCGACATCGTTAGTCAGTGTGCGAGAAGAATAGTTAGGGTGCATGTAAACTTGGCTAACTTTCGCGCTCTGCCCATCGTTACCGCGGCGAGTCGTAGCTCCAACCCTGACCGACATTCCGGAAGGTGCTGCACCCTCCACACAATGCGCCGCAGTCAGCACATAACCATCGCCTAAATAGCTTGCTCCACAAGCGTACCGTTTATTGTTTCTCGTGGTCAGTAGATAGGTGTAAAAACCCCAGTTGGCCGTATTTGCATTGCCTCCTCCAACAATGCGCGGTGAGATCTCAAAACCAGCACCTTGTATTTCAGCACCTATGGTTGTCATAGGTGCAAGCATGGCTGTGACTAGGGCCATATTCCTTGTTATTTTCAAAATATTATCCTCATATTTTTTGTGTAATGCCGTTCTTAGGTATCGAGCGACCTTTAATACACAAGCATGTTTTCTGAAAAAACCAAGGGCTGGATATAGGAAAAATTTCACGCTGTGAGCGTGATTTTATAAAAAGGTAATTAACCTGTTTATCAGTGATTTTTTTTTGATTGAACCCCTTCTAATTACAGAATAACCCACTGTAATTAGAAGGAATCTCATTCATGACAATTGAGAAGTGCACTCAAATAATAAGCGCATAAAAAAGAAAGATTGAACTAATTATGAGCCAATAGAATCGAATTCCATGGCAGTTCTTCATCACCTAAAACAATAAAATTAGGGTTTTCTAATGTTTCTCTTTCATTATAAGAAAGTGGTTCTAATTTGGTGCTGAGAATACGACCACCCGCTTCACTGACAATGCACTGAGTCGCGGCAGTGTCCCATTCCCCAGTTGGACCTAGTCTTAAGTAGCAATCTACCGCCCCTTCTGCGACTAAACAGGCTTTGAGCGCTGCCGAACCTAATGGCACCAAGTCAAAGTTCCAAGATGGGCACAACTTACTGGTAATGCTATTGATGTCTTGACGGCGGCTAATGGCAATCGCTAAAGATTGGCTTTCGCTGTGATGACGATGCGTTTCAATCGCCACACTTTCGTCCATATCTGGGATTTTCCAAGCGCCTTTCCCTTTGTAGGCATAATAAGTGACGCCCGAAACTGGCGCATATACCACACCCATAACGGGTTCGTTGTCTTCAACTAAAGCGATAATCGTGGCAAAGTCGCCACTGCGTGCAATGAACTCCTGAGTGCCATCTAAAGGGTCGACGAGCCAGTAACGGCTCCATTGACACCGTTTTTCAAGGCTGATATCCGAATCTTCTTCCGACAAAACAGGAATATCGGGAGTCAATTCAGTTAGCCGCTCAAGGATCAATTTGTGCGCGGCAATATCTGCACTCGTAACCGGCGTAGCATCCGATTTGGTGTATTCTTCGTATTGTTTGTTTTCGTAGATATCATGTATGAGCTGACCAGCACTGCGGGCAACCGTGATAACTGAAGGGATAAGGTGAGAAAGATCTTCCGCCATAGGGCATTTCCTTACTCAGACGTGTTTAAATACCGCTGAGCTAACATCAGTGCAGTAATACTGCGGGCTTCACAAAAATCCAGATGGGTCAGCAGCTCATCAGCTTGCTGTAATGGCCAACGTACCAATTCTAGAGGCTCAGGCTCATCCCCTTCCAGTGATTCTGAGTATAGGTCGCGTGCCAGAAACAACGTCATCTTACTTGAGAAGTAAGATGGAGCCAGCACCACCTCTTTTAGAGGGGTTAATTCTGTCGCTCCATACCCAATTTCTTCTTTTAATTCTCGGTTTGCTGCCTCAATTGGCAACTCACCAGGATCCACTAAACCTTTAGGGAATCCGAGCTCATAGCGCTCTGTACCTGCTGCGTATTCACGAATTAAGAGTAAGTCTCCTTGCTCCGTCACAGGTACAATCATGACCGCTGAGCGACCACTGGGCTTCATTCGCTCATAGATTCGCTCTTCCCCGTTAGAAAAACGTAAATCCAGCGACTCTATAGTAAATAGTTTAGATTGGGCGACCGTTTTTGTAGCTAAAATTTGTGGCTTTTTTTCACTTGCCATAACCTTTCCTTAAAAATCTGACCCAATCATTAACATGGAACAATATATCATCAAAAATAATGAACTGTTGGCATTTCGAGATTGATTTTTGTTCGTATTAGCTCAATCTACACGCAAACCATCTCCAGATACAGGATTCAGAGCTAACAACTTGAAGTGGTATATACCCAAGTAACCTCAAGGTGCAGGATTCAGAGCCTCATATTCTGTTTCAATTCAAGCCTTTCTACTTCAAAATCAGGAACGCAGCGGAATGACGAGTCCTTTCCAAGTTCTTTGACGAGGAAGTGAGGCAGAATATGAGCTCCCAAGGGCGAGTTTAACTGGCTTTCATACTGCGTTATCGATTCTTGATTTAGAACCACTAGATCTACAACTCGATGCCTTGCCTGAAAGCCATTTAACTCTCGCTGAACCTAGCATCTTGAGGTTACTTGGGTATAAGTATAACGTTATCAATAACAAAATAGCCCAGCAATGCTGAGCCATTCTTATTCATCTAGTCGCTTCTAAAGACGCCCAGAGTACTGAAAAGGAAATTGCCCTTTGTTATTCGGGTTGCCCAACCAATTCAGCTGACTCCCCATCGATGGAGGGAAATCTGCTCCCGGTTTGAACCATGCATTCACGCTGTATTGCTGATCAGGCGTCAAGTTTGCGTCAAACGCGCTCGTCACTTGAGCATGTTTCTGCTCGCCTTTTGCAGTTAATTTATTATCTTGGCATGCCAAGTCAGAAGTGACTTCACCTAAGATGAGGCTGCCTAGTGGCGTGCCTAACGTGCCACCATTCCAAGCCAAATTACCCGTTGCACTTTCACACCATGGCTGAGCATATTGGAACTCTTTAATCGCTAGTTCAAATTGCCCCTCTACCTGAACTGGAGCAGGAATCTGCGCGAATCCTAATACTTTTTCAGCAGGCATCGACGCAAAAATGCTGTGACCATAAAGCCCGCCAAAGCCCATACCCAGAGCACCTTTACCGTGCAATTGAAGCTCACTACCACGACCAAAACGGACTTGATATTCAGCCTTGCCTGTCAGTAGGGCTGAAGGTTGAAAGTCCCAGCTAAGTTGACCAAAATTTTGACCTTGCCAAGTTAACTTGGAAGCTTGTCCACGCCACAATGTTCCAGACAAGCTTCCCACGCTCAGCCCTTGAATTTTTGGGGCATATTGATACACAAATGCAACTGGCATGTGCACAACAAGGCTTACGATGAGCACTAAAACAAAAACGGACACATACCCAATTATACGCTTCAAGTTAACTGCCTCTTTTTAGCTGTAATCGGTTTACTTCAACTTGACCAGTAGTTTCTGTACGAGTGATATCAAGAAATTCCACTTCGATACCATGTTGCTCGCGTAAATCAGCAAGCCAAGAGACTAACTGATTAAATGGCACTGGTTGAACCCATACTTGTAAGCTTTCACTGCGTGGCTGCATTCGAATGAGTTCGATTTGATAACGTCGAGTGGTCGAAGAAACGACTTGGTTAAGTGGTTGTCCAGATACATTCACACTTCCACCCGACGCCGCTCTAAGCGTCGTAATGGAGTTCGCACTTTTTGTCACCCAATCTAAGAGCTGTTTTTCACTAGCGATTTTAGTCTGTGCTGTATCCGCTCTTTCATTTAGCGGCACAATGCCACCCCAATATATAGCAAATGCCAGCACCAAAAAGCTGCAACCAGCCATTAAACGCTGCTCTCTTTGCGATATGGATTGCCACCATGCATTAACTTTATTCATGGTTTTCTCCTAATCACGTAGCTGCCAAACACTTCGCTGCCACTTCTATTCAACTGACCTTGCTCAACCTCAAATTGTTGCGCGAGATCCGCTCGTGCTGTTTCGAAGGTTTGAAAATCTTTGCTTTTCGCTTGAATACGAATTTCGTTTCTAGCGCCGTCGTATTTCACACTTAAGACGTCAATAGCACCATTTTTTTTCAAGGCTTGTGGCAACTGAGCCAACCAAACCAACATGGATTCATCACCTCCACCACCGGACAAACGAGACTCCTCATCACGCATTTGTCTTTTTAGGTAACTGACGGTCGGAATTTTCCGCTTATTAGGAAATACCTGACGGAAAATGCGCTCGCTTTCCGCTCGATACTCTGCTGCTTGTGCTTCAAATGCATTCACTTGAAGTACATTTTTTGTGGTCAGTACACCTAATAAAAGCACCGCAGCAATGGCGGCTTTCTGCCACACTTTCCAATGTTTAGTTAGAGAAGATGATGGCTTAAAGCTACCCGTAAGAAGGTTTACTTTCGATGCCAGCGCGCCTTGCGTCAGCAGCGACATCACTAATTCAGCATTTTCTGCCTTCCAACGACCTGGAAGCTGTTCATGATCTTCTGGTAAAGGGCTATAGCTGGATACGACTTTCTCGTGAAGTGTTTCTTCGTCCGTAGACGCTTCTGGATCGTCATCTTGATTTGAAACCAAACTAAATGGTTCAGATGGCAGTAATGAAAGCCACTCATCTTGAAGAGTAAACCCAGAATGGGCTCCGCTACGAAACAGCCATTGACTGTTAATTTGGAGTGCGCTTATCTCGCTGTCTTGCCAAGGAAGCGCAAGGCAATCAGGCATAATTTGCCTGACGTTAATATGGTGCTCTCGTAAATCACTTAATAGGTTATCTAAAAATTGACGATCTACAGCGGCAACATCGGCTTTTACACCTCGTTTAGCCAACACAGAAAAGTGCAACTCATCAACATCTTGCGCGACATCATCTTCGACCAAAAACGGTAACATGGTGTTTAGCTGTCGCGCTCCACCTGCAGGTATATCTACTTCTTTAAGCAGTACATCACTGCTAGACAACAACACAATGGTCGGGCGCTGTGCGGCATAAGTCGCTATGTCACCCAGTTGATCGCGATGACTCAGATCGCCACTTGCAATCACCTCTTGCTGACTCGGAGACCAAACCAGCCACTGTATTGGGGCGTCTACCTGACTACTTACTCTTACGGTCAGAAACTCGCTCACTGATTCCTCCAAAACTACGACGGACGACCGTCGCTTGTTTTCTATCCTTACTGTAGAGCAGGCTACGTATCCTGACCCTTGACTCATCGACCGTCACTTGAGCATCCAGCTCAAAGTATCGGCTGTCTACTGCAATATGCGCCTGTGCTTCCTTACGCACTTTTTCTTCAATTCCGTTAATGACTGGCTCTGACATAAAACTGTCTATGCTGTCCCACCCATCAAACTTTCGATTGGCGATAAGCTCTTTGGCGTTGCTGCTGCTTAAGTGCGGTTGAAATAAGGCCGCCAAAATGTCTGCCTGATCTTCGGAAATTGTATTTACGTTGAGTTTCCACTCGTTGGTTGGTAATGCGCATACTAGAGGTGATAATTTATCCATAATAGGCGCACTTACCTGCTGGATCGCTCTTAATTCTGAGCGATCTGCCAAAAATCCATTCGCAGTCAAATAAGGAGGCTGAAACCCCTCATAGGTACTGTCTTCTGCGCCATAACTTGTGAGCACATTGGCATCATTATCAACATAATCCCAACTGGAATCCGCGATCACTTCTGCGGTATAGGGCTCGACATCTTGTTGTTCAATTATGTTTTGCCATACCTTAACGAGGAACGGCTTCTGCGCAGTTTCGACACGAGCTTTAACACTGGTCAATACATTAATGTTGAAGCACGCTTGCATATCAACCAACTTGCCTTTAGCAGTGCCGTAGTCCAGTGGGTATGTTTGTTCTTTTAACGCCCATGGCTGGCTGAGGTTGATTGTTTCATTATCTTTGTAGCTTTGCTCAATACCTACTTTAGCTAACGCCTCAACACCAAGGCTATACCAATAGGCTTGCTGGTGATTGACCTGATTACCCGCACGATGAAAATTGATGAACAAGCGCTCAGACATCGACGCCGCTATTGCCGTCATGACAGCCAGCAAGAGCAAAACTACGATTAAAGCCACACCAGATTGGGAGGAACGTTTAACCATTATTTCCTCCGCCAGAATTTTCTCCATCAGACCCTTGTTGCTGCTTGGGAGTAACAATAGAAAGTTCACCGCCAGGCGTCAGATACACTCGCTCTATTTCACCGTAATCTTTCAATGTTAGAGTTATCGCAATCGCTGCAGGTAATGCTCTAGGCTTAATCCACTCCTCTTTCCATTCACCATTTTCGTAAAACGTTACGGAAAAGGCTTCAACATCTTCCAAAATTGGCCGAGATAATGGTAATTGACCTGCTGGGGTGTCTGAGTATCGCCACCATACCCTTTCAAGCTTTTCTTCACGGATTCTATACCCTACTTTTGTGACTTCCCCTCTAGGGAAAACACTTTGCGGGTTTTGCCAACCTAATCGGTTAAAAATAATGCCTTTATCATCAGATTCTAAGACGTAGTCTCCGTAACTTAACAAGGTTTCAGACGGCGATTCTCCGTTGCTTCTCATCTGGCGTAACGCCATCTGTCTGAAATCGTTATCCATCCAGATAAGCGCTCTCTGCATAGTTTGCAGGCGCTCTGTTTTTTCAATCGACTGCGCGTTGCTCAGCTGTACCTGATTAACAACTTGATACGCTGCCATGCTTAGGCTGGCAAATACCGCGATCGCCACCAGCACTTCAATAAGAGTAAATCCCGATGTTTTATGGTGACGCATAACTTCTCACCGTCACTATCGCACTTTTGCCATCTGCCTCTTTAGAAACAGACACATCGAAAGCACTGATTACGCCATTATCCGTTGGTACCGGTTTAACCGACCAATACCATGTCTGCCCTGCCAATTCTTCCTTGCCTTTACTTTCTTTTTTTGGGGCTTTACCAAGCAGGACTTTCGCCATTTGGTTGTCCACTACCATGGCAGCAAACATTTTTTCCTCTAGGTAACCGAGCGTATTGATATGCTGAGTGACCGCCCTTACTACACTAATGGCTGCAGTTGCGAAAATTGCGAGCGCTACCAGCACTTCTATCAAAGTCATGCCACGAGTACGATGGGCACTTGGCCTATTCATCTTCATCGCGCTCTCCTGGCTTTAATATGCTTATTAGCCCATTATCTGCGGCTTTAATACGCCATCCATCTCGAAATTCATCCCCAACGTTGGGATAAAATGCGACTTGGAAAGGCGTTATCTCACCACTTGAAAGAACCATAACCTGAGGTGGAGGTGATTGCTTTTTCTTTTCTTCATCGGCGAACATCTCCTCATCAAACAGGCTTCCTGGCTCGAACAAGCGATCATCGTCGCCCCATTCATCACTACCTAATTGCAAAGATATCGCAAATTCAGCTTCTAAATCCGATTCTGAGTAGTATCGGTTTTCTGCCATTTTTTCCCAGCCTTCACTGGTAAGCGTGACAAATCGATACTGCCCTTTGTCTTCATCAAACCAAACACCTAAATCTTTCCCATTCAACATGGCATCTTCATTAAGAAGCTGTAAGCGCTGAGAAAATCGCTGCGCATGCTCCTCAAGCCGATCATCACTTGAGGAAGGCAGCGTCGTAATAACCGCTACTGCACTGAGCGACAACAAAACCAATACCAACATGATTTCTATCAGCGTAAAGCCGCGTAGCTTGTGCATACGTATTTGCTTACTTACCAAATGCAAAATGGGAAGCCAGTAAAATTACTGGAAGTCCTGCATGTTCCAGTTGCCAATATCGGCTTGAGCACCTTCACCGCCCTCTTGACCATCGGCACCTAACGTAAAGATGTCGATTGTGCCGTTGTCACCTGGGCTCAAATACTGATATTCATTACCCCAAGGATCGTTAGGTAGGCGTCGGATGTATCCGCCATCGCGGTAGTTACGTGGCTCTGGTGAAGCAGACGGTTTGGAAACCAACGCTTCAAGACCCTGATCCGTTGATGGGTACACACTGTTATCCAACTTGTACATGTCTAAAGCATTTTCTAGAGCCACAATGTCAGTAATGGCTTTCTGTTGGTCTGCCGTTTCTTTATTCCCGAGTAAGTTAGGAACAACGAAACTCGCCAAAATACCCAAAATCACGACCACAACCATGACTTCTAATAGCGTAAAACCAGACTGCTTTTTATTACTTTTTTTATGCATATTTCCTCCAAAATGCGCGCTGTAATCATTCTACGCGCACGTTACATTCCGACATCCAATCTGCTTAAAGCCAGTTCAATACTCTGATCCGCTTTAAACACAAATGAAACTAAATAAATTAAGATAAAGCGTCTTCGTTAACTCGATTCTTATTTACCCGACACCAAATTGTTCAGCTCTAGCAATGGCATAAGCGTCGCCACTACAATGAACAAAACAATACCTGCCATGCAAACAATCAATAGCGGTTCAAATACCCCTAACGCCATGTTGACCTGAGATTCAAAATCTCGGTCTTGGTTGTCCGCAGCACGAGTCAACATTTGTTCAAGCTCACCACTTTGCTCTCCACTGGCGATCATATGCAACATCATGGGTGGAAAAAGACGAGTTTGTTCCAAGGATTTTCTCAAACTGGCCCCTTCTCGGACCTTATCTGCCGCCAACAAGACTTGTTCTTTTACAAACTGGTTACTCATTACGTCTGCCGCTACCTTCATACCATCCAACAAAGGGATGGCACTGGAAGTACAAATCGACAGCGTACGTGCAAAACGAGAGGTATTAAGGCCGCGTGCTACTTTGCCAATAACGGGTAATCCGAGGATCCAACGATCCCACTTTAAGCGAATAGACGGTTTTCGCAGCGCAGCTTGAAACAACACAATGCTGACTAGAGCCACCACAACCAAAACCACACCCCAGTTCAGAACAAAGTTACTTGCCAGTAATAAGAATTCGGTGGATGCAGGCAGCTTTTGTCCCATTTGAACAAACTGGTCGACAATTTTAGGAACAACCGTCGCGAGAAGAAAAGCTATAACAGACACAGCTATCAACGTCAGCATAACAGGATATATCATGGCTTGTTGAAGCTTAGAGCGCATCTTCTGACGGTTTTCTGCGTAATCGGCAAGGCGATCTAAAACCGTATCTAAATGCCCTGATTTCTCCCCCGCTGCGACCATAGCGCGGAAAAGATCATCAAACACATGTGGATAATCACCTAAACTGTCTGAAAGCGTATACCCTTCAACAACACGAGAGCGAACTGCCACCATCATGGTACGAATATGCGCTTTTTCGGTTTGTTCCGCGACGGCTTTCAAACACTCTTCTAGCGGCATACCCGCTTGAACGAGCGTTGAGAGCTGACGAGTCAGTAGTGCTAAATCGTTGGTGCTGATCCCACGCTTGAAGGAGAAACCAGAAGAAGAGGCTTTCGCTTCTTTCACTTTTGTTTCAATCACTTCAACAGGAATCAAGCCTTGTTCTTTTAATTTTTGACGAACTTGGCGTGCGTTATCCCCTTCAATAACACCTTTCTTCTGTTTTCCCTTAGCGTCCAGAGCTTTGTATTCAAATGCCGCCATTATACTTCCTTGGTCACTCGCATGACTTCTTCAAGGGTCGTTTTCCCTTGGCGGACCTTACTCAAACCATCATCACGAATACTTGGCGTCGCACCACGCACATGTTTCTCAATGGCTTGTTCTCCGGCTTCACTGTGAATGAGCTCTTGAACGTCATCATCGATAACCAACAATTCATGGATACCAGTACGCCCACGATAACCTTTAAAGTTACACGATTCACAACCACACGCTTTGTACAAAGTGAGGGGCTCAGATTCAGTCAGGTTGAACAGCTTTTTCTGTTCTTTATCCGCTTCATATGGCTGCTTACAATCAGGGCAAAGTGTACGAACCAGCCTCTGTGCAAGAACACCAAGTAGGGAAGATGAAATCAAGAACGGTTCGATGCTCATATCACGTAATCGCGTAATCGCACCGACCGCTGTATTGGTGTGTAAAGTCGACATCACTAAGTGACCCGTTAATGATGCTTGAACACCAATTTGGGCGGTCTCTAAGTCACGTATTTCCCCGACCATCACCACATCTGGATCCTGACGAAGGATTGCACGTAAACCACGAGCAAACGTCATGTCTACTTTTGGGTTTACCTGAGTCTGACCAATACCGTCGATATCAAATTCAATCGGATCTTCCACCGTTAAGATGTTGCTCTCTGTGCTGTTCAGCTCTTGAAGACCCGCATACAAAGTGGTGGATTTACCGGAACCCGTAGGGCCGGTAACCAAAATGATACCGTGAGGGCGTTTGATCAGAGTTTGGAAGCCATCATGATTGCGAGGTGTCATACCAAGGCTATGCAGATCAAGGCGAGTAGCGTTTTTATCAAGAAGACGCATAACCACACGCTCACCGTGTGATGATGGCATAGTCGACACACGAACATCGACAGCTCGTCCACCTATTCGCAGTGAAATTCGACCATCTTGTGGAACCCGCTTCTCAGCAATATCCAATTTCGCCATAACCTTAACGCGAGAAACCAGCAGTGGTGCGAGCTTTCGGCTTGGTGCGAGAACTTCACGCAAAACGCCATCAACACGGAATCGAATAGAAAGAGATTTTTCGAAGGTTTCGATGTGAATATCCGACGCGCCTTCTTTGATTGCTTCGCCTAACATGGCGTTAATCAATTTGATGATTGGCGCATCGTCTTCTGATTCCAACAAGTCTTCATTTTGTGGCAGCTCTTCGGCCAACGAGAAGAAGTCGTCGTTGTCGGCACCGATATCTTCCATTAATTGACGCGCTTCAGAAGAATCTCGTTGATACAACTCTGTCAGCTTGCTTTCAAAGTCTTGAGCGGCAAGAGCAACAGGTGTAAATGATTTTCGAACCACTCGACGTACTTCAGTGAGTACGTCAAGTGCCAAGGGTTCTACATAATAAAGGCTAGGTAAAGCACCCGGCTGAGCGGCAACTTCCATCGCCACTTTATGTCGGTTAGCAAAAGCAAAAGGTAAGCGAACAAAGCCTTCAGAAACGACCAGCGTATCCGCCATTATTTCGCCTCCAGCTGCTCAATGAATGCTCGCAGTTCTTCAGGGTGGCGAATATCTTCACCATACTTAGGAAGCACAGGAACAAATTCATCACTCAGTAATTTCAAACCTTCTTCTGCTTTAAGAAGTTGCTCGGCACGAATGTAGTTGTATTTGCGCTGGCTAATGCCATCGGCGGTTACGCCATCTCGAATAATGGTTGGCTTGATAAAGACCATTAGGTTTTTCTTCGATATTTTTGTGCTGGTTGATTTGAACAAATGCCCAAGTATCGGAATGTCACCTAGCAGTGGTACTTTCGCTTCACTTTCTAAAGCACGTTCGTCAATCAGACCGCCTAACACCAACATTTGACCATCTTGAATCATCACCGACGTGTTAAGTTGACGCTTAGCGAATCGCACATCGACCGCTCCATCTGCACCCAATACGTTCGACACTTCTTGTTCTATGGTTAATTGAACTGAATCGCCTTCGTTGATTTGAGGGACCACTTTCAGTTTGATACCGACTTCTTTTCGTTCAACCGTACTGAATGGGTTGTCATTGTTAGATCCCGTAGCAGAACCAGTCAAAACAGGTACTTCTTCACCAACAACGAATGACGCTTCACCGTTATCCATCACTGTAATGCTTGGAGAAGAAAGAATATTCGAATTGGAATCACTGGAAACAGCGCTCACTAACGCAGTCCAATCACCAGCGATAAAACTAAGCGCAGCACCATTCACACCACCAAGCGCTTTAGCTAAAGTGTCGTAGCTACCTTTAGTGGTGGTCGTTTCATTTCGCAAAAACTCACCATCGGAGTCATACACCGCTTTTGTCTCAGTGGTATCTTTCGCTTCTTCCAAGCCAACCATAACACTGCCAATAGACGCTCCGGAGTTTGCAAACTGTACGGCTGCACCAGTATTTAAGTTACCCCATTGAACACCAAGGTTAGCGCCATCCCCTTCATCTAACTCCACGATCATCGCTTCGATAAGAACTTGCGCACGACGAATGTCCAATTGGGAAATCACATCTTCGATGGCACGCATAATATCTGGCGGAGCTGTTACAACTAGTGCATTAGTACCAACGTGAGCAGAAATCATGACTTCGTTACGCGCTTTTGCGCCACCGCCACCTTGAGCTCCACCTTGCTTTTCAGCTTGCAGATTGTCGGAGACACCTTTAAGTACATCAACGAGGTCTTCCGCTTTAGCATACTTAAGGTAGACAACTCGGTTGTTGCCTTTAGTTGCCATTTCAACATCCAGCTGCATGATAAGCTTACGCAGACGTTTACGAACCTGCGGATCGCCCGATATAAGAATCGAGTTAGTGCGCTCATCCGCGACCAATTTTGGTTCAAGGAAAGCAGGCGTGTTTTTCTGAGCCGTTGATTTATTCAATGCCTCAACAATACGAACCATTTCCGCTGCAGAGGCATTTCTAAGCTCTACAACTTCGATTTCTTTGTCACCTGCACGGTCAACACGTTCGATAATTTCAGCAAGACGGTTAACAACAGCTGCACGACCGGTGATCAGAATGATGTTCGCAGGATCATAGTGCACGACGTTACCTGCACCTGCATTGTCATTTAACTGACGTAATAATGGAGAAAGTTCTCTTACGGATACATTTCGTACTGCCACAACTCGCGTGATAACGGCATCGCCTTGTACACGAGTCTCGTCTCCAACAACAGGGATAGCAGCCGTCTTGGCATCTTTATCACGTACGATCTTAAGTACGCCATTTTCCATTTCAACTGCTGCAAAGCCGTACACTTCCAAAACATTTAGGAAAAAGTGGTAGTACTGCTCTTCATTCAACACGTCATAGCTTCGAACATCGATTTTGCCTCGAATTGCCGGATCGACAATGATGGTTTTTTCGAGGTTACGTCCAACAATATTGATGAACTCTTTAATATCGGTTCCCTTGAAACTGGCACTAAACTCGCTTGCCACCAACACTGGTGACCATGCAAGGCTACCAGCAAGCAACCAGGTTCCTTTGTTTAACCACTGTTTCACGTGATACTCCCACTCATACCCCAACGCAGTTCTGCGCCGGTATTAAAACTCAATAAAGATTTCGTGCCTTTGACCGTCTCGCTCGACTGTCAGGTTCAATTCCGTCATATCAGATATGCTTTGCCATACTTTTCCCATGGCAGAAGGGTCACTCAGATCCGCACCATTAAGTTGCGTCGCTATATCGCCTTCTTTTAGTCCTACCGCATCAAACAAATCTCTTTGGCTACCTGGCCCCACTCGATACCCAACAATATCGCCTTCTCTTCTGACCTGAGAAAGACGAATGTATTGCATTATTTGTTGAGGATTTTGAGAAATTTCGCGTCTGATCTGCTCAATCTCGTTTACATCTGGAAAGCTTCCGACATTTGAATCGGATGGCGGCGGTGGTTCTGATGTATTTTGTTGCGCCAGTTTGCTGTATTCGACACCTTCTAGCATCAAAGTTTCATCTTGCCCTTGATTGTCGATAATGACACGATCAACCAGCACCCCTTTGAGTGATGCACGTGTGCCTTCAATCTGCTCACCAATACCATATGTTTGTTGCTGACCTCGGTTAGCAATAACAGCCAAGCTGCTGTCTATTGAGGAACTTGCAACCACCCCAACCAATACCAAACTTAAACGGGTTTTGGGTGCATCTTTCACGACAGGCTTTGGTTTAGGTTTTGCTACTGGTTTATCAGAGTAACGACCGAATAAATGCGCATCGAGTAAAGAAGCAATAGCATCACCTGATGCCGCTTCGTTAGAGCCCGGACCAGCCTGTGAAGCCACTGTTGTCGGTGACCAGCGAGTAACACTGCTGTCTTGAGGAATCAATTGCCAACTAAGCTGCCCGACAATCCAAGCAGAGATGGCAATCAGCAATAATGTCAACCAGGCACTCAGCTTTCCTTGTTGTTTGACGACGAACGCCAGAAAAGCGGTGAACTTCTGATCTAATTGATATTTTTGCACCACCGAAGATGACATGTATCATGCGCTCCCTGTATTAAAACTTCAGATATGTTAAGGCAGTCTGATAAATAAAAGCCAAAGCCTACACAAAGGCTTGCGCATTGTCATATAAATTGAGTGATACCAAATATCGTTCTTATAAAGATTAGCAACAATTCACATTAACAGACTTTAGACTGATTACGTTTCATCCCATTTTAGGTTGAAAACCCCCATACTCGTCACCATTGTGTAAATAATGAGGCAAGTCAATCATTAGAGGCACGAATTTACTATGAGTTCAAATACTGCCACGGTTAGGCTCGACAAATGGCTTTGGGCCGCTCGTTTCTACAAAACGCGATCTATAGCACGGAATATGGTTGATGGTGGAAAAGTCCATTATAATGGTCAACGTTCCAAGCCGAGCAAAATTGTCGAACTTGGTGCAACCATAGTGCTGAGACAGGGGCATGAAGAAAAAACGGTGGTCATTGAAAAGATATCGGATCAACGTCGCGGTGCTCCAGAAGCTCAACTGCTTTACCGAGAAACCGAAGACAGCCTTCTTAAACGTGAAGACAATGCGCAAAAAAGAAAGCTGAATACCCTGTACAGCCCAAGCCCGGAAAGACGCCCGGATAAAAAACAGCGTCGAGACATCATTAAGTTCAAGAACCAATAAATGCTGGAGCTCCTCGCATGGCAAACAACCAATTGCATCGCTACTTATTCGAAAATTTATCCGTTCGTGGCGAATTGGTACAACTGGATAGTACGTACCAAGAAATCATTTCAAGCAAGGAATACCCAGTACCGGTTAAAAACCTGTTGGGTGAGCTTCTCGTTGCCACAACGCTACTAACTGCCACTTTAAAATTCGAAGGATCTATCACACTTCAATTGCAGGGTGACGGTCCTGTTCCGTTAGTTGTTATCAATGGCGATCATGACCAGAAAGTTCGTGGAGTCGCTCGTTGGGAAGGTGATCTCGCCGATGACGCAACGCTTCATCAATTGGTGGGTAAAGGCCATCTAGTGATCACTATTGCTCCCAAGCAAGGCGAACGTTACCAAGGTGTAGTTGGTCTAGAAGGAGAAACGTTGTCGGAAGTACTTGAAGGGTATTTTGAACGCTCTGAGCAGCTTCAAACTCGTCTATGGTTCCGCCTTGGTGAACATGAAGGCAAAGCGCATGCAGCAGGTATGTTGTTGCAAACCATGCCAGATGGCACAGGCTCAGCGAATGATTTTGAGCACCTAGAGCAACTCACCGACACGGTGAAAAATGAAGAATTGTTTGGATTACCCGCTAACGATGTACTGTATCGTCTTTATAACCAAGAAAAGGTACAACTATTTAAAGCGCAACCCGTTGAGTTTTTCTGCGGCTGTTCACGCGAAAGAAGTGGGGCTGCCATAATCACGGTTTCGCGAGATGAAATTAATGACATTTTAGCGACTGAAGGATCCGTTTCTTTACATTGTGATTACTGCGGCACAGATTACTCGTTTGACGAGGATGATGTGTCTGAGCTTTATGAGCAAGCTACTGACAGCAACGACACCCTTCATTAATCCATTATTTTTCACGCTTTAATAAGCTCCGTGAATACTTTCTAAAAGCCAGCTCTATGCTGGCTTTTTTAATGCCTTTTCGCTACTAAAACACGCATTTATATCACCGTACGCTATACTTATTTTTGTCAAAGTATTAATCCTTTTGATCTAGCGCAAAGGATTGCGCGAGCGATAAAATGAGCAAGCCAAACTGTGACAAGAGTGTAAAAACCCCACTCCTCTCAGGGATAAAATATTCAACAAGACCTGAGATGAGAATTGCTCAAAGTTGCCAAAGTGGTGAGCAGAAAACTATAAATAATTACAAAACCCCTACAATTTATACCCTACAAGGAGCACCTATGACCGTTATGGAACATACAAAGGCTGCACACATCGATCTTACCCGACACGGAATCACTGGCGTGACTGAGGTTTTGCGTAACCCAAGTTATGAGCAGTTGTTCGAAGAAGAAACACGCCCAGAGCTTGAAGGCTACGAAAAAGGCACAGTTACAGAACTTGGTGCCGTTGCTGTCGACACTGGTATTTTTACTGGTCGCTCACCAAAAGATAAATACATCGTTAAAGACGAGACGACGAAAGACACTCTATGGTGGTCTGATCAAGGGAAAAATGACAATAAGCCGATTACCCAAGAAACATGGACTGAGCTAAGAGATTTGGTGACGGATCAGCTTTCAGGTAAGCGTCTTTTTGTGATTGATGGCTTCTGCGGTGCCAACCCTGATACTCGCTTAAGTGTGCGAATCATTACAGAAGTGGCATGGCAGGCCCACTTCGTAAAAAACATGTTCATTCGTCCTACCGATGAAGAACTCGCCTCGTTCGAGCCAGATTTTGTTGTTATGAATGGAGCGAAGACAACCAACCCTAACTGGGAAGCCCAAGGTCTGAACTCTGAAAACTTCGTTGCTTTCAACCTGACAGAGCGCGTGCAAATCATCGGAGGAACATGGTACGGCGGTGAAATGAAGAAAGGGATGTTTGCCGTAATGAACTACCTTCTACCTTTGCAAGGTATTGCTTCCATGCACTGCAGTGCTAACGTAGGCAAAGAAGGGGATGTCGCCGTATTCTTCGGTTTATCAGGTACGGGGAAAACTACCTTATCAACCGACCCTAAACGCGAACTTATTGGTGACGATGAACACGGCTGGGACGATGACGGCATCTTCAATTTCGAAGGAGGCTGCTACGCCAAAACAATTCGTCTATCCAAAGAAGCAGAACCCGATATCTTCAATGCTATTCGCCGTGATGCTTTGCTGGAAAATGTGACAGTTCGTGGTGATGGTTCAATCGACTTTGATGATGGCTCTAAGACTGAAAACACACGTGTTTCTTACCCGATTCATCACATCGATAATATTGTTAAACCAGTATCGAAAGCAGGTCATGCACAGAAAGTTATTTTCCTTACTGCAGATGCTTTCGGAGTTCTCCCTCCAGTATCGAAGCTGACACCAGAGCAAACGAAGTACCACTTCTTGTCTGGCTTCACAGCAAAACTGGCAGGTACAGAGCGCGGTATCACTGAACCTACGCCAACGTTCTCTGCTGCATTTGGCGCTGCATTCTTAACATTGCACCCAACACAGTACGCTGAAGTACTGGTGAAACGTATGGAAGCCGCTGGAGCAGAAGCTTACCTCGTCAACACGGGTTGGAATGGAACAGGCAAACGTATTTCTATTCAAGACACTCGCGGAATCATCGATGCGATTCTGGATGGCTCGATTGACCACGCAGATACGAAAGTCATTCCAGTCTTCAATCTTGAAGTGCCAACCGCTTTACATGGTGTTGACTCAGGCATTCTTGATCCTCGTGATACATACACCGATCCACTTCAGTGGGATAGCAAAGCAGAAGATTTAGCCAATCGCTTCATCAATAACTTTGCCCAATACACTGACAATGATGAAGGTAAGTCATTAGTTGCAGCTGGTCCTCAACTCGGCTAATGCTTACGAAAGTGGATTAAAGTAGCAAATCCATTACCAAGCCCCTCTTTCGAGGGGCTTTTTATTGAATCCAATCGATAATTGAGCCAATCTGAAAGCTGGATTGAGAAATTTGGAACAAGGAAGATGAGAAAAGCCTCCACGGTTGTGGTTTTATTCTTACTGCTGATCGTTGTTTCAGTGCTGGCATTATTTGGCAGCCTGCATACCCGCTACGCTACGTCGGTGGTGAATTTCATTGCCAATCAAGTGAGTAACCTCACGATCCAAATAGAAAACGTGGAGTATCAATCCCCTTATCAATTAACCCTTCATGGTGTTGAGCTTTCAACGCAGCCTGAGCCCATGTTCATCGAAACGGCCAATATCTGGCTCGACCCTGAAATCTTTAATGGCACAAAAATCAGTATTGCGAGTTTGCAGCTCAGTGGACTTCAACTGCAAAAAGGTGTGCCCAATATTCGCCCACTCTCTTTCGTCAAAGTTCACCAGATCGCCGTGGACAACCTCGATTTCTCCAATCCGGAATGGATAGTAAGAGGGCTCAAATTCCAAATAAAACAACCTGTTGTTAGTGATCATCCTGTATGGCGTTGGTATGGTGAAATTCAATTGAGCGCTGATCAAATCTATTGGCAAAATGAAGCTTTCAATCATGCATTGTTAGACGCCGACATTTTTGCGGACAGCAAAAAGATATATGGGCTCTCCTTCAGTTGGCGTGGAGGAACGCTATCTGGGCAAGCTGAATGGGAAGATGGACGTTGGAACGTCGTTAACGCCGCACTGAATGAACTGACGGTAACGAAAGACGATTGGAAAACCCTCAAGAAATTCAAATGGGCAAGTACCGACAGTTCTGAGATTGCCATAAAGCGCCTAGATGTATTGCGCAGCGATCTTGAATTCCCAACTTTCGCGATGGTTCAGGCAGATATGACACTGGAAGACATTCGCTTTCCTTTCGAATTATGGAAACAGCCCTCAGGCTCGATTTCACTCAATGCTGAAAGCATTGATTATGCCGATCAACTTTGGCTAGAGCCCGCTCTTGAAGCCAGCTTTTCACCTGATCTTATTACTGTGCACAGTGCCAACCTCGGAATGGATCAAGGCTATATCCAGGTTAATGGTGAGTTTACGCCAGATACCTGGCATTTAGCTCAACTTAACTTAACAGGTATTGAATGGCATACCGACAGCGAACTGTCACTGACGCCTTTTAAAGAACAAATCGACCGTCTCGCCAACCTAACCATTGACCAACTTTCCGTAAAACGCGCGCAGTACATTGATCTAGAGTCAGAGCCAAAGCGCCAGATCTCCGGGTTAAATATTCAGGGTAATCAATTAGATGTACTTAGAAATGGTCAAGTTGGCTTATGGCAAGGGCGACTATCACTAACGGCAAACAGCGCTAACTTTGGAAAACTGATTGGCTCTCAACTGCTTATAGAAGCTCATGCCAATGCTGGTATCAGTTATTTGGATAAAGTCATCATTCCAGTTAATGATGGGCTTATTCGCGCGCAAGGGCAGTGGGATTATCGTCAACACAGCCGCCCATGGGCGCTCAAATTCCAAGGTGATGGCATTCCGATAGAGACACTTCAGTATGTTCATCCGCTGCCTCTCGACTTGTCGGGCCTGACTGATACCCAATTTGAGCTCTCGGGGTTGTCTGGTGATGCGGCTTCGTTCAATCACAGCGTTTCAGGCTTTATTTCAACCCAATTTCGTGACCTAACAACCGCTTCTCACTTTGCTGCATTAATGGATCCAAGCATCCCCCTTGAGCTATCAAAGAAAGATCCTGAGCCCGTCTCTGTGTCTGACTTTATCATTGATGTCGACCGAGGAAGAATTACAATGCAACAGTCACGCATTCAAGGAGGTGACTTTGCCGGTTCGATACATGGAAATGTTGATTTGGTAAATGCAGAAAAGGGGAGCATTACGCTCATGTTAAAAGGAGAATGTGGAGAGTGGAGGTATCAACCACTCTCTAATGCCCCTATTACACGAGAAGACTGCAAGGTGTTAGAAAAGCTCATACCTTAGTATGCCTAGCGCCCAAGCATTCCCTGATAATTAGGCAGAAGCATATAAGTGCCAGTAAACTCCACAGCAGCATGTTCGCCACTGTAAATAGTTACATTAATAACCACGCGTGCTTTACGCCCGGCGGCCAGCCTGTCTAAGTCACCACTGATTCCATCGAGCGAGGTCGCCGCAATTGGGCTTTGTTCAACCGCATGGCAGTAACGTATGCGGCTATCCACCAGCACAATGTCCGCTTCCAATTCACGCTCTTTCATCAAAAGCCAAGTCATACCCCAGCCCGTTAACGTGGCTAAAGTAAACGCTGAACCAGCAAACAAGGTGTTGTGAGGGTTTAAATTGGGATTTAGCTGAGCGCTGCACTCGAAACGGTAACCCGTGTATTGATTGATTTTAATCCCCATCTTGTCACTGATAGGAATTTGGCTTTCCCAACGATCTTGCAATTCTGCACACCATTCCGGGCGTCGCAATACATTCGCTAATGGATCCAGCGATTTCACCATTTGTTGGTGACGCATAGGACCACGTTCGTCATTGAGTTCACCTTGGCTTTCAAATCCATTTTTCTCGTAGAAGGCAATCGCATCTTCACGTGCATTACACACTAAGCGCTTAACCCCTTCTTGACGAGCAAATGACTCCAGCGCCACCATGACTAACGATCCGATGCCTTTACTTCGGCGATTCGGTTTCACCGCCATGTAGCGGATCTGACCTTCGTTATCAGGCGTGATATATAAACGCCCAATAGCCATCGGACGACCTTTACCGTCCACGATCATTCTGTGGTGGCTAAGTTCATCGTATTCATCCCTTTCCGAACCGACAGGCAAGCGCCAAGGTTCACGCAGCATTTGCCAGCGAAAGTGATAGTACTTATTCAGCTGGTTCGCTGTTTTTGGGGTGACTAGTTTAAACATGAGATTCCTTTGCTCGTTAGCACTCTTTTGAGATCGAAAGCCTGTATGCAGATTGAAAGCTTATATGCACATTGAAAGCTTGTACGGAGATTTGAAGCTTGGCTTTGTTGGCTATACCTGTAGCCAGAAAGTCACTGGTCCATCATTGACCAAAGACACTTTCATATCAGCCCCAAACCGTCCTCTCTCTGTACTGATTTTTTCAGCGCATCGATCAGAGAAATAATCGTACAAACGCTCCGCTTCAACGGGATGGGCACCTTTAGAGAAACCCGGTCGTGTTCCCTTTTTCGTGTCCGCCGGTAATGTAAATTGAGACACGACTAAAACACTTCCGTTCACTTCTTGGACGTTCAGGTTCATTTTTCCCTGATCATCTTCAAAAATTCGGTAGGTTAGAACACGTTCCATCAGGCGTTTCGCCTTGGCTTCATCGTCTTCTCTTTCAACGCCAAGCAGGATAAGAATCCCTTTATTGATCTCGCCAACTGCATCGCCATCAACGTGGACTGCAGCCTCACTGACTCTTTGAATTAAGGCGATCATCCGCCGCTTCCTTGTTGTTCTTCTTTATTTTCAGGCTCGGTACTGTACCACATTTCTCGTTCTCCAAGGCTTGCTGTCACTTCTGCTCCTACCAGAACAATCAACCAACAGAGATAAACCCAAACAAAAAGAATCGGTATTGCTGCTAATGCACCGTAAATAAGCTGGTAAGACGGGAACTGAGTAATATACATGGCAAAACCCTTTTTACTCAGTTCAAACAGTATGGCAGCCACGAGAGCGCCTAGCGCCGCGTCTTTCAACATTACCTTCTTGTTGGGCACCAACATGTAAAGCCCCATAAATGCACAAAAAGATAAAATAAAGGGCAACCCACTCAGTATTTCTGAGTAGACCGTAGAAATAGCTTCGCTTTCGATCAAATTGAGAGACGTGACATAAGATGTAGCAGCAATAGAGGCTCCGACCAGGATCGGTCCTAGCGTTAACACCATCCAGTACATTGAAAACGAATACACGTGGCGACGTTTTTTTTCTACACGCCAAATATAGTTTAAGTTTTTATCGATGTTGGAAATCAACATCAAGGCGGCCACAAACAGAAAACCACCACCAACCGCGGTCATTTTGCCAGTGTTAGCGACAAAGTCATTCAGCGCCGATTTCACTGCGGCTCCGGCTGCTGGCACGAAGTTAGTGATCACGAACTCCTGAAGCACGTCCCCTGCATTGGCAAATACCGGAAACTTAGAAAGCACTGAAAGCAATACTGTCAACATAGGAACAAGCGACAATAGCGTAATGTACGCCATGTACCCTGCACTCACGGTTAAACGATCGCGTCCCATGCGTCCAAGTAGATAGCGGAAAAATTGTTGAGAATGAACGGCTATCTCTTCGAACTTCAACTTGTATCTCCTTGTTAAGTCGTCCATAGTTCTTTCAATTCTATACGAAAAGGAAATCCAAATGCGTTTTGTTTTTGCTATGGCGATGTCTTTGCTTTTTATTACAGGCTGCCAATCAACATATTACTCAGCGATGGAGAAAGTGGGCGTTCACAAACGTGACATCATGGTTGATAGGGTTGAAGATGCCAGAACCGCACAACAAGAAGCCCAAGAAGAATTTTCGAGTGCACTTGAAGCCCTTTCTGCGTTAACACAATTTGATGGCGGTGATTTGGAATCAATGTATAAGAAAATCAACGCCAAGTATGAAGACAGCGTAGATGCAGCTGAAACGGTTTCTAGCCGAATCAGTTCCATTGAAGATGTGTCGGATGCCCTTTTTGAGGAATGGGAAGAGGAACTCACCCTCTACACTAGTAGCAAACTGCGCCGCGATAGTGAATCCAAACTCAAGCAAACCAAGGCGTCATACAATACCATGCTACGTGCCATGAAGCGGGCAGAGAAAAAAATGACGCCCGTACTCAACACCTTGCAAGACAACACACTCTATTTAAAGCATAACTTGAATGCGAGTGCCATTGGGTCACTGCAAGGCGAGTTTATGAGTTTAGAGAAAGACATTGAAGTGGCGATCAAAGAGATGAAGTCAGCCATAACAGAATCAGATAAATTCTTGGCGAAGCTTAAATGAGCCGAACTTTAAACAGCCTTCGTTATAAGTCGCCTTCGTTCGAGATACACAAAAGCCATATACCTACGCAAGACACCAAAAAGGGGCATCTAGCCCCTTTTGTTTATTCAAATATTTGAGTTTCTCTAGATCACTCGTGAGAATTGCTGCTGACGTGCCTTATCTCGTAGATATTTATCGAAGCACATACAGATATTTCGAATCAACAGGCGACCTCGCAACGTGACGCGAATTTCGCTGTCATCCACTTCGACCAACCCGTCATCCACAAAAGTTTGCAACAGTTCCAAGTCTTCTTTGAAGTAATGATTAAACTCAACATCAAATTCATTTTCAATGAACGTTTTATCCAGCTTAAAGTTGCAGATTAGCTGCTTTATGACTTCACGTCTCAGTAGGTCATCGGAATCCAGTGATACGCCCTTCCAAAGTGCATGACGCAGTTCATTAACTTGAGCGTAGTATTTCTTTAGCTCTTTTTGATTCTGAGCATAGCTGTCTCCGATCATAGAAATCGCAGACACACCAAATCCAACTAAATCGCAATCGCCTTGTGTGGTATAGCCTTGGAAATTACGGTGCAGAATGCCTTCTCGCTGCGCGACTGCAAGCTCGTCGTCTGGTTGAGCAAAGTGATCCATTCCAATGAATTGGTAACCTGCGCCCGTCAAAGTACCGATAGTATCTTGAAGAATCGCCATCTTCTCACTTGGCGCAGGTAAATCGGCATCTTTGATTTTACGCTGTGCTGCGAATAACTGAGGCATATGAGCATAGTTAAACACCGATAAACGACCTGGCTGCATTTTCAGCACTTGCTCTAACGTTTTCGCAAAAGAAGCTTGGGTTTGCTTGGGTAAACCATAAATCAAATCCAGATTGGTAGAGCGAAAGCCAAGCTGCTTGGCTTTTTCAACCATGTCGATGATAAATTGCTCATCTTGCTCACGGTTAACCAGCTTTTGCACTTCTTTATCAAAATCTTGAACACCAATGCTTAAACGGTTAAACCCTTCAGCACGCAGATGATCAAGCATATTTAGCTCAATTTCTCTTGGGTCAACTTCGATACTGATTTCAGCACTCGCGTCAAATTGAAACTCTTCCCGAAGGAGTGACATCAAGCGTGATATTTGAGCCTTATCTAGGAAAGTTGGCGTTCCCCCTCCAAAATGCAATTGCGTCACATGACGATGGTGCAGCAAAGAAGCACGTTGTCGAATTTCATGCTCTAGTACATCTAGGTATTCATCCGCTTTGTGCTGATGACGAGTGATCACTTTATTGCAGCCACAGTAATAGCAAAGCTTGTGGCAAAACGGAATATGCACGTACAGTGACAGTGGGCGCTCTGGGTATTGCGCGCAGGCCATATCGAATTCAGCAATGGTATAGGCTTCATGGAACTCCAACGCGGTTGGATAAGAGGTGTATCTCGGCCCTGAGTAATTGTATTTATCTAATACAGTTTGATCCCAAACAATTTGCTCACTCGACATCGTTTTATGACTCGACATAGCTTTGTGACTCGACATTGCTTTGTGCTTCCGGTTTAGTGCTTAGGGGCGTATTTTGCCATATCACAATGACAGTGACGGTATACGCTGTCAGATTTAATAATAGAAATGTTCAGAAGTGCTAGTGAGATCACTCGCACTCTGTGATCGATCCCAGAACACGATCTGGGTCGATTCACATGATGATAGATAAATCAGGAAGCGACCACATTGATATTGATCTGGTTGTTCAGCGGTTTGATTTTGTCTTTGAGTATTTTAAGCTCTTCGACAATAGCATCATTTAAGCGGACTTCTGCCTTCTGGCGAGCCAGAGTTTGTTGCATGCGTTCTTTTTTTGCCAGTGTTTGCCTATCTTCTCCGCGAGCCATATCCTTAACGACATGATACAACTCGGCAATTGCAGGGTATTCTTTATCGAAGTCAATTCGATCTTCACCCTGCACGTAATCTAGGATGCAATACACGCGAATACTGATTTCAGACAAGTCGCATTGCCCCTGAATACCAGCAGCACACAGGGTATCTACATTTTCAAAAATGTTGGCATTACGCTTATTAATCGCTAGCGCTTTATGTTTCGCTTGCAGTTCCTTCTGCTTTTTCAGTTGCAGTAAAAGATAACCTGCGTACGAGGCCAGCCCTAAAATGATGAGCCCACCTATCACAGCTAATGCGGTTACTGACATTACTTTCTCGCCTATTCTTTCAAGTTATCTATGTCTAGATCTTCGAACTGAGAGAGTAAATCATCGTCAGATTTCGCTTTAGCAGGCGCTTCAAACGTTTCTTCTACTTCCTCAACTTCTGGCTCCATCAACCCAAGTTGATTCATCAGAACTTCGATGCGATCCAGTTTTTCATCCACGAACTGCTGTAGACCTTTACCCAAGCTTTCACCTGCGTCGATTCGATCTAGGAGTACAGCCAGCTGTGCATCATTTTCCAACATTTCAAGCTCTTGCTCAGCGGAAAGGCGACGCTCTTGCTTCGTTGGCTTTTTCGTTGGTTCAATAATCAACGGAATCTTTTTCTTGCTACCCAAGCGAGGGTCACGTTTTTGACCGTTGCCAGAGTGCTTCGATTCAGAGGCTTCAGAATGACGGCTACCCGACTTCAAACCTTTACGTTTTTTCAGCTTTTTACGCAAGCGACCTTCAACGTCAGATTCGCTGCGATTACGCGTTACAATTACGTCAGGTTCGCCTATTACAGCACCTGGTTTTCTAGATTTTTTACTTCGACTCATTACTGGGTTTCCTCAGTAAAATTACATCATTGCCAATAAACTCGAGTTGGAGTCCGTCCCGTCGCGCTAAGTATTGAAACGTTGCACGACTAAAAAAGATCACATGTGTAAGATCATTTTTATAATGCCATCCCGCAAAAGCTTCAAGGCTAATCACCATTTTGGTCATTATCCCTAGCCATCCGCCTGGTTTGACTAAACTCAACCATTGCTGCCACACTTCATCAGGTTGATAGAGATGCTCTATTACCTCAGTGGCAGTTACAAAATCATACGCTCTATCAAGTACCCTCTTATCAGGATAATAGTAGAGATCGTAAAGAGAAACGGTATGTCCGCTCTCTTCTAACATGAGAGACAGTGTTGGCCCTGGTCCACAACCGAAATCCAACCCATGCGAATGGGGTTTGACTCGCTCAACTATAGGCGTGGACATTCGGCTCAAAAAACGGCGGTATCCTTCATCAGAAGGATCATTCTCGTGCCAGTCATACATGGTCTTTTCTTCTTCAGCCGTCAAGCGCTGAGCGGGATCAACAAACACCAATTCACATTGCTGACATTGATGATAACGTCGACGACGGTCTTCAAAGTAGTCTGAAGTCTGCGATGAGTCGCAGAGCGGACATACATGCATGTAGGCATCCTCAGTTAGGGATGCGAAACATACCAGAAAGTGAGGTTAGAGTGGAGTTTTATTGAGCACTTTCTGCTTAATCATGGTAAAAAGAGCCGTTGATGGGATTGAAACGTAAAAAGCGGCAAAAAAATCGCCGCTTTTTAGTCTTAATAAAGACAATATAGGGTTGTCTTCAAATAAGGCTTAGTGCAAACCGCCCATGTATTTGGACAGTATGTCGATGTCTTCGTCTGTCAGCTTTTTCGCGATATCACGCATCATAGCGTTCATATCGTTGTTGCGATCTCCAGAGCGGAATTTAACCAATTGAGCTTTGATGTAGTCAGGGTGTTGACCCGACACTTTAGGAAACCCTGAAAGCTCAGTACCGTTACCACGAGGACCATGACAAGCAATACAAGCTGTAATGCCACGTTGCATATCACCAGCGGCGTACAGTACTTTACCGCGATCAACTACTTCATCAGGAGTCGTACTTTCTGCGGTTGTCAGTGAAGAATAATAAGCAGAAAGATCTGCGATATCTTCGTCTGACAATGGAACGGCCATGGCGCTCATAGCAGGATCATAACGACCTTGCTTTCCGCCTGTCTGCCCGCCTAGCTTGAGATCTTGTAACTGCTTCTCAAGATATTTGGCATGCTGACCAGCCAATTTTGGATTAATTGGAATCAAACTGTTACCGTCTGCACCGTGGCAGGCTGCACATGTAAGAGATTTTGCTTTACCAGCTTCAATACTACCTTGGGCCCATACAGAGCAGCTGGCTAATAAACTCAAGATTAGCACTAATTTTTTCATGACATTCCATTATAATTATCAAGCTTCCAGTACCACATGATGTGGTTGGCTATTGGTACAATAAAACGACCTTATGCCGAGCAAGGATATTTTACACAAATTCACAAAAAAGTAATCAATCGACTACACAAAGACGAGATGGAGTTAACAGTGAGCGCAAAAATTCATTACCAGAACACACATTTTATTACCAGCGCCCCTGACATACGTCACTTGCCAGAGGATAAGGGAATAGAAGTTGCGTTTGCTGGCCGCTCTAACGCCGGTAAGTCCAGTGCACTAAATCGACTAACTAACCAAAGAAGTTTAGCAAAAACCAGTAAAACTCCAGGCCGTACTCAATTAATTAACCTATTTAAAGTATACGACAACTGCCACATTGTTGATCTTCCTGGCTACGGATTTGCTCAAGTTCCTTTAGAAATGAAGAAGAAGTGGCAGCAATCATTAGGGGAATACCTTCAAAAACGCCAGTCTCTTAAAGGTTTAGTGGTTCTGATGGACATTCGCCATCCAATGAAAGAATTGGATCAGCAGCTTATTTACTGGGCAGTCGATTCTGGCATTCCGGTTCAAGTACTGCTAACAAAAGCAGACAAACTGAAAAGCGGAGTAAGAAAAGCCACGCTACTTAAAATCCGTGAAGCGTCACTGACATTTGGTGGTGAAGTAAAAGTTGACGTATTTTCTTCTTTGAAAGGCATTGGTGTTGACCAACTAAGATCCAAGATGGACGAGTGGTTTGCTCCAGCATTGATAGAAGAAACTCAAGAGAGCGAAGACCCAGAACAACCCACTGAAGAGTAAGCAATTTTTCTCTTAAAGACAAAAGTCCCCACCTTTTTGGTGGGGCAACGGGAGAGAAATAGGAGGTATTATTATTATAGGTAAAAAGCATTCATGATCTCCCATCAAAACTCAAGGTCTTTCTCTACTTTTTTTTAAAACCTTGCCACCCGGCACCTTTTACCATCAGGGCTTATTTGCATAAAGCTCTTGTTTCATGCCTTACATAACTAAATTTCACATCAAGCTTATTTTTCAACAAAAATCATCTTATTGACAATGCGGTTTTTTACTACAAAAATCTCTTCAGTAAAAAAGTCTGAATGTATTTATTTACATAAAATCGAAGCCATTAGCTTGGCTATGAAAGAATTGTTTTACGAATTTCTAGCAAATACGTTTGGAAAGGTTTTCCATGGAGAAATAATAATATGTGGAAAAGAGAAGCATCAAATGCTCATTATTACAGCAATATGTTGTTTTTATTACAATAAAAAACGCCCCAGTCAAAAACTGACTGGGGCGGCTGAATCAGCCTAATCCAATAACGTGAAACAAAAGGTCTGAAAGATAGAACATCTTACCTCTGTACCCTACGAGAGATAATGTACAACATTTACTCAGGGATGAAAACTATTTTTGTAGTTTTTTTTCATCAATAATTTGTAAAAGTACATTAACACTTTATTTTACACGACTTTTTTTAGCCTATAAAAAAGCCAGCATGTGCGCTGGCTCATATATATTTGCTGGATTAGAGCAAGATTTGGCTAGTGGGCTTGATCCCAGTTGTCACCATGCCCAGCTTCCGCCACTAATGGGACATTTAGATCTGCTGCAGATTCCATCAGTTTTTGTACTTTACTTTCAACTTCGGAAAGAACTGACTCTTCTACCTCAAACACCAATTCATCGTGTACCTGCATCAACAGCTTCACTTTGCCGTCGCCTTCAGCTTGTATCCACTCATCCACCAATAACATGGCTTTCTTAATAATGTCTGCCGCCGTCCCCTGCATTGGCGCATTAATCGCAGCACGCTCCGCAGCTTTACGACGCATACCGTTACGAGACTTTATTTCTGGCAGATGCAAACGACGACCTTCAAGAGTTTCGACAAACCCTTGCTCTGCCGCATTGCTCCGAGTGTCTTCCATGTACTGCATCACACCAGGGTAACGTTCAAAGTACTTATCCATGTAACCCTGCGCTTCACCACGGGGAATACCAAGTTGTTTAGCAAGCCCAAACGCACTCATACCGTAGATGAGTCCAAAGTTGACGGCTTTAGCACGGCGACGTTGCTCGCTGCTGACCTGCTCAATATCAACACCCATAACTTCTGCGGCTGTTGCTGAGTGAATGTCTTTCCCTTGGCTAAAGGCATCCAGAAGCGCTTGGTCGCCCGATAAGTGCGCCATGATCCTCAATTCAATTTGAGAGTAATCGACCGCGAGAATCTTCCAACCATGAGGAGCAACGAATGCTTGGCGAATTCGTCGACCTTCTTCATTTCGAATAGGGATATTCTGCAAATTAGGATCGGTAGAAGAGAAACGCCCCGTTGCCGTTACCGCTTGATGATACGACGTATGCACTCGACCAGTTGTCGGGTTGATCATCTTCGGAAGTTTATCGGTGTAAGTAGATTTCAGTTTTGCCAAACCGCGATACTCAAGAATCACTTTCGGCAACGGATAATCTAAGGCTAAATCTTGCAGGACTTCTTCATTCGTAGAAGGCGCACCCGATGGTGTTTTCTTTAAAACGGGCAGCCCCATTTTTTCAAACAATATGGCTTGAAGCTGTTTTGGAGAACTCAGGTTAAATTTGTCACCAGCAAGCTCGTACGCTTTTTGTTCCAACTCATCCAACCGTACAGCAATTTCTTGTGATTGAGCACCTAACAACATGTCGTCAATAATAACGCCCGTTCGCTCAATACGTGATAACACTGGAACCAAAGGCATCTCGATGTCTTTATATATATGGTTAAGCTTTTCATCTTGCTCTAAATTGCTGTAAATACGATTATGCAAACGAAGAGTAACATCCGCATCTTCCGCAGCGTATGGCGAAGCTTCTTCTAAATCGATTTGGTTAAACGTCAGCTGATTCTTTCCCTTACCTGCGATCGACTCAAACGACATGCAGCTGTGCTGTAGGAAGCGAAGCGCTAAGCTGTCCATATCGTGTTTACCGCCGACACTGTTATACACATAAGACGCTAACATGGTGTCGTGCTTGATGCCCTGCATTTCGATGTCATAGCGAGCCAATACACTGGCGTCGTACTTCAAATTCTGCCCCACTTTGGCAACATTACTGTCTTCTAGTAAAGGCTTGAGCTGCGCCAGTACCCAGTCTCGATCCAATTGCTCTGGTGCATCCAAGTAATCATGTGCGACGGGCACATACGCAGCCACACCCTCTTCTGTAGCGAACGATAAGCCAACAAGATTCGCGACCATGTAATCCAAACTATCTGTTTCGGTATCAAATGCTATCAGCGGAGCAGCTTTCAGTTTTTCTAACCAATTGCTAAAGCTCTCTTGTGTTAGCACCGTTTCGTACTGACTGCGATCAATCGAAACTGCGCTGGTATCCATGCTATCTGCAGAAGCAGAAGCAGAAGAAGCAGAGCTTGACCCAGACGTATTGTTACCAATGGCTTCTACTTCGCCAGTACCGCCTTCAAGCAATTCATTTAGCCAAGATTTGAAAACCAATTGCCCATACAGCTTGATCAGCTCGTCTTTATTGGGGGTTTCTTTTTTCAGAGTTTCTGGCGTCTCTTCTAGCTCAACATCCAGTTTAATGGTCGCTAGCTCGTAAGATAGGTATGCGTTCTCTTTGTTGTCTGTTAGCTTTTTCGCCATGGTTTTTGAACCGCGGAAACCAAGAGGTGCAATATCGTCTAAGTTTTCATAAAGCTTACTCAAGCCGCCAATGCCTTGCAGCAAAGCCGTTGCGGTTTTATCACCAACACCTGGAACACCTGGAATGTTATCGACTTTATCCCCCATCAATGCGAGGTAGTCGATAATCAATTCAGGAGGGATACCAAACTTGTCCACAACGCCTTCACGATCCATGACGACATTCGTCATAGTGTTAATCAGTGTGACATTTTCATCCACTAGCTGCGCCATGTCTTTGTCGCCAGTACTGATCAATACCGGCATTCCCGCTTTTGAAGCCTGAGCCGCCAATGTGCCAATCACATCATCGGCTTCAACACCAGGTACACAGATAAGTGGAAGCCCCATGGCTTTAATAACATTGTGTAAAGGTTCTATCTGACAACGCAAGTCGTCCGGCATAGGTGGGCGATTAGCCTTGTATTCCGGATACATATCATCACGGAATGTTTTGCCCTTAGCATCAAAGATGACTGCAATTCGTTCAGAACTGAACTGACGCATCATACTACGCAGCATGTTCACCACACCATAAACCGCATTGGTCGGTATGTCGCCATTGCTCATGGTACCGGGGTAAGCGTGAAACGCCCGATAAAGATACGATGAGCCATCGATGAGAATCAAAGGGTTGTCTGGTATGGTTGCCATAATCTGTCTGTCCAAATACAGTGCGAGAAATAATGGGCTTAGAATGCCATGACTCGACTTGGGATACCACGTTCGCAAACTCAAAATGAAGCCGGAGTGCAATTTCTCAGCCGTCTTAAAAAGCGAGCCTGAAAGTAGGTATGTTGCGCAACAAATCATAACCATAACTGTGGATAACTCTGTTGGTAAAAGTTACCCACAGATGATTAACAGTCAAAAACACACACTCATTTTCTTTTTAAAATCAATAAATACAACAAGTTAAGCAAAACAAGATCCTAAGATCTTTGATCTTATTATGATCATGCCTTGTGGAAAATAATTTGAGTTAGAGAAAATAATCTAAAAAATCAATAGAAATATTTGATATTTTAATCAGTATTTAGAGTACGACATTCAAATGTAACTTAAGAAAGAATCATACTGAGTATTGAATAGTCGATAATGAACGATCTATGGACCATTTGAGGCGAATTTGCCGCCATTTGTATCATCTAAATACGATACCGCTATTAAGGGTTTGTTGATCTGTCGAGATGATATTGAGGTAATGGAAAACGAAGCAATGATGGAGAGAAAGAAATAAATTTTAGATAAAAGAAAGCGACATCTAATGATGTCGCCTAGCAGAAGTGGCCGAAATGATGAAATATATCACTTCGCCTTAAAGCTAAATTACACTGGAAGCAATGTGAGCAATGTCGTGTCATTCAAGAATCAGTGCAAGTTCGCTTGAAACTGAAATCAATTCCTTTTGAACTGTTCCTTATTCCCTAAGACGAGTTCAATAATAATGATTCTCATTTGCAGGTCAATAGCTAAACGAGAATTTTTCTCATTTATTTTTTAATTTCTTTTATAAAATGGATTCGAGACTCTATGACATCAGGATATTTTTCAACCATATCAACCAGATATCCGTTACGTATTAAAAGGCGCAGCATAGCGGGAAATTCATTACGAGACTTCACATTTATTTGCTTATACCCACTTTTTATCGCCCATTTCTCCTGTTCTTCCAGTAAAAGTTGGGCAACTCCTCTTTTTCTGCCTTCAGGTAAAACACCGCCAAACCAGCTATAGAAGCTGTCTTTATCCAGTTCGTAGCCTATTTTGAAACCAAGCAAATTATCACCTTCCTCTGCAATGAGGATGAGATTCACCTTGTCTTGTAACCTCTTGGCTAAGTTAGTGACAGTTTCTTTTTGCACAAATTCAGGGATAGCGTTCGCCACCTCAATACACTCATTTAGGCTTCCCGTTCGAATTTTCATAATGATTCCATACAAAAAAGCTGAACCATAAGGCTCAGCTTCTAATTGATAAAAAATACCGGTCAACATTTATTCTGGCTGGGTATTCTCTTTTGCTTGAGCGCCTTCTTCCGCAAGCCACTCAGCGACGTCTTTAGCAAAATAAGTCAAAATACCGTCTGCACCTGCACGTTTAAAGCACAACAGAGATTCAAGTACAGTCTCGCGCTCCTTTAGCCAACCGTTCTGGATAGCGGCTTTGTGCATGGCATATTCACCAGAGACTTGGTAAGCAAAAGTTGGAACCTGTAATTCGCTTTTCACGCGGCGAACCACATCCAGATATGGCATGCCAGGCTTAACCATTACCATGTCTGCGCCTTCGTTGATGTCCATTGCGACTTCTTGCAATGCTTCATCACTGTTAGCAGGGTCCATTTGGTAGTTTTTCTTATCGCCACCTTTAAGGTTAGATGCCGATCCGACCGCATCACGGAAAGGTCCGTAATAGTGAGAGGCGTACTTCGCAGAATAGGCCATGATCTGAGTGTGAATATGACCGGCTTCTTCTAACGCCTCGCGGATTTTGCCAATTCGACCATCCATCATATCGGAAGGGGCGACAACATCAGCGCCTGCTTCGGCATGAGAGATAGCTTGCTTGATGAGTACTTCCGTCGTTTCGTCATTCAACACATAGCCATCGTCATCAATGATGCCGTCTTGCCCATGTGTCGTAAAAGGGTCTAACGCAACGTCAGTGATCACACCAATATTTGGGATATGCTCTTTTAACAACTTCACAGCACGCTGCACCAACCCATCAGGGCTATACGCTTCTGTCGCACATAGGCTTTTAGCGTCTTGAGTAACAACAGGAAAAAGCGCAATCGCTGGAACACCCAATTTAGACAAATATTCCGCTTCTTCTAGCATCAAGTCGATCGATAAACGCTCAATACCCGGCATCGATTCTACTGGCTCACGTCGGTTCTTACCCATCAAGATAAAGATTGGGTAAATCAAATCGTTAACTGTTACTTGGTTTTCTGCCATTAAACGGCGGCTGAAATCATGCTTTCGCATACGTCGCATACGGCGACCTGGAAATTGACCTTGGATGGAAACAGACACGCTCTTCTCCTTGTCTGGAAAAATTCTGGCAGAAACTATATCACTCTCGCCTGATCACGCCAGTAAGAATCGACAAAAATGCCCTTAGACGCATGGTTTTAAAGTTCCGAGCGAGAGTTTTAAAATCCCGAGTATGAGTTTTAAAATCTCGGGTATACTGAGACGAGAATTTTGTCATCAACGCTCAAGTACCAATATGATAGATACTCACGCTCACATTTACGCCGCAGAATTTGATGAAGACAGAGAAGCCGTTATTGCTCGTGCTTTAGAACAAAATATAGACCAAATTTTGATGCCGAATATCGATCTCGATTCGATAGTACCCATGCTAAAAACACAGGAACAATTTCCCAATGTTTGCCACTCTATGATGGGGCTGCATCCTTGCTACGTGAATGCCGACGTCGAGAGCACTCTAGCAGAAATTTATTCTTGGTTTGATAAACATAATTTCATTGCCGTCGGTGAAATAGGTATTGACCTGTATTGGGACAAAACCTTTAGAACCGAACAAGAAAAAGCCTTCACAACCCAGCTCAATTGGGCAAAAGAGTTAGATTTGCCGGTTGTGATCCACACTCGAGACTCCATAGAGCAAACTCTGCCTTTACTTGCTAAAGAACAAGACGGTCGCCTTTCGGGTGTATTCCACTGTTTTGGTGGAAGCTTAGAAGAAGCCAAAGCGATCAATGACTTAGGCTTTCATCTTGGGTTAGGTGGTGTGTCTACGTTCAAAAACGGCGGAATGGACAAAGTGATCCCTCATTTAGATATGGATTACGTGATTGTGGAAACCGACTGCCCTTACCTAGCACCAGTCCCTCATCGTGGAAAACGAAACGAGCCTGCTTACACTCAGCTTGTTGCTCAGCGTGTGGCCGATCTTAGAGAGTTATCATTAGACCAAGTCGATCAGCTGACGACGCAGAATGCGAAAAAACTGTTCCGCTTATCGTAAGACTTGGTGTGAAAACATCGCCTCTAAAAATAAAAACTGCGCTCGAATGGCGCAGTTTTTTTATTCTTCCGGTTGCCCGATTTCTTGAGGTTCTCGCCGCCCATAGAAGCGAGCAAAGAACAGCCCTACCTCGAACAACAAACACATTGGAATCGCCAATAATGTTTGAGAGATCATATCAGGCGGCGTCAGCATCATACCAACAACAAACGCTGCGACAACGATGTAAGGGCGCTTTTCACTGAGGCTTTTGACATCCGTGGCACCAGTCCAACACAATAAAATAATCGCAACAGGCACTTCAAACGCTATGCCAAACGCCATAAACAGAGCCAGCACAAAATCTAGATAACTGGAAATGTCCGTCGCAAACTCAACGCCACCAAGGGAAATCGCAGTAAAGAAACCAAACACCAGTGGGAAAACCACAAAGTACGCAAACGCGACACCGCAATAGAACAGCACTGAGCTCGAAAACAGCAGTGGCATGATCAACTTGCGTTCATGCTTATAAAGACCAGGGGCAACAAAAGCCCAGATTTGATAAAGAATCAAAGGAACAGCAACAAAAATCGACGCCACCAAGGTTAACTTCAGGGGCGTAAAAAATGGCGATGCTACATCGGTCGCGATCATCGTCGCACCTTCCGGCAACCTTTCAATTAAAGGCGCGGAAACAAACTCATAGATTTCGTTGGCAAACCAGATCAACCCTAAGAAAACCACCATAACCGACACGATTGCTTTCAATAGTCGGTTGCGCAGTTCAATTAAGTGACTGATCAATGGTTGCGTTTGCTCAACAGAAGACATATCGAACCTCAACAACGGGGATCAAAAAAGAGCTGCCTGATGCAGCTCTTTACTTTACTCATCGGCTTTTTTATCGGAAGGTGCCGGGGCATCTTCTTTATTTGCATAGGGTCGCTGTACATCCTGCGCTGCCTGTTTAAGTTCATCAACAGACGCTTTCAAATCGGGAGAGAGATCTTCCATCCCCATTTGTTCCGCTTTACGCAGGTTATCTTGCAGCTCTTGCACTTTCAGCTCGTGCGACAATTCGTCTTTAACGTTATTTGCCATGCTCTTCGCTGCACCGATGAATCGGGAAACACTACGAATGGCAACGGGTAACCGCTCCGGACCTAAAACCACCAGCCCGACGACAGATATTAATACCAGTTCCCAAAAACCGATATCAAACACGTGTTACGCCTGCTCTTTGTTTTTAGCGGTATCAGTATCAGAAGTTGCGTCTGTTTTCTTCTGTTCGATGTTTTGCGTCTCAAAGTCAGCGTCTTTCTTTTCAGTCGATGCTTTGTCTTCGTCGCTCATCGCTTTTTTGAAGCCTTTTACAGCACCGCCTAAGTCGCCACCAATGTTACGAAGCTTCTTAGTTCCAAACAGCAATAGCACAATAACGGCTATAATAATTAGTTGAGTTACACTAATACCCATTTCGCTCACCTCGGGTTAGTTTTTGTAAAAATATAATCTTTTAAAGAAAGTCTACCGCCTATTTACGGTAAGCACGCCAACTAAACAACCAAAATGTGACACCAACGAGGCCACTGCTTAAAGCAAATGGTTCATATTGACTATCAAGTAAGATAGCCCCGCACACAATTAAAGTTGCCCCAATCCCAAACAAAAACCTTCCGGTTCCTTGTTGGCGTTTGGATTGACGGTATCCTTGATAAAGCCTATCCATGCGCTGATCTAAAGCCCTACCTTGCTTAAGGCTATCGTACAACAGCTCTGGCAATTCTGGCAGTTTTTCTGCCCAAAATGGTGCTTTATCTTTTACTGCATTGATCACTGCCTGTGGACCTACTTGATTTGCCATCCAAGTTTCTAGAAATGGCTTCGCGGTTTTCCACAAATCAAGCTGAGGGTAAAGCTGACGCCCCAGCCCTTCCACATATAGAAGCGTTTTCTGCAAAAGTACCAGCTGTGGTTGCACTTCCATATTAAAGCGTCGGGCGGTATTGAAAAGGTTGAGCAGTACATGCCCAAACGAGATCTCCCCCAGTGGCTTGGCAAATATCGGTTCACACACCATGCGGATAGCAAATTCAAATTCCTGCACATTGGTGTCGGCGGGTACCCAGCCAGAATCCACATGTAACTCGGCAACTTTACGATAATCGCGGTTGAAAAACGCCAACAGGTTTTCAGCCAAGTAGCGCTGGTCTTCCCTGTTCAAAGTGCCGACAATGCCACAATCCAAGCCAATCCACATTGGGTCGTCTGGATGTTCAGGCTTCACAAAGACATTTCCTGGATGCATATCGGCATGAAAGAAGCTGTCGCGAAATACCTGAGTAAAGAAAACGCTAACAGCGCGCTCAGACAACAGGCTCATGTTCGTACCGTTAGCGTGAAGCGCCGCTATATCAGACACCTGAATGCCATAAATCCGTTCAGATACCATCAAGGTTTCGCTGCTTAAATCCGAAATCACCTCGGGTACATACAGCTCTTTACTGCCTTCAAAGTTGCGTCTTAGCTGAATCGCATTGGCGGCTTCTCGTCTCAGGTCGAGTTCGTCCAGCAAAGTTTTTTCGTATTCTCGAACCACTTCAACAGGCTTTAATCGCCTAGTTTCTGGTAATGCTCTGGCAACGATTTTCGCCATCCGATACATTAACTTCAAATCCGCGTCGATCACGGGTTTGATGTCTGGACGAATAATTTTCAACACCACTTCGCGTCCGCTGTCTTTCAGCTTTGCAGTATGTACTTGGGCAATCGAAGCCGAGGCAAGCGGTTTGATATCAAAATCTGTAAACCAGTTATCTAGGCTGCCGCCAAGCGCTTTCTCCATTTGATCTTTCGCTAGCTGACCATCAAAAGGGGCAACTTGATCTTGCAACAACGCCAATTGGTCGGCGATGTGAGGAGGAAAGAGGTCGCGGCGAGTCGACATCATTTGACCGAATTTAATCCAAACAGGACCTAGCTCTTGCAGCGCCAAACGAATGCGATTGCCGAGCTCTTTGTCTTGATGTTTGTTTTTAAGCCAAAACAGCCCTTTACGAGCAAGAAGTGGAGCACGGGTCAGGTGATGTTCGGGTAATAATTCATCCAGCCCATATTCAAGCTGAACTTTTACAATTCGATATAGGCGGCGTAATTCAGCTGGTGTCATACTTTCTCCAGCAGTGCATTTAGGCGAGATTCTGTGCGTGCCACAGCACTGGCAATATCGTCCACTTGATCACAAAAATGTGCGACTTCAAGAGGAGGAGGCGCAATACGCCACTCTTCCGTCAAAACTTGAGCGATATGGTCTTGCTTTTTTTCGGCATTTTTTTTAACCCACTCAACGCTTTGCTTCGCGCCAGAGACAAATGTATGGGCAATCACATCCCCTGTTACACGAGAAAGCCACTCTTCGAGATCAGGTTTGGCATCCGTTAATAATTGAGAGAACTTTTGTGCCAGTTGAATATCGCCTTCCAGCACCAGTTTGTCTTGTTTGATCAGTTGCGTAATATTCGCCTGTTCACGTAACTCGGGCAAAACGCTTAGGCTCAAAGACAGATAACAGTCTGCATCCCCTTCAAAATGTGCCAGCACATCAATCTGCTGGCTAAAAATAAAGGTGAGGGTTTTGTTGATTTCTTTTACGTGAACCTGAATCACCTGCCCTTTCAGACGGGTCATGCGTTTCACTAAGGCAGGGTCATCCTGAATCAGGGTATTAAGCGTGGTTTCCACCACAGCGGTGACCAAAGGTTCAAATGGCATAGTAACCTCAGTATTTAAAGCCACGGTGTAATGCAACAATACCGCCCGTTAAATTGTAGTATTTGGTTTGCTCAAAACCAGCTTCATCCATCATGCCTTTCAGTGTTTCTTGGTCTGGGTGCATTCGGATGGATTCCGCCAAATAGCGATAGCTTTCAGCATCGTTGGCAATCAACTCGCCCATTTTAGGCAGTAAATGGAACGAATACGCGTCGTAGACTTTAGAAAGCGGCTCGAATACAGGTTTAGAAAATTCCAGAACCAGCAGACGACCACCAGGCTTAAGCACGCGATACATTGAACGAAGCGCTTTTTCTTTATCCGTTACATTCCGCAAGCAGAAACTGATGGTAATACAATCGAAGTGATTGTCTGGGAAAGGCAGTTCTTCCGCATTGGCTTGAACATAATTAACGTTACCCACGATGCCTTTATCGCGCAGTTTATCGCGACCGACATTCAGCATGGAATTGTTAATATCGGCAAGGATCACGTTCCCTTTTTCACCGACAATACGAGAAAATTTCGCCGTCAGATCGCCCGTACCACCACCCAAATCGAGAACACGCTGACCAGAGCGTACGCCACTGCAGTCAATCGTGAAACGTTTCCACAACCGATGAATACCACCCGACATCAAATCATTCATGATGTCGTATTTCGCTGCAACCGAGTGGAATACTTCGGCCACTTTCTCCACTTTTTCTTCCTTGGCTACGGTTGTGAAGCCAAAATGTGTTGTGTCGTCAACGGGTGAAGCAGGGGTATTCTGAACGTTTGTTTCTGTCATCATTTTTCCTCGTAAACAATCCCTTGGGCATTGCGAGCGCTTAGTCTACTTTATCCTCAAGCGGTTGTCTTTCCACTAACGTGTCATTTTGCGCGATTTCCAATAGGGTATCTGGAATACTACGTTTAACTTCGACCCCAAGATCTTTGAAACTCTCCGCTTGCCGCACAACGTTGCCTCTTCCGGTAGCCAATTTGTTCATGGCACCCTGAAAATTCTGATTGGCTTTATCCAGTGCTCCGCCCAAACTCTCCATGTCTGTCAGGAATAAACGGAGTTTGTCGTAAAGTTTGGCAGCTCGCTCAGCAATGATTTGGGCATTTTGATTTTGCCTGTCGTTACGCCACAAATTGTCGATGGTGCGTAAAGCCACCAGCAAAGTGGTTGGGCTCACTATGATGATGTTGTGCCTCATGGCATCTTTCACCAAGCTTGGGTCGGCTTGAATGGCAACCTGAAATGCGGGCTCAACTGGCACGAACATCAGCACATAATCCAAGCTCTGAATACCTTTGAGTTTCTGGTAATCCTTTTGACTGAGCCCTTTTATATGCGCACGCAACGCGAGTAGGTGCTCACTTAATGCTGCATCGCGTTCAGAGTCGGTGTCGGCGTGAAAATATCGCTCGTAAGCAACTAACGCCATTTTGGAGTCCACAACCACTTGCTTGTCGTGGGGTAAGTGAACAATCACATCGGGCTGATAACGCTTACCGGCTTCATCTTGCAAACTGACTTGCGTTTGGTATTCGTGCCCTTCACGAAGACCAGATTCTGCCAACACGCGCGCCAACACGACTTCCCCCCAATTCCCTTGCTGCTTGTTGTCCCCTTTCAACGCTTGGGTCAAATTCAGGGCTTCTTGCGCCATCTGTTCATTGAGTTTTTGTAGGTTACGAAGTTCGTGCACCAACGTATGGCGCTCTTTGGCTTCATGCCCAAAGCTGTCCGACACTTGTTTTTTAAACCCTTCAATCTGATCTTTGAGTGGGTTGAGTAACCCTTCTAAACTCTGGCGATTTTGTTGATCAACTTTGGCGGTTTTATTTTCAAACAGTTGATTGGCTAAGTGTTCAAATTGTTGTTTGAGGCGCTGCTCTGCGTTCTCTAGCAAAGCCAATTTTTCCTCACTGGCTTGCTGGGCTTGATGATGGCGTGCATCCTGTTCACGCTGGCTGGCTTGTGCTTCTGCGAGTTCACGTCGGAGCTGGTCAACGGTCGTAGCCAGTACTTGTTTCTCTTGGCGAAGTGAATCTAGGTGCCTCAGTTTTTCCATCGCGACCAACATTTTTCCATGAGTCTGTTTTAACTCAAACGCAGATTGGTCTCGGGCATTATCAAGTTCATCAAGATCTTGCTGTGCGGAAGCAAGTTGCTCGGCGGTTTTTTGGTGGAGTTGTTTTTCTGTCTCCAGTTCTTGCTCTTGGCGCTGGAGTTCCATCCGCATTTTTTGTTTCACCCACCAGCCTGAAATGATCATTCCAGTGACAAAAATGCCAAAAGCGCTTAAAAGAAGCTGCTGATTCTCCACTATCCACTGCATAATGTTTGCCTAAGTTTTTGACTTAACTCTTTGATAGTATTTTTACACTGGATAAATGTCCAGTTTTTGGCTTCAGTCCAATCCATTTTCGCGCCCAGAAGTAAGGAAAAATGAAGAATGAAAAATGAGCGACAGGCGTTGATTTATGGCATAAGTGCCGTGCTTTTATGGTCTACGGTTGCCACCGCGTTCAAATTGACGTTGGCGGAATTCACGCCTATCCAGATGCTTACTGTGGCCAGTTTGGTTTCAGCCATGGCGTTGTTTGTGATTTGCGGTGTTCAGGGGAAACTCAGCCAATTAAAAAGTACATTTGCCGCTAACCCTTGGTTTTATTTGTTGCTTGGGCTCATCAACCCACTCTTCTACTATTTGATTCTTTTCAAAGCTTACGACTTGTTACCGGCTTCACAGGCTCAGCCCCTCAATTACAGTTGGGCAATCACACTGACATTAATGGCGGCGGTGTTTTTAGGGCAAAAGATTCGTAAGCAAGACTGGGCGGCATGCCTACTTGGTTATGCTGGCGTGGTCGTCATTGCAACCAAAGGCAATGTGCTCGCGCTGGAATTTGAAAACCCATTGGGCGTTGGACTAGCTCTGCTTTCCACTGTTTTGTGGGCAGGTTATTGGATATTAAACACCAAAAACAAAGCCGATCCTGTTTTGGGTGTGTTACTTGGGTTTCTCGTCGCGTTGCCGTTTGCTTTTGCCATCAGCTTTTATGAAGGAGCAAGTTGGGAGCACATTAGCCTAAAGGGCTGGGCGGCCGTAACGTATGTCGGGCTCTTTGAGATGGGTGTAACATTTGTTTTATGGCTGAGCGCACTTAAGGCAACGAAAAATACGGCACGAATCAGTAACCTCATTTTCACGTCGCCGTTTATTTCGCTTATGTTGCTCGCGACTATTATTGGCGAAGAGATTCACCCTTCCACCTTCATCGGATTAGTGATGATCGTCGTTGGCTTACTTATTCAGCAAATCAAACGTCAACCTAAAACCATTAAAGAAGCCTAAACAACTCAAGCCACTAAAACGGCACCTCATCGGTGCCGTCAGTTTTGGAATTAAATCAGCTTAACTCACTTTATTCGTCGTCGATTGCGATCAACTCTTCCGATTCTTCTTCACTCTGTTTACCTATCGTGTGAAGCGTATGGAAAGTACGTCGACCATAAGCGATTTTATGATATTTTAACCACACATTTTCAAGCTTTGTCTTCGCTTTTCCAGGGTTTTCCAGCACCTTAAGGAAATGCTTTTCTTCGCTGTTGTCTGGTTCTAGCTCGCCATGTTGCAATGCATTGAGCGTTTCACCATAAGTAGTGAGAAGGTCACACTCCATAAGAGTAAAGTCTCCGGATTTTCCAAATCCACGTGGAAACTTCTTATTATCGAAAAAACGTTTTTGTCCAACACGAACTTCGATGTCTGACATAGTTGCCTCAGGTATTGATACAAATAAAAAGGTGTCGTATGAGGTGAAAATTAGGACGTAAACTGAAAAAAGAAAAACAAATTATTTTTATCGTAAACACAAAAATCTATTATTGATTTGTGAGTCCCATAGATCTAAAAATGCATATAAAAAAATACTGGTTCCAATGAGCGTTAATTGGGTATCAAAACAGCTAAGCCACTCTGGATAAATTATGGATGTAAAAGTATTCCGTACGTTTCTCGAAGTTGCCCGAGTTCGTCACTTTGGACGAGCTTCAGAAAACCTCTATATCACGCAAGCTGCAGTCAGTGCTCGGATCAAGCAGTTAGAAAGCTATTTCGATACCAGCTTGTTCATCCGCGATCGGAACAGCATTAAGCTTACCAGTGCCGGAGAAAAGTTGATTTCCTACGCGGAGATCATGGTGAACACGCTTCAGCAAGCCAAAACAGAACTCTCTTTAGCAGAAGATAAATCAATCCAATTAACTTTGGCTGGCACGCCCAATATCTGGGATGCGTATTTGCAGAACTGTTTGAGTGTTATCGCAGACACGTTTAGCGGCTATGCCTTTCAAGCAGAAGCATTAGCGAGAGAAAACCTTAACCGGCGTTTATTGGAAAAAACGCTCGATATGGCGTTTGCGTTTGACCCCCTCAAATCAGACGAACTGGCTTGTAAGAAAGTGGCTGATTTGGTTCTGCTTTTGGTTTCGACTGAACAAACCGATGCTCATAGTGCTTTGAACAACCGCTACGTGTACGTCGACTGGGGGACTCGATTTGCTTCGGAACACGCCGATCGGCATCGCAAAATTGCTCCGCCATTACTTAGAACGTCCACTGCCCGTATTGCACTGGATTTTATCTTGGATAAGGGTGGCGCTGCCTATTTGCCCGCTTCGATTGTTGAACCCTTTGTTGCTTCCGGTCAGCTTCATCAAATCAAAGACATAGAACCGTGGTATAGACCTATTTACCTGAGTTATCGAAAGGACACGTCGGCCATTGAAGCGGTGCAGCGTATCGAAGGTATGGTGAAAGACATCGACCCACTCACTGCATTCAGCCTGCAACAAGCTGGGGAAATGGGCGTTTAGGTTTAGCTTTCAGTCGTCCAGCAACCTTCAGCAATATGCCCTACCTAACATAAAAAAGGAGCGCATCGTTAGGCACTCCTTTTAGACTCATTGCTCTTAGTCCGACATTTTATTTTTTATAATGTTCGTACACCTTGTTAAAGGCGGCGTAGAAGGCTTCCATCAAATGTTCGTCGTACACTGGGTGCGTGTGAAATACCAACGTGGTTTCACCGAGCGTTTTTGCCATCGGGCAATCCGCTTGCCATTCTTCTAATGAAGGTGATCCCTCCATATTGGCAAACGCTTGCTCTTTATAGATCTCTGGCCAAGGAACAGGGTAAGCAGGCACCCCTTCAGCAGCCATCGCATTCGCAAACGTTTTGATGTCGCAATCCAACAGAGACATATCCAAAATGTACGGTGCCCACCAGTAAGAGTTCACTCTTTTTTCATCGTCAATAGGCAAATTTGACACTAAAGGATGTTCTTCTAGCAACGCGGTCAAACGCTTACCATTCTTGATGCGCTGTTCTAAATTGCCACTGTTAAACTTCGCTAATTCTTTGATACCAATTGCCGATTGAATCTCGGTCATTCTGAAGTTGAAACCCAATCTCACGTGAATGTAGGGTAGCTTCTGCTCCAATTCAAACAGATGCAGTCGCTTTTCAACATCAAAGCCGTGATCTCGGAACGAACGACACTTCCACGCTAGATCTTCAGAACCGACAAAAATCGCACCGCCTTCACCACCAGTGGTGATGTGCTTGCTTTGACAGAAGCTAAAACACCCAGCATCACTCACGGTACCCAATAACTGACCATTGTATTGTGACCCTAGTGCTTGTGCACAGTCTTCTATCACCAATAAATTATGAGCTTTTGCAATGGCATTGATTGCATCTATATCGCTGGGTACACCAAAAGTATGGACAACAAGAATGGCTTTGGTTTTTGGCGTAATATGACGCTCTAGTTTACTGGCATCCAATGTGTGGCTTTCGTCCACATCGGCAAAAACAGGTTTAGCACCGGCTTGCATGATGGAAAAAGCAGAGGCAATAAACGTGTATGGCTGACAGATAATTTCGTCGCCGTCACTGATTCCCAAGGAGGTGAATGCCGTATGCAAAGCCGACGTGCCATTGGTGGTCGTAATCACATGACCATCACCAAGGTAAGACTCAAGATCGGCCTCAAACTGGCGACCTCGGTTGCCCGTCCAGTAGTTAATTTCTCCGGTTTCTAAAATGTTCTCAATGTCTCCCAGTACCGATTTATCCAAACTCGGCCACGCTGGAAGCGGCTCAGAAACAATCGGCTCACCACCTAATAATGCTAAGGTTTTATTACTCATTTTTTATTCCTAAATATGTGATGCTAGCCAACGGGACATAGCACAAATCGTCAATGCAGGGTTCGCAATGCCTAGCCTTGGGAACGCACCAGGGCCAATGGCATACAGCCCAGGCATCGCGGCTAACTCAAGTTCCTCGGTTAATGCATTAACGCCTTTTCCTGCCAGCGGGTGGCAAGCGCTTTCATGTTCGTAAGCGCCATAAGGAAAGGTGAACCGAGTAAAAACATTGGTTTGAGAAGTGGTATCTAAACTATTGAGCGCAATGTCGAATTCATCTTGAATGGATGAATCAGCAAAAGATTTGAAGTGTTTACCTTGTTTTTCATCTTCAGTAGGGGATAAAGCACGCAGGTCCGCATTCAGCTTCTCGCGAGCAAATTCCACTAATCTATTAGCTACTTTGTTGTAGTTATCGATATCACGCTCTGAATGGTGGGCGTCGATCGCAAGCTCTGCTTTGCCACCACTAACTTGACAGCGCAACTGGCTCAACGGTGAATCTTCCGGGTTTTGTTCTACTACCGCCATCAGCAATAACAACCTGTCGCCATCGGGCGTTCTAGGTCGCTCAACCACAAAAATATTGGCATTCAGGTCGTGGTGCTTACTGTAGCCATGCCACAACATTTCGTGTCTGTAGGCACCAATTTCGGTTCCTTCTTTCACTTTGACCGCAATACCCAAACAGTAATGATCCGTCAGTTCAGACGTAAAGCTTTGCCCAATCGAGCTAGCGATTATGGAGTTGTTCACCATCGCAGAAGCAGCCAGCACACACTTTGAGAACCCTGTCTGATTCACGGTTTTACCGCTGCTGTCTGTTAGGTAAAATTGACCATTTGATTTTGCCACCTTCGCAATTTTAGCGCGCTCGATGGTAATTACACCGTCTCGGATAAAGCTCTCTAGGGAGTGCATTGGGCTGTAGGAAGTGAATCGGCCATCTTCCATAAATCGTGCAGCCTGAGGCACATGTGTTAAGAAATCCGCTACGGGGTTGGAAGGTGTCATCTCAGGAAATTGAGAAGAGAAGCCTTGAGTTAACTCTGGATATAAGCCGTTCTTGCCTGCCAAGATCTGTTGCCAGCTCTTAGGCCATGAGGCAAGTGCAGCCTCCTCAAGAGGCAACATAACCCCGTGGTAGCATAGTGACCGTCCACCAAGCCGCTCACTGATCCCCCCTTGTCCCCAATGGTTGTTCGCCGTCCAAGGTCTTAATTTTTCATCACCCGTTAGTATTCTGGTATCGAAATGCACGTGTTCTTGACGAAGGCTTGGACCCGCTTCATAGATATGTACACGTTTTCCCCTTACTGCGGCATAGAGGGCAAACTCTAACCCCGATAAGCCACCACCTACTACACATAGGTTACTCATACTTTCTCCTTGTATTATTTTTATTGGTGTTTCTTTCTGTCAATGAAATACAGTACGAGCAAGCCAACCAGTCCAACGATGGACGATAACCAAATAGCCCCTTTGGTCTCGAAGTAATACATACCAACGAAATAGACCACAGAGGACACTGACGAAGAAATAAAGAAAGAGATGGAAAGTAACGAGCCACCCACACCAGCACGACCTGTTGCCAGCGATTGCAAGAAACCAATAGGAATACTGATTAAACACGCAGCACCAAGTGCGAGCATAGGAATGAGTAAATAAATATGCGTCATGGTTTGTGTGAAGGAAAGTAGCGCAATAGAAATAGCGAAGATCACTGCACCGATAATAATGACACTGGATGGTTGCATTTTTGATGCTAAACGCGACCAATAAAAAATAAAGAACACTTCAAAAATAGCAATACTGGCTTCAAAAGCACCAATACCCGAATATCCACCTTGAACTTGATTAACAATAATAAGCGGTACCGTGGCATCTAATGTGAAAAGCATATTGGTGACAAGAGAAACACTGATTAATTTAATGACATTTTCTTTATTAAATACTTTTAATAATGATTCAGATGCCTTATCTGATTTATATTCGACATTTTTTAAGGGTTCATTAGAAAACACCCCTAATATAAGTGCAGCAAAAATACCTGCGTACAGCCATACATATATAAGTTGATTTTTTTCTAGTGCTAAAGAGCCAATCACACCTAGCGTTGCCACATAGCCCATTGAGTATACTGATCGCAACGCCGCATTTTCTTTATGTTGGTCGTTGCCTTCAACGTTTTGGCGCTTTGCTGCCGCATACCCAAATATCAGTGAGTTGATAACAAAAAAGACAGGCAGAAGTAAGCAGTTAGCAACAAAATAGACAATTTCATTCGGCCAAAAATACAGGCTGAGGTTACCGACAATACCGCAGAACGCACAAATATAAATGTACTTAACAAAGCTACCATTTATATCGGATCGCATCCCAAAGAAAATACTGAATATCGTTATGACTATTCCAGAGAATAACATCACCAAGCTATAAGAAAGCTCAGAAACACCAACAACATCAATACCAAATATATTTTTATAGGGATTAACTGCCGCACTTGCACTCGCAAGAAGGAAAATAGCCAGAACCTGTTTGTTCATAAATAAAGAAGATGAATTCTTATATAAACCAGGCAAATCAATATTTTTAAACAAAATAGTCCCTTAATAAAAAGTCAATTAACTACTTCCCCAAAAAATACATAATTTTAATAGGGATAATTGGGCTTTTAACACGTCGATATGGCAGTGCTTATGCGGAGTTGATGCTATACACAACAAAACTTACAACAACTTGTTTTATAAATGCATGCGGCAGAGCTCAACTTTTCAAGATGAAACAGCAGAGCGTTGTTTTTAAAGAATAAAGTGTTAGTTATTTAGTGATAAGCAGTCATTAAAAACGTGACTATTCACGCTATCAGAGTAATGAGTTTTAGATTTTCGAAAATTCAGTCAAGTATCGAAAGCAACAGCTTAAATGAAGTTCAAAGCACTTTAACACTTTGATAATTATATATATTTCAAAATGTAAAATAACAAAAAACTCAATAGAAAGATAAAAGACGCTGAATGTGTATAAAGCGACGTAAAAGATCCCTAGCGTCCTTCTACTAAACATTGGACACCGAACCTCGAATCACTAAGCGGGGTTTGATTTTGATTTCGCATAACGCGTCTTCTTCATCAAACTTTCTTTGAATACCATCCAGTGCCTATGTGGCTATGTGGCTATGTGGCTATAGTATTCAGCGGAATGTCGACGGTTGTAAGCTTGGATAACTCAATTCTGATTGATAAATATTGTCGTACCAAATAATGGAGAGATCTTGAGGAATAAAAGGTTGTACCTTGTACAGGAATAATAAAGTCAGCCCCTTAGTGAACTAAGAGGCTGCGTGGTTTATTTCACCAGTTCAATCTTGTTAAGCGTGGTGGCTACCTGTTGAAGCACCGTTCTTATGGTTCGGTTATTGGCAGGGAAGTACCGACCCGGACTGGCGCACGACTTCATGGATTGAGAGCGATTATTGAAGTCAATGGCGATGATCTCAATGCCTTTCTTTTTCATCTCTCGACATAGGGAGACCTGCTTCCGGTCGCGCATTTTAGGGTCAATTAAGTGATCGCCATCGGTAAATAAGATCATCACTTTTTTATTGTTAGGCAAACCATAATCTCTAGGCAGCTCGGATTTTTTCTTGTCCCACTTTCCTTTCCATTCTGGAGAGAGTAAACGCCAAGCCCAAACAATTCCTTCAGCGTTATTGGTGTTCATCTCTGGATACAGAGTTTTAAGCCCTCTGACGAGTTCTTTATGGTTGGATAAATAAGGTAGAACCTTACTGACACCACAGTCGGCATTGTCAAACAGAGCCAGTAAGTGTTTCCAGTTAGGACGGTAGGGATCGTTATTGTCTTTTGGGTGAAACGCTAATAGTGGCGTATCATCTTGAAACTCTGCTACTCCCGATGGAATGTTTTGCAGAACAAACCTGAGATCCTGATGTTGTGGGCCACGCTCCAAGTTTCTAATCCAAGCTGGCGTCATGGCGCTGGCGTTGGATAAACCGTCTTGAACTTCCGTGAGTTGGGTACACATGGCTCCACGCCAACGATCTGGCATCTTATCGCTCAGCAGATCCCTCCAGCGCATTTCCGCAAATAAAGGCTTAAGGCCTCTAGGAACCTTGATGGCGCTAGGTTTAAAAAACTCAGGTCTAAGGCCAATATTGACATAGCCAGTCGCTGGAACAATGCTAACGGTTTTACTTAAGTTACGTCTCTCTTGTGCATAGAGAATATCAGCAAAATCTCGTAAGCCTTTTAACGCTTGCTCCATAGGTTTGTCCATCATGGAACCGGACACATCCAGCATAACAGCAATTTCTAGGGTCAATTGATGAAGTTGGGATTTTGCGTGATGTTTTATATTTAAATCGCCAGTTTGAAGTTGGTCCGTGAGCACCAGTTGATCTAGGTCCACCGTCCCTTTTACGCTAACTGAGGCATCGCTTTCCTGTTTATGCAATGACGCCGTAGGATTTTTTAATCCAGAAGTATCTGACTCTATGTTCGCTTCCAAAAGCTGCTGGGCATCCAGAGCGGAAGTATGACTGTCTGAAGCAGAATACAAGATGGAGTCGGCCAGCATAGAGAGTCGGCTGTCGGTGATGCTTGAAATAATGACCACCAGAACAAAACTAAAGAATGTGAGCATGCCGGACAGAAACAGAGCGGTTGATACAGAGATAACGCCTCGCTGTTTTTGTCTTTGAGAGATACCCATCTTAGTTGACCTCTCGGATCATGTTTGAGGAAAAGCGACCTTTAGACCACAGGTTCCAAATAGGATTGGTCTCTTCCGGGTCAAAACATAGGGTGACTTCAACCAAACTCCCTAATGCAAAATCCGGCCAGCGCTTAGTCAATGGGCAGCGACCATCAAGTAAAATGACGGTGGTTTCATCGGTTGCGGCGTTATAAGTTGCAATGGATAAGCCGGCTTGTCCTTTGGTTATAAATTCTAATTGGGTTTCTGCAAAGTCACGGAAATAAGGAAGCTGAGCGATATTGTTCTCTCTTGTTAGTGTTCTCTGATTCCCAACCAGTGTCAGTATGTTGTAGTTTAAGTTGATGAGTCTCTGTTCAACACGCATGATGGTGAGTAGCTCCGACGATGCAAGTATGATGGTCAGTAACATAGGAGTAATCATGGCCATCTCTAGACTTATGCTTCCTTTGACTCGGGAAGGGAGACCTGACTGACGTAGCTTTTTTATGCACATAATTAGTTAAACAATAAATCCTGAGAAATAATGACGGTGCTGGTTTGTTTGAGTTTTTCAGGTTCAAAGAAGCCCAGTGGGCTGAATTTCAACTCAGTAGTCAAGGTCGCCGTCACTCGGTAAACGGGATCAGAAGGACGATAAATAGGATCGACCTCCTCTTCTTCATCTTCCACTTGCAACAGTGCATCCATCGAATCAAACTTGATCAGTTCAACGGTGACCGAGTCGAGAAACCCAAAGCCGTGTTCTTCAACCATACGTTTTACTTTCCCGCTGGTTAAAGGGTTGTTGTACCAATTTTCTGTAAGCAGTTCGCGAAGAGATTGACGCATGGCATGTTCGAGTAATCCATATTGAAGATGGAGTCGCGATACATCAAAAAACATCAAAGTGATCGCGAGAAAAACGGGCATCAAAAAAGCGGTTTCAAGGCTGATCACCCCTTTTTGCCGTTTTGACGAGGTTGTCATAGTAGGGTTCCTGAACCATTTAAACGACCTTTGAGTATGGACAGATCTCTTTCCACTTCACTGGCTGGTAAATGGCGAGTTAACAGAGCCCTGGCTTGATCTTCATTGCCTTCTGCCAGAAGCAATAGGGCAAAGTTAAGCTCAACCTGAATAGGCAACTGCTGATACGCCAACAAAGGCTCAAAAGTCTGTCGTGCCTTAGCCAACTGATTGTCCTGCAGATAGCTCAGCGCTAAATTGGAGCGATAATGAGGATTGTCGGGCGCAAGAGCGACGGCTTGAGTGAGCTCTGAACGAGCTCGTTCTAAATCAAACTCCAGTAGAGCAATGCCTAGCCCGTTATGAAGTTGAGCCTTAATACGACTATTATTCGCTTTACTGACCCCCAGTTCATAGACGGCGATGGCTTCTGGCACTCTTGCAGCTGCCAGAAGATAGCGACCTAAGTACATACTAGCTTGGGCAGCCATAGGATCTTCAGCTAAGGTGACGTGTTTTAGTTTGGCGATAGCCGCTTCTTTTTTGTCTTGGTTATACTGGCTTCGGGCAAGCATAAGCTGATATTCAAGTTTGTCTGGGGAAGCGCTAAGCAGCCTTAAGTACTGCTCTTCAGCCTTTGCAAACTGACCGTAGTTAAAGGAAGCTTCAGCCAGAACTTTTTCGTTATTTTCCGTCTGTTTTTTCACTTTTTGCGGCGTTGCGCAGCCTAGCAGCATAAGACAAAGGTAAATGGAGGCTAGGCCTTTAAAGGTAAAAAATGAACTCATCGTAAGCTCTCTAGTAATAGGTTCATTGTTGGGGTAATGATAAGAACAAGCAGAGGCAACATAATAAGTGCCATCTGAACCAAGGTAATGCGACTGGGCAGCTTACCGGCTTGTTCCTGAAGGGCCATTTTTCTCATTTGGCGTGCATCATCACTGATGGTTCTCATGGTTTCCGCAAGAGGAGATCCATATCGCTCGGCCATAGAAATGGTGCTTGCCAAACGCTCAAGTTCTTTTAATCCGGTTCTCCATGCCATTTTTTTCAAGCACTCAGAAGATTCTCCCCGCACTTGAATCTCAGCGTGGGTACGCAAAAACTGGTTGGCCAACATGGGTTCTACATCAAGTAGGTATGTACCGACTTTTTCCAAAGCACGTTCAAGAGATAATCCGGCTTCTACGCTAATGACCATCAGATCGATGGCATCTGGAACCACTTGTTGTTGTTTTTGTATCGCTTGACGGGATAAACGTTTAAGCCAGTACTCAGGAAGGTTTGAACCAAGTACATAGCTAATTAAAATAAACATGACGGTCATGGCTTCAAGAAGCTCTTCTTGAGACCAACGCCAAAAAAGGGCGATAACGGCCGCCATCAAGCCAAGAAACAGCTTGGCACCACGTGTTGAGTTCAGTGCGGTTGGTGATTGTATCCCCGCTTGTTCTAACATTTGAACAAGGCGTTTTTTCTCTTTGTCTGATACCGGATACAGCACCCCTAACGAGCTCCAGAATGACGGAGTTTGTTGGGCTACGCCGACGTCTTCATCGTCGTTGATTTTTGTGTATCGGGCACACTGTTCCTGCCAACGCGCAAGGGTTTGTTGAGACAAGAAAAAAGTCGCTAGCACTAGGATGAAAATCATCACCAATGCCAATGAGGCAATCCAAAAGTTTGGGATAATGGTCAGTTCCATGATACTTACCCTTTTAACTGTGTCATGCGTCGAATGAGAAACAGGCCAAACAGAATACTAGTGACGACATATGCCATAACGAGTTGTCCTCCCGTTGAAGCCATTAAAAAGTCAAAGTGTTCTTTCCCTGTGGTAAATAGCACTAAACTGACCAGAACAGGCAGAGCCGCTAGTACTTTAGCTGAGTTACGGGACTCCGATGTGATGCTGAGAATACTGGCATTAAGTTCGGCTCGGGCTCTTAATGTATGGCTGAGCCTTTCCAGTACGCCTGTCAGGCGACCACCGGTTTCTTGTTGCAGACTCAGTACTATGGTTAAGAATCGAAACTCAGCAATGGGCATTCTTTTCGCAGCATATTTCATTACGTCAGGTAAAGTCTGGCCGACACTGAGCTCATCGTGCATTCGTTCAAATAGACGTCGAGTGATGCCATCGTGCTGGTGAGATATTTCAAGAAAGGTATCCGCCATTGGAGCGCCAACACGTAACGCTCTTAATAGACCATCGATGATGTCTGGCAGCTCATTACGAAAATGGTCCATGGCTTTTTGTTGTTGCTGAAGATAGAAAAAATAGACGGCCAAGCCAATACTGACGGTACTCAATGGAATTGAAACGTACCAGTCCATGCCGTTGATAATCAGCAGAGTCGAAAAAGCCACCAGTGCGACTATGCCTCCCGCCGCCCATTGACGAAGCTTTTCATACCCCAGAAAGGTCACCAAGTTTTGGAACCATTGCCAACGCTCCCAGAAAGGGGCGACGCTCTCCTGCTCTTGGGACAGCGCCACTAGGGTGTATCGGTTGAGCTGTTTTTTCCAACCGTCCTTCATTTCTATATGATGCCAGGCAAAGGCTCCGGCAATTAACCACACCAAGGTGATCCCAATCAGCAAAGCCACTATGATCTCTCCACGCTGGTTTGCATCTCTTCTTCCAGAGCAAAGTGACAGGCTTTTTCTAGCAGGGCTTCAGAGACATTGAATACGTTGTAGTCACCGTGGATCTGATGTTTATCCGCGCGTTTTAGATCAAAACGGAAAATCGGCTTGAGCTCAATGTGCTCGCCCTGGCTCCCTACGACTTCACTGATGGCGGTAATACGACGATGCCCATCTCTCATCCTTTCCAGTTGTACTACGATATCAATAGCGCTGACAATTTGACTGCGTATGATTTGATCCGACAGTCGCTCACCACCCATTTGCAACATGTTTGTCAGACGAACAATGGCATCTTGGGGGTTGTTTGCGTGAAGAGTACAAAGCGAGCCGTCATGTCCCGTATTCATCGCCTGCAACATATCAAAGGCTTCCGCCCCACGAACTTCACCTAAAACAATTCTATCCGGACGCATACGAAGTGCGTTCTTGACCAGATCGCGAACATTCACCTCTCCGTTCCCTTCCGTACTCGCGTTACGAGTTTCCAAAGGAACCCAGTGTGGCTGTGCTAAAGAGAGCTCTGCTGCGTCTTCTATGGTAATGATGCGTTCGTCTTCACTGATATGTCGACTTAACGCATTCAACAGGGTTGTTTTACCTGAGCCCGTTCCTCCTGAAATAAGGATATTGCAGCGACAGTGTGTCGCGATGGCCAAAAAATCAGCCATTTGGGAAGATAAACTCTGTTTGCTCACCAGGCTATCCAGCATCATTTTGCTGGCTGGAAATTTACGGATAGAGATACAGGTACCGTGCAATGCAAGTGGCGGAGCGATGACGTTTACTCGGCTGCCATCTTTAAGTCTTGCATCAACCATAGGGTTTGACTCATCCACTCTTCGCCCTATTGCATTCACAATACGCTGAGCGACGTTCAAAACATGCTTACTGTCCCTAAAGCGAATATCGGTTTTTTGTAGAATGCCCTGACGCTCTACATACACAGTATCAGGACCATTCACTAAAATGTCTGAAACACTTGGATCTTCTAACAAAGGTTGAATCGGGCCAATGCCCACCATTTCATCAACCAGTTGAAGCGCAAGAACAGCCAACTCCTGATTGTTGTATGGCAGCATTTTTTTTGAAGCAATATTAGCTAAAGCTTCTCGGACTCTCGGTAGCAACTCATCTCTGCTTAGGTTAGCGGCGACCGATGGATCAACCAGTTCATAAAAGGCACTTTTCGCCTCATCTGACATGGTTAACAGTTGATGAGTTCTCTGCTTGGGCGCAAGGCTGCTTTGTCTAAACATGAGCAATTACCTTTTTGCTGCCGATGATACAGAGCTGACCATTTGGCCAAGCTGAGCAAGCTTTTTACTGAATCGAGTACTTTGAGCCATAATAGGTTTGCCTAACAGTTCTGACTTGTCGAACGCTTTGGCATCAAAAGGGAGCTCAAGGGACAAATCTAAGCCTAGAGACTTACTCAGTTCAGTCTTAGGTACTCGCCCTTTGTTTTTTCTGCACAAATTACCTACCAAAATCTGTCTTTGATGTGTCGATTGAACGCGCGCTCTAAGTTTGGCTAAGAAGCGGTAACTATTGAGGCTGTAATCGGTGACATAAATACAGTTATCGGCTTTTTCAATGACGTCTAACATGGCTGGGTTATGGAGGTTGGGTATATCAATAATCACCGTACCATAGTGCTCTGCCAGAGCCTGAATGGTCTCCGTTATCGATCCATGATTGTCGGAGGGTAATTGGCTATCTTGACCATAAAACAGGTGCAGTGTTTTTGAAAACTGATGGCTACTGTGAGCGAGCAGAGTTTCGTCAATACGATCCGCATCTTTTAGAATATTTTCTAAATTTGGTTCATAGTCAGTGCCAAGTAAAATAGGGTGCTGACTATGGAAGACATCAAGGTCGACAAGCGCAACGTGCTGACTTTGCTTTTCTGCAAGATAGTAGCCTAAGTTGCTGGCAATAGTACTGACACCACAACCGCCAGAGCTACCAAGAACGCAGATGATTTTGCCCGTACGTAGGGATTTTTTCACCTGATGACCTTGAAGATGAAGCAAACTCAGTCTTAATGCATCAGCATCAAGGGGGGTTGTGTGGTAATCATTCACTCCGGCAAACATTAAGTGACGATAAAGGGTCACTTCTTGCTTTTTCCCCAGAACGATCAACTTCATCTGAGGAGGGCAATGATGTGACAGCTCACTAAGGGCGCTATCTAAGTTTACACAGTCACCTCCATCAACCAACAAAAGATCGGGGGCGCCATGTTTTGTGCACCACTCTTTTGCCTTGTTAATGTCGCCTTTTTGTACCTGAATATTCTGGTTATCAATGTCGGCAGCCAGTTGAGTGATGATTTGTTGACTGTGGTCGTCTAATACAAAAGCAACGACGTTAAACGTACTGTCTGACACGGGTTAATCCTCTCCGGTTACTGACTGCTTTTCCGCAGATTTGATTTTGTTGTTGTAAAGTCTTTGAACAGCACCGGCAGATAGTGCAGTGTTATGCTCTTGGTAGGTGTTCCCCTGATGCCATGCCACTTTATTGCTGACGCTGAAGTACTGATTTCGCAAGTGCTGGCAGGCTTGACGAGTCACAGGAACGGCGGATTTATTGTATCGACACGTATCCGGTGCAAAAGTCACTTCGATATCTCCCTGCATGGTTTCTTCCACGCTAGGGGTATGATCCAGCTCGACTTGCATTAAGAGTTTGTTTGAAAGATGGCTTTCAATCTCTTGTTTTGCTGATTGACTAAGCAAGCCGCCTTGCAGAGTAATATTTATCACTCCCACCTCTTCTCGATGAATAAGGGGCGCGGTTAACTGATCTAATACAACAGGCAGTGTTTCCAAGTTAGCGTTAAATTCAGCCGTGTCGGTGTAACTATGATGCGGAAGTACTTGATTTGGTGCCACACAAGCGACCAGTGCGGGCAACAACAAAGCCACTGAACAAAGTTTTAATTGATTCATCATTATTCCTAATAGTTGTATCCGTAGTTGCCGAACAATCTGCTGTTTTGATCGTGTGTTTCCCCTGTTTTATGCAGGAATACGCGCTCAAAACGACTCGCTGGTCTGTAACGATCCAGAGGTGTGGTAAGAAGAGAGGGGTCACTTGTGGGTTCAACTAAACGGGCTGTGGCAATAATTACCAACTCACTTTCTGAGTTTTTGAAACTGTTGTTACTAAAAAAAGGGGCCAGTACAGGGATTTCGCCAAGGAAAGGCAAAGCTTCCACTTTATGATCTTGATAAGTGCGGACTAAACCGGCTAGCGCAAAGCTTTGTCCATCTGCCAATTCTATGGTGGTGGTGGCTCGACGGGTTTCGATTCCCGGTACTTCAACACCGGCAATGGAGACGCTGTTTTCACGGCTTAACGTCGATACTTCTGGTGCAACCGTTAAACTGATCTGGTTATTGCTCAGTACGGTTGGTGTCAACTCCAAAGCGATACCAAACTTTTTAAACTCAATGCTGACACCGTCGTCGCCATTGTCGACAGGGAAAGGAAACTCTCCTCCAGACATAAACGTGGCAGCTTCTCCGGACTTGGCCGTTAGATTTGGCTCAGCAAGGACATTCACTAGACTGTTTTCGACTAAGGCATCAATGATCACGTTTAAACCATGCTGATCGGGTCCACTAGGCAAGTTGTTAGTAGGAAACTTATTGCCTGGCGTTACCCCAAGAGCAGTTTGCAAACTGTCCCAAGTGCCCCAACGCATGTTACCAACAGAGCTCCATCTAAGGCCCAGTTGTTCGCTGGTGGCCCGTTCCATCTCGACGATACGTACGGAGATATTAACCTGGGTGCTTCCTGCGGTTTTTAGTTGATTAACCACTAACGGGTAAGTACCCATACCACCACCAGGCTTCGCTGCTCCATTTGCCCTAGCGCCGTTCCCGTCCTGTGAAGAAGGCGCGCCCATGGTTTGTGTATCTTCTTCTTGAAGAGATTTCGCATAACCAGAAGCCATGCTGAGAATTTCATGAGCTTGCAGTGGTGTCGATACTTCCCCCATCGCGATAATGGCCCCGCCGCTGTAGGCAAAGGAGACACTAGCATCTGGGAAAGCATGTCGGACATTTTGCTCAAGATCAGAGAGATCAGCGCTGATCACGATTTTATAATGGGCCAATGTAGAAGCGTTAGCACCAAGGACAAGTAAGTCTGTCTCCCCTAGCTTTTTACCCGCAATCATAATGTGTTGACTGGAGGGGGCATGTACAACAAGTAAATCAGGATCAGACACAAAGACGTCTTGCACCTCACCGGAAACAGCAATTAAACGATTTTCGTTAACGGAGATTTCTAGCGTGTTAACCTTTGCATAGGTCTGAGCAGAGCAAAGCAGTGTCAGCACACATATACAGAGTGTTTTGAAAGTGTTCATGAGTTATCTCGCTGTCGGTTTTTCTTGTGTACGGGCATCCTTGCCGTCAAAAATTCGGATAGAGTGCTGTCGCAGCATGCGTGGATTATGGTTATCAGAAATTTCCTCATCCCATAGCGTGACGTTGTCTGATTGAGCTAAGCTAGCATCTTGATAGGCACTACGAAGTAAAAGAGACAAAGAACCAAGCTTACGAGCCAGCAGTAAGCGTTGCGCCTGATCGGCCGTCACTTCAAAAGTGACCGGGATGGTGCGCTCCCCGTTTTGATTGAGTGAGCCTGATGAATCTTGCTTCTCTGGACCACTCAGAATGTCGGTCAAAACATTGTCTACCGCTAGCAAGCGAACATTTTCTAAAACTAAGTTGTTAGCGTGTTTGGTAACTTCCCCAAACCCTTTATCATCTTGATGTTTTTTGGTCGTGGTTAAGAGGATATCGACATAGTTACCAGCTCGAATTAATCCGTAATTGCTGCCAGCAAAGGTGATATCTAAGGTGACGCCTTTCATCCCGGGAGCAAGCATAGAAGAGAGATAGTGACTTTGTTCCGGACGGATAATGACAGAGGAGGTTAAAGGCTGACCAGCGACAAGGGATTGAGTGATCAAGCTGCCTTCTAATGATTTGAGTTCGACAAAATCTTTTAAAAATAGATCAATCAATTGATGTTCAGAGTCATCGAACGGTGCCCAGGTGAAATCCTGAGAGCGAAGTAAAGAACCGACCTGAATAGGGTATTTGGCAACCAAAATCCTTGGAGCAATCGCTTTAGGTTCTTCTACTTTGACCTGTTCTTCTGTTTTAGATACTGGCGTTGCCGCCGTATTTGACCAGACAAACATTAGCGTAACGAGTAGTAAACCTATGCTAATGAGCACAAAAAGTAACTTTTTCATGGTGTTTGCTTTTTTAAATGTAGTGAATGGTTGTTATGGCACTGCCAGCAATAGCAACGGCATAAGGCACCGTTTTTATAGGGGAGTGTTTTATCAAACCCAAACCAACTAAATGGTTATATACGAGGATGGCTATACTTAATCCTCCACCTACCAAAGCGGTTTGCAGTAACAACCACTGCCAATGTTCGATGGAGCCATAGGCGCATATTGCCAGCAACTTACTGTCACCAGCCCCTAGCCAGCGATAGTGGAAGGCAACAATGCCTAGGAACAAAATGATCAAACTAATGGTGGCGTGATAAACACTAAACGGGACTGCAGTGAACACCACAATCGCTAGCATCAATAACGCCCAGTTTGGGACTGTTCGATTTTTTATGTCAGTCAGTGAAACTATGCATAGCAGAGCAAAAGTGATGGCTTTAAGTAATAAAAGGAAATTACTCTCCACTGGCACCCATGTTCATACCGTCAATAATGGCCTGGAATTTATCTTTTAGAGCGGTGATGAATAGACCGTCAGAACCAAAAATCGCCAAGATCCCCGCAGCTAAACCTGCCGCAAGAATCCCGTATTCAATAGCTGTAGCCCCACTTTCATCTTTAAAGTAGCGTTTTAGAAGGTTGGTGAAACCATTCATTGAAATATCCCTTTAATTGCATTCAGTAGTCAAATGATTATGAGAATTATTATTAATATCATTGAGAAAATCAATAACAATATTATAATAAACTCTAAATAATCATTAACATACAGAATAATGATCTGTAATTATACAGAATGCCAGTCATATATAATCATATATGAGACGCTTTTGCAGAACGATAAACTGTTTTATTTTGGCTGGGATAGTGTTTTTAAGGAATAATCATGCTCTTTAAACGTATAGTTATTACCAGCTTGCTTGGTTTGGCTACCTTAGGTTGTAGCGATAGACCAACAGATGGAGTAGCGTCGACCCCCGGAGGAGGGGGCAGTGGAACCACTACGCCGGGAAACCCGGGAACACCGACCCCCGGAAACCCAGGAACAACGCCCGGTAACCCAGGGGGAGTGGTTACCCCTCCGCAACCACCTACTCAGATTCGGGATATTACTATTTCAGGACCTGTGCCTCTGGCAACGGCTACAGATATTTTTGAGTTTAAAGTGTGTGCGGGAAACACTTGTGACACATGGCAGAGTGCTGTATCGGAAGGCAGTTATGAATACACCTTTGAAGTCTCACAATGGCCTGACAATCAACCTATTTCTGTGGAAGGCTGGATCGCAAGCCAATCAACGGCGAGTACTAGAACCAGCAATGCAGGCGCAGCCACCACTACAACAGCGCAAAGTAAGTACTTTAAGACGGAGTTAGACACCTTAGCGAGCATCATTCAAATGGATAGTTCTGGTGATGGTGTGATTGATGAAACCGAGTTAGTGACTCTGTCGTTAGATCCCATTACCCAAGCATTTAATACCGTCGCTAAGCATCTGCTTTCTACCAGTTTAACCCAGTATGCCAATCTGCCCGTTATGCAAAAAAATGAAGCAGTTAGGCGTTATCTGTCGGAGCAAAGTAGCAGCACTTGGGTACATTTAACACAAGATCAAAGAACGGCTATCAATGACCATATGAAGACCACTAGTAACAGTAGCTGGCGCTCTTCTTATTATGGCAGTTACACCCTAAGTCTCACCCCCGAACAATGGTTACTGATTAAAGGTAATCCCAATACGCCATTAGACGAGCAGGTGGTTGAGATAAATACCGCCCAGCTAAAAGTCATTAACCCGCGTAACCATAACAGGGCAATGTTGAATTGGCTGTTTAGATTGACGACTCAGCAACTTGCCAATGCTCGTGGAGAGCTGGTTTATACCCAACAGCTAGTGATGGAACTGGCTGCGGTTTATGAGCAAATGGCGGATCAAGGAGAGCGTGATCTGATTCTTGATTGGGGTCAGGACAGGAAACTTAAAGAGCATGTCGCCATAGCAAACCCGGGGGATGGTGAACCTACGGTGTTTGATGCACCATTTGATCTTGTTATTAGCGACTCATGGCGTGATAGTCAGTATGATTTGCTTGGGCTCTATGATGTTCTCGACATCGAAACCGGTAAAGGCACCGCCATTACTTGGACATTGAGTCCGGCTGATATTGAACGTATTTATGAACAGCATAAGCAGGATGTTGCTGCCGATCCAGACAGTCGTCATAGCAAGTACTTTACGCTGGCTAATACCACTTGGCCGGGCGGTGGTACGGAATTACAAGTATTAGGCAAAAAAATACTGGTTGCTCTCGCTGCTAGCCCTAAAGAGCCGATCTGGAAACACTATAAAGCGCAAGTGGGCAAAACGGTGCCTACTTACCCTCAGATGAACATTACCCCTGATGAACAGATAGAGAGGCGCCACCTAAGATCTTGGAGTAATTTGGAGAATGCCAATTACCACCATCCGCTTAAGAAGCAGATAATGGGATTGGCGCCTGAACAGCACCTTCGTATCAGTGGCCGTTTCCCAGTCGAGTTAGAAGAAGCATCAGTAGAAGTGGTATTGGGTACTCGCCTAAACAAGCCAAAAAGCCAAGACACCAAAGGACGTCAGCCTATTGGACGCCATGAACCAATTGCTCTGATTGATCTTGATGGTCAACGCAAAAAAACCATGGATTACGCAGGCAAAAATGGCTTCGTTTTTACCATTCCATTGCGCAATGTCGATAATAATTTAGAGAGGTGTCAGCCAGGCAAACCGCCAATTCCGAACACAGAGTTTGAGTACAACTACGAGTACACGGAAGATGAAATGCAGGACACGTTGACCATTCATATCCGCGATAACAAAACTGGCGTCCAGCTAAGGTCGGTATTGGGATCATTCTGTGAATTAGTGAAACGTGATACCAATGGTAATGGCACTTTAGAAATCAGCGAACTGGAACGATTAAGCGTCGGCTATATCTCGAGTGCGCAAACGGCGTTAATGTACAAAACCTCGTTATCAAAGCATGGATACGCGGGTTACCTCTACCCATTTACCCTTGATGAAATCGCTGATCGATATAATGCTTTACCTCGTCAGCAAGTTGAATTTTTGGCTGCAATATTTGCACTGCAAGTGGAAGGCAAGTTGTTTGGTCAAGCGATCGATCTGGTTGAAAGTGCCGACATTTATATGGATGTTCTGGATATTCTTGGTATCGACATGTTAGGAAACTACGGCGTGGTATCCAGTAATAACTTGCTGCCAGATATAGAGAACTTGCAAGACAGATTTGCGGCTAAGTTTGCCATTGGTGAAGTGCTCATTGATAACCTTGATGTCAATGTCTCTCACATTACTCAAAATATGACTCAGCTATTAGCCAACTCAGAGGAAGACAAATACTACTTCGAGTTTTCAAGGGCAGGAAGTTGGGTAACCGTCTACCCGGTTAGCGTGTTGGATCCTACCTGTCAGGTGGTTCTTAATCACGATCAAGTGCTGGGTGTTCGTATTGATGGTAAAGGCAAAAATGAAGATGGCCACTGGGTGACCATTGGATGGGATAAACAAGCTGGCGCCACTCGATACACATTAGGTTGGGGCAACAATCAATTTGAAAATGTTGTCGATGCAGAACATCAAAAACCGACGAATAAATTAAGGGCAACCATCACAGGGCTGACATTTGAGCAGGCTTATCATATCCGTGTTCAGAGTAATATTGGAACGCCAAGTGCTCTGTTAACCTATTCCCCTCAACATATCCATATTGCTGACTCACGTGTGACTGCTGGTATTGAGTCTGATGATAGCCACCGTGGTAGAGACAGCGACACCGCATGTGATCCACTAAGTGGTAAAGCCAGAAATAGCAATAAAGATGGCATGTTGGGTGCTCGCTACGTCAAGTTGGACAATGGTGGCGTACCATTGATTCGACAAGACCTGACGTATAAGCAAAGTCCATTTTCTTGTGTCCTTGATGCCCATACTGGACTGGTTTGGGAAACCAAACATGGACGTCAAGATGATGAGCCTTACACCATTTTTGATGGTGACAACATGTTTGTTAAAGATGCAACCAACGCTGGCGATGTGTTTGATGGCACCTGTGCGTTACCTAACTTAAACGTCCTTTCTACGGATCCAAAGCAGTGTACGGTTGAGAACCAGATTACTTGGATAAACAGCAAAAAACGTTGCGGATTAAACAACTGGCGTATTCCTACGCTGGAAGAGGGTTACGCCTTATTCGACTTTGGTAGAAACCGTGCGTCCAACCTAGATACTCGTTATTTCCCTAATTTGCACTTCCCAAGAATGAACAGCAGCACATTCCATGGATTTTGGTTAGATGCGCCAAGTATGGATGGTCTAAAAAATCGAGCACTGAATGCGTCGTGGCTAGAAGCTAAGCACTTTAATAATTCGGATCATAACCCGCTGGTATTAATCAGTGATGGTTACTATGCAGAGTAAAAGGAACAAACGAGTGAAATATTTAACAGCATTTTTATCTTTGGTGGTCACGTCTGCATGGGCCAATGAAGACTTACGCGTATGTTTAGCCGATACAGAAATGAACCCAGGTAACCGCTTTACTCATGAAGTGATCACCACCGATGCAGGAGATTACAAAGTAGTGAATGATGCAGCGACGGGCCTGCAGTGGAGTTACTGCTTTATCGGGCAAACACTGAGTAGTGATCAAATGAGTTGCGAGGGTGTACCTACCGTAGCTATGGATCTGTTCCCAGAGCGTAGGTTCTACCCGAATGTGAGAGAAAAAACCCTAGAAATCGTTGAAGCAGAAAATCAGCGATTAGGGGAATCTAACCATTTGTGGCATTTGCCAAATATGAAAGATATGCTCACTATTTATAATAAGCGATGTGTTCCAGCTACGTATCCCATGTTTAGCTATAACATTGGCCTAACAACGGAAGAGATCATTGCCTTAAAAGAGACGGATTTTGATTGGGACTGGCCAGACGATCAACAAGCGGCCGCGTCTGAAAAAATAAATAGAGGGCGAGCTTATCATTCACTTCAAGTCAGTACAGACTCGAATCAACCGGGCGACTACTTATTCTTTTATACGGTTCCATTCACTGGTCACAGTTCACCACTGAGAGCCCATATACAAAATTACAGTATGATGCGTTTGGTAAGGAAAAAACCATAACAGCAGTAAATAAAGCCAGTCAGCAATAGCTGACTGGCTTTTTAGATAGAATTGTCTCGCCTGAACCTTGAATCAAGGTTTATAGCTAGCAACTTGTCCTATGCCCACTGCCCAGCAACAAAACCGCTCGACCATGCCCATTGGAAATTGTAGCCACCAAGCCAGCCCGTCACATCCATCACTTCTCCGATGAAGTACAGCCCTTGAATATCCTTGCACTCCATGGTTTTGGAAGATAGGTGATCGGTATTCACGCCACCCAAAGTAACCTCTGCCGTGCGATACCCTTCGGTACCATTAGGTAGGATTTGCCAATTTTCTAAGTAAGCTTCAATTGCTTGCAGATCTTTGTCGTTAAACTGTTTTAGCGGCTTATCCGTTAGATCTTTGCGGTCGATGAGGGTCTCAACCAAACGCTTGGGAAGTACTTTGGAAAGCGTATTCTTTAAGCTTTGATTTGGGTGTTTCTCGCGAGAAGTGGTCAGCAGATCCACTACATCTGATTCAGGAACTAAGTTAATCGTAACCTTCTGACCAGCTTGCCAAAATGAAGATATCTGTAACACCGCAGGGCCAGATAAACCACGATGAGTAAACAGCAGTGCTTCTTTGAAAACGGTGCCGTCTTCGGCGGTGATTTCAGAAGGAACGGCAATACCAGACAGCGGCTCAAACGCTTCCTTATCTTCTTTATGCAGAGTAAAAGGTACTAAACCAGCGGTAGTCGAAATCACTTCTAAACCAAATTGCTCGGCGACTTGATAACCAAATGGTGTGGCACCCAATTTCGGCATGGATAAACCACCCGTGGCTATCACCAAAGATTCACAGGTGATTTCGTCGGTGTCTATATGAAGTGAGAAACCGCTGTCTGTTTTTTGAATGTTGTGGATATCAGCGCGATAACGTTGGGTAATGCTCGGTTGGTCGCACTCTTTTAGCAAAACGTCCACGATGTCCTTGGCTGAATCGAGACAGAACAGCTGCCCATGATCGCGTTCTTCAAAATCGACGCCATATTTTGAAACAAGCGAGATGAAGTCCCAATTGGTGTATTGGGACAAGGCGGATTTCACGAAATGGGGGTTCTGGCACAAGAAGTTGTTTGCCGTCACATCGTAGTTGGTGAAGTTACAACGACCGCCACCCGAGATCAGAATTTTTCGCCCCGGCTTTTTGGCATGATCCACCACCAGTACCCGGCGACCACGCTTGCCCGCTTCGGCTGCACACATTAAGCCTGCCGCTCCGGCACCAATGACTACGACATCAAATTCTGAACTCATTACTTCTTCCACAACGACTTGAGCTTTTGGGTTTGCTGCGCTCAATCAAAATAAAAAGGATGCGCGAATTATCGCGCATCCTTGCAAATCTGATGGGTATTTTACCCAGAGTTACGCTGGGTTTCTACCTCGTCTTGTTTAGCCTTTGATTACAACATAATGGCAGCAAATAAAGTCACACCAAGTAATGTTGTCGTGAGTACAAACAACTCTCTGACTTTATTACATTTCCCGGTAAAAATAGGATCGTGATGATGCAGATACTCGCGGCTTTTCAAGTAATGAAAAAGTCGGACTTGTTTGGTGACGTTACCGTGCGTAGTGAAAAAACCACCACCATCTACCTGCTGATAAAGTAATGGATGGGCTTCGCGCATGATATAAATGAGTGCGCGTAACGCGGTAAGGTATCTCGCCATATTAACGCAGCTGACGAGCATAAGCGTGAATAGAATAGTATCGACACTGATCATCTTTTCCTCCCTACATCTTCTTAGACGCCAAAAGGAAAAGACAATCAAATTGACTTTAACTCGCTACTTATACCGTAGCGGAAGCGTCCATGATAGAAGATGAACCTTCTTTTGCCATGGCTGCTAGATCTTTGTCGATAAAGAACAGTGCTTTACCATCTTCACCTACAAGTTCCAGCTTATCTAAAATCCCTTTAAACAATTTCTCTTCTTCATGTTGCTCTGCAACGTACCACTGAAGAAAGTTAAAGGTTGAGTAGTCCTGACTAGTAAATGCACCGTGCGCCAGTTTGTTGATTTTCTGAGTGATCATTTGCTCATGTTCAAACGTTTCACGGAAAACATCACCAAGGCTACCAAACTCGTGCTTTGGCGCTTCTATAGCACCTAAGATAGGCATTGCTCCTGTTTCGCTCACATAAGTAAAGAGACGTTGCATATGCTCCATTTCTTCTACTGCGTGAGCACGCAAAAACTCGGCCGCACCTTCAAATCCTTTATCTTCACACCAAGCACTCATTTGTAAGTATAGATTGGATGAAAAGAATTCGAGGTTTATTTGCTCATTCAGTTGTTCGACCATTGTCTGAGACAGCATGAAATGCTCCTGTTAACTACTTGTAATTATTGTCACTATAACACGATATTTGGGAGCGTCGAGGCTTCAATTTTCTCATTGAGAATAAGAACAATTAGCCCCAAAAAACCCTATCGTGAACCAAAAATCTACCTTAATTTAATATGAGTAGGTACGTATAAGATAGCAATGGGATCTCTTTGGCAAAATATTGATAGATGAAATGCTAGTCTTAAATCAGAACTGTTGAAGGGAATTGTCCGAGTACGGGCTGGAGTATAGATTATGAGCTATCAACATATATTGGTCACTGTCGACCTATCAGACGACAGCAAAATTCTGATTGAGAAAGCCGTCAAACTTGCTTCCCCTCTTGAAGCCGCTGTCTCCTTTATTCACATCGATGTGAATTATGCCGAGCTCTATACCGGGCTTATCGATATAAACCTTGCCGATACTCAACACCACAATATGGAAGCTTCCCAAAAACAGCTGCAAATATTGGCCGACCACGCCAGCTACCCGATTAAGCTCACTTTAGTTGGAACAGGGGATTTGAGCGGCGAGCTATGCGAAGCCATCAACGATCTTAAAATAGATTTGGTGGTCTGTGGGCACCATCAAGATTTTTGGAGCAAGCTGCTTTCTTCTACTAGGCAGCTCATCAATTGCACTCCGGTTGATATGCTGGTGGTGCCACTGCAAGATAGCTAAGGTCTGTTAAGTCTAGATTCTAAACCCAACCAAATACTTAAGACATGATAATGGCGAGCATTGAGCTCGCCATTTTTATGAATTTTTTAGGCTGCGTTGATCAATGAATGTGCTGGTGTTGAGACAAGCTCCCCTGTGCCACAAGAACCCCCTGATTAATTCGACTGAAGCGATTTTCTAATTTCTTGTGTTTCTTGAGTAATTTCTTTTGCTTTTTAAGTATTTTCTTCTGTTTTTTCAATATACCTTTCAGCTTTTTCTGACCTTTCTTTTGTTTTTTCAATGCTTTTTTCGACAACGTCAATTCATTGCTTTCGGTCAGTATTGGCTGAGATGGTTCAATCGAGATTTCAACTCCATCGGCACCAGAGGTGGCTTGCTGTAAAACGCGATCAGCGGCGAGGGATTCGGCAACCAAACCACATTTGGCTTGTTTCTCTGAGGCATTTTCCATGCAAGAAGCGGGCGGAATTGCGGCAGGTTTACACAGATTCTTTTTGTCAGAGGAAGAACGTGCACAAGAACGGCAGAGATATTTAGGGGAAGACACCAAAGCATGGATTTCACCCAAACTGGCGCTGATGTCACGACGATTTAGTTTGCAAAAACGCTCTGCCATTTTACTGCTCCGGCTCCAATATACGTCAATTACAGAAAGCAATTAACTATAAGAATCATTCTTACTTAGATATACAGATAGGAATGCGCCGAAGCAAGCGGTAATTTACGTCGAATTGTTATGTCATTGATGCCTTTACATATACATCAAATCGATTTTTTTTGGTCTCTATCGCCATGGACGGTTTTTCGCCATCTAACCAGTCGGCGTAGTCAGGACGTTTAACAATAACGCGTTTTTTTGCCAATTCAAAAGCAGGGGTTAATAACCCGTCAGCATCATGGTCTGCGCCTACTAATGATTGAAATACACGCATCTCTTTTTTCACTAACGCTGATTTCTTTTTGTTCTCTGGGTGAGGATACATTGGGTCGAGGTAGACCACATCAGGGGCTTCAAACTCTGCGTTATTACGCAATTCATTTAAGGCATCGAGGCTCGACGCATGAAGAAGAGACATTCTTTCACTCACCCACGAGCCTATTTCTGAGTCGAGTTTAGCTCTGGATAAGCCATCATCTAACAGCGCTGCAACCACTGGGTTTCGCTCCACCATTTGAACATGACACCCCAGAGAAGCCAACACAAATGCATCTCGACCCAACCCCGCAGTGCCATCCAAAATCGTAGGCGTCGCACCTTTATTCAAACCCGCAGCTTTGGCGATAGCCTGCCCTTTACCACCACCGAATTTGCGCCTGTGACCGACGGCTCCACCCACTAAGTCGACGTATATCGCCCCAAGTTTTATTTCATCTAACTTGCGCAGCTCTAAGCGTTCATGAGTAAGCACCAAACCAAATTCAGATTTAGGGTCATGAGTCAGTCCCCATTGCCCAGCAATGGCGTTGAGTTCAGATTGTCGATGAGGGGCTTCGCAGATAAGGTTCAGCTGCACGGTTGGCTCCAAGGGGAAATTTTTGCGTCAGTTTACCTGAATAACCTCAGATTCACACAATAATCACGAATGGCAATCACGAACAGCTTAGTGAATACCGCTAGTCATTTTCCGCGAGTAAAGTGCGCTTTTCCAGAACGAGCTCGTCCACTAGTTCTGACAGTGGCTTGGGCATACCTATATGGTAGCCTTGCCCGTAATTCACGCCTAATTTGCTCAAACAAGCCATCACGGCAGACGACTCCACAAATTCAGCAACCGTGACTTTGCCCATTTGCTGAGCGAGATCGTTAATGGAGCGAACCATGACATAATCGCTCTCATTTTGGTCTATTTCTCGCACAAAAATACCATCAATCTTCACGATATCAACGGGGAGAGTTTTCAGATAACCAAAGGAAGATAGCCCCGAACCAAAATCATCCAACGCCACCAAACAACCTAACGATTTCAATTCGGTAAACGCTTGGCTCGCTTGCTTAATACTATGAATCGCAGCGGTTTCAGTTATCTCTAAGCAGACTTTGTGATTAGGAAATTTGCTCTGCTGCAACGCACCTTTCAACGTCGTCATAAAGTCTTGGTTACCCACCGATTGCCCCGAAATATTAATCGACACTCTGTCTAGATGCGCCGCTTGCTCTGGATGTTCGTCTAGCCAACTCAACGTCCTAGTGACGACAAACTTATCAACTAAATGCGCAATATTGTAACGCTCGGTCGCAGGCATGAAGACACCTGGGGAAATGTATTCCCCATTAGAGTCCACCAGCCGAACCAATATTTCAAAGTAGCATTGGTGAGCATTCTCTTTTTCTAAGCCCTGAATTTGTTGGGCAAATAGCTGCAGGCGATCATTCGCAATCGCTTCATGTACCAAATTCACGCTTTCCATCTCGCGCTCACGTTGCTTGAGCTCTTCATCGTCTAGCAAGTAAAGCTGATAGCGGTTTCTGCCTTCTTCCTTAGCGGCATGACAAGCAGTATCGGCGTGCGCGTGCACCATCTGAGGCGAGTCTGCGGTGTGGTCAATAAGCCGAATTCCGATGGAACAGCTGATATTCAATGTTAGATCATCACGAACAAATGGGTGCTGATTCAATTGATCAATGATCGACTGAGCAATATCAGTCGCTTCACTTTTAGCGCAATCTCGCAATAACACAGCAAACTCATCCCCCCCCATGCGCGATAAAATGGCACTATTGGGCAAAATTTGTTGAATCAACAACGCACAAAAAGCAATGGCTTCATCTCCGGCTTCATGCCCAACCGTATCGTTAATCACCTTGAGTTGATCGAGATCGAGGAACAGCATGGCATGAGTGCGAACATGCCCTTCGACTTCCACCATGGCTTTTTGCAATTGCTGCTCAAAGAAGTTTCGGTTGTAAGTGCCTGTCAGTAAATCGTGTTGAGCCTGATACGCCAATTGCTGTGACAAATCGTGGGTTTCACTGATGTCTTCACCCACAATCAGCAATTGGTGAGTTTCGGTTAATGGGCGGATATTTTCTCGAACCCAAATGGTGAAGCCACTCGCAGTCGTGTATTCAATTTCACGTCGCCAAACAGAAAGATGGTGAGGTTTGGGCTGAAGCAGTACTTGGCGCGCATTCAGTTCAACCGAACCAGCATAGAAATCTTCTAATTTCCGTCCGAGCATTTGCTGTGCGGAATAGCTAAGCAACTCTTGTGCGAATCGGTTCACCGCTTGAATTCGGTTGTTTTCATCCAGTGTCATCATCATCACGGGTTGCTTTTCGTAGTAATGACGAAAATCGGCTTCACTGGCGAGTAATTTTTGCTCGGTCGCTTTACGCGCTGTGATGTCTTGCGCTTCCAGCAGGAAATGGCATTGATCGCCAATCTCATGGGGGAGCGGTTTAATCGCAACATCCAGAACACTCAATCCATAATGCTGGCGAATCAATTCGGCTTCAAATCGAACAGAGTCTTCTTGTCCTATTTGCTCAAGGTATTCTTTGAATGTTTTCTTTGACTCTTCACACCACCCTCGATATTGCCAAATGGGGCGACCATACTGGGCCCCTTTCACGTAAAGCAAGTCTTGAAGTTTGTTGTTGCTCGACACCAATTTTCCAAACTGATCCACAATACCAATGTATTGATAACTTTGATCGAATATGGACTCCAGCAGTACTTGGCTTTGCTTGGCTTGTGTTTCACTCTGCTTGAGACGCTTCATGTAATAAAGCAGCGACCCAATAACGGCAAGTAGTATAAACACAGCGGTAGAGAGCACTTTTATTTCACGTGCGTATTGCACAAAGTACGGTTCGGGTTTGTTCAGAATGGTATCTGCGAGCACTGCCGAATCTTTCATGCCCCATTTTTGCAAAACTTGATAATCCAATTTTAAATGGGTACGAATAGGGCGAGGAGTAGGTAATGGCTCTCCTTCTTTCTGGTTCAAGACCGTAAAAAGCAGCTCTCCTACCGCTGCGCCATTGGCAAACCCGTCTTGCATAAAACCGCCGACGCTGCCCAGCCCGAGACCAGCGTTATAAGCCATATACACTGGAGCATTCGCTCGCTCATTGAGAGTTTTCCACGACACATCCTCAATCACGTTGCCCTGCTTATCGCGAAAGTAAATCCAAAATAGGATGCTGTTTTCTGCATTTAAGCCGGAGGCAACATTCAACAGTTCATCAAATGTTTCTGGAACAACACTTTCCACCAATGATTTGTCATCTGGGTTCTCATTCAAATATTTAGCAATTTGGGCTCTGGCCGCCTCCCCTGTTACCGAATAATCCGTCAGCACTACAACGCGTTCCACATTTGGCTGTAACTTCTTTATCAGCCGAATGTTGTTGTGGAGGTCAATATTCTCCGAGATACCCGTGGCATTAAGATCTTGGTGGAGTTTAGGTGAGTAATTATTGATACCACCAAAGATAACGGGCGTGTCACCGACGTATTCATGCAGGTTTTGCATCATATTGAGCGCGTTGTTATCGCTCACGATAATGGCTTTGAAAGACTCTTGTTCTAGCTTGGTTTTGAATAGGTTTTCTAGCTGAGCAAAATATTCTGGTGTTTGTAAACGTTTGGAATCGAGATAGAACACTCGATTTGGGATTTGATGAGCATCGAGGCGCTGAGCCAGGCCTTCTTGAAAATTGTCCGTCCAGAAGAAACCTTGATGGTATGAATGAACCACCAATACGTTCTCGCTCGCCTGTACGGCAAAGCTCAGCATGAGCGTTAGTATTACCCCAACAATCCGCACTCGGTACGCTCTCTCTATATCCATTTAATTTCAGTGAGTATATCAGATGACGACAACAAGAGCTGTTGTGAAGCATGAGTTTGCAAGATAGGATGTAGCCATTGAATCAGAGGGAACACGTATGCAAACCGCCACAGCACGTCTTGATGATCTGGACCGTGAAATTCTTAAAGCGCTGATGGAAGACGCCAGAACCCCTTATGCTGAAATGGCGAAGCAGTTCAACGTTAGCCCTGCCACCATTCACGTTCGTATCGAAAAGATGAAAGCGGCGGATGTGATTGAAGGCACCGAAGTGATCGTCAATACCAAAAAACTGGGTTACGACGTCTGCTGTTTTATCGGGATCAACCTCAATGCGGCCCGCGATTACCATTCCGCTCTAGAAAAACTGAATGCTTTGGATGAAGTGGTCGAAGCTTATTACACCACTGGGGCATACAACATTTTTGTAAAGCTGATGTGTAAATCGATCGAAGAATTGCAATTTGTGCTGATAGACAAACTTCAAGCCATCGATGAAGTTCAGTCCACAGAGACTCTAATTTCCCTACAAAATCCCATCAATAGAAACGTGAACCCATAAAAAAACCACCCGAAGGTGGTTTTTGCAAATCTAAGTCAAGCTGGGCAATTATGCCGTAATACCAGAGTGACGTAGCAAGGCATCGATTTCAGGCTCGCGACCACGGAAACGCTTAAACAATTCCATTGGCTCTTCACTGCCGCCCATTTCCAGAATGTTATTCAGGAATGAACGTCCGGTATCTTCATTGAAAATACCTTCATCTTCGAAACGTGAGTACGCATCTGAAGACAAGACTTCCGCCCATAAGTAGCTGTAGTAACCTGCACTGTAACCACCCGCGAAAATATGGCTGAAGCTATGAGAGAAACGGTTCCACTCAACGCTTGGCAATACCGCGACTTTCTCTTTCACTTGCGCCAACGTTTCTAATACACGAGCTCCGATGTCTGGATCGTATTCGGTGTGAAGCGTGAAATCGAACAGGCCAAGCTCTAATTGGCGAAGAATAAACATCGCAGATTGGAAGTTTTTCGCCGCCAGCATTTTATCTAACATGGCTTTTGGAAGCGGTTTGCCCGTTTCGTAATGACCCGAGATAAACGCCAGCGCTTCTTCTTCCCAACACCAGTTTTCTAGGAACTGGCTTGGCAGTTCAACAGCATCCCAAGGTACACCGTTGATGCCCGATACCGCCGATACGTCGATTTGCGTCAGCATGTGGTGGATGCCGTGACCTGTTTCGTGGAACAAGGTAACAACTTCATCGTGAGTGAATAGTGCTGGCTTATCGCCCACTGGCTTGTTGAAGTTACACACCAAGTAAGCCACTGGAGTTTGCAATTCACCATCGGCGTTAGTACGACGCACACGGCATTCATCCATCCACGCGCCACCACGCTTGTGCTCACGAGCGTACAAGTCTAGGTAGAAACTGCCACGCAGTGTGCCATTGCTGTCGAAGATGTCGTAAAACTTCACCGACTCATGCCATACGTCTACGCCTTCACGCTCGGTCACTTTCATGCCAAAAACGCGATTCAAGACTTCAAATAGACCAGATACCGCTTTGTCTTCAGGGAAGTACGGGCGCAGCTCTTCGTCAGAAATCTGGAATAGATGCTGCTTTTGTTTCTCGCTGTAGTAAGCGATGTCCCAAAGATTCAGATCAGATACGCCAAACTCTTGCTCTGCAAAATCACGCAGTTCTTGAACTTCGCGTTCACCTTGTGGTTTGGCTTTCACCGCCAACTCGTTCAAAAAGCCCAGCACTTGCTGTGGGTTTTCCGCCATTTTTGTCGCCAGTGATTTTTCACTGAACGCACTAAAGCCGAGCAAACGAGCAATTTCATGACGCAGTTTCAACTGCTCTGTGATCAGTTCTGTGTTATCCCACTTACCTGCATTAGGACCGCGATCAGAAGCGCGAGTCACGTAGGCTTCGTACAGCTCTTTACGGAGAGCCTGGTTATCACAGTAAGTCAGAACCGGAAGGTAAGAAGGAATATCCAGTGTCAGCAACCAGCCATCCAGCTCTTTGGCTTCTGCTGCGGCTTTTGCTGCCGCCAATGCCGATTCAGGCATGCCTGCCAGCTCTTTTTCATCGGTAACTTGCTTCGACCATCCCATGGTAGCGTCCAGCACATTGTTCGAAAACTGAGAGCTCAATTCCGACATGCGCTTGCTGATTTCACCATAGCGATGCTGCTCGTCTGCTGGTAAGCCGATACCCGACAAATCAAAGTCACGCAGCGCATCAATAATGCTTTTCTTCTGCGCCTGAGACAAAGTATCAAATTCATCTGAAGCTTTTATTGCTTTGTAAGCGTCGTACAAACCTTTGTGTTGTCCAACCCAAGTGCCGTACTCAGACAGCAATGGAAGGCAGCTTTCATACGCTTCGCGCAGCTCGTTGCTGTTCTTTACCGAGTTCAAGTGACTCACTGGAGACCAAATCTGATTTAGTTTGTCATCCACTTCCGCTAATGGTGCACATACGCTGTTCCAGCTTGGTGTCGCATTGTTTGCGACCACTTCATCCACTTTGGCACGACACGCATCAATCGCTTGCTCAACGGCAGGTTTTACGTGCTCTGGCTTAATGTCGGAAAACGGGGGAAGATCAGTAAACGTCAGTAATGGGTTAGACATTTTTCATTCCTTTTATCATTTTGTCCTTTACTAAATGTAGGTCGGGACGGGATTTTTCAATAGCCAACGTCAGCAAGGCTCACACAGTGAACCCTGCCTTTGATATAATGAGCCTCTTGCGCTCGCCAATTCAAACTTGTAAGAGACTATTTTGTTAAGTTACCGTCACAGCTTCCATGCAGGCAACCATGCCGATGTACTGAAACATATCGTTCAATCTTTAATATTGAACGCATTGAATCAAAAAGAAAAACCTTACGTGTATCACGATACGCATTCTGGTGTGGGTCGCTACGACTTAACGCACGAATGGTCCGAAAAAACAGGCGAATACAAACAAGGTATCGCTCGCTTATGGCAAGCAAACAACCTGCCGGAAGAAATACAAACTTACCTTGAAGCCGTCCAGTCTTTGAATCAGGATAGCAGTTTACGTTACTACCCTGGTTCACCTCGTGTCGCGCGTGCTCATATTCGCAAGCAAGACAGAATGGTGTTAACCGAGCTTCACCCGAGCGATCACCCTCTTTTGGAACAAGAATTTCATCGCGATCGCCAAGTCAGCATATACAAAGAAGACGGGTTTCAGCGTTTAAAAGCAAGCTTGCCACCGAAAGAGCGACGCGGTCTTGTTTTGATTGATCCACCTTATGAATTAGCACACGAATACCGCGATGTGGTGAATGCCATTGCCCAATCTCATAAACGTTGGGCGACGGGTGTTTATGCGATCTGGTACCCGGTGGTGAACCGTCACGATATCGATGACATGCTCTCAGGGCTTGAAAAACTCGGAATTAGAAAGATATTACAAGTAGAACTGGGCGTCTCTGCCGATACTAATGAGCGCGGCATGACTGCTTCTGGGATGATTGTAATCAACCCGCCATGGAAGCTAGAAAACCAAATGAAAGAAATTCTTCCATATTTAAAGGAAGTAATTGCGCCAGTAACGGGTCACTTTAAGGTGGAATGGATCGTTCCAGAATAAGCTTGAACGAATCATTCAGAGCGCAACCCAATAATAAATGAAACAATAATCGGAGAAAGTCATGGCAACACATTTTGATTATATTTGCATCGGCGGCGGCAGCGGCGGCATTGCCTCTGCAAACCGTGCATCGATGTATGGTGCCAAAGTCGCGCTCATTGAAGCTCAAGATCTTGGCGGTACGTGCGTAAACGTAGGTTGCGTTCCAAAGAAAGTGATGTGGCATGGCGCTCAAGTCGCAGAAGCAATGAATCTGTATGCTGAAGACTATGGCTTCGATGTTGATGTAAAAGGGTTTAATTGGAGTAAGCTGGTTGAAAACCGTCAAGCTTACATTGGCCGTATTCATCAGTCTTACGACCGCGTATTGGGCAACAACAAAGTCAATGTGATTAGAGGCTTTGCTAAGTTTGTTGATGCGAAGACAGTAGAAGTGAACGGCGAGCATTACACTGCAGACCACATTCTGATTGCAGTAGGCGGCCGCCCGACTATCCCTAACATTCCTGGCGCTGAATACGGCATCGACTCCAATGGCTTTTTCGACCTTGAAGAGCAGCCAAAACGCGTAGCGGTTGTGGGTGCAGGCTACATTGCCGTTGAAATCGCAGGCGTACTTAACGCACTGGGCACGGAAACGCATCTGTTTGTGCGTAAAGAGTCACCACTTCGCAGCTTTGACCCGCTTATCGTTGAAACGCTAATGGAAGTGATGGAAGCAGAAGGTCCAACACTTCATACGAATTCAGTTCCAAAAGAAGTCGTAAAAGAAGACGATGGCAGCCTAACACTGCATTTCGAAAGCGGTCGTAGCCAAAATGTCGACACCCTAATCTGGGCGATCGGTCGTCACCCTGCTACTGATGCTATCAACCTTGCATCAACAGGTGTTGAAACCACCGATTACGGCTACATCAAAGTAGACGAATACCAGCAAACCAACGTTGATGGTATTTACTGTGTAGGCGACATCATGGAAGGCGGTATCGAACTAACACCTGTAGCGGTTAAAGCAGGTCGCCAGTTGTCTGAGCGTTTGTTCAACAACAAGCCAAACGCAAAAATGGATTACAACCTCGTGCCTACCGTGGTATTCAGCCATCCACCAATTGGCACCATTGGCTTAACCGAGAAAGAAGCCATTGATCAATACGGCGAAGAGAACGTTAAAGTGTACACCTCGGGCTTCACGGCCATGTACACAGCGGTTACTCAGCATCGTCAACCATGCAAAATGAAACTGGTTTGTGCAGGCGACGATGAAAAAGTCGTTGGCTTACACGGCATCGGTTTCGCGGTAGACGAAATGATTCAAGGCTTCGGCGTCGCCATGAAGATGGGCGCAACTAAAGAAGACTTCGACAGCGTGGTGGCTATCCACCCAACGGGCTCGGAAGAGTTTGTTACTATGAGATAACAAACTCTTTTACACCCACCAGTAACGGAAAGACTCTATTTAAAAAACACCTGAACTGCCCTCAAAATTGGACAACCAACTTTATGGGGTCACTTCACAGTTCAGGTGTTTTTATTTTATATGGTCGGCAAAACTACATTAATAATTCAGAAACTAAAACAAATTTAGGTAACAGCTCACTTTTCTGACAGAGTCCTCATTAATTTTCTTAGATATTACCCAGAGCAAATCTCGAAATTATAATGCTGGGCATACCCAAATGCTCACTACAATCATAAAATATTCTTTCATACAACCTTGGACGCATTACTGAAACATACACCCATTCATTTTCTCTCTCATAGTTTTACATACATCAAAATAAATACAACAAAACTCATATAAAATAATTTTTTCTTCCACACCTTATCGATAAAATTGACCATAAGATGAAAAATCAAACCAAAATCTGTTTTGTCATCATGGGATTTGGCAAAAAAAGCGATCCTGACTTAGGTAAAACCTACGACCTAGATAAAACCTACAAAAACATTATTCGTCCAGCAGTTACGGCATCTGGTTATGAATGTGTCCGTGCTGATGAAGTACTTGACTCAGGTCTTATTGATAAAAGTATGTACGCGTTGCTTATGCAAGCAGATCTAGTTGTCGCAGACATCACTACTTTCAATCCGAACGCTATCTATGAACTAGGTATCCGCCATGGTGTAAGACCATATTCTACGATTATCCTCAAAGAGAAGAATGGTAAAATTCCATTCGATTTAGATCATAATCGAATGTGTATGTACTCACATCTCGGTGAAGATATTGGTGTTGATGAAGCTGAACGCTGTAAGCAACACCTTATAGAATTGATAACAACAGTTACTGAACAGAATCAGGTTGATAGCCCATTATATGAATTTATTAATGACATTAAGCCACCAATTCTTCCGAAGAGCGAGTATGTCCAGCTCATTGATGACTTAGCAGAAAAAGAGAAACTGCTGTTTGCTTTGGTTGAAAAAGCTACGCAGATGATGCGGAGTAACAATTTTGAGCAGGCTGTTAAGTTCTGGGAAAAAGCTAGTAATTCTTCTGTATCTGAACCTTACTTTATCCAGCAATGGGCATTATCTCGTTACAAAAGTAACCCTCAAGATATCACTGCACTAATCGATGCCTTAACTATCATCAGTAAACTCACACCTGACAATCAGAGCACCAATGATCCGGAAACTCTAGGGATCACAGGCGCCATCTACAAAAATATGTGGTGGGTGACAAAAGAAGCATCGAGTCTGGATAGAGCTATCGAATATTACGGCAAGTGTTTTAAGATCACTGATGATTACTATAATGGTGAAAACTATGCACTTTGCTTAGATGAAAAGGCCTTGAATACACAACACGATGAGGAAGAGACCTACTGCTGTTACGAAGCAAAACAGACTCGTAAACGCATAATTGGCAACTTAACTGATCTGGTTGAAGTTGGTGATTTCGATAACCGCTTGGATAAAAAGTGGATATACGCCTCACTTTCTAACTGCTACTTCGCATTAAAAGATACAACTGAAGCCTCTAAATATGAACAATTTTTCATTAAAGAAAGTCCTTTAGATTGGGAAGTTGATACCTTCAAAAAATCGAAAGAAGTGATAAAGGAGATCCATTATGGCTAGACATAAATGCTTTATCTCCTATCACAAAGAAGACGCCAACGAAGTCAATGACTTTATCAGCACCTTTGACCATGAGCGTAATATATTCATTGCGCGTGGCATCGGTGAAGAGATGCCTGGAGATATTATTGATAGTAATAACCCAGACTACATAATGCGCCGTATTCGAGAACTTTATTTAAGCAGCTCCACAGTAACTTTAATTATGCTCGGACAATATACGTGGGCAAGAAAATACGTTGACTGGGAAATCCAATCTTCTTTAAAAAATACATCGCTATCAAAGCCTAATGGGTTATTAGGTATTAAGCTACCTAGCTATACTGGAGAAGGATACCCCGATCGCCTTAACCTAAATTTGCTACAAAATAACGAACAACTCGATTGCTATGCTAGAGTAATCGACTACCCAACGAGAAAAGATACCCTATTCAATGCCATTGATGACGCATTTGAACGTAGAGATACTCACAAATCTTGGATACTAAATCCTAGAGAGCGATTCACCTACAATCGGAGCTGCAAGTAATGGCGAAGTTTATCAGCTACGACAATGATCGCCATTATAAAAACTTACTATTGGCTTGGGATGCAAATGGTCAGTTTAAATTTGGTTTCCACGACCACTCTGCCGATGTTTCGGTTAATAGCACCGACGCTACCATTATCAAGCGTGCTATCTCCGCAAAAATAAACAATGCCCATTATTTCTTATGTATTGTAGGTAAAGATACCTACAAAAGTGACTGGGTAAAATGGGAGATTGAAAAAGCAGTGAAGCTTAAGAAAAGGATTGTCGCTGTAAAAACAGATCGCGGTAACGCTGCCCCTAGTGAAATATATGGCGTAGGTGCCTCTTGGACAATGTCGTTTAAGTTTGACTCAGTCTGTAAAGCGGTAAATGATGCCTGATGCAAAGGAACCGAGTTCTGATGTTCTCAAAAATTACAATATCAGAACTGTCAAAATGTTAATACCAAGGACAGTTAATGGATAATATCTTCTTCTCGTTCTCATTTTCTGAGTTTAAGCCTCTTGTTGAGCACGTTACAAAGCGAGTGGGTGAATCAGTTACATTGCAAAGGTGTGGTCTTAGACCCCATCATCTTGCTCGACTTGAAGCTTATAAAAGCGCACCACTAGAAAACAGCTTGCAGCATGTAAGCAATAGTCGCTATCTCGTTTGCATACTTGGACAGGATGTTGGTAGTAAGGTAGAGGAAAAAACCTATATTGAGCTGGAAATAGAACAAGCAATTGAAGATGATGTAGATATTTTCGCATTCATGATCGGCGATGAGTACCAACACTCCAATAGAATGCGACCCGATATATCCCGTATCTATCATTTGCTTTCAAGCCATGTAACTGTCGGTACTATTGCAAGCGAAGATCCAGAGGTAATCGCCCGAAAAATTACTCAAGCTCTAGAAGGTGATATCTGGAAAACACTAGGGGAAAATGACAAGTTTTCTCTTTCTCATGGCGTATTAAATGTCTCCGGATTCCCATTGGAACATTTAGACAAATTGCCAGAACAAATATCTACTCAATTACGTAAAGTTTATAGGCGGGAACAACTAAAACATCAAGTTAGCCCACTATCGGCCGACATTGCTCAACGCAAAAATTGGGCTTATGAAAGCCTAAATTTTGGGCACGTTGAAGAAGCTATTAAAAATTTACAAAGAGTAATAGACGAATTCGGTTCCGATTTTTTTAGCTGCTTTTGGTTGGGTCGACTGTATGCGATTTACGGAAACCGTGATGAACAATTAAAAAAATGTTTCGCCATCAATGAGCGAGCTCTTAGCATGTTAGATAGTGATGAAACACTACTTCATTCCTTATGCTTCACTCACATGGCTATTGCTGCTAACAAATCTGGTAACATTGATAAAGCAAAACAATATTTTGAGGAATCAACAACAACATTTAAAACCTATGACTCCTATGAATATAGAGCTGAGCTATGCCTACAACAGCTTGAGAAGTCGCCCAGCAGCTTTTGGGTTGAGGGTGCAACCAATGACTTGGGAGCCATCCAAAAAGCTAAACTCTCCCATTTTTTGATCGTCTGCAAAAAGTTTGAAGAGCAATACCCCACTAGCTTTGCGCAAGTGAACCACTGTTTGCTAAAAAAGTGGAAAGCTTTTCTTACGAAAACCTATAATTCAACCAACGAAACGCAAGAGTGGGTATCTACCCAATTTACCTACACTCCTCGAATGCTTCACCCGCTAAACCTCAACGATAATTCCTTTGAAGGTGCTTTATTCGCCTCCCAGCTTATTTGGTATAAATACAAAGCGCTACACTATGCTTCCTTACATATGCTTAATGAATACAGTAAACTGAAAGCAGAAAGAAATTCATACCAATCTATTGCTGAACACTTCCAAAATGAACAGGCTGATGCAAAAAATATCATTGCTCAAAGCCGCCAAATAATCAAATCCAGAGAAGAGGCTGAAAGAGAAAAAAGTATCTTACAAACAAACCTTAAAAAATCAAAGAAGATACAAAACTTAGTGAAAGGAGGGGTGACTCTTTCGGTTGCCACTAGTCTTGCTATAGTTGTGGACATAATTAGCCCTCCACACGCAATTAATTTATTAGTACTTGGTACTTTGGCTGTTTCATTCTTTTTACTTCATAAGCAGTCGAAAAAAGTCCACTCAACCGACAACCTCACACATGAAATAATCGCATTAGAACAAAGCCTTGATGATAGTCTGTCCGAATTTTGGATCGAATCTAAGTCAAGCTTCCGAGATGAGAATTTGAGAGATATCTTCCAGTATGATGTAGAGTTATCTGGTTTGATCCAAAATGAGTATTTAAACTCAGTTGAAAGCGAATTGTTTAAATACAGTACAGTATTAAATCACAAGTTATCTTCTCATTTAGAACGGACTCAGAAAGAACTCTATCAATTAAAAGAAACCCTTTTTCAGTGGTACGACAAAGTAGATCAATTCGAACAATACTCCGTATCTGCACACAACGGTCAATATAACCATATGTTATGCCGAAAGGCGGGAGTTATGGTAGCCAAAAAAGCTGAACTTGGATCGGATAGCCTTCGTGCAGTCATTTATCCAAAAGAAGATCTAAAGCAAAGTATCAGAGGGCGGGCATTGCATATTGATGGTTCGAGGTTAGACGCTTGGTTCAATGATATTGAAGAAGCAGAGAGGATGCTAATAGAGTTAAATGAGTAAACAGCTCACCTGTTGCAATAGATAACCTTATTTTTTGCTTTCACACATCTAAGATATTCATTGCAATATAGTGAAACGGCACTCATTATTTTTGCAAATGGTTACACTACGTACTAATAACCGTTGTCATTCATAAAACTATATGCGTATTATCCTTATAAAACTGAATCGATATACATTCATAAGATACTGTCTGGATACATACTCATGTCGATCAATCATAAAGCTCAATCATTCGATCAGAAACCATCTACATCCGATAGTGCATCAGCCTCTCCATTATCAGAAAGCGTCTATTTTCATGGAGGGATACTGAATTCATCTTCGGGTGACAGCATCTATTTAAGGCAGTACCACACGATTGGTCGTTCAAAAGATTGCCATACGCCATTATCACGAAACGATATATCTCGAATACATGCCGTCATGTTTTGGCAAGAAAACGGTTGGTACATTCAAGATAAAAGCACAAATGGTGTTTGGGTAAACAGTAAAAGAATCACTAAAGACCAAACCGTCGCTCTACAGAAAAACGATAAGATCGCTTTATCTTCAAAGGCTGGTGATGCTTTCACATTGGTATCGAGCGATGAACCAAGCGATATGCTGATTAATTCCAAGTCTCTTCCTTCCATTTGCTTGAATAAGCCGTTCACCAAACTCTCCAAGCAGCTTTCTCTCTACTGTGAAAATGGGATTTGGTATCTAGAAACATTGGTTGGCGACAACTGGGAAAGCACCAAAGTTTATGATGGCGACACCATTCACATTGATGGTGGAGAATACACACTTCAAACCAACCGCATAGAAGAAAAAACCTGCCAGAACCGTCCGGTAGTGCGAACCATTGAAGATTTGACGTTCCACATAAATGTTTCCAGTGATGAAGAAGAAATTCAGTTATCGATTAATGATTCTGAACACACGGCAACCATTGGTGGGCACCGTCTATACAACCAACTCTATTTGTTCCTTTGTTTGGCTAGACAATCTAATTCTGATCGCGCGCAAGGGTATGAACCTGCTCATTGCGGATGGGTGAATTTGAATGAGCTCTCCAATTCACTCGGCATCGAACCTGAAAATACCCGAATACGCCTTCATCGATTGCGTACTCGCTTAAGAGATACAGCCAGCTTTAGCGGCATAGATGCTTGCCAAATCTTACAGCTTCAAGGAGGCGAAGTTCGTTTAAATACCGCCAACATAGACATAGTGAAAAGCGGAAAGAATGAAAGCTAACCCACAATCGCAAATTCGAAAGCTAAGCCGATATGCCCCGTTATGTTACCTAATCTAGAAATCCGGCAGGCATTGTCTGCAAAAGGGTACGAATTAGAACACAAGATTGGCGAAGGCGGTTTTGGTTCCGTCTATAAAGCCAAATATTTGAATACCGAACAAAGCGTTGCGATAAAGTTTTTGCAACTAGACACGGGGTTCAACGAACAAAAAAGACAACGAGAAATCGCGCGCTTTGATCGCGAGAGCCAGTTTGTTAGTCAATTTAGCCACCCCAATATTGTGCGGCTTTTGGATAAGGGAAGCGTCGCGACAAGCTGTATCTACAGTGTGTTTGAATATGTGGAAGGCACACCGCTGAACGAGCACCTTCATACCTACGGTGCACTTGATATCGAAAGCACCCGCTCCATCATGCTTCAGGTTTTAGATGCCCTTGTTCATGCACATCAATGTGGCGTTATCCATCGCGATATCAAGCCTTCAAATATCATGCTGTCTCACAACGGCGCCAAGCTTCATGCCAAATTGCTCGATTTTGGCATCAGTACACAAGCGTTTGAAAATAGAACATCCAGTTACCAAACGCTCACGCTAGACCAAGAAACACTGGGCACACCAACTTATTGTGCGCCGGAACAATTACGGGGAGAAGCCGTTACCTTTAGCTCCGATCTCTATATGTGGGGCTTGGTCTTCATTGAATGCCTGACGGGCTCGCCAGCCGTAAAAGGGGGAGGCATTGCTGAGACTTACCACCAACACCTAAGCGATACGCCTATTCCTGTGCCTAAGGAGTTGTTGTCTCATCCTCTTGGGAGTTTGCTGCGGCAAGTTTTACAAAAACGAGTCAGTGAACGAACCGTAAGCGCTGAAGAAACTTACAACCAACTCGATAGTATGATCGTCAGCAATTTGGTCGGTCGAATTCACACCAATCTCATTCAAAGCTGCCCTATTCAAAAAAACGAGTCAAGTGAAGAGATAACCGTTGCGCTAAGGCAAGATGACTCGACACACTTTCCAGCGGTCCAAGTCGATTCTTCACACAAAAAACAGATAGCTTCGCTAGCATTGCGCATTAGCGCTATAAGCATTGAGGGTAAATCGGAACACGCCGACATCATCGAGGCTGTATTCCAATCGACGCGCAATAAATGCATTGATATTGCCAAGCGATACGGTGGGTTTCACGTTGGCAACTTAAGCGATTTGTCCCTTTTCTATTTCGGCTACCCTGTTGCCAGCGACAATGACACACGATTTGCGGCGCGTACTGCACTGGAGATCATCAGCCTAGCCAATCAACAAGATTCTTACATTCGGCAGCAATACGGGTATCGATTCCAGTTTCATATAGCCATTCATAGCGATCAATATTTGGTTAGAAATAATCAAGTGCCTGATGGACTCTCGAACCATATTGTCACTGATTTGGTGCGATTAGCAGAAGACAGAAACATTCTCTGTTCTAGCGATAGCGAAACCTTACTGCAATCTTTTTATCATTTTGAAGAGACGGCCACAGCGTCTGAAAACATAGCGCATGTCGCACTGAAGTCTGAACGAACTCTCGAAGCATTTGGGTTCCTTCGGGGTACGCGCAACCAACGTTCCATGGTTGGTCGTTCACTGGAAGTGAGCCAGCTGAAAACACTCACCACAAATCAAACAACACCTGCTATTCACCTTCAAGGAGAGGCGGGAATTGGGAAATCAAGGTTAGTTCATGAGTTTCACCAAAATCGACCCCACTTGATTTTTCAGTGCTTGCCGGAGCACAAATCCAATGCTCTGTTTCCCATTTTGGCTTTTCTCAAACACACATTGTTCAGGCATACCCGAGATAGTGGTGAACGGCTGGCCGAGTTGATTCAGAAGGGGAAAGTAACAGGACAAAAAGACGAAATCACCACGTTGCTTTTTGCTTGGTTAAGCATAGAGTCTTCCCAAAAAAAGACGCTCTCAAACATCGACCCATCCGTACACAAATCGCTGCTGTTTGAAGGTCTCAACTGTCTTCTGCAACAGTCAAATCCAGAGGCGACCCTTTATGTAGTTGAGGACACGCATTGGGCAGATCCAATGACGTTAGAGTTTATCCATTACCTCATCGCACAAAATGCTGGCACAGATAAAACATTGCTCATGACATCGCGTTCTCCACTTCAAGAATGTCTAGAGGAATGCGACATCACTTCGATGCAATTAGCACCTCTGCAGACACCGGATACTCACCAATTCATATCTACCCTCTTTGATGGTGCTCTGGTATCTGAAGAGGTAAACCAAGTTCTTCTCACTCGGACGGATGGCGTACCGCTTTTTATCGAAGAGCTGGTACAAATGCTAAAGAAACACGAATTAACTCACGTCATTGATGGAAAAGTCTCTTTTAAAGATTCAGAAAAAACGCTCCAAATCCCGCTGACACTGCGAGAGTCGATTCAAAACAAAATTGATGGGCTGACCTACGCTAAGGATACACTGCAACTCGCCGCAACACTGGGGCGAGAGTTTGATTATCAGATACTCACAGAGGTGTCTTTACTAAGTCGCCTTCAAGTCCAAAACGATCTTGAAGCGCTTCTCGAAAATCAAATCATTATTCAACAAAGAAATGTAGAAGGTGATCGATACCTTTTTAAACACGCCTTAATTCAAGAAGTGAGTTACGACACCATACCAGCACAAACCCGTCCCGATATGCACTTACAAGTTGCACGCGGCATGGCTTCATTATTCGAAAAACCAGACAGATTGGTTAGCCACCAAATTGCCCTGCACTTTAATCGAGCCGAAAAACACTTTGAGGCAAGCTGGTGGTACGAAAAAGCGGCTGAGGGCGCCTCCGCCATTTACGCCGTTGAAGACGCCATCACGTTGTACCAAGCGGCGCTGCCTCTCTGTCTCTCCTGCGACGAAACTCAGGAGCAAGCTCAGCTTAAAGTCAGGATATTGGAAGGTTATGCGTCCAACTTAGTGCTCGATGGGCAGCACACAGAGTCACGTGAGATTTTTGAAGATTTATCCGTTATCTATCAGATCAATCATCACCATTTAGTACTAGCCAAAACTCAGCTAGCGCAAGGAAAAACCCACGAAGTCGTCAACGAACACCAGCAAGCATTGGACTACTACCAGAGAGCAAAAATTACGCTCCAGCAACTCGAACATTCTCCAGAACCAACTCAATCGGAATGGTGGCAAACCTGGCTGGATCTGAAAAATGCCGAATTATATGTTCAGTATTGGCTAGGAAACACCGAGAACATGCACGCTATCCACTCAGAGGTAGAGCCTATCGTGTTAGCGTTGTCGGACCATGAGCAGATATCGGCGCACTACAACAACTTACTTCTCTTTTACCTACGCACACAGCGATACGTTCTCGATAACAACCAATTGGAGATAGCACAAAAAGGATTAGAAGCAGCCAAGCTGAGTGGGCATGAACCCCTTATTGCCAATGCTCTATTTAACCGTGGTTTTTGTTTGTGCCACCTTCAAGATATCGAGCCTGCTTTGGTCTATTTGGAAGAGGCATTAAAGTACGCAGAGCGCCTGCACGATAAAGTTCTTCAAACTCGGTGTTACACCTATTTAGCCGTTGCTTATCGGTTGATGGGAAATACTCAAAAAACACGCGAGTTCGCCGCCCATTCGCTGAGCTTATCCGAGAGCGCATCAATGCACGACTACGTCGCCGCTGCTCTCGCAAACCTATCATGGTGCAGCTATAGAGAAGGAGATATTAGCCTTTCCAATACATATCTCGATCAGTGTTTAAATATATGGAACACCCCCTCGACTCAATTCCCGTTCCTATGGCTTTCTCACCTTCATGCAATGGCAATTTGTCTAGTCGACGACAGTGTTGCTAATGAATGCTCACCAGATATATCAATGCTAGCAACCTGCTTGTTAAACCAGCACCAAGCACAATTACCAAGTGACATTGAAAGCTGCCTCGAAAATCTCACTCATTCCAGTAGAGATAATCGACACACATACCTTATGGAGCTGTCCGTTCTGTCTAAATCACATCAATTTATTTAAGTAGTAAAAGGAAACACTATGTCAGATACACCAGAAAAAACCGCCATCGAGTCCATGAATGATATTTTCATATTGCGCGCTAATGGAAAGATTGCGCACCTTGAATACGAGGATTACGCCAATGAAAGCGTAATCATTGAGTCAATCACTCGAAATGCAGACAAAAGAAAGTACTTCTTTACAGATGATAAAAACGGCAGCTTTCCACTCAACTTAGCCGGTCCTAACGTGACCAAAGTCATTGATTGGAATTTAGAAAATCAACCTAGCTCACACCCACAAAAAAAACCTGGGTACTTTATTGACCTCCGCCGTATCACACTGAATCGCCTAGATTTGTTAAACTTAAAGCCCGATAGCAAATTAAAGCGAGACAAGCCGCTAACAAGTGACGCGCGTGACGGTTTACAAGAAGTGCCAGAAAACAGACTGTATCAATTGGGGCAAAACCCTGATGAAGACAACCTTTACATCGCATTTTATAAACACCCTGCCAAGGTGCGCTCACCTAACAATGCCTACGGCTATTGCATCAGTTATATTCCAGCAAGTGTCTTAGATGAATATGAAATTTCTGACAATAAGATTGCCAGCTTAGAAGACACTAAGTCGCTCTTAGAATTTTATTATGGGCAAACTTGTGTCCAGTCTGGCGCAATGAACCCTGACGATTTTGAAAGTAGTCAGTATCTTAGAGGTGGTTCCGCTGCGGCTTGCTATGTTGCAAACCTTAGAACATTCAAGTCCTGATTGAGTGGCTGATTCATGAAAACATATCGGATTGGCACTCACCGTACCGTCAGTCCCGAGCAAACATTGGAGCGGATTCGTCCGCTCTTCTCTGCTATGGGCATTACCCGACTTGCCAATGTTACCGGGCTGGATGACATCGGTATTCCTGTTGTCACCGCTTGTCGACCCAATGCAAAAGCCGTCGCCGTATCTCAAGGCAAAGGCGTTTCACTGGCAGCCGCAAAAACGTCTGCAGCGATGGAAGCGATAGAGACTTACCACGCTGAAAACATAAATCTTCCCGTTCATTTTACCAGCTATAACGAATTGACTAAGAGCAATGAAGTGGTGGACATCCGCACTCTACCCAAAATGGACGTGAGTTCGTTTTGCCCAGATTCTAGGCGGGTTTGGATTCAAGGCGGACAGATTCAATCAAAGCGAGCTCAATTTGTTCCCTACGATCTGGTGCATTGCGATTTTACTCTCCCATTACCGCAAGGAAGTGGCTGTTTTCAGCTCAGTACTAATGGGCTGGCATCTGGAAATACCATTGAAGAAGCCACCTGCCACGCGCTTTGTGAAGTGATTGAGCGCGATGCACTCGCCTTATGGTCTCTGTTACCCAAAACGCATCAAGCAAAAAAGAAAGTCGATACCTCGACCATTAATGACCCAACCATTCGAGCGCTTTTAGAGCAAATCGATCAAGCAGGTGTCATGATCGGTGTTTGGGACGTGACGTCCAACATTGGCACACCCACCTTCTTTTGTATGATCATCAACGAACATGAAAATCAATATCGTCCCCTTTACGCTATATCAGGCTCAGGAACACACCCTGACAAACACGTCGCCATCATGCGAGCCATAACCGAAGCCATTCAATCCCGTTTAACCCTAATTTCAGGGTCACGCGATGACATCAGCTTGAACAAATACGAGTCTCGACAACAACTCGAAAAACAGCGCTATATTCGCGACGAAATAATGAGTGCGCCTTCATATATCAACTTTGACACCATTGATAGCTGGGACAACGATACGCTCGAAGAGGATTTGGTTTTACTCTGTGCTCAGTTGGAGCAACAAGCCCTCCCTAACCCCATTGCTGTCGATCTCACCAAACCAGAATTTGAAATCCCAGTGGTTCGTGTTATTGCCCCCGGTCTTGAAGGGCTGCACGAGGTACCGGGGTATGTATTTGGCCTGCGGGGGCAACGCGTTATGCAAGAATTCAAAGGGCAAACACCATGAGCATCATTGTATTTTCGGGACCTTCCATCTCTATAGATGACATCAAACATCACCTTCCAGATGCCGATATTAGACCGCCAGCAAAACAAGGGGATATTTATATCGCCGTTCAGGAAGAACCTAAGATTATCGCTTTGATCGATGGTTTTTTTGAGCGTGTACCTGCGGTGTGGCACAAAGAAATTTTATATGCGATGTCTCGAGGTATTCACGTTTATGGCAGCTCAAGTATGGGGGCATTAAGGGCAGCAGAACTGGATTCTTTTGGCATGGTGGGTATAGGTGAAATCTATCAGCAGTTTACTTCCGGTAAACTAGAAGACGATGATGAAGTCGCGCTCATCCACGCACCGGCTCATTTGGGGTATCAACCAATATCCAGAGCCATGGTCGATTTGCGTAACGATTTATCTCGAACCACTGAGCGTAACCTGATCTCCACATCGCTGGCTACTTGCATAGAGCACGATTTAAAAGCCTTATGGTATCCCAACCGAACTCTTGAAGCTTTGTACGAATTCGCTAAACCTTACCTTTCTCAAGAAGAGTTGAATTCGCTCACCCTGTTCTTAGGTCGTAACCCACCTTCGCTGAAAAACAAAGATGCCGTCGCACTGATTCAAATCATTGCATCCGTTGATCTGGCTGCGCTTCCCGCCAAAGTAGTCGACTTTGCCTTTAATGAAAACGATGCATGGCAAACTCTTATCATCAATGTTGAGCGAGAAAAACAGGCTGAGGCCGTCAAAACTTTTGATATTCATCGGTCGCTGCAAAACGAGTCAGAATGGATCAGTAGATTAAGGGCTGGCGCACTGGCGCACGCTGAACAAAATAGTATTGATGAAACACCTTGGATCCGCACGGCATTTCTCAGGATCGCCACTAAGTGGCAGTGCTTAAAAGAGGACGGACAACCTGACTTTCAAAAGGTGAGCCAAGCCATCCATTCCACAGATATGACTGTTGTACAATTTGATCAGTGGATAGTGAGAGAGGCTCGTTTACTTGCTTATATCCAACAAACGAAAATCAGTGAGGAACAAAAACAAGACACTTTATTTGAAGCTTATATAAATTAGTTCCGACTAGATCTGACACTTCAACTCGCCTCACGTATTCTTATGGCTGGTCTACGTGAGTTTTCAATGATATTAATCTGAAACTCAATCTTCTGTTGTACAACATGTCAGTGTTTCCCCCTATTTTTACTCACCTATGTCTTCAATGCCCCTGTAAGTGTAACCCCGCGTAATCGCCATCCAGTTTATGAATACATATTATCCCTCTCGAAGACAATATTCTTCGAAGATTACTGACAACAATGGGAGTCAAAGCGACTGTTTATGTTAGAAGCCAAGCTCTTTGGACAATTTGGGGTCACTGCTAATTAATTGAACTTACTTCGGTAATAATTTCAAGGTCAGCCAAACCCCACCTAAGACCTTCCAACAAGGAAGTTCTATACCAATTAAGCTCCATCCAGTTAACTACAGCAACTGCATGAGTTATCAGGTGTAATGCCTTTATCTACGATTAGACTCTTGGGGATACCTCTGGAGCAAGCGTTTTAAGAAAAGTAATCACGGAGAATAAAAAGGAAAATCATAAACTTTTGCAGAAATTGTCTGGTTTAGCAGAATGAGTATTCCGCTTAAATAAAAATGGGCTAAGTTTTTGTTATTTACAAACATATTGAATAAAACTAGAGGAAATAAAAATGGGACGTGGATTATTTGTACGAGTACGCAATGATAGTAGTCAAGAAATCATAACTAAAGTTCCTAGCTATCATGAAGTAGATAATATTCAAAGATTAATTGGGTTGAGAGTTGAGCCAGGAAGTACATCAAAAAGCCAGCGTGTAGAAGGGCATGCAAAATTCCTCATTCCTGATGCTGGAGATTTTACCTTGTTACTGACTAATTTTGAGGGCAAAGAACTGGGAGAAATAAAAATGCACGTTGTCAGTGGAGGAAAATGGGCAGTAAGGGATGCTAGTTCTTCTGTTTCATACAATTTAGATTCAGGTAACGACGAGCATCTACTTGTTACTCAGCTAGAGTAAATTACCAACTTCAAAAATAGGGTTCTCTGTGTGATCCCCCTCAATAAATAATAAACGGCAGAACAAAATAGGGACAGACGCCGTAAAAAATTAAAACAAGGCATTAAGTTATGTGTACAAGTATTACCCATTCAATCAAAGACGCAAATAGTTCGGGAATTTTTACAGGGAGAAACTTAGATTGGTATGATTCGGCTGAACCAAATATATGGTTTTACCCCAAAGGTTTATCCAGAGATGGTGCAATAAATGCTGAAAGTCCTTACTGCAAATATGAAGCTTCTTGGGTTTCTAAATACAATTCAGTCACCGTCTCGATATATGAATTTGCTACCTGTGATGGAGTGAATGAAAAAGGTCTGACGGCAGGTCTACTTTGGCTCGGAGAATCAATATATCCGTCTGACGATAAAGTCAATGAAGCGATTGTAAAGTCAGATGGAAGGGCTTTGGTATTGAGTCTATCAATCTGGCCCCAATATATGTTAGATAGGTGTGCCAACGTGGCAGAGGCGATAGAGTCCATGTGCTCGCTTTACGTTCGTGGAGTCACTATACCAGATGCTTTTCAACGCGAAGCAGGATGCCACCTTGTGACGACCGATGTTGACGGTTACACAGCGTTTTTTGAATATGATAATGGCTACCTGAATATACACTCTGATTATCCTCAATCGAAATTGAGAGAAAACTTAGATCTGTATCAGACTTATCACGAACATACTCGAGATGAAATGAAAGTGATAGCTAATAGTCCAGTATTTTCAGATCAACTCGCGCTCAATCGCTATTGGCAACTAACGAATAGCCGCGATGAGAATAAAGGTTTTCCAATTCACTTGCCAGGATCTAATGCTTCACCAGCTCGTTTTGTTAGAGCGTCGCACTATGTCAATAGACTAAGCGAAGACACTGACAGTACAGTTGCAATTGCAGGTGTATTAAGTGTAATGCGAAACGTTGCACAACCTGTAGGAGTCAACCCGCCTAAAGAATTTGACGAACCTAATGAATATCCTACTTGGTATACCACGATTTCTTCGCGTACCCCTATCAATGATGGTTTAGAAGTACGGTATTTTTATCAGGCCTTGCACAGCCCCTATATGATATGGTTTGACTTTACCAAATGTGGGTTAAATCAGCTGTCTACAACTCACAAGCTAGCGCTAAATAATCTGGGAGTCGCAATGATGCCAGACAACAAACATGTAGCTGGAGATGCCGTGTCGCTATTCAAACCTTCTAAGCCGTTTGAGTTTCGCGTTGCGTGTTAGGTAATATACCCAAATACAAGGCAGCCAACTGGAAACAGTACAACAGAGCCTCGACTACAACCAATTAAGATCAATAAAAACAATTATTTAATCAAATAACCCTATCAATTTTTAAACCAACTCTACTCACGTATGCTTATGGCTGGCATACGTGAGTTTTCAATGATATGTACTAATTCAGACCTAATTTTACTCACCTATGCCTTCAATATCCCCGTAAGTGTAACCCCGCGTAATTGAGAAAAAGAACCTGATAAATAAGGATTATTATCGATACAAACGGTGAAAGCTCATTCGCCATAAACCAATTGGAAAGGTAAATATGAATAAAGTTGGACTAACTAAGAACTTGATTATCGACACAGATATGGGTTGGGACGATATCCTAGCGATACTCTTGTTACTCAAAAACCCCAATTACAATATCCTTGGCATTACCGTCACAGGCTGTGGTGAAACCCATTTGGACAAAGGGGTAGAACTGGCACTTCAACTTGTCACCTTAGCCAAAAAGCCAAACATTGTAGTATGCGCGGGAGCAAGCAAGCCTGGGCAGTATGACCATCAATTCCCTAAACAATTCCGTGACACAATGGATGATGCCTGTGGTCTGCAAAAATACCTTCCAAAGGCAGCTGGTAAGCCCGATCACCGCAAAGCTTGGGGTTTCATTGCAGACGAATTAGCCAAGCAGGAAAACCAAATCACTATCCTATCTTTGGGAGGCTTAACGAACATTCAACGCCTTCTTGAAATGACGCCAGAGCCGAATATTAAAAATATTGAACGTATTGTTGTCATGGGTGGTGCTATTGATGTGGATGGAAATGTCGCAGCACTCAATAACTCGGACGATCAACACGGGTTTGATCAAGGTGCAGCCTACTCCTCCAATGCCTATGCAGAATGGAATATTTTCCTCGACCCAATGTCTGCAAAAGTGACGTTTAACTCCGGTATTCCAATTAAGCTGGTACCCCTAGATGCCTGCAACTATGCAATTCTAGACAAAAGCTACCTTGACCTTGTGAGTAAAGACAAAGTGGAAGGTGAAGACAATAAATACAAGTTCAAAGACGATGTTGCGGCATTTGTTTACAACATGCTCTATCAGAAAACGATGGGAGATGCCGTAGAAAACGTTCCTTTGCCTGTTTTTGACCCGCTAGCGGCGATTGAAATGACCAATGACACAAAGAAATCAAGATCTGAAATGATACGAGTTGCCGTTGAAACAACGGAGTATCAGCAAGACAATACGTGTGGAAGAACCTACAGAACACGTGATGCAAGCGTACCAGAGATAGAGGTTGTGACTTCCATTTCGTCCAATGAGTTTAAAGAACTATTCGCTCAGGCAGTGAACTCTCCGCTAACACCTCTATCCGGGGAGAACGTACAGAAAAATGTGGCCATTCTAGTCTTCAATGAAGTGGAGATTCAAGATTTCTCAGCCGCATTCGAAACGTTCTCAGCCGCCAGAAATGACGACAACTCTTCGGTATTTAATGTCTTTACTATTGCTGAGAGCAAAAATCCGATTACCTGTAATTCAGGTGTGAAACCAAAAGGATCACCAAGCAGTTTTTTCCAATTCGCTCCGGACTACACCTTAAGCGATCATCCAGAAATTGACGTGCTTTACATTATTGGCGGTCCAGGCGTGGATGATGTACTGGCTAAAGAAGAAAAGAACTCTTGCCTGACAAATTGGATTCGTCGTGTCTCATCCAACGTCGAGTATGTCGCCGCAACCTGCTCAGGCGCACTCCTGCTGGCGCAGACAAAACTACTAAGAAACACGCCAGCTACCACACACCATACAAGATTCGACCAACTAAAAGAGTTGAGCGATAAGTATGACCTTGGCTTGAGTGTCTATGACACAAGGAATGCCGAACAATACCTTCACGACCCGTCATCGAAGTTTATGACCTCTGGCGGTGTCACTTGCGGTATTGCATTGTCTCTTCATATTGTAAGCCTCTACCAAGGGTTGGACAGAATGCAAACTCTGGCCAAAGAAGTACTTGAGTACACCGTACCTAGAGGGATTCCTCAACCTTATTCCTTTACATCTCACAACATGGATCCTGCCTCTTTTGTGCTGGGTTTATCGCACCTGAACATCATAGTCAAAGACTTAAAGATGATGGATGAAGCGACAGAGTTTTATAAGAAAACCCTCGGCTTTAGAGAGTCCTGGAGCGTTTGGCTGTCTCCAGAATCCTGTGAACACTTTATGGTTGATGCTGGATTTGATGAGAGTAACGGCAGAGTGATGGTGAGATTCCTTGTTCATCCTAACGCTCAGATTCATCTGGAATTGATGTATTACGAATCACCAAAAGGTTGCCAAGAAATTTCATTCCACAACACGAATGATGTAGGAGGTATTAGGCACGTCGCGCTAGCGGTCAATAATATCCAGCAACTTTATCACTGGTTGAAGGAGCAAGACGGCGTTCGAATGCTTAATGACTCTCCTCCTCAGAAGCTGACACCGGATCCTCAAACATTCTTCTACTGGATAGATCCATATGGCGTTCAATGGGAAATGGAAGAAGGTCGACCGATGGAAAGAGTGATTAATGGAATCGTAGGTTAAACATACACTGAATGTTTACCTCACCCAAAAGACATCACTCGTTGTGAATCACTCATCCACTTAGTGGCTTCAAACCAATTTGTCCTTCTCAATAGAGAAGGACAAATTGTATCTACTGTTCGAAAACGTGCATGACGTTCGTGTAATTCCGCGTAATCGTCATTTCCAACTCGGTGGGTAAACTGGTACTCAACCTAATCAGTAAAAGACAATTAAAAAAGGAGATACACATGTCATTCGAAAACACAGTTGGTGGGTACGGTACTCTAATTTTGGCGCAAGATTTTGATGAGCAAACGATCAATGCTGCGGAAGTTTTGCATTCTATTGTTGGTGTTGAATACACTCCTCTTGCCGCTCAAAAACAAGTGGTTGCTGGGTTAAACTATGCTTTCTTCTGTAAGGCTCAGCCAGTCTACCCAGAAGCTGAGGCGTTTTTAACTCGAGCAACTGTCTTTGCATCCCTTCCTGATTCAGAAGGAAAAATCCATTACTCCATTACCCAAATTGAGCGTATTGCACCTTAATTTGAGCCGCTGGCACTGATAACAGTGCCAGCTCTATTATCTTAACTGGATCTAAGGGAAAGAAATGGTTATTGAGAAAAACGAAACACTGCTCGTTGCCGATGCGATCAACACAGTCAATTTAGGTCAGTCCGCTAGATTTATTGTCGAGACCAACCCTTCTACGGGATCCTACTGGTCAGTAATACCTGACAATTCTGGCACTTATGAGTTAGTAGAGATACTAAACTTAGAAACTAGGATTGGCTTGCTGGGCACCCCCGGAAAAGCGATTTATGAATTTAAAACACTTCGCGAAGGCACTGGAGCCATACTATTTCAACACTGCCCTCCAGGTAGCCAAGAACCAGAAGAAATTCGTGAAGTAAGGATCAACATAGTCAGCAGTCCTCAATAACTTTCACCCAGAACTAAGAGTAGACATGTTCCTTGTCTGCTCGTTGAGTTCTTGTTTCAACCAACCTTCGTGTAACCCCGTGTAATCGCCATTTACTCTTACCTTTTCTAAAGTGAGTAGAGAACTTTTCACTTAGGCAAACACAGGAAACCATCATGTGCACACGGATCAGCCATATCACCGAAAAAGGGGTATTTTCTGGCAGAACACTGGATTGGTATGAATCTCTAAAACCCGATCTTTGGGTGTTTCCTCATGAACTGAAAAGAAACAACTCCTGCCCTAACCACTCATGGAATTGGACATCTAAATATCGTTCGGCTGTAACTTCTGCCTATGTTGATGAAATAGATTCTGTCCTTACAGGAGCAGTAAACGATGGAATAAATGAAAAAGGGTTAGTCGCTAATTTACTTTGGTTTACCGACGCTCAATACCCAAAACTTAAAAAGCAACCTACAAACAAAAAGCCAATTTGTGTGAGCATTTGGGCTCAGTTCATTTTGGATATTTGTGATTCAGTTGAAAGTGCCATTGAAGCGATGCAGCACGTCTATGTTCAGGACTGCGTGTTGCCTTCTTCCAACAAAGAAGCACTATGCCACCTAGCTGTTGCTGACAAAGGCGGAAAAGTGGCCATTTTTGAGTATATAGATGGCAAATTGCATATCAGCTCCAATGCTGTACCTGATTGTGATATTCCAAATTATCACTATTACGATATTCGCGAAATTTGTGTGATGACAAATGAGCCCGATTTTTCAAAGCAAATTGAAATCAACAACTACTGGCGACTCACCAATGAATACAAATCTGTGCAAAAGTGGCCGATAAACCTACCGGGTACAAGCAACTCCATAGATCGGTTTGTTAGAGCGTCCTACTACACTCGCCATTTACAGCGAGACTGCAACAATGACACCGCAATTGCTGGGGTTGCTAGCGTAATGCACAACGTATCTCGACCAATTGGTCTAAATACAGACTCAACGTCAGATAAACCAAACGAGAGCAGGACTTGGTTCATCAATATGGCAAACCAAATCTCCAACACTTATTTTTATCAGTCGATTTATAGCCCTTATATGATTTGGCTAGATTTAAACGACATCGTATTTGCTGAAAGTGGAAAGGATGGATTGGCATTGAAACTGACATTAGATGATGCTGGAGTAGCAAAAGATAAAATCGGTTTTATTCATGGCAACGTGACTCAGCGTTTGAATGCAAGTGCGCCTGAAAAAGTGTTCTCATTTTTCCCAAGTAAGGTTACTCAGAAAAATATTCCCAAAACCACTTATGAAGTTGTTTAGTGCTTCAATGTGACAAGGCTATTATTTCTCAAGCATCTTAATATGAAAAATATAACAGTAGAATATAGGCATGTTGAATTTTATTAATATTAACAAAAGAACACCTTTATTAAAAATAGAATAAAACACAGCCTACAATCTGTTCAATAAATGACCTTTTCGCCTTTATTAAAGATAATATCTCATCAAAAAACAACACCATAAAATATAAATACACCTCGCAACCTCATCATTATTTAAATTAAATAGTAATCTATAAAATAAATATTGGGCATTTTTCAACCCGATATAATGCTTTATATCATTAAAATAATATAAATAATTGATTATAAGTTTCTTTTTCATGTAAAAAACCCATCATTACATTAATTTTTTGGAATAAAAATCACCTTATTCAAGTGATTGTTTTTTAAACAAAAAAATAGCACTTTAGTTGCTTTCAATGAAAAAACATTAAATATGAGACCTTGCACATATTTTATTGTAACGATATAAACACGTTATCAAACAGAACGTTAAATATTTAAGGGAATAAAATGAAAAAGATCAGTGTGGTTATTCCGACTTATAATCGAGAAGATTTATTGGCTTATACACTTGACTCATTAGTTGCACAAACACTCGATAAAGATCTATTTGAAGTCATTGTTGTTAATGATGGTGGCCAAGATAATACCGAGAGCGTTATTGAGAAATATAAATCAGAATTGGATTTACAATATTTTTGGCAACCCGATAAAGGTTTTCGCGCCGGTAAAGCACGTAATGTCGGTACTATGATTGCCGATGGAAAATACATTATTTATATTGATACGGGTGTATTACTTTCAAGTATCACGCTAGAAGAACACTTAAAAGCCCATGAAAAAGCAGATACGCCGATTACCATAGTCGGCTACGTTTATGGCTTTGACGTAGGTGCCGAAGAACTTGAAGCACTTAAACCCCACCTCAATAGCAAAGATGTAGATAAAACACTGATGCACCTAAAGAAAAACGGTGCTTATGATATTCGCCACGATCAATACAAGATTATGGGTGAAGACTTGAGTAAATGGCCAGCACCGTTCGATCTATTTTGGACCTGTCATGTGTCTGCAGAAAGAGATGAGTTACTAAAAGCGGGCTTATTTGATGAGTCATTCAACACTTGGGGCGGAGAAGATGTCGACTTAGGTATCCGTTTATTCCTCAATAAAAATAAATATGTGATGAATAAGGCAATCTGCTCATTGCATTGGCCACACCCTAAAGAAGTCGCAGACAGCGATGAACATTCAAACAGCGCAGCACAACGTATTCATGAGAAATACAACATCTGGCAGACCAGCTTTTATAACATTGATCACCGCGAGGGTGGTGTCCCACTTAATCGCATCATTAAGTTGCATCGTCCACAAGAAAATCCAGCCTTCAAGGCATTCCAATTTATGGACATTGGTTAATTTCAACGACCACCAAATTAAATTCAAGTTCTAGGTGCTTGCTCACGTGATGAACATACAAGCAGTGGCACCTAATGCAAGATTCTATTTCGACATTCGTTAACGATTTTCCAATCCGCTAGGGTCTGTCGTTGCTATCAAAGAGAAGATACATGACCACCTTTTATGAAAACCTTTACCCTATGGATCAAGATTCCGCGACACCACAGGTTCTACCCCAGTATCAGCCGCACTTCACCATAGGAAAAACGAGCTCACTAATCGGTCAACCACACGTAGGGTTCACCTTTGTTCGCGATGAAAGTTATGGCGCATTGCCTCAAGAAACTGGGTTGATCAACAGTGATGATTTTATTGGTCGTATCTCGATTGGCGAGCACAACCTTATCTACTCGCAAAATGATATTGCCTTTGAAAATACCCCTGTCCGCTTAACACTGGTCAAAGCCAACCACCGTCCGGCCGGAAAAATCGAGATTGGCAACCATGTGATCATGCAGGGAACCAATATCGTCAGTTACGAAAAAGTGACAATTGAGGACCATGTCAGCTTTGGTCCGCGCGTCACCATAATGGATTGCAGTGGTCACCCAGTGACAGGCAGAGGTGAACCGGATGAAGTAGAACGCACTCGCACAGCCCCGGTAACCATTCGCTCTGGCGCTTGGATTGGCGTGGGTGCCACCATTTTGAAGGGCGTGACCATTGGCCGCAATGCTGTCATTGGTGCCAACAGTGTGGTGTACAAAGACATTCCGGATAACGCCATTGCCATCGGCAACCCAGCAGTAGTCGTGAAATACCTTGAACAAGGAAGCAACAATGAAGACGCAAAAGCATTGGCTGCTTGCACTGCTTAGCCTTGCACTGCCTATCGCATTTCAAACCGCGCTTTTTTCCAGTAAAAGCATGATTGATACCATCATGCTCGGCAATCTCAACCCGCTGGATATGGCAGCAATGGGACTGGCAACCAAAGCACACATGGTGTTGAGCTTTTGCATTATTGGTGTCGCGATTGGCGGTGGGCAAGTTGCGGCGCAATGTTACGGCGACAAGGTCAACGACAAGTTTGTTCGCGTTTGCTTAATTATGCTCGTGTTAGCCGTGATCATTGCACTTGGTTGTGCTGGATTCGTTTTAGTGGGCAGTGTGGTCTTTGGTACCAGTGACGGCACCATCATTGAGCAAGGTAGCCTGTATCTACAAATCATTGCGCCGACCTTTGTGTTATTCGCCATTACACTCTCATTGGCAACGGTGCTGCGCACTATGTTTAAACCGATGACTGCGACAGTGGTCAGCTTGGTTGGTGTAGCACTTAACATTGCCCTCAACATCAGCTTCATTCCTAAATGGGGCATTGCTGGTGTCGCAATTGGTTCTTTGATCGCAGCGTGTGTAGAAACCTTACTCCTGATTGGATTTGTAATGTTCAAGCGCTGGTTCTCGCTCACACAAATCAAGCAAGTTTGGGCGTCCACACACCTAAGCGACGCGGTCGTGGTTATTCAGCTTTCTGCTGTTGCTGCTCTTAACAGTGTTATCTGGTCGCTGGGTTTGTATGTTTTCCATTCACTGATCGGGAAACAAAGTAATGACTTGCTCATCACTTTAGGCGCGTTAGCACCGATAGAATCCATTGCAGCGGCTCTCCTGATCGGCTTTGCGAGTGCTGCTTCCGTTGTTATTGGCAATCACTCTGGGCAAAAAGCGACCGATGAGATTCAATACTTACTGCCGCGTTATCTGGGGCTGAGTTTAATCTCTGGTTTGATGCTCTCTTTACTGCTTTACGCGTGTCAGCCATTGGTGCTTGATTTTATCGCGAGTGACAATTCAACGTTGCACGATACCGCTCAGTTTGCTTATCAAATATTGATGGCAGCAATGGCACTAAAAGGCTTGTCGCTCATGTTTATGATCGGCATTTTACGTGCAGGTGGAGATGCGAAATACTGCCTAGGCGTGGATGTATTCTGCCAGTGGATCGTTTTACTGCCTCTTACCTATTACTTCATCACGACGGGTATTGAACCAAAGCAAATCCTTTTGTTGATGATCGTTGAAGAGGTCATAAAAATTGGCTTGTGTATTCAGCGTTTGATGTCAGGTCGCTGGGTTAAAGTGCATGCTGACAAAGTGCGAGCGTAACGATACTCAGTAGATACCCCAAGTGCATGCACGGGTTAAACCTGTTTATTCTGTATCCACAGAATAAACAGGGTCCATCGGATTTTCACATACTAATAGGACCATTCAATTGACCTGCCGATTAACATTTTAACTGAATCAGTATTAGGGTCTTTTTTGTTATCTGTATATCAAGCAATACCGAGTTATTGCTGCGCTCTAAAGCGCTTGGGGGTTGTGCCTATATGCTTTTTAAACGTGAGCGTAAAAGCGCGCTCCGATTCATAGCCAACTTGCTCAGCTACGTCATCAATCGACAACAACGATTCACGCAATAGTTCTTGTGCCCTTCCCATCCTGAGATTAGTTAAGTATTCAAACATCGGTTGTCCAACCAAAGCGGAAAATCGGCTAGCAAACGCTGCGCGCGACATACCAATCTCGCCTGCAACCAACTCCAACGTCCAACTCTTATCAGGATGGTCATGCAACAGTTGCAGAGCGCGAGAAATACGTTTGTCGTTCAGCGCTTCTAAAAACGGGCTTTTTTGCTCTCGCCCAAAGTTAATTCGGATCAGTTCGACCAAGATAATTTCGGTCAGCTTATTGACGATCAGCTCCGAGCCTGGTCCTTGAGATAGGTATTCTGAACTCAACTGGTCAAAAGTGCTTCGCAACCAAGGATATTGCGCTAGGTCTTTATCACGCACTATCGTCACCCGAGGAAAGATCTCCAGTATTGGCGTCGTCACTGTTCGCGTATAGCTAAAAGAACCACAAAGTAACAACGTTGGTTCTTCTAGGTCTGGCTGGCCTCTATCCGGAGATTGACTCGACAATACGTGGTCTTGCCCTGGACCTAAGAAGATCAAATCTCCCGCTTCCAATCGTTCCACTTGATCATCAATAATCGCCCAGCAACCACCGCGTCGAATCAAATGAAAACTGGCGTGCTCTAGGTCATTAAAGGTTTTACTCCACGGCGCTTCCACCTGACTGCAAAAGTAGACGCTGCCGACGACACGAATAGTGCGCAGCATGTCGCTCATCACTTCCATATTTAGCCTCTCCCTTAACTAACCTGAACTCGGGACAAGAGGTTAGCTAGACGATCTGTGTATTAAATCAAGATTATCATGCATAGATAGTATTTTCCGCAACAGCTAAATTAACCCTACAGACAACAAGCGGAGAAACACCATGGCAAAAATCGAAATTTATACCAAACACTACTGCCCTCATTGCAAAGCCGCAAAGCACACTTTAAAGCGTTTAGGTTTAACGTATCGAGAAATTGAAGTCAGTGATAACCCAACGCGACTAAACGAGATGAAAAACCGTAGCCAACGAAGAACTGTTCCACAGATTTTTGTCGGCGACCACCATATTGGCGGAAACGATGATTTAGTCGCCAGCATCAGAAGTGGCGATTTTGAACAGATATTAGAGCGCCAAGGCATCACAAATAACGCCAAATAGCTCAAAGAAATGATAAGGAACAAGACCATGACAACTTTCAATAACACCGTCAATCATCGAGTAGCAGGTACACAGTCACTGACCAACATTTCTGACCAAGCGGTACGTTTTTCTATCATCATCGTCCTGGCATGGATTGGGGCAATGAAGTTTACCAGCTACGAAGCAAATGCAATCCAAGGTCTTGTGGCATCAAGCCCACTGACCAGCTGGTTATACAGTATCTTCAGCTTACAAGGTGCTTCTAACCTCATCGGTTTGGTTGAAGTGGCAACCGCGGTTGCTTTGTTGCTCGCGCCAGTGCATCGCGTGTTTGCACTCGTCGGCGCTGCTAGTGCTACGGTTATCTTTGCCGTTACAACAAGCTTTCTGTTTACCGCGCCAATCGCGGAAGCAAGCTTAGGTGGTTTCCCAGCAATCTCTGTCGTACCGGGTCAATTCCTCTTGAAAGACATTGTATTGCTTGCGGCGGCGCTATCCTTACTGGCAAAAGTTCTACGACAAGAAGATTAATCACGGTCGTTAAACCGATGTAAGCAACCCAACACTAAAGAGAGCTCCTGCTCTAATGCCGTTCACTTAGGTGAGCGGCATTGTTTTTCTAGGAGATCAGCGAGTGTCTCAACTTGGTTTGTACCGATTAATGATGTCGAGAGTTTGGAAACGTGTATAAAAAAATCCGATAAACAAGGTTCATCGGATTTTTTACATACTGGTAGGGTCATTCAATTGACTTGCCGATTAACGTCTTAGCTGACCGGCATTAGCCACTAGGTTGCCCTTTTGGTTTAAGTGTTACTGATTCTAGGTAGAACTTAATCCAAACGGATATGGCTGTTTAGTAGGTCATCACGCGTGATGCCTTTGCCATCGTTTAGGCTGTTGAAGTGACGAAGCAATTCAGTCAAACCATGAATAGAAGCTAATAGGTCACCAGTATGCGCTGATTCAGATGCTGTATGCATGTTACGGATAGGGTAACCTACCGTGATTGCTGCACTATCAACACCCGCCAATACTGCCGCCATGCCGTCGGTACCCATATCACGACCACTGAAGTCTAGCTGGTATGGAATGTCGTTTTCTTTACATACTTTCTCTAGTGATTGCACTAGGAACTCAGATACAACAGAACCACGACCAATGGTAAAGCCATTACCCATTTTCAGCGGGTTCATCTTTCTTGCGCCAATGCCTGGTGCAGCTTCGTAATCGTGGTTTACGTCTGTCGCGATAAGCACGTCTGGTCTTAGTTCACCAACTACAGCAGTTGAACCAAAACGACCAATTTCTTCGTGCGTTGCAATCGTGTAAAGAACGCGAACGTTGTCCAAGCCTTCTTTCGCCAATAGACGTGCGATTTCAGTTACAGAAAAACAACCCAAACCGTTATCTAGGTATGCACCGTAGAACGTGTCTGAAGACACGCCGCGCTTGATGCGGCGATCAAGCAGGATTGGGTCACCTGGGCGTAGGCCTAGTGCTTCAACTTGTGCTTTACGATCTTCACCGTGCGTGTGAAGTTCTAGGTAGATAGATTCTGGCTTGATGCCTTGATCGCCTGAACGTTGACCCGGAGTTGAGAAGTGGATAGCGCCCAAGGCTTCTACCGTACAGCCTTCGATTGTCTTGAACTCGCCTGCTTTTTCAGGGTTCTGACAGAAGACTTTCACTTCGTGACCAATCAGCGTGGTTGGCAAGAAAGAATCAGTGTTGATCCAAACTTTACCATCGCTATCGATTTTACGTACTTGCATACGAATTTTGTCCGCGTGACCAACGATCATTACGCTGACCAAATCATCACGTCCAGGGTGTGAATCGAAGACTAATCCTGCATTGCCTTTGAATTGGTGAATACCCCAGTCTTTCGGCATGAAAGATTCAAATTCAGGCTTGATTACGCCGTAGCTCATCGCTGCTTCAAATCCAATTGGAGATGGAGCGTCTAAGATATCAGCCATAAATTCAAACTGGGAAGCTGGCATAGGTGCTTGCCATGCGTTGGTATTTTTATCGGAACTCATTGAAAACTCGTCGAAATGAAATAAGTGAAAACCGGATTTACTTGGCTTCCTGCCAAGCAGACTCAACTGAGAGTCGATTCGAACAGGTCGAAATTAACTCTTCAAGTTAAGAACTTTCCACTATCTTATCAAGTGTCGTTACGAATAATTACGATTCAACCAACAATATTTTGAATATATTGATTCAATTTGTTTCAAAGATGTAGCAAAAGTCTCTACCAAGGGCTCGACTTTAACCTAAGGGTATATAGAACGATATTCATAAAATAATGCACCAATGTCGCAGTAATGAATATGGCGATCCACACTGGTAATTCCGGGCGGTAGAACAGCATTAAGAACAACAAACAGCCGAGCACAGAATCCGATTGATCGAAAAAGTTAAACAGCACACCTTTTACTCCACGAATATTACCACCGGGAGGCACATTGCATCGTCGTTTAATAAAGCTGTTGGGCAGTTCAAATAAGACATAACCCAGTCCACAGCTTGCTCCTAACAATAGCAGCTCAAGCTGGCTAAATTGCGAGTAGGGAATCAAAGAAAGGGCTTGTAAGCTTTCTGATTGGTTGACCCAAATACCCATCAACCAAAAGGTAAGGGCGGAAAACCCCACCATACCAATGAAACCTTTCCATGTTTTATTGCGACCAAACCATGCCCGACCATCGCGATACGTCTTGCCGCCATCCATAGGAACATGAATGGCTTTAAGCACGGGCAGTTTGACGAAAACCATATTGAAAATACCCGCTGCGATAATGGGCAGTAGTAAGAACAGGATGGCACCAATATCTCCCCAACTGATCATGCAATACCTTCCAGTTTCGCGTGCGAAAGCTGGGCATCAACAACCTCAATGAAGTTCAGCAAGTTTGTTGTGAGGCGAGGAATGAAATCCAATTTAAAGACATTATTGGTGAGAAGATACGCATTGAATCGCGTTGCAAATAGATATAGAGCATTCCCCAATAGCACTTCATGGAACTGCGCTGATTCCCACTGATACCCTGTTAACGCCGACAACTCAGTTCGATAAAATTCGATATAGCTCTGCACATCCGATCCGGTGTCGAGGGTATCAATCACGCTGATCAAAAACTCAATCAAGTCTCGCTGTGGGTTTTGAATGCAAGCCAACTCCCAATCGTACGCCACCAGCTGTGCACCATCTTCAGAATGACGAAGTGCGAGGTTACGGATATTGAAATCGTTGTGGCTCAAACACAGAGGGAAGTCAGACATTGCAGCCAACAGAGGCGAGTTAGAATCGAGCAGGTCAGACACTCGGTTCGTTAACGACTCCGGTACCAAATCAGGGTAGCGTTGATGGTTATATTCCGTGATTCGATTCAACAACGTTTTGGATTCTAGCAACGCCGCTGAATGGAATTTGTCGAGCACACCACTTATCACCAGAGGTTCAAGCGCATCCACATTGTCGAAATAACTGGCATGAATCTTTGCAAGCCCTCTTAATGCGGTTTTGATCTCGTTGTCCTGCCACAACGTTGGCATATGGATGGTATCCAAATGCGTACAATGGCTGAGATCTTCCATTAACAAGGTATACAACTGTGCTTTGTCGTCGGCATGGCTACCAAATACCGTCGGACACAGAGACAAAAGCTCACTGTCACCCAGCGCATTCAGATGGGAAAACAAAGCGATTTCGCGTTTATGTGCGTTATCGAACCCCAACACCTTAGCTTGCGCTTGATATAAGCCAGATAACGTATCGTCTCCAGAGATATGTGCAAGCTGTGCACCCAGCAACTTAATTTCATCACTGTGCGGTTTGATTTTGGCAATGAACGTCTCAAACCCTATTTTATCAGCTGCGGCTTCATCCACTTGTAATCGATGAATCCCATACACCGACTCTGAATTGGATACCAAGGTATTAATTACCCCATTTTGGGTGTCTAGCTCCAATCTTTTGAGATCGGTCAGCCAAGCGTATTCCGGATACAGCACTTGATTAAGGTACTCAGGAGAGAGCGTTTGATCAGGCTTAGGTCGGTTTCGCCCTAAGCGTTCATGCGCTTGCACAAATTCGTTGGATACAATGGCTGCCCCCGTGGACAAATCCAAACATAAACACGTCGCCACAATGATTTCTGCCAAACGCTTTACTTTGTCTTTACCCGCGCACCCCATCAAAGACAGGCATTCATTTTGAGTAGGCAGCCCTGTGCCACCACCGACCGTCCCGATCACCAGTGAAGGCATGTAAACGCTGATCACCAGCGAGTCCCCTTCTTTTCGAGCTTTGAGTGTGCCGAGTGACGATTCATGAACACATGCAATATCTTGCCCTGTCGCGGTAAATATACCGGCCACTACATTAGCAAAGTTCAAGTTTGTGCTAACCATACCGGCGCACGCAGCACCAATTTCGCCTTGGTGCCAGCTCTCAACCAATTGGTCGGAGGTAACACGTAGAATTCGTTTAAGAACGGAATCAGGAATACGGCAGTGCGCGGTTACGCTCACCCCACGGCCACGAGTCAGGCTAAGCGCGTTAACCTTTTTATCGCCTGCCATATTGCCTTCAATCAGATATTGCTTCACACCGATATGAGGCAAAGACTTCAACTGCTCCATCATCCACTCACACGCAATCCAAGTGGTTGCAGACGTCATATTTTGCCCTGCGGCATCAGCCGTTTCGTAGCAAAAACGCAGATGCAAACTGTCGCCAAAAACCTGAGGCTCAATACGCGTTAACTTCGCAACAGAAGAAACGCTTTCTGCCTTCTCAGCGATCGCGGAATGATTCGCTTCGACCCATTTCTGCAACGCAACCGCAGATGCCATGTCATCGCAAATAAAGGCAGGCGCGCGTACCATATTCTGCGCGATAACATGAACATCTATCCCCCCCGCCAGCTCACACGCCTTAGCGCCACGGCAAATGGAACTCACCAAGCAACCTTCCGTTGTTGCTATCGGAACAGGCACATACCCTTTGATGAATTCACCATTGATTTTGACCGGGCCTGCTAACCCTATTGGCACATGTACCGCACCGATGTAGTTTTCAATGTTCCCCGCCAGTGATTGAGGATCGAGGTGGCTTTGATTGACGTGGGAAAGCGACGTTTCAGACACTTGCTCACACCATTCTAATCGGCTTTGAATGGCATCGTCTTTGTATTGTGCGTAACCGGGTGCCGTAGGAATTCTACGTTTCATTTTTTCACTTACGGGCATGATCTGTACTAAATCCTTTTAGTAGACGAATAATGGTATCGAGTTGATGCACTTCCAAGGTGGGCTGACTTGGCAAACGTATTAGATGCTGAGACGCATACTGCGCATTGGGGCAGTCTGCTTTGAATTCACTAAACTGAGCCAGCGCCGAACAATCGAAAAATTCTTGTGGGTTGTTATCCACATTGTGAGCCAATAAATATTCGGAGAGCTGCTGCTTACTTTCACAATACACCCCAAAATAAGAGCCATTTGAGTGACCGTGCTTGTCTTCATTGAGCAACTGAATTTCAGGGTGATGAACCAATTCGGATTTCATCTTCGACACGTTTCTTCGACGCTGACTGACGTTTTCTTCAATTCTCGACAATTGACGGCTGAGCATACTCACCATGAAAGGTTTAAATTCGGCGCGTTTATCTGGCTCGAAAAACCACGCTCCGTCATTTTTAGAAGGCGCAATAAGATTTCGAAGCCAATGTTTACCCCGTCGACTGAGAGCATTACCCCACTTCACCAATGGCAACATGGTCATTTTGTAAATTTTGGGGTGATAGATAGTGGTGAGCAGGACACGAGCAAAGGTATCTGTCATGGAATGGCGAAAACCGGCTCCGTGTGTAGGGGGCTGGTACGCTTTATCGCTACTGTCCGTGAGAGCCAACATTCCACCACCAAAGCAGTTCACTATTTTGGCGACTCCGAAACTGAATAACGCCCCCGAGCCAAACTGCCCCATATGTGTCTCACCAATATAGCTTCCTACCGCATGCGCACAATCTTCAAAAATATCGATGTTGTTTTGGTTCGCGAGCTCGCATATTGTTGGCATATCCGCCGGATTCCCAAACATATGCGTCGTAATAATCAGCTTGCTATTAGGGGTAATTTTCTTCGCGAGGTCGTTTGGATCCATACACAAAGTATCGGATTCTATATCGACAAATACAGGCACCAGACCCGCTTGAACCACCAGCCTAACGACAACGTAATAGTTGTAAGCAGAAATGAGCACTTCACTGCCCAACGGGTAGTCTTTCAAATCGAGAAAATACCACAAAGCATGGCGTCCAGTAGGTGTACCCAACGTAGTTGCCTTTGGCATCAAAGAGGCAGTCACTGCTGAAATATCCTGGCTTCGGTAGATCCACGGGGCAAAGCGAGACGCTATGTAGGGCCAATAGTCGGAATACTTCATGCCCACAGAATGACGGGGAATCATCATGTTCGGTCCCTCATCAATTTCCGAAGTGGTATTCGCGCATGAAATCGAATTCCTGAATGGACGTTTCAATACGATGAACCAACTCTGGCGACCAGTTCACCTTATGGCGGGATTTATTTGGGCTGGAATAAACACTTTCTTTGCACTTTTCAATAATGTGCGGATCTTTTTCCAATGCCAGATAATCGAGTAACGTCGCGACAGTATTATCAAAGCCATCGATCAAGTCTTCATGACGAAGCGTTAATATCCTGTTTTCTGGTAACCGGCTGATGATCGCTTGGTTGTGACGACAAAGCTCTAAATACTTGTCTGTGGTGTAGTCCAAAGAACGCCCCATTCTCAACGACCAGGTAGCAATGTTGTCAAATGGATTGCGAGTGATATGAATAAACTTCACTTGAGGCTTATCTTGCCCAAGTAACGTATCTATCATGTCGGGGTTTTTTCCCAATTTTAGGGTTGTACGCTTACCTTCTTGATCGGCAACGGCAACCAAATTTCTGTGTTTGCCTTGCCAACCTGTGTCGATATCGTAAGCGTAACCCGTGAGCATTCGGCTGTTTTGAGCAAATCGCTCAGAATTGCGTTTAATCAGATATCCGAGTTTTTGCATGTTTGGCTTTTTGCCTACGCACGCTAAGGCATCCAAGCGGTGTGCGACCAACATGTCTGGGTGCGCGTCCAGTATTGAACCATATATGCTGTGACCACTGCGCGGATACCCAATAAATAATGCACACGTTTTCAGTTGCTCAAAATCGGTCGCAATACTCTTCTTCTGCAAAGAAAATTGAGCTTGGTCGACAAAGCGTTGCCACCGAACGCTAAACCACAGCCAAAGGTCATTATCCAGATCTGTTTTTGCCGTCATGCTGCGACCCCTTCAACCTGCTTTGCTTGTTCCTCACATCGACGTTTCAAAGCTTCGTTCATTTCATTGAAACCCAATTCTGTGTGTTTCCAGCGCAACAGTAAGTGGGCGAACAGTAGAAAGCCTTTAAAGTTTTCATTGTGAACAAAGCGAGTGCGGTTTTCGTCGAGTTTTTCTAGACGAAAAATATGATGACCATCCAATAGTTTGGGGTAATGGAACTGACCAAGCCAACTGAACTCAACACCGTCTTCTACCGATACCATCTGTGGAAAGAATGTTCTTGCAACCGACGAGCTTGGATGAGCCGTCACCGTCAGAGTTTCAAGTGGTTTTAGTGCGCCTTTAACCTGAGTTAGAAACGGATTCCACTCAGGGTATTTTTCAAAATCAGTGAGCACATCCCAAACATGCTCAATATTCGAATCTATGATGATTTCCGTTTCCAGAATTTTCATGGCAAATCCTTTTTTACCAAGGTTTTAAATTAAGCCGCTGCGAAAGATCGGAACGAAGCAAATGCGTTGGATCAACACTTTTCACTAGCGCCTGCCAGCGTGCTAAATTCGGCTCTGAGGCAAGATACTGTTCAGCGTTGATGCTCGAATCTTTCGCCAAATAATATCGAGGGTTCATAGGAGAGAGTTCGTGGGCAAAGACAGATAAGAACGCTCTCGATTCTGATGAGTCCTGAAGCTGAAAATTGATAGCCCAGCCAGACGCAGTAAACGAAAGCATTCCGGGAGATTCAAAATCGCCCATTCTCTTGACCACCAAATGCGTGAGTTGGACATTCGCACTGCGCGACATTGCTACCAGCAATTCCAATGAGTGAGCAAAATACTCATCACTAAGATGGTAGTGAAATTCAATCACACCAGAACGCGGCAAAAAACGGTTTGCTTGCTTCACCATTTGGTGAGGACCGCCGTAGTTATACCCAAACACGTGCTTTATCTTTTGCTTGTTATGTGTATTTTTTCGGGCGATATGGTTCGCCAACTTTAATGTAGAGTCGCGAACAATTGGCAGGTGAGGCAACCACGTCCAATCTTTGGGCTGCTTTGGTATATCGCATTGTTCATCGCTGTAATTCGCGCTGAGGTACCACCCGTTTATCGGTTCATCCACAACGTAAAGGCACGCATAATGAAAGTCTGGGTTCTGCTTTAGAAGTGCCAGCATTTCATCAAAGCTAGAGAAAAGCACTTTTTGCTCAACAACGGATGTGAACTCAACGGGTCGAATTTTTAGTTCGACGTTTAGAATCATACCCGTCAGCCCCATTCCCCCTATCGTTGCGGCAAAAAGCTCTGCATTAACATAGGGGCTACAAATGACGACTTCACCACTCGCCAGTTGAAGCTCAATGGCATTCACATGCCGACCAAAGCTTCCTACTCGATGGTGATTCTTGCCGTGAATGTCGCTTGCCGTTGCTCCTCCCACGGTTGCCCATTGCGTTCCACCATAAACGGGGAACTGGTATCCATTCATGAGCAATGTTCGGTGCAACTCTCCCATTTCAAAGTTTGCAGAAACTCGACAACTCAAGGTATCCGCATTAATGGAAATGGAGGGCTTGGCAATATTGGTGACCGTTAAATCGTTCGACAAAAAAGCCGCATCACCAAAGCTGCATCCACCACCTCGCGCAATGTATGGCTTAGGTTCGTTAAGCGCAGGGGCTTGAGATACCTGTGTGCGAGTGGCGCAAGTATGGGTCCAACTTGCAATGGGTTGTAACCCGCTCACTGCAACAACCTCCAAGCTCGATACCAACGTTGAAGCAATGTTAAGTAAATCAGAACGCAACTCACCGCAAAGCCCCAAGCTAAAAGGCTATAACCCGCAAAAAGAAAGTCTGGGAACAGCCCGTAGGTAAGGAGAATGAGTGTGAATAGAATAAAACGCTCCGTACGCTCCATGAGATCTGGCCAAGAAGTATTGCTTACAGACACTTCCATCGCGGCACGCGATTTGGCATAACTCACCAGCAGTGAGCCAACCACATACGCGAAACACAGAGGCCACAATCCACTCACCCATGCGATAGCAAATACGGTGACGGCGTCCACAATACGGTCGCACATGGCATCGAAATACGCGCCAAAACGGCTGCATGTATTGGACGCTCTCGCCACCGCACCATCTAACAAGTCTAAGTACCCAATACCTGCTACGGCATAAGCAAACCAAAGAAAGTTCTCCGTTACCACCAGCATAACGCTGGCGGCAATGGCGAGCAGTAACGCCAAAAGCGTGATGGCATTGGCATTGAATCCACATTTAATTGTCAATTTGGCACTTAAATGAATAGGCGCTTTAAACGTCGCGCTGAAAAACTGCTTATAGCTGGTGATCATAAATCCCTTTCCCAGATGTCTTCTTCAACTTGATTAGCAGGTTGAAAGTTCCGCGACAGGTTCTTCAACATCCTGTTGAACCCTAAAGAAGGCTTCGACTAATTCATGGGCTCGTGCATCGGGGATTTGTACTGGCGGGCTCTTCATAAAGTAAGCACTAACCGACTCAATAGGGCCACCTAATCCACGTTGAACAGCTAATCCAGCACTGCGAATAGCATCCACAACCACACCCGCGCTGTTCGGAGAGTCCTGTACCGACAATCTAAGCTCTAACTCCAGTGGTTGCCCTCCAAAGCCTTCGCCTTCCATGCGAATAAAGCACAGCTTGTTGTCTTCCTGCCATGGCACATAGTCGGAAGGACCGATGTGGATGTCTCTCGCATCCAGCGGTGTATCCAGCTGAGAATTAACGGATTGAGTTTTAGAGATTTTTTTCGATTTCAAACGCTCGTGAGCAAGCATGTTCAAGAAATCTGTGTTTCCACCGGTGTTTAACTGGTAAGTACGTTTCAGTGAGACACCTCGATTGTCAAACAACTTCGTCAGCGCTCGGTGAACAATGGTTGCGCCCACTTGGCTCTTGATATCGTCACCGACGATCGGTACGCCCGCTTGGCGAAAGCGTTCTGCCCACTCAGGGTTAGAAGCAATGAAAACAGGAACACAGTTCACCATGGCAACTTTGGCTTCTAGGCACGCTTCTGCGAAATGCTTTACCGCTTGCTCCGACCCAACGGGGAGGTAGCAAACCAGCACTTGAGCACCGCTTTCCTTCAGTGTATTGACGATATCGACAGGCGCTTGATCAGCGATACGAAAAGCGTGGTCGTCTGGGTACTCTTCCATGTGACTACTGAATCCATCAAGCACGGGTGCCATTTGAACAATCACATCAGACTTAGGAACATCCGGAGCAAATACCTGAGTGCAGTTTGGCTTGGCAAATATGGCTTTGTGGAGTGGTTGGTTAACCTTTCTCTCATCGATATCGAAAGCCGAGACCACCTCAATATCGCTACAACGCCACGGTCCAATCTTATCTTGCATAAGACCATTCGATACGGATTGGTTCTCTGGTTTTCCGTAGTGATGAATACCCTGAATCAGTGAACTGGCGCAGTTACCAACGCCTGCAATCGCAACCTTAATCTTTCCCATCAATCATCCTTAAATATCAATAAATATCCGTATATGCAGAAATCCATTCTGTAAATCTTACTTCCACCTATCCAACCGTCATGAATTTCAAGCGGGTTTTATAAATGAATGATTTATAGATAATTTCATTAGCCAACCAATATGCAACAAAATATTAATATGATGAAAACTTACTGTAAACATGCTGAAATACCATTCAAATAACCAACAATTACTTTATAAAATAGAGGTCAGTATTGACAATTAAAACAAAAGAGACAAAAAGAAAGGTTTTATTGGTCGGAAATATCATCCTATGCAGTGCAGCCATTGAGTTCATTATGCTTTCACTCATTACCAGTCGAGGAACGGCAGATGAAATCGGTAAGTTTTTGTTTGGCTTAACTTTTATACAACTATTTTCAAGCATGCTGACTTTAGGCTTACCTCCGCTCTTGGTGAGATTGAGCCAAACGCTTAACGGTAAAAATTGGACACCAGAAATCGGCAAGCTATTTACAATAGTTGCGGCGGTCACGACCCTTTTTAGTCTTTTTTTCGTACAATACTCATCAGATTTGACCAGTTGGCTGAATCGTGATTATCTGACCAAAGTCATGCTCCTTCTTGTTAGTTGCACTTCACTTACAACATTTTTGTTTCTTTGGTGCGGGCTTTTACAAGGAAAAAATCGTCCTATTTTGGCAAGTTCACTGCAATTTTTTGCTATTCCTATTGTTATGGGCACTTTACTCCTCTCCCAATCTAAAAGTTCACTGGAACACACCAAGCTTTTGGAGCTCTATTTAATGAGTTGTGCTTCCGTTACAGCATTATCATTTACTGTTTGGTTGTTATCCGGCACTTCACCTAACTCGAATAGTAAAACTGAAGATGCAAACCACAAATCGTGGAAAACGTTCGCGCTCAATGCGCTGATGCAGCAATGGCTCATGTGGGGCGGTTTACTACTGGCAAGCCCTTTTATTAGTGACTCGGACTTTGCTCTCCTTTCTCTCGCACAAAAGCTTTCTGTGACCTTGGCAATTCCGCTGTTTTCGATGAATTACGTCATTGCCCCTAAGCTCGCCGCCGCTTATTTAGACCAAGCATCTGGTGAATTAAGGCAACTCGTAGCGTTATCCATTCGAATTTTAAGAGCATGGTTACCTCCCTATTTTTTCGCCATTTGTGTTATTGGAGCTATCGCTCTCTACTACCTTGGGGGACAGTATTCATCAGCGATACCTTATTTTTTTGTCTTTCTTCTTGGTCAATTGTTTAACGTTTGGTCAGGGTCGGTGGGAGTCATTTTGATGATGACGCATAACGAGAAGAGTTTCAGTTGGGTACTGATTTACAGCTGCATACTCAGTGCATTTGTGACCCTCACATTAAGCTGGCAATTTGGTGCTTACGGGGCAGCGCTTGGCTGCACTTTTTCGCTCTTCATTCAAAATGGATTAGCAATGCGGGCGATCAGAAAGAAATTGGGCTATCAACTTTTACAAAGAGACTTTGCATGAATACTTCAGGGAAAATTAATCTTCTTAAACCACATCAATTTTTCGCCCTCGGTTTTGGGCTTGGGCTTGCACCAAAACTACCTGGCACCATTGGTGCGTTAGCCGCTATTCCACTTATTTATGTCGTAGGCCAAACCAGCGTGATGTGGCAACTCGCTCTAGGGCTAGTAATTTGCGTGTATGGCATTCTCTGCTGCGATAAAACCGCAAAAGAGCTTGGAGAAAAAGACCCGCAAATGATCGTATGGGATGAAGTGGCGGGGTTTTACATAGCGATGATCGCCTTTCCGTTTGAATGGGGTTACTTGCTCGCAGCGTTTTTCCTTTTCCGTGCTTTTGACATTTTAAAACCCTATCCGATCAGTTGGGCAGACAAAAAGCTAAAAGGGGGGCTAGGCATTATGTTGGATGACATTTTGGCGGGTATTGCAGCTTGGCTTTGCGTCTACGGGCTCAGCTTACTCGGCGTATTATAAAGAGGGAGCAGAAATGCCCCCTCTCGCTTTTAGTTACTGACTTTTACTTTCTTCTATTTACTGACAAGCCCCTAAGTCTCGCCAAACTCCCCATGTACCTGTTTGAGTGGGGTCTTCACCTTGAGTCCACCATTTGGCTTCGTAGTTTTTACCTGCTTGGGAAACTTTGTCGCCCTTCAGGTAAATGGTGTCTGCATCCCACAGCGGTGTCGTACAATTCCCGTTATCAACAATGGTTATGGACTGGCTCGACGAATTGGTCTGCCCTGTGGTGTCAGTGACCGTTAGGGTAACCGTATAGCTCCCTGCAGCATTGTAAGTATGCGCGGTATTAGGTTGTGTGGACATCGCCCCATCACCGAACGACCACTGGTGACCAGCGACTCCTTTGTCATCAGATGAACGATCCGTGACCGTGACTTGCTTACCCGATACAGAAGCGTCAAAAACCGCTAAAGGAGGACGATCTGTAGGAATATCCTTACATCCTTGCCCTGTCAGTGCGCCAGCATTCACTCCCACTTTGTTAAAGGCATAAACGATGTCATCGACACAGTACCCTAAATCTACTGCCGCTTTCACAACACCCACGGCACCTTGGTCGTAAGTCGATCGCGGTGTCCAATACATCTGGTTAGCTAACACAAATACGTCGAAGGCTTTGCGAATATCCCAACCTTGGGTATTAGCCAACAGATAAAATGAACGGTTATATACGCCAGAGCTATAATGCACATTCAGCCCCTGGCGGTAATCCTTAGCATGATCAATGGATTTACCATCACGTGATGGCGTATCCATGTAGCGCATAGAACCTGAGCCTTTGAATATCTGATCGCCGATTTTCCAGTTAAAGCTCCCGGTATGGTAATAAACTGCGGCAGCAGCAGAAATGTCAGAAAACGCTTCGTTCATCCCACCTGACTGGTTTTTATATTCAAGATTGGAATTTTGCTGAGTGAAACCATGGCTGACTTCGTGGGCGACCACATCCAAGCTGACTAATGGGTAAAAGCGCGTCGCACCATCACCAAAGGTCATCTGGCGACCATCCCAAAATGCGTTTTCGTAACTGTTACCGTAATGAACGCGTAGCCTAAGCTTTTGGGTTAGCGGCGCTGTTTGATACCAGTCCTTATACATTTTGAACACCACTTGCCCAAAGGCATGGGCATCGTTCAGTGGTGAATAGGCGCCATTCACTTCGCGACTGGTGTTTTCATAACAGTTAAAGGAGTGGATTGAGCCGCCCGCTTGCTGCTGCTTCATATCTAGCGTTTCAACATTGGCAGAATCAAGGCTGCAAGTGCCATTTATCTCTTTCACGTCAAACGCAGGGTAATCGGTACCAAAATGATAGCGACCTGTTTTCGCGTTTCCCCCAGGTCCGGTTCCTTGTGCAAAAGCGATCGCATCCCACGTATCTAAAATAGCGCCACTTTTAGCATCTATAAATGCATAAGGACGGGACGGATCTTCTGCATAGACGACATAAGAGACTTGCCACGCCAAATGTGCCGTGTCTTTTTCGTCCAACCATACCACTAAGTTCTTCTCAGGTTGGGACACTTTTATCAGGTCGTGATTCCAATGCTGAGCCAATATGGAAACACTTTCATTTTCTGATATTGATGGGATCACATCGGAAAGGTCTTGTTCGATTCCCGTGATCAAATCGCCTGAAAAGCTCTCTGCCGACCGAAGTGCACTCGCGGTCGAAACTAAGCTTTCACCATAAACAGGGATCCCTTTGTACATTTGCTGTAGCTTGGTTTTTGAGATGTCATTATTGAGTTTTACTGAAGCCGTTGTTTCAAACTGATGTTGCTCGACCAGCTCTGAAATAGACATTAGTTGGCTTCTTTCCGCACCTTCATCCAAGTTGACTCGATTGGCTGCAATAGCCTGGGACGTTAACGCACTTGTGACTGAAAGGGCTAAAAATAGCCCAGTGGTGTTGAGTTTCATTCTACACTCCATTGATTTTTAATGTTAAAGGCACGTTACTGATTAAACTTCCATGCCCAATGCATCTGCCTACTACCCAAAGGCTATTAACACTTAGAAGGAGAATTTTGATTCAACAAATTTGACTGAGAGCTTTTTAGGAAATATGTGTCGATGATGTGAGGAATGTGAAAATGACAAAGTCATCATTGATTATTGATCATGAGGCGCATCCAATTTAGGACAAATTCCAAGCAAAGATATTGACTGAATAGTTACTCAAAAATTTCGATATTTGAAAGGGTTAACAATCCGAAGCTGTTGGAAGCCCCTAATGATAACAACGATTAGGGACATCAAATTAACGATGAGATTCGATGGTATAGACGAGAGAGTTTTGCCGACCTACAGACTCATTTTGTCCAACTCTTTGGGTAAAGATAGCCAAACCGCGTTTGTTTGTTAGGCACTTGAATAGAACAGTATGAGTGGGTTTATTTTCTGGTAAAGATTCATCACCAATATACAAACCAATACCGTTGTCTTTATCTAATACTTTGTATCGATATTTCCCTTTGAAGGGACCTATTTCTCGATTGAGGAACTCAGTAAGGTACTCTTCAGCAGAATACGAAACTTTAGCAATTGCGCCTGCATTAGGGTTTTGTTGGCTATAGATGGGGTCAACCACACTCACAAGTGTCATGCCTGCGAGAGATTCCGGAACCTGGCAATCGGCGAACGCCGCAGAGGATAACAACATAGACGATAACAGTAGCGAAGTTCTGATCATAACGTTTTCCTTTATATTGAATTGGAAAAGTACATTATGGCGATCGTCGCATATTATCAATTTTATAAATCTAATATTAACCCAAAGTCCAACAACTTAGAACAACTTGAAATGGCAAGAGAGGGTTTGGATCCAATATAACAAAAAGCCCCGCCAGCAAAACTGACAGGGCTTCATTATTTTCCGGCGTTATGAATTACTTTGCTGGACGCGCAGCACGCTTACGTTCGTTCTCAGTAAGTAATTTCTTACGGATGCGAATGTTTTCTGGCGTTACTTCGACTAGTTCATCTTCATCAATAAACTCAAGTGCTTGCTCTAGCGTGTACTTGATTGGTGGAGACAGAACCTGCGCTTCATCTGTACCAGATGCACGAACGTTAGTTAGCTGCTTACCTTTCAAACAGTTCACAGTTAAGTCGTTCGAACGGTTATGAATGCCGATGATTTGACCTTCGTAAACTTCGTCTGCGTGCTCTGCAAATAGACGACCACGATCTTGTAGGTTGAACAGTGCGTAAGTCAGTGCCTTACCTGTTGCGTTCGAAACCAATACGCCATTGTTACGCTGACCAATTACGCCACCTTTGTGTGGACCGTAGTGATCGAACGTATGGTAAAGAAGACCAGAGCCAGACGTTAGCGTTAGGAATTCCGTTTGGAAACCAATCAAACCACGAGAAGGCATCATAAAGTCCATGCGTACACGACCTTTACCATCTGGAGACATGTCTGTTAGCTCACCTTTACGTAAGCCGATGTTCTCCATGATGCCACCTTGGTGCTCTTCTAGCACGTCGATGGTTACCGTTTCGTACGGTTCCATCAGCTGACCATCTTCTTCTTTGATGATAACTTCAGGGCGCGATACCGCTAGCTCGAAGCCTTCACGGCGCATGTTTTCAATTAGGATAGATAGGTGAAGCTCACCACGACCAGATACACGGAAACGATCTGGGTTATCCGTTTCTTCAACACGCAGTGCTACGTTGTGAACCAATTCTTTCTCTAGACGCTCAAGAATGTTACGAGACGTCACGAACTTACCTTCTTTACCCGCGAACGGAGAAGTGTTTACTTGGAACGTCATGGTTACTGTTGGCTCATCAACAGAAAGCGGCTTCATTGCTTCAACGTTGTTTTGATCACAGATAGTGTCTGAGATTTTCAGCTCACCAAGACCTGTAATTGCAATGATGTCACCAGCGTTTGCTTGTTCAACTTCATGGCGCTCTAGACCTAGGTAACCCAGTACAGTACCCACTTTACCGTTACGCTGCTTGCCATCTGAACTCACGATGGTCACTTGTTGGTTTGGCTTAACAGAACCACGAGTAACACGAGCAACACCAATAACACCTACGTATGAGCTGTAATCAAGTTGAGAGATTTGCATTTGAAGTGAACCGTCGATATCAACGTTAGGCGCTTCAACAGTATCTACAACTGCTTGGAACAATGGTTCCATGTTCTCGCCTTCTTCGCCCTCTTCTAGCGTAGCCCAGCCGTTAAGTGCTGATGCGTAAACCACTTGGAAGTCTAGCTGTTCGTCGGTTGCGCCTAGGTTGTCGAATAAGTCGAATACTTGATCCATAACCCAATCAGGACGAGCACCAGGACGGTCAATTTTGTTGATAACAACAATCGGCTTAAGTCCGTGTGCAAACGCTTTTTGCGTTACGAAGCGCGTTTGAGGCATTGGGCCATCAACCGCATCAACGATAAGCAGAACAGAATCAACCATCGACATGATACGCTCAACTTCACCACCGAAATCGGCGTGTCCAGGGGTATCTACGATGTTGATGCGGTAGTCATTCCAGTTAATTGCTGTGTTTTTAGCAAGAATGGTAATGCCACGCTCTTTCTCGATGTCGTTCGAGTCCATGACTCGCTCTTCCGCTTCGCCGCGAGACTCAAGGGTGCCTGATTGTTGTAGCAATTTATCAACCAGAGTCGTTTTACCGTGGTCAACGTGCGCGATGATCGCGATATTTCTCAATTTATCAATCTGTGGGGTAGCCATGGATCTAGATTCACTTATAAAAGAAGCCGCCTCCCCCATCACATTTGTGTCATGACGAATAGCCGCTTACTTGATTTAAAAAACGGTCAATAATGTACCAGATTTTAGGAAAAAGCCTAGGAATATGTGATCTCAAGCGGCGAAAAGTGGCGCTATTTGTAACATTTGAGTTAATTAAACCATTTTAAAGCCAAAAAACTTGATTTTCGGGTCGTAAAAAGTCGATTGACAAACATGCCAATTGATCGCTGAATAGGTCTGACTCTATCGTGTTAGTAAGTTCATTTTGTTTGCACCATATAAGTGCAAATGCAGATCATTATGGTGCAACATGAAGCACCAAAATTGCGAATGAACTTATAACTACATGATATTTAAAGGATCTATTTTTTGGCACACTTTTAGCTTTCACAGAACTGTCATCGATTAATGCTATTAAATGTTTATATTAATCAATGCCGGTTTAACTAAACTTGTGCACCAACGCTTTAATAACACTGGAGGTTATCCAAGATGTCAGTAGAAAACGTTCTATCGTTAATCCAAGAAAACGAAGTTAAGTTTGTTGACCTACGCTTTACCGACACTAAAGGTAAAGAACAGCACATTTCTATCCCTGCTCACCAAATCGATGCAGACTTCTTCGAAGAAGGTAAAATGTTCGATGGTTCTTCTGTTGCTGGCTGGAAAGGCATCAACGAGTCAGACATGGTGATGATGCCGGATGCATCAAGCGCAGTTCTTGACCCATTCACTGAAGATGCAACGCTAAACGTACGTTGTGACATTCTAGAGCCTGCTACTATGCAAGGCTACGACCGTGACCCTCGCTCTATCGCTAAACGTGCTGAAGAATACATGCGCTCATCTGGCGTAGCAGACACAGTTCTTGTTGGTCCTGAGCCAGAGTTCTTCCTATTTGACGACGTGAAATTCAACACTGACATGTCTGGTTCTTTCTTTAAGATTGACGACATCGAAGCGGCTTGGAACACAGGTTCTGAAATTGAAGGCGGTAACAAAGGTCACCGTCCAGGCGTTAAAGGTGGTTACTTCCCAGTAGCACCAGTCGATTCATCTCAAGATATCCGTTCTGCTATGTGTTTGATCATGGAAGAAATGGGTCTAGTTGTTGAAGCACACCACCATGAAGTTGCGACTGCTGGTCAAAACGAAATCGCTACACGTTTCAACACGTTGACTGAAAAAGCGGATGAAATCCAAATTTACAAATACGTTGTACATAACGTTGCACACGCATTTGGTAAGACAGCGACATTCATGCCTAAACCACTTGTTGGTGACAACGGTAGCGGCATGCACGTACACCAATCTCTAGCGAAAGACGGTGTTAACCTGTTCGCTGGCGACAAGTACGGCGGCCTATCTGAAATGGCGCTTCACTACATTGGCGGTATCATCAAGCACGCTCGCGCAATCAACGCATTCGCGAACGCTTCTACGAACTCATACAAGCGTCTTGTACCTGGCTTCGAAGCACCTGTAATGCTTGCATACTCTGCACGTAACCGTTCTGCTTCTATCCGTATCCCTGTGGTACCAAGCCCGAAAGCACGTCGTATCGAAGTACGTTTCCCAGATCCAACAGGAAACCCATACCTAGCGTTTGCTTGTATGCTTATGGCTGGTCTTGACGGTATTAAGAACAAGATCCACCCTGGTGAAGCAATGGATAAAGACCTTTACGACCTTCCAGCTGAAGAAGCGGCAGAGATCCCAACAGTTGCGGAATCTCTACAAGAAGCGCTTGCAGCACTAGACGAAGATCGTGAGTTCCTAACAGCAGGTGGCGTATTCTCTGATGACTTCATCGATTCTTACATCACATTGAAGTCTAAAGAAGTTGAGCAAATCAACATGACGACTCACCCACTTGAGTTTGAACTTTACTACTCAGTGTAAAATTGATGTAATTATTTACATAATTATTAGGCTCGCCTCGCAGGCGGGCCTTTTTTATATTTCACTTTAATTAACAAGCCCTTAGCATTAGGTTAAAACTCAAGCATTTTAGCGTGACGCCCTACCTTACTTAAAAACAAAATAAGAGGCGCAGCTTATAACTTTTAACGTACTCTACACTGGTGCTTACAATGAAACTGATCACCCTACTTCCTGTGCTTAGTTTGATGATTGCTCCTGCCGCCATTGCCCAAACTGTCTACTCATGGGTCGATGACGACGGCATCCTTCACATCAGCGACACACCACCCGATGGTCCTGCCAATAAAAAAGAATCGTTTGTTTTACCAAACGCCAAAACAAGTGCTCCAGATCCGGTTTTTACGCCGGCAAAACCTCTGAAAAGTAAACAAACAGCTAAGACCAAGGTTGATGAAAAGAAAAAGCCGAAGAAGGCGGCTCCACTGTCTCTTTCCATCAGTAATCTAGAGCAAGATCAAACCATCCGGAGCAATCGCGGCATCATCAATATTCAGGTGGATCAAAACCGAAAACTTGGTATTGGTGAACAGCTCCAATTGATGCTCGATGGTAAGCCTTATGGTGCTCCACAAAATAAACCACTGTGGCAGCTTGTTAATGTGGATAGAGGTACTCATGTGCTTGCTGTACAAGCAATTAGAGACGGCAAGCTTATTGCATCTACCTCTTTAGTAACGGTGCATTTGCATCGAGCGAGGGTGAAATCCACGGGATAATAAGGATTAACGAGCTTATTTCGGCTTATTAACTTTTTCTTTTAAGGTTCATGCCCCATACTAAACAAGCGTCGCACCATTTTGGTGCAAACCATAAGGTAAGGACATGACCACCCTCGATCTGCGCTCTACCGCCATTCTAGAGAACATCGTCACAGCCACCATGCTGCTGGATGAGCAGCTAGCTGTGCACTACGCCAATCCTGCTGCAGAGCTGCTTTTCTCACAAAGTGCAAAACGCCTTCAAACCTACAAGCTCGCAGAACTGATCCAGCATGCTTCGATGGATTTAAGCATGCTGACCCAACCATTACAGACAGGCCAAAGCATCACAGACAGCGACGTCACCTTTGTGATTGATGGAAAACCGACAATGGTCGAAGTCACGGTCAGCCCTTTCACTTGGGAAAAACAACTGCTCCTATTAGTTGAGCTTCGAAAGATTGGTCAGCAACGCCGATTAAGCCAAGAGTTGAATCAACACGCTCAGCAACAAGCAGCAAAAGTTCTGGTTCGAGGTCTAGCTCATGAAATCAAAAACCCGTTAGGGGGGCTTCGCGGGGCGGCGCAGCTTTTATCCAAAATGTTGCCCGATCCAAGCCTTGGTGAATACACGCAAATCATCATCGAACAGGCCGATAGGCTTCGCGCATTGGTCGACCGTCTACTTGGTCCACAAAAACCAGGTGAAAAGCGTGAAGCGAATCTTCACCTCGCGCTAGAAAAAGTCCGCCAGCTGGTTGAGTTAGATTCTACAAAATCCCTCTCCATTCGGCGCGATTACGATCCGAGTTTACCGCCGCTCATGATGGATTCAGACCAAGTTGAGCAAGCATTGTTGAACATTGTCAGTAACGCAGCACAAATTCTGGGCGACCAAGAACACGGGGAAATTGTGCTTCGCACCAGAACGGTGCATCAAGCCAACATTCATGGGCAGCGCTACAAATTGGCTGCCAAGTTAGACATTATCGATAACGGTCCAGGTATTCCTGGAGAGCTTCAAGACACACTATTTTACCCCATGGTTAGTGGACGCGAGGGCGGCACGGGGCTCGGACTATCCATCTCACAAAACTTAATCGACCAGCATCAGGGAAAAATCGATGTCGAAAGCTGGCCAGGAAAAACCACATTCACCATAATTTTACCAATCAAATGATCAGGTATTGCTGTTAGGAGAGAGCGCAATGAGTAAAGGCTTTGTATGGGTCGTTGATGACGACAGTTCTATCCGCTGGGTTATGGAAAAGACCTTATCCTCGGCACAAATTCAGTGTGAAACGTTTGCCGATGCCGAAAGCGTGCTTATGGCATTAGAAAGACAAGTACCCGATGTACTGGTGTCTGACATTCGTATGCCCGGCATCGATGGTTTAGATCTGCTTAAAGAAGTTCATCAGCAATACCCAGATTTGCCTGTAATTATTATGACGGCGCATTCGGATCTCGACGCCGCGGTTAATGCCTATCAAAAAGGGGCATTTGAATATCTGCCCAAACCTTTCGATATTGATGAAACCCTAACACTCGTCGAACGCGCCATCGCGCACAGCCACGAACAGAAAAGGCATCAGGAAAGCACTGATCCCCTTATCAGCGACGCCCCAGAAATCATCGGCGAAGCCCCTGCTATGCAGGAAGTATTTCGTGCTATTGGACGTTTATCTCGTTCTTCTATTTCCGTTTTAATAAACGGAGAATCTGGTACAGGTAAAGAGCTGGTCGCTCATGCTCTGCATCGCCATAGCCCTAGAGCCAAAAGCCCGTTTATCGCCTTGAACATGGCTGCGATCCCTAAAGATTTGATCGAATCCGAGTTGTTTGGGCATGAAAAAGGGGCATTTACAGGAGCGAACACAGTTCGGCAGGGGCGCTTTGAACAGGCCAACGGCGGCACTTTGTTCCTAGATGAAATTGGTGACATGCCACTCGATATTCAAACTCGGCTGCTGCGAGTCTTGGCAGACGGGCAGTTTTACCGCGTTGGTGGTCATTCTCCTATCAATGTGGATGTACGCATTATCGCCGCCACACACCAAAACCTAGAAAAACTGGTTCATGATGGGGACTTTCGTGAAGATCTCTTCCACCGCTTGAATGTTATTCGCGTACACATCCCTGCCCTACGTGAACGCAAGCAAGACATTGAAAAACTCACGCAACACTTTTTGAACCTCGCAGCAGAAGAGCTGGGCGTAGAAATGAAAACCTTACATCCAGACACGGTTCTTAACCTCAATCAACTGCCTTGGCCTGGTAACGTTCGTCAATTAGAAAATATTTGCCGTTGGCTAACCGTAATGGCCAGCGGGAATGAAGTTTTGCCCTCTGACTTACCGCGAGAATTGTTCGAAGAGACAAAATCCGTGCCCAATTCGCATGAAAATGACGGTTGGCAGTCTCAACTTGAAGAATGGGCGAAAGAAGCTCTAACTTCCGGCGAAACTGAGCTCCTTTCTTATGCACTCCCTGAATTTGAACGTATACTTTTAAAAACAGCGCTAAATCATACTAACGGTCATAAGCAGGATGCCGCTAAAGTTCTAGGATGGGGACGGAATACGCTCACCAGAAAGCTAAAAGAGTTAAACATTTAGTCGAATTGTTCAAAAAAGACTCGCGAGCTTGATATCTAGCCTTTACAATAGCGCCTCTTATCTTGATTACAGAATGTCGTTCACTAACTGTATGTAGGGCAATGGCGAATAAAAAGATTACTTTACGCATGGCTGTCATTTTACCCTTTGTGATCGTATTCATGTTCACATTTGGGGTAATTGCATTCGTACAAAAGAGCAGCTTCGAGAATATGGTGTCTAATTTGAGCCATAAGCAGCTCATGGCTTTTACTGAGAACGTGAAAAGCCGTTTATCGATCTTTTTAGATGAGCCCTATCAAGCCAATATTACGTTAAGTAAATCCGTCGAATTTAACGAGCTATATCAGACCGGTAATCTCGATCAAATCGAGAACTTCCTCTCCATAAGTTTTAATCATTTATACAAAAACATACCCCACTTAGATGTGGTGGGTTTTGGTGGCAAAGAAGGTGAGTTTGTCGGCTTTAGACGAGAATCCTCCTCTGATTTTACCTTGATGCTTCAAGACAAACGCACCAAATATGATTTAATTATCTACTCTGGAAGAAATGTCGAATCAGGTGCCAAATCCACCTTCCAAGGCTACGACCCCAGAATTCGCCCATGGTATGTCCCAGCGGCAGAATCGCGCTCCCCATCGTGGTCTAACATCTACACCAATGCGGATGAACGCCAAGAGATTACCTTATCCGCAACGACTCCTGTGATTGTGAGCGATGAGTTGATTGGAGTCATGGTCGCTGATATTAAAATCGACACATTCAACAACTTCCTTGTTGATCAAAAGCAGAGAACAGCTGCCTCAATTTTTATCTTCGACCAAAATAACAGCTTAGTGGCGCATTCGGATAATTCGAGTGTGGTTTCTAAAGGCACGCCGATGACCATAAAAGGGCAGCGGCTACAAACGACAGAGAGCACCAACCCTATTGTACAAACCAGTGCAAAGTACATTGCGAGCAACCAATTGGAAGCTAAAAGCCAACCGGCTATGTTTGACTACGTTGCCAATGGTGAACGCTACTTCAATAAATTGTCTCGCTACACCAACCCATACGGGCTGGAATGGTACATCGTCGTTACCATCTCTGAACACGATTTGTTAGGCGATTTACCAGAGCAACAGCAGCGTGGTTGGCTTATTGGTATGACCTTCAGCTTATTGGGCTTTTTGATCGGCGTATTGGTGTTTAATCGCATCACACACCCGATTACAACGACAGCAAATGCGGCACGAGAAATAGCCAAAGGCGATTGGGACAGCCCCATGCCAGAGCCTGGAAAAATATTTGAAACCAGTATGTTGGTGTCGGCATTCAACAACATGACTCAAAACCTTAAAACGTCGTTTGAAGCATTACGAACTCAATTGGTCTACGACTCCTTAACTCAGCTGTACAGCCGCCAAGGTCTTATCGAAACAAGCAGTAACCTGAAATCCTCCCTGCCCGGATCTTTGATACTCATTGGTATCGATCGCTTCCGAGACATCAACGACAGCCTAGGTCATTACAGTGGCGACCAACTGTTAACTATTATTGCTCAACGACTAAAGAATATCTGCCACGAACGCGTATTGCTTGCCAGAGTCGCGGGCGATGAATTCGCCATTTATGATCCGAGAAATGGCTCTGAAATGGCCGTCGAGCAGTTAATTACCCGAATTAAGCAATCGTTTAGCTCACCGTTCAATATGGGTACAGAAACAGTAGTCGTCAATGTCTCCATAGGTATTGTTCTATCGTGCGATAAAAATGATATGAGCACGTGGCTACGCAATAGCAGTATCGCCTTGAGTCACGCCAAACAGGATGCGCTCCGCGTTGTGTACTACCGCCCTGAAATGGCTGATGTTTCTCGCAAGAAAACACAAACTCTCGCCAACTTAAATGAAGCGATTGCCAACAGTGAATTTGTCCCGTTTTATCAACCCATCATTGATTTAGAAAGTGGCGAAATTCTAGGTGCTGAAGCCTTGGCACGTTGGGTTTCTGAAGAAAATGGTGTCGTACCACCTCTCGACTTCATTCCTATTGCAGAAGAAAGCGGCTTAATTGGCGACATTGGTTCGCAAATCTTACTGAAAGCATGCAGTGATACCGCCAATGCCATTCAAAGTGGTCAGTGGCATTCCGAATTCAGCTTGCACGTTAACCTTTCAGTTAATCAATTGTCCCAACCAGGGTTTACCGAAGAATTGGAAATGGTACTTAAGTACACGCGGCTAAACGCCCAAAACTTAACGCTTGAGATTACAGAATCAAGAATCGTCGATAACGACCCAATCATCTTGAAAAACATGCAAGCCATTAAAGACTTAAACATTAAGATCGCCATTGATGACTTTGGAACCGGTTATTCATCGCTTGCCTACCTCCACAAACTGCCCTTTGATTGCTTAAAAATCGACCGATCGTTCATCGTTCAATTGGAAAGAGAACAAATAGAGACGTCTGTCGTCGCCGCTATTGTGAACATCACAAAAGGCTTCAAGGTGAATCTTGTGGCTGAAGGAGTTGAAACCACAGAACAAGCCGAACTGCTTCGCTTACTCGACTGCCCTCAAGCGCAAGGATTTTTGTTTAGCCGACCGGTTCCTTTCTCAGAATGGCCAACAGATTTAGTGAACATTAAAGAAAAGCAGCACTGATCAAACAATAATCTGTTCTTATGGTACTGACAGTTTACTAAATGATTTTTATACTTAGGCGAATTAGCCGAAACTCGTCGCATTTAGGAAGTAAACATGATCACCAAAAACCTGCCTTTAACTGATATTCACCGCCACCTTGACGGTAACGTCCGTAGCCAGACGATTCTTGATCTTGGCAAAAAATTTGGCGTGGCACTTCCCGCATACGATTTGGAAGCGCTTCGTCCGCACGTACAGATTGTTGAAGCTGAGCCTTCACTCGTTGCATTCCTGTCCAAGTTAGACTGGGGTGTAGCCGTACTGGGTGACTTGGATGCATGCCGTCGTATTGCTTACGAAAACGTAGAAGACGCACTGAATGCTCAAATCGATTACGCTGAACTTCGTTTCTCGCCTTACTACATGGCAATGAAACATAAACTGCCTATTGAAGGTGTAGTAGAAGCGGTTATTGATGGGGTACAAGCTGGTTCGCGCGACTACGGTGTAAAAACCAACCTTATCGGAATCATGAGCCGTACATTTGGCCAAGATGCTTGCCAACAAGAACTGGATGGTTTGCTTGCACACAAAGACAAATTGGTTGCTATTGATCTAGCAGGTGATGAACTTGGTCAACCAGGCGATCGCTTTGTTAATCACTTCAAACAGGTTCAAGACGCAGGCCTACAAGTCACGATTCACGCAGGTGAAGCGGCAGGCGCAGAAAGTATGTGGCAAGCAATTCAAGAACTTGGCGCAGTCCGCATCGGGCACGGTGTGAAAGCGATTCACGATCCTAAGCTGATGGATTACCTTGCTGAACACGGTATTGGTATTGAATCTTGCCTAACGTCTAACTTCCAAACTAGCACCGTTGAATCACTGGCTAACCACCCACTGAAAACGTTCCTAGAGCATGGCGTGAAAGCGTGTATTAATACCGATGACCCAGCAGTTGAAGGCATCGAACAGCCTTATGAATTTGAAGTGGCAGCTCCAGCAGCAGGCTTGAGCCAAGAGCAAATTCGCCAAGCACAAATCAACGGCTTGGACATCGCATTCCTATCCGAAGCCGAGAAAGAAGCGCTACGTGAAATGGCAAAAAATCGCTGATAGTTAGAAAGTTAAAGAAGAAAGGAGGCAATAGCCTCCTTTTTGCTTTCAATAAGTTACGCGACACCATGCCCTTTTGAAGCTGTCCATACTCGATACCATTGTTCACGGGTTAACGAGATGTTTTTGGCTGCGACTGCGGTTTTTACGCGTTCTATTTTACCACTTCCAATGATAGGGATTGGGCGAGATGGTAATGCCATCACCCAAGCAAACACCACTTGATCAATCGATTCGGCTGACACTTCTTCTTTTATCTCTTCCAGCACAGTCAACACGCGGTTATCTTGCTCAGTTGATGGGTTGAAAAGGTTGCCTCCAGCCAAACATGACCAAGCCATTGGGCGGCGACGTTGGGCTTGCAACTGATGCAATGTTCCGTCTTCGAGGCTTTGCATATTGATGGGGTTAATCTCTACTTGGTTGGTCACTAACGTGACATCTAAATAGGATTGAAGAGAAGAAAATTCATGTGTCGTGAAGTTAGAAACACCGAAATTCAACACTTTACCTGAGCGTCTTAACACTTCAAATGCTTCGGCGACTTCTTCGGGTTGAAGCAAAATATCAGGTCGGTGCAGTAACAGTGTATCGACATGCTCTACACCCAGCTGCTTGAGTGAGCGCTCTACCGATCCGATTATCTCACCACGACCGCTGTCATAGTAGGCAATTCCCCCTTCGGTTTGAGGAGCGATAATGCCTAACTTAGTGATGATATGGAGTTGCTCTCGGATGGAGGGCTCAAGTGCTAGTGCCTCACCAAACAAGGTTTCGCAAGGGACATCACCACCATAAATAGCAGCATGATCTACGGTGGTTATTCCCAACTCTATGTGCTGCTTAACAAATTCCAGCCTCTGAACAGGTGACATCCCCCACTCACCCATTCGCCAGTACCCTTGTATAAATTCAATATCAGCTAACGGATCGTTTCGATATACGCCCAAACTATTTTGTTGATTATTAGACATTTTTACCTCAAACCTCATAAACGTAATACCTAAATATTAGACGGTGCTTCGTTGCGATTAAACCTCACATTAAGAATTAACTATTCTCTATAGAGAACAATAAAATGTACTATAAGGAACAATAGACGCTTCAAGATTTGAGTGAAAGATGAAACTGCCACAAGAAATGCGATTGCATAAACGATTCGAACGCTATTATTTATTTAGTGTTGTGGCTGAATGCCTGAATTTTGGGCAAGCCGCCGATAAATTGGGGATTTCACGCAGCTATTTGTCTACCCAGATTAACGCCCTAGAACGTGATCTTGATGTCACCTTACTGATACGTACAACGCGAAGCGTTAGACTGACTCAGTCAGGACAAAAAGTATTGCTGCAAATGCAAGGTGTTACCTCTTCCGTGCATCTTATGGAGAGAGAAATTAGGCAGTCTGCTTCTGCAATTGAAGGGAAGTTAAACATCACCAGTGCGGCAATTTTTGGGCAACGTTATTTAGTACCTGCGTGCCGAGCCTTTCGTAAACTCCATCCAGACATCACTTTTGATATCGATGTTGGCTACACAAATCAAGATCTGACTCAACAGCCCTTTGACCTTGCGATAAGAGCCACGAGTTCCCCGCCAGAAAACATGATAGCCAAGCATTTAATGGATTACCGACATGTATGTTGTGCATCACCAGATTATCTCAACACTTTTGGTACGCCATTAACACCTGATGATTTGAGCTCACACAACTGTTTGTCAGACCCACACCTCACCACATGGCAATACACCGATCAAGGGACGATAAAGGAAACTGAAACAAAAGGAACGTTTTACGCCAACGACAACTTTTTACTTTATGACGCCGCAATAGAGGGTGAAGGCATCATTAAACTGCCTGATTATCTTGTTAAACCAGCACTGAACCGAGGTCAGCTTTCAGCAATATTGGAGCCTTACTATACCCAAAAAAGAGAGGTCTACTTGGTTTTCCCTCAGCAACTCAAGCACAGTGAAGCACTTTTAGCCTTTATTCAGTTTTTGCAACGCTGGGTAAACTCTCATACACCACGTTGACTCTCGAACCTTCGCTCAATTCACCCTGTGGAATATTGGACAACTTCTTTGTTTTTGATCAGCCCGTTTCAAATAATTTAGCGAAATGCAGTGAGATCACTCGCACTTTATTACTATTGGCGGCATGACATAAATATCTAAACGATTGACAAGATTATACTTATCGACCGCTTAATCATTGAATAATGCTACAAATTCAGGGAATAAATAACCATTAGAGAGGGAACTGGTGAATGGTTAAACAGTTAATTTCAAGTAGTCACGGAGTGACCACTCAACCTCAGTTAAAGCGGCTATGTGCCGACATTACTGAAACACTCGGAGTCGATTACTACCTAATCGCATTATTTACCCCATTGAACACACAGCATTATGATGTGTTTTTGATCAATAACTATCCAGAAGACTGGATGGAGTGGTACTTCGAACACAATTACCGCCAAAGCGATCCTGTATTAGAGTATGCCAAAAGTGGAGTCGCTCCAATATTGTGGCACCGCGACTTTGATGCTATGCCAACAGACCAACAAGAAGTCATGGAAAAAGCCGTCGAATATGGGCTAAAAGATGGGATTTCCATTCCTATCCATGGGAAAGGTGGCACCATCGGTGTATTTTCTGTCGCGAACAGTGAACATATACCAGATGATAAAGCATTTGAAATTGAAGCGAACATGCTTTCTATTTGGCCTTATCTTCATTCTGCTATGAGCCGAGTGAATGTGTGTGAGCCAAAAACCTTAACAGACAGAGAAAAAGAAGTACTGACTTGGACCGCTGAGGGTAAAACCTCTTGGGAAGCTTCTCAAATCATTGGTGTGTCTGAAAGTACCATCAATTTCCATATCAAGAATTGCATCAATAAATTGGATGCGGTCAACCGACATCATGCTATCGCTAAAGCCATCATTGGCGGCGTTATTGCACCAGATAAACTGTAGTTTTAATCACTGATGTCTGGTTGAATTGAGAGCCTGGAAAAGATCCAGGCTTATCTCTAACTGAAGTGACTAGTTAATCAACCGGTCAATAATGTCGAAAACACAAACATTGTTGAGGCATGCACCATTTACGTCTTGTACATCTTGTGCATTCAGTTCTTTCATCATTTCGTCCTTTTAGTTAGCGTAGAATTCTTTCG
>NZ_BFAQ01000017.1:150143-150281 GCF_002933855.1 Vibrio penaeicida
GTACGTCTTGTGTATTCAGTTCTTTCATCATTTCGTCCTTTTAATTAGCGTAGAATTCTTTCGATAATGCAGCAGATGCAACATGCGCCATTCACTTCTTGTACGTCTTGAGTATTCAGTTCTTTCATCATTTCGTCC
>NZ_BFAQ01000018.1 GCF_002933855.1 Vibrio penaeicida
ATAAACCGTATCAATCTGTGTGGGTACTCATCGCGATAATCATCGTATAAGGAGGTGATCCAGCCCCAGGTTCCCCTAGGGCTACCTTGTTACGACTTCACCCCAGTCATGAACCACAAAGTGGTAAGCGTCCCCCCGAAGGTTAAACTACCTACTTCTTTTGCAGCCCACTCCCATGGTGTGACGGGCGGTGTGTACAAGGCCCGGGAACGTATTCACCGTGGCATTCTGATCCACGATTACTAGCGATTCCGACTTCATGGAGTCGAGTTGCAGACTCCAATCCGGACTACGACGCACTTTTTGGGATTCGCTCACCATCGCTGGTTGGCCGCCCTCTGTATGCGCCATTGTAGCACGTGTGTAGCCCTACTCGTAAGGGCCATGATGACTTGACGTCGTCCCCACCTTCCTCCGGTTTATCACCGGCAGTCTCCCTGGAGTTCCCGACATTACTCGCTGGCAAACAAGGATAAGGGTTGCGCTCGTTGCGGGACTTAACCCAACATTTCACAACACGAGCTGACGACAGCCATGCAGCACCTGTCTCATAGTTCCCGAAGGCACCAAAGCATCTCTGCTAAGTTCTATGGATGTCAAGAGTAGGTAAGGTTCTTCGCGTTGCATCGAATTAAACCACATGCTCCACCGCTTGTGCGGGCCCCCGTCAATTCATTTGAGTTTTAATCTTGCGACCGTACTCCCCAGGCGGTCTACTTAACGCGTTAGCTCCGAAAGCCACGGCTCAAGGCCACAACCTCCAAGTAGACATCGTTTACGGCGTGGACTACCAGGGTATCTAATCCTGTTTGCTCCCCACGCTTTCGCATCTGAGTGTCAGTATCTGTCCAGGGGGCCGCCTTCGCCACTGGTATTCCTTCAGATCTCTACGCATTTCACCGCTACACCTGAAATTCTACCCCCCTCTACAGTACTCTAGCCTGCCAGTTTCAAATGCGGTTCCGAGGTTGAGCCCCGGGCTTTCACATCTGACTTAACAAACCACCTGCATGCGCTTTACGCCCAGTAATTCCGATTAACGCTCGCACCCTCCGTATTACCGCGGCTGCTGGCACGGAGTTAGCCGGTGCTTCTTCTGCAGCTAACGTCAAAGTATGAAGCTATTAACTTCACACCCTTCCTCACTGCTGAAAGTACTTTACAACCCGAAGGCCTTCTTCATACACGCGGCATGGCTGCATCAGGCTTGCGCCCATTGTGCAATATTCCCCACTGCTGCCTCCCGTAGGAGTCTGGACCGTGTCTCAGTTCCAGTGTGGCTGATCATCCTCTCAGACCAGCTAGGGATCGTCGCCTTGGTGAGCCTTTACCTCACCAACTAGCTAATCCCACCTGGGCATATCCTGACGCGAGAGGCCCGAAGGTCCCCCTCTTTGGCCCGAAGGCGTTATGCGGTATTAGCCATCGTTTCCAATGGTTATCCCCCACATCAGGGCAATTTCCCAGGCATTACTCACCCGTCCGCCGCTCGACGCCGAATAGCAAGCTATTCTCGTTTCCGCTCGACTTGCATGTGTTAGGCCTGCCGCCAGCGTTCAATCTGAGCCATGATCAAACTCTTCAATTTAAGATTTTGTTCGGCTCAATGAATACTGACTTCAAACTACGTATGTAATTTAAAGCTATT
>NZ_BFAQ01000019.1:0-102762 GCF_002933855.1 Vibrio penaeicida
TCCTAAACGTAGGTAACGACGTAGAAATCGTTGGTATTAAAGAAACAACAGTAACTACATGTACTGGTGTTGAGATGTTCCGTAAGCTTCTAGACGAAGGTCGTGCGGGCGAGAACGTTGGTGCACTTCTACGTGGTACTAAGCGTGACGAAGTTGAACGTGGTCAAGTACTGGCTGCACCGGGTTCAATCAACCCACATACTAAGTTTGAGTCAGAAGTATACGTTCTGTCTAAAGACGAAGGTGGTCGTCACACGCCATTCTTCAAAGGCTACCGTCCACAGTTCTACTTCCGTACTACGGACGTAACTGGCGACATCACTCTTCCTGAAGGTGTTGAAATGGTAATGCCTGGCGACAACGTGCAAATGACAGTAACTCTAATTGCTCCAATCGCAATGGATGAAGGTCTACGTTTCGCAATCCGTGAAGGTGGTCGTACTGTAGGTGCTGGTGTTGTTGCGAAAATCTTTGAATAAGATTTGACGAACAGCTAGTAAAAAGGGCATCATTTGATGCCCTTTTTCTGCGCTATAAAAAGAGATGAATGACAAGGTTTGTCATTTTCTGCTCAAAGCAAAGAATTTTGTGAAAAAGATCTCATTTTTTTCATGGTATGCGTTGGGTTCCAATGCGATGGAATGTGCCCTGCAACAGCGGGGTTGTTGTCGTCTATATTTAAGACTTGTCACAGGTTGGTTTTATGAAAGCAAATGCTGAAACTCCTGATAGCTCAAATGCAGCAGATACATTAAAGTGGATTGTCGCTGTTATTCTGCTTGCCGCTGCTGTTGTTGGAAACGCTCTTCTTGGTGGTGGTGAAGAGTTTACATTGTATGAGCTGAACGTAGTATTCCGTGCAGCAGGTGCAGTAGCACTCGTCGGTGCTGCATTGGCTGTTATCGCTACAACGGGTAAAGGTAAAGCAGCAATCACTTTTGCAAATGAAGCAAAAGTTGAAGTTCGCAAGGTAGTTTGGCCAACTCGCCAAGAAACCATGCAAACAACATTGATTGTATTAGCAGTTAGTATAGTTATGGCTTTAGCGCTTTGGGGAATCGACGGCATTATGGTTCGTTTGGTTGCTCTAGCGACTGGAGTTTGAGGGTTTTAATACATGAGTGAAGCTCCTAAAAAACGCTGGTATGTGGTTCAAGCCTTCTCTGGATATGAAGGTCGTGTTGCACAATCTCTTCGCGAGCATATTAAGATGCACGATATGGAAGAATTTTTTGGTGAAGTTCTTGTTCCAACAGAAGAAGTTGTGGAAATGCGTGCAGGTCAACGCCGTAAGAGTGAGCGTAAGTTCTTCCCAGGTTATGTCCTAGTTCAGATGATCATGAATGATGAATCATGGCACTTAGTGCGCAGCGTGCCGCGTGTCATGGGCTTCATTGGTGGTACCTCTGATCGTCCTGCTCCAATTTCTGATAAAGAAGCGGATGCAATTCTAAATCGTCTTGAGAAAGCAAGCGAAGCCCCTCGTCCTAAGACGATGTTTGAGGCTGGTGAAGTGGTTCGTGTTAACGAAGGACCATTTGCTGACTTTAACGGAACGGTTGAAGAAGTGGATTACGAGAAAAGCCGTATTAAAGTGTCTGTATCGATCTTTGGTCGTGCAACACCGGTTGAACTCGAGTTTGGTCAAGTCGATAAGCTTGACTAAAAAAACACCTATTATAGGGTTGTTAAAGGCGCGGATTATGATTATAATTTCGCGCCTTTTTACTTCGAAGGAAGTAGAAAGGTTTGTATCTAACGGGGAGCTTACCAACAGGTCGGCGTCTGAACCCAAAATTTAGGAAATATCATGGCTAAGAAAGTTGAAGCTTATATCAAGCTGCAAGTTGCAGCGGGTATGGCAAACCCAAGTCCACCGGTTGGTCCTGCACTAGGTCAGCATGGTGTGAACATCATGGAATTCTGTAAAGCGTTTAACGCAAAAACAGAATCTGTAGAAAAAGGTCTACCGATCCCAGTTGTTATCGCAGTATACAACGACCGTTCTTTCACTTTTGAAACAAAGACTCCACCAGCAGCAGTTCTTCTTAAGAAGGCAGCGGGTGTTAAGTCGGGCTCTGGTCGTCCAAACACTGAAAAAGTGGGTACAGTTACTGACGCTCAACTTCAAGAGATCGCAGAAACTAAAGCTGCAGACATGACAGGTGCTGACATCGAAGCGATGAAGCGTTCTATCGCAGGTACTGCTCGTTCAATGGGCCTAGTGGTAGAGGGTTAATATTATGGCAAAACTTACTAAGCGTATGCGCGTAATCCGCGAAAAAGTTGACGTAACTAAAGAATACGAAATCAACGAAGCTGTTGCACTTCTTCAAGAACTAGCGACTGCTAAATTTGTTGAGTCTGTAGATGTTGCTGTTAACCTAGGCATCGATGCTCGTAAATCTGATCAGAACGTACGTGGTGCAACTGTACTACCTCACGGTACTGGTCGTGAAATCCGCGTAGCAGTGTTCACTCAAGGTGCAAACGCTGAAGCAGCTAAAGAAGCTGGCGCAGATATCGTAGGTATGGAAGATCTTGCTGAGCAAGTGAAGAAAGGCGAAATGAACTTCGACGTAGTTGTTGCTTCTCCGGATGCAATGCGTGTTGTTGGTCAACTAGGTACTATCCTAGGTCCTCGCGGTCTAATGCCAAACCCTAAAGTTGGTACTGTAACTCCTAACGTTGCTGAAGCAGTTAAAAACGCTAAAGCTGGTCAGGTTCGTTACCGTAACGACAAGAACGGCATCATCCACACGACTATCGGTAAAGCTAACTTCTCAGCTGAGCAACTTCAAGAGAACCTAGAGTCTCTTCTTATTGCTCTTAAGAAAGCTAAGCCATCTTCAGCGAAAGGTACTTTCCTGAAGAAAATCAGCATCTCTACTACAATGGGTGCTGGCGTTTCAGTTGATCAGGCTAGCCTGAACACTCAAACAGCATAATAAATTTGATTAGGCGTGAAATTTATGTATAATTTCGCGCCTAATATTTGTGGTTGGGGCTAAGTTTTTCTTTCGAGAAGACTAAGTCTCCGTCCAAGACCGTAGGCGTTTGCATTAGCAGACTTAATCAAACCTACGTAGACGGTGTCCGAACCTAAAGAAAGCTGACTTTTTAATAGATAGCCTTTCTTCTGGAACTGCACCGTTTTAACTCTCACTTCATTTTGATGTGAGTGGTGTAACGACAACCAGGAGTAAATCCAAGATGGCTTTAAACCTTCAAGACAAACAAGCAATTGTTGCTGAAGTCAACGAAGCTGCCAGTGGTGCACTTTCTGCAGTTGTAGCTGACTCTCGTGGCGTTAACGTTGGCGCAATGACTTCTCTACGTAAACAAGCTCGTGAAGCGGGTGTTTACATGAAAGTCGTGCGTAACACGCTAGCACGTCGTGCGGTTCAGGGTACTGACTATGAGTGTCTTGTAGACACTTTCACTGGTCCTACTCTAATCGCGTTCTCTAACGAGCACCCAGGTGCTGCGGCGCGTCTTTTTAAAGACTTCGCAAAAGAGAACTCTGACTTCGAGATTAAAGCTGCTGCATTTGAAGGCGCAGTAACTGACGCTGAAGTACTAGCAACACTACCAACTTACGACGAAGCAATTGCACGCCTAATGATGTGCATGAAAGAAGCTTCAGCTGGCAAGCTGGTACGTACTATCGCTGCTATCCGCGATCAAAAAGAAGAAGCAGCTTAAGGCTTGCTTTTTACTGGTTGCAAAATAAACTTATTGTTGACTTAAAAGAGAATTGTTATGTCTATTACTAACGAGCAAATCCTAGACGCAGTTGCAGAAATGTCTGTAATGCAAGTTGTTGAGCTTATCGAAGCTATGGAAGAAAAATTCGGCGTTACTGCTGCAGCTGCTGTTGTAGCTGGTGGCGCTGCTGGTGGCGAAGCTGCTGCTGAGCAAACTGAATTTGACGTAATCCTAACTGCTGTTGGCGGTAACAAAGTTGCTGTAATCAAAGCAGTACGTGGCGCTACAGGTCTAGGTCTTAAAGAAGCTAAAGGTCTAGTTGACGGCGCTCCAGCACCTCTGAAAGAAGGTATTGACAAAGCCGAAGCTGATGCTCTTAAAGCACAACTAGAAGAAGCTGGTGCTTCTGTTGAAGTTAAGTAATTATTACTTAATTTCTTAGCCGACAGGCTAATGGCTGGTGGTTTATTGACCACCGGCCTTTTTGCGCTGTAGGGTATAGGCGAATTTTCCTGCTGTTTAAGCGCCTTTATCCATGCAAAAAAACGAATGAGCAACCTTGCTAATTCGTTCTACAGTAAACAGTTGTTTAGTCACTGTCCCTTACCCCTCCTTAAGTAACTAGGAATGGGCGGACAGTTTGGGTCACTTATCAGCGAGCTGAGGAACCCCATGGTTTACTCTTATACCGAGAAAAAGCGCATCCGTAAGGACTTTGGTACTCGTCCACAAGTTTTGGACATTCCATACCTGCTATCGATCCAGCTCGATTCGTTCGACAAATTTATCGAACAGGATCCTGAAGGACAATACGGTCTTGAAGCTGCTTTTCGTTCTGTGTTTCCAATTCAGAGCTACAACGGCAATTCTGAGCTGCAATACGTTAGCTACCGTCTTGGTGAGCCAGTTTTTGATGTTAAAGAATGTCAAATTCGCGGCGTCACTTACTCAAAGCCACTACGTGTAAAACTGCGCCTAGTTGTTTTTGATAAAGATGCGCCAGCAGGTACTGTAAAAGACATTAAAGAACAAGAAGTCTACATGGGTGAAATTCCACTCATGACAGACAATGGTACCTTCGTAATTAATGGTACCGAGAGGGTTATCGTATCCCAGCTGCACCGAAGCCCAGGCGTGTTCTTCGACAGCGATAAGGGTAAGACCCACTCATCAGGTAAAGTTTTATACAACGCACGTGTTATTCCTTACCGTGGCTCATGGTTAGACTTTGAGTTCGATCCTAAGGATAACTTGTACGTACGTATCGACCGTCGTCGTAAGCTACCTGCTTCAATCATCCTTCGTGCACTGAGTAAAACGACTGAAGAGATCCTAGATATCTTCTTCGAGAAAGTGAATTTCGAAGTGAAAGACCAAACTCTTCTTATGGAGTTGGTTCCTGATCGTCTACGTGGTGAAACTGCGTCATTTGACATTGAAGCGAACGGCAAGACTTACGTCGAGACTGGTCGCCGTGTGACTGCACGTCACATTCGTCAGCTAGAAAAAGACGGTGTTGATTACATTGAAGTTCCTATCGAGTACATCGTAGGTAAAGTATCTTCGAATGATTACATCAACGAAGCTACTGGCGAAATTATTGTTGGTGCAAACCAAGAGATTAGCCTAGAAGCATTGGCTAACTTGTCTCAAGCGGGTCACAAGAAGCTTGAAGTGCTGTTTACAAACGACCTAGACCACGGTCCGTTCATGTCAGATACATTGCGTATCGACAGCACAACTGATCGCATCTCTGCATTGGTAGAAATCTACCGCATGATGCGCCCAGGTGAGCCACCGACAAAAGAAGCAGCAGAAGCGCTATTCGAGAGCCTATTCTTCGCTGAGGAACGTTACGACCTATCTACTGTTGGTCGTATGAAGTTCAACAGTTCTATTGAGCGCGAAGACGCTCTAGAGCAAGGCACACTTGATGAAGTTGATATCATCGAAGTGATGAAGAAGCTTATCGCGATCCGTAACGGTAAAGGCGAAGTGGACGATATCGACCACCTTGGCAACCGTCGTATCCGTAGCGTAGGCGAAATGGCAGAAAACCAATTCCGTGTTGGTTTAGTACGTGTTGAGCGTGCGGTTAAAGAGCGTTTAAGTCTAGGCGACCTTGATGCGATCATGCCTCAAGACCTTATCAACGCGAAGCCAATTTCTGCGGCAGTTAAAGAATTCTTTGGTTCTTCACAACTTTCACAGTTTATGGATCAGAACAACCCGCTTTCAGAAGTCACGCACAAGCGTCGTATTTCTGCATTGGGTCCTGGTGGTTTGACTCGTGAACGTGCTGGCTTCGAAGTGCGAGACGTACACGTAACTCACTACGGTCGTCTATGTCCTATTGAAACGCCGGAAGGTCCAAACATCGGTCTAATCAACTCCTTATCTGCGTTTGCGCGTTGTAATGAGTATGGCTTCCTAGAAACACCATACCGTCGCGTAGTAGATGGGGTTGTTACTGATGAAGTAGATTACCTATCTGCTATTCAAGAAGGTCAATTCATCATCGCTCAGGCTAACTCTGGTCTAACAGAGGAAGGCACATTCGTAGAAGAATTGGTTACAGCTCGTCAAAAAGGTGAATCTGGTCTGCACCCACGTGATCAAGTTGATTACATGGACGTTGCGACAAACCAGGTTGTATCTGTGGCAGCATCGCTTATCCCATTCCTAGAGCACGATGATGCAAACCGTGCCTTGATGGGTGCGAACATGCAACGTCAGGCTGTTCCGACTCTACGTGCTGATAAGCCTCTTGTTGGTACTGGTATCGAGCGTAACGTAGCGGTTGACTCCGGTGTAACAGCAGTTGCTAAACGCGGCGGTGTTATCCAGTCGGTTGACGCATCACGCATCGTTGTGAAAGTAAATGAAGATGAACTGGTTCCTGGTGAAGCAGGTATCGACATTTACAACCTGACTAAGTACACGCGTTCTAACCAGAACACATGTATCAACCAGCGTCCAACTGTACTACCGGGTGAGCCAGTAGCACGTGGTGACGTTCTTGCTGATGGTCCTTCAACGGATCTTGGTGAGCTGGCGCTTGGTCAGAACATGCGTATCGCGTTTATGCCTTGGAACGGTTACAACTTTGAGGATTCCATCCTTGTTTCTGAGCGTGTTGTTCAGGAAGACCGTTTCACGACTATCCACATCCAAGAACTTTCTTGTGTGGCGCGTGACACTAAGCTGGGCTCTGAAGAGATCACAGCGGATATTCCAAACGTAGGTGAATCTGCTCTGTCTAAACTGGACGAGTCAGGTATCGTTTACATCGGTGCTGAAGTTAAGGGTGGCGACATCCTAGTTGGTAAAGTAACGCCTAAAGGTGAAACTCAGCTAACACCTGAAGAGAAGCTATTGCGAGCAATCTTCGGTGAAAAAGCATCTGATGTTAAAGATACATCACTGCGTGTACCAAACTCTGTTTCCGGTACCATCATCGACGTTCAAGTCTTTACACGCGATGGCGTAGAAAAAGACAAGCGTGCGCTTGAAATCGAACAAATGCAGCTTAAAGAAGCGAAGAAAGATTTGACTGAAGAATTCCAGATTCTGGAAGGCGGTCTTCTTGCTCGTGTTAAAGCAGTATTGATTTCTGGTGGTTACTCGGAAGCGAAGCTAGACACAATCGATCGTAAGAAGTGGCTTGAGCAGTCCCTTGATGATGAAAATCTTCAAGCGCAGCTAGAGCAACTTGCTGAGCAGTGGGATGAGCTGAAAGCAGACTTTGATAAGAAGTTTGAAACCAAGCGTCGTAAGATCACCCAAGGTGATGATCTAGCACCTGGTGTTCTTAAGATTGTTAAGGTTTACCTAGCAGTTAAACGCCGTATTCAGCCTGGTGACAAGATGGCTGGTCGTCACGGTAACAAGGGTGTTATCTCTAAGATCAACCCTGTTGAAGACATGCCGTACGATGAAAGAGGCGAGCCGGTAGACATCGTGCTTAACCCACTGGGTGTACCGTCACGTATGAACATCGGTCAGATCCTTGAAGTTCATATGGGTCTAGCTGCAAAAGGTATTGGCGACAAGATCAACCAGATGCTGAAAGAACAGCAAGAACTGCACAAGTTCCGTAACTTCCTACAAGAAGTATACGATCTGGGTGACACGCGTCAGAAAGTCGATGTTGCGGCATTAAGCGATGAAGAAGTACGTACTTTGATACAGAACCTTCGTGGTGGTCTACCAATCGCGACTCCAATCTTCGATGGTGCTCCAGAAGCATCAATCAAAGAGCTATTGAAGTTGGGTGACTTGCCTGAATCTGGTCAGCTGCGCCTGTTTGATGGTCGCACTGGTGATGAGTTTGAGCGTCCTGTAACTGTCGGTTACATGTACATGCTGAAACTGAACCACTTGGTTGATGACAAGATGCACGCACGTTCAACCGGTTCTTACAGCCTAGTAACTCAGCAACCACTTGGTGGTAAAGCTCAGTTCGGTGGTCAGCGTTTCGGTGAGATGGAAGTATGGGCACTTGAAGCATACGGTGCTGCTTACACTCTACAAGAAATGCTAACGGTGAAATCGGATGATGTGAATGGTCGTACTAAGATGTATAAGAACATCGTAGACGGCAACCACAGCATGGAACCTGGTATGCCAGAATCGTTCAACGTATTGTTGAAAGAGATTCGCTCGCTAGGTATCAACATCGAGCTAGAAGACGAAGAGTAATCTCTTTCCCTCTTAATGAATCATTAAGAGCTAAGAAAAGCGATTATTTGGTAGAAGGTGCTCACTTTAGCGGGTGAGCTCCTTTTAACTCCTTACAGGAGCTGATTGTGAAAGACTTATTAAACTTTCTAAAAGCACAGCATAAGACCGAAGAATTTGATGCAATCAAAATCGGTCTATCTTCACCAGACATGATTCGTTCATGGTCTTTTGGTGAGGTGAAAAAACCTGAAACGATCAACTATCGTACGTTCAAGCCTGAGCGCGATGGTCTGTTTTGTGCGCGTATTTTTGGTCCAGTTAAAGACTACGAATGTCTTTGTGGTAAATACAAGCGCCTGAAGCACCGTGGTGTAATCTGTGAGAAGTGTGGCGTTGAAGTTACACAAACTAAAGTTCGCCGTGATCGCATGGGTCACATCGAATTGGCTTCTCCTGTTGCCCATATCTGGTTCCTAAAATCACTGCCGTCTCGTATCGGTTTGTTGATGGATATCCCACTGCGTGATATCGAACGCGTACTTTACTTTGAAATGTACGTCGTAACAGAACCAGGCATGACTGATCTAGAAAAAGGTCAGATGCTAACAGAAGAAGAATACCTAGACCGCTTGGAAGAGTGGGGCGATGAATTTACCGCTAAGATGGGTGCTGAAGCAATCAAAGATCTGCTAAGCACAATGGATCTTGGTCGTGAAGCTGAGCAAATGCGCGAAGAGCTAGAAACAACTAACTCTGAAACCAAGCGTAAGAAGGTAACTAAGCGTCTGAAAATCGTTGAAGCGTTCATTCAATCGGGTAACAACCCAGAGTGGATGATCCTAACGGTTCTTCCTGTGCTTCCGCCAGATCTACGTCCTCTAGTTCCACTAGATGGCGGTCGTTTTGCGACGTCTGATCTGAACGACCTTTACCGTCGTGTAATCAACCGTAATAACCGTTTGAAGCGCCTTCTAGAGCTAGCGGCTCCAGACATCATCGTACGTAACGAAAAGCGTATGCTGCAAGAGTCTGTTGATGCCCTTCTAGATAACGGTCGTCGCGGTCGTGCGATCACTGGTTCTAACAAGCGTCCTTTGAAATCTCTTGCTGATATGATCAAGGGTAAACAAGGTCGTTTCCGTCAGAACCTTCTAGGTAAACGTGTAGACTACTCTGGTCGTTCTGTAATCACAGTTGGTCCATACCTACGCCTACATCAGTGTGGTCTTCCTAAGAAGATGGCACTTGAGCTATTCAAACCATTTATCTACAGCAAGCTAGAAACTCGTGGCATGGCGACGACAATCAAAGCAGCTAAGAAGATGGTAGAGCGCGAAGAAGCGATCGTTTGGGATATCCTAGACGAAGTTATCCGCGAACACCCGGTACTGCTTAACCGTGCACCAACACTTCACCGTCTTGGTATCCAGGCGTTTGAACCAGTACTTATCGAAGGTAAAGCGATTCAGCTTCACCCACTAGTGTGTGCGGCATACAACGCCGACTTTGATGGTGACCAGATGGCGGTACACGTACCTCTAACTCTGGAAGCGCAGCTTGAAGCACGTACATTGATGATGTCGACGAATAACATTCTGTCGCCAGCGTCAGGTGATCCGATCATCGTACCTTCTCAGGATGTTGTATTGGGTCTTTACTACATGACTCGTGACAAGATCAACGCAAAAGGCGAGGGCATGTACCTTGCTGGTCCTGAGGAAGCTGAAAAAGCATACCGCACGGATTCTGTTGAGCTTCACACTCGTGTAAAAGTACGTATTACTGAAACCGTTGTTGATGAAGACGGCAACAGCACAACAAATACTGGTTTAGTAGATACTACTATCGGTCGTGCAATGCTTTGGCAAATCGTGCCATCAGGTCTTCCATTCAGCCTAGTAAACCAAAAGCTTGGTAAGAAGCAAATCTCAACGCTTCTTAACGAGGCTTACCGTAAGCTTGGATTGAAAGACACGGTTATCTTCGCTGACCAAATCATGTACACAGGTTTTGCTTACGCGGCAATGTCTGGTGTATCTGTTGGTATCGACGACATGGTTGTACCTGACGCGAAGTACACTGAAATTTCTGACGCAGAAGAAGAAGTTCGCGAAATTCAGGAGCAGTTCCAATCTGGTCTTGTTACCGCGGGTGAGCGATACAACAAAGTTATCGATATTTGGGCGTCTACGAACGACCGTGTTGCGAAAGCAATGATGGATAACCTGTCTTCTGAAACAGTGATTAACCGTGACGGTGAAGAAGAGCAGCAAGAATCGTTCAACAGTATCTACATGATGGCCGACTCCGGTGCTCGTGGTTCTGCAGCGCAGATTCGTCAGCTTGCCGGTATGCGTGGTCTGATGGCACGTCCAGATGGTTCAATCATCGAGACACCAATCACCGCGAACTTTAAAGAAGGTCTGAACGTACTTCAGTACTTTATCTCTACTCACGGTGCTCGTAAGGGTCTTGCGGATACCGCACTTAAGACAGCGAACTCCGGTTACTTGACGCGTCGTCTAGTAGACGTTGCTCAGGATGTGGTTGTTCACGAACACGATTGTGGCACTCACGAAGGTATCGACATGATGCCTCACATCGAGGGTGGTGACGTTAAAGTAGCATTGACAGAGCTTGCGCTTGGTCGTGTTGTTGCTGAAGACATCGTGAAGCCAGGCACAGAAGACGTATTGATTCCACGTAATACTCTGATTGATGAGAAGTGGTGTCAGATTATCGACGAAAACTCCGTTGATAAGATGAAAGTACGTTCTGTAGTAACTTGTGATTCTGATTTCGGTTGTTGTGCACAGTGTTACGGTCGTGACCTAGCACGTGGTCACCTAGTGAACCAAGGTGAAGCAGTTGGTGTTATCGCTGCTCAGTCTATCGGTGAGCCGGGTACACAGCTTACGATGCGTACGTTCCACATCGGTGGTGCGGCTTCGACAGCAGCAGCTGAGAACAGCATCCAAGCGAAGAACAAAGGTTCTATCAAGCTTCACAACGCGAAGTTTGTAACCAACAAAGACGATAAGCTAGTGATTACTTCTCGTGCTTCAGAACTTACCATCATTGATGAGTTCGGTCGTACAAAAGAGAAGCACAAACTGCCTTACGGTTCTATCCTAAGTAAGAAAGACAACGACCCGGTAGATGCAGGCGAAACTGTTGCTAACTGGGAAGCGCACACCATGCCAATCATCACTGAAGTGGCAGGTCGTATCCAGTTTGTGGACATGATCGATGGCGTGACTGTTTCTCGTCAAACTGATGATCTAACAGGTCTTTCTTCAAGTGAAGTAACCGATGCAGCGGCTCGTCCTTCTGCAGGTAAAGACATGCGTCCAGCAGTTAAGCTGATTGACGCTGCAGGTAACGATGTAATGATTCCTGGTACAGATATGCCAGCTCACTACTTCCTACCTGGTAAAGCAATCGTACAACTAGAAGACGGTGCGGAAGTGGGTGTGGGTGACACACTTTCACGTATTCCTCAGAAATCAAGTGGTAACAAAGATATCACTGGTGGTCTTCCACGAGTTGCTGACCTGTTTGAAGCACGTAAGCCAAAAGAACCTGCAATCCTTGCTGAGCACACAGGTACTGTGAGCTTTGGTAAAGAGACGAAAGGTAAGCGTCGCCTAGTGATCACTCGTGAGGGTGGTGAAGCTTATGAAGAAATGATTCCTAAGCATCGCCAGTTGAACGTGTTTGAAGGTGAGAAGATCGAACGTGGTGATGTTATCGCAGACGGTCCAGAAGCACCGCATGATATTCTACGTCTACGTGGTATCCGTGCAGTAACAGAATACATCGCGAACGAAGTTCAAGAAGTATACCGTCTGCAAGGGGTTAAGATTAACGATAAGCACATTGAGACAATCGTTCGTCAAATGCTACGTAAGTGTACAATAACTCACGCTGGTGACTCTGAGTTCCTACCTGGTGAGCAGGTTGAGTACTCTCAGGTTAAGATTGCTAACCGTCAGTTAGAAGCTGAAGGCAAAGAGCAGGTTCGCTATGAGCGTGAGCTTCTTGGTATTACCAAAGCTTCTTTGGCAACAGAATCGTTCATTTCTGCGGCTTCGTTCCAGGAGACAACGCGTGTACTAACAGAAGCAGCGGTTTCTGGTAAGCGTGATGACCTTCGTGGCCTGAAAGAGAACGTAATTGTTGGTCGTCTAATCCCTGCTGGTACTGGTTTCGCCTACCATCAGGAGCGTCAAAAGCAACGTGAAGACCAAGGTCCTTCAGCTGAGCAAGCGACAGACAACCTAGCAGCGCTTCTAAACGCAGGTTTCTCTACTGAAGAGTAATCATCGCTAAGATAAGAAAAAGGCACCGAAAGGTGCCTTTTTTATGTCTGAAATATTTAAGAGAAAGAATTCACTCCGCGATATGGGTATACAGTGAACTCAATGCCCAATCATAGCCACAAGTGCCCTAAGAGACTAAACTACCAAGGAGCTACTTAACACCGAGCCAAGGAACTACGTTACCTAGTCAAGGTACTTAACCAAGGAACAGCTAAGCACCAGGAGGTACGGCTAGGCTGTCAGCAATCAGCTGAATGAGCTGATCTTCAACTTCAAAGCGCGTTTCTAAAATTTCCCCAATCAATGACAATTCACTTTCTAATTCCTTTAACGGATCATCTTCATTGACCGTTGCGTATTTATCGGTGAAATTCAGTAAAGGATCGGTAGTGAGAACGATCTTACCGTAAGTGTCGTTGATATCATCAGTGGGTGAGTAGCCGGTCGATTTCCAGCGATCCATCACCATATCGTAAATTTTGAAATGACCTTCAGAGATGTAGTCAACCAGATGCTGGCAGAAGTGTTGTAAAACGTCAGGAGAAGGCAGACCAGAAACAGCCGTCCCCTTTGCAGTTTGCGGAGTTGCAAGTTTACAATATTCCACCACCAGCGATTGACGTGTATCCAGCCAATGATCGATGACTTCGCTGGAGCCACCCCACTGTTCTTGTACTTGTTTGAATTTATTCAGCATGACCATGTCCTCATGATCTGATTACTAGCCAATCAGCAATCTAAGCCTCTGAAACCAGAGGAGTCCATTTAAAATGCAATCTCTTGCTCTATATAGAATTTATAGATCGGATCTTACTGAGCTACAAACTCTGGTAAGAAATTAGATTGCCAGTAAAATGGTTGAACTTCAAGCAAAGAGGGTTAGGCATGCTCAAAAATGAAGAGTCAGTATATTGGTGTGTAGTGGAAGGTAGCGATGTCTGGTTGAAAGATGGAAAATTACCTTTTGGCTGTGCTAGCTCATTGAATTTACAGGCTGAGAATGCTCATCAAATCGGATGCTATCAAGGGAAAAAATTGGTTTGGTTGAACCACCAAGATGTAGAGCAAACCCTTGATTTAATCTCTTTGCGATCTTTACTTCATTTGCCGGAAGAACTTTTTTTGCTGATAAGCCGAGCAATTCAATTTGGTCACATGAGCCAAAGTTTGAGGTTTTGCCCTCAGTGTGGGGGACGGAATCACTTAAATTGCAATCAACTCGCCATGCAATGTTCTGATTGTAGGACGTTACATTATCCGCGGATATTTCCCTGCATCATAGTCGCGGTTCGAAAAGGGGACCAGTTGTTGCTTGCTCAGCATAATCGTCACAAAGGTAGTATGTATACGGTGATAGCGGGGTTTGTTGAAGTCGGAGAAACACTAGAGCAGTGTGTAGCACGGGAAGTGGAAGAAGAGACGGGGATTACAGTATCCAATATAAAATATTTTGGTAGCCAGCCGTGGGCATTTCCGAGCAGTTTAATGATGGGATTTACTGCTGAGTACGCTGGTGGAGAAATCAAAATAGATCGAACTGAGCTGGTGGATGCTCAATGGTTTGATTTTAATCAGCTACCGGAGGTTGCACCTGAAGGCACGATCGCCAAAGCGTTAATCACTCAGGTGATTGAAAGTACATAATTTTTTGATCTTTAGAGTAAAAAAAACCTCCGGTCAGACCGGAGGGGTAAGTAAGATGTCGTTATGAGATACTGAGTATTCATATACCCAGTTATTATAGTTTTCGCTAGCGATCAAATTTGTAACATGCGCTCTCTAATGAATCAATTTCACATTGATTTTTATCGCTAATAACATGATCCAGGTTGCAAAGCCCAGATTTCCATAATGGAGATAAGTGGTAGAATAGCGACTTTCCAACAGATTTAAGAAGCCGGAATGACTGAATTAAAAAACGATCGCTACTTGAGAGCTCTTCTAAAAGAGCCTGTCGATTACACGCCTGTCTGGATGATGCGTCAAGCAGGTCGTTATCTTCCTGAATACAAAGCTACTCGCGCTGAAGCAGGGGATTTCATGTCACTTTGCAAGAATGCCGAGCTGGCTTCAGAAGTGACGCTCCAGCCTTTGCGTCGTTTCCCACTTGATGCAGCCATTCTGTTTTCTGACATACTAACCATTCCGGACGCAATGGGGCTCGGGCTTTATTTTGAAACGGGTGAAGGTCCTAAGTTTAGCAGCCCAATCACATGCAAAGCCGATGTCGATAAAATCGGCATCCCTGATCCTGAAGGTGAGCTTCAGTATGTCATGAATGCTGTGCGCCAAATTCGCAAAGATCTTCAAGGTGAAGTACCTCTAATTGGCTTTTCTGGCAGTCCATGGACACTGGCTACGTATATGGTCGAAGGGGGAAGTTCAAAAGCTTTCACCAAAATTAAAAAGATGATGTACGCAGAACCGCAAACACTTCATTTGCTGCTAGATAAGCTGGCTGATAGCGTTGTTGAGTACTTGAATGCTCAAATCAAGGCTGGTGCTCAGTCTGTGATGGTATTTGATACTTGGGGCGGTGTATTGACACCTCGTGATTACAACGAGTTCTCACTGCGTTACATGCACAAGATTGTGGATGGATTGATTCGTGAAAACGATGGTCGACGTGTTCCTGTTACTTTGTTTACTAAGAACGGCGGCATGTGGTTAGAGTCTATTGCAGCGACGGGATGTGATGCTGTAGGTCTTGATTGGACCATCAATATCTCAGACGCGAAAAAGCGTGTTGGTGATAAAGTTGCGCTTCAGGGAAATATGGACCCTTCAATGCTGTACGCTCAGCCAGATCGAATACGCCAAGAAGTAGCGACTATTCTGGAAGGCTTTGGCGAGGGCAACACTGGTCATGTCTTTAACCTTGGTCATGGTATCCACCTTGACGTGCCACCAGAAAACGCTGGTGTGTTTGTTGAAGCAGTGCATGAGCTGTCTAAGCCCTACCACAAGTAACTATGTATTATTTTTAGCAAGCTAGTATATGTATCAAGCGCGCATTGCTTAGCAGGCGCGCTTTTTTGTACATGCATAAAAGTATTTAGATCATGGTAGACCAATTAGTAAAATAGCTGCACACCTTTATTTTGTTATTTCATTTCAATCTGTTAAGGCTGCTTTTTCTTCTGTCGGATCAATACGTGTAGCTTTTAGGGTGTTTAGATCATTATGATCCAAATGCTATATACCCAAGTAACCTCAAGATGCTGGTTCAGCGAGAATGAACTGGCTTTTCAGACAAGACACCGATTTGAAGATCTAGTGACTCTAAATCAAAAATCGGTAACGCAGTATGAAAGCCAGTTAAGCTCGCCCTTGGGAGCCTATATTCTGTCCCAATTCATCGTCAAAGAACTTGGAAAGGATTCGTCATTCCGCTGCGTCCTTTTCCTTGAATTGAAAAAGAATATTAGGCTCTGAATCCTGTATCTTGAGGCCACTTGGGTATAAAGCTTGTAAAACAGTCTGCTGTATGAAAGGGACAACTTCAGCTTCGAACCAAGGGTTTCTTTTGAGCCACAAGGTGTTTCTTGGTGAGGGGTGGGGAAGTGGTAAATATTCAGGTGCCCATGTTTTCCAATCTTTAACGGTGTCAGTTAACGTCTTTGGTCTATCTTGAAGGTAGTGCTGTTGAGCGTATTGCCCAATTAGAAGTGTCATTTCAATGTTCGGAAGGTTATCCAAAACGGATGCATGCCAACGTGGTGCGCACTCTTTTCTTGGTGGAAGATCGCCACTCCTTCCCTTTCCTGGGTAGCATAACCCCATTGGCATGATGGCAATCTTAGATGCGTCGTAGAACACATCCTTGTCTATGTTTAACCACTTTCTTAACCTATCGCCACTGGGGTCATTCCAAGGGATGGAAGAATGATGCACTTTTGTGCCAGGAGCTTGACCAATAATGAGTAAGCGCGCACTTTCAGAGGCTTGAATAATTGGATTAGCGCCAAGAGGCAGTTCGGGCTCACATAATTTACATTGTCGAATATCGTTGAGAAGCGCAGTGAGCTCACTCATCGATCAGTAACCTTTTTTGAAGTCTACTAAGTTTTGCAGTTTAAACCCGTCATACCATCTTAAGTAGTTTTCTTTGAATTGATCGAAAACTTGATGAGGAAAACTAACGGCTGCAATATGAGGCGTAACGGTGATTTTATCGTGTAGCCAAAATGGGGAAGACTTTGCCAAAGGCTCTTGCTCAAATACATCGAGGAACGCATGAGCGATGTTACCATTTTCAATAGCCGGAATTAAATCGTCTTCCACAAGCACATCTCCACGCCCTACGTTAAAGAGTAATGCGTTATCGGCATGCGCTAGCCTAGCGGAGTTCAAGTAACCACGCGTATCTTCTGTTGAAGGGAGGGTACTAACGATGATATCGGCATCTTTTACGGCAGACCGGAATTCACCGACGTGAAAGGTGTATTTAAAAGGGGAAGCCTTTGCTGGGATCCCTGTACGATTGACGCCACCGGTTTTCATGCCTAATGCGTTACACACTTTAGCAAGGTGGCACCCAATATCACCTGTTCCAAGTATCAATATCGATTTGTCGTCTAGAGATTGATAAGGGTGAGGTTGCCACTGAGACTTCAATTGTTGTTGCTGATACGTAAATAGGTGGCGGAAATAATTGATCGTGTGGCCAACTACATACTCAGAAATTTGCTGACCGAAAATGCCTTTTACATTAGTAAGATCGTAATCTTGTCTGAGACCGCTTGCCACCAAAGCATCCACACCAGCGAAGGTAGATTGCAACCATTCCATCTTAGAAAATTGGTTTAAATCTTGGGCAACCAAAGGGGGATCAGCCAATACAATGTTAGCGAGGCTTTTGTCTTGAGTAATGACAAGGTCGTCTAGCTGTGCGTTCTTGAGCATTGAAGTGTATTCAGCATGATCTTTCGATGCGATGTACAATTTGTTGGTAAAATTATTCATAGGCTTGCTTTTTTCCCTCTGGCGAATCAAGTACACTTCCGCTGTCTTTTCCTACAATCGTTGAGTCACCATGTTACAGAACCCACTCCAGATTCGCCTAGAAAAGTTTGAACCTTGGCAGCAAATTACGTTTATGGCGTCTCTTTGCGAGCGTATGTACCCCAATTATGCGGCTTTTTGCCAGAATACAGAGTTTGCAGAATCACGTGTCTACAAAGATATTTTAGACAGTGTTTGGGAGATGCTCACGGTTAAAAGTGCGAAAGTAAATTTTGAGCGTCAACTTGAAAAGCTAGAAGAACTTATCCCATCTACTGATGAGTTTGATTTCTATGGTGTTTACCCTGCGGTTGATGCCTGCATCGCTTTATCAACACTTTTACATGGTTTGCTGGACCGAGATACGTTGTTTGAGTCCATGCTTAAAGTCAGCGAGCAGTCTGTTAATACCGTAGCACAATTGGAAGAAGCTCAGACTGGTGAAGAAATAACGAACGAAAACCAGAAAGAAAATGAAGCCGTGTGCGCAGAGTGGGATGTGCAGTGGGCAATATTCCGTCCTTTAAAAGAGACGGAAGAGAGAGACATCGAACTGATAAAGGATTTGCGTCAAGAACTTCGCGATGACCCTATCAGTAACATAGGGATAGAACTCACTCACGACTAAAAAAATAAGGCTCCTCATTGGAGCCTTTTTAATGTGAGCGATTTGTAGATGCGCGTTCGCTACTGCCCATTGCCATTTTGACGCTTTAGAAAATCTAAGAAAACTCGGCATTTTCGCGGAAGATGGGACTGTTTTCTGTAGTAGGCGACAAATTCAAATAACTTACTTTCACTGCCTTGAATATTGAGATGCACTAGCCAGGTCTGAGCTAACTCTTTTTTTAGAATCAATTCGGGTACATAAATGATCCCCTGCCCATTTATAGCGGCCTGAATCAGTATCTCCGTATTATCGGAACACATGTACGGAGAAAAATTGACGCTTTCCCCCTCTTTAAATACCCACGTTGATGTTGAAGTGTGCTGACCATAAGCAAGGCACTGGTGCTGTGCTAAATCGCCCAGCGTTTTGGGACTACCATATTTTGCCAAATAAGCCGGAGATGCGAAGAGTTGATTATAGTAAGAGTACAGTGGTACTCGAACAAACATTGCCGAGTTCAATGTCTCTACATCTCTAGAAAGGGATATGTCGGCGTGCTTCACTGGGATATCTTCGTAATCCACACCTTTCAAATCGAACAAAATATCTGGATACAGCATCGAAAACGAATTCAGCGAGCCCATTAATACCCGAGAATGAACGAGTGCAGGCGCAGCAATGGTTAGTCGCCCAGCAGGACGTTCGCCCAACCTTGTCACTTCCGTTATCAGTTCTTCCCAATCTCCATCTATTTGACAAAACGTTTGGTAAAAGTATTCACCCGCCTCAGTCACTTCAAGTTTTCGAGTTGTTCGAATCAATAACTGTACGCCTAAACTATCCTCAAGTTCCGCTACACGTTTACTGATAACGGATGGAGTCACATTTAAAGCCTTGGCTGCACTCGCCATCGAGCCTAACTCAACCACTTTTCGAAATAGTACTGCGTGTTTAAAGTTCGCCACCTTTTCGTTCCATTATAGAAACACATACATTCCATTTTTGATGATTATTTCCAAAATGACAACAACTAGAATGTCGATGTTTTTTCATACATAAGGCCCCCTAATGAGTACTCCACGCTACGTTATCGAAACTGTCAGTTGGAAAGCAAAAGAAGACGTGACAAATAAAGCGATGATTCAATCAGTTGAATCCATGCTTGTAGATTTGAAAGATTTACCCGGGTTTATCCATGAAACATTGTCGTTGAGCGAAGAAGGAAACTGGCTTCAACTTTATTATTGGGAATCGGCGGAAGATGCACACAACTCAAACCATTTAATGGCAGAAAAGAGCTCGCTGGCGAATTTGATGATGCTAATCGAACCTGAATCCATCGCTATTGAAGTATTAACACCGCAGCATGTCTCTTCAGAACTCGCGCTGTTTAGTTAGTACCAAAATGAAAAAGGCTCCAATCGGAGCCTTGATGAGTTATTGATTTTTATCGGTGCTTTCGACAATTGGCGGTTCTGCTTCATCGTCGTCATCCCGACTTTCAATTACGCCATGCGTTTCTTTCCACTTTTCCCAGCGCTGGTTGGCTAAGAACTGCATGTCGCTTGTTTTGTCTGCTTCATCGACAATTTCTTCGCCGAGTAAGTACTCGAAGATGTCTTCAAGAGTCACGATACCTTGAATCGTGCCGTATTCATCCACAATTAAAGAGAGCTGTACGCGCTGCGCCATCATTTGGTCAAACGCTTTCGGTAACCCTTTATTGTTTAAGATTACGTGGATAGGACGCATCACTGCCCCCAACTGTTTCTCACCTTCGCCAGATTGACGCATTCTAAATAGCTCCAATCGATGGACAAAGCCAAGGATATTGTCGGTTTGTTGGCTGTAAACCAATGGGCGAGAAAAAGGCGTATCTTTATGGTCTTCTAAGAACTCATTGATCGTCATCTCAGCATTGACGCGAAAAACAACTGGGCGTGGCGTCATTACCTGAGTAACAGGCACATCTTGAATGTTCAGTAAGTTATGCAAAATACGAGATTCGCCTTCTGCAAATTCCCCTGATTCTTTCGCCAATATCGCCATGGCAGACAGTTCGTCACGCATTTTGGGTGCTTGATGCCCATGCGCTAGACGTTTGGTGATCTGTTCTGAAAACCAAACAAAGGGTGTCAATGCCCATACCATCCAACGGAGTGTCGTTGCCGCTGATGGTGCAAGCTGTCGCCAGTATGTTGCACCTATGGTCTTAGGAACAATTTCAGAGAAGACGAGAATACCGAACGTAAGTACCGCGGAAAATACGCCAAGCCATTGGCTACCAAATACAACAGCAGCTTGTGCACCTGCTGTGGCGGCGCCAATCGTGTGAGCAATCGTATTGAGCGTCAAGATGGAGGCAAGTGGTCTGTCTATGTCCTCCTTCAATTCATACAATTTTTGAGCCGACGGATGGCCTTGTTGTCGAAGCTGGGCAATATAGCTGGGGGTAATACTCAATAATACCGCTTCTAAAACTGAGCAGATAAATGACACTCCAATCGCAATGGAGACATATAAAGCGAGCAGTAACATAGTTTCCTACAATCAATTGTTAGCGTCGATATCAATAGAATCCCAATGGAAACTAACTATCGACTAAGTTATAAATCGGTTCTGAACAGGAGAAAAACAAGCTCAAGAGTGAGAAAACTCGTAACAAATTGTGAGGTAAAGCTCATAATCCGGCTAAAAAATCGGCAGAAGAGCGAAAGTGAGGTGACAAACCTTTGCCACAACAGGCATTTATGGATTACAGTGAATTAGATTTCGAAAAACATACAAGAAGGGAAACCTAATGAACAAGACCCAACTCATCGACTTCATCGCAGAAAAAGCTGATCTATCTAAAGCACAAGCAAAAGCAGCTCTTGAAGCGACTCTTGGTGGAGTGACTGAAGCTCTTAAAGAGGGTGACCAGGTTCAACTTATCGGTTTTGGTACATTCAAAGTAAACCATCGTGCAGCTCGTACTGGTCGCAATCCTAAGACTGGCGACGAGATTCAAATTGCAGCAGCGAATGTTCCGGCATTTGTCGCTGGTAAAGCGCTGAAAGAATCAGTGAACTAATCTATACTACGCCGAGTTTTTACTCGGCGTAGTTATTTTATGAAGCGATACTTTTACGCACCTCTGTTACTCGCCACGCTAGTTGGCTGTTCTTCAAGTTCTAACGTACCTCAAGCTAACCAGTATTCTTATTATTCTGGTGGGCAGTCTATTGGGGATTCCACAAGCTTTTATTGGTTTACCAAAAGGCTAGGCAGTGCCTATTCGGCTGCTGACTATGTGACGTCTGGAGATTACGGTTACTACCGGACCGATTATGCTTGGCAAGGGGACGTACTGCGTGAGTTGATTCGAGAAGGTTATCGAACCAATGACGAGCAAGAGCTCGTGCCTTATCGTGTCCATTTACGATTTAGTGCTTCTGGTGAGGCTGTTTATCAACAGTTAAGGTTAGATGGTAAAGTTCTGCCTATTCCTGAGAAGCAAATCGAACGTTATCAGCAAGAAGCAAACTTTGTTGTTGAAACAACGGAAGCCCAAGACAAAGATAATCTAGAGCTTGTCCAAGGGTATTGGGATGGCGAAACATTTGAAACCTGTGATGACAGGGAGTACGAAAAGTTAGCCTTTAATCAGACACTCCCAAGCTTCGTGGTTAATCGTTTATCTACAGTAGATAGCTATGTAGCGTTTATCGGTCAAAAAGAGCTTAAAACGCTTTCTGTGAATGATTTGCTGATGCTGTCAGAGGATAATCAGGATTGTATTAAGCGCCCGTCGTTTATCGAGCAGAACTAAGCTACAAATAAACTCAAAACTAACCGCTAAAAACTATCTGCTAATAATAGATATAAAAAAGGCACTCACTGAGTGCCTTTGTTATTTTTAAACGCGTGAAACGTTATTTTTCTTGCTCACGAGCAATCGCTCGGTAACCAATGTCGCTGCGGTGGAATACACCTTCCCAACGAATCTGTTTTGCAAGCTCGTAAGCACGTTGCTGTGCTTCCGATACGCTATTGCCCAGAGCGGTTGCACAAAGAACGCGGCCACCGTTTGTTACAATATCGCCATCTTTGTTTGCTGTACCTGCGTGGAATACTTTCTCGCCTGCGGTTTCCTGCTGAGGAAGACCTGAGATCACATCGCCTTTATTGTAAGCTGCAGGATAACCACCCGCTGCCAATACAATACCGATAGACGCACGTGAATCCCATTTAGATTCTGCTTGATCTAGCTTTTCGTCAATTGCAGCTAAACACAGTTCTACAAGATCGGATTCCATACGCATCATGATAGGCTGAGTTTCAGGGTCACCAAAGCGGCAGTTGTACTCAATCACTTTTGGCGTGCCGTCTTTGTCGATCATCAGACCTGCGTATAGGAAACCTGTGTATGGGTGGCCTTCAGAAGCCATGCCATTCACGGTAGGGTAAATAACTTCTTCCATGATGCGGTTGTGGATTTCTTGAGTGACGACAGGAGCTGGAGAGTATGCCCCCATACCGCCGGTGTTAGGACCTGTATCTTTATCGCCCACACGCTTGTGGTCTTGGCTGGTAGCCATTGGTAGAACGTTTTTACCGTCGACCATCACGATGAAGCTCGCTTCTTCGCCGTCTAGGAATTCTTCAATAACCACTCGACTGCCTGCTTCACCGAATGCATTGCCAGCCAACATATCTTTAATGGCATCTTCCGCTTCTTGCAATGTCACCGCAACGATTACGCCTTTACCAGCCGCAAGACCATCTGCTTTAACAACAATTGGTGCGCCTTGTTCACGAACGTAAGCTAACGCAGGTTCAATTTCTGTAAAGTTAGCGTAAGCCCCTGTAGGAATGGCGTGACGTGCTAAGAAATCTTTTGTGAACGCTTTAGAGCCTTCAAGCTGAGCTGCAGCTTCTGTTGGACCAAATATAGGTAAGCCAGCTGCACGGAAGGCATCGACGACACCGATAACTAACGGCGCTTCAGGGCCTACAATGGTCAGCTCAATGGCGTTTTCTTTGGCAAATGCGACAAGTGCTTCAATGTCTTCTACACCGATAGCGACGTTTTCGAGTTTAGGCTCAAGCGCTGTCCCTGCGTTGCCAGGTGCAACGAAAACAGTTTCAACATTTGGATTCTGTGCCGCTTTCCAGCCTAGTGCATGTTCACGACCGCCGGCACCAATAATAAGTACATTCATGTTTTAAAATCCTTATAGCTGCGCCAGAGCCTTTATTTCTGTGTCAAACATGCTCACTTATGGTCATAAGCTCCGCGTGTTTTCCTTGAACTAAAGTCACTGACTTGCTCTACGTATTTCAAATATCGGAATATTTAAAAAAACAAAATTATAAGTTTTGCTTAAAGTAGTTGGTGATGTGGCTAGGCAACAATTGAGCCCATCCCCGGGAGCATAGCCAGCTATGTGACCGGGGTGGGTGAAAGTAGCTGACGACGCCACAGTGCCAAATACGATGAGGAAATTAGTGGCGGAAGTGACGCATGCCAGTAAAGATCATCGCCATGCCGTGTTCATCTGCAGCTGCAATAACTTCGTCATCACGCATGGATCCACCTGGTTGAATCACGCACTTGATGCCCGCTTCTGCAGCGGCATCGATACCATCGCGGAATGGGAAGAATGCGTCAGAGGCCATAACACAGCCCTCAACTTGAAGACCTTCGTCTGCGGCTTTGATACCAGCGATTTTCGCTGAGTAAACGCGGCTCATTTGACCAGCGCCCACACCAATAGTCATGTCGCCTTTCGAATAAACGATCGCGTTGGATTTCACGTACTTCGCAACTTTCCAACAGAATAGCGCGTCTTTTAGCTCTTCTTCTGTTGGTTGGCGTTTAGAAACCACTTTAAGGTCAGACGCTTCAACCATACCTTGGTCACGATCTTGAACTAACAGTCCACCGTTAACGCGTTTTACGTCAAAGCCAGTTGTCTTAGTTGTCCACTCGCCACACTCAAGTAGGCGAAGGTTTTTCTTAGCCGCTACGATTTCTACTGCTTCAGCTGAAACAGAAGGGGCAATGATAACTTCAACGAATTGACGTTCGGTGATAGCCGTTGCTGTTGCAGCGTCTAGTTCACGGTTGAATGCGATGATACCGCCAAATGCAGACGTTGGATCCGTTTTGAATGCGCGGTCGTAAGCTTCTAGGATGTTTTCACCTAGTGCTACGCCACATGGGTTAGCGTGCTTAACGATCACACATGCTGGCTCGTCGAATTCTTTCACACACTCAAGAGCTGCGTCAGTGTCAGCGATGTTGTTGTAAGACAGTGCTTTACCTTGGATTTGGCGAGCAGTAGACACTGATGCTTCTTCAGGGTTTGCTTCAACGTAGAATGCTGCAGCTTGGTGGCTGTTCTCACCGTAGCGCATGTCTTGTTTTTTCTCGAACTGTTGGTTGAACGTGCGAGGGAACTTGCTTTCTTCATCACCTTCTTTGTTCTCGCCGTAGCTAGGAACCATAGTGCCGAAGTAGTTAGCGATCATGCCGTCGTAAGAAGCTGTGTGCTCGAATGCAGCGATAGCTAGGTCGAAGCGAGTCTCTAGGGTTAGAGATTTGTCGTTTGCGTCCATTTCAGCCACAACACGGTCGTAGTCGTGTGCGTTCACAACGATAGTGACGTCTTTGTGGTTTTTCGCTGCAGAGCGAACCATTGTTGGACCACCGATATCGATGTTCTCAACAGCGTCAGCAAGGGTGCAACCTTCTTTAGCTACAGTTTCTGCGAATGGGTATAGGTTAACCACAACCATATCGATTGGGTTGATGCCGTGTGTTTCCATGATCGCATCGTCTTGACCGCGACGACCAAGAACACCACCGTGAACTTTTGGATGAAGCGTTTTAACGCGACCGTCCATCATCTCAGGGAATCCGGTGTAATCGGATACTTCGGTTACAGAGATGCCTTGTTCGGCAAGAAGGCGGGCTGTGCCACCAGTAGACAGGATATCAACACCGCGGTCAGCAAGAGATTTTGCAAACTCAACGATACCAGTTTTGTCTGATACGCTGATAAGAGCGCGGCGAATAGGACGAGCGTTATTCATTGCTTCCATCTTCCTCAAATTCACAGAGTAGTTAGATTAAAGATATTTGCCAAAAATGTACTTGTTCTTACGCCCATTAAGGATAAATAGAATTATCATTCCTTAGGTCATGCCATTATTATTAGAGGCATGTGAGCAAAGATATTGGCCAGTTTTGGTAAAGACCTTTGATTGGTCGATGTATTCATTTCAACTCGAAATTTGATGGCGCGTATTCTAACTAAATTATTACAAAAAAGCTCGCGCAATCGTTTGGCGTCACAAAAATAATTAGGAAAATCCGTTTTTGACACCAAAATCGTAACAATAAGGTTAAAAAAACATGTTTCAGATTGGTGAGTTAGCCAAAAGGTGCGAAGTCAGTACTGACACCTTGCGCTTTTACGAAAAGAATAAACTGATATCGCCGGCTGGCCGAAGTGAGTCCGGTTATCGGCTTTATGATGAAGAAAATCAAAAACAGGTTCAGTTTATCCTCAAATCCAAATCTCTTGGGTTGAGTTTGGATGAAATTCGTGAACTTTTAGATATTAAGTTAGAAGCGACAGAACACAGTTGCGCTGAAGTTAAGTCGATCACGTCAGCGAAACTGACTCTTATCGATGAAAAAATTCATGACTTAACACGAATTCGTCGAGCATTGAAGAAAATCAATGATGCGTGCTGTGGGCACGTCGATGACGATGCTAGCCATTGTTCAATTCTTGAGGCATTGGCAGGAGAAAAAGTGCATGGTCGTGGAGTTTGCTGTGATGAGCGACAATAAATCACGTCGCTTAAAATAGCTATTCGGTTTAATTGTGAATGAAAATGGGCAGCTATGGAGCTGCCCATTGTGTGTCTGCAGTTTAGGATTACTGAGTTTGGTAACGGAAGGTTACGCAAATTCCATCACGATTCGACCCGTAATTTCACCTTTTTCCATATCGGCAAAGATGTCATTGATGTCTTCAAGCTGCTTTACTTCCGTGATGGCTTTCACTTTACCATCAGCGGCAAATTGCAGACATTCTTGCAGATCTTTTCGCGTACCTACAATAGAACCAATCACCTTCACACCATTCAATACGGTATCAAAAATAGGGATAGGCATGTCTTCAGGGGGCAACCCAACCAATACGCATGAACCGCCACGTCGGATGGCTCTGTATGCTTCTTGGAACGCAGGTTTGGATACTGCGGTGCAGACAACACCATGTACCCCTCCAACTAGCTCCTGAATGACTTCAGAAGGCTTTTGCTTCATGAAATCGATACAATGAGTTGCGCCTAGTTCTTTTGCCAGTGCCAGCTTCTCATCTCCGGTATCCACCGCGATGACATTCATACCCATAGCTACTGCGTATTGAATCGCCAAGTGACCTAAACCACCTGCACCAATAATCGCGACCCATTGCCCAGGCTTTACACTGGTGACTTTCAAGGCTTTGTAGGTGGTTACGCCAGCACAGAATAAAGGTGCGGCATCGACGTAATTGAGACCTTCAGGGATTTTAATCGCATATTCGCCATTCGCGAGGCAGTATTCAGCATACCCGCCATCGACAGAGTAGCCTGCATTATGCTGATCGAGACAAAGGGTTTCTTGACCTTCTAAGCAGTAATCACAATGCCCACAAGCACTATACAACCACGGAATTCCAACGCGATCCCCCACTTTTAAATGATGGATCTCACTGCCGACTTCGACGACTTCACCTACGCCTTCATGTCCGGGGACAAGTGGCATTTTAGGTTTCACGGGCCAATCGCCATGACAGGCGTGCAAATCGGTGTGGCATACGCCACAAGCGTGGATCTTAACTAACACATCGCGTGCCTTTACATTAGGCAGCGGAATATCTTTGATGACCAGTGGTCCTTTAAACTCATTCACCACAGCGGCTTTCATGGGATTCTCCATCAGTGACTAAATGTTTTCGATAATCATTCTCATTTATATGATATGAATTTAAATTGATATTGGTCACGAAAGGTGATGAAAATGAAATGCGGTTTCCGGTGTGTGATAGACAACAAAAAAACGCCACTTGATGTGGCGCTTTAGGGGGGTATCTAGTCCCAATTTGAATTATTTAAACCTTGAAATGGTGGATAATTTTTTGGAGGTTTTGTCCATTGCCAAGCAACACTTCACTTGCTTGTGCAACTTGCGTTGCTTGGGCTGCCGATTGGTCGCTGTTTTCAGAAATGATGACCAAATTTTTACTGATTTCTTCGGTAGCAAGAGTTTGCTGGGCACTGGAATCAGCAATTTGCTGATTAAGTTCCAGGATATGGCTGATTTGCTGCCCAATATCGGCCAGTGTTTCTCGTGCTTCCTTAGCTTGCTCGTGGGTGGCATTGGATTGGACTTGTGTTTTCTCCATTGCAGAGGTGACGGTTTTTGCTCTGGCTTGGAGGTTGCCGACAATTTGCTCTATCTCGTCAGTGCTTGCTTGCGTCCGAGTTGCTAAGGTGCGTACTTCATCGGCAACCACCGCGAATCCTCGTCCTTGCTCACCCGCACGAGCTGCTTCAATAGCAGCGTTGAGCGCCAATAAGTTAGTCTGTTCGGCAATACCCCGAATAACATCCAATACCGTGCTCACCGTTTCAGAATCTTGAGCGAGTTGAAGGGTACTTTTTTCCGTTTCTGTCAGTAGATCAGACAGCGAACTCATATGGCTCGTTGCACTGTCGATCACATTAACCCCTTGCTCTCCTAATTGTGCGGCTTGCTGCGCAGCATCTGCGGCAGAAGAGGCTGACGTAGCGACTTCTTGATTGCTGGCGTGAAGCTCATTCATCGCAGAGGCGACCGTATCGACGGATTGATGTTGTTCACCCGCCTTCATTGAAGCATCTGACGCGACTTGGTTAAGCTGTGTTGCGGCGCTAGTGATGCCTTCACTTACCGGAATCATGTCGGTGACAATGGAGCGTATTTTGTTGGTAAATAGATTAAAAGCCGCTGCAATGTGGCTGAGTTCATCCTTGCCATCAGAAGGTAAATCTTTGGTGAGATCACCATCTCCTTCGGCGATATCGTTAAGTGCTTCTTCGGCTTCAACGCAAGGTTTGGTAATGCTGTAGCCAAACCAAGTGGCAATCAACGCCATGGTAATCAAGCAGGCTATGATAATCATAATGATTGACTGAGCGCGCTCCCAAAACAGTGCGTCTACATCATCAATGTATACCCCACTTCCGACAATCCACCCCCATGGTTTATGGAGCTTTACATAAGACACTTTTTCTACGTCTACTTCCGAACCCGGTTTCGGCCACATGTAATTGACGAATCCACCGCCGTTGTTTCGTTTAACCTCGTTAACGAATTCAATGAACAGTGATTTTCCCGTGGGATCTTTTACACCGGACAAATCCTTACCATTAAGTTGAGGTTTAATCGGGTGGTTAACCATATAAGGGCGGGTATCGTTTACCCAGAAGTAGTCACTTTTCTCGTACCGCAGCCCATTTAAAGCGGACTTAGCTTGGGTCTGTGCTTCTACTTTAGAAAGCGTTCCATTTTTTTCGAGTTGGTAAAAATGATTAATTACACTGTGTGCTGTTTCGACCAAATGACGAGTTTTTACTTGTTTAGCGGTGAGCAGGTCACCGTAGTAAGCGTATTTTATGTAGGCAAGTGGGGCGAGCATCAGTAACGCAATAGTGAGCGTCATAATGTACAGCCGTGATTTGATGGATACGGAGCGCAAGCTAATTCCATTCATAGCGACAATCCTTTGTTAATTGACTCATTCGCGAAGCGTTATTCTTATTGTTAAGGTTACGCAGGGTTCGTAACACGTTGCCAACGTGTGCCAAATTTAAGTTAACCTTTAACTGATTATAAAAAGGTGAGCTGAATGGATAAATTCGACCAAAGACGCACAAAACAACTAAATACGTGCTTTTTTGACGATAGGTTAAGTATTTGCTTATACAGAAAAATGCCTTATGAGCTTTTGAGTAATGAGCTTGGGCTTTATATGAATGAGGGTGAGATTTTGATTCCAATAAAAAAGCCCTGACCAAGAGGTCAGGGCTTTAAAATTCGGAAGAAAGCTAATCTTTGATTAGTTCATACCGTATTTTTTAAGTTTCTTACGAAGCGTACCGCGGTTGATACCCATCATAGTTGCTGCGCGTGTTTGGTTACCACGAGTGTATTGCATGATGGTGTCTAGTAGTGGCTGCTCTACTTCTGCCAATACTAGTTCGTACAGGTCGTTGACTTCCTGGCCATTAAGTTGAGCAAGGTAGTTTTTAAGAGACGCTTTTACTGAGTCACGTAATGGCTTTTGAGTGATCTGGTCTTGTGAGGTCACTGTAGTTACTGTCAATGCTTCGGAAGTCAGATTTTGTTCGAACATATTCGGTCTAGCTCTTTCTGTAATTATGATGCAACGTTATCAAAATAACCTTCTAGTGCGTCCAGTTGCAGCGGAGCCGCTTCTATAGCGTTGAAGGTACGGCGAAACTCACTTGCTTGCTCATGTTCTTTTAAGTACCAGCCAACGTGCTTGCGCGCGATTCTAGGACCTAAAAACTCCCCATAAAACTCATGGAGTGCCTTTACATGACCAAGCATAATGTCTTTCACTTCCAATACAGGAAGGGAAGCCATCGTGCTGCCGTTTTCCAAATAGTGGTGGATTTCCTGAAAAATCCACGGCCGACCCTGGGCAGGGCGACCTATCATCAAAGCGTCCGCACCGGTGTATTCCAGTACGAATTTGGCTTTTTCCGGGCTATCGATATCACCGTTAGCAATAACCGGTATGGAAACCGCCTGTTTAGCCGCTTTGATGCTTTCATATTCCGCCTCGCCTTTGTACATACAAGCCCGAGTTCGCCCATGTAGAGCAAGAGCTTGTATGCCGCAGTCTTCGGCCATTTTTGCAATTTGAACACAGTTCTTATTGTCTGTATTCCAGCCTGTACGGGTTTTCAATGTCACGGGAACATCAACGGCATTTACGACAGCGGTCAGTATCTTTTCGACAATGTCCGGATGCTGAAGTAATGCCGAGCCGGCAAGCTTCTTGTTTACTTTCTTAGCAGGGCAACCCATATTGATATCGATAATTTGTGCACCATTATCAACATTATATTGAGCGGCTTCTGCCATCTGCTGGGGATCTGCCCCTGCAATCTGTACAGAGCGAATGCCCGATTCGCCTTCATGTACCATGCGTTGTTGGGATTTGGCTGTTTTCCATACTTTGGGGTTTGACGACATCATTTCACTGACAGCCAAGCCCGCACCGTATCGGAGACATAACTCTCGAAAGGGTCTATCGGTAACTCCTGCCATAGGAGCGACGATAAGATTGTTCTTAAGTAGATGGTTTCCGATCTTCAAAACAGCATTACAGTTCTATACCAGCAAGGGCGCGCATTTTACGCATTTTTTCGCAAAGAGAAAAGCTTAATTTTTGAGCATTTACAATTTGTTTTTTAAAATGCCTAAATTTCAGTCAATTAGAGTAGTGGCGCTTACTTTCTCTTGCTTTTAGGCATTTTTCTTGCCCGAGATTCGACACCATTCTGATTGTTCTACAATCGGATCGATGTTCAGCTCGTCTCGGTAGTAGTTTGCGACGTCTTCTGCTTGTGTATCTAACACTCCAGACATCGCAAGCATACCTTCAGGTTTAAGTAACCCTTTGATGACACCAGAGAGCTCACGCAGTGGTCCAGCAAGAATATTGGCAACCACAACGTCTGCAATAAGGTTATCAGGCTGATCTTGTGGTAGGAACAATTCTAGTTGCTGCGCAACGCCGTTACGTTCAGCGTTTGCTCTGGACGCTTGAATAGCCTGTGGATCGATATCAATCCCGATGACTTTACTTGCACCTAGCTTTATCGCAGCGATCGCTAGAATACCTGAGCCACAACCAAAATCGATCACTGTTTTTCCTTCAAGATCAATTCCTTCAAGCCATTCAAGGCAGAGTGATGTGGTTGGGTGCGTACCGGTGCCGAAGGCTAAACCTGGATCGAGCATAACATTCACGGCGTTTGGATCAGGGATATCTCGCCAGCTTGGGCAAATCCACAAACGCTTGCCAAATTGCATTGGGTGGAAGTTTTCCATCCATTCGCGTTCCCAGTCTTTATCTTCAAGTTGCTCGACTTTGTGCGCAAAACTGTCTTCTAACAGACCGCTTTCTTCAATTTGATTCAAGACTTGTTTGGTATCGGTTTCAGCGTCGTATAGTGCGACAACGTCCGTTTCACCCCATAAGCGAGTTTCACCCGGAAGAGGTTCGAACACAGGGGTATCTTTGGCATCTAAAAAGGTAACGGATAATGCGCCTGTGTTTTCCATCAGCATATCGCCAATTTGTTCAGCGTTTTTGTCGCTCGCATTGAGTTTGATTTGAATCCAGGGCATTGAGTGCACCTTTTTGTCATATTGAAATTGGTGGAGGAGTCTAGCTGATTTGGACAAAAAAGACACTCCCCGACACTTTCTCAAGCGCGGGGAGTGTTGTTTGTCTTTGTTTGCGTTAACGCTTACTGAAGACCGAGTTTCTTCTCAAGGTAGTGAATGTTTGCGCCACCGTGTTGGAAGTTCTCATCATTCATGATCATTTCTTGCAGCGATACATTGGTTTTGATGCCTTCAACGATCATTTCACCCAATGCGTTTTTCATACGAGCAATCGCAACATCACGGTTCTCACCAAAGGTGATTAGTTTACCAATCATTGAATCGTAATGAGGAGGTACTGTGTAGCCCGTGTAGATGTGTGATTCCCAACGCACGCCCATACCGCCAGGTGCATGGAAACGTTCCACCTTACCTGGAGAAGGCAAGAAGCGCTCTGGATCTTCGGCATTGATTCGGCATTCAACCGCATGACCGCTGATCTTAATGTCGTCTTGAGTGTAAGAAAGCGGTTGACCAGCAGCAACACGAAGTTGCTCTTTGATGAGGTCTACGCCTGTTACCATTTCGGTTACTGGGTGCTCTACCTGAATACGAGTGTTCATTTCGATGAAGTAGAATTCGCCGTTTTCGTATAGGAATTCAAATGTACCCGCACCGCGATAGCCAATTTCCAAACAAGCGCGTGTACAACGCTCACCGATGTATTTACGCATTTCTGCAGTGATACCCGGTGCTGGCGCTTCTTCCACTACTTTTTGGTGACGACGCTGCATTGAGCAATCACGTTCGCCTAGGTGGATTGCACCACCTTGACCGTCTGCGATGATCTGAACTTCAACGTGACGCGGGTTTTCTAGGAATTTCTCCATGTAAACGATGTCGTTGTTGAACGCTGCTTTTGCTTCCGCGCGAGTCATTGCAATTGCTTCAATCAATTCTTCTTCGCTACGAACCACACGCATACCACGACCGCCGCCGCCGCCAGAGGCTTTGATGATCACAGGGTAGCCTATGCGTTTCGCGTGCGCTTTGTTTTTGCTGCCGTCGTCATCTAGCGGACCGTCTGAACCTGGTACGCATGGAACGCCAGCTTTTTTCATCGCAGTAATAGCGGATACTTTGTCACCCATCATGCGGATGGTTTCGGCTTTAGGACCAACGAAAATGAAGCCGCTGCGTTCAACTTGCTCTGCAAAGTCAGCGTTTTCAGATAGGAAACCGTAGCCAGGGTGAATGGCAATAGCGCCTGTTACTTCGGCTGCAGAAATAATTCTTGGAATGTTTAGGTAGCTGTCGATACCACGAGCAGGACCAATACAAATGGATTCGTCTGCCAGTAACACGTGTTTAAGATCACGGTCAGCGGTTGAGTGAACAGCTACCGTTTTAATACCCAGCTCTTTACATGCGCGAAGGATACGAAGTGCTATTTCACCTCGGTTCGCGATGACTAATTTATCTAGCATATAATCAGCCTCAGTTATTCAATGATAACGAGTGGTTGGTCAAACTCAACAGGTTGACCGTCTTCCACTAGAATGGCTGTAACTACGCCAGATTTGTCCGCTTCGATTTGGTTCATCATTTTCATTGCTTCAACAATGCAAAGCGTATCGCCAGCTTTAACGCTTTGACCTATTTCGATAAATGATTTTGATTCTGGGCTTGGAGAGCGGTAGAACGTACCAACCATTGGAGAAAGAACGTGGTGTCCAGCTGGTACAACTTCAGCCGGTGCTTCCGCTGCTGCTGCTGGTGTCGCAGGTGCTACAGGTGCTGCTGCCGCTGGAGCGACAGGCGCTGCTGCGTATTGAATTGGTGCCGCGATAGGAGCAGGACCGGAACGACTGATTCGTACTGACTCTTCACCTTCAGAGATTTCAAGCTCTGCGATGCCAGACTCTTCCACTAACTCAATCAGCTTCTTAATTTTACGAATATCCATCTTAATTTTCTCTTTCTCAAATTAGGTGACTCTCAAGTATCGAGAGTGTTCTGTGTCATGTATTACTTATTTGACTGCTGGTATTACCCATTTGACTGCAGGTGATTCACCGCTGCAGCCAATGCGAATTGGTAGCCTTGTGCACCCAAGCCACAAATTACCCCGACGGCTTTATCCGAGAGGTAAGAGTGATGGCGGAAAGGTTCACGTGCGTGAACGTTAGATAGGTGCACTTCAATGAACGGAATGTCGACGCCCAATAACGCGTCACGTAGAGCGACACTAGTATGGGTAAACGCTGCTGGATTGATAACAATGAAATCCACATTTCCCATGGCAGCATGAATGGCTTCAATCAATTCGTACTCACGATTGGATTGCAGATGCTGGAGCTCTACATCAAGTGAAACCGCTTGGTGTTCTAAATCATCAATGATCTGAGTGAGCGTTTTAGAGCCATAATGTGCCGGTTCACGGAGACCCAAAAGGTTAAGATTAGGGCCGTTTAGAACCAGAATGCGTGATTTTGTAGCCATCGTGAGGTTATCTTCCTTTAACTAGAGGTTAAAATTCGACATTCCAAATTTTGTGAGCTGATAATTAAATTTAGAGGTCTAAATTACCATCTAGCTCAAATTAACTGTCGATTATAGACAATTCAGCGCAATTAGCAGCAAAATACTGGTCAAACCTCGACAATTTTGTGTCAAAGATAAGGAAATTTGTGAGGAAGATAAAGAATCCGGACCCGCCTTCAAGGAGACAGTAGTGGCGAGCCCGGAAAACTTATTTGCTTGAGCGAGAAGCCAGCCATGTAGGAAGCTGTGGGACTTTGGCAATGACGATACCAATGAGCAAAGGCAGCAGCAGTTGCTGTGACAGCTCTGAGAGGTGGTTATCGTTTATCCAAGCGTCGAGAAGCAGCGCAACCACTGGGAATATGAGAAAGCAGAGTGAAGCCGTGAAGGGAGCTGTCATTTGGTTGAGGGAGAAGTACGCCACAATACCAATGACACTCGCAACAAGCCCAAGATAGACGACGGCATAAATCGATTCGACAGTGAAATAAAGTGCGTCTGGTTGCTCCATAAACAGTCCAACAACCAACAGCAATAACGCCGCGATACCAGAAGGTAATGCGTTATAAGTGAGCACATGGATCCCCTTGGCGTACTTTTGAGTTAATACATACATGACGGCATGGATCAGTACGGCGCTCACAAGCGCTAGGATACCTGCGTTATCATTACTGTCACCCATCTCTAGTTCGCCCGATAAAATCAAACACAACGCGATGACGGCCATTCCTAAGCCAAATAGTTGGTGAGCAGCAAGACGCAATGACAAGCTGATCATAGAAACGGCTAAGACCGCAATTGGCATATTGGCGAAGATGATGGAAGCCAGCCCAGATGAGATGTATTGCTCGCCTAATATCATCAAGGTAAAGGGAATCGCGAAGTAAAATACGGCGACAGCCACCATGAATTTTCGTTTGCCTTTTGGGAAAAGTAAGGCTTTTTTCATCAACAGTGTCACAGCGATTAATAAAGGGGCAGAAATCAGGAACCGCAGACCTGTAGCGGTAATGGGGGGAATGGTTTCAACCGCTATTTCCATCGCCATCCATGTTGTACCCCATATTAAACAAACGGATACAAATGTGATGGTGCACAGTAATTGTTTAGACATTGCTTTAATCTATTACAGAGAAAGTGCGTCTATTCTATGCAAACAGCGGGAGCGATAATTTCTCAATGTAGCACGACTTTTTCTCATAAAGAGAAAGGCATTTTCTAATATGACGTTTTACAGAAAAATTTTCCTAGGCATAGATTTAAGATAAAAAAGCCAGGTCAAAAGACCTGGCGAAGTAATAAAGGTGGAATTTAAGTTGAATCAGATTATGACAGGTTCTGATTTTCTTCGATGAGCTTATTCACTACGCTTGGATCGGCAAGCGTTGATGTATCGCCCAAGTTGCTGGTATCGCCTGTGGCAATCTTACGCAAAATTCGACGCATGATTTTACCCGAACGCGTTTTCGGTAAAGAGTCTGTCCAGTGCAATACGTCTGGTGTTGCGATAGGTCCAATCTCTTTACGTACCCAGTTTTTCACTTCTTTGTGAAGTTCTGCACTTGGTATTTCACCGTCATTCAAGGTGATGTAGGCATAAATCGCCTGACCTTTGATGTCGTGAGGAACACCAACGATAGCCGCTTCAGCAATCTTATCGAAAGCAACCAACGCCGATTCAATTTCTGCAGTACCCATACGGTGACCAGAAACGTTTAGTACATCATCCACTCGGCCTGTGATCCAGTAATAGCCATCTTCGTCACGGCGAGCACCGTCACTGGTGAAGTACATGCCTTTAAATGTAGAGAAATAGGTTTGTTCAAAGCGCTCGTGATCGCCATAAACAGTACGCATTTGCCCTGGCCAAGAGTCGAGAATCACAAGATTACCGTCTGCGGCACCTTCAATGATGTTACCTACGTTATCGACAAGCGCTGGTTGTACACCAAAGAATGGGCGTGTCGCTGAGCCTGGCTTCAATGCGGTTGCACCAGGCAGCGGTGAAATCAAGATGCCGCCTGTTTCTGTTTGCCACCACGTATCCACGATAGGTGATTTTTCATCACCAATGGTTTTGTAGTACCACTCCCACGCCTCTGGGTTAATAGGTTCACCAACAGAGCCCATGATGCGCAAACTGCTGCGCTTCGTGCCTTCAACGGCCTCATTTCCTTTTGCCATTAAGGCGCGAATTGCCGTTGGGGCAGTGTAAAGAATGTTGACGTTGTGTTTGTCGACCACTTCGCTCATGCGGTTTGTTTTCGGGTAGTTAGGCACACCTTCAAACAAGATAGTTTTGGCACCGTTAGCCAGTGGCCCGTAAATAAGGTAAGTGTGACCCGTGATCCAACCTACGTCGGCGGTACACCAGAAGGTTTCGCCTTGCTGGTAATCGAACACGTACTTGAATGTCATTGTTGCGTAGACAAGGTAACCGCCTGTGGTGTGTAAAACGCCTTTTGGTTTACCTGTGGAGCCAGAAGTGTAAAGAATGAAAAGTGGGTCTTCTGCGTTCATTTCTTCTGGCGGGCAATCATCGGATACCGCAGCTGTTGCTTCGTGCCACCAAACATCACGCTGCTCATCCCAAGCAACATCGCCACCAGTGCGTTTTAGAACCAGTACTTTTGAAATGCTGTCGACTTCAGGGTTAGCCAATGCATCGTCGACATTTTTCTTCAATGGAACCGCGCGCCCACCACGAACCCCTTCGTCTGCTGTAACAACGACTTTTGCGTTGGAATCCACAATGCGACCAGCTAGCGCTTCTGGAGAAAAACCACCAAAAACGACAGTGTGAACAGCACCAATACGCGTACAAGCTAACATTGCCACGGCAGCTTCCGGTACCATTGGCATGTATAAACAAACGACATCACCTTTCTTAACACCTTGCTCTTTCAGGGCGTTAGAGAAGCGGCAGACTTCTTTGTGCAGTTCATTAAAGGTTAGTGTTTTATCATCGGCTGGGTCATCCCCTTCCCAAATGATGGCAACTTCATTTCCGCGCTCGGCGAGATGACGGTCGATACAGTTTGCTGAAACGTTCAGTGTTCCATCTTCAAACCAGCGAATGTCGACGTGTCCAGTATCGAAGGAGGTCTGTTTTACGTTGGTGTAAGGTTTGATCCAATCTACGATTTTTCCGTGTTCGCCCCAAAAGCCCTCTGGGTCGCTGACAGATTGTTGGTACATCGCCAGATAAGTGTCGTTATCAGCGTGGGTCTTAGCTTTAATATTTTCTTTGACCGGATAAACGTGGGCTTCACTCATTGCTCTCTCCTTGTGAATTCAGCAAGTTCCATTATTTCCGAAATGATATGGAAATCGGTTGGTATTAACTCTCAGCTACCCCCAGTTTTTCTACAATTAGACTTTAGGATGATAAGGGGGCATTTGCCTTTATAAGCAGCGGGTTACTTAGAAAATTGAGAAGTAGATCAGGACTTTAATTGCAGAGCAAGTTAACGCACATAAGCAGAGGTCAGAGCAGGTAAGTCACCATAAGTGAGCCGAACGTAAACTAATGCAGCCGAAATAGCATCTTGCAGAGCATCGTGTTTGTTGTCTTGTGGAGGCAGCCCCAAGTGCTTACAGATGGCATCCAAACTGAGATCAAAATAAGCGTTAGGTAGATGGCGCTCAAGCTTTTCGTGATAGATCTGGCTGACTTCCAACAAGGGGTTAGGGAGTGGAAAGCCCAAATGGCGCTTACAGGCTAGATCAAGAATCGTTTTGTCATAACGGATGTGATAACCCACAACAGGGCGGTTGCCAATAAACGCGATTAACGCCTCCAGTGCGTCTTTTTCGCTCATGCCCCCCGCAAGGTCGCTATGGCGAATCTTATGCACACAAACAGAATCTGCATTAAGAGACTGAGGTGCACGTAAACGAACATGGAATGGTTGGCTGGTAATGATGCGGTTGCCAATGATTTTTGTGGCAGCAATCGTCACCAGTTCGGCTCGGTTGGGATCTAGGCTGGTGGTTTCACAGTCGAGAGAAACAAATTCCGTTTTATGGGGCGCATCAAATAATGATTGATACGGGTTTCCCTTTAATTTTCTACGCCACCACCAGCGAAACACTCTATTCATATGACCTCTTTGTCTTAGTCACGGATTTGATAATGATAGCCCAGCCATTGCTTGAACTTTTTCACCACATGCAGGCTGTGCCTGAGAAGATCCCTTTCTGAACGGTCCAGTAATTTGAGTTCTATATTGTTACTGCTGTGGTGCTCTGATAACTGCTGCGCTAAACGTAATTTAAAGAATAATTTGAGTGCTTCCGTCAGGTTGTCTGCGGTATCGGGCTCAAGAATCCGTTTGTTCTGCAGTGCTTCTATGCGGTCAAAGGTGTTCTTTTCAATTAAAGCGTATTCCAACGAAAGCGCACGAATACCGTGCACAATGGGGAAAATGCCACCTCGTTTTATATCGAGCCCATCTTTGCTTTTTTTTACGTTGCCAAACAGAGTTAGGGGCGAAGAAAACTGCAAGGCTGGGCGCGTAAAGTCGAGCAGCACGAGCATGTTGTTCTTCATGCTGTCGGAGATATACTGTGCAACTGGGTCGAGTAGCTCTTGATTTCCGGCAACAGCGTGGGCATCGGTAAGGATGGCAAGTTTCATTACGTTCTCTGCCGTCCCCTTTGTGATCCATCGAGTCACTGTACGTTGCCAATCACTTTGGCTATGAACCCAATCGGGGTTATTCACCATGACTTTACCGGGGCAAAGAGGGTAGCCGAGTTGTTGTAGAGTATGGGTGAATCGTTCCATGACTTCTTGGCATTCCGGCCACTCAACGTCATCTTGCAGGATCAGTGCGTTGTCTTGGTCGGTTTTGAGCACCTGTTCACCTCGTCCTTCAGATCCCAATACGATCAGGCAGCATTTATCGTGCATAGGCGTAGGAACAATGAGGTGGAAGGCCTTCTCTATAATTTGCTCGTTGACTGCGGAGATAAGCTCCATGATGAAGCGAGTTCGAATGCCGTTATTGATTAGGCTTTCAACCAAATGTCGCTGCCTATTTGCTGCAAGGGCGAGCTCTTCAATGGATTGAGCACGGGCAATACTGAGAGATAAAACGTGTGAGTGTGTAGAGAAGCTAGACAGTATTTGTGTCATGTCTAACATGCCAATGGGCTCACTGCCATTGCAAACCATAACACGCTTCATTCGTTGACGAGTCATGGTGATCATCGCGTTAAACAGGAAGTCCCCATCTTCGATGTAATACACAGGAAAGGTTGCAATGGTGCCTACAGGCGTATCCAGTGGGTGGTCATTTAACATGACGGCATGCAGCATGTTGGTTCGCGTAATAATGCCAAATGGGTAAGGGGTTGAAGATTCAGCAAGCCTCGGATCGTGCTCTTCCAATCGCACTAATGCACTGTCGATTGAGTGCTCTTTCATGAGTTTCGTTACGGCATTGAGTGGCTCATCGTGATCAAGAATCAGTACCGGATGATAAATGCTGTCATCGACTTTCGTGAGAATGAACTCCCCAAGATTTTGCTGCTTTTGTGCCGCTTCGACCAGTTCTTGCCGTTTAGACAGGTTGGAGTCGAAATAGGCAGAAAACTTCGGGTTGGTTTGGTACAGCTCGATAAAGACTTCACTTGGGAGCAAATAACTTAAGGTGTCTTCTAAGGCGATGTACTTGTGCTTAACGGTTCCTTCTAGCTGAGCGCGCACGTCAAACAAATCATCGTTCGCATAATGTGCGAAGATTTCTTGATCGTCCCCTGAGCGTTCTTCTACTCCACCTTTAATGAGGATGTGTAACGCTGTCCCCGTTTGGCCCGGCTTGAGTATGGTTTCATTTTCGCGGTAATACGCAACATCTAAGGAAGCTCTTAGTCGTTCTTGTTCGTGCGTTGAAAGCCGATCAAAAGGAGCGGCGTTCATATTGAATTTATCCGGCATAGCTGAACAGCTCTAACACAATGACATTATCAATAGTGTTGGTAAAAAGTGGGATAAGCTCCAGACGACTTTGGTCTAATGGGTGCAGAGAACTTAGTTGTATCGGAGGAAATACGATTTAGCTGAATGCCAAATCGGAGATTTTTAATGGCGTCTATTTGGGTGGCTTAAATGATAGGTATTTGATAATAAAGCGCTTCATTTTTGTAAGGAGTGAACCGTTAAACAGGGAAGAAAAATCTCTCAAATTTTTCTCTTTTAGTTTGATGCGAAGTTGGGATAATGTCGCCCCGTTTCTTATTCAATTAGGTGTTTAATGCTCCGCAGTACCCCGTATGGCTGGATATCTCAGTATTTTGTCGGCTTCTTTTTCTCTTATGGCGTCCATTTGCCTTTTTGGGCAATTTGGTTTGCTTCACAAGATATTTCAGCGTCTGACATTGGTGTGCTGATCGGACTTGGACTGGCTTCTCGGTGTTTTGCCAATTTGGTGATTACCCCACGGTTGCATAAAGTCGAGCACTTAATACCTGCCCTTCGTTGGCTCACATTGGCATCGATGCTCGCCATTGTTGCGCACCTATTTGTTGGGGGCGACTTTTGGCTTCTAGCTGGGGCAACCATTCTATTTAACCTCTCTTGTGGCCCAGTGGTTCCATTGACCGATGCAATGGCGAACTATTACGCCCGCCTTAAGTTACTGGATTACGGCAGAACAAGGCTTTGGGGCTCCATCGCTTTTGTTGCGGGTTCGACAGTCGTAGGATATTTAGTGGCGATATACGGAGCGAGCGCCATTATTTATACCGCGTTGGCAGGGCTTGCGGCTTCGATGCTACTAGTGATGCGTAACCCTGATGTGATGCCTGTTTCGGAAACGGAAGAAAGCAAGGAAAGACCAAAACTGACGGCGATTTTGAAAGACTCGTCCGTGGTTCGCTTTCTGGTTTTAGCGTCGCTAATTCAGGGTAGCCATGCCGCTTACTATGCCTTTAGTTCGCTGCATTGGAAGTCCTCGGGGATTTCGGCAGATATCATTGGCTATCTGTGGAGTTTAGGGGTAATTGCTGAAATTTCCGTATTTGCGTTCAGTAAACGCATGTTCATGGGGTGGTCGCTTCGACTGTTATTTGTTGTGGCGTCTGTTGGTGTATTTGTCCGGTGGGGGCTAACAGCATCCACTACGGATATTTGGGCACTGATCATGGTTCAACTTCTCCATGGGGTGACGTTTGCTATGGCACATATTGCTGCGATTCAATTCATTCAAAAGCAGAGCCAAAACAAAATGGTGCCCTTGCAAGCGCTGTACAATGCGATTCCGCTTGGTGCATTCATAGCATTAATGACAACTCTCAGTGGTTGGGGTTATGAGAAGTGGGGTGCGAATGTGTTCTGGATGATGGCCGCTATGGGTATCATTGCCATTTTTATACGAGTAGATTCGAAGAAATCAGTGCAGTAGCACAATTTCAAAGCGAACCGTTTGAGATTAAAAATGAGACAACGTTAAATGAAAACCAGAGCACATATTCAAGCCACCTCAAGATGCTTGTTTCAGAGCTCTATCTTCTGTTTCATTTTTAGTCGCCACATACGCGGTGGGACGAGCGCTATTTTTTCGCTTCTGGGCGATGAAATAGGACAGAAGATAGGCTCCCCAAGGCGAGTTTACTTGGCTTTCATACTGCGTTATCGATCTTCGATTTAGAACCACTAGATCTTCAAATCGATGCCTTGCCTGAAAACCAAGTAATTCTCGCTGAATTCACCATATTGAGGCAGATTGAATATAGCTCTGGTTTTTTGCGTTACAAGGAAAGTTATTGATGCAAGGTTGGATTGTCATCCCCGTTTCATTGACCTATCTCGGTCTGTTGTTCTTTATTGCTTGGTATGGCGATCGCCGTGTGAAATGGCTGTCACGCTGGCGTCCTTGGATCTACAGTTTGTCGATTGCGGTGTACTGTACCTCATGGACTTTCTACGGAACGGTAGGGCAAGCAAGCAGTAACCCCTGGTCTTTCATTCCCATCTATGTCGCTCCGATTCTCGTCTTCACTGTTGGCTGGCGCTTGCTCGCACGGTTGATTCTTATCGCTAAACGCGAACACATTACGTCTATTGCCGATTTTATCGCTGCTCGATACGGAAAATCGCAAGGTTTGGCAGTCACGATCACCATTATTGCTGTGGTGGGGATTCTGCCATATATCGCCCTTCAGCTCCGTGGAATTACCATGGGGCTTGAGCTGGTTGCGCCCAATTTAACCGAAGACTTGGGCTATCAAGACGCCAATATTTCTTGGTTTGTGGTGTTAGCGTTGGCCATGTTCACCATGCTCTTTGGAACAAGGCACATAGACAATACCGAGCACCACCGTGGCATGATGATGGCCGTCGCATTTGAGTCCATCGTTAAGCTGGTGGCTTTTCTAACTGTGGGCTGCTTTATTGCTTATGTTGCTTTGCATACGCCCGAGCTCGACTTAATGGCGATTGCCAGCGAAACCTACGAATCACCGAATGTTCCAACGCTCGTGATTCACACCATATTAACCATGGCTGCCATTATTTGTTTGCCGCGACAGTTTCATACCATGGTAGTAGAAAACGAAAAAGCGAAAGATCTTTACACCGCGCGATGGCTGTTTCCGGTTTACTTAGTATTGATGGGGCTGTTTGTATTGCCAATTGCATGGGCAGGACAGGGCTTATTGACAGGCGTTTCACCTGACTCTTACGTTATCAGCTTGCCTCTCTCTATGGGGGCAGAAAACATAGCGTTGCTGGCTTTCTTGGGTGGCACCTCTGCGGCATCGGGCATGGTTATCGTGTCGACGATCGCGTTAGCCATCATGGTCTCAAATGATTTGGTTTTGCCGCTCATTCTAAGAAGAATGAAGCTTGCCGAGCGAACTCATACCCATTTCTCCGGTATGTTATTGAATATCCGCCGAGGGCTAATTCTCTTACTGCTGGCAGGAGCATGGGCATTTTACCAAGTGCTTGGCAGCATCAGTTCGTTGTCGGTTATTGGGTTGCTTTCGTTTGCCGCTATCGCACAATTTGCGCCGTCATTGATAGGCGGCATGTATTGGCGAGAAGGCAATCGGAAAGGGGTATATGTCGGGTTATTTGCTGGTTTTACCGTGTGGCTTATCACCCTAATGAGTCAAACGGAGATGCTGGCTGGCAGTGCCGACAGTAACTTTCTACTGTGGATCGTTACCCCACCAGATGTGCTGTCGAACCTATCGCTGTCTATGTCGGACTGGGGTATGTTTCTGAGTGTGTTGCTGAACACTTTCTTCTATATTGCAGTATCTCTATTTACCCGCTCTAGCCTAAGTGAGCGTTTACAGTCGGCAGCGTTTGTTGGAACACCGTTACCAGAAAGTGAAAATGTCAGCTTGTATCAAAGCCGAGTGACCGTGGCAGAATTAGAGATGCTGGCGTCTCGATTCGTTGGACGAAGCCGTGCCCGTGCTGCCTTTCGAAATTTCTGGAATCAGCAAGGTGGCGACATGTTACCTAATCAGCAAGCTTCGTCAGCCCTCATTCGCCACACTGAGCGGGTTCTGGCTGGAGTATTTGGTGCTTCTTCCGCTAAGTTAGTCCTTACTTCTGCGCTTCAAGGCAGAAATATGCAGTTAGAAGAAGTCGCGACCATCGTTGATGAAGCTTCTGAGCTGTATGACTTTAGCCGAGGGTTACTACAAGGTGCGATTGAACATATTAGCCAAGGCATTACCGTGGTGGATAAGCAGCTTAGGCTGGTGGCGTGGAATCAGCGGTATTTAGAGCTATTCGACTTTCCTACGGGGCTTATTCAGGTCGGTCGCCCCATTGCCGATGTGATTCGTCACAATGCTCAGCAAGGGCTATGTGGCCCCGGCGACCCTGAAGATCACGTAAAACGACGCGTTGAGCACCTCGTACGCGGAACCAAGCACACTTCTTCTCGAATTCGGCCTGATGGTCGTTTTATAGAGGTGCAAGGTAACCCAATGCCGGGCGGTGGCTTTGTGATGAGTTTTACGGATATCACCGTATTCCATGAAGCAGAAAAGGCGTTGAAAGAAGCGAACGAAAATCTGGAATCACGTGTGCATGAGCGAACCATTGAGCTAGAACGGTTGAATAAGCGCTTGGTCTCCGCCACTCAAAGCGCGGAGTCTGAATCGCATTCCAAGAGCCGATTCTTAGCCGCGGTCAGCCATGATTTGATGCAGCCGTTGAATGCGGCGCGGCTCTTCGCTTCGTCTCTTTCTGAAACCGCCAAAGATGACGATACGAAAAAGTTCTCTCACCACATCGAGAGTGCACTTGGCGCAGCGGAAGAGCTGATTGGTGATTTGTTGGATATTTCTCGATTGGAGTCGGGGAAATTAGAAACCAATGTTCATGCATTTTCCTTAAACGACGTGCTCGATAATTTGGATGCCGAGTTCAGCGCGTTAGCCAAACAGCAAGGCATCGATTTTAAAATGGTGCCTTCTAATTTGCTGGCGCAGTCCGACCCGAAGCTATTACGCCGAGTGCTGCAAAACTTCCTCACTAACGCCTTCCGCTATAACCCAAAAGGCAAGGTACTACTGGGGGCTCGCCGAGTGGGAAAGCAAGTTCGAATAGAGGTTTGGGACAATGGCGTAGGTATTCCAGAAGATAAACAAGCCGCTATTTTTGAAGAGTTTACGCGCGTAGAGGTGGGGCACAGCGATCAAGGCTTGGGGCTAGGGCTTGCGATAGCAAAAGGCATCGCCCGTGTACTTGGGCATGAGATCTCGCTAAGGTCTTGGCATGGGCAAGGCACCGTTTTTTCAGTGGCATTAAACCGAAGTGCTCAAATTGAACCTCAAGCAGTGATATCAGCGCCAGCCAATACCAGTGATGTGGCTGGAATGAAGGTTCTTTGTGTTGATAACGAAGCGGACATCTTAGTCGGAATGCAAGAGCTACTGGAGCGTTGGGGCTGCGACGTGAAAGTGGCAGAAGATCTGGTGCAAAGCTTAAAAGCACTCGAAAACGATTGGGCACCGGAAGTGATTTTCTCCGACTATCGCTTAGATCATGGCAGAACGGGATTAGAAGTTTTGCAGCAATGCCGACTCAGATTGGGTGACAGCTTTGAAGGGGTAATCATCAGTGCCGATCGAACCGACGATATGTTGGACGCCATTCAATCCAATGGATTCAGTTTTATCGCCAAACCAGTGAAGCCATTGAAGTTAAGAGCGGTGTTGAATCGGGTCAGTTGAAAAGAGCGCCGTTTGGCGCTCTTTTAACAATTAGAACTTGTAGCCGATACCTGCGTAGAGGGAATTTAAGTCTATCGTTATATTGTTAAATTCTGCGCTAGTACTCTTGTAGCCTACTCGAGCAGTTACACCATTGTGGTGCTGGTAGCCACCTTCAATACCATAAACAAACCCATTTTCGCTTGAAGACTTAACTGCAATCTTACTGTTTAGATCCAAGTTTAGAGTGTATGAACCGTATCCAAGCGTAGCGCCCATGTAAATATTGTCACTAACATAATACTTTGGCTTGAAGTTAAGCGCAGTACTTGTGAAGTAAGCTTCTGCTGCGTAGTTAGAAACTGTTTTGTAGTTACCCCAATTGTAATATTCTAGTTCTGCAGCAACATTAATTTTGTCGTTAGCATTGAATTCGTAACCAAGATTGAAACCTGATGCAATATCTAGGTCAGAGTTTAGAAGGTCATCACTACTGACTGAGTCGCCTTTAGCAGACGATTTACCGGAAAACCCCAAATCCAAACCAATGTAAAAGCCTTCTGTTTTTACTGACGTTGGCGCTTTGTCTTCTTGAGCTTGTGCTGGAAGGGCGATAGCTAGAGATAGCGCGCTAAGTAGAATTGTTTTATTCACTTTTATAATTTCCTGATTGATATATCTATTTTTTCGCGCGCATTATTATTTCTAATTCATATAGTTATCAATGGACAAATTGTTAATATTTATTAATGGTTGGCTATTTTATAATATCTAGGAGATTATCCTGATTGAGCTGAAATAGAAAAACCGTCAGATTGACGGTTTTTGGGGGAGTTTTAATGTTGTTTAGGGCTGAATTTCGCTAATCGATCTACCGTGCAAAATTCAGATTAAGTCGTTTCTTGAGTGAATTTTTCTCTTCAATAAGCTATTTGTCTTCAGTAAACAGCGTCTCGTAAACCACGAATTGGGTGTTTGCTTCACCGTAATATAATGTGTCGCCAGATTGAAACACCATCAGCAACTTGCTTTCTTCATTCTGAGGAGCATTAACGGTTAAGTGCCAGTTTTTCGCATCGATTTTACGCATTTTTGATGGAATACGTTTATCGTCAGGGGAGTCTGCTATTGCGATCTTTGCGCCCTCTAAAGGTAAATCCGCTTTTAAAGTTAACGTTAATTGACCATCTTTAATCCCTTCCGAGCGAAACTGAACTTTAAAATCTCCATTTTCCATATTGCATAATCCGCTGGTGTAGCGGCAATTGGATTTGCTTGCCAGTTTATAAGATTCCCCTTCTTTGGCTGCATGCGGAGTCTCGCTTATTGCTGCATCCGTACCGAAATACGCAATAATGGCAAGAATAGGGGCGATGAGCATGGCAATAATAAAGTGTTTGTTTTTAAACATGTTTGGGCTTCTTCCTGCTGACTTTTATCTAAAATGCCTCAGATGAGGAGATAAAAAAAGCCCCTGTCGGGGCTTTTGTGGCGTGTGTTTTAATTAGTGTGATTGAGCGTCGCCTGCGCCGGCTGGAACACGTACGTGCTCAACCAAGTCTTTCACTTCTTGTGGTGTATCTGCGGTTACTTTAGAAACAGCAAATGCGACTGCGAAGTTGAAGGCTGCACCGATAGCACCAAATGCATTTGGTTCAATGCCTAGGAACCAGTTGTTGCCCCAGCTTTCTAGGTATTTCCAATCGGCGATGAACAAAATGCCTTTGTGTTGGAATACGTAGAACAAAGTAATCGTGATACCTGCGATCATACCGGCGATTGCACCTTCCTTGTTGATGTTCTTGCTGAAGATACCCATCATCAAGGCGGGGAATATCGACGAAGCGGCCAAGCCAAAGGCGAGGGCTACTGTACCGGCGGCAAATCCGGGTGGGTTCAAGCCTAAATAGCCTGCCACCGCAATTGCCACCGCCATCGATATCCGACTGGCGAGGAGCTCCTTCTTCTCGGATATGTTCGGATTTATCACCCCTTTTATTAAGTCGTGGGATATGGACGACGATATTGCGAGCAATAAGCCGGCAGCAGTAGAGAGTGCGGCCGCCAAGCCACCCGCTGCTACTAATGCGATGACCCAGTTAGGCAGCTTCGCAATTTCAGGGTTTGCCAGAACCATGATGTCACGGTCCACTTTTAACTCGTTTGTTGCTTTGTCAGAGGTGTACTGAATTTCACCGTCGCCATTCTTATCGTCAAATCCTAGAAGACCTGTTTTCTCCCAGTTTTTGAACCAAGCTGGACGCTCGTCGTATTTCAAGTATTCATTCTGAGCTGGGTTTACTGTATCCATTAAGTTCAGGCGAGCCATTGCTGCTACAGCTGGAGCCGTGGTGTAAAGGATCGCAATAAAGAACAGTGCCCAACCTGCTGACGTTCGCGCATCACGTACTTTTGGTACAGTGAAGAAACGGATGATTACGTGAGGCAAACCCGCCGTACCAATCATCAGAGACATAGTGTAAACGAACATGTTCAGCGTATCGCCCCGGACGGCGGTGGTGTATTCGGTGAATCCGAGCTCTGTGACGACTTGATCAAGCCGATCGAGCAAGTAGACATCGGTTCCGACCATGGTCCCACCTAAACCAATTTGAGGTAGAGGGTTACCTGTAAGCTGAAGTGAAATGAAGATTGCGGGAATAGTGTAAGCTAAAATGAGTACGCAATACTGAGCGATCTGTGTGTAAGTAATGCCTTTCATTCCGCCCATTACAGCGTAAATGAATACGATACACATACCAATCATTAGACCTGTCGAGTAGTCCACTTCAAGGAAACGACCAAACGCAACGCCCACCCCTTTCATCTGGCCGATAACGTATGTCACCGATGCGATGATCAAACACGCTACCGCTACAACGCGGGCAGTGTTGGAATAAAAGCGCTCACCAACGAATTCTGGCACCGTGAACTTACCAAACTTACGAAGGTAAGGAGCAAGAAGCAGAGCAAGTAATACGTAACCGCCGGTCCAACCCATAAGGAATACAGAACCACCGTAACCCATAAAGGCAATCAAGCCAGCCATCGAAATAAACGATGCTGCCGACATCCAGTCTGCTGCTGTTGCCATGCCGTTTGCGATAGGGTTTACACCACCGCCCGCAACATAGAATTCTTTAGTCGAGCCAGCGCGGGCCCAAATGGCGATACCGATGTAAAGTACAAAGGTGGCACCGACGACTAAATATGTAATTGTTTTAAGATCCATCTTAACGACTCCTTACTCGTCCACGTCAAATTCGCGGTCTAACTGACGCATCTTCCACGCGTAGTAGAAAATGATTGCCAGGAAGCAGTAAATTGAGCCTTGCTGCGCAAACCAGAAACCGAGCTTATATCCGCCAAGTTGGATTTGATTTAGTGCATCAACAAACAAAATGCCACAACCGAATGACACTACAAACCAGATTGCCATTAAGGAAATCATGAGTCTTACGTTTTTGTCCCAGTAGGCCTTTGCCCGTTCTTTGTTCTCGAACGCCATTGCCGTCTCCTTACGATATTGAATGCTCTTCATTACATGAACAGCTCGTTGTTAACGATTTGTATCAGGATTTACAATAGCAAGATGAAATCAAGAACTCTTTTCTACTTTAGTCTGGGCGATAAAATGAAAAAGCCCCCTAAAAACGGGGGCTTAAAGAGAAGTGTTCCAAAAAGTGAGATGTTAACACGTTGTTAACTTAGCCGAAGGTCTAAGACTCTGGCTCCATTTGTTGAAGAAGAATGACGGCTTGAGTTCGGTTTTTGACACCGAGCTTGCGAAAAATGGCGGTCATGTGTGCTTTGATGGTCGCTTCTGAAACGTTGAGTTCGTAAGCAATCTGCTTGTTCAATAATCCGTCAGACAACATACCAAGTACACGGTATTGTTGAGGGGTTAACGCGGCGATCTTTTCACTTAGCTCATTGCATGCAGCATTATTGGTGATCATCCCTTCAGGGAAGAAAGGTTCTCCATTGAGTACCTGATTGAGTGCCGCCACCAGTTCTCTCATGTCGCTTGATTTTGGAATAAAGCCAAACGCACCATGGCTTTTAACTTGAGTGACGACGCTGGATTCTTCACTTGCAGAAATAACGACAATTGGGAGATCTGGGTATTCGGCGCGTAGTTGGATCAAACCAGACATTCCATTGGCGCCGGGCATCTTCAAGTCTAACAACAGAAGATCGGGTTCTTGCTCTTTCTCTAAAAGGGAAAGCAAAGCTTCTAAAGAATCGGCTTCAAGCAGATTGGCTCCACTGATCGCCATATGTACCGACTGAAATAAAGCATTACGGAACAGTGGGTGATCATCGGCGATGAGGATGGTGTAGGTCGAGTCCATGACGTTAAGCACTCTTTAACAGACAGTTAATTTAATTATTATCACCGTCTCCAGAATACAACAACTAATATGCGCTTATTCTCTGATTTTTCTTCTGAAAATGTGAAAGAACCAGACTAAGATAGACCGGTCCTTCAATAATTGATATTAGTGTCAGTAACTTAGCTTAACGCAACGATTTCATCAGGGTTAAGTTGCAGTAAAATCGGCGATCCATTTCTTATATGGGTTGAACCTCTTAAGTGAGGATCATCCACCATTAACATTTGACCACCAATATCAATGCCGTAACGCACTAAGTGACCCAAAAACTCTCTATGTGTCACTCTTCCTTCCAGTTTTATAGCATTTGAATTGGATGAAGAATGGCAAATTTCTAAGCTTTGAGGTCTGAATACCAACGAAATATCGCCTCGCTCTTTGGTTTGATAAGGGAAGTGAATTCCTGATTCTGATTGGAACACACTGCTTCCACCAGATTCAGTGATTTGCCCATTCAATACGTTCGCAGTACCTAAGAAATCGGCAACAAACTTATTGGCAGGGTTATCGTAGAGTTCAATGGGTTCTCCGATCTGTTGAATCACGCCTTGATCCAAAACCGCAATGCGATCTGAAATGGTGTTGGCTTCTTCCTGATCGTGAGTAACAAAGATCGTGGTTAACCCTAATTGACGTTGTAGATCAAGAAGATCACGTCGCATTTGTTCACGCAAATTCGCATCCAGATTCGATAAGGGTTCATCCAGAAGCAACACGCGTGGTTCAACGACTACCGTTCGTGCAATGGCGACCCTTTGTTGCTGACCACCAGAAAGTTGCGAAGGTCGGCGCTCGGCTAAATGAAAAAGCCCGACGAGGCTGAGCGCTTCATCCACCCGCTTTTTGATTTCCGGTTTCGGCACTTTGCGTTCTTCTAAGCCATACGCCACATTCTGGCGCACCGTCATATGCGGCCATAACGCGTAGCTTTGGAACACCATGCCTACGTTGCGCTTCCACGGTGGCTGTTCGATGACGTTTTCATCACCCAACAATATTTGTCCATTAGGGACGGGACCAAACCCTGCGATCGCGCGGAGCAGGGTAGATTTACCTGAACCGGAAGGACCAAGAAAGGCGAAAAACTCTCCGGGCTGGATGTCTAAATTCACCCCTTTTAGCACCTCGGTTTCCCCAAATGCTAACGTGAGGTCCTTAATGGTAATGCCGACTTGTTGGCTGTTTTCTAAACTCATGGGAAATTCCTTTTTTCTTAATGACTCTTTTCGCCGTGAGCTTGGCGAGTACGTTCAACAATGGTGTGCGACAAGTACGTCGCTAACCCAACTATCACTACGGCAATCACACCCAGCGCGGCACCGGGGCCACGCCCAGCAGCGCTTTGCATGAAGATGTACAAGCCGTAAGCCAATGGGGCATCCGATTCTTGTGCAACGAGCATAATGGTGGCGGAAAGCTCAACTGCGGCAGTGGCAAATGCGGTGACAAACCCTGCTAAAATACCTGCGGCCATTAGTGGCACGACAATGCGCCGGATGGTTCGAGATCGGGTTGCTCCTAGGTTTTCAGATGCTTCTTCAAGTGAAGGGCTAACCTGCTGTAACGCGGCCACGCAGGAGCGAAGCGCATAAGGTAAGCGCCGCACAGACAACGCAATCACAATGATTCCCCACCACGTTGCCATCGATGTGCCAACAATCGGTAGTTCAACATCATAGAAGGTGCGCAAATAGCCAATGCCGAGAACAACACCCGGTACCGCGAGAGCAGCCATGGCACCAAAATCTAGCCATTTTCGTCCCACCATTTTCGTGCGCCAGACAAGGTAAGCGATCGCGGTGCCCAAAATGACATCGATAATGCCCGCTAAACCAGCGTAAAGCAGAGTATTGGTGATGAAGTCAGAAGCTTGAGTGATCGCAGTGGTGTAGTGATCTATCGTGAAGCCGTCTGGAAGTGGGCTAAAGCTCCAGATCGTACCAAATGAAAGCAGTAACAAAGCAAAGTGCGGAGCCAGAACCAGCATGAGGATCAGGGCAATCACCGCATAGCAACCCACCATTTCCATAGGACGAAGCTCACGCTTGGATAAACCGCCACCACCTTTTTGCGTGGTGGAGTAGTCTTTTCCTTTTAACGCTTGGAAAGAAACCCAAAGTGCAAACACAGAAAACGCCACGAGAATAACCGAAATAACGTATCCCATCGGATCAGAAATACCTACCGATGAAATGCGCAAATACGCTTGTGGAGCCAGCATGTTGTTTACGTTGAGTAAAAGTGGTGTACCTAAATCATCAAACACTTTCACAAACACCAGCGACGCCCCCGCAACATAGCCAGGCATAGCAAGTGGGAACACGATTCTTCTAAACAATTTTAAGCCTGAAGAACCCAGTGATTGCGCCGATTCTTCCATTGAGCGATCAATGTTTTGTAATGCGGCAGATAAGTTAATCAGGATGAATGGGAAATAGTGAACGCTTTGAACAAAGATAACGCCATTCAACCCCTCCATAACCGGGATTGTGAAACCGAAATATTCGTCCAAAAGCAAATTCATTGTTCCGTTTTCACCAAACAGCAATTGCATCGCGACGGCGCCAATAAAGGGCGGCATGATAAGAGGCACAATACCTAAGGTTTGAATCAGCACCGTACCTTTAAACTGGAATCGGCTGGTGAAATACGCCAAAGGCATGGCAATAATAGACGCCACCACCACCGACATGAAGGCAACGTAGAAAGAGTTAAAGAAAGATTCTTGGAACAAAGAAGAACCAAAAAAATCTTGAAAGTTAACCAGTGAAAAGCTGCCTTCTTGATCTTGGAAAGCAACAAAAATGACCTTTAACACGGGCACAAAAAGAAAAACGATGATGAACAAGGCGATGATGATGGCGGATAAATATAATCCCCAATCTTCACGAATTTTTTTCAGCAAACCACGGCCTTTTTGTCCTGTGTCGTCTTTTGACTGTGGAAGAGAGACACTACTCATAAGAAACTCCATGTTCTTGAGATAAAAATTCCCCCCAGCACCACGCAATTACGTGGTGCTGACCTACAAGTGGGGGAATCAGATGTTGTAGAACGGAAAAGGCTTACAGCATATCCATAGCTTGTTCGGCAAGCGCTTTCGCTTTGTCGTAGTTAGCGACGACTTTTTTATCCCAAGCTTGCTCAATTTCAGCCTGACGAGCGCCGACTTTGTCGGTTTTCTTCTTACGCTTTTTGGTGAAGATACCGGCAAAATCAGGGTCACTGGCTTCTTGTGCCGTGATAGGCATTTGATTGATTAATGCTTTAGCTTGAGCAACCAGCTCTAGCGCTTTGGCATTGTTTTGAGATTTCGCTTTGGATTCAGCCTCTTGAATGGCTTTCGTTGCACTGCGCAACTCTCCCATACGGTAGGTGATCATGACGTCAAACAAGCTATTGACGACGTTGTAGCGAGATTTGGATAGGTTGAGATCGAAATCCACCGTTCCAAGTTTTTCACCTGTAAATGGGTTTGGGAAACCTTCAGGTGTTTTGCTGTATACATTTGGGTTGACGGGTAAGCGCTGAATCCCTTCATCGAGAAGGAGTTCTTGCCCTTCGTCAGAGAGTAGGAAATCGATAAAAGCGCCTGCCGCTTCTTGGTTCGGTGCATTTTTGACTTTACCAACGTTAGCGGGAACAAGTGCCGTCACTGTCGGATAGTGGAAGTCGACCGGAAAACCTGTTGCTTTCGACGACAGACCAAAGAAGTCAATCACAATACCCACACCAAATGAGCCACTGTTTACGCCATCTGGCACACCAAAACTTCGCTCGGTGACTACACGGAAGTTACCTGAAATGGCTTTTAGCGTTGCCCAACCATCTTCCCAGCTCTTACCTTGAAGGATCGCTTCTACCGTTAGGTGAGTGGTTCCTGAGCGTGAAGGTGCCGACATTCCCACGTGTTTGTGGTAAATGGGGTCCGCCAAATCTTCCCATTCATTGGGAATAGGCAGCTTTTTGGCTTTCATGTAGCGTTCGTTCCACATCATGCCGTAGCCCGACAGCGCAAACCCTTTGTAGTAACCGTCTGGGTCATTAATAGGAAATGATCCTACTTTCTCGGGAATACCGGTTACTGAGGATTGGTACTGTGCCAGTAAGTCGTTGTCTTTTAGCACTTCAAAAGCATCGGGGGCTGAAGCCCAGAAAATATCGGAGTTGTTACGAGAAGCCGTTTCTTGCAGATACTTGATACCGGATGTGGTTTTTTTCTTTAAGATTTCGACTTTTACGTTGGGGTATTTTTTTTCAAACGCTTTTTTATAAACGTCGGTCACGTCATTGGAAAACGAGGTGACGATCACCAAGTCTTTGTCCGACATTGCCCAAGCGGATGCGCTGCCCATTGCGAGCATCATTGCGCTGGTTAGTGTCAGCAGTTTGATTCCATGTTTCATTGTGCACTCCATTTTTATCAACGTAGGGTTATCCATGTGCGGGTTACCAGCGATTTGCGCGATAACCTATCGTTAATAGTTCAAATGTTATGCCAATGTTAAATTTAAATTAATTCCTTTAATTTTAGTGGTTTATGGTTTTTCGACTTCTTGCAGTGTGTCAAATGACGACGAATGTGATCTATGAGTAGGTCACCGATGACCTACTCTTCTGGCAAAACGTAATCTTCTTTTTTCAAGCCATACTTTTTCATTCTTAAGTACAGATTCTTACGTGGGATATCTAAATGTTCTGCTGTTGCGCCAATATGGCCATCAAATTGAATCAAGGTATGGTGAAGGACAGAAAACTCAAATTGTGTCATCTGATGCGCCAAACTGTGACATTCTTGCTGGTTACTGGTGAAGATAAGATCCGATATGCCCAAAACGATCCGATCTGCTTCGTTCATCAGTTCGCGCACATTCCCTGGCCAGTCGTGAGACATGAGATGCTGGAAATGCATCGGCGTTAGGGTGGGGGCTTTCTGCCCAAGGCGTTTTTCGGCGCCGTGAATGAAATACCCTAATAGCATCGGGATATCGGACTTACGGTCTCGCAGTGGTGGGATGTCTAGGTTGGCGACGTTTAGGCGGTAGTACAAATCTTGTCTGAAAACGCCTCGTTGTGATAGGTCGAATAAGTCGTCTTTTGAAGCGGAAAGAACTTTCAAATCAACCTTAACGACTTGATTACTGCCCACTCGTTCTAGCTCACCTTCTTGAATGACTCGCAGTAAACGGATTTGAGCGGACAACGGCATGCTTTCTATTTCATCGAGAAATAAGGTTCCGCCAGAAGCGTACTCTATTTTGCCGATCCGTTTTTTACTGGCTCCGGTAAAGCTGCCTGCTTCATGACCAAACAGCTCCGATTCAATCAGATTTTCTGGCATAGCGCCGCAATTAATGGCGACAAATGGCTTATCGCTGCGTTCAGACTGGCTGTGTAAGGTACGGGCGATTTTCTCTTTGCCTGTGCCCGTTTCTCCGTTGATCACAATGTTGACGTCGGCATTAGCGAGGGTCATTAACCGGCTTTTGAGTTTCTGCATGGAATCGGATTCGCCAATGAGCAGTTCATCCAATGTGATGTTACGAGGATTCCTTTGTTTCAGCCTTCGGTTCTCGAGCGTGAGGGCGCGATGCTGAATGGCTTTGGTTGCGAGCCCGATAAGGTGCTCTGGTCTGAGCGGTTTTTCGACAAAATCAAAGGCACCTTGTTTAATACATTGCAACGCGGTTTCGATGTCCGCATGACCTGAAATCAGAATCACGGGCAGCTCCGCGTCGAGTTGCTGTAGGTGTTGTAAGAACGTCATGCCATCCATGTTGGGCATTCTGATGTCTGAAATGACAATGCTATTGGCGTTATATTGAATGCAAGGAAGTGCCTTGTCGGCAGAGGCAAATGCCGTGACGATCATGTCATTCAGTTCTAGGATCTCGTTCAGGCTTTCTCTGAGTTCTTTATCGTCTTCCACCAGTACTACATGGGTTTGAGACATACCATGACCTCCGTTCCCTTGTTCATTTCAGACTGCACAAAGATCGTGCCGCCGAAATCTTGAATTATGTTATGTGTTATCGACATCCCGAGCCCTAAGCCGCTGCCCACCTCTTTTGTGGTGAAGAAAGGTTCAAAGATTTGGTCGATTTGTTCTTGAGTCATACCACACCCATTATCGGTGATGCACAGGTTGATCCAGTCGGTCGATTGATGGGCTGAAATGGAAATAGAGGGATGAAATTCATCGTCTCCTAGTCTCTGCTGAATGGCATCTAAGCTATTGCTGATGGCGTTGACCAAAACCTGCTCTAGCCGTATTTCGTTGGCACGAACGCATAAATCGGCTGGAATATCGATGGTGACCCAATCCTCTGGCAAGCTTTCTGTGAATAAATCTATGGCGTTGACCACCGCTTTGGATACGTAGGTTCTTTGGGTTACGTCGTCTGTTTTGCGAGCAAAGGATTTAAGGTGTTGACAGAGTTTTGTCGCTCTGTCGGTGATGCGATCTATTCGGTCCAATTTTTCTTGCGCTTGCTCTGGTTGCTGTTTACTTAAGTACTGAGAGGCGAGATAGCTGTTCGAACGAATGGCGGCTAATGGTTGGCTAAATTCATGCACGATGCCTGAGGTTAGTTGCCCGAGCACGGCCAGTTTGGCGGCTTGAACCAATTCTTCTTGGGTTTCTTTTAAATTGTTTTCTGCTTGCTGGCGCTGCTCTATTTCATCTAAAAGCTGGTGGTTTTTTTCTTCTAGAGCACTGGTACGTTGCCTCAATTGCCTTGCGGTTTGGTTAAATACATTGGTGGCGTGCGCCAACGAGGCCACTTCATCTTGCCCCGCTATTTTTAACGGTGTTTGCAACTCGCCTTGCGCCAAATGTCGCATGCTTCGAAGTACGGTGGCTAATCGGCTGAGGAGCTGGTTTTTAAGGTACAAAGCAACAAATATCGTCAGTATGGCAATAGTGCCAATGGTGACGTTGAGTTGAGTTCGGCTGGTGTTCACTATCTCGGTAATACTGCTTGCGGTATTGGTTGCCTGTGCTTCGGCTTCGCGCACGGCTTCTGAAATGAACTGGCGAATGCTTTGAATGAGTGCTCTGTTTTGAGCAAGCAATTCTTGGTTCCCTTCATCGAGAGATAATACTCTGAGTGCTCGCTGAATAGGGGTATTACTCCCAGTAACATGGTCGTTGAGCTGCGACGCAATTTGACGAATGGTAACCGTACTAGGAAGTGGCTTGAGTGCGCTGATTTGCTGATAAATGGTGACCATGGTTTCATCGATCATGCTTTGCGCTGCCAAAATGTCGGTTTGGCTTGAAAATAGAGAGACACGCTGGAGCAGATCCAGCACCAGGTTTACATCGGCTTCTAGCTTTAAAAGCTGGCTCTGACTGTTGCTCTCAAATTGAAGAGAGGCAAATTCCGATTTAGACAACACCTGACTCTTTTCGAGCTTGTCCATTAACAGTCCGAGGTTGAACTGGCTTTCTTCCGTAAGCGGAATGACTTCATCGACAAAATCGATTTGTGTCCAATAGAGCTGTTGCCTAAGTTGTTGCTGGCGTTCTTGAATCAGCAGTTTCTGCTCGGTATTGGCATAGATTTTACGAATGTTTTCCTTGAGTTCCGAAGCGAGCCGTTGCATTTCTTGATGATGTTTGGGAGACAGCTTTTGTGGATCTAAACTGCTCAGCTTGGGAAGCGTATTTTGTAAAATTTGATTGGCCTCCTGAAGCGCACTGGCGGACTTGGCTAATGCCAAGTGAGTAGCGTCTGTCGTTATCTGACCGCCCAACTCTGCAAACTTGGCAGCGGCGACCATAACCGGAAGCTGTTTTTGCCCCCAAGTTTCTGAAGAGGAGGCGAGGTGTTGGAGTGTGACGACGTTAGATACCACCATGCCGATGGCAAGACAGCCTAGCGCCATAAAAAGTGCAAAGATTCTAAGCGCGATACTGTGGCGTTTTTTCATGGGGAAACCTCACGAGAAAGCTGCTCTAGCTCGGATATGGCGGACTCTAGATCAGTATTCATTTGCGATTGCCATAGCCCCGTTATTCGCTGATAAAAATCTTCATAGCGGTGCACGCTACTGAGTTTTTGGTTGAGAGTAGGGTCGGAAGCAACGCCTTCTTCGACAGGAATTTGGCTAATTGACGCCCATATGTCGTCTAATTTTTGTTTTTGGGGCGATGAGAGGGGGTGCTGGTGGATGTGATGCCATGCGACCCAAAACCGATGTAAAGCATCTAGCCGGTTCGTGATCCATTGGTCGAACAAAGCGTTGACGGTGTGATATCGGCTGGCGGAAAGCTCGCTATTGAAATCTGACGTACCACTTTTTTCTGCCATCTCAACGCCCACTTTAAAAGGAATTCGATTGATGTTGGGTTGGTTGAGCAAAGCCTGCCCCTCATCAGACAATATGAAATCAACAAAGGTATGGCGAATAGCATTCGAAGGAGACTGCTTGGTGATGCCGATTTGTGCCGGAATAAGTGGCGAATTGGGGAACGGATGAAACCCAACCGGAGCTTGATTGGCTAATGCGCTGCGGTAGAAAAAGTCGACCACAGGGGCAACGGTAAAGCGCTGCCTTAAAATTCCTTCTCGTACGCCAAAACTGCGCGCGGTAATGGTGCTTAGGTTTCCTCCGAGTTTTAACAATAGTTTCCAGCCTTCTTCCCAGCCGTATTGCTGTAATACGAGCTCGATAACCAGATGGTTGGTGCCGGAGCGAGAAGGCGCACTCATGGCTATTTGATTTTGAAAACTTTCAGAGGTGATCACTTCCCAGCTGGTGGGTGTGGGTAGATTGATCTGTTCAAGTCTCTCGGTATTCCAAAAGAAACCAAACTGCGACCATGCAAAGGTATGACTCTGCTGGATGAAGCCTGCAATGGCAAGCTGAGCCATGGCATCGGATGAGCTGAGCCAAATGAGGTCGGCATTTGGGTTTCGGCGCTGTTCTAAGTGCGCCATTAAAGCGGGTGTTTTTTTATTGATGAAGCGAAGGTGAGTATTGGGGTATTTATCCTGAAACGCCTCTCGAATAGGAGAGTAAAAGCTTTCTGGAAATGAAGTGAGCACTACAATGTCGTTTGATTGGATATTACTGGCAACGGCCATATTCTGGGGCGTTACCAGTGTGGAAAATACCCACCCCAAACTTACACACAATGTGTAGATAATCCGTTTCATGATAAAAAAACTCAGTTACGTCACTGAGATTATTATGTTGAAAATTTGAGCTTTTAACAGAAATGAAACAAAAAAATGTGAGCCCGAAAAATCGGGCTCACATTGAGATGTTTGCTTTGCTGGAGCGGTTACAGTACGTTTAAGTGTGCAAGAAATGGTTCGGCTGGCATAAAGCCAGTGAGGCGCGCATTCGGCAAATATTCCCCATTTGCGTCCCAAAACTCAATGGTGGGCAAGCCCAATACTTCGAGTTTCTGCAGCAATTCAATGTCTTCTGGCATGCTTCTCGTGACATCGGCTTGAAGCAATACATAGCCCTGCAGTTTTGCTTCCACTTCAGGGGCGTGGAAGGTGTATTTTTCAAATTCTTTACACGCGACGCACCAATCGGCGTAGAAATCGAGCATGACGGGTTTCCCTGCCTGCTTGGCGGCTTCCAGTTCAGCTTCTAGCGCTGCAAGGTTTTTGACTCGTTTGAACGCCACCGTAGGCTCGGCTTGGGCAACCGCAGATGGGCTCCACCACTGAGAGAGAATAGGCTGTGCAGATGCGACAATTCCGAGCATGGCAATAATGCCGACTAAGCTTTGCTTCCAACCACCAAAGGGCAAACTGTTCTTCGCATGGTAAAGCCAGCCAAACGCGGCTAACCCGAGTAGCGACCACATAATTTGAATCCAGAGCTCTGGAAGAATTCGCTCAAGTAGGAAAATGGGTGCGGCAAGCAAAATGAATCCGAACATCACTTTCACGCGATCCATCCAACCTCCCGCTCTTGGCAGAAGCTTGTTACCAAAGACGGCAACCGCAATGAGTGGAATGCCCATACCGAGCGCTAGGGCATACAATGCAACGCCACCCGTGAGCATATCGCCGCTTTGAGCAACATACAAAAGTGCGCCAGACAGCGGAGCCGTGGTACAAGGTGAGCACACTAAACCTGAAATCGCACCCATAGCAAACACGCCAGCATTGCTGCCACCTTGTTGTTTATTGCTAAGGTTATTAAGCCAAGTTTGAACGCCGCTTGGTAATTGAAGGGTGTAAGCCCCAAACATGGAAGCGGAAAGGGCAATAAACAGCACACTTAAGCCAATCAACACATAGTGGTGCTGCATGGCAGCTTGGAATTGAAGCCCAGCTGATGCAACGACTAGCCCAAGAATAGTGTAGGTGAGCGCCATCCCTTGAACGTACACAAACGACAAGCCAAGCGCACGTTTCTGCGAGATTTGGCCACCGCCCAATACGATACTGGTAAGGATTGGGTACATCGGCAGAACACAAGGGGTGAAAGCTAAGCCTACACCCAAGGCAAAAAACAGTAATGGTGTCCACCAACTGTTAGCTAATTTGTCCGCAAACCCTGATTCTTGTGATTGTGAAATGGTGGATGAAGCAGGCGAGCTTTTGGATTCCGAACTTTTGGATTCCGAGTTATTTGATTTTGAGTTGCTAGGAGTTGCATTCACTGCACTTGATGAGTCATTCCCCCCTGTGGAAGTAAATGATGAAATCGGTACCGTACGAATTTCTGGCGGGTAGCAAAATCCTGCTTTTGCACAGCCTTGATAGCGGACTTCCAGCTCTGCGTTATTTGTAGCTGACAGTAGCGGCACGGTAACGGTGAGCGGAGAAGTATAGATTCGAACATCGCCAAAAAACTCGTCTTTGTACGGTTGACCATCTCGCATTTCAATTGAACCAATTTCGGCACCATTTGCAGAGACCGAAATACGTTCTTGATAAAGGTAGTATTCATCTTTGACCTGCCATTCAAGGCGAATGCGATCATTGTCTTGGAAAAAGTTAAACGGGAAGGCTTCGTCTACAGGGACAAATTGGTTCGGTGAGGTATCGAAGCTAGGCGTGAACCCTTGAGCATTGTTCGAAAACAAGTCAGCAGATGCTGGTGCAGTAAGCCACACACTCAATACTAGCCAATATAAAAATGATCGCAGAATTTTCATTACATTACTTGTCAAAAAATGAATACCTTATCAGACCTGATAGAGGCGCAATAAGTTTCATCATATACCCAAGTAACCTCAATATGCTAGGTTCAGCGAGTATTGCTTGGTTTTTAGGCAAGGCATTGATTTGGCGATTTAGTGGTTCTAAATCAAAAATCGATAACGCAGCATAAAAGCCAAGCAATCTCGCCCTTGGGAGCCTATCTTTTGTCTACTTTCATCGTCAAAAAGCTTTGATAGGATGGGTTTAAATAGAGAGGCTAGGACTGAGGCTGACGATAGAGCTCTGAATCCTGCATATTGAGGTCACTTGGGTATCATTGCGTTTAGCCGCAGAAAAAAAGGAGCGCAGTGCGCTCCTTTCCAAACTTTTGCGATGATTAAATCATCATGCCACCAAAGGCAAAGCCTAACGCAACAGCGGTTGTAATGGTGACTACCCCTGGGATGAAGAATGGGTGATTGAATACCCACTGCCCAATTCGAGTAGAGCCAGTGTCATCCATTTCAACTGCGGCCAGTAGTGTTGGGTAAGTTGGCAGAACAAACAAAGCACTAACTGCCGCAAAAGATGCCACAGCGGTTAATGGCGCAACGCCTATTGCTAATGCCGCTGGCATCAAAGCTGTGGTGGTCGCACCTTGCGAATAAAGCAACATTGATGCGAAGAACAAGGTAATGGCAAGCATCCATGGGTATTGCTCAAGAATGTGTGCCGACAGGTCTTTGATTTGGTCGATATGGCTTGAAACGAAGGTATCACCAAGCCAAGCAACACCAAGTACACACACACATGCGCTCATGCCGGATTTGAACGTTGCGGCGTTGGCAATGTTCGAAGCATCGATTTTAGTGATCATCACAATCGCTGTGGCAGCGGTCAGCATTAATGCCATAATGGCTTGGTTTCGACCAATTGCTGGGTTTTCAATTAAACCGACAGCGTTTGAAATCATAGTAGCGTACGCGACAACCGCAACAATGGCTGCAAAGAATATATAGACGGAGGTTTTTGCTGTTGGCAAGATTTCACGCTTTTGCGTGCCTTTCATTTTGATCAGCCCTTTCGCCAAACGATCCTGATAAATAGGATCATCTTTTAGCTCGCTGCCTAGGAAGTTAGATACAAATGCGCCAACCATGCACGCTACGAACGTAGTTGGAATACACACCGCCAGTAACGTTAGGTAACCCACTCCGAGTGGTTCCAGAATACCAGAGAAAAACACCACTGCCGCTGAAATAGGCGAAGCGGTAATGGCGATTTGAGAAGCTACAACGGCGATGGAAAGTGGGCGTGATGGACGAACGCCTTGTTCTTTTGCTACCTCAGCGATCACAGGTAATGTGGAAAATGCAGTGTGCCCAGTTCCAGCTAACAGTGTCATTAGGTAGGTAACAACCGGGGCATAAAATGTAATGTGTTTCGGGTTCTTTCGAAGAAACTGTTCAGCCAGATCGACCAACCAGTCCATACCACCTGCCACTTGCATGGCGGCAATCGCAGTAATTACCGATGCAATGATCAAAATGACATCGACAGGAATATTGCCAGCTGGGACACCCAGCACCATGGTTAACGCAACGACACCTGCACCACCAGCGAAGCCAATGCCGATACCTCCGATTCTTGCTCCTAAATAAATAAAGAGCAGGACTACTAACAACTCGACCATAATCATACGTCGTACCTTATCTTAAATTCCAAGTGGAAAATCCCTCTTTTGTTAGAAAAAGAAGGATAAAAATCAGCATAAAAATTTATAGAGTGCTGAAAACGGCGCAGACTATAGCAGATGGCTAGGTATAATAGGACTGATATAAAACAAACTTGTGCTAATTGGCGCTATTGTCAGCAAACATTGTCAGCAAAACTCATTAGGCAGAAAACAAAATGGGACCTTTGGTCCCATTCATTTAGTTAAATCGTTTGGCTTTGTACTTAGGGTGCATAAGGTTCTCCACCGAGAAGATATCGTCTAATTCTTCTTCTGTAAGTAAGCCCCTTTCTAGCACCACATCTCTTACGCTTTTACCTGTTTCAGCACAGATTTTCCCTACGATATCGCCTTCATGGTGACCAATATATGGGTTGAGGTAGGTGACAATGCCTATCGAGTTGTACACATGGCTTTCGCAGACTTCTTTATTAACAGTAATGCCATCGATGCACTTATCGCGCAGGTTAACGCACGCGTTGGTTAGGATTTCCAAAGATTCAAACATACTTTGGGCGATAACAGGCTCCATCACGTTGAGCTGAAGCTGGCCACCCTCTGCGGCAAAAGAGACGGTGTTGTCGTTACCGAGCACTTTGAAGCAAACTTGGTTAACCACTTCAGGTACAACTGGGTTCACCTTGGCAGGCATAATGGATGAGCCCGCTTGCAGTTCAGGCAGATTGAGCTCGTTGAGACCAGCACGAGGTCCTGAAGACAACAGGCGTAAGTCATTACAGATCTTAGATAGCTTCACGGCGAGGCGTTTCAACGCACCGTGTATCATCACATACGCACCACAATCTGAGGTGGCTTCAATTAGATCTTCCGCTGGAACACAGTCTAACCCCGTTACTTGTGCCAAATGTTTGATCGCAGACGCTTGATAACCTTCGGCAGCGTTTAACCCTGTACCAATTGCCGTTGCGCCAATGTTGACTTCTAATAGCAACTTAGAGGTGTACTGAAGGTTGCGAATTTCCTCATTTAAGGTCACAGCCCAAGCGTGGAATTCTTGTCCAACCGTCATTGGCACCGCATCTTGCAGCTGAGTTCGACCCATTTTAAGGACATCATTGAACTCTTGGCTTTTCAGTTCAAACGCCCCTTTGAGGTATTCAATGGCGTCCACTAGTTTGCTGACACTGTTGTATACGGCGATACGAAAGCCCGTTGGGTACGCGCAGTTGGTCGACTGGCTTTTATTGACATGATCGTTCGGGTTAATGAATTCGTATTGCCCTTTTTCTTTGCCCATCAGTTCCAGCGCGAGGTTAGCTATCACCTCGTTGGTGTTCATGTTAACGGAGGTGCCAGCACCGCCTTGAAAGACGTCTGATGGAAATTGATCCATGCACTTGCCCGTTTCTAGTATGGCATCACAGGCTTGAATAATAGGGTTGGCGACTTCAGACGGAATGACACCGAGCTCTTTGTTTGCCAATGCGGCGGCTTTTTTGGTCATCACCATACCGCGCACAAATTCAGGTACATCAGAGATGGTGGCATTGGAAATATTAAAGTTCTCGATGGCTCTTAACGTGTGAATACCATAGTAAGCATCGGCGGGAACGTGACGTTGACCGAGGAGATCTTCTTCGATGCGAGTTGCAGTGTACGATGGGGTGTGATTAAGATCTAACGTCTTAGTCATAACAGGATCCTTAGGCTTTTATTGTAAGTATTGTTCTTGAATTAGCCACATCTGTTTTTAAGAATCCATTCATCAGAGTAAACGGCTGTTAATCGGTCCTGATGTAGCGACTATATTATCGAATTGGTGGCATAAAAATAGTAGCCGGATCACCTTTTGAGTCATTGAGTTGTCAACATTTCTTACAGAAGTTAACGGGGATCACAACATAAGTTTGATGTAGACAATTGTTGTTTGATTGGCAAAGCAATACACTGGCTGTAATTGCAACAGGAGGACTTGTGTTTCCGATACTTTTACTGCTTTTTATTGCCGTCCCAATCATAGAGATTGCCTTGTTTATTCAAGTGGGAGGCTTTTTAGGTTTATGGACGACCATCGGCTTAGTTTTGCTGACGGCGTTTGTCGGCGCGACATTGGTTCGTAGCCAAGGGCTTCAAACACTGATGTCTGTTCAAAATCGCCTTCAGCAAGGTGAATTACCTGCTCAGCAGATTGTTGAAGGTGTCATGCTCGCTGTGGCAGGTGTGCTTCTTCTTACTCCAGGGTTTATGACGGATGCGCTAGGCATGCTTGTGTTGTTGCCAGCACCGCGAGCAATCATTGCCAAACAGTTGATGAGCAAAGTAAAGGTTCAGAACTTCGGAAACGGTGGCGGTGGTTTCCATGCTCAAGGAGGCTTCCATCATCAAAACCCATTTGAACAAGATCCATTCCAACGAGATGACTCTTCTAAAGGAAATACCTTTGAAGGGGAATACAAGAACAAGGAAGACGACGATCGAAATCGCTTAAATTAAAGCCGCATATTGAGTTTAGTGTTGTCGGTCTACAATGATCGATTGAACATCTAGATATTCAAACAAGAAAGATGAAGGTAGCTGATTGCCTTCATCTTTTTTATGTCAGTTGCCAAAGCTCGTACTGGCTACAATGCGCCTTCAAATCCAAGCTGTCGCCACGCTTCAAATGCAATGATGGCGACGGCGTTAGACAAGTTTAAACTGCGACTGTCTGGCATCATAGGAATTCGGATGCGTTGTTCCATTGGAAGGCTATCAATGAAGTCTGCTGGGAGCCCACGTGACTCGGGGCCAAAAATCAGTACATCGCCATCTTTGAATTTCGCGTCTACGTGGTGCCCTGTGGTTTTTGTGGTACACGCAAACAAGCGGTAATCTTCACCGCGCTCTTCCATGTATTCGATGAATGCTTCCATGTTTTCATGGCGCTTTACACGGGCAAGATCGTGGTAATCCAAACCAGCACGTCTTACTTTCTTCTCTTCAAAATCAAAACCTAATGGTTCGATCAAATGGAGGTTTGAACCACAGTTGGCGGACAAGCGAATGATGTTGCCTGTATTAGGGGCAATTTCAGGCTCAAATAAAACGATATCCAGCATGATAAATCTTATGAATGAATTAAGTGAAGGGCATTATGGAGGAAGAAAAAAGAGCAAGCAAGGCGCTTACTCTTTCATACCGTAAGGCGTTATGTCGCCTGACGTTCAATATTACTTAGCTAGTGCTGCTGCGTAGTTTTGTGCAACGGCATCCCAGCTCACAACATTCCACCAAGCATCAATATACTCAGGGCGACGGTTTTGGTAGCTGATGTAGTAAGCGTGTTCCCATACATCTAGTGCTAGAACAGGTTCACCGCGATCAGCCGCTACGTCCATTAGAGGGTTGTCTTGATTGCTGGTTGAAGTAATAACCAATTTGCCATCTTTTACGATCAACCAAGCAAAGCCAGAACCAAATGTGTTGATTGCAGCTTGAGCAAATTGCTCTTTGAACGCATCAAAGCTGCCGAATGTTTCTGTGATCGCTTTGCCTAGATCGCCTTGTGGTTCACCACCAGCGTTAGGTGCCATGCAGTTCCAGTACACAACGTGGTTGTAGAAACCGCCACCGTTGTTGCGAACGGCTGGTGCTTGGCTAGAGATAGAATCAAAAATCGTTTCTAGAGATTGGTTCTCTAGATCTGAGCCTTTGATTGCCGCTGTGAATTTGTCAAAGTACGTACGGTGGTGCTTGCTGTAGTGTACTTCCATTGTTTTTGCATCGATGTACGGTTCCAGTGCGTCGTATGCGTACGGTAGTTCTGGGAATGTGTGTGACATTATTACTCTCCTTATTGTTACGTAATAATGTAATGATAATTGTTATCGTTATCAACTTGTGAATAGTAGGGATATATACCGAAAAGGCATATAAGTTCTCGTTTTACGACGTTATATTGCTTCAGTAATGGGTAATCTAATACACATTTTAAGCCCCCCAAGCGGGCTGGACTGTGCTTTTATGGTCCCATTATGCTGCCGAATCGCGCTTTCTGTGATCGCTAAGCCCAAGCCCGCACCACCAGAATGTCTGTCTCTTGCTGTCGATACTCGGTAGAAAGGTCGGAAAATGTCTTCCAGTTCTTCTTTTGGCACACCGTTACCATCATCATCGACGTCAATCTGTAGTTCACTGCCATTAAGTACAATCGATACTTGGATATTCTGGTTACCATAATGAATGGCGTTTCGAACGATGTTTTCCACCGCACTCATTAACAAGTTTGGATTACCGAATATGTAGGTGTTAGGTAAGGGGCTATCGCGCTCGGATCCATCATGGAAAGAACCATAACGCAGTATTTTGTCGTTTTGTTCGGCTTCGAATTGTGCATCTTTTAAGATTTCTTCCCACAGATCAACAACAGAGAGGCGCTCACGGTTTTCATGGCTGCGCACCTGCATACGTGACAGTTCCAATAGTTCACTGATCATCTGCTCTAATCGTTCGGCTTCGGTATCAATACGCTTAAGTTCGTCACTCGCTCCTTGTTTTCTGGTAGCAAGCGCATTGGCCATTCTCAGGCGAGTAAGGGGAGACCGAAGCTCGTGAGAAATGTCAGATAACAACCTTTGTTGACCAGTGATCATTTGATCAACAGCCAAAACCATTTGGTTAAAACTGGTTCCCGCTTGTTGAAACTCTCGGGTGCCTTTTTCCAAGTCAGGATCGGCGACAAATTCTCCTTTAGCGACTCGCTTAGCGGCTTTTTCCAAACGACGAGCTGGTTGACTAAGTGCCCATGCAAGCCAAAGCAAAAGAGGGGTGCTAGCGACCATGACAGCAAAAAGCAGCTGAAAGGGTTTGTCGAACAGTTGAAGTAAAAAAGGCGGTGTTTGATTCCATTTCATAGCATTGAATAACAAGACATCTTGATTTGCTATTTTTGCTGGGAATGGACCCGCTACCATCATTCGACCATACAATTTTTGCTGGGGCTGAATTTGGGTTAAATCCAGTTCAGTGATGTAGTTTTGCATTGCTTTGCGAATCGGACCGCGTTCTCGGGTGATCAAATTCCCCTCCAAATCGGTCAGGTAAATCAAAGGGCGCTTTCCATGATGTTTTGCCCCTCTATCGGCTAGTTTTCTTGCGACAGCATAAATGTTTGGGTGATCAGCGTATTTTTCTTCTAGTTTGCTGATCGATTGTTTAACACGATCAAAATGATCTTTAGGGATGTCATGAGGTTGGCGCGGGTCCAGAAAGGGTAAGATTAAAACCGCGATCAAAACCAACAGCATTGTAAGCCAGAAAATGGCAAAAATTCGCCCGTATAAGCTAGAGAAAAGAGGGATTCGCATTACCCTGCCTCCACCAACATATACCCGCGACCACGTAAAGTTTTTATGCGAGGCTTATCGTTGCTAAGTAAAGGGATTTTTTTACGAAGGTTTGATACGTGCATATCAATGGCGCGGTCGAAGGGTGCCAGTCGCTTACCCAGTACATCTAAACTGAGCATCTCTTTGGTGAGTGTTTCTCCTGGGTGTGCAATAAAGTGGCTGAGCAAGGCAAACTCAGTGGTGGTGAGATCGAGCAAAGCATCTCCACAATAAGCTTCTTGCTTACCAGGGAAGACTTTCAGATCTTGATAAGCAATACACTCCGGGTCTTTGCCGGTATTAGTATCTGATGTTTGAGTGCGCCGTAATATAGCACGAATACGAGCCATCAATTCACGATCTGAGAATGGCTTAGGCAGGTAGTCGTCGGCTCCCAATTCAAGCCCAATGACCCTGTCTATTTCTTCACCTTTGGCTGTGAGCATCAGTACTGGAGTTTGCCAGTTTTCACGCAATTTCTTAAGCATTTCCATGCCATTGAGCCTAGGCATCATGATATCCAGAAGAATTAAATCGACACTTTCATCCACTAATTCAAGCCCGACTAAACCATCGCAGGCTTGGCTTATTTGAAAGCCTTCAAAGGTCAGAATATCACTGAGTAGGCTGGTCAATTCTGTATCGTCATCCACTAATAGTATATGTGCCATTGTCGCCTCATTTACGGTTTTTCTATCTTCATGATACTCATATTTACTGTGTAACCAGAACTCTTTACGTTGATTTACGCTTTCTTCACGTTGCTTTACAACCCAGTTCGTATTCTATCCTCAAGCGCTGCAAATGCAGCACAACACACAAACGAATTCCAATGACGATCGAGGATACAATTATGAAACTAGCGAAAAAAATGGTTCTAATGGCAGCGGCACTTCCTTTAGTTTTAGGCAGCGCAAGTGCATGGGCTTTTGGTGGTAAAGGGCATCATAAAGGTGGTCACGATTTCGGCGGAAAGTGTGGTATGGGCATGGACAAACGTGTACTTCGCCAACTTGATTTAACCGATGATCAGAAATCGCAGCTCAAGCAATTGCGCGAAGATGCTAGAAACAATCGAAAAGGCAAATCAGAAGAAATGTTCGCCAAGATGCAATCGCACCAGCAAAACCTCCAACAATTAGTATTAGCTGATACGTTCGATGAAAATGCCGCGCAAGAATTGGCAACACAGATGGTAGAAGCTCAGACTGAAAAGCGTGTAAAAATGTTGGAGCAACAGCATAAAGCCATGAGTATCTTAACGGCAGAACAGAAGGTGAAACTTCAAGAGTTACAACAAGAAAAAGCCGCTAAGTGTGCTGAAAAATTTGCAGAACGTCACCAAGACGACTAGGCAAACTATACTTACGTGTATGTTGAGAGCAGCTTTCATGGTTAACACCGAGCAGTTAAGTGTTTGATCAGTTGAACGATCCTACAGATGGTTAACAATACCCTCAGAACTCTACGGGCTGAGGGTATTTTTTATGTTGGCGCACTGGCTCATTGATTATGCAGCTTCAGAATCTCTAGCATTGATTCAAAAAGAGCTGCCTCTTAAATGGATAGAGCAGGCGCTCGGCGTTACCAATAAAGCCTGTTTTAGGTGAAGAAAGCTGCCTGCTGAGCTCGTTGTTTGGTTACTTGTCAGTTAGATATTGAGCGCCGGTTAATTATGCTGAACACTCAAAATGTGTCGTTACATCGTATGTTGTTTTGTAGTTTGGATCTTCTAGTGTTTGCCCAATTTTCACAAGAGAATCGACAATTTGGCTACCTGTTTTTATTTCTTCAGGCAAAATCGTTTTAACATCTTGATTGATCACGAGTGGGTGTGAGTTCTCACCATAGCGTTTTTCGCACGTGGTATGAGCGTCGCTGTTAGAAACTCTTAATGCATTGGTTTTGTCTTGATCAGAGAAGTACGAGTTAAATGTACCATCTTGATTCTCAGTTACATTACCTTGAATTGTTGCACAGCCAGTCAATACAGCTGAAAAGCCAATAAGAGTGATGATTTTCTTGCTAAGCATTTTATTTTATATATCCATTGTGAATTTCGAGAGAGGTTTATATTTCAGTAGATGAATATCAATTCAATTTTCAATTCTGTTTGTCGTTTTGTGACTTAAATAGGAAATACATATAAAACAATGATATTTATTGGTTTTTACCGTGACTCATTCGTTAATAGGACATTGTAGGAGAGATTTGAGGTTTGATTCAGAAATTCGCTACAAGTAGGCATTAACTATTTTATACAAGACAGAAATTAAAGTAACGTGACTAGATTGAACGATTAATCCTGACCCATTCTCCAATGCAAAAATCTGATTATTCCAAACTTGTTACTACTGCGGCTTGGTTAGCAGCAGGGGTTGCGACCATACTACTGATCGTTAAAATCGCGGCTTGGTGGGTAACAGGCTCCGTTAGTTTGCTGGCTTCATTGATCGACTCATTATTGGATATAGCAGCTTCTGTCGTGAACCTCATCGTGGTGCGTTACTCTCTCCAACCTGCAGATAAAGAACACTCGTTTGGTCATGGAAAGGCTGAATCACTCGCCGCATTGGCACAGGCTATGTTTATTTCAGGCTCTGCTTGTTTTCTTATTTTGAATGGCGTGGATAGGTTCTTCCGACCTCATGAACTGCATTCTCCTGAACTAGGCGTGTATGTCAGTATGTTCGCCATACTGGTTACTGGCGGGTTAGTGGCATTTCAAAAGCATGTAGTCAAAAGGACGGGTAGCCAAGCTATTGCCGCTGATTCTCTTCACTATCAATCCGACCTTTACATGAACGCCGCTATTATCGTGGCGCTTGGGTTAAGCTGGTATGGAATAGGGCAAGCCGATGCTGTATTTGCGATTGGGATAGGTATTTTCATTCTTTCAAGCGCCATTCGCATGGTTTATACCGCAGTACAATCTCTGCTAGACAGGCAGCTTCCAGATGAGGAAATTGAAGACATTCATTCAATCACATGCTCTGTCAAAGGGGTGTTGGGTGCCCATCAAATCCGGACCCGAATGTCTGGTCCCGTCCGTTTTATCCAGCTTCATTTAGAGTTGGATGATCACATGCCGCTGATTGAAGCGCATCGCATTTCTGATGAAGTTGAACAAAAACTGCTCGAAAGATTCCCAGAAGGTGACATTCTGATCCACCAAGATCCAATTTCTGTTGTGCCATGGGCGAAAAATAAAGAAATCGAGCATGAGTAAGGAGATTCTTAGGTTTAAATCACTGGGGATTGGACGCTGTTAAGTTAATTATTACGAACCGTGAAAGAAAGAAGACAAATGGAAGATAATTAGCTATCTTTTGTGCAAACCACACAAACCACTATTGAACGTGATGTGAATCAACAAAGTTTAATAGCATAATTGTAATACTCTTTCATAAGTAGAAAAGTTTCAATAATCCGTTATGTGCGCCGTGTGGAGCGGAAATGTAACATAACGTGAATAAGATAAGATTTCGCCGAGAATGGCATTTAGAATTAGAGATTAGATTCCCAGATATCAGAGGGTGAGCATGATTAAGAAGATCGGTGTTTTGACAAGTGGCGGTGACGCACCAGGCATGAATGCAGCAGTTCGTGGTGTTGTTCGTACGGCACTTTCAGAAGGGCTAGAAGTGTACGGTATTTATGACGGTTACTTAGGTCTATACGAAAACCGTATCGAGAAATTAGATCGCTGCAGTGTTTCTGATGTGATCAATAAAGGCGGTACCTTCCTTGGTTCAGCTCGTTTCCCAGAATTTAAAGAAGTAGAAGTTCGCGAGAAGGCGATCGAAAACCTGAAAGAGCATGGCATTGAAGCATTGGTTGTTGTTGGTGGCGATGGCTCTTACATGGGCGCGAAAAAGCTGACTGAAATGGGTTACCCATGTATTGGTTTACCTGGCACGATTGATAACGATATCGCAGGTACTGATTACACTATCGGTTACTTAACGGCATTAAACACAGTTATCGACGCGATTGACCGTCTACGTGATACATCATCTTCTCACCAGCGTATTTCGATTGTAGAAATCATGGGTCGCCACTGTGGTGATTTGACGTTAATGTCTGCGATTGCTGGTGGTTGTGAATACATCATCACGCCAGAAACAGGCTTGAGTAATGATGAGTTGATTGCCAATATTCAAGACGGCATCAAGAAAGGTAAGAAGCACGCAATCATCGCTTTAACTGAGCTGATGATGGATGCTAACGAGCTTGCTAAAGAGATTGAATCTGCCACTGGACGCGAAACTCGTGCGACAGTATTGGGGCACATCCAACGTGGCGGTCGTCCAACAGCATTTGACCGTGTTCTTGCATCTCGCATGGGTAACTACGCTGTTCACCTTCTACAAGAAGGTCATGGCGGTCGTTGTGTGGGTATTCAGAAAGAACAGCTTGTTCACCACGACATTATTGACTGCATAGAGAACATGAAGCGTCCAGTACGCGATGACTTGTTCAAAGTTGCGAAAGAGTTGTTCTAATACTGAATAACCAAGGTTAGCTTGCTTAATAAAACCGCTGACTTCTCAGCGGTTTTTTTGTTTGGGAGACGCTTTCTCTGTCTTTGGCTAACGGTTGTTTTTGGTATGAGTTATTTGGGTTATCGATGTCTTTCAGTGAACTATCGACTTGGCTCCGGCTCGTGAACTTCAACCATTTCATTACGCATTTTAACTGCGTATAAGTATCCAAGTATTCCACCAACAATATTGCCTGCTGCAATACCGATAAAAAGCCCCTCAACTTGATACCACTCACTGCCAACGTAAGCAAAAGGCAATGTGAATATAAACAAACGCATCGCACTCCAACTAAAAGCGTGCATGGGCTTATGCAGTGCATTAAGCCCACTGACCAGTACCATTAATATGCCTTGAAACCCATAGCTAAACGGCACCACTAGCAAGTAGTGCCATAACAGATCTCTAACACTTTGTTCTTGTGAGAAAAGTGAAGCAATAGGCATGCTCAATGGGACCATCATAATAAAGATGAGAAGCTGAAAAAGAATCGAAAATCGCATGCATACAAACAAGGCGTTAAAGCTGCGCGTGGGATTATTTGCGCCTAAGTTTTGTGCCATAAAGGGTGTTAAAGCGGAAGTCAGTGCCATCAATACCAAAATCAAAATAGATTCGACACGTTGCGCTGCACCAAAAGCCGCAACGGCTTCAGTACCGTGGCTTGCCAGTATCATCATCAATACTGCACCAGAGATAGGTGACATCGCATTAGACAAGGCGGCTGGTGTGCCAATTTTTAAGATCGCACGCCAATCTTGCATGAGTGACGGAAAGTACGGAAGTGCGAGTAGCTTTTCTCTTTTTATCAGTACATACAAGGAGCCGCACAAAGCGCCCATGTAGCTAAATGCACTGGCTATGGCAGCACCTTTTATTCCCAATTCAGGAAACGGACCGTAACCAAAAATAAGCAGTGGGTCGAGTACGCCGTTAATGATACCAGCCAGCATCATGATTTTTGCTGGGGTTTTGGTATCGCCAGTTGCACGAATTGCGCTGTTTCCTGCCATGGGAATGACTAACATTGGGATCGTTAGATACCAGACCACCATGTACTCTTTGATCAGTGGAATCAGATCTGGAGTTGCTCCGAGAAGCGAAAATAATGGGGTGATGGTCAGTAAGCCTATAGTCGATGCGACACTGACGAGAATGACGGCTAGGATTAGGCCGTGGGAAGAAAACCTGGCCGCATCTTGATTGTTGCCCTGCCCAAGTAGCCGACCGATGTTGGTCGATAACCCCATACCTATGCCCATCGTGATGCAGTTGACGGCAAAGGTGACGGGAAAAGTAAAGCTGATCGCAGCCAGAGCTTGAGTTCCGAGCAAAGAAATAAAAAAAGTGTCCACAAGATTAAACATCAGGATCGAAATCAGACCTACAATCATCGGCAGGGTCATGTTTCTGAGCACTGCGGGTATCGGTGCAGTGAGTAATCCATGTTTATCTTGCATTGATAGTTACAACTCAATTTATCTTGAAGAACGCGTAGGATACAGAAGAATACAAATTGGAGCCACAATACGACTTAGCAACGAAAGTTGAGGTAGAAAAAGTTGAGTTAGAAATAAAGACTTCGAGCAAAAACGTGAAATTTCGCGAAAAGCTGTTTGATTTTTCAACACTCGTCACAAAAAAACGCATTGCCCCCCTTGGGTTATCTCTATGTACGCCCTATATATGATCCACAAGCCGTTTTAACGGCATTTCTTACATCAAATAGAATCATCTAATCAGGAGAGACGACCGATGAATATCCGTCCTTTACACGACCGAGTTATCGTTGAACGCCAAGAAGTTGAATCCAAATCTGCCGGCGGCATCGTTCTAACTGGTTCTGCTGCGGAAAAATCGACACGTGGTACGGTTTTGGCTGTAGGCAAGGGCCGCATCCTAGAAAACGGTACTGTACAACCGCTGGACGTGAAAGTTGGTGATAGTGTTATTTTTGCTGAAGGCTACGGCACTAAATCTGAAAAGATTGATGGTAAAGAAGTTCTGATCATGTCTGAAAATGACATCATGGCAATCGTTGAGTAAAAAGCAATCGTTGAGTAATTTTTACTCTGATTCAGAAAACGACAGATTAAAAACGAATTAAGAAAGGGAAATTAAAGATGGCTGCTAAAGACGTTAAATTTGGTAACGACGCACGAATCAAAATGCTAGAAGGTGTTAACGTTCTGGCTGACGCTGTAAAAGTAACATTAGGTCCTAAAGGTCGTAACGTGGTACTGGACAAATCGTTCGGTGCTCCAACCATTACTAAAGATGGTGTTTCTGTTGCGCGCGAAATTGAACTGGAAGACAAATTCCAGAACATGGGCGCACAAATGGTTAAAGAAGTGGCCTCTCAAGCAAATGACGCGGCAGGTGACGGAACAACGACTGCAACTGTATTGGCTCAATCTATCGTTAACGAAGGTTTGAAAGCCGTTGCAGCTGGCATGAACCCAATGGATCTTAAGCGTGGTATCGATAAAGCAGTCGCGGCTGCTGTTATTGAACTGGGTAACATTTCGGTTGAATGTAAAGGCAAGAAAGAGATCGAGCAAGTTGGTACTATCTCGGCTAACTCAGACAAGAGCGTAGGCGAAATCATTGCTGAAGCAATGGAGCGTGTTGGTCTTGACGGTGTTATCACTGTTGAAGAAGGTCAGGCACTACAAGACGAGCTAGACGTCGTTGAAGGTATGCAGTTTGACCGTGGTTACCTTTCTCCTTACTTCATCAACAACCAAGAAGCAGGTGCGGTTGACCTAGAAAACCCATTCATCCTACTTGTTGACAAGAAAGTATCTAATATCCGCGAATTGCTTCCTACTCTAGAAGCAGTAGCAAAAGCGTCTCGTCCTCTTCTTATCATCGCTGAAGATGTGGAAGGCGAAGCGTTAGCAACACTTGTTGTGAACAACATGCGTGGCATTGTGAAAGTGGCAGCGGTTAAAGCGCCTGGTTTTGGTGATCGTCGTAAAGCAATGCTACAAGATATCGCTATCCTAACTGGCGGTACTGTGATTTCTGAAGAGATTGGTCTAGAACTTGAAAAAGTAACGCTAGAAGACCTAGGTCAAGCGAAGCGTGTAACCATCACTAAAGAAAACTCAACCATCATCGATGGTGCAGGTGAAGAAGCTGCGATCCAAGGTCGTGTTGCTCAAATCCGTCAGCAAATCGAAGAAGCGACTTCAGACTACGACAAAGAGAAACTACAAGAGCGCGTTGCTAAGCTAGCAGGCGGTGTTGCAGTAATCAAAGTCGGCGCAGCGACTGAAGTTGAAATGAAAGAGAAGAAAGATCGCGTTGAAGATGCACTGCACGCAACTCGCGCAGCGGTTGAAGAAGGCGTAGTAGCGGGCGGTGGTGTAGCACTAATCCGTGCAGCTTCTAAGTTGACTGCGCTTGAAGGCGACAACGAAGAGCAAAATGTAGGTATCCGCGTTGCACTACGTGCAATGGAAGCGCCAATTCGCCAAATCACAAGCAACGCAGGTGATGAAGAGTCTGTAGTCGCAAACAATGTACGTGGTGGTGAAGATAACTACGGTTACAACGCAGCAACGGGTGAATACGGCGACATGATCGCAATGGGTATTCTTGACCCAACGAAAGTAACGCGTTCTGCTCTACAATTTGCAGCGTCGGTAGCAGGTCTTATGATCACTACAGAAGCGATGGTGACTGACTTACCTCAGAAAGATGCACCAGCTATGCCTGATATGGGCGGCATGGGTGGAATGGGCGGCATGGGCGGTATGATGTAAGCCTTCTCCTCTCGGATGATAAGAGCCTCGCATTGTGCGGGGCTTTTTTATGCCTTAAGCATTCAATTATTTTATCAATTTTATATAATTCAGATAAACACTCTATTAATGGATTGCCTTTCGCTAATCTAAGCTGAAAATTCACTTTATGTCGCATATTGTTCTGGTATGTTAGAAGCATAAAAATAAATAGCTAGGTTAATCCTGTGAGCCATAATCACAACTTTCCAATTAAACGTTCTTTGCTGGGCGTAACGGCTTTGTACGGTCTGTTTCTGCTTCTTCTTGTTGTAGATGCACTCAATGAAGCATCGGAAGAATTTACAGCAGAAAAAAAACATGTGGCTGCAGCGTTAAAAGGCATGTCGAACACGCTAAGAGCGGTGGAGCATGAGATGACGGTGTTATCGCAGTTTAATGTTTCAGATTCTTCCCCTCATTTGCATACCGCTGTAGAAGACAAAACGTGTTCTTTCGAAGGTCTAGGTGAGGGGCGCTCTACTATACATTCGGATTTTATCATTATCGGTGTTACCGACATGTGTGATGCGCGCACCTCACTATACCAAGATGCACATTTTTGGGTGCCGAGTGCTCACGTCATGTCTTATTTGGTGAATTCACGCGAAGCAATCTCTTCCATCTACTTTATATCTAAAGATAAATACATCATTTCGTCGCCTTCTAAGCTCGCTCGAAACATCACGAGCAGTACTTTTGATGATGTACTCAAACACCGGCCTTTTTGGCGAAATACTTTGCAATATGGGCTTGCCAATAACCGTCGTGATATCACTTTTACAGGAGAATACCGCGACCTCTTTACTGGAAAGTCGGTCGTCACTTTAAGTGCAGCGGTGTATCGAAATGGAGAGCTGGCGGGCGTGTTGGCAATGGATGTTCTAGCGAGCCAGATTAAGCGAAATTTGGGGAAAGAGTACCTTATTCTTCCCTATCCAGGCGACAACCAAACGGGTCTTCTTACTTACAAAAAATCCGGTGAGATCAGTGATGCTTCTCAAAACACGCGTTTGCATTTGAGTATCGACCAACATTGGCAACAGCATTTGTATCAGTTGTGGAAGTACAAACATTATTGGTTGGTAACATGGTTTGTTTCTTATCTGTTTGTCGTTACGTTATTGATTAATAAGAATTGGTCTTTGATTCAATCTTATGAAGATAAACTGATGCACCTCGATGATGAAACTGGGTTATTAAATCTCAAAGGGTTAGAGGCAAAACTTTCTGCGCTTAAAGAGCGTCCTTTTCTTTGCATTGCGGCGTACTCTGTAAAAGATACAGAATGCCTGTCTGAATTAGCAAAAGAACAAGTTAAATCGCATGTACAAGTCATTCTTAAGGAGAGGCTTCGTTCGTTCGATATTTTCGCTTCATCTGGTGACGGGGATTGGATTCTGATTTTGCCTTGTGAATCCATAGAATTAGGTTCACAGCTTATCAATCAATTAGAAACAGAAGTGCGTTTAACACCTTATCGACTGCTTGAAGGTGTAACCCAAGACTGTTTGCTCGAAGGGCATTTTGAATTAATACCTGTTCACAAATATGATGGGTACCTTCACCTTTGGCGCAGTGTAAGAGATCGGTTTATCGCTCAAGACGCTGAGCCTAAAGAGATCATTCAACCTGTCAGCCATTAGATCATCTGTGATGTATGAATTGGCTGCTTTATTTCTTACCCCGTCTCCCTATTGTCTGGTGGACGCCTCTGCGTAAGATCCTAAAACTGCTTTCCAGCTTGTCGACCCCGAGCAAAATGGAGAGCATTAGGGTTGTGACCAATATTGCTTGCTGACCAAACCCTAACCCTGTCATCAGTCCGAGCGCGGCCAGCACCCATATAATAGCCGCGGAGGTTACACCGTGGATCTTACCATCCAGTGTCATCATAACTCCTGCTCCTAAAAAGCCCACTCCAGTAATGATCTGCCCAAGCACACGTGCTTGATCCAAACTGTTGGGAGAAAGGTGTACCGCCAGCGACATGAAAAAATAGGTTCCAGAAATGATCAGAATAGATGTGCGTATTCCAACGGGCTTTCCACGTGTTTGGCGTTCAATTCCAATAAGGGAGCCACATATGGTGCAGCAAAGAAGCTCCCACCAAGAAAATGGTCCTAAGTCTAACCAATTTGAAACTTCAGTCATGTAATACACTCCAGAATAAAGTGCAAATATGGGGTTAAAATTTCTTTATTTCACTAGGCTTTTTAATGAATTATTTTTATGGAAATAACAACAAATATTGATCGTGAAAATGGCTATATTTGACGTTTAAATAGGTCGCAATCAATAGATTGCAAGGTAGGCATAAGTCGCTTATATTTCGCGCTCCTGTTCCTTTGAGTCTTTGGAGACTTGATCAATGAAAAAACAAATGTCAGTAATTGCTCTATCGATGGTAATGGCATCCCCTTATGCATTGGCGCAAGATTCGGCCGCTATGTTCTCTACGCTGGATGGCTTTAATGCACCAGCTAGTGATGCGGTTGGTGGTGTTCGTTTGTCTGTTTTACACGGAAAAGTGAGTGCTGTTAAAGGTGTCGATGTGTCAGTGTTAGGCATGTCTGAGACCGATACGATGACAGGTTTAAACTTAGGCATGTTCTTTGGAGCATCAAAAGTAAACCAAGAGATGAAAGGGGTGTCTCTTGGGATGTTTAACTGGAATATGGGCACGACGAAAGGCGCCAACTTAGGCGTAGTGAATGTGACTCACGATGTAAAAGGCGTCAACTTCAGTGCTGTTAACTATTCAGAAGGATTTACCATGGCTGATGTTGGCTTGGTTAGTTTGTCTGAGAAGTCGAACGTCCAGCTTGGCGTGTTCAACAAAACCAAGCAAATTGAAGGAGTACAGATTGGCTTGCTAAACTGCGCTGACAATGGATTTTTGCCTTGCTTCCCGTTTGTGAACTTTGCGATATAAAGTTCGTCGCTTTGAAGCTCCTACTTGGTCAGGAGCTTTATTCCAAATGTAAATCCAGTGGCGTTTTGCTTTTTCTTCCGCCGATCTCTCGCGCTAACTTGGGTACTAAATACCCTGATACTTCTTCAATGACTTCGGCCATTAATGCTTTTGCTTGTTTATCCGAAACATAGAAGTGCGCCGCGCCCTGAACTTTATCCAGAACATGGATGTAGTAAGGCAAGACACCAGATGCAAACAGAGCTTCACTGAGCTTTATCAATGCCTCTGAAGAATCGTTAACCCCACGTAGCAACACACTCTGGTTCAATAACGTCACTCCAGCTTGTTTGAGCTTGGCAAGGTAAGCTGAAAGCTCACCATCGATCTCATTGGCGTGATTAATGTGTGTCACCATCACGACATTCAAACGACTTCCCCTAAGTAAGTAACACAGCTCATCGGTAATACGAGAAGGAATGACGACAGGGAGCCGAGAGTGAATTCTTAGCGTTCTCACGTGCTCTATTGCTTCGATACGTGAGACCAGCCATTCCAACTCGCTGTCCTTCGCCATAAGAGGATCGCCACCAGAAAGAATGACTTCATTGATCTCTGGGCGTTCGGCAATGTACGCCAAATTCTGCTCCCAAACCGACTTAGAGCCTTTGTTGTCTTGATAAGGAAAGTGACGGCGAAAGCAGTAACGGCAGTTGATGGCGCAGCCACCCTTAACGATCATCAATATGCGAGATTTGTATTTATGCAGCAACCCCGGCTGGTCGTTATCTTGCTCTTCCAGAGGGTCGGCCGAATAGCCTTTATGAACGTCAAATTCTTCCATTAAGGGCAGAACTTGCTTGAGTAAAGGATCGTTAGGGTTGCCCTTTTCCATTCGATTGACAAAGCTTTGTGGCACGCGCATCGCAAACAGTTCGCGTGCGGCTAACCCTTTTTGCCAAGGGGTAGGGTCTATTTCAACCGCTTGCAACAACTTGTAAGGATCGGAGATCGCATTCGCTAATTGTTTGAGCCAGTTTTGCTCAACAGAAACAGCTTTTCGGGTTATGATGTGCGGCATTAAATTGAACTCGAAGATGGTAAGAGGAAAAAATGGCTACTGTTAGCACGAATGAATTTAAAGGCGGTCTTAAAATTATGCTTGATAATGAGCCGTGTGTCATTCTCGAAAACGAGTATGTTAAGCCGGGTAAAGGTCAAGCATTCAATCGCGTAAAAATCCGTAAGCTGCTTTCCGGTAAAGTTTTAGAAAAGACGTTCAAGTCTGGCGACACAGTTGAAGTTGCAGACGTAATGGACATCGATCTGGACTACCTATACAACGACGGTGAGTTTTACCACTTCATGAACAGCGAGTCATTTGAGCAAATCGCAGCGGATCTTAAAGCGGTGGGTGACAACGCTAAGTGGTTGGTAGAAAACGACACTTGTATGATTACGCTTTGGAACGGTAACCCAATTGCAGTAACACCACCAAACTTTGTAGAGCTTGAAGTCACTGAAACAGATCCAGGTCTGAAAGGTGATACCCAAGGTACAGGTGGCAAGCCAGCAACTCTGGTAACAGGTGCAGTTGTTCGTGTACCTCTGTTCATCGCTATCGGCGAAGTTATTAAGGTTGATACACGTAACGGCGAGTACGTTGGTCGTGTAAAATAATCATAACCTGATACAAACTGTTACGAAGCCGCTCCTATGTGAGCGGCTTTTTTATAATTTAAGTTATTAATTTATTAAATAAACTTAAGTTTATATGAACTAGTATCATCATCCTTTATGATTCCCGGCGTTTAGTTGGAACTAAGGTCACATTTAAAGGAGCTCTCTGATGAACTTACCTACCAAGGCACTCGCAACTCTATTTACGCTTACTTTTGGCTTCTCTAGCCAAGCTAGTGCTTTTCAGACATTTGATAGCACCGCAGGTCAACCTGACGCTCAAGAATGTCGCTACTTATCTGATGCAGGAAAGAATGCATTTGATGCTAACACTGGAAAGCTTTGGGCTTGCAGTACTCAGGGCTGGGTATTTTTCGAATCTCAAAGTGCTCATAAATGTTTGAACGCCTCAAAAGCAGAACAAGCGAAATACCCTGCGTGGAAGAAAGGGCGTACTTACGTTGGCGGTAATAAAGTACTGTTCAACAACAAAGTATACCGCGCAAAATGGTGGACAAATTCAGGCACACCAAGCAACTCAAGTGCGTGGACACTGGATGTGAAGAAAACCTTAGCCAAGACTTGGAACCAAAACCATCACTACAACAGTGGTGAGAATGTCGTGTTCATGGGGCATGTATACGAAGCGAACCATTGGAGCAAAGGCAAATTACCACCTGCAAATGTTTCTCAGCATAACCGAAGCAAAGAGTGGCGTTATGTGGGTCCATTTGAATGCCCAAATAGCTAAAGAGAGTGTTTGAATCCACATCCTAAAAATGCGCCTTAGTGGCGCATTTTTTGTCTCAACTTCTAGGAGCTGTTCTTGTTTCATTGTGGCAAAAATTGAATAACGCTCTCAGTCTCGCACCCTCATAAATACAAACCACGCTCCTGCCTTTTATTTGTCGCTATAGTAACCCGATAAATAAAAAAGCAAGGAAGCCGTATGTCTGAAGAATCTCAATTGCCATTGGATGATTTTATCGAATACCCAGTGGAAGAAATGTCGAAACGAGCCAATCAAAACTACGATCTCATCAAGCGACGCCACTCTATTCGTCAGTTCTCTGATCGTTCAGTCCCCAAGTCCATTATTGAAAGCTGCATTAAAGCGGCGGGAACAGCGCCAAGTGGAGCGAATCATCAACCTTGGCACTTTGTGGCGATCAATAGCGCAGACGTGAAAGCTCAAATTCGTCAAGCGGCAGAAGAGCTAGAACAATCTTTTTATCAAGGTATAGCGGGGCAAGAATGGCTTGATGCGCTTAAGCCATTAGGTACAAACGCCAGTAAGCCTTACTTAGAAAAAGCACCGTGGCTAATTGCTGTATTTTCTCAAAAGCGAGGAGGGATGGAGAACGACGAAAACCAAACCAACTACTATGTGCATGAGTCGGTTGGTATTGCGACAGGGTTTTTACTACAAGCCTTGCACAACGCAGGGTTGGGGACGCTTACTCACACACCCAAACCCATGAGTTTCTTGAGTAAAATATGCGGACGAGATAATAGCAACGACCGCCCTTACATGCTGATCGTAACAGGCTATCCTGAGGAAGGCGCTACTATTCCTCAACACGCCACCTACAAAAAACCACTCGATGAAATAGCGACATTCATGGAATAAGAGACGCCCTTGTTAATCTAGAGCGTCATTGGATTACTTGTTCGCGAAGAAGTACGTATTTAAGTAATCATTCAATGGCTTAAACGCTGGGTTCGCCCATGTTAAGTACATCTTCGGGCCATCTGGCGAATAGAGCCCAGATGCGATGTCGCCTTTATTGATAAAAGGGGAGCCTTGGCTGCCAATAAGCTCACCACCGCCTGCATTTCGAGTTGAGTCTACTTTGTATTCGTACAATAGCCCGAGTAAAACACCGGCATTTAAGTTGCTGTGTGTTTTCTCATGCAATGGATTGACGATGCCTCCAGAGTGGATGGTTCCGTCTTTCCTGCAAGGCGTTGGAGTACCAAGAGCACGATCAGCGTTGAGTTGTCCATTCCCATGCTGGCATTCATTGAGGTGGAGTGCCTCGAAGCTTTGTTGTTTTGCTGTTTGTTTGTAGATGTTCAACTTGTTTTTAAAATCTTGGTAGGCATCGTTGAGGTCACTGCCCACCAAAGTATGGTTATTCCCATCCACATAATAATCAAACGTCTGCATGAGCTTTTGATAAGCCGTAAGCCGCATCGTTTCGTCTTGGCCATTCTGGGTATAAATCCACTCTATCGCTTGTACTTGCTGGGTAGCGGAAGCTAAAGCCAATGCAAACGGATTTTGATTGGATGCGCTCGTTGGATTGCTTGCCAAAATGCCAATCACAATCGTTTTATTATTGAATTGGTTACGAACGTCTTGGTTCGCCCAATGGACAAAATTTTCAGCTTGATCAACGACTCGTTGATGTTGTTCTTTCGTGACCGTCGGGTCGATGGCTAATACATAAATACCCTTCTTAAAATCGCAGTTAGGGATATCAGCGACCGTTTGGCAGTGATCAATCTCAGAGTAAACATGAACGGTAGTTTTGGTGAGCGCTGGCTGACCCAATTCATGATTAACGGTATTAGGATCAATTTGGCAGCCATAGAGCATCCAAGAGCATATTACAGTCATAAAAGCAGATGGTTTGAACATTACACTTACTATTTAAAATGAAGCGAGTTGTGCTTCGGTTCCAATGAGAACCAGAACCTATTTATCCTGAGTTCAGGTGTCTTAGGTTGTGGCTAATGTGTCAAAGCTCTGGTAATAACCAGTCTTTATTTATGTTCTTCCGTGATTTCTTATTTGGCTCAAATTGCTAGCGGTGAAAACTGGATGTCTCCATGTCTAACAATAAGCGGTAGATGGCTTTAAGCGATAAGCGGCGGGATTATAGTGAGTAAGCGAACAGATTTATAGGGTGAAAATTGTACATATTTGTAAGGAAGCTTATAGAGCTACTCTAATAGAAGAGGTGAAAGGGAGTGAATCTCCCTTTCTTTTTCAGCTTAAACCATGAAGACGAACACAATAGAAATTGCCGTTATAAGACCAGAAAATGCATAACAGGCAATTTTTCCAACAACACCAGTATGGAACTTTAAATCGTGCATACCGTGGTGAATTCGATGCATCGCATGCCACATAGGTAATGAAAGCGTACCAATGATGAATAGGGCACCAATGAGGGAGGTCGCAAACTCAGAAACACGCTCGTAACTGAGAGCTTGCACATCAATTATCCCGAGTGGAACCAACACGCCTAGGATTAAGATAGTTATTGGGGTAATCATGGCAAACCATGTTCCCCCAGCACCAAATAGCCCCCACCAAATCGGTTCGTCGGAGCGTTGAGGCGCTTTATTTATCGAATAATTGGGTTTCATTTTATGCTCCTTACACCACGATGAGTACAACCAGAGAAATCACCGCCACTGCCGCCCATTGGCTGATTACAATGAGTTTCTTCTCGATGAGTCTTCCTTTCAAACGAATAGGCATCACTTGTGGCATCATGCTGAAAAACGTCTGAGCGTGGAGCAGGCTACCCGCCAGCGCAACGACGTTGATGGCAACCACCATCGGGTTTGCCATGAAGGCTAGCCAGCTTTGCCAAGCTTCTGGTCCTTTTACTAAGGCACCCAAACCAAAAGTGAGGAATACAGTAAAAAGCACCAACGGAAGTACAGTTGCTTCACGAAGCATATAGAATCGGTAGAAGGGGTGATCTTTCCACCACGTACGCTTGATTTCACGAACATAAGGTTTGCGGTTGCTCATGGTTACGCCTCCTCTTGTACTTGTTCATCTTGTGGCTTCAGCATAGCGATAACAAAGTCCATAGACGATGCTATTTTGCCTTGGTTTACCGCTGCTGCAGGGTCGACATTTTTGGGGCAAACATCAGAACAGTAGCCCACAAAGGTACAGCCCCAAGCGCCATTCTGACCGTTTATCAAGCCCATACGCTCTGCTTTACCGTGATCACGGCTGTCGAGGTTGTAGCGATGCGCCAGTGTTAATGCAGCGGGGCCCATGAATTCCGGGTTAAGACCAAATTGAGGGCAGGCCGCGTAGCAGAGCCCGCAATTGATGCAGCCAGCAAACTGCTTATACTTCGCCATTTGCTCTGGGGTTTGGATGTTTGTTCCGTCTTCAGGCTTACGGTCGTTACCGATAATGTAGGGTTTGATGGCTTCGAGACGCTCGATGAATGGGGTCATATCCACGATTAGATCTTTTTCGATAGGGAAATTCGCCAAAGGCTCGATTTTCACACCATCGGGGTAATCTCGTAGGAAGCTTTTACAAGCCAGTTTGGGCACCCCATTGACCATGATCCCACATGAACCACAAATCGCCATTCGACACGACCAACGGTAAGACAACTCTTTGTCCAAATGATCTTTCACGTAGCCTAAAGCATCGAGTACCGACATGGTTTCATCGAATGGGACGTCAAATGTCTGGAAGTGAGGCTCTGCATCTTTTTCAGGGTCATAACGCAGAATGTCGACTTTTTGAATGCGAGTGGCTGACATCATGCTTTCTCCTCTGCGGATTTGGCGGCTTCAGCGGCAGCAGCTTTTTCTGCGGCTTCTCCGTATAAACGTGCCTTAGGCTGTGATTTGGTGATTTTTACTTCGCTGTAATCGATGGTGGGCGCAGCATCAGGTTGATAAAAAGCAAGTGAATGCTTCAAGAACTGCTTGTCATCTCTATCGGTATAACCATCATCTAAACGTTGATGAGCTCCACGGGATTCTTTGCGCAATATGGCAGAATGCACCATAGCCTCCGCAACTTCTAACCCATAGCCGACTTCAATGGCATACAACAAATCCGTATTGAATACCTTTCCTTTGTCTTTAATGCTGATGCGCTTATATCGCGCTTTGAGCTCGGTGATTTTTTCAATGGTGGCTTGCATCAGATCTTCTTGACGATAAATACCGCAGCCCGCTTCCATGGTATGACCCATTTCTGTGCGAATATCTGCCCAGTTTTCATCCCCTTCCTGATTCATCAATGCTTGAATTCGAGCTTCTACATCCTGGATTTGAGAAGCGATAGCGTCGTCGTTCCATCCAGCGAATTCTTCGATATGCTTCACTGCGTTTTCACCGGCGACTCGCCCGAAGACCACAAATTCAGCCAGAGAGTTGGAACCCAGCCTGTTCGCGCCGTGCAACCCAACCGATGCGCATTCACCGACCGCAAACAAACCTTTAATGCGAGTTTCACAGCCTTTATCTGTTTCTATACCACCCATGGTGTAATGCACTGTGGGTCTTATTGGAATGGGTTCTTTGGCTGGATCGACATTCACGTACGCTTTAGCCAGTTCGCAAATGAAAGGCAAGCGCTCTTGTAGGTAGGCTTCTCCGAGGTGGCGAAGATCGAGGTGAACCACATCGCCCAAAGGATGTTTAATGGTGTTTCCTTTTTGTTGCTCGTGCCAGAAAGCTTGGGAGACTTTATCTCTCGGACCAAGCTCCATGTATTTGTTTTTGGGCTGACCAACCGGCGTTTCCGGTCCCATGCCGTAATCTTGCAAATATCGGTAGCCGTTTTTATTGACGATAATACCGCCTTCGCCACGGCAACCTTCGGTCATTAAAATACCGGTTCCCGGCAACCCAGTTGGATGGTATTGCACAAATTCCATATCACGGAGTGGTACACCGTGGCGGTATGCCATCGCCATTCCATCACCAGTCACAATGCCGCCATTGGTGTTGCAGTGATAAACGCGTCCCGCCCCTCCGGTTGCCAAAACAACGGATTTGGCTTTAATTACAACCAGTTCACCTTCAGACATGTGAATGGCTATCAGGCCTTGAATCTCGCCGTCGTTGACCAATAAGTCGACCACAAAGTACTCATCAAACCGATGAATGTTGGAGTACTTCATCGAGGTTTGGAACAGGGTGTGAAGCATGTGAAAGCCCGTTTTATCTGCCGCAAACCAGGTTCGCTCCACTTTCATGCCGCCAAATCGGCGTACATTCACTTCACCGTTTTCTTTACGGCTCCATGGGCAGCCCCATTGCTCCATTTGAATCATTTCACGAGTGGCGTTTTCTACGAAGTATTCCACTACATCTTGTTCACACAACCAGTCTCCACCGCCAACGGTATCGTTGAAGTGGTTGTCGAGGCTGTCCTCGTCTTTGATAACAGCTGCGGATCCCCCTTCGGCAGCAACGGTATGAGATCGCATGGGATAGACTTTAGAAATAAGAGCGATGTCTAATTCTGGGTTTGATTCAGCAGCAGCGATTGCAGTGCGGAGACCAGCGCCGCCAGCGCCGATGACTGCGATATCTGTGGTTATAGTCTGCACAGTTACCTCCGGTTAGTAACGACAAATGCAAAAACGACAGCGCACGTGTAGCGAGCCGTCCCTGCTGGATTCGGTTGAATCCATTAATCCTAAAAAACCTTGATTCCTGTAGGTATATTAAAAGAGCTCCTATACCGAAAAATTGATTCAATTGGGTTTTTGCTTCGGTAATGCAAGTAAGAGTATAAAATTTCTAGAATGTGTGATTTTAATCACTGATGTGCAATCTGCCTTAGTGATGGGAGAAGAAGAATCGACGCTGGAAGATAAAGGGGGGTAGGGCTAAAATAGTGCACTTGAATACCCAAAGAGAACTTGTATGCCCATAATTAATTGGCAACCGACCGCGGATATTACGCAGTTGAAGCAACGCGCAGAATTGATTGGAAAGATACGTGCGTTTTTTCAACGCAGGGATGTATTGGAAGTCGACACGCCCGCGATGAGCCACGCTACGGTAACGGATATTCACTTGCATACCTTTCAAACTCAGTTTGTAGGGCCAGACTATGCTAATGGGCGTTCTCTCTATTTAATGACCAGCCCTGAGTTTCACATGAAACGTCTGCTTGCCGCTGGCAGTGGCTCGATCTATCAGATTTGTAAGTCGTTTCGAAATGAAGAAAACGGGCGATTTCACAATCCTGAATTCACTATGTTGGAGTGGTATCGAATTGGATTTAATCATCATGATTTGATGGATGAAATGGATGAGCTACTTCAACTTACCCTTACTTGCGAGAAAGCAGATCGCATGACCTATCAAAATGCTTTTTTGTCGGTGTTAGGGGTGTGCCCACTGGAAGATTCCATGGACACCTTAAAGCGAGCAGCAGGTGAATTGGGCTTAAACGATATTGCGCAATCAGAAGAAGACAGAGACACGTTATTACAGCTTCTGTTTAGTGTCGGCGTCGAAAATAAGATAGGGCAGGATGCCCCAGTGTTTGTGTATGATTTTCCTGCCTCCCAAGCAGCACTAGCAAAAATCAATCAACAAGATTCGAGAGTAGCGGATCGATTTGAAGTCTATTTCAAGGGGATTGAACTCGCGAATGGGTTCCATGAACTGGATAACCCTTCCGAGCAGCTATCGCGATTTGAACAAGACAATAAACAGCGAATCGCTATGGGTTTGAGTGAGCAGCCCATTGATTATCATCTAATAGATGCTTTAAAAGCAGGGTTACCGCAGTGTGCTGGTATTGCGCTGGGGATCGATCGTTTGGTTATGTTGGCGTTGGGCGAAGAGCACATTGATCGCGTCACTGCCTTCTCGTTTCCAAGAGCTTGAGTACAGGCTAGAGAAAACAATAATTGCGGCTGGGCGAGTGCAAATAAACAAAAACCACCTAAGCGGTGGTTTTTGTTTATCACAATGTATTTGGCATCAACAATTCGATAAGCAGCACTTACGTTGAAACAAGTATCTTAACTTGTTGATGCAGTAATGTTTCTCGAAGTAGGAAGCTTCGATACCTCATCACCAAAGGTATTTAGGATTCAAGGTCGGGATTGAGTCGTACTCTCGTTCCACAGACTTTGCCAATATATCTCTAAAATATTTTTAATGCAAATGGTTCTCAATAGCGTTTGATTTTTTGTTTTATTTTTTGGCTAGAGGAACCGCTAAGTAACAAGAATCCCCGTCCCTATTACGGCTAAGATTGCGCCTATCCAAGCATAGGGGTTTGGGCGTTGTCGCGTGTAAACCCACAGTAAAGGCAATACCATGATGGGTGTGGTTGAAGAGAGTAATGCGACCATGCCGACATTGCCGTCTCGCAGGGCATAAAGAATCAGTGTCATGCCAACCGCCATTGCCAAAAATCCATTAATGGCGCATATCCAAAGGATACGTAAGTTGATGGGTTTAATCGGGCGAGACAGTTTGGCTCCGGTCATTCTAAATGCACAGTGCGCAAGAAATGCGGTAATCATTCGAATCGCTGACGCAGCAACGGGGTCAATGTTGCCCTGCATGACGGGTTTTGCAATGACCCCACCTAAAGCCTGACAAATCGCCGCGAGCAAACCTAACGCGAGCCCAATGGCGACGCTGCCTTGTATCACTTCCCACTCGTGTTGACCTTGTTTTTTCTTTCCAAAGAAAATGGCGGCCATTACACCTGAAAAAACCAGTACCGATCCGAATAGTTCCGTTCCACTTAATGTTTCGCTGAATATCCAGTACCCCAGAATGGCTGAAAACACGGCATGGCAAGAAAAAAGCAAGCCTGCTTGTCTTGGTCCCATACGGTTCATACACGCGAACAGAGCGGTATCCCCAATGAAGATTCCCACTAACCCAGACAACGCCATAGGTAAGATGTGTTCACTGGTGATGGTTGCCCAACCACCGGTAAATAGCGCCATAATAATGAGGATGATTGAAGTGCAGCCCATCCGCCACCGACTGTAGGAAAAGGAACCTAAATGTCTCGCGGGTGTAACAGAGATAATGCTGGAAATTGCCCAGAGAAAAGCGGCTGCTAAAGCAAGCCATTCGTATGACATCGCGTTTAAAGATCAGGTGGTTATAAAAAACTCACTATGCCTTAATTACTGGGCAACAACTAGCATTATTTCCAGTGAAATTTTTGGGGTTGTGGGAAGTGTTCTATCGCATTACTTGGGCAATCACAGAATACGCCATCTACACCGATTTCATTCAACCACTGCCAATCTTCAAGTTGGTTAACGGTGTAAACATAAACAGCAAGACCACGTTTTTTGGCGTCTTTGACGTAGTCTTCATCCATCACGTCAAGGCTGATGTTTATGGACGCTGCGTTTAGGTTTTCAGCAAATTCAGCTTTATCGAGGCCTTTTGAGCTGGTTAAAGCACCAATGAGCACACTAGGCTTAGTTCGTTGTATCTCAGCGAGCCAATCATGGTTAAAAGAAGAAACTATCAACTGTCGGTTCGAGAACTTGAACTGCTCCGTTGCGAGATCGAGATGACGATAGAGTAACGAGAGATCCGAGATGCCTTTTAACTCAATATTCAAAGCACATTGACCTTTTACGAGAGCGAGAACCTGATTTAATGTTGGAATCACTTCGCCATTGCCCGCATCAAGTTTGCTTAATGAATCACGGTCAAACCACTTAAGTAATCCTATGCCATTTGTGGTTCGATTGAGCCATTTGTCGTGGATGACCCAAAGTTCACCATCGTGTTCGTGGATATCCAGTTCTATCGCAGGTGCACCACTATCAAGGGCCGCTTGAAAAGCAGACAAAGTGTTTTCAGGATGGGTTGCTCGTGCACCACGATGGGCAATGATGATCATGTTTGGGCTCCGTCAGATCAGTAAAATATCCACATCGCAGAGTATACGATTCCAAGCCCAATTATGCCCATGATAACGCCAGTTTTTGCCATATCTTTGCTGTCTATTAGCCCTGTGGAGTACGCAAGAGAATTCGGTGGTGTGGAAACCGGTAGAATCATGCCTAAGGATGCCGAAAAAGCCACAACGACGAGCAGTGACTGCAAACCACCGATGCTTGCGAGTGAGGGCATCGATGCCCCAATCGCAGCAGCAATGGGCATCAAAAGGTTAGCGGTCGCGGTATTCGACATAAAGTTGGCCATCAGCCAGCACACAACAGACAATGTGAGTACGACGGCAATTGGCGATAACGATTCATAATCGATAGCATGAGCCAGAGCGCTGGCTAACCCCGTGTTATCCAAGCCGATACCAATCGCTATGCCACCTGCAACCAGCCATAACACATCCCAATTGATTTGCTTGAGCTCTGCTTTTCCCATTATTCCTGTGAGGGTGAACACTGTTAAAGGAATGATGGAAACCACATACGTATTCATGCCATGAAATTTCGTCGTCATCCACAACATAATGGTGAGTGCAAAGGTGATGTAAACCGTAATGGCTCGCCAACCTCGCTTAAAAGTGCCGCTGAGTTTGAGTGTCATGCTTTTTTGCGAGGCAGGAAAAAGCTTTTGCAGAAGCAGCCAAGCGATGGTCAGTTGAATAAAGACAAAAGGCAGCCCCATCATCATCCAAGATAGAAAATCAATACTGTGCTCACCAGTTAGATACTGTAAAGCGATAGCGTTAGGTGGTGTACCTATCGGCGTGGCAATTCCTCCCGTATTTGCGGCAATAGGAATGCAAAGCACCAAGGCTTTGATGCCTGTGTCTCCTTTTGGCGCTGAAGCCACAATAGGACCAAGTAGGGCAAGCATCATTACTGTCGTCGCGGTGTTTGACATAAACATGGAAAACACGGCGGTTATCAGCATCAGGCCTAACATAATGAATCTAGGCTGGTGGCCAAAGGGTTTCAGGAGGACTCGGGCTAAATTATTGTCTAGATCGTATTTTGCGGCGGCAATCGCGAGAGCAAATCCACCCATAAACAAAATGATAATGGGTGAAGAGAACGCACTAAAAATATCGGTATATGTGAGAAGTTCTCCCAGTTCATGGTTGTCGGGTGCGATTCGAAATGGATGTAACCCTTTATCCGAAATCATCACTAGCTGAAGTGCAATGATGAGGATTGATGTTGCGAAAACAGGGACAGGCTCCAAAACCCAAAGCAATGCGGCAAGCAAGAATATCGTGAGTAACCGATGTTGGACCAACGTCAGGTTATCGATAGGAATGGAATCGGTAGGAATGAGAAGAACAATAATGGGAATAGCGAAACTGAAGACGAGTTTAAACCAGATCGCAGAGTTGCTCTTTACCATAATCTATCTCGTTGAAGCCTTAACCTAGAGGCAGAATAAATTAAGATTCGGTGGTGTACTTAGATCGTGTCGGTAATTTAGAAAGGTGCGCGTGGCTATTGAATAGAAGTTTGTTTTTTATCAAAAAAGGCAGGTTTTAACCTGCCTTTATCGGGATATCTTTATTTGAGTATACTGTGCAGTTAGTCTTTCGATTGATGCGCGTAAGGTGTACCCATAATCGTCGGTGCGTTTAGCTGCATACTTTCATCGAACTTAATACTGTCTTTCGCAAATAGGTTGATAACGGTTGAGCCAAGCTTAAAGCGACCCATTTCCTCACCCTTTTTTAGTACAACAGATTTGTTGCCTTCTGCTGGATAATCCCAAGTGTAAACAGTGTTACCACGAGGTGGAGTGACAGTGCCTGCCCATATTAGCTCGATGCTGCCAACAATGGTTGCACCAACCAGTACTTGTGCCATTGGACCAAATTCAGTATCGAAGATACAAACAACACGTTCGTTGCGAGCGAATAAGTTAGGCACGTTTTCCGCTGTTAATGGGTTTACGGAAAACAAATCGCCTGGCACATAAATCATTTTACGCAGTGTTCCGTCACAAGGCATATGTACCCTGTGGTAGTCACGCGGTGATAGATAAAGCGTTGCAAATTCGCCATCAACAAACTCTTCAGCTAAGGTTTCACTGCCACCTAGCAACTCTTGCGCTGAGTAGTTGTGACCTTTTGCTTGAATGAGCTGACCATCTTCAATTGGACCGAATTGGCTCACACAGGCATCGGCAGGGTGCGATATGACGGAATCACCTTCCGCAAGAGGACGAGCCCCGTCTTTTAGCTCACGTACGAAAAACTCATTGAAAGTTTTGAAGTAAGCAGGATCCGAATGCAAAGCTTCGTCCATATTGACGTTGTATTGCTTGATAAACCAACGAATTACGGCTGTGGTTAGGCTGCCTGCTTTTGCGCTCGCCAGTTTACCGACAAGGCGCGTTAATCCATGTTGAGGAATCCAGTACTGGAGACTCACTTTAATTTTATCTAACACAATTGATTCCAATTTGTTCTACAAGTCGGCGCGAGATGTTACTGAATCTCACTTCTGTTGTCAGCTTCTTTACAATATGGGTTTACGATTTGCCACAAATTTGTGGCAAATATCGCCAAGTAGGGGCTTATGGTTACAAGTCGGCTTTTTTATTGCGTGAGTACTGCCTGTTGGCTTTGTTCTCACCCATGCTCTCAATAATGCGGTGGTAGTTTTCAAATCGAACACTGCTGATCTCTCCGCGTTCGACCGCTTCTCGAATAATACAGCCTGGGTCGTCATTGTGTTTACAATCGCGAAACTTACAGCCGCCTAAGAACGGTCGAAATTCTACAAAAGCTTCCGTAACCTCTTCCGCTTCTAAGTGCCAGAGGCCGAATTCACGGACTCCAGGGGAGTCGATAAGGTCGCCCCCTTTAGGGAAGTGATACAGTCTCGCTGTGGTCGTTGTGTGTTGCCCCAATCCGGAGTTTTCTGATACGGCACCTTCTTCAGCATCGACTTCTGGCATTAATGCGTTGACTAAGCTGGATTTTCCGACGCCAGATTGTCCCACAAAGATGTTAATTCTATCTTTAAGTTCGATTTGCAGTTCTTCGATCCCTTCTCCGGACTCCTTACTGACCAACAGAACTTTATAGCCAATTTTCTCATACGCCGTTAACCATTCGCGATAGGTTTCGCGTTGCGTACTGTCTAGCAAGTCGATTTTATTCAAGACGATCAAAGGTTCAATATTCAATGTCTCGGAAGCGACAAGGTAGCGGTCAATAATGTTGAGAGAAAGTTCAGGTAATACAGAAGAAACGATCACCATTTGGTCAATGTTCGCTGCGACAGGTTTTAAACCGTCGTAGTAGTCTGGACGGGTCAAGATAGAGGTTCTCGGCTCGACGGCTTCAACCACACCCGCTATACCTGCCATAGATTCATGACCAGATCGCCAGATAACTTTGTCTCCAGAGACTAAACTTTCAATACCACGTCTGAGATTGCAGCGATGAACGTTTCCAGATTCACTGTCTTCAATGTCGGCGTGTTGACCAAAACGAGTGATGACCAGCCCTGATTTGGCTGATCCCAACATAGACTCTTCCCATTGGATGGTTTCTTCTTGGGTCAATCGCTTTTTTTGGTTATGACGAACGCGTCGTACTTGACCTTTTGTGAGCTTTTTCTTTTTTGCCACGGATTATCAACTTCTTTGGTTGGAATTCCAAAATAGGTGGGTATGATACCTCTTTTATCAACAAAATAGGCAATTCATCTATGTCGTTCAGCGATCAAAACTTAATTTGGATCGATCTAGAGATGACAGGGTTAGACCCTGAAACCCATAAGATCATTGAAATCGCTACCATTGTTACCGATAGTGAGCTCAATATTCTCGCTGAAGGACCCGTTCTCGCTATTCATCAGCCTGAAGAAGAGCTAGCGAAAATGGATGAATGGTGCACAACCACGCATACAGGCAGTGGTTTAGTGGCTCGGGTTAAACAGAGCACCGTGACAGAGCAGCAAGCCATCGATCAAACCATAGAATTCTTAAAACAATGGGTACCTGCTGGTAAATCACCAATTTGCGGTAACAGTGTTGGTCAGGATCGCCGTTTTCTATATGAATTTATGCCGGAGCTTGAAGCGTACTTCCACTACCGCTATATCGATGTCAGTACCATTAAAGAGCTGACACGTCGTTGGCAGCCAGAAGTGCTAACACAGTTTTCAAAAACAGGTAGTCACCTTGCTTTGGACGATATTCGTGAGTCTATTGCTGAACTTCAGTTTTACCGCAAGAAAGTATTTAGCATCTAAATCCTTCCTAATTCTTCCCGTGTTGCCTTTCCGAGGTATTTGAGAACACGGGTATCTATGAATTTCGAGTCTTTTAGAATCAACCTTAATGATTGAATTGATTAAGGGATGAACGAATATGGTGGCTTTTGTTTCTTTTTCCATCAAACTAACAATTTTTTTGATTTTTTTGAATGAAGGGCTTGCATCAAAAGAAAATGCTCTTATAATTCGCAGCCCTAAACGACGGAAACGTTGTGAATGCGACACTAGCTCAGCTGGTAGAGCGCAACCTTGCCAAGGTTGAGGTCACGAGTTCGAACCTCGTGTGTCGCTCCAATTTCCACTTAGTTTGGAAATAATAAGCTTTCATCATGCTTTAAATGGTGACTACAATACGGACGCGGGGTGGAGCAGCTTGGTAGCTCGTCGGGCTCATAACCCGAAGGTCGTCGGTTCAAATCCGGCCCCCGCAACCACATTTAGATTGATTGCTACTGCGATGAATCATGCGACACTAGCTCAGCTGGTAGAGCGCAACCTTGCCAAGGTTGAGGTCACGAGTTCGAACCTCGTGTGTCGCTCCACTTTCTAGCAAGAAAGTACAAAAGCTTTTATCGTGCTTAACGATGATCTGCGACACTAGCTCAGCTGGTAGAGCGCAACCTTGCCAAGGTTGAGGTCACGAGTTCGAACCTCGTGTGTCGCTCCAGATTCTTTCCCTTAAGGGAAATATAAGCGCTCATCATGCTTTGAATGATGATTACAATACGGACGCGGGGTGGAGCAGCTTGGTAGCTCGTCGGGCTCATAACCCGAAGGTCGTCGGTTCAAATCCGGCCCCCGCAACCACATTCAGATTGATTGCTACTGCGATGAATCATGCGACACTAGCTCAGCTGGTAGAGCGCAACCTTGCCAAGGTTGAGGTCACGAGTTCGAACCTCGTGTGTCGCTCCAAATTTTTTCAAAGAAAAATTCAACCTTACTAAGGTTGAGGTCACACCTAGTTCCTTGAAGATCAGGAATCTCGTGTGTCGCTCTAAATTTCTTCGCTTATAAGCTAACTCGTTTAGAAACTAAAAAGCGCTTAGAAAGTAAAAATTCTCACTAGAATTGTTAGTGACGATTCTCCCGAAAGGGAATGATGTGAAGACGCATCAACCGCTCTTTATCAATGCTGTGAAGCATTACCCCAGAAAGAAACAAAACAATCACCCAGTCGGGTGTTTTTTTTCGTTTTCAATTTACAGCTAGCCAACGCCATAAACGGTGCTCAGTTTTCCACTGCTTTTAATAAGTATATAGGGGAGCCTGCCGCATGTTTACAATTTAGTTAACAGACTTATCCACAAATCAACTTCTGTGGATAACTTGGTTGATAAATTGTTTTATTAAGAAGTTTTGAAAGGATTTGCAAGGATCTTTCTTTTGTTTTCGGCGTCACGCTTAAAGATGAAAATCATGTAAGCCTTTGTATAACAAGCGATGAGGGGTATTTTTACTTTTTAGCTAATGTAAGAGTTAAGATCACTAACTCGTATTTTTTTGATCCTCGTCATTTATTGTGTCTGTGTTTAACTTTTCGTTATCCAGCTATCTGTGCTACCAAATTCGCTTTTTTCCACATAGAGCACTTTTTGAGAATCACATCAAATTATAGGTACAAATACCGTCTCAGATTTTGAACTTTTAATTACAGGAAATATATTTTGCGGTGTTTTATAAGTGGTCAGTTACATAGGCGACTATGCATCTCTAGGTAGACCCTTTTGGATTATCCTGATTAGACGCTCTTTTTTCCTGTCTTTGATTGGTGTTTTTGCTATTTGGCTGTCTATTGCCCATTGGATATGCTCATCCAAATTATCATCCATTCCAATTCGCTCTCGAAGAGCATAGACGATATCTTGAGAAAAGGGAGCATTGCCCATTGCTACAGCAATATTTCTCATCCATTGAATATGACCAATACGCCGAATCGCAGAGCCTTCCATCTTTTTTAGAAATTCCTGTTCAGACCAAGATATTAAAGTAATCAGATCGGAAGACCCAAATGCATCGCGTCGATGAAAATCTGTTTGATCTGTGATGTCTGCTTCGCGATTCCATGGGCACACGAGTTGGCAATCGTCACAACCGTATATTCTGTTTCCCATTTTGGAGCGAAGCTCTACTGGGATTTTTCCACTTAACTCGATCGTTAAATACGAAATGCAAAGGCGAGAGTCGATAACGCCTTCACTTATAATGGCACCCGTTGGGCAGGAGGTTATGCACGCTTTGCAGCTTCCGCATTGATCGGTAGAGGGTTCATCAATAGGTAAAGGCAGATCAATCAACAGTTCACCTAGGAAGAACCAAGAACCAGCGCCTTCATCTAATATAAGTGAGTGTTTTCCTGTCCAGCCTAATCCAGCCTTTTGAGCTAAAGGGCGTTCCAAGATAGGTGCCGAATCAACAAACGGACGGTAACCAAACTTTCCTGCCTCTTGCTCAATCCGTTGCCCAAGCTTTTTAAGCTGATTGCGTACCAATTTGTGATAATCCCGTCCAAGGGCGTATCGGCTTACGTAGCCTTGGGTGGTGTCATCAAGGTTACTTGCAAATTGAGCATCAGGAGGGAGATAGTTCATGCGAGCGCTGATCACCCGAACGGTTCCAGGCAATAACTCATTGGGCCTAGCTCGCATCATTCCGTGTCGAGCCATCCAGTCCATTTCTCCGTGGTATCCTGCATCCAGCCAATCTTGCAGGGGTTTCTCGTGCTCTTTTAAGTCGACATCGCAAATGCCAACTTTCTGGAAGCCAAGTTCTATAGCCCACTGTTTAATTTTGACGGCGAGTTCGGAGTAATCCATGATGCTAATAGCGTGAAAAATGGGCGACGATTCTAACTGATCCTATAAGTAAAAAGAACACCTTTCCAGAACTGAGCATAGATAAACAAGGCTAGTTTAGAATAGGAGGGGTCATATGGAACATTTTTTATCGTTTCTTAACAGATAAGATCTTGTCTCTCAAAACCAACACGGTTTACTATTCCGTTTCTTTTGAATTTTATATAGTCGTTGATCGGCACTGGAACATGCAACAAATGAACATGAAACAATATTCCCTCATTGATGAAAACGCGACAGTCGAGTTTGGACAGCGAGTAGCGAAGGCATGTACCCAGCAAACGACCATTTACTTACATGGTGATCTAGGTGCAGGCAAGACTACGTTCAGCCGCGGCTTTATACGGTTTCTAGGGCATGTTGGTAATGTAAAAAGCCCAACCTATACATTGGTGGAGCCTTACCAGTTAAAAGATTGGCAAGTTTATCATTTTGACTTGTATCGACTGGCAGACCCAGAAGAATTGGAATTTATGGGTATTCGTGATTACTTTACTCCTGATGCGATCTGCCTTGTCGAGTGGCCTGAAAAAGGTGAAGGGCTTCTGCCTTCTCCTGACTTGGATATTGAATTGAAATATGACCAAACCCAGCGTATTGCTACGGTCACAGCGAATACGGATTATGGTCATGCTTTGCTTAAGAACTTGGAGTCGTGTTGATTTATAAGCAATTTCGAGCGTTTTTACTGTTTGCTTTCTTTTTTCTGTTCGGGGTTGCTGCCAATGTATCGGCGAATACGCTTGAGGGAGTGAGGGTTTGGCCCTCACCAGAAGAAACTCGTATCGTCATTGATTTGAGCAGTGAAGCCAATTACAGCTACTTTACACTAACGAATCCAGTGCGATTGGTTGTCGATCTTAAACAAACGAATGTGAAGGCTAAACTTCCCATCAATGTTAAAGATTCAGCCGTATTGAAGAAAATTCGGAAAAGTACACCGCCAACCAAAGGTACTTATCGCTTAGTCTTCGAACTGAAAAAGAAGGCTACACCAAACTTATTCAAGCTAAGCCCAACACCTGGTGGGCAGTATGGTCATCGTCTCGTGATTGATTTGCCTCACGGTAAAGTCAGCAAACCAGCCAAAGCTCAGCCATCAAATCCCATTGTTCCTTCTAAACCTTCACCGAGTAAGGATGCTTCCCAATTTTTAGGTAATGCTGACGTCATTATTGCCATCGATCCAGGACATGGTGGTGAAGATCCCGGATCCATTGGTCCCACAAAAAAATATGAAAAGCACGCCACGCTCATCATTTCAAAAAAATTAGCCAGCGAACTAAACCAAGTCCGCGGGGTACGCGCCGTTCTTACTCGAACTGGTGATTACTTTGTTAATCTGAACAAGCGCTCTTCGATCGCTCGTAAGAATAAAGCACATCTTCTTGTGTCAGTGCATGCCGACAGTTTCCGTTCACCACAACCACGTGGGGGTTCTGTTTTTGTTCTCAATGTTCGTCGTGCCAATAGCGAAATTGCTCGTTGGGTAGAAAAACACGAGGAACAGTCAGAACTTTTAGGTGGTGCGGGTGAAGTATTGTCTAAGGTTAATAACGACAGAAACGTCAGCCAGACCTTATTGGATCTCAAATTCAGTCATTCACAGAAAGAAGGGTATAAGGTCGCCACCAAAATTCTGAAAGAAATGGGCAAAGTAACTCGCCTTCATAAGAAAGAGCCTGTTCATGCCAGCCTAGCGGTCTTAAAGTCTCCCGATATCCCATCGGTATTGGTTGAAACGGGTTTTATGTCTAACCCGGTAGAAGAAAAATTGTTATTCCAACGTGCGCATCAAAACAAACTGGCAAAAGCGCTATCGAAAGCCATTGTCGACTATTTCGAGGCAAATCCACCTGAAGGCACTTGGTTAGCGAACAAAGGGGCGACCATTAAACACAAAGTGGTGCGCGGAGAGTCGCTGTCGCGAATTGCACAAAAATACGGAACGACAACAAAAGCCATTGTTGCGGCGAATAAACTAAAAAGCACCAATATTTCTATTGGGCAAGTACTGCTTATCTCTGGAGACGCCCCAACTGCGCCATCTGTGAAAACACAAGTCATTACACATGTGGTGAAACCAGGTGAGTATCTAGGTAAGATTGCGAGCAAATATAAGGTGTCTGTTGCGAGTATTAAACAGCAAAATAAGTTGAAATCGAATACGCTAAAGGTTGGGCAGAAGTTAAAAATTCAAGTCAAATTGAAAGATAAGCCGGTAGTGAAACACAAAGTGAGAAAAGGTGAATACCTTGGCAAAATTGCATCTCAATATGGCGTGTCGACTTCTGCAATCAAAAAAGTGAACAACTTAAAATCTGACACCTTATCGGTAGGGCAGATTCTGATCATCCCGAGCAAATAATGACGATAAAGATACTGCCTGCACGATTAGCGAACCAAATTGCCGCAGGTGAAGTGGTCGAAAGACCCGCGTCTGTTGTAAAAGAGCTGGTTGAAAACAGTTTAGATTCAGGCGCGACTCGCATAGATATCGATATTGATAAAGGTGGTGCTAAGCTAATTCGTGTTCGCGATAACGGCAAAGGCATCATTAAAGAAGAGCTTGGACTGGCACTGAGTCGCCATGCTACATCGAAGATCCATACGCTGGATGACCTCGAAGCCATTATGAGTCTAGGGTTTCGAGGTGAAGCGCTAGCCAGTATCAGCTCAGTTTCTCGATTGACGATGACATCACGACCTGCAACTCAAGATCAAGCATGGTCTGCATACAGTGAAGGTCGAGATATGGAAGTAAAACTCCAGCCGACCGCGCACCCGATTGGGACCTCTGTCGAAGTGTTGGATTTGTTTTTTAACACGCCTGCTCGCCGAAAATTCTTACGTACTGAGAAAACTGAGTTCTCCCATATTGATGAATTGCTAAAGCGCATTGCCTTAAGCCGATTTGATGTGACCATCAATTTGCGTCACAACGGAAAAATGATTCGACAGTATCGAGCAGCAAAAACCGAACGTCAGGAAGAAGCCCGTATTGCAGCGGTTTGTGGTGGTGCATTTGTCAGGCACATGTTGAAGATTGAGTTAGAACACCAAGGGCTGAAATTGCATGGCTGGATCACCACTCCAGAAGGGGCTCGTCAGCAAAGCGACTTACAATATTGTTATGTGAATGGTCGAATGATGAGAGATAAACTGATCAATCATGCCATTCGCCAGAGCTATGAAAACAGCTTAAGCCCTGATCAGTATGCTACTTATGTTTTGTTCATTGAACTTGACCCACACCAAGTGGACGTAAATGTGCATCCTGCGAAACACGAAGTGCGTTTCCATCAAGCGAGGTTGGTACATGACTTTATTTACCAAGCACTGAGTGATGCATTGTCGCAAAGTGAAGTCATTACTCCTGTAGAAACACGTGCCTCGGCGTATCATCAACCAGCGACTAACGAAGAACAACACCGTGTAATGGAAGCTATTGCGAGTTCGCCAGCGTATCCAAGAAAAGCTGAGCCAGCTTCCTACAACGAAGTACTTTCCACTCAGTGGATTAACGATGCTGTACCAAGTGATATTACCGAGCATCATCAAAAAGACTTCTCACCATCAACAAGTTTCTCATCATCTACAAACCGCTCATCAGCCACAAACAATGAATGGCAGCAAACAAAAACGCCAAATAGTTCTGGCTCTGGCGGCAGTAAAAGCAAACCGCAGTTTAAAGAAGAAGCACCAAGTTGGCAGGAAGTTCAAGCATACAAAGAACTGCTTAACACCCCTGAAGATACAAAGCCCATTGAGCGCATAAGGGCAAATACATCAGAGGTTCAAGATGCTCTAGAAACAAAACGAGATCACTTTGTATTGGGTAAAGCGTTTACGGTTGTTAGTGATCAATACTTGTTGATGGAAGCGAAGCCAGAATGTGTTCTGGTGAATTTACCGAGAGCAGAGTGGCACCGAACTCAATGCCAATTGTCGGCGAGTGAAGCTCCTTTAAAAGCTCAGCCTCTTCTTGTGCCACTTTCTATCAAACTGGATAAGAACTTGGTTGAGCAGGTTTCACTATTTGATACTTTGCTTCAACGGCTTGGAATTCAGCTGCGTGAAAAAAATGCACGCAGTATCATGGTGATGGCAGTGCCACAGCCTATCAGGCAGCAAAACTTACAACTCTTGATACCAGATCTGTTATCGTATCTGCAGAACCAAACCCAAGATATTGAAGTGAACCAAGTTTCTAATTGGCTGGCGACTGAAGTAACTCAGGTTAAAGCAACCTACTCAACATCAGAAGCCATACAGTTAATTTCGGATATTGAAAACCTGAGTGAGGGGCGATTGCCTGTCGATGACCCAGTGTTTTGTCAGCCGATTGACTTCGCATCAACCATTGCAGCATTGAATTCGTGATGACAGATAAACTTCCATTGGCCCTATTTTTAATGGGACCAACAGCGTCGGGTAAAACCGAAGTAGCAATACGATTAAGACAAAAATACCCTGTTGAGATCATTAGCGTTGATTCCGCTTTGATCTACAAAGACATGGATATTGGTACGGCAAAACCCGATGAGCGAGAGCAAGAACTTGCACCGCACCGCCTGATCGATATTCTCGATCCAAGCGAATCGTATTCCGCAGCGGATTTTCGTCGAGACGCACTCGAACAAATGCATGATATCGCTTCGAAAGGGAAAATTCCGCTTCTGGTTGGCGGAACTATGCTGTATTACAAGGCTCTATTAGAAGGACTGTCGCCTTTGCCTGCGGCAGATCCTGCAATTCGTCAAGAAATAGAGCAAGATGCGTTGACTTTAGGTTGGTCAGCGTTGCACGATAAACTGAAAGAAATTGATCCTGTATCAGCGAAGAGAATTCACCCGAATGATCCACAAAGATTGTCACGGGCATTGGAAGTTTACAAAATTTCAGGTAAAACTCTTACTGAACTGACCAAAAAGCAAGGTAA
>NZ_BFAQ01000019.1:102845-137398 GCF_002933855.1 Vibrio penaeicida
CCACCGCCGTATCGAGCTTCGATTCGAAAAAATGATCAGTGCAGGATTTGAAGAAGAAGTTCAAGCGTTATACGCTAGAAAAGATCTTCATCCGGATCTACCTTCGATTCGATGTGTTGGTTACAGGCAAATGTGGGACTATTTGGATGGGAATTGTACTTTGGATGATGCGGTTTTTCGCGGAATCTGTGCAACCCGTCAATTGGCCAAGCGACAGATCACCTGGCTGCGCAGCTGGAATGATTTAACTTGGTTAGATAGCGAAAACATTGAAGATGCACAAGAAACTATATCAAATGCCATAGCATCTGATTGACTTCACTGTGTATAATGTGATCGTTTTTGCGCACTTTTTCATTTAGCTCGAATGCAAAAACAGCTCTCGGAATAGCTAAATAAAATTAAAAATACAATCAAATAAGGAAAATAAAATGGCTAAGGGGCAGTCTTTACAAGACCCATTTCTAAATGCGCTACGTCGTGAGCGTGTACCCGTATCTATCTACCTTGTTAACGGTATTAAGCTTCAAGGTCAGATCGAATCTTTCGATCAGTTTGTGATCTTGTTGAAAAATACTGTTAATCAAATGGTTTACAAGCATGCGATCTCTACTGTGGTACCTGCACGTGCGGTAACGCACCACAGCAACACAGAACGTTCTTCTGAGCGCCCACAAGAGAAATCTGAAGATTAATAGTACTTTAGTAAGGAGTTGAGTGCTTGTTTGACCGTTATGAAGCCGGTGAACAGGCTGTACTTGTTCATATCAACTTCACGCAAGAAGGTGAATGGGATGATCTAGCTGAATGTGAAATGCTAGTGAAGTCCGCAGGGGTTGAAGTTCTGCAAGTTGTCACTGGCAGTCGTCAGTCCCCACACCCTAAATACTATGTCGGGGAGGGTAAAGCTCAGGAAATTGCTCAAGCAGTGCTTAGCGCTGGAGCGGAAATCGTGATCTTTAACCACTCCCTTTCTCCTGCCCAAGAAAGAAACCTCGAACAACTCTTTAAATGTCGTGTATTGGATCGAACCGGTCTGATCTTAGATATCTTTGCTCAACGCGCTCGAACCCATGAAGGTAAGTTGCAAGTAGAATTGGCTCAATTGCGCCATCTCTCGACGCGCCTAATTCGTGGTTGGACGCATTTGGAGCGACAAAAAGGTGGGATAGGTCTTCGAGGACCAGGTGAAACTCAGCTAGAAACTGACCGACGTTTATTGCGTGATCGTATAAAAGCCATCCTTCGACGCCTTGATAAGGTAGCGAAGCAAAGGGAGCAAGGTCGCCGAGCTCGCAATCGTGCAGAAATTCCAACCTTATCTTTAGTCGGTTACACCAATGCGGGGAAATCGACATTATTTAATCGGATCACAGAAGCGGGTGTTTACGCAGCAGATCAATTATTTGCTACGTTAGACCCAACTTTACGTAAGATTGAATTAGACGATGTGGGAATTGCTATTTTGGCGGATACCGTTGGATTTATCCGACATCTCCCCCATGACTTAGTCGCTGCATTTAAAGCCACATTACAAGAAACGCAAGAAGCTGACATTTTGTTACATGTTGTCGATGCCAGTGATGAGCGTTTTCGTGAGAATATCCATGCTGTTCATGAAGTACTAGAAGAGATTGATGCCCATGAGGTCCCAATGCTCGTCGTCATGAACAAGATTGACAATATGGAAGGCCAAGAACCCAGAATAGAATACGACGATGAGGGAATTCCTCAATGTGTTTGGGTTTCGGCGATGGAAGGCGAAGGTCTGAAACTGTTGTTTGACGCACTAACCAAACGGTTAGCGAGCCAAATGGTGCAGTATCACCTCCGAATTCCACCCCAGTATCAGGGGAAATTTCGAAGTACATTCTTCCAATTGAAAAGTATTCAACAAGAGGCGTATGATAAGGAAGGTAACTTACTGATCGACGTCCGAATGCAACAAGTAGATTGGTCTAGACTAGAAAAAAGAGAAGGGGCAGTTTTAGGTGACTTTATAGTTACTTAAAGGACTGCTACAGTATAACGTCATATCAAATGATGGAGCTTTCTAATGGCGTGGAATGAGCCTGGAAATAACAACGGCGATAATGGCCGCGATAAAGACCCTTGGGGGAATAAAAATCGTGGTCGAGATCAAGGTCCACCAGATTTAGATGAAGTGTTTAATAAGCTGAGTCAGAAACTGGGTGGAAAATTTGGTAAGCGCGGAGGCAACGGAGCTTCTATCGGTGGCGGTGGCGCTATCGGTTTAGGTTTGATTGCGGTTGTTGCCATCGTAATTTGGGTAGTGTCTGGTTTCTACACCGTTGGCGAGGCAGAGCGTTCTGTTGTTTTGCGCCTAGGTAAAGAAGACCGTATTGAAGGTCCTGGTCTTAAGTGGCACCCTAAATTTATCGATTCTTATGAACTGGTTAACGTACAAGCAATTCGCTCACTAAGAGCATCTGGCTTGATGCTTACAAAAGATGAAAACGTTGTAACCGTTGAAATGGGTGTTCAGTACCGTGTGTCTGACCCATACAAATATCTATATGTGGTAACTAATGCCGATGACAGCTTGCGTCAGGCTACTGATTCTGCGCTTCGTGCGGTAATTGGTGATTCTCTGATGGATAGCATTCTTACGAGTGGTCGTCAGCAAATTCGTCAAAGTACGCAAGAAACGTTAAATCGTATTATTGATGGTTACGATATGGGCATTGTGGTTGTGGATGTGAACTTCCAATCAGCGCGTCCGCCTGAGCAGGTAAAAGATGCGTTTGATGACGCGATTGCGGCTCGAGAAGATGAAGAGCGTTTTGTTCGTGAAGCAGAAGCTTATAAGAATGAAATCTTGCCTAAAGCGACTGGTCGTTCAGAACGTTTGAAGAAAGAAGCTTTGGGTTACTCTGAACGTACAATCAATGAAGCTCTTGGTCAGGTTGCTCAGTTTGAGAAGCTACTACCTGAATACCAAGCAGCTCCTGATGTAACTCGTGATCGTTTGTACTTAGATACAATGGAAGAGGTGTATACCAGTACATCTAAGGTTCTAATTGATTCTGAGTCTAGCGGTAACCTACTGTACTTGCCAATCGATAAGATTACAGGTCAGGCAGCAGAGGCTTCAAATACTAAACGTAAAGCGAAATCGACATCTGCATATGATCAGATTGAATTGGAATCAGAGCGTACTGATACCTCATCATCTACGCAGTCTCGCTCTAACGGCTCACGTCAAGGGAGATACTAATTATGCGTAAATTAATGATCCCTGTACTCGTTGTAGCGCTCGCGCTGTTTCTCATGTCTGTGTTTGTGATCCCTGAAGGTGAAAAGGGTATTGTTATCCGCTTCGGTGAAGTACAAAAAGATACGAAGACAGAAACCGTTGTTGAAAACGGCACAGAAACAGTTGTAGACGTTTTAGATGAAAACGGCGAACCCGTTATTATCTCTAAGATTTATAACCCTGGCCTGCACTTCAAATTACCGTTGTTTGATCGCGTAAAGCGTCTTGACGCTCGTATTCAAACGATGGATGGACGTGCTGACCGTTTTGTGACATCTGAGAAAAAAGACGTGATCATCGATTCTTACGTTAAGTGGAGAATTGACGACTTTGGTCAGTACTACTTGGCAACAGGTGGTGGTGATTCATTGACGGCTCAAGCACTACTTGAACGTAAAGTAACGGATGTTCTTCGTTCTGAAATCGGTGCTCGTGAGATCAAGCAGATTGTATCTGGTCCTCGAAATGTCGATGTACTCCCTGAAGATTTGAACACTGAAGAGTTAGCATCTGAAGCGGCTAAACAAGCGCTAGAGATCGACGGTGAGCGTGACAAGATCATGGCTGATGTACTTAACGATACTCGCGTAAGCGCAAGTAACGATTTAGGTATTGAAGTGGTTGACTTCCGTATGAAGAAAATCAACTTACCAGATGAGATTAGTGAATCAATCTATCGCCGTATGCGTGCTGAGCGTGAATCTGTAGCGCGTAAGCACCGCTCTCAAGGTCGTGAAAAAGCCGAAGTTATTCGTGCTCAAGCGGAACTTGAAGTGGCGACTGTGTTGGCTGAAGCAGACAGAACTGCGCGAGTCACACGAGGTGAAGCAGACGCGAGAGCTGCTAAGATTTACTCTGATTCATACAGTAAAGATCCTGAGTTCTTTAGTTTCCTTCGTTCTCTAAATGCGTATGAGAAATCATTCAGCAGTAAGAGCGATATTCTTGTGCTTGACCCGAACAGTGAGTTCTTCAAGTACATGAATGACGCTAAAGGCCAAGTAGCTAAGTAGCGCTAGGCAATAAGATATCTAAAGCCCCGAAAGGGGCTTTTTTGTACCCATTAACCTAACATCAAGAAGATACGTTATGTCAGACTCCTTATGGCTTGCACTTGGATTGGTTCTCGTTGTTGAAGGTCTTGGTCCCTTACTTGCTCCTAATGGGTGGCGTAACATGATCAAGCAGCTGAGCGATCAGGAAGATAATCAACTTAGAAGAATTGGTGGTTGTTTAGTTGTTGCAGGTGCGGTTATCGCTTACGTATTTGCTTAGCGGTCACTCAGAGCTCAGCACATAACGATTTTCTCTATAAATATAAGGGCTTTCGCCCGTTATTATTCTAATGCTTGATTATTATTCCTTCTGGGACATAAGGTTAAGCAAGTGTTTCACTTTTATGCCTAAAAAATGACTGCATCTTTTATTTTAAGGTGCTAGAATCCCTTTTTAACTAGCAATCAGACTTGGAAAGATGGGAAATAACGTAGTCGTTCTAGGCACCCAATGGGGTGACGAAGGTAAAGGTAAAATCGTAGACCTTTTAACTGAAGATGCAAAATACGTGGTTCGCTACCAAGGCGGTCACAATGCAGGTCACACTCTAGTCATCGACGGTGAAAAAACCGTTCTTCATTTAATTCCATCAGGTATTCTTCGCGATAACGTAAAATGTGTTATCGGTAATGGTGTTGTTCTATCACCTGAAGCACTTCTAAAAGAAATGAAACCTCTTGAAGAGCGTGGCATCCCAGTGAGCGAGCGTCTTTTCATTTCTGAAGCTTGTCCTTTAATTCTTCCTTACCACATTGCTCTTGATCAAGCGCGTGAAATCGCTCTTGGTAAAAAAGCAATTGGTACAACAGGTCGTGGTATCGGTCCTGCTTACGAAGATAAAGTTGCTCGTCGCGGTCTTCGTGTGGGTGATTTATTCGATAAAGAAGCATTTGCTGCGAAATTGAAAGAAGTTATGGAGTACCATAATTTCCAGTTAGCGAACTTCTACAAAGTTGAGCCAGTAAGCTACGAAGAAGTGCTTGAGCAAGCGATGAGCTATGCCGACCTTCTAACGTCTATGGTTATTGACGTGACTGATGAACTTGATGCTGCTCGTAAGCGTGGTGATAAGATCATGTTTGAAGGTGCTCAAGGTACGCTACTTGACATTGACCATGGTACTTACCCTTATGTAACGTCGTCTAATACGACAGCCGGTGGTGTTGCTGCAGGTTCTGGTTTTGGTCCTCGTCACATTGGTTACATCCTTGGTATCACCAAGGCTTACTGTACACGTGTAGGTTCAGGTCCTTTTCCTACTGAATTGTACGATGGTCTAGATAAGCAAGATCCTATCGGTAAACACCTAGGTGATGTAGGTCACGAGTTTGGTGCTACAACTGGTCGTCTACGCCGTACTGGCTGGTTTGATGCAGTGGCGATGCGTCGTGCGATTCAAATCAACTCTATTTCTGGCTTCTGTTTAACGAAGCTGGACGTACTGGATGGTCTGGAAGAGCTGAAAATCTGTACTGGTTACAAGATGAAAGATGGCTCTGTCCTAGAAGTTTCGCCAATGGCCGCTGAATCATTTGAAGAAGCAACGCCAATTTACGAAACAATGCCTGGTTGGTCTGAGACTACTTTCGGTGCTAAGTCAATCGATGCGCTTCCTCAAGCTGCTCTTGACTACATTAAGCGCATTGAAGAGTTGACGGGTGTGCCAGTAGATATCGTTTCTACAGGTCCTGACCGCAACGAAACCATTATTAAAGTTCACCCTTTCAACTCGTAACCAACTGAACTTTAGATAATTTAGAATGCCAGCTTACTTAAGCTGGCATTTTTTATATCTTTTCCGATTACTTTTTATTCGCTCTCTGGCAAAATATTGCCAAAGATCGGCAATACTTGTCTAAAGAGTTAGCAGTTATTGCCGATACAAAAGCACGGTATGAATAAAGAGTGCGATTATGAAACTACGAGCTGTGACGGCTTCGTTGTTACTCGCATTGTGTTCCCGAGTTGGCATTGCAAGTGCAGATAGCCACATTGGGGGACCAGTGCCAGTTTACTCCGAAGCTGAACTGATCAATCTGATTGAAAAGAACAAACATCTCGAGCGAGTGAAGGCCGACAGTTGCCAGCTTGTAGAGGATATCGTTGCTCGTGCGACTCGAATAAGCCTGCCTGCTTATGAATTTCTATATGGCGATATGCTGGCTTGGGGAGTATGTGTTGATCAAGATGTGGAGTTAGGTCTCTACTACATGGAAAATGCAGCGCACCAAGGTTTACCTGCGGCTCTAGAGCAAATAGGGCGGTATTATTCGAGAGGGACTTTGGTTCAGCAAGATAAAGAGCGTGCTATTCCTTATCTTCGAGAAGCGGCATCCATGGGTAACATCAATGCTCGAATTCATTTGGCCGAGCTTTTGCTTCGAGACTATGGCAGCCCTTTGGATTATGAAGACGCCTATCGGTGGCTGTATAATTCGGTAACACCAGATAAACGACAACACCGAAGGATTTCTATGTTGCGGCAAGGGTTAGAGCAACGTATGCCTGAAAACATAATCGCGAGAGCAAAACGACGTTCCACATTCTGGTAGATTCAACATGCCCAACGTGTCGGGCATGTTGATTTTGAAAGTTTGCTTTACAGTACCTTATGAGGACCGAAGCATTCATAATGAATACGTTCTTTTGACACGCCTAGCTCCAATAGTTGGCTAGCCGCGAACTGCATGAAGGCTACAGGACCACAGAAATAGAAATCCGTTTCCTGCCAGTTAATACGTTCCTTGATCTGCTCTAGCGCCATTAATCCCGATCTCACTCCCTCTTCCCCTTTATGTTCTCGATACCAATTGAACTGGTTAACAAATTCATAGGATTTTTCTAGCTCGTTTAAACGCTTAGAGAATGCATGATGAACTTGGCTTTCTGCTGCATGTAGCCAGTGAATAGGGGCTTTATGAGTACTTTTTATCGTTTCTAACATTGAGAGTAATGGAGTGACTCCAACACCCGCAGAAATGAGAGCAACGGGTGTAAACTGATCACTGGTGAAAAAAAAGTCTCCGCATGGTGGTGCTAGCTTAACTGTGTCGCCGACGTTCAAGTGATCGTGTAAAAAATTTGAAACAGTACCTTCTGATTCGCGCTTTACCGAAATCCTATAGCTGTTGCCATTTGGCGTATCTGACAAACTGTATTGTCTGATTTCTTGGTATTCAAATTGCTCTGGTGTTAAATAAATGCCTACATACTGCCCAGGTATGAAATCAACGACTGGTTGCTGATCTATAGGTTCAAAAACAAAGCTGGTTATGACGGCACTTTCTTTGCGCTTCTCTTTTAGTACAAACTCTCGAGTGCCTCGCCAACCCCCTGTTTTTGCTTCCGTCTCCGAGTAGATTGTTTCCTCCCGATCGATAAACACTTGGGCTAAGAATCCGTAAGCTTCTCCCCATGCGTTTAAAACTTCCTGACCTGGTGTGAACAACTCATCTATGGTTGCCAGAAGATGACTACCAACGATTTGGTATTGCTCTTCAGTGATGTTAAAACTTGTGTGTTTCTGGGCTATTTTTTCAACAACGGGAAGAAGCACTTCAATATTGTCAATGTTTGCAGCGTACCCATGTACAGCATTGAATAACGCCTCTCTTTGAGCTCCATTTTCTTGGTGAGTTAGGTTAAATATGTCATTTAGTTCAGGGTTGTGGGTAAACATTCTATTGTAGAAATGTGCTGTTAAAGCTGGACCCGTTTCGGCTAAAAGTGGCGCTGTGGATTTTACGATATCTATGGTTGATTGCTTGAGCATTTGGGCTTCCTATTTAAACATGTATTTGTAATGCATGTTTAAAGTTGTATCTAAAATATATCTTTTAGTCAATGGAAGAATTACAATTTACTCAGACAAGAGGAATTTGATTTGCAACTAACGAACTTTACCGATTTTGGTATTCGCGCCTTGATATATCTGGCTTCTTTGCCTGCGGGTGAATTGACGAGCATCCAAAAGGTCAGTGACACTTTTGATGTGTCTAAAAATCATATGGTTAAGATTATTAATAAGCTAGGTCAGCTTGGTTACGTGAAAACAGTTCGCGGAAAAAATGGTGGGATATGTTTAGGTCGCCCAGCTGAAACCATTGTAATAGGAAATGTGGTAAGGGACATTGAGCCTTTGGATGTGGTGAACTGCGCACCGGATTTTTGCCATATTACGCCAGCGTGTAAACTGAAAGCGCATCTGGCACGTGCAAAGTTGGCTTTTTTAGCCGAGCTGGATCATTGTACGATCGCCGATATGTTGAGTGACAACGCAGAGCTTCTCATTTTATTAAAAAGATAAGCGCACGGTAAAGTGCGCTTATGCTCTCGTTTTATCGTTTTATCGTTTTATCGTTTTATCGTTTTAGCTTCTGATGTTTTCGTTAGCAATTACTTTGCATATACAGACATTTGTTGAAGCAATTTTGTCAATTCACGGTTTGGCATAGTACGCTCAGCTTTTTTGTTGAGCTTTAGATCTGTGATTTCCGTATAGCCACCCGGTCTATTGACGATAATTTCATTTCCGCCCACAATTCCATAATCCATGTAACTGCCGACAATAACCCAGTTTTCTTGTCTGTTCGTGGTGAACAAATCTTCCCCGACACTATAATCACGAACATCATTCGACACGCTTAATGGTTGCTTCATTAATGTTGGAGCTACATCTAGGTGACTGGTTCTGGTGTGAATAATATCGGCTTCTTTTTCAGGGTGATATAAGTAGAATGGAACGTGAACCTGAGCGGGAGCGTAGTTGCTGCCGTGTCCCCAATAGTTCTTTTTGTAATCGTTAAATTCTTCACCGTGATCAGACGTAATAACGATGATGGTATTTTCCAATTCACCTGATGCTTCCAATTTATCTAATATTTCACCGACCAATTTGTCGATGTAGTACAGCGAGTTTCGATAGCGGTTACGATACTCTGTTGGGTCGAAGTCATTGTTTAATTTAACGTGATCGACGCGATCCCAATAGGGAGTAAAAGGCCTTTCCATCTCTGCTGGGAAAGAAGTCCCGTGCGCGGCATCGTAAAACATGAATCCAAAGTAAGGCTTGCTTGGGTCTCGTTTTTCTAAGAACTGCAAGAAGTCGTCTGTTATTTTACGATCGCGCTCTGCTGGTGTATTACCTGGTGTGGTTACCGTTAAATCTTTAACGCCAGCAAAGACCGTTCGATCGAATGGCGGGCTATGTAAAGGCGCAGACCCGTGGATAGACATATCATAATTCAGTGAGTGTAAGGTCTCCATCAACACGGGCTGCTGCTGGCTGGAGCGTACCGCATCCCAATAGGTGGAAGGTAAGCCATAGAATAAGCTAAAGATCCCCATTTGGGTCGAGTTACCCCCACTAAGGTGTTCTTTAAATACCAAGCTGCGCTGACCAAACTTTTCAATATTTGGTGTGACTTGCTCATTGGCATCATCAAAACGCCACGCATCCAATACGATCATCAAGAAATTAGGTGTTTTTGCATTTTCAACCTGCTGAATGGGTTTCAACGGGTAGTTCAAGTTGGTTACTTTCTGGTGAGCAATTTTAGTATGAGCATCGCGTCCTGCTTGTTGCTCTACCCAGCCGTTATCTTCAAGGTAATCATTTGCGGTTAATGGTAAATATAGCGGCCAGTGATGGCTGTAACTCGGTATCACTTGATCGAAATTGGCGTATTTCCAAGCGTGAGTAAATTGGCTGAATACCAAGCAGCTAAACCAAACCGAAATTCCAAGTAACAAGTAGCGTTTCTTTGTTTCGATCCAACGGTTTGCTAAGACAATCGTCATGATAATAGCGTTGATGAGACCAAAAGCGACCACCCCACCAACGAGTAAAGTAAACCATGACACATCAATGATTTGGTCTCCACCTTGAATCAGCAACTCAAAGACAAAGCCATTCAGATGAAAGCGATATTGGTTATACACCTGGGTATCGACAGCAATCAGTATTGCAGTGACGATGAAAGGTAACACAGCTAGGCATCTAAAGAGCCTTGTGGGCAGCCAGATTAGTATTAGAGAAGGAAGCGAGCACAGCAACGCCATCAGACCAAACAGCCCAATTTGGGTAGAAAAAATGTAAGGGTAGGATAGCCAGCTACCTTCTGGAATATCCATCCAGCTTACATAAGGGATGCCTATCGCTGATAATAAAACAGCGTTCAATATTAAAAGGCAAAAAATCCATCGCGAGTTAAAGCGAAGATTCTCGCGAAGTTTAGAAAATGACATAAATATTATTGGACGAACAAAAAGAGTTGCGCATCTTACAAAAGAACCATACAAAGTTTCAAGCAGGTATTTGCTTTGTTTATATATTGCCTAACTTTTGTTTAGCTGAATATATGTACCACTGAATTGTCACAATTTGACCAGTATGATGGATAACTGGCTTGTAGTGGATTGCTCGCTCGTGGCGATATATTTCCTGAGAAAGCGGTGTGCGCTGTCGGTAACCGTCAGATTTAGATATACTTAAGATCTATCCAATCTATAGCAGGCCTGCTTATGTCTCAAAACACTCCCATTGATCCTTTTGCTGAGCGCGAATCCGGTAAATATGAAAACCCGATTCCTAGCCGGGAGTTCATTATTGAATTTCTGACTCAGGCAAATGTGCCGATGAATCGAAACGATTTATTTGATGCATTGGAGCTTAAAGGGGAAGAGCAGTATGAAGGGCTTCGTCGACGTTTACGTGCGATGGAGCGTGATGGGCAGTTGGTATTTACTCGCCGTCAATGTTACGTATTGCCAGAGAAACTTGAGCTGGCTAAAGGGCATGTGATTGGACACAAAGACGGATTTGGATGGTTAAGACCAGAAGGCAGCAAAGGAAGAGATAATGATATTCTGTTGCCTCACCATCAGATGAAAACCATCATCCATGGCGATTACGTATTAGTGCAGCCGACAGGGACAGATAAGCGTGGTCGTAAAGAAGGACGCCTTGTTCGGATATTGGAAGAGCGCAAGACTCAAATTGTCGGTCGTTACTTTATGGAGCACGAGTACTCGTATGTGGTGCCTGATGATTCCCGTATCAGCCAAGATATCCTGATCCCTAAAGAGCACCGTTGTGGGGCTCGGATGGGAAATGTTGTCGTTATCGAAATTACGAGCCGCGCAAGCCGCTCTCGAGGTATGACAGGAAAAATATTGGAAGTGCTTGGCGAAAATATGGCACCAGGCATGGAAACCCAAATTGCCATTCGAACCCATCAAATTCCTGATGTTTGGCCGGAAGAGGTCGACAAACAAATTGCAGACCTAACAGAACACGTCCCGGAAGAAGCAAAGAAAGGGCGAGTCGATTTACGTGAATTGCCATTGGTCACAATAGATGGAGAAGACGCTCGAGATTTCGATGATGCTGTTTATTGCGAAGCGAAGCGCAGCGGCGGTTGGCGCCTTTGGGTGGCGATTGCAGATGTGAGCTATTATGTTCGCCCGAATACGGCTCTGGATAAAGAAGCGATCAATCGAGGTAACTCTGTTTATTTTCCATCGCAGGTAGTTCCTATGCTCCCAGAGGTACTGTCTAACGGGCTGTGTTCTTTAAATCCACAAGTTGATCGTTTGTGCATGGTATGCGAAATGACGATTTCTGCTTCAGGGAAATTATCTGGATACAAGCACTACGAAGCCGTCATGAATTCTCATGCTCGCCTAACGTACAACAAAGTTGGCGCCATTTTGGATGGAGATGAAGAACTCCGTGAACGTTACAAACCACTGGTTTCGCATCTAGAAGAGCTTCATAAAATGTATGGAGTTCTGAAGCAAGCTCGTGATAGCCGTGGCGCCATTGAATTTGAAACAGTAGAAGCCAAGTTTATATTCAACCCGGACCGTAAGATTGATCGAATTGAGCCAGTAGTTCGGAATGATGCGCATAAAATCATCGAAGAATGCATGATTTTAGCCAATATTGCTTCGGCATCTTTGGTCGAAAAAGCAAAAGAGCCTTCGCTGTATCGTATTCACGAAACACCTGGAGAAGAGCGCTTGCAAGGGTTTCGAGATTTCCTTGGTGAGCTTGGGCTTAACCTAACGGGTGGCTTAGAACCTTCTCCTACAGATTACGCTAGCCTGATGAAACAGATTGGCGAGCGTCAGGACAAAGAGCTTATTCAAACCATGCTGCTTCGTTCAATGAAGCAGGCGGTTTACAATGCCGATAATGCGGGCCACTTTGGTCTGGCACTAAAACGATACGCGCACTTTACATCGCCTATTCGTCGCTACCCAGATCTGTTACTGCATCGTGCTATTAAGTACCTGATTGCCAAGGAAGAAGGTCGTAATACCGAACGCTGGACACCAACGGGTGGTTTCCATTACTCCTTTGATGATATGGATGTGTATGGTGAGCAGTGCTCCATGACCGAGCGCCGTGCTGATGATGCCACGCGTGACGTATCAGATTGGCTGAAATGTGAATATATGCAAGATCATGTCGGTGAAGAGTTGGATGGTGTGATTGCCAATGTTACGGGCTTTGGTTTTTTTGTACGTCTAACGGAGCTTCACATTGATGGGCTTGTGCATATCTCTTCCCTTGCTAATGATTACTATCAATTTGACCCAATTGGTCAAAGGCTTATTGGTGAAAGCTTCGGCAATATCTATCGTTTAGGCGATGCAGTAAAAGTTAAAGTGTTGTCGGTGAATTTAGATGATCGTCAAATTGACTTTGAATTGGTCGAAACAAGCCGTAAGCTACGCGGAAAAGGCAAAACAGCCAAGAAGCGTGCAGCGCAGTCCGATAAAAAAGCGAACAGTAAAAAGAAGGCAACAGTAAAATCGAGAAAACCGGGTGCAAAAGCGAAAGCGATGGTTGAGCCAACTAAGCGTCCCGATGGTTCGAAAGAGCCTTCCTCCGCGAATAAAAAGAGCAAGTCTGAAAAAGCGCGCAAGAAGAAGTCCCGAGCGAAAAATCGAAAGTCTCAGGGAAAACAGAAATAATCTGAACAGGTCAGGTAATGAGTAACGAATTTATTTATGGCATTCACGCCGTAAAAGCGGTACTGGAAAAAGATCCGGTGCGTTTTATTGAGGCATACGTTTTAAAAGGTCGTCAAGATGAGCGACTGTTACCACTGCTGAATGAATTGCAAAATGTTGGAGTATCTATTCAACAAATGGGCAGAAAAGCGTTGGATGACAAAGCCAGTGGTGCAAACCATCAAGGTATCATTGCACGTGTTAAACCAGCTAAGCAATTGAATGAAAACGATTTGGATGGAATCTTGGCTCAACACGAACAGCCGCTTTTATTGGTACTAGATGGTGTAACAGATCCACATAATCTTGGTGCTTGTTTAAGGAATGCCGATGCGGCTGGTGTTGCCGCAGTTATCGTTCCTAAAGATCGTTCATCGCCTTTAACGGCAACGGTGAGTAAGGTGGCATGTGGCGCAGCAGAGACGGTACCGTTAGTGCGAGTAACCAATCTTGCTCGGACCATGCGAGCATTACAAGAACAAGGTGTTTGGTTTGTGGGGACAGCAGGTGAAGCCACTCACGACATTTATCAAGCGAAGCTTTCTGGTCCGTTGGCGGTTGTTATGGGGGCAGAAGGTGATGGTATGCGACGTTTGACACGTGAAACATGCGATGATTTGATTAAGATCCCGATGGCTGGAAGTGTGTCTAGCCTGAATGTTTCAGTAGCTTCTGGGATTTGCCTGTTTGAAGCGGTAAGGCAGCGCGCGCTCTAGAGCTTGCAGCCCTCTCCATTAGGGATAAGCAAAAGAAATAAAAAACCACCAACGATGTTGGTGGTTTTTTTTGTTCTTAATCGAAACGTTTTCTTTATTGAAGCAATACTGCTTAACGCGTTCCGTATACCACGATAGTTTTACCGTGTGCTGAAATCAGGTTTTGCTCTTCCAGCATCTTCAGGATACGGCCAACGGTTTCACGTGAACAGCCAACAATCTGACCAATTTCCTGGCGTGTAATCTTGATTTGCATGCCATCTGGGTGCGTCATCGCATCTGGTTGTTTCGCTAAGTTCAGAAGTGTCTGAGCGATACGGCCAGTAACGTCTAGGAAAGCAAGGTCGCCTACTTTTTGGCTGGTAGTTTGAAGACGGTTAGCCATTTGAGAAGAAAGGCGCATCAGAATATCAGGGTTAACTTGAATTAACTGACGGAACTTCTTAAACGAAATTTCTGCTACTTCACATGGTGTCTTTGCACGAACCCAAGCGGTACGCTCTTGGTCTTCTTCAAATAGACCAAGTTCACCAATGAAATCGCCTTGGTTGAGGTAAGACAAGATCATTTCTTTGCCTTCTTCATCCTTGATAAGCACGGCAACAGAACCTTTCACGATGTAGTACAGGGTCTCTGCCTTTTCACCCGCATGAATCAGAGTACTCTTAGAAGGGTACTTATGAATATGACAGTGTGAAAGGAACCACTCTAATGTTGGATCGGTTTGAGGTTTACCTAGAACCATAATATCTTTCTTCCTCTGCAGGGTTTGCTCAGCAGCTTTCCGTATCGACTGAGCCAGATTGAACTGGTCATTTAGAATAGGGTGTTATAGTTGATGCTGCAAGCTATCATATGTTTCGGTTAGAAATAGTATCCTTTTTCTGAAACGATTTCTTGACTTTGATCGGTACACGACTGGGTTTATCTAAGCAAAAATGTGCACATGATCACGCTATAGCAACTTCGCATACTTTTCTTTCTATCACTAGCCGATTTTGCCGGTTTCGATGAGTTGTTGAAGTATCGGTTGGACGATCAGTTCCATGGCAAAACTCATCTTACCTCCAGGTACAACGAGCGTATTATGACGCGACATAAATGACCCTTGAATCATAGATAATAGGTATGGGTAGTCGACGTTTTTAATGCCGCGAAGCCGGATGACAACAAAACTTTCATCTAAACTTGGGATGCCTTTTGCTGCAAGGGGATTGGAAGTGTCTACAGTCGGGACACGCTGAAAGTTAATGTGTGTGCGTGAAAATTGTGGGGTAATGTAGTTCAAATAGTCGTCCATCGAGCGCACTATTGAGTCTGTTACCGCTTCTTTAGAGTGACCTCTGTCGCGCGTATCACGCACAAACTTCTGGATCCATTCGAGGTTTACAATAGGTACCATGCCAATCAGTAGATCAACATGTTGGGATACATTGATATCGCCATCCATTACGCCGCCATGTAGCCCCTCGTAGAATAGAACATCGGAGTTTTCAGGCAGCTGTTGCCATGGGGTAAATGTGCCGGGCATTTGGTTGTAAGGTACCGCCTCATCAAATGAGTGCAAGTAACGTCTAACTTGACCCGAACCTTTTTCGCCGTACGTTCGAAAGAACTGCTCCAATGCAGGAAAGTCATTCGCTTGAGGACCAAAATAGCTTATATGTCGACCTTGCTCTTTCGCTTTGCGAATTTCCACGTCCATCTCTGGGCGGGTAAATCGGTGAAAGCTATCCCCTTCGACTAGCGCTGATTTAACGTTCATCATATTGAACATCTTGCGAAACGCTTCAGAAGTGGTGGTTGTCCCCGCGCCTGACGAGCCGGTAACGGCAATGATTGGGTGTTTTGCTGACATGACTGTCCTTGTCTCTAGTTATCGTTATAGGGAATCAGTGTAGGGGAAGCGGTATAAATAATAAACACTGCCCTAATCACGTAATTGAATGAAACACCCAGTAGGGTCGCTTTTACTTGAGATCAATGAATCGAAGGTTGTATCAACATCTCGATTTCAGCGACTGGGATGCACTTGTATATCAACCGTTTCATGAAGCTCAGAAAACACGACAACCGCTTGACCATTTTGCAGTTGAGCACGCACATGATCCACTTTCTCATTTAGGCTGATTTCACTGGCTCCGTAATCAGTGCCTTCTCTTAGTACGAACTCTTTAATTAAATTCGTGAGTGTGTCAGTCTCAATTTGTTCCCAAGGGACGATCATAAATACCTCAAAATTTTATGTCGTCGCAATCTTACCATTAATCTCACTCTGCGCGTTACAGGCTTCCTTTTCTAAGTAAGGCGAAAAATGTTCAGGCAGTGCTTCTTCTAACCAAAATCTTGGCTTGAAGAGGTGACCACTGACAAACCCCACATGACCACCTTTAGGGAGCAAATGATACTTCACATGGGCGGGAAGAGGAGTGGTTGGAATAACCGCTTCTGTCATGAAAGGATCGTCTTGTGCATGAATGATGTCCGTTGGAATCCGAATTTTTTTGAGCATCGGAAGCCCGGAACAAGTTTGGTAGTAATGGTGTGCATTTTTAAATCCATGCAACCGAGAGGTAATGACGTCATCGAAATCAAACATGGAATCAATCTCGTTGATTTCTTTTTCTGTCAATGCCATGACTTTCTGGACTAGTGGCAGCTTAGCGACAGCATTCTCTTTGAGCGATGAGAGCAGGTAGCTTTGATATACCTTAGAAAAGCCTCGGTTAATTCGCTGAGAACACGCCAACAAATCAAGTGGGGCGGATACAACCGATGCCGCATTCAACAGTGTGTTTTCTGTGTACTTTGCAAGGTAGTTGACCAGCATATTTCCCCCTAAAGAAACACCTACCGCTACTTTTACTTGGCGTGGAAAACGCTTGGTTAGATGTTCTATGAAAAAGCGAGCATCTTCTGTTTCGCCTGAGTGATAGGCTCGAGGGAGTCGGTTAGGTTCGCCACTACAACCTCGAAAATGCATCACCACGGCTAACCACCCTTGCAGCGCAAATGCGTGCATCAATCCATTGGCATAAGGGCTTTCAAAGCTGCCTTCCAATCCATGGAATAAAATAAATATTGGCTTGGAAGTATTGGAATTAGGGTCTTCGCTCCACGCCAGATCAACAAAATCGCCATCTGGTAGTTCAAGCCTTTCTCTTGCTGGTTCAAACAACGGCTTACGTCGGATAAAGCGAGAGACTAACGTTTGAATGTGCGCATTGCTCAACCCAAATGCGGGTTTAAATGGGGTCATAATGAAAAGTCCGAAATAGGGTTGCTGTGAAGTAATTCTGCCAGAACTTTAAGCCCTTGTTCCAATTGTTGATAAGTAACTGGTGAACTGAGTGACAAACGAATAGCAGGAGGAACGGCACCGCCGGGAGGGACAAAAAGCTCTCCTGATTTGATAATGACATTTCTTGAGGCAGCTTGCTGAACAAAGTCACTTAATCGCCAATGCTCTGGTAGTGTTAGCCACAAATGAAAACAGTCTTTCTGGTAGCTGATATCGAAAGAACCAAGGTATTGCTTTGTCAGTGCGAGCCTAACATCCATCTCTTTGCGGATGGTGTCGATGACATGTTCAGCTTGGTTTGTTTGTATCATTTGGCATGTCAATGCGGTCAGTAGTGGGCTTATCATCCAGCTATGGTTTTGCAACGTCATACTCAATTGCTGATACAAATGATCAGGCGCTTGCACGAAACCTACGCGCAACCCCGGTGCTAAGCACTTAGAAAAAGCCCCTATATGGATAACTTGCTCTGGCATAAAGTTAATCAAAGGAGGAGGTGCCTGTTTTGGCAATAGACCGTTAACGTCGTCTTCAATAACAATGATTTGGTATTGTTTGCAAACGTCGAGAATGGCTTCTCGTCTCTCAACACTCATTGTTGCGGTTGTTGGATTTTGCAGGGTGGGTGTTAGGTAGATAAAGCGTGCCGATTGGTTTTGTTTGCATGCGGATACCAAAGCTGCTGGTGATATGCCTTCTTCATCCATCTCTACGCCTTTTAAGGACAATTGATTTTGCCGAGCCAAACTCAGTAACCCAGGATAGGTGAGCTTCTCACATAGAATGGTGTCTCCCGCTCGGGTAAATGCGCTTAATACCATTTGAATCGCATGTTGTGCTCCACTGCTAAACAGCAGCTTTTGAGCTTGCACATTAACCCCTTGAGTCTTTAGCCAGCTGGCTACGATTTTGCGATGCGATTCTATACCTGTAGGCTTTTGGTATAGCATAAATTGATTCAACGCCGCGTTATTGCGAGATAACGAATTCATTGCTTCCGACAAAATACCGGCCCTATCTAGCAATGGGGGGATGTTGTAGCCAAAATTACACTCATCGGTTTCTTCCACACTCTCTTCAAATACCCAACTGGCTTTCGAGTGATCTCGAATATACGTGCCAGCACCAACACGCGCTTCTACTAACCCGCGCCTTTCAGCTTCAGCATAGGCACGAGTAATGGTACCAACCGTTACTCCTAACTTATCGGCTAATGCCCTATGGGTTGGTAACTTATCGTTAGTACGGATGATTCCTTCTTCTATTTGCTGAGCAATGGCATCCGCCACTTGATGATACAAAGGGGAAGATAGCGTTTTATCGACGATGATTGTTTCGATTGTCATGGTGACAATAAACCTTTTGCACTGAGATTATTCCATTGTTATGGTCAATATGTGCACATAATTTTAATTATTCAACTTAAATATTGAATTGTATCGATACAATGTGAAGAGGGACAACTTTATGGATTGGCAGTTTTTTACCTCGGTAGCATTGTTTGCAACCGTGATGACGGGAACCCCAGGACCCAATAACGTTATGTTGACGGCTTCGGGGGCTAACTTTGGATATCGCCGAACCGCACCGCATTTCGTTGGAATTGGTTTCGGACTTTTGACTCAAATGATCTTGATCGCGGCAGGGCTTGGTGTCGTGTTCGAACGATACCCGGAAGTACAGCAAATACTGAGAGTGGCATCCAGTGCCTATTTACTGCTTTTGGCGTGGCGAATTGGCACAGCAGCGCCACCAACAGGTCGCGATGATGACAGTTCAAGGCCAATGACGCTGTTTGAAGCAGCGTTGTTCCAATACCTTAATCCCAAAGCTTGGATTATGTCGCTTACCGCTGTAGGGACCTTTTCATTTTCGGGCGATCAATTCTGGTGGTCTGTTGTGGCTATGGGAATGATTTTTTGGCTTGTACAGCTGCATACGTCATCAGTGTGGGTGGGTTTTGGTACGTTGATTCGACGTTGGCTATCAAGTGTCACAGCGTGGAGGTGTTTTAATGTCACTATGGGTTTGCTTACCGCTAGTTGTGTTGGGTTTATTTGGTGATGCCTATGCAATTTGATTTGAATGATATTGCGAAAAACAGCGTGCTTTGCTGGCTATCAACGTCTGATTTATCAGGGCAACCCAATGTTTCGCCAAAAGAAATTTTTCATTTAGTGGATTCAAGTACGTTATTGATTGCAGATATTGCATCTCCTCAGTCCAAAGCGAACTTAGGGGAGAACGCCAATGTTTGCGTTTGCATGTTGGATATTTTTCGGCAGCGCGGCGTCAAATTAATTGGAAAGGGAATGTACGAGCGTTGGCGGGGAGAATCCGTTTTGGAGAGCGAACGAATACTGGTTCAAAAGGCGGGTAATTTCCCATTAAGGGGGATTATCACCATTGAAATATCCAGTGTCTCTTCCGTAATTGCTCCAAGTTATTGGGTAAAACCAGAGCAGAGTGTGGAAGAGAAAGTTGCCGACGCTATGGCGTCTTATGGGGTTCAGCCAGTAGAGGATGAATCTTCAAAAAATGAAATTAAGTGATCGGCTTGCAGGTATTGGCAATACGTACTCACCATAGAGTCACCATTGTTTGCCGAGAGTTTGAGGTTATTGAGGCAATCAACTAAATCAGATTGCTGCTGTTTTTCCAGCAGCAATTCAAATTGCAAAGTTTCTCGGTAGAGTGTATCGGGCAGGTGAGACTTGGATTTACGCCGCAGTTCTCGGTAATTTACCAATAAGTTCTCGGATCGAATCAAGCAATCTTGTACTGGATGCCAGTCTTCTTTATCAAAAGCCAGCTTCTGCTCGTCCAGCCACTTCAGCAATAAAAGGAGGTTTACATTTCCTTGGTATTGATTTTGAAGAGTAAGACACGCTTCTTTAACCTGACGCACACTGTAGTACTGTAGGCTAAATTGCCACAAACGTTCTAAAGTGAGCGACATTGATTGCGTGTCTTTGGGCATTCTAGTTCATCTCCAGTTCCATCTGCTCAAGGGCTTCCTGCTCTGCCATCCACTCCATTTCTATGTCTTCGAGCTCGGATTTTGCAGAGGCTTGTTGCGCCAGTACTTCATTAAGCTTAGCTTTATTTTCCGCTTGATACAGATCGGTATCTCCGAGCTGTGTTTCGGTATCTGACAAAATTTGACCGAGTTTATCCATCTTTTGTTCCAGCTTTGTCAGGTTTTTGCGAATTGGCGCAGTCAGTTTACGAAACTCCGCTTCTTTTCGCTTTTGCTCTTTACGAGCGGCTGCGCTGTTATCCGTACTTTTTTCTGGAGCCGCCGCTTGCAGCTCTTTGCGTTCTGCTTTTTGCTGTTCTGTCAGCCACTTGTAGTAGTCGTTTAAGTCACCGTCGAAAGGGGCAACTTGGCGATCGTGAACCAAATACAAATCATCGGTAGTTGCGCGCAGTAAGTACCTATCGTGGCTCACTATGACCATGGCACCTTCAAAGGTTTGTAGTGCCATGGTGAGTGCTTGGCGCATATCTAAATCAAGGTGGTTGGTTGGTTCATCAAGTAACAAGAGGTTGGGTTTTTGCCATACTACCAATGCCAGTACTAAACGGGCTTTTTCACCTCCGGAGAATGGGGCTACTTTTTCCAGTGCCTTATCCCCTTGAAAACCAAAGCTTCCTAAGTAATCTCGGAGTTGCTGTTCATTTTTGTCAGGCGCAATCTGCATCATGTGTTGAAGTGGAGTCTCTTCAGGGTGCAGAGTTTCAAGTTGGTGCTGCGCGAAGTAACCAATCTTTACGCCTTGAGAATAAGTAAAGTCACCCGATTGCGACTGCAGTTCGCCTGAAAGCAGCTTTATTAGCGTCGATTTACCCGCGCCATTTCGTCCAAGTAAACCAATACGGCTGCCCGGTACAAGGTTGAGCCGTATCTTTTCAAGGATTAAGTTATCATCGTATCCTGCAGAGACTTGATCCATCATTAAAATCGGATTAGGTAAAGCTGCGGGCTCTCTAAATTCAAAATTGAATGGATTATCAAACTGAGCAGGTAATACCTTTTCCATTTTCTCCAACGCTTTTATCCGGCTTTGTGCCTGACGTGCTTTGGACGCTTTGTAACGGAATCGATCAATGTAGCTCTGCATATGCGCCATTTGCTTTTGTTGTTTCTGGAACATAGCCTGTTGCAAAATAAGTTTTTGCGCACGTTGATTTTCAAACGATGAGTAGTTACCGGTGTACTCATTAAGAAGCTGATTTTCTACGTGTATGATTCGGCCAACGATAGGATCAAGAAAATCCCTATCGTGTGAGATTAAAATTAAGGTACCTGGGTAATTTTGCAGCCAACGTTCAAGCCACATTACTGCATCTAAATCTAGGTGGTTGGTCGGTTCATCGAGTAATAACAAATCAGAACGGCACAATAGTGCTTGCGCCAGATTAAGTCGCATTCGCCACCCACCGGAGAACTGCGTAAGATTCCAGCTCATTTGTTCTTGGCTGAATCCTAAGCCATCCAGCAATTCAGCGGCACGTGCTTTTATGGCGTATCCGCCTATAACTTCAATTTTTCCGTGAAGTTCCGCAACCAAGTTTCCGTTGTCTTGTTGTTCAGCGTTTTCCAGTTTTGCTTCGAGCTCTCGAAATTCTCTATCGCCATCAATGACATAATCTAAGGCCTCTCTTTCAAGGGCAGGTGTTTCTTGTGCTACCCAAGCAAGCTCCCATTGACTAGGCTTATGGAAGGTACCGGCGTCAATAGACAGTTCGTCTTTTAACAGTGCAAATAAGGTGGATTTGCCACAGCCATTTTTTCCGACCAAACCTACTTTGTCTCCGGGGTGAATGGTCGCGCTGGCTTGATCTAGCAGAGGTTTGCCACCTCGAAGGAGTTGGATGTCAGAAAAGGTAATCATAGTGCTCGTGTCGAATAAGAGAATTTAACGGTTCGAATACTATGGGGATTCATGATAAATGTCGATCATTATACTATTTACGTTATGATGGATTAACGGAAAAACAACAACATGCCGTGAAGGAAGACGTCAGAAAGCATGACTGTTATTCAAGAAAAAGCTCATTCGCTGCCTAAGATTTTGGTGATTTACGTTCACCCCGATCCTGATAACTCAGTCGCAAACCAAGTGATGATCAATCAGATTCGTGGGTTAGACCACGTGACCATTCATGATCTCTATGCGCATTATCCTGATTTCTTTATCGATGTTGCTCACGAACACCAATTGCTGCTCGAACACGATGTCATCGTTTTTCAGCACCCTCTTTACATGTACTCCTGCCCGGCGCTATTAAAAGAGTGGATGGACAGAGTGCTTGGTAAAGGGTTTGCGTTTGGTGAAGGTTGTGCATTAGCAGGAAAATACTGGCGCAGTGTCATTACCACGGGCGGCGCTGAGAACGCATTTGCAGCGAGTGGTTACAACAAGTACCCACTAGAAGAGATATTGCAGCCATTCGAGTTAACGGCATTGCTGTGCCGAATGCATTGGATAGATCCTTTGACGCTTTATTGGGCGAGAAACGCAACGGATGGAGAGCGCTACCAACACGCCGAGCAGTATCGGCACTGGTTGTTAAACCCTCTGGAGAACGGGAGTAAGAATGGCTGCGACGAATGAGATTCTCACGAGTACCGCAATTTTCCTTTCTGCTGCAGTGGTGGCTGTTCCATTGGCTCAGCGCATGGGGCTGGGTTCTGTATTAGGCTATTTACTCGCGGGAATTGCGATTGGTCCTTGGGGAATGGGGCTTATCAGTGATGTAGAAGCCATTTTGCATTTTGCCGAATTTGGTGTTGTGCTTCTTTTATTCCTGATTGGATTAGAACTTAACCCAAGTAAACTCTGGCAAATGCGACGACCCATTCTGGGGTTAGGGGGAGCGCAGGTTCTTATTACTACGGCAGTTATTTCATCGATAGTCTATTACGGTGGCGTGTCTTGGCAGAGTAGTTTGGTGATAGGGATGGGCTTGGCACTGTCTTCAACCGCAATAGCGTTGAGAGTCATTGAGGAACAGGGCTGGACAGGAACCGAAACCGGGCAGTCTGGCTTTGCCGTATTGTTGTTCCAAGATATTGCCGTCATCCCAATGTTAGCTGTCATCCCTATATTGGCTGGTGGTTCTGGTGGCGATTGGTTGGATGCGCTGAAAACTTTAGGCGGTATTGTCGGTCTCCTAGTAATAGGTCACTATCTTTTGAGACCCGCTTTTCGATACATCGTATTAACTGGTGTGCGTGAACTTTTCACTGCCACAGCACTACTCTTGGTTGTGGGTATTGCTTTAATCATGCAGCAGCTTGGTTTATCAATGGCGCTTGGTACTTTCCTTGCGGGTGTTCTACTCGCTGAAAGTGAGTACCGACATGAATTAGAAATTGCTATTGAGCCATTTAAAGGTTTATTACTCGGCTTGTTTTTTATTGCTGTGGGCATGGCCGTTAACCTTGGATTGTTGGTTATTGAACCGATTGAAGTTCTTGTTGCTGTCGTCTTACTCATTTCAATTAAAGCCAGCGTGCTTTACATGTTAGGGCGACTGTTTGGTACCAGTGCGAAAGCACGAAGCTCAATGGCGGTAATACTAAGCCAAGGCGGCGAATTCGCTTTTGTTATTTTTACCGCAGCTCAGGCAGAGAACCTATTAGATCCAGAATTAGGAGCGTTTTTGCTGGTGGTCGTGAGTATTTCCATGGTTACGACGCCTTTACTACTTTTGATTCAAAAAAGCTGGTTTGCACGTACTATCAATGACGGCGATGGGATGAAATCGGATGTAATTGATCGCAGGCCAAGAGTGATTATTGCTGGGTTTGGGCGATTTGGTCAGGTTGTCGGACGACTAATGTATGCCAATAAGATCCGTATTACCGTATTAGAAAGTGATGCGAGTCAGATTCAGCTTCTCAGAAAGTTTGGATATAAGGTGTTCTATGGTGACGCGACCCAACTCGAGTTATTGAGAGCGGCAGGTGCTGCCAAGGCTGAAGCAATAGTAGTATGTACCGATTCACCCGACGAGGTGATGAAAATAGTGGATTTGTGTCGCCACCATTTCCCTAACTTGAAGGTATTGGCACGAGCTCGTAGCCGCGTAGAAGCGTATCAACTGTTGAACCATGGCGTAGATGCGTTTTCTCGTGAAACCTTCTTAGGGGCATTGGATTTAGGACGACAAACACTGACTCAACTTGGAATGCACCCGTATCAAGCAAAACGCGCGACATCGCATTTCAAAAAGCTCGACATGAAAATGTTAGAAGAGTTACTTCCAGAGCACAGTGAAGATAAAGAGTTGGCTATGCGAGCCAAAGAAGCTCGTAAGGAACTGGAAGAAATATTTGGTCGTGAAATGGAAAATGATTCCCGCCAAAATTGGGAATAGAGGTGAACGTGAAACTGAAGAAAAGATTTATCGCTGGCGCGGCATGCCCGCAGTGTAAAGAAAAAGATACCTTACGTTGGTGGGAAGAAAACAGTGTAGAAGTGGTTGAATGTGTTGACTGCGACTATGTTGAACAAAGAACCACTGAAGCCGTGGAAAAAAGCGAGCACGCCGCACAAGACATGATTGGCATCTTTAAGCCAGATTGAGCCTGCATGAATAAAGAAAACCGCGCTTTTATTGTGTTTTGATATTTCGTCCCCATAATAGCGGGGTAATCAATAATTTTCCTGAGAACCGACTTTCTCTCAGGATTTCAAACCTCCTTGGAGTCATCATGAAAATTGAAAAAAACGTGGTTGTTAGTCTGGCATACCAAGTGAAAACAGAAGACGGTGTGGTTGTCGACGAGTCAACTAGCGAAGCGCCATTGGACTACCTTCACGGTCACAACAACCTAATCACAGGTCTTGAGAAAGAGCTGGATGGTAAAGTGGCAGGCGATAAGTTTACCGCTAATGTTTCTCCAGAAGATGCTTATGGTGAGCACAATGATGCACTGGTACAGCGCGTACCAGCAAATGTATTCCAAGGTGTAGATGAGATTGAAGTGGGTATGCGTTTCCTAGCGGATACTGATCAAGGTCCTATCCCTGTTGAAGTAACAGAAGTGGACGGTGATGAAGTCGTTGTTGATGGTAACCACATGCTAGCGGGTCAGTCTCTGACTTTTGATGTAGAAGTGATAGCGACACGTGAAGCAACAGCGGATGAAATTGAACACGGACATATCCATCAAGAAGAAGGATGTTGTGGTGGTGACCACGATCACGACCATGGCGAAGAGAAAGAGGGTTGCTGCGGCGGCGGAAGCTGTGGTTCCCACTAATTCTTAAGGTTTACATTCAAGTATCCTTAAGCTGCTAAAGTTGAGAGCGCCGACTGATTACTCAGTTGGCGTTTTTTTATGGGCTGTGAGAAATTACGTAAGCGGTAAATCTGATTTTAGGAAAGCACAATGACTAAGCCTTTTTCCATCGCAATACATGGTGGCGCAGGAACAATTTTAAGAGACAAAATGACGACAGAAATGCGAGCTGAATTTCAGCAAGCATTGACTCTCTCTGTGAAAGCGGGTCACAAAGTGCTGTCTGAAGGGGGAGATGCGCTCGATGCGGTGGTCGAAGCGGTAAAAGTTATGGAAGATTGCCCACTATTTAATGCGGGAAGAGGCTCCGTACTCACCAACAGCGAAATGGTTGAAATGGATGCATCCTTGATGCACGGAGCAAATAGTGAAGCTGGTGCCATTGCTGGAGTACGTCATATCCAAAATCCTATTGCTCTCGCTCGTGATGTAATGAAAAAAAGTAATCATGTCTTATTGATTGGTGAAGGCGCTGAAGAATTTGCCTTCGAGCATGGGTATGAGTACACCGAACAAGATTACTTTTATACAGAGCGTCGTTACGAGCAACTGCAAACCATGAAAGAAAAAGGCTTGTTTGCTCTATCAGAATCAAAATACCCCGACGATAAAAAATATGGCACGGTGGGTGCCGTGGCGTTGGATTACCAAGGAAATTTAGCAGCAGCAACCAGTACTGGTGGGGTAACAAATAAAAAGTATGGTCGAGTGGGAGATTCTGCCTTAATAGGGTGTGGAACCATCGCTGAAAACGGCAATGTTGCAGTATCTACAACGGGCATGGGCGAATACTTTATCCGGAAAACAGTGGCGGCAGACGTTGCTGCCCGAATGAAATACCTAAAAGAAGATGTTCATGTCGCGTGCGAAACGATCATTCAAGGCGAACTGAAATCCATGGGCGGGGAAGGTGGGCTAATAGCGTTGGACTCGCATGGCGATATCCATTTCGGTATGAATAGCTCAGGTATGTATCGAGCTAGTATTAACACTAACGGGGAACTGCTCGTTAAGATTTTTGCCGATGAGTAAACCAGGTATAGTTTCCAGGCTCCAGCGTCAAAAGGATCAGTAATGCGGTGGGGGCGTTTCTTCAGAAGCGTCCGCCAAGTTGGAGGAATCCATATTTTTCACCTTGCCGACCACATATTTCATTTGATCCTGCATCTTTGTAATCAGCAGTTGCTGCTGACTCAACGCGTCGTTCAACTCGTCAATGGTTTGCTCTTGAAAAGCAAGTTGGCATTCTAAGTCTTCAATACGTTTTTGCAGTTCTTTCTCGTTTGGCATGGTGTTTACTCAGTTTCAATCCGCCACGCTTGAGCAATACCTGCTGACGTGCCAGAAATAATTCGTTGCTGTTCATCAAAGGACGCATCATACACGACAGCGCGGGGAGGGCGAGCATCTTTTTGCGGTTCGACTTCCCAATAATCCAGACGTTTGCCACTTTGTGTATCCCATAGCATGACTCTGCTTCCTGGCGTACCAGTAACAAGCTGCTTGCCATCGTCAGAAAAGCGTGCAGATGTGAATATTAGCTGACGTTGGAACGCTTTTAATTCGGATATTTTCTCACCGTTAGATAAATCCCAGACAAATGCATCGTTAGAGCCATCAGACGTAAAAGCAAGTTTACCGTCGCGCTGCAGAGCAACTCGATTGATTCGGGCATCGTGCTCAAATTTATGAAGTGCTAGTCCGGTTTGGGTGTCCCATAAGTAAGCGTTGTAGTCGTTTCCACCAGATAGAGCAAATCGACCATTTGGGGAGAGAGCCACAGAATTAACTTTTTCCCGATGAGCAAGGAACTCAAGCCGCCGTCCAGTGACTAAGTCCACATAAATGGCTTTACCATTTGATAAGCCCAGTAGAACTTGTTCACCATTGCTGGAAATGTCGATATCGCGGATAACGCCATCAGAGATAGACCAGAGCCCTTGAGCTTGTGTCCAACCAAGATCCCAAACTGCAAAATTCTGTTGCGTAGCGGTAATGGCAAAGCGTCCGTTGTCGGCAATTCGAATATGGGAGACGGTATTGGATTGTGGATCTTGAGCGCCTAATTGGGCAAGCTCTTCATTGTTTTCAAGATCCCATAGAAGCAATTGGTGCTCTTTTGAATAAAGTAAAGCAAAGCGTCCATCTCGGCTCAAACCAAAGCTGGTTGTGCCAGATGGTTCTATAACCCAGCGCTGGTCATTTTTTTGTGTGAAAAAGCACCCATTTAACAAAAGAATGACAATGGTTAGAACCACAGAGTGAGAAACTGTTCGCATCGCTGTAGAAATCCGGTTTGTGTCAGTGGACATGAAACCAGTATATTGATACCACAACTTTTTTGCACGAAACTGTGCAAGATATTTAAAGGATGTCGGAGAGGCTCTCCGCCAAACATTTATAATTTGGAGAATTAAATGAAACCTTTGTTTAAAGCGTCACTGCTAGCTGCAACAGTTGCTCTGGCTGTAGGCTGTCAAGAAGAAGTAAAAGAAGAGCCGAAAGTAGAAGAAACCGCAAAAGTAGAACAAGCTGCTCCAGCTGTGGCCTTCCAGAACGAAGATGAAAAAGCGGCATACGCAATTGGTGTATCGTTTGCAAACTACTTGAACACAAGCATTGAAAAGCCTAAAGAAATCGGTATTGAGCTGAAGAAAGAGCTTGTGCTTCAAGGTATCGAAGATGTATTTGGTGAGAAAGCGGCGCTAAACGAAGACGAAATTCGTGCTGCTCTAGAGTCGTTAGATCAGCGTGTGGCTAAGAAAATGGAAGCGCAAGCAGCAGAGAAGTCTGCAGCTGCTAAGAAAGAAGGCGACGATTTCCGTTCAGAATTTTCTAAGCAAGAAGGCGTTTCGGCGACTGAGTCTGGGCTTCTTTACCAAGTATTGAGCGCAGCAGAAGGCAATTCACCTAAAGAGACAGATACTGTTGTTGTACATTACTCAGGTACTCTGATTGATGGCACTAAGTTTGATAGCTCATACGATCGCGATCAACCTGCAACGTTCCCTCTAAATCGAGTGATTCCAGGTTGGACTGAAGGTGTTCAGCTAATGCAAGTTGGCTCTAAGTACAAGTTTGTTATCCCACCAGAGCTAGCATACGGCGAGCAAGACACTCCAACGATCCCTGCTAACTCAACGCTAGTATTTGAAGTCGAATTGCTTGAAATCGACGGTGGCGACAAAGCAGAAACGGCAACTCAATAAGCATTGGTCTACATATTCAAAAAGAGCTCTTCGGAGCTCTTTTTTTCGTCTGTATCTAGGAAATCAATGCAATGTTTGCTCTAAGTCACTAGATAGTATGGTTATCCGTGCCCGATTAAAATTTTCTGATAAACTTCTACCAAATAATTGAAATAAATATGCACTAGGTAAGGTGAACGTGAATACATCAGATGCGATTTATGCAGATTCGCTGCTTGAGATGGAATCCATAGATGTGAAGCCATTTTCTGAGCACGATAAAATTATCCTTCGCTCATACGAAGCGGTGGTCGATGGGCTTGCCAGTTTAATTGGTGCACACTGTGAAATCGTATTGCACTCACTCGAAGATCTAAATACGTCTGCCATTAAAATTGCTAACGGAGAAAATACAGGCCGTCAGGTGGGGTCTCCGATTACGGATCTTGCTTTAAAAATGTTGAAGGATATCGAAGGTTCAGAGCGTAACTTTTCTCGTTCTTACTTTACTCGCGCGAAGGGTGGAGTGTTGATGAAATCAATCACAATCGCCATCCGCAACGGTGACAACCGAGTTATTGGTCTTCTATGTATCAATATCAACCTAGATGTTCCTTTCTCTCAAGTTTTGCAAGCATTTATGCCGAACGAAGAAGCGAAAGAGGCTGCTTCTTCCGTTAACTTTGCTAGCGACGTTGAAGAGCTGGTGGATCAAACGGTCGAGCGCACTATAGAAGATATTAATGCGGACAAGTCTGTCTCTAACAACACTAAAAACCGTCAGATTGTTATGGATCTCTATGACAAGGGTATTTTTGACATAAAAGACGCAATTAACCGCGTTGCAGATAGGCTCAACATCTCCAAGCACACCGTTTATTTGTATATTCGTCAGCGTAAGACTGAGGATGGCGAGAAGTGAGTGTATCTCTCACTTATACTCTAGTTGTTAATGGTGGTGTATATGGTACTCAATCTGCCCGAAATGCTTACCAATTTGCATGTGCGCTGATTGAAAAAGGGCATACGCTAGTCAGTGTTTTCTTTTATAAAGATGGCGTGTACAACGGAACGCAATTAGCGGTACCTGCTAACGATGAGTTTGATCTAACAAAAGCGTGGCAAGAGTTAGCCAATACAAATGGTGTTCGTATGGAGACTTGCGTTGCTGCTTCATTAAGACGTGGAGTGGTTAGCCAAGATGAAGCTGAACAACATCAATTGACGCAACACAATCTAGCCCATGGTTTTGAACAAGCCGGTTTGGGGAGCTTGGCTGAAGCAATGCTTACCCAAGATAGAGTGGTTCAATTTTGAGCAAGTTAACATTTGTATTTAGAAGTTTGCCTCACGGTAGTAATTCTGGACGAGAGGGCGTCGATGCGCTTTTGGCTGCATCGGCATATTGTGAGGACATAACCGTTTTGTTTATCGGTGATGGCGTTGCTCAATTACTAGCGTCGCAAAATACATCTGACATTCTTAGCAAAGATTATGCTCCAATGTTCAAGCTCTTCGATTTGTATGACATCGAAAACGTGTTCATATGTGAAGACTCTCTCCATGAGCGTGGACTAAAAGATGCAGAGTTAATCATTGATGCAAGCCGATTATCTAGAAAACAGATGATAGATAAATTGAATTCTGCTGGTAAAGCACTGACTTTCTGAGAATAGAACATGCTACACATCGTCAAATCTCAAGCTGGAATAAAAGAAGCCATCCAATATTCAGCCTCACATGATATCATCTTACTTGTTGAAGATGCCGTCTATGCCGCTAACACCCACCATCATGCATTTGAATACCTTGTAAACAGTAAACTGGCTATTTATGTACTGATGCCCGATGTGGATGCAAGAGGGTTGAGAAGCTGCATTGATGATAACGTTGCTAAAGCTGACTTTAGCGATTGGGTCACCCTCACAGAAGTACATGAAACTACTTTAACTTGGGAATAAGCCGCATCGGCATTCAATTATCTTCCCTAAAAATGCAGTTATGCATTGCGCTTGTCTTTATGTGTTTTTCGCTAGACAAGCTAAGCTGGTAAAAAAGATCTGTATATTTCTTGACACTCACATCACTGCTGCATAGAATTTTGCGTCCCCAATTGTACATAGGTGCATTTTGGGGAATAGATTTTTCACAAAGCTTACTTTCAAGTAATTCAGGAGCTAGTTAATGGCAACTATTAACCAGTTGGTACGTAAGCCTCGTGCAAAGCAGGTTGTTAAAAGCAACGTGCCTGCACTAGAAGCGTGCCCACAAAAACGTGGTGTATGTACTCGTGTTTACACTACTACACCTAAAAAACCTAACTCAGCACTTCGTAAAGTATGTCGTGTTCGTCTAACGAACGGCTTCGAAGTGACTTCGTACATCGGCGGTGAAGGTCACAACCTTCAAGAGCACTCAGTTGTTCTAATCCGTGGCGGTCGTGTTAAAGACCTTCCGGGTGTACGTTACCACACTGTTCGCGGCGCACTTGACTGTGCTGGCGTAAACGACCGTAAGCAAGGTCGTTCTAAGTATGGTGTGAAGCGTCCTAAGTCTTAATGCCCCTTTTCTGTAAAAAGAAAGGCGTTAAGTAAGGCCAAACACTAAATTTTCATTTTTATTTTTTGAAGAAACTGAAAAGTTTTGGATAACCTGAAGAAGACAACGGAGAATATCCATGCCACGTCGTCGCGTAATTGGTCAGCGTAAGATCCTTCCAGATCCTAAGTTCAAATCTGAATTGCTGGCAAAGTTCGTTAACATCCTTATGGTTGACGGAAAGAAATCTACTGCAGAGAAAATCGTTTACACTGCACTAGAAGCAATGGCTGAGAAATCTGGTAAAGATCACTTAGCTGTATTTGAAGAAGCTCTTGAAAATGTTCGCCCAGCGGTAGAAGTTAAATCTCGCCGTGTGGGTGGTTCAACTTACCAAGTACCTGTAGAAGTACGTCCGGTTCGCCGTAACGCACTTGCTATGCGTTGGTTGGTTGAAGCTGCGCGTAAGCGTGGTGAAAAATCTATGGCTCAACGCCTAGCTGCTGAAATGCTAGATGCGTCTGAGAACAAAGGTACTGCGGTTAAGAAACGTGAAGACGTTCACCGTATGGCTGATGCTAACAAAGCATTCGCACATTACCGCTGGTAATACCTTCTGTGCTGCGAGGTTCTCTCGCAGCACTTTTCTATTTTCTAAGGTGAACCTTAGTAAGAGGATACAATCGTGGCTCGTAAAACTCCTATTGAGCGCTACCGTAATATCGGTATCTGTGCTCACGTAGACGCAGGAAAAACAACCACAACTGAGCGTATTCTGTTCTACACTGGCCTTTCTCACAAAATCGGCGAAGTTCACGATGGTGCTGCAACCATGGACTGGATGGAGCAGGAGCAGGAGCGTGGTATTACTATCACCTCAGCTGCAACTACTACTTTCTGGCGTGGTATGGAAGCACAGTTCCAAGATCATCGCGTAAACATCATTGATACCCCTGGACACGTAGACTTTACTATCGAAGTAGAGCGTTCTCTCCGTGTACTTGATGGTGCAGTGGTTGTGTTCTGTGGCTCATCAGGTGTTGAACCTCAGTCTGAAACTGTATGGCGTCAAGCAGACAAATACCAAGTTCCTCGTATGGTATTTGTAAATAAGATGGACCGTGCAGGCGCAGACTTCCTACGCGTTGTAAACCAAATTAAAGATCGTCTTGGTGCGAACCCAGTTCCTATCCAATTAAATATTGGTGCAGAAGATGAGTTCGGAGGTGTCATCGACCTTATCAAGATGAAAGCAATCAACTGGAATGAAGCCGATCAAGGCATGACGTTTACATACGAAGACATTCCAGCTGACATGCAAGAACTTGCAGAAGAGTGGCATTCAAACCTAGTTGAAGCAGCGGCTGAAGCAAGCGAAGAGCTAATGGACAAATACCTTGAAGATGGCGAATTAACTGAAGCCGAAATCAAGGATGCGTTACGTACTCGTACACTAAACAACGAAATCGTACTGGCAACATGTGGCAGTGCGTTCAAGAATAAAGGTGTACAAGCGGTATTGGATGCTGTTATTGAATTCCTGCCTTCGCCTGTAGACGTTCCTGCAATCAAAGGAATAGACGACGATGAAAATGAAGTTGAACGTCATGCTGACGACAACGAACCATTTTCAGCTCTCGCGTTTAAAATTGCGACAGACCCGTTTGTAGGCACATTGACATTCATGCGTGTTTACTCTGGTGTTGTGAACTCTGGCGACAGCGTCTATAACTCTGTTAAGCAAAAGCGCGAACGTTTCGGTCGTATTGTACAGATGCACTCAAACAAGCGTGAAGAGATTAAAGAAATTCGCGCTGGCGATATTGCCGCTGCAGTCGGTCTAAAAGATGTAACAACAGGTGACACACTGTGTAATCAAGATCATAAAGTAGTACTTGAACGCATGGAGTTCCCTGAACCAGTAATTCAAATTGCGGTTGAACCTCGTTCTCAAGCTGATCAGGAAAAAATGGGTATTGCGCTAGGTAAGCTGGCAGCAGAAGATCCCTCTTTCCGTGTTGAAACTGATGACGAAACAGGTCAAGTTCTGATTTCGGGTATGGGCGAACTCCACCTAGAAATTATTGTTGACCGTATGAAGCGTGAATTCAGTGTGGACTGCAACGTGGGTAAACCACAAGTTGCTTACCGTGAAACCATTCGCGGCAGCACAGAAGTTGAAGGCAAATTCGTCCGCCAGTCAGGTGGTAGAGGTCAATACGGACACGTATGGCTGAAACTAGAGCCTGCAGAAGTTGGCGACGGGTTTGTTTTTGTAGATGAGATCGTTGGTGGTGCTGTTCCTAAAGAATACATCAGCTCCGTATCGAAAGGTATCGAGGAGCAAATGAACAACGGTGTGTTGGCTGGCTATCCTGTACTGGATGTTAAAGCAACACTTTTCGATGGTTCATACCACGATGTCGACTCAAGTGAGATGGCGTTTAAAATCGCTGGCTCCATGGCCTTTAGGAACGGTGCACTTGAAGCGCAACCTGTTCTTTTAGAGCCAATGATGAAGGTTGAAGTAACGACTCCAGAAGACTGGATGGGTGATGTAGTAGGCGATCTTAACCGTCGTCGCGGCATCATTGAAGGTATGGACGAGGGGACAGCTGGCCTGAAGATAATTCGTGCACAAGTTCCGTTGTCAGCCATGTTCGGGTACGCAACTGACTTACGTTCTGCGACACAAGGTCGTGCTTCTTACTCTATGGAGTTTAGTGAGTACGCTGAAGTGCCTAAAAATGTTGCTGAAGCAATCATTTCAGAACGTGGATAATCGTTATTTGATTAATAACGAACCTATTGCGCTGACGCAAGTTGGCGCATAAAATAGCAAATTCTGGCGCACCTTGAGCAGATTTCAGGGTGAATCATAACTAGGAAGGAACACGATCGTGTCTAAAGAAAAATTTGAACGTACGAAACCGCACGTAAACGTTGGTACTATCGGCCACGTTGACCACGGTAAAACAACTCTAACTGCTGCAATCTGTACTACTCTATCTAAAGTGTACGGCGGTGAAGCGAAAGACTTCGCATCAATCGATAACGCTCCAGAAGAGCGTGAGCGCGGTATCACAATCGCAACTTCTCACGTTGAGTACGACACTCCATCTCGTCACTACGCACACGT